>DASWQH010000013.1:0-112741 GCA_036403815.1 Pyrinomonadaceae bacterium | reverse complement strand
TGCGGCCAGCATCATCTTAAATGCTGGCCGCACGAGATCGTATTCGATCAGTCTCTTTTTTCAGATTGAGATTGCTCGGCCTCGCGCTGTCTGTTTCGGCGCGAGTGTCTTTCCAGATAGACAAGCCCGCCGACCGCGATTGCTACCATGACTAATACGACGATGATCTCTGAACTCATATAATTCTCCCTGGTCTTCCGTTTCACACATTTATAAATAGAGCGATACCGTAGAGACCTGTCTTTCTCAGACAGACCCACAGCCGCGCGTTATTTCTGGCGATTTCGAGTTAGACGGTGACGGGCGGAGCGCGACCCTTTGGCCGGGAGATGGAAAGGGATGAATAGTTAAGAGATGCGCGGCTTCGTAGCGAAAGACGGCGCACAGCCGCCTTGAGCAGTCCGAATCTTTCCGGCAGAGCGGTCGTCAGATGCGCCGTCGAATTCTTGCCCCTGCTCTGCTTCGAGGCGGCGCTTCCCGTTCCTGCGTCTCTTGAGCTGGTCAGCGCGTGTGCTCTGAGCGAAAGCTCGGCGGCACCTATGGAAGTTGACGGGACATCCGCGTCCTTTGCGCTGACCGGAACAGGCATGCGCAGAAGACTGCCGCTCAATGAAAGACAGAGGCAGAGGCCGACGAGCGCACACAGGAATGTGCTTTGGCTATATTTTCCGGCTCTTGATGCAGCTCTCTTCATAGGAAACTTGTTTATAGTAACAGCCCGCAAAACTTTCGACACTCGGCTGTCACTCCAACACACGCTCTCCCCTTCAAACAGACGCGAGGCGCTCGCCCTATAGTGGAGTTGCATTAGATGCTCAGGCACAGAAGTTATTTGCCCGTCATAGACTTAAGCCGGACTGCGCCTGTAAATTGTTAGCGCGAAAGGCCGTGCATTTTCTGATTAACCCGATTTCAGCCATGACCATACGGAGATAAAAATGAAGGCAGCGATAAAAATCATAATCTGTTTGTCGTTTATCTCGCTTGCCTGCACGCTTGTCCCCGCTCAAGTTTTGGAAGGGGCGGAAAAAGAGTTTGAGAGCGCGGTCAATCAGTACACGGAGAATTATCAAAACCTGCAAAGTTCCAGAGGGCTACCGTCAATCCCTCTGCAAAAGATACCTGAAGCAGGACAAACGGAAAGCCAACAGGAGGCTGCTGAATCTTTTCTGCTGCGGGGTGCGGCACCGCTCTCTGTGAAATACGCACGCAGCTCTTCCCTTTCAGGCTTTACACAGGCTTTACGAAACAACTTCGCTTCGGGGACGGCTCTAATATTTTATGCATATCAGGATGGCTCTCTACAGATCTGGTTAATCGGTCAGGAAGGTTTGCAGGCTTATTCAAGCCGCGCCATGACTCAGCAAAAACTGGAATCAGTCATTTATGATCTGAGGAATTCACTGGGAGTTGATTCATTACAGGCAAATCGCGCTCCTTCTCTGCGAAATCCCAACGGGGCGACTGCCGATGTGCGCTTGAAGAAGAGTACGGATAGCGCCATAGCGGACGTGACGGACGTGCTGCTGCCGTCGCCTATAGCCGAGCGCTTAAGCTCCGTCAGGCATCTTATAGTCGCTCCTATCCTTGGGATTGGGACTGTGCCCTTTGCCATCCTGCGGCCATTCAAATCGGATGCGTTCTTAATAGAGAAGATGTCGGTTTCGGTCGTGCCTAACCTTTTCGACATAGAGGACAACACAAAGGCTTGGACGCCGCGCTACAGAAATCCTCTGGTTGTGGGAAATCCTTATTTCCCGCCGGACGCGAACTGGAAAGTGCCGCCGCTACCCGGAGCCGAAGAGGAAGCTTTAGCAATTGCGAAGATGATTAACGCCAGACCGCTTATCAGAAGACGGGCGACCAAGCGTAGGGTGATGGCAAGAGCAGCCAACGCGGATTTCCTTTACTTTGCCACGCACGGCATAGCCAGCAGCGACGATCCCCTGACGGGCGGCTTTCTGTTTCTCACAGACAGGAGCCTGACCAAAGGTTTCTGGACGGCGAAGGAGATTCAAAGCTCCAGGCTCACAGCGCAGCTAGCAGTCTTAAGCGCCTGTCAAACAGGACTGGGAAAGATTCATGATGCAGGTGTGATAGGACTCTCAAGAGCGTTTCAAATTGCAGGCGTCCCGCGTGTAGTCATGAGCCTCTGGAGCGTCAACGACAAAGCGACAGCCGAATTGATGAAGTCATTCGTGAAATACTTGCGCAGCAATGTGCCTTCCGAAGCGTTGCGGCTGGCGATGCTTGAGGTAAAGCGAGACCGGCCTCAACTCTCCCAATGGGCATCATTCGTCCTCTTCGGAACTCCGAGATGAAAAGCATCAAGTCAACGTGAGGCGCGAGATAAGAAGGAAGAATGCTAGCCCCTGTAAGGGGCGATAGAATGTAGCCCACGGCGCTGGGCCTTGGGAATCAAGTTGCCTTCAAAGTTAAAAGCCCCGGTAGGGGCGAAAGGTTCTCAAGTCGAGATTTCTTTCGCCCCTGACGGGGCTTTGAAATGTTTTCTATGATTCTATTCCCATGACTTACGTCATGGGCTAAATTCTGTCGCCCCTTTCAGGGGCTAAGAGGATAGTTTGCTTATGTCGAACTGACGTTAACTATCGCTCCGTCACCGCCGACGGAGTTTGCCGTTGATACATCATCAAGGACGGCAAGGACGTTTCGTTCTATGTTGCCGCAAATCTGTTCCAGCGGAAGGTCGTTGGCGTCATCACCGAAGGGGTCTTCAATCTCCACGCCTATTTCTTCTATGCCGAAGAGTATGTATCCGACGAGCAGCGTGACGATGCAGGTGAACCAGCCGAACGTTTCTACCAGAGCGAACGGAATCGTCAGGCAATAGAGGACAAGAGCGCGCCGCAGGTGTACGACGTAGGCGAAGGGCAGCGGAGTTTTCAGTATGCGCTCGCACCCGCCTATGTAATCTATGAGCTGTTGGACGTTGTTATCTATCGCGACCGTGTTGTTGTAGTTGAGATGTCCCGCAGCCTGCGCGCCTGCTAACAGGCGTCTGATGCGAAGGGCAACTGCCGACGGAATATGCTTCGCTGCAAGAACGGCTTCCACCTCGCTCGCAGGCAAGCGCTCCGCCGCAGGCCCCAAGCCCGCAGTGCCGCGCAAGGTGTGCATGGATGCGTAGGAGAAGGTGGAAGTCCATAGAATAATCGGCTCAACCAGGGGGTGATTGTTCCCCAGATATGCATGCGCGGACGTGGCAAGGTTGCGCGACTCGTTGACGATGCCGCCCCACAGCTTTCGCCCCTCCCAGAATCGGTCGTATGAGCAGTTGGTGCGAAAGACCAGGAGCAGTCCGAGCGCCACGCCGACCAGAGTATGCACCGTCGAAGGCATTCCTATATGCAGCACGTAGTTGTGAACAGCGACGACCGCCGCACACCACGCCGCGAACAGCACCAGTCGCCAGAAGATTTGACCGATGATGGAACCGCGAATGACAAATAAGTGACTAGCCCACTTATGCGAATCGTATTCGATCATGGCATCACAAGCCCTTTCAAGAGGACGGAAAGATTTAGCACACGGCGCTGGGAATCAAGACGGAATTTATAATCAAAGCCTGGCGAGCGCGACATAAATTAGAAGGCACAGAAATTCTATGCATATCAAAAACCTACGTTGCCATTTCGGGATATAACGCATGGGAACGTTCGCTTACTACAGATCTTTTTCTATAGTCTCTACGGACTTCCCTCTTTTAATGAGCCGCCAGATTTCTCCTATCCAGAGAACGACCGAAGTGCTGGAGATGATGATAGCCCAGTCTTTCCATGAGAGCGGGACGGTGCGGAATACGTCTGCGCCGAACTGCACTATCAGAATCTGACCCGCCAGAATGACAAAGGCAATCAGCAGGAAGCTCTTGTTCTCTGAAAGACGCGAGAAGGCAGAGCCTGTGCGCCCAAGGGTCTTGGCGTTGAAGAGATTCCAGAATTGCAACAGGACGAAGACGCTGAAGAAGACCGAGAGCTTATACTTTCCAGCTTCGGTAGTGTCGTCAATCCCGCCACGCTGCAAATAGAGCAGGAAGCCTATGAGGAAAACCAGAAAGATGCCGCCGATGGTGAAGATGTTGATAGCCATCGTACGGTTGATGATGAAGTCCTTCGGGTGTCTGGGCGGACGCTTCATCACGCTCCATGAAGGAGGCTCGGTCGCCAGCGCGAGCGCAGCGAAGGTGTCCATAATCAGGTTGACCCAGAGCATCTGCGTGACCGTAAGCGGCAGCTTCACGCCCAGGAAAGGCCCAAGCAGCGCGATGCCCAGAGCGACGACATTGATGGTTAATTGAAAGAGTACGAAGCGCTGTATGTTCTCGTATAGCGAGCGCCCCCACATGATGGCCTTGGCTATACTCTGGAATGAATCATCCAGCAGGATGATGTCTGACGCTTCTTTAGCAACGGCGGTTCCGGTCTTGCCCATCGCCAGCCCGACATTAGCGTAATTCAAGGCAGGGCCATCGTTGACTCCGTCGCCCGTGACGGCCACAACCTGATTCTGCTCCTGCAACAATTTCACCAGTCGCAGCTTGTCCATAGGCCGCGCACGCGACAGCACCTTCAAATCAAGCGCAGCTTTCATGGCTTCTTCTTCGCTTAAAGCTGAGAACTCTCTGCCGCCTATGTGGCTGTTGCCGTTTTCATTCTCTTTCAGCAGACCGATTTGACGGGCAATCTCCTGCGCGGTTTGCGGGTTGTCGCCCGTCACTATCTTGACCATCACGCCCGCATTGCGGCACACGTTGAGCGCGGCTGGCACTTCCGGGCGAATCGGGTCGGCGATGGCCGCGAATCCGAGCCATATAAGCTCCTGAGCCATCTCTTCTATATTGGCCTGTTCGGGATTCTTCATGGCCTCCTGATAAGCGAAGGCGAGCGTGCGCATGCCGCGCGCTTGATAATCCAGCAGGGCTTCTTCAATCGCTGTGGTATAGGAAGCGATAGGCTTCACGCCTTCGGGCGTTAAGACCTGCGTGCAGCGCTCTATGATTATCTCCGGCGCGCCCTTCACGTGCAGTATGGTGCGACCCGTCCCGCCGGATGTGCCGAGCGTTGCCATGAACTTTCTTTCCGTGGTAAAGGTCAACTGCCTGGCGACCTCAAAGGCATCACGGCTGAGTATGTAATCCACGCCCTGCTCTTCGAGCCACATCAGCAGAGCGCCTTCGGTCGGGTTGCCCAGCACCTTTGTCTCGTCGTTTGTGCCGCGGCCTAAGTTGGCCGTGGTATTGGCGGCGATGGCTTCTATAAATAACTTTCCGGCATCGCTCGCCAGCTCTTTCGCTATGTCTTTGCCTTTAAGAGCCGGAAGATTCAACGCATGCACGCGCATCTCGTTTAAGGTGAGCGTCCCCGTCTTATCAGAGCAGATGACTGTGGCCGCGCCTATGGTCTCGCAGGCGTGCATGCGCCTGACCAGATTGTTGGACGCAGTCATCTTTCTCATGCTGTAGGCCAGACTCAGGGTGACGCTCATGGCTAAGCCTTCGGGCACAGCCACGACGATAATCGTCACCGCGATCATGAAGTATTTCAGAAACTCTTCGCCGACGCTGTAGGGCAACCAGTCCCTTGGCGCAGCCGGAACAAGTCCGAGCGCATAGCCTGCGCCAATGCCTACACCGAAGATTAAACCGCCCAGCAGAATAGTCTTCAGCCATCCGGCAAGGCTGTCGTTCTCCAGCCAGCCGGGAGGGTCTATCTTTTTTCCGACTAACTCGAAGGCGTCGTAAACGATGGGCAGCCACACGCGTATGATGGCGGTCATAGCCGAGACGATGAGCAGGATTGCGAAGAACCACTGCTGGCCTGTCAGGTGAAACTCGCCGACGACGACGCCGCGCACCACAAGGGCTACGAAGGTGAGAGCGGCAACGCCGAAGCCTATGACGCCGATCATCTTGCTCAGCCGCTCAAGCTGCATATTGAGCGGAGTATCTTCGTCCGTCTCTTCAGCCGCAGCGCGCGCAGTCTTTCCGATTTCAGTCGCATCGCCGACCGATTGCACCTCCATGATAGCGTGGCCGTCTCTGGCAATCGTGCTTTTCAAAATGCGGTCGGGCGGATAGGCCAGCTCTCTTTCCGTCTCTTCAAGTTCATGCCTGTGGCCTATGCCAACCTTATTGACCGGCATGGATTCGCCCGTCAGGCGCGATTCGTCAACCTGAAGCGAGACGGCTTCAATAACATTTCCGTCTGCCGGAATTTCTTCACCGACCTCTACGAGGGCGATGTCGCCGACGACCACGTCTTTGCGAGGCACGGTGGTGTACTGGCCTTCGCGTATCACCTTGACAGGGTCTTCGTCCGTGACCTGATTGAGAATGTCGAACTCCTTGTTCGCCTTATACTCATTCAGAAAAGCAAGGGTGGTAGCAAGCAGGATGGCTATGACGATGCCTACGCCTTCAAGATATTCGCCGTGAAAGATTCCGACTCCGATGGCGACGACCGCCGCCACAATCAGGATGCGTATGACGGGGTCGTCAAATTTTTCCAGAAATAGTTTCCACCACGGGTCGCGTTCGGGTGGCGTCAGTATGTTCAGGCCGTGTTTTCTACGACTCTCTTCGACTTGCGATTTAGTCAGCCCTGCAAACCGAGGCTGGTGTTCTTTTTGTGTGGTCAAGTTCGTGGACATTTCCATCTCCGAAACAAATGGTAAAAGTAGTTCAAGCTTGTATGAATTTGAGGATTACTATTGCTTTACGACTCTCCCGCTTAAAACCCGGAGAGCGTTACGACGAGCCATATCAGGCTCAATACGATTGCAGCATATATTCCCGCGAGCACATCGTCGCCCATGATGCCTAAACCTGATTCCAACGCTTCGAGGCGGCGAATCGGGTACGGCTTCCACATATCGAAGAGGCGAAAAAGTATGAACCCTATGATTATGAACCGGAAACTTATGTCCGCCGGAACGAAGACAAAAGCGATCATCTGCCCGGCCACTTCATCAATAACCACAGCCCCAGGGTCTTTGCGCCCCATCAAAATTTCCGCGCGCGTGGCTGCCCAGATTCCCGCTATAGTGATAACCGAGACCACCAGGAGCAGGGAGTTCGTATGCAGAAGGTAAAGAGTAGCCGCATCCCAGCCTCTACCCTGCACGAGTGCGTCAACTCGTAGACTCACCATCTGGAAGAGCAGGTAGAGGACGACGCCGACGGCTGACCCCCATGTGCCGGGAGCGAGCGGGAGATAGCCTACGCCGCAGGTCGCCAGGGTTAGCGCGACATAGTCCAGCGCCGTCCGGCGACCTTGAGGCGGTGCGATTGCAGCACCCGGCTCAATCACAGGCGGGTTAAGCTCGTCGCTTGATTCTTTTATAACAGGCATGCAGATATAAAGTGGTGGCGAATGGCAGAGCTATTGTCCCTGACCGGACTTCTAAAAGGTCTTCAAGAGCGCCAGCGTAACGGGTCAGCGACCGTCCTTTCCGGTCGGAGATTGAAAGGAGATGGCATCCAGGTCAAGCAGGACTTTTACTTCATCCCGCTTCGTTCCTCCACCCAGATATCTTAGAAGCGGCGTCACAAGCTGGCGCTCGAATAGTCTGTTGAAACCCCGCGCGCCTTCGTCCTGCTCCAGCGCGGCGCGGCTCAGGAATTCCAGCACCTCGTCGGAAACCTCAAGCCGCGCTCCATGCTTTTTCTCAACCTCGTCCTGTAGCAGACGGGCGCGGCGATCAAACAGCTCTCGATAATTCTCAAGGGAGAGCTTATTGAAGGAGATAATTCTATCAACGCGCGCCAGGAACTCCGGGCGGAAATGCTTTTCCAACTCCTCTTCGAGCGCTTTCGGGTCAGGAGTGCTGTCACTCGATTCTCTGGCTAAAAATCCTATCTCGCGATCCCGGTCATCGTCCGAAAAGAGATTGCAGGTCATGACAAAGATATGATGACGAAAATCAGCCGGGCGGCCACGCGTGTCCCGCGTCTGGCCGTAATCGAATATTTGCAGAAAGTAGTCCTGAATCTCAGGGTGCGCCTTCTCCATCTCGTCCAGCAGGATTAACCCCTGCGGGTGACTCTCTATGTAGCGAAAGAGCGTGCCCTGTTGCTCGTGGCCTATGAAGCCGGGCGGTGAGCCGATCAGGCGGCTCAACTCGTGCCGTTCCTTGTACTCGCTCATGTTAAAGCGCCCGATTGACTGAACGCTCTCGCCAAAGACCGCGCTCCCAAGGATTTCCGCCGCGAAAGTCTTTCCCACACCCGTCGGCCCCGTGAATAAAAAGATGCCAAGGGGGCGCTGCGCTCCCTCTTCGTGACGACTCAAGACCGACAGGGATTCACACAAAGATGAGATGGCCGCATCCTGACCTACAAGCGCTGCGCTCAGCACTACCTGCACCTGATGCGGGTCTAAGGTTTCGGCGGCACGAACCTGAAAGCCATACTGCTCTTCCAGGACTTCCTCAATCTCTTTGCGCCCGATTTTCGGTCTGGCCTTTGTAGGCAAGCCGTTAAAGGAGAGCGAGGCCACCTTCACGTAGGTCGCTGCGTTTTCGAGCACATCAATGGCTTTATCAGGAAGCGAGCGCCCCGGTATCAGCTTTGAGGTTAAGGAGACAGCCGATTGTACAGCTTCATCGTCAATATCAACTTGCTGAATGGTCTCTATGCGTCGCGCCCACTCGCGGCAAATGTGCAGCGCTTCTTCTACGGACGGCTCGTCTAGCCTGAGCATCTGGAAGCGTCGCATGAAGGCCGCGTCTGGTTTGATGTAACGCTCGAACTCTTCGGTCGTGGTCGCGCCTATACACTTGAAGTCCTCGCGCGCCAGAGCGGGCTTCAATAGATTGGCTATATCCATCGCTGCATCGCCCGCCCCACTGGACTTCATCAGATGTATCTCATCGAAAAAGAGCACCATGTTAGGATCGGCAATGGCTTCGGCGAGCATCGTCTGTATGCGCTCTTCCATATCGCCGCGATACTTCGTGCCGGAGAGCAGGTCTGCGACACCTATCTGCACGATTCGCAGGCGGCGTAGAAAATCCGGAGTGTTCTCTGCGGTCAGGCGTTGCGCCAGGCCCTCGACCACAGCAGTCTTGCCGACACCCGCATCGCCGACGATGATGACGTTTCGTTTGGAGGTACGCTGCAAGTAACGCGCGATGGTTATCATCTCGTCGTGACGACCGACCACGGGCGCTAATCTACCTTCACGCGCCAGTGCGGTCAGGTCACGACCCATCTCGTTAATGACGGGCGTGTTCACGTTGACAGGCTCGGTCGGCGGGCGTCTCTTTTTCGCGCCGTCTGCCGGGGCATCTAAAATGCTGATGGTATATCTGCTTGATGGGGAAGATGACAGGCCGGGCTTTTCCTTCCGCCCGTCTTTGACGAAGGGTGCGCCCTCTTCAGGCAGGCTATCAAGGAGCGCGTCGAACAGGTGCGTCAAGGTCAGCTCCGTCCCGCCGACATTGACCATGTAGCGCGCAGCCTTCTGAAATATATAAGCGGCTTCAGCCGAGCGGTGCAGGGCATGTATCGGTAAGGGCTGCTTGTCTTCACTGAGAGCTTTTCTAAGCGAGCGCCTGGCCGTAGTAATTTCGTCGTCCGTCATCTTTAGCATGGCGCGACACTCGGCGGCTATTTCTGTGATGGACGCTCTCTGCTCTGTGGTCAGCTTCATTGCCTCTGCGGCCTGATCGTAATTGTCATCAATGATCCTGAAGGTCGCCAGTAGAAAGTGTGACGGCTCAATAAACCGGCTGCCCGTCAGACACGCCTCCGAGTTGGCGATAGACCAGGCCAGATTGACTGACGGATGAACTCCTATGTTTCTTAATGGTTGTCTCATCAATGTTTAGGAAACGGGGGCACATAACTTATAGGTGTTCATAAGAATTCTGCCAGGGCCTGCGCGACCTTGAAAAGAGCGTCTTAGAAGCCTGTAGCCAACCCAATTATTTCTCGTAGAGCTTACTACGGCGTGCCGACACGGGACAACCGAGCTTGTACGACTCCGGTGGAATTACGGGACTTATCGTCCGGCTGATTTTCAATTCAACCATTTCCAGGATGAAGAAAAGAATTTAATCATTTATTCATCGGTTCATTGATTCAATGAAGAAATGAACCCGTGTATCAATGAATCAATCTCTTTTATTCGCTTGACTCACGGGGCGGCAAGCGTAATATTTCATTCCGAGCTTCCGAAAACCTGATGCGCTTTCGTGCGGCACAACTAACGGGAAGCACAAACTATTCTTCATTCAACTTCAGGTGAGCTATTCGCTCAAGCTCTCTTTTCTACTCGCGAAGAGTTTCACCGGGACTAATAACAGCCGGAATATATAGATGCTCGCTCCTGATACGCTCCTTGCTAATCGCTATCGCATAGTGGAACTGCTCGCCACGGGGGGCATGGGCGCTGTCTACAAGGCCGTTGACGAAGACCTCAACTGCACGGTCGCGGTCAAAGAAACTTTCGCGGAGGCACCCGAACACAAACGCTTTTTTAAGCGCGAGGCCAGTCTGCTGGCGAACCTGCGTCATTCGGCGCTGCCGAAGGTGACGCACCACTTCTTCTTAAAGACCCAGCAATTCCTGGTCATGGAGTACATCCCCGGCAAAGACCTGATGCAGTTGATGATTGCACAGCAAGCTCCTTTTCCTCTCGAAAAGGTACTGCGATGGTCGGAGGTTCTGCTCGACGCTCTGATTTATTTGCACACCTATCAGCCTGAAGACAAGGATAGTCCTGAGCCGATTATCCATCGTGACATCAAGCCCGCCAATCTGAAATTGACGCCCAGAGAGAAGATTATCCTGCTGGATTTTGGGCTGGCTAAAGGCAAGGCTGGGCAGATGTCCAGCCTTGGCAAGAATAAAAGCCTGCTCGGTTTCACGCCGGGCTATGCGCCGCTGGAACAGGTGGTGCGCGCCGACTGGAAATCCTATGAATTGTTGTCGGCTATAAATCAGGAAGAGCTAAAACGAGTTTACGAGCAGGGCACAGACACTCGCACCGATCTGTTTTCCCTCGCCGCCACTCTTTATCATCTTCTTACCGGACGAAGACCCAGCAACGCAGAAGGCAGGGAGCTTGATGTGGCTGTCCGCGCGATGTCTATCTGGACGGGGAAGCCTGATCCATTGGTGGGGGCTAATGAGATTAATCCGCAGGTAACGACTGCTGTGGCCGAAGTCCTGACACGCGCGCTGGCTTTAGACCGCTCCGGGCGTTACAACACGGCTGAAGAGATGCTTGATGCCCTGCGCGAAGCCGGTAGAGCCAGACCGTCGTGGAAGAAAGCCGATAGCGACATGCACCTATCAGAGACCGTTCCCCCGACTGTTCCTTCTACCCCGCCAAAGCCTTATGTTCACCTGTCACATGGAGCGGAACAGGAAACAGAAGAGCCGACCAGGCTCGCCATCAAATACGGCATCATGGGGTCGGCTGATGACGCGGTTCGATCCGTCTCCTTCTCGCCGAACGGGCTGCTGATAGCTTCGGGCGGCAATGATAATGTTGTGCGGCTCTGGGAAGCACAGACGGGCGCGATGCGTATCCTTGGGAAATGCGGCACGGGCGCTTCCGGTTTTTCTTATGTTTCATCTGTAGCGTTTGCGCCCGACGGCGTGCATATAGCTTCCGGGAGCAATGATAAGACCATTCGCCTCTGGGATGCGGAAACCAACGAGATGCTTCTGCTCGGAACGGCGAGCCATCCTGTGCGTGCCATTGATTTCTCGCGCAACGGCAAGCTGATCGTTGCAGGCAGCAGCGACGGCACAATCAATCTTCTGGATGTTGAGACGCAGGAGATGCGCGTGCTGGGGCAGTGCGAAGGTGTGGTCTGGGCTGTGGCCTTCTCTCCGAGCACAGATAGCGTGGCTTCCGAGAGCGACGATAACACTATACACATCTGGAATCTTAGCACCACACGGATGCGGCTTCTGGCCTCTCAGGATAGTGATGTAAGGTCTCTGGCTTATTCCCCGGACGGAGAGACCATTGCGTTTGGCGGCTGGGACAGGAGCGTGCGGCTGCTGGATGTCAGGCCGGGTAACATGCGAACATTAGGCAGATGCGAGGATGTAGTGCGCGCCGTAGCCTTCTCGCCTGACGGCAAACGTATCGCTTCGGCCAGCGACGACCGGACAATACGTATCTGGAATATTGAAACAGGCCGGGACGAGACGCTGGGTCTGTGTGATGATGTCGCTTCGACTGTCGCGTTTGCCCCGGACGGACGCAGCCTCGCCTCTGGAAGCTGGGACACAACAGTCCGTATCTGGAAAATAGAATCATGAAAAGCAGGGCGGAGGGATGAGGGATGAGGAATGAAGTTGGGACACGCCTTTGGCGTGATTAAATTAAAAGAATCAAAGCCGTAAGGCTTTGTCTAACTTTCATCCCTCATCGCTGCCGCCCTCATCCCTGTACTTGGAGGTAATTATCTTTGGCGCAATCAACTATGAAAGCTAAACAACGACCCGACATTCGAGCCATCACGCGGCTCGTACCCGCAGGCGGCAACCTTGTGCAGGGACAGAGCGAGTTGGCAATTGACCCTGTTCTGGCTCATGAGGCAGACCGCATCATATCTGCCAGCGGCAATCATTACAGTCCAGCAGAAGGCACGAACGAGCTACGTCAAGCCGTGGCGAAAAAGATTTCGCTTCTGAACGGAATCAAGATTGATGCGGACGCCAAGCCGCTCGAATTGTTGATTACTCCGGGCGCTACGGGCGCACTGGTGGCAATTGCGCGCACCTTCCTTCAAGGGGCTTCAGCGCTTGTGTTCGAGCCGTACTATCCTTATCACCGCCGCATCGTAGAGGAGCTGGGCGGGGCAATCGAGACGATGCCTCTCAGCGTCGAGACGCTTGAACTGGACACGGAAGAGTTGCGTACACGATGCCGCGAGTTAAGAGAGCGCAAGAACTTTCCACTGCGCGCTATCATCCTCTGTAGCCCTGCGAACCCGACCGGCAAAGTCTTTACCGAAAGTGAAACGCAGGCGATTGCCGCCGTCTGCCGGGAGCTTGACCTGATCTGCATTTCCGATGAGGTGTACGAGCATTATGTAGTGGGCGAGCGACCGAATCCCTCAATCGCCAAGCTTGACGGCATGTGGGAGAGGACGATCACGGTCAACTCTTTCTCCAAGTCATGGAACATCTCCGGCTGGCGGCTCGGATATGTTTACGGGCATAGCTCGCTCATCGCTCCGCTCAATAATCCCAACAACGTCTTCTACGTCTGCTCGCCGACTCCGCTCCAGCGTGCGCTCGCCGAAGTCCTGATGGCGAACCCGTCTTACTATGACGCTTTGCGCGAGCGCTTCAAGGCTAAACGGCAGCTTGCGACCGAAGTTCTCAACCGGCTCGGCTTCAGGATTTATGATTCGGGGTCTGCCTTCTACGTCTGGGCGCGCATACCTGAAGCATACAATGACGCCATGCAGTTGAATGAAATGTTGATAAGAGAGGCAGGTGTGGCGGCAGTTCCCGGCAGCGCATTTACGGACAGGGACGACTGGGACAGCTACATGCGTTTATGCATCGCGCGCGAAGACGAAGTGTTAGACAGCGCTTTAACGCGACTTCAAAAAGCTCTTTCGCCTGTCTCCTAAAATAAGGTGAGTTTGACATAAGCAGACTATCTCCTTAGCCCCTGAAAGGGGCGATAGAATGTAGCCCATGACGTAAGTCATGGGAATACAAGCATAGCGAACATTTCACAGCCCCGGCAGGGGCGAAAGATTCTCAAGACTGGGTTTCTTTCGCCCCTACCGGGGCTTTTAACTTTTATCGCTGCTCACTTCCCACGGCTCACGCCGTGGGCTACAGTCTTCCGCCCCTTTCAGGGGCTATCATTCTTCCTTCTTATCTCGCCTCACGTTTGTATATAAGCAGCAGCACGCAGCAGCTCCGCCACGCTCCATGCCTGCGCAACGCAGCCGCGCGGGGTGTGCGGGGCATCGCCGTCGAAAATCTCCGAGATGCTGCCCAGGCCCGCCACCCTTAAGTGCTCCTGAAAGGGAGCGAGCCATTTCAATGCCTGCCCGCGCGCGTCCAATGCTTCGTCGTGTACTTTGAGATAGGCGATGATAAACGCCCCCATCAGCCACGCCCAGACTGTTCCCTGATGATACTTTCCATCACGCTCTTCGGGGCCGCCCGTATAAGCCGCTACGTACTGCGGATCATCCGGAGCGAGACTGCGCAGCCCGTAAGGCGTCAGGAGCTTGCTCCTCACAGCTTCTACAACCTTCAAGGCTCTTTCGTAAGACAACATCGTGTGCGGAAGACTCGCTGCGAATATCTGGTTGGGGCGCATGGAAGCATCGCGCTCCGTGCCGTCAACCACATCGTAGAGACAATTCAACTCTTCATTCCAGAAAAGACGATTGAAGCTCTCGCTCGCAACTGAAGCCATTTCGCCAAAGCGCTGTTCGTTTGTCTCATCGCTAAATTTACGCGCCAACTCCTCCATCACGCGCAGCGCGTTGTACCAGAGCGCCTGAATCTCTACCGGCTTACCACGTCGCGGTGTGATGACCCGCTCACGGACGCGCGCATCCATCCAAGTCAACTGCATACCGTCCGCGCCGGATGAGAGAAGACCGTCCTCGTCAACGCGAATGTTGTAGCGCGTGCCGTACACGTGCCGGTTGATAATGTCAACGAGCACGTCATAAAGATTGGCGCGCACGAACTCGTAGTCTACGGTATGCTCTACCAGCGCGCGTACAGCCTCAAAGAACCAGAGCGTGGCGTCCACTGTGTTGTATTCGGGAGCTTCCCCTGCGTCCGGGAAGCGATTCGGCAGCATGCCGCCCGTTACGTGTTGCGCAAATTCGAGCAGGATACGGCGCGCGATTTCAGCGCGGCCAGTCAGAAGAGTAAGCCCCGGCAGCGCAATCATAGTGTCGCGCCCCCAATCGCTGAACCAGTGATAGCCAGCGATGATGGTCTTCTGAGCGCCGCGCGCGACTATGAATTGATCCGCGGCGGCCACCAGAGATAAAAGAAACTCGTCTTCAAATCCTGCGCGCTTGATTACTTCCTGCCGCCGCTCAATCTCTACGCGCCGGTACTCATCTGCACGCGCCGCATCGCGTTGATCGGTTGAAGCGATGATGCTGGCGCTTCCGCGACGACTTAAATCAAACCGCAGGGCAAACGGGCTGTAGAGGTCTTCACGGAAATCAAAGCCTCGCTCCTGTTCGACGCGATACTCGAAGTTTCTATACCAATAGGCCGACCGCTCAGTCTCGTCTGCGTCATGCGCCACATGAAGCGCGGGAGCATCGCTGTAAGGCTTCACGCTGACAAGCCCTTGCCCGACTTCTATGCTCCTGTTGATAAAGTCGTTCTCGTGCGCGAGGCTGTGGTAATCGCGAAAGGAAACAAGCGGGCGCAGCTCTAGCTGAATATTTCGCGCCGTCGAACTGTAGCCTTCACCAGCTTCATTCTCTTCTTCGCGCAGCCTGTATTGCAGGACAGTGGAGTTTTCCCCGTCAATCATGAAGATGGACTTTTCCAGCACGAAGCCCTCAACGTTGTAGGTGAAAACAGGAAACGGGTCTAGACGAAACTCCTGAAGAAGCTTGTGCCCCTGCGGGCTAATCGTGCCGGGATACTGGTTCGACGAAAGCTCAAACCTCTGGCCGTCAATGACGAGCGTCTCTTCAAATTTTGAAAGCAACAGCATGCGCCCAACCGGCGGGTGCGTGGCAGCCACCAGCAGGCCATGATAGCGGCGCGTGTTGAGACCATACGGCGTAGAGGAAGCAAAGCCTCCAAGCCCGTTCGTCTCCAGCCACTCGCGCGCGAGCACGGCATCGAAATCCTTCAGCTCCTCTCGCGTAAACCTAATCATGCTTTTACCTTTCAAATCCCTGTAGGGGCAGGGACAAGTCCTCTGCCCGTCGCGCGAAGCGCGACAACGATTCGCATTCATTCAATCTTGAATCAATAGCTTATTGATAATCGCTCTGGCGAGCGATACGGGCAGGGACAAGCCCTGCCCCTACAGTTTTGAAGCTTTATTCGCCGTTCTGCTGTAGGAGCTTTGCCACAAGTCCTGTCCAGCCGGTCTGATGGCTTGCGCCCAAGCCTGTACCGTTGTCGCCGTGAAAATATTCGTGAAAGAGAACGTGGTCGCGCCAGTGCGGGTCTGTTTGAAATTTCTCAATGTCGCCATAGACGGGTCTGCGCTCGCGCCCGTCTCGCAGGAAGATGCGCGAGAGCCGACGCGAAATCTCTGCGGCCACTTCCCAGAGCGTCATCATTTGTCCTGAGCCGGTAGGACATTCGATCTTGAAATCTTCGCCCAGGTAATGATGAAACTTTTGCAGCGATTCGATAATCAGAAAGTTGACGGGAAACCAGATGGGGCCGCGCCAGTTGGAATTGCCGCCGAAGAGTCCGGTTGAGCTTTCGGCAGGCTCATAGTCCACGCGATGCACAGTCCCATCGACCGGAAGCTGGTACGGATTTTCTAGATGAAAGCGCGAGATGGCGCGAATGCCGTAAGGCGAAAGAAATTCCTTCTCGTCCAGCATCAAATGAAGCATGCGGCGCAACTGCTCCTGATTGACGATTGATAACAATCGCCGCTCTTTCTGTCCGGGCGTTCTCATGCACGCGACCGATTCGATAAGGTCTGGACGATTGTCTATGAACCATTCGAGCCGCTTCTTGAAGCCCGGAAGTTGATCCAAAGTCTCAGGCTCTAAAGTCTCTACGGCGAAGAGCGGAATCAGCCCGACCATCGAGCGCACCTTCATAGGAAAATTGTTATCGTCGCCCAGGTGAAGCACGTCATAGAAGAAGCCGTCCTCTTCATTCCACAAATGAATCCCTGTATGACCCAGATTGTTCATAGCGCTCGCAATGTATATGAAGTGCTCCCAGAACTTTGACGCGACATCCTCGTAAGCCGAATCTTCCTTAGCCAGCTCCATCGCAATCGCCAGCAAGTTCAGCGTGTACATAGCCATCCAGCTAGTGCCGTCCGATTGTTCTATGTGCCCGCCCGTTGGAAGCGGCGCGCTGCGGTCAAAGACGCCTATGTTGTCTAAGCCCAGAAAGCCGCCCTGAAAAATATTCATGCCCTCCGCGTCTTTGCGATTGACCCACCAAGTGAAATTCAGCAGGAGCTTATGAAAGACGCGCTCTAAGAAGTTTCTGTCTCCGTGGCCGCGCCGCTTCTCTTCTATCTTATAAACGCGCCAGGCAGCCCACGCGTGAACCGGCGGATTGACATCGCCAAGCGCCCACTCGTATGCGGGAAGCTGCCCGTTCGGATGCATGTACCATTCGCGCAGCATCAACAGAAGCTGCTCTTTGGCGAAGTCCGAATCCACCAGCGCAAGCGGCACGCAGTGAAAAGCCAAATCCCAGGCCGCGTACCACGGATACTCCCACTTGTCCGGCATAGAGATGACATCCGCGTTGTATAAATGAAGCCACTCGTGATTGCGCCCCTCGCTTCGTCCTTCAGGAGGCGGAGGCTGCCCCGCGTCGCCTTCCAACCACTGCTTGATAACGTAGTGATAGAACTGCTTTGACCAGAGAAGCCCCGCGAACGATTGCCGCATCACGCTCTGCGCATCCCTTGAGAGGTCTTGCAGAATCACAGTGCTGTAAAACTCGTCTGCCTCGGCCTTGCGCTCCGTAAAGACACGCTCGAATTCGTCGCCGGTAGGATTGAGGCCGTCTGCCGACATGTCCCTGTCTGTAAAGCGCAGGCGCACGGTCGCGGTCTCGCCGGGAGCAATCGTCAAACGGTAATGAGCCGCAGCCTTCGTACCCACCTGTTCAGGGTTCACAGCATCAACTGCGCCGCTCACTACATAGTCGTTGATGCCGTCCTTCACATAAGGCGAGCGATTAGTCGTATTGAAGAGCCGCCGTACGTTGGTCTCGTTTTCCGTGAAGAGAAGCTCCGGCGTGCCTTCGCAATAGAGCTTTCGCAAGCCATACTTCTCGTGCAGCGCTTCGACCACCGCGCTCTCTTTGGCCGCATCGCCTCTCCTTAAAACAGGCTTCGCCTTTTCACCGTTCCAGACCCAGGTGTTGCGAAACCAAATGGTCGGCAGGACATGAATCTCTGACGGCTCCGCCCCGCGATTCGTGACGTTAATCTGAATGAGAATGTCTTCCGTATCGGCCTTGGCGTATTCGACCGTCACGTCGAAGTAGCGGTCTTCGTCGAAGACGCCCGTGTCGAGCAGCTCATACTCCGGCTCGCGCTTGGAGCGGCGACGATTCTCTTCATAAAGCTCACGGTAAGGGAATGCGCTTTGCGGGTACTTGTACAGATACTTCATGAAGGAATGCGTCGGCGTCGAGTCAAGATAAAAGTAGTATTCCTTGACATCCTCGCCGTGATTTCCTTCCGGGCCTGCGAGGCCGAAGAGGCGTTCTTTCAGGAAAGGGTCGCGGCCATTCCAGAGCGCGAGCGCAAAGCAGATCATCTGGTGGCGATCCGAGATGCCAGCGATACCGTCTTCGTTCCAGCGATAGGCGCGCGAGCGCGCATGATCGTGCGGTAGGTATCCCCACGCCGCGCCGTCTGCCGAGTAATCTTCGCGCACAGTGCCCCACGCGCGTTCCGCAAGATAAGGCCCCCAGCGCTTCCAGTGCCGCGTGTACTCGCGCGCCTCTTTGAGTCTATGCTCTTCGGCGGTCAGCCCGGCGGAAGAATCTTCAATTTGTTCCTCTACTTTTGCGCTCATGATAACCAGCTATTTTTCGCTTTCGTGCTCACGCTCCGAGCGGCGCATATGCGTCTTGCCGCACAGAGGGCAGGTGTGCGCCTCTTCGACCACGCCGCCGAAAGCTGGATCAATCTCAACGCCATCCTCAAGCGCCGCCGAGTAATCAATCTTGTCTGCGTGATGGTTCATCTCCACGCCGCAATCCGGACAGATCATCTTCTCTCTGCTCTTCGTCATCATCTCTTTCCTCTGCTGTTTAAGACTCTGAAAACTTTTCTATTCGCTCTCTGAAATAGTCGCGCCAGCCTTCAGGCAAAGCTTCAACTTGGATTGCGCGCCGCATCGTTTCCACATCCCCTTTGTCTTTCACGTAAAGACGTGTGATGTCAGAGACCTTAACGGCGTGCGTGCTGCGCTCTATCAATTCCAATTCATCGCCCGCGCCGATTTCGCCTTCGCTTTGAACGGAAAAGTAGAAGCCCGTGCGACCGCTCGCCAAAAATCTCTTGATGATGTCGGCGCGCTGGAACTTAATGCCTAGCTTGTGGCAGGGCATACGCGGCTGCGTGACGGTCAATTCCGCACGCCCTATGCGAAAGCGGTCGCCTATGTAAACCGCATCTTCGCTCAACCCAACGGTCGTCAAATTCTCGCCGAACATTCCCCACGGCAGCTCCATTTCCGGCAACTCTTCGCGCCAGAAGTCGTAGTGCTCCGATGGGTAAGCGTAAACGGCCTTGTCCACCCCGCCGTGAACCGAAAGGTCTGACTGGCGGTCGCCGTCCAGATTAAGCCTGCGCACCATGACCCTTTCCTTCACAGGCTTTTTGAAGATGCCGGTCGAAACCGTAGCCCCGCGCCACATAGCCAGACGCGGCAAGCCTACGTTGACCGAGATAATTTTCGCGCTCAAAGATCAACCCCCCTTTGCCGAAAATTTGTAATAGCTACGGAAGCGCAACATGCTCGCGCCCGTACCGCAAGACCTTGGACATCCAGATTAGCTCTTTCAAAAACTTGTCAATGCGCTTGACGTAAGACTCGTCAAGCAACTTTCCATCCTGGTCGAAAAGCTTCTGCGCGCCGGAGAAATTTCCGTCCCAGAAGATTGTGACAAGGCCAAGCTCGCGCATGACAGGCAGAAGATTCTCTATGACGCGCGTGCCGCCGAAGCCTCCAGCCGACACGCCGCAAATCCCAACGGCCTTGTGTATGTACTCCTTCAGATTCGTGTCGAGCAGGTGCTTGAGCATCCCAGGATAGCCGTGGTTGTATTCGGGCGTGACGATTAAAAGCCCGTCCGCGCGTTGAACGGTATCAGAGAATCCAGACTGCTTAATCGCTTCGCCCGCATCGTCCGTAGGAAGCTGTATATCGCGTATGTCAACGAGCAGCGTCTCTACGCCCTCGTGCTTACTCAGCTCTGTGTGGACAAAGCGCGCAACATTTTCGCTTGCTCTGCCCTTACGCGTGGTGCCGAGGATTACCGGGATAAAAATGGATCGCTCTACATTCATAAAAGTTTCTCCGAAGCTTTAGTTTTATCCCGCAAACGGAACATCGCATACTTGAATAGATAGTTTCCGTGCTGGTCTACCCAGTGCGCAGGGTTTGGAGATTGGGAATGTAGCGGAGGTCTGCGTTTCGCTCATGAGTGAACATTGCGAGGAAGGAAACCAAAAGGGCATTATATGGCAGGAGGTCGTGACATCCTGTTTACTCATTTGCCTTAAATCTCAGGCGTTCTCAAGCTTTTCTTCGCTCAACTGAGGGATTAAAAAATCTTTGCTGTTATATCATACCGGCTTAAAAATATTCTCTACATCACTCGCTTACTTTCGAGACCTTTCCGCCTCTACTCATCACGCCGTCCCAACGGCTGACGACATCTATGTGAATCTCAAACTGATCCAGCGCTCGCTGCACCGTGTGATTCACTATGTCATCAAGGGAGCGCGGCTGGTTGTAGAAAGCGGGCACGGGCGGGCTAATCACCGCTCCCATCCTTGAGAGCTTCAGCATGTTCTCAAGATGTATGTCATTCAAGGGAGCTTCGCGCACCATCAGCACCAGCTTGCGGCGCTCTTTCAAGATTACATCCGCCGCACGATGAATCAGATTGTCGCCCATCCCGCACGCGATTGCCGCCAGCGTCCTCACGCTACAGGGCGCGATTATCATGCCCCTGGTTAAAAAAGAGCCGCTTGAAATAGTCGCCCCCTGATCGGTGCTCTGGTAATAACAGGCTGCCATCTGCTGCACTTCTTCAGCCGTATAGGGCGTTTCATGTATGAGCGTGCGAGCAGCCCACTTGCTCATCACTAAGTGAGTTTCAATGCCTGTGCCTTCTAATATCTGCAAGAGACGCACGCCGAAGATAGTGCCGGTCGCGCCCGTGATGCCTACTATAAGTTTTCCGCTCAATTTCTCGGTCATCTTTGAAGCTTCCCTCGCGTCAATCCTGAAAGCGCTTGCAAGGCAGATAGCTCATGCTCTTTTCACAAACATAGAATCATAGTCAGAGCAATTAGCCAAGCGCGGGAAATCCTGTGAACGCTGACGCCCCTTTGCGGGGACGTACAGTTGACGAACTAAACTTATGATAGCAAGATTACTGCCGAAGTGCTGAAGCTTGAGCGTGTAAGCTTAAGAGCCGGAACAGACCGGCGTCCGTAGAAGAAGCCAGACAGGAGAATCAAATGAAATATGCATGCGGCAGCGTCAAACTTTTTGCCCTCATCCTCTTTCTCGGCCTGACGGCGTTCGCGCAAACGCCGGGCAACGCTAAACGTTTCGACAAAGACGGGCTGGCGTTCGATTACCCGAACAACTGGACGGTAGAGGATCAAAGCAACAGCGACGCGCAGCAACTGACGCTGGGGCGCGCAGACCTGGACGCGCAGATCAGATTATTTGCTCACAGAGGAAAAGTGGACACGCCCGAAAAGATGGCGCAGGCTAAAACCAAGTTCATTGACCCGTATATAGAAGCAACCTCCAACAGCTTCGTGCAGATGGGAGCGAAGCCTACACGCGAGCCTGCCACGATAGAGATTGCCGGAGCGAAGGCCGAAGGCATTCGCATCAAGGCCGTGCTCGACGGCGTGCCGGGAGAAGCGGCTATCTACTGGGCAATGGTCGGCAACCGCGTGATCGTCCTGACCTTGTTCGGCCCGGATACGGCGCTCAAACAGGCAACCCCCGCATGGGACGCTGTTCGCAGCAGTCTACGCATCGAAGATAAAAAGCCCGCACAGAAGCCCGCGCCCAAGTAATCCGCAGACAACTTACGCGCTCAGATATAAAGCAGGAGCGGCGGAGTCTTTCTAAGAAGCAGTTTGAACAATCAGATTCGCCAGTTGTCCCGTAGGGACAGTTGATAATAGCCCAGCCATTTATGGCTGGGTCAAAATGTAGGAAATAAAAATAGAGTCCCGTAGGGACGACTGAATATTTCCGTTCAGTCGTCCCTACGGGACTTTGCTTTCTTATTCGCAACTAATTCCCAGTGCTGAAGCACTGGGCTATTATCAATCGTCCCTGACGGGACTTTTCAATCTGCTTCTAAAGGCTCGTCGCTTTTGCTTTGACCATTAAGCCGACCGGGTACAAGTTTCTGTACGCAATGGTACACAATTTAAATGCAATCAAATCGTCACCGGATTGCTGCACTACCCGTTCGGACTAAATGTATGTTCGCTTTGTTCCAGGTTATCTTCAGACAAAGCAGTTCATAGTCATTCGTTAGCACGTATTCCTCGCCACAAGAGAAAAGCTCGTTCAATTTAGCTCGTCATTCTCTCCCCAAGGAGAACAGCGTCATGAACGACGAACATTCGTTTTTCAAAAGCGGCAACAGCGTACGCATCAAGCACGGAGCATTCATGGGTCATACAGGAGAAGTCATAGATACTATGACCATGCAATCCAGGCCGGGTCTCTGCATACTTGTCTGGGTAAAGCTGGGCGGCGGAAGAGTGGACGGATTCAGTCCCGAAAATCTGGAGCGAGTACGGGGCTTCCACAGGCGGCAGGCAGCTTGACGCCATCAGGTGCGTTTCTCATAATGACGCGAAAAAGGGCGAGGTCGGATTCCAAGGTCTCGCCGCTTTTTATCTTGAATCCCACACTCTTTTGAAGATGAGAAAATCATTCAGCCTTCTTCTACCGGCGGCGCTGCTCTCGGTAATCATGGTTTACGCAGTCGTCGGCTATTCCTCTATAAGCGATAAGCGTAAAGACGAGGCGCAGATTCGAGCGATTCTGGATTCCACCTCTGCCGGATGGAATCAGGGCAAACTTGAACAGTATCTTGCAGCCTATACAGACACAGCTACGGAGATGGGGCCGAACGGCCCTCGCGGTGGCAGGAGCGTTATAGAGCAGACGATGCGCGGAGGGTTCTGGAAGACCGGACGCCCGCTACAGAGCTTGCGCTACGAGCACGTAGACGTGCGTATGCTCGGAAAGGATAACGCGCTCGTCACGGGACAGTATGTTCTTTCAGGCGGGGGCAAGCCTGATAGAACCGGCTGGTTTACTACCATCTGGACACGCACCAAAGAGGGCTGGCGCATGATACACGACCACTCATAGACGTTTCCGCTCTCATCATCCCCAGCGAAATAGAGCGCGCATAAAGGGCTTGAGCCTGTGGCCTGAAACCGTCTTCATAAAGAACAGCTCATGGTTCCCTTCGGTAGCTGCCATCAACAGTAGCTCGTCTTCAAAGCCGGTCAGCCCAAGGCTTCCGGCATGTAAGGATGCGGTCTCATACTCGCGTACATTTCCGCTCTCAACTCGTCCGGCGAAGTACATCGGCAGGAACCATCCGGTCAAATGACAGGTGAGGCCAATCACCCTGCCAATCAGCCACATGACACACTCTCTCAACCATTGCGGACGAGAGCCTAAAGAATCGAGCATCTGCCTGACCTGTCTTCTGTGCGCCCACTCTTCATCCTCTATGATGTAGACCATCTCCTTCTCGTCCAGATTGCTGAGAGACTTCCAGTGACCACGATAGGCGTAGGCCGCAGCCAGCTCACCCGAATAGGCTGCCTGAAGGATGCGTATCAATTCTCTTCGAGTTGAGTTCATAAGCCCTCGCTGACCCCTGACTCAACTGAATTCAATCGTCATGCCAGTGTGATTTAGAGCAGTATTTATGTAGAAAGCCGACCGTAAAGGTTTGCATCATGCGAAAGCGGAACGAAAGTTTTCGCAGAACGAAACTCTGTTCTTTACCTTGCACCGCGTTCAATCGGCGTCCAATCCAGAATTAAACGTACATCAAAGAGCATATCTATGCCTTCGACTCTCAAGCTAGCTTGATCGTTTTTGCGCTCAACGTCCAGGACTTCTGCCCAACGGAGGCGACTCTTTTCCCAGTAACGTTTTTCCGCATAATCATTGATCAGCACTAAATCGCCGGGACAGATCAATATTTGATCCTGCATAAGACATTCCCCTCCTTCTTCATGTCTATTTGCAAGATCAGGTAACAATAATTCAACGGGATAAGACACAGCCTGAGAGAGTGATTCACACACAGCATCGTCAGGCGCACACTTCTTCAGCAGGGAGGGATTGGCTGATTACTTAATCTTCTTAGCCGGAATGTTCTGCCCGTCCCGATGCAATATAAGCCCTGTGACCTGTCCCTTCTCATTTTTCACGAAGGTGAGTTGCGCATCTACTACTGTAGTGAAGAACTCCGTCTCTGATTCAGCTAATAGCTCTATTCCCGGCTGGTCGGCGGCCTGTGCATAGAGCTTGTCGCCTTCTCTGGTGACGTTGATGATAATCGTCGGCGCAAGCTGGTACTGGCCTACATATGCTTCCAGAATCTTCGGGTCTACTTTGATAGCCTTGCGCTCTCTGCGCGGCTCATACTTAGCAAGCGGATATTTGCTGTCAAGCAGATGCAGGCCGATGTCATCCGTGTCAGTTACCGAATTCGACAGCACAACGACGCCTAAGCCCTTCTTCTTATCGAACCCTATAAAAGAGTGATAGCCCGCCGTCCCGCCGTTATGCCACACAATCTCAGTCCCGAACTTGTTCAGTATGTGCCATCCCAGCCCTATGCTTATTTCGGGTACGTCTGTGCTCCGCTGCATGGCATGGGATTTCTGCATCGCGGGCAGCAGGCTTGATTTACTCAAGCCCATGTTGGCGGCCAGAAACTTGAGCATGTCGTTCGTGCTAGACCTTAAAGCACCTGCTCCTGCCAGAGTCGGCAAGTCCCAGTTCATGACAGGCCGCCCGCCATCGTCGTGCCCCGTCGCAAGGCGAGCCTGCATCTGAGGCGTAAGCTTTGCGCGCGTGCTGTCCATGCCAAGCGGTTTGCAGATACGCTTGATAACTAAAGTCTCGTAATCCGTTCCAGCTCTCAGTGACAGGATATGACCCAAAAGCCCCGCGCCGAAATTGGAGTACTCATACTTCTCCCCTATGTCTCTGGTAAGCTGGTAGCCTGACAGGAACTCGTACATCTGCTCTACGGTGTAATCCGCGTATGGATTGTTGGGGTCTTTCGGCTTCATGTTGCCGGGAAGACGGGGCAGCCCTGAAGTATGTGTGGCTAAATCCAGAAGCGTTATCTCTTTGCCGTTTCGCGTCGGGACTTTGACCAACTTGGGAAGATATTTGGCTGCCGGGTCATTGAGACTTACTTCTCCACGCAGCGCCATATCCGCCAGCAGGATTGAGGTGAAGACTTTGGTGACGGAGCCTATCTCAAAAATCGTGTCGCCGTTAAGCTCAGCATTACTGTTAAGAGCGGGCTTCCCGTAGCTGATAATTCTGGTTCCTTTGTTACTGATAAGGCCGACGACAATTCCTACATTCCTCTTACTCTTTTCAACTCGCTCCTGAAGAATGCCACGTATATAAGCGTCATCGGGTTCATTCTGAGCCGAAGCCGTAGAGAGCGGCAACAAGAGGAACAGGATGATTAAGACTAGAGAAGCGAGTTTTTTATTCATACAGATGTTTTTGGTCAGAGGATGAACGCAGGTCAGTACCGCCTGCGGTAGCGGGCGGGTCTCTGCATAGAGTGTCACCCGCCCGCTACCGCAGGCGGTACTGACCCGTGCGCTTCCGCCGCGTCTTCTGCAAGCTATGGTCTTCGGCGATAATCATGTTACTTTTCCGGGTCGAACTCTAATCATGTTCAAGTGCCGTGCCGTCTCGCGCGCCGCATCATATATGAATGAAAACGTTTTACAAAATAGCTACTTTACGGGAGCCATCGCTTTATGAGAGAAGCCACGCCTGAACGGGACGGCTATCTGAAGGAGCTGCGTTTATTCCTGGAGGAAATCTGCTGCGACCTGTGTCGCTTCCAGCATGTCACAGAGAGCGGCGTGCGCCCTGAAGACGTGCATATCAATCAGGAAGTTTATCTTGGGCGGCCTGGCGCTTTCGCGGACATACAGGTCAAAGTCCCCGGCGCACAGCCTTATTTTGTAGAGATCAAGTACGGGTATCCGCCCGACAAGGTAATCAGACATCTGGAGCGCAAATACGGCACGCGTACGGAAGCCAACAGCGGCGCTTCGAAGCTGGTGCTCATTATTGACTCCGGGTGCTGTGAGAACTGGCCTGAGACGGAAGCAGAGATAAAAAAGCGGCTCTATCCTGAGCTGGCATTGGAAATCTGGACTGAAGAAAAATTGCTTTCCTTAATCTCGCAACAGTTCGACCTGCGCATAGATTCTCTGGCGGAAGAGAATCTGACGGGCATTCGCGATGCGATTGACAGAGCCAAGGGCATGCACGCGTTTGGCGAATCCTTCACCAACGATTCACTGCAATCGGCGCTGCTCTGGCATTTCGGCTTCTGGTTACTGCGTAGCCTGCGCGACGCGCACGACACGCCGCGCATGATTCTACCGCCGGGTTTATATAAAGGCGTCGTCACGATTTTCGCAGACCTCAGTTGCTTTTCCAGCTACGTGCGCGACACGCGCGATGATGAAGTTGTGCGCCACGTGCTCACGTCCTTCTACTCGAAAGCACGCTATCAGGTGACCAATTCGGGAGGTATGCTCTATCAATTCCTGGGAGACGGCGTGCTCGCGCTCTTCGGCGTCCCAGACCGCAGAGAGAATTACATTCAGGCCGCGCTCGATTGCGCGAAGGCTCTGATAGACATAGGCAATTCCGTCTCGAATGAATGGCAGCGACAGATAGACCACCTGCAAATCGCAGGCGGATGCCACATAGGCATGGCGATAGGCGATCTGCACATTCTATCTCTGCGCCCCTTCAGTCGCGCGCACATGGGAGCCATCGCAGACTCTATTAACACGGCCTCGCGTCTCAGCTCCAACGCCAAACCGGATGAAATCGTCGTCAGCAACTCTCTCTTTCAAAAATTCAACGAGGAATCGCAAGACGGCTTCCATGAGATGGAGCCGGTCGAAGCACGTAACATCGGGCGCATACGAGCATGGAAGCTCAGCCTGGTCGGCAAGGACTAGAACTACTCTTTTATCGAATGGACAACGCGGAATTAAAGAGAGCGGCAGATTTGCTGATTCATGAATGCCGCCTACCGGAACTGCTTGCCGGTTATACGGAGTGGTTTATAGGCGGCAGCTACGGCTATGACCTGATGTGCTGGCGCGATCTGGATATATATGTCCTTGACCCTCAGCATGACCTGAAGCGAGCGTTTGAGGTCGGCTATGAATTGACCGAACGTCTAGCGGCGAAGAAGTCCCGCTTTACTAATAATGTAGGGGACGAGCCGAATGGACTTTACTGGGGCATCAAGTTAGGGGATGAGCGAAAGGGGGCATGGAAGCTGGATGTGTGGTTTCTGGATTCGGCGGGCTACGAGCAGCACGCGCTTTATGTGAAAGAGATGATTGAAAGGCTGACGGCAGAGACCCGTTCCATCATACTCACCATCAAAGAAGCATACTGGCGGCGGCCAGAGTACCGCGATACCGTGACCAGCGACATGATTTACAGGGCAGTGCTTGATAAGGGCGCAGGAAGTGTTGAAGATTTCAATCGCCTCCTGAAAGAAGCGGCAGCCGAAGTGAAGCTGTAGAAAGCAATCATGGTAGAGACGCACACGTTCGGTTCCCAAAAGTCGTTTGTTGATTACACAGAGAGGCGTGCAGCCTACGTGGTAATCTACAACGACGATGGCAAGGTTGCTTTGGTCAGGGGGAAGCACAGCCATTTTCTGCCGGGTGGCGGAGCCGACAAGGGCGAATCGCCGGAAGATACAATCACCCGTGAGGTTCGCGAGGAACTGGCGCGAAGCGTGCGGCTGATTCGCCCTATCGGCGAGGCCATTCAATACTTCTACTCTTCCACGGACGACCGGCATTACAGGATGCAGGCAATCTTCTTCACAGGCGAATTCACGGATGAGGCAACGGACGGCGCGGGCGAGCATGAGCTGGACTGGCTGCCGTTGGAGGAAGCGGAACATGCCTGCTTTCACGCGTGCCATGCATGGGCAGTAAAAGAAGTGATGAGTGCTGAGTACTGAGTGATGAGTAAAAGAAAATCATCTTGCTCAGTACTCGGCACTCAGTACTCAGTACTTTATTAATGCTTACTTTCAAACATTCAAAGGGACGATTTAGCTGCCGAGCCGTCGGCGTCATCATAGACCGGCAGCGCCTACTGATACATCATGACGAAAGGGACGACTTCTGGGCGCTTCCGGGCGGAAGGGTAGAGTTCGGAGAGTCTGCCAGGGACGCGCTGGCACGAGAGATGTCTGAAGAGTTAAGCGTCACGGCAGAGGTCGGAAGGCTCATCTGGGTGGTCGAGAACTTTTTTACTTACCGGGATGAGCAATTCCACGAAATATCATTCTATTTCGATGTCTCCTTACCCGACGACGCGCCCTTGAAATCTCAGAACGAGCCATTTGCAGCAGAAGATGATGGCGTCCCACTCATTTTTGAATGGTATCCAATCGAGCGCCTTGAAGATGTAGTTCTCTATCCGACCTTCTTAAGAAAAGCCATAGCCTGCATGCCGCCTGACACTCAATACATAGTGCATAGAGACGATGGGTAGTGCGCCGATTTGGAGTTGAGAGCAGGGTCAAGTGGAACTCAACGCAGAGAGGGCGGATATTGCGTCCATGTCAGTACCGCCTGCTTAAGCCGGGCGGGTCTCTTGCAACGTTATCACCCGCCCGCTACCGCAGGCGGTACAGACTAACCCTCTGCGCTCTCTGCGTCTGCGGCGGTGAGCTGCTTCTTTCATCACATTCATCTTCACATTAACCAACTACTATATCTTTTAATCCAGCACCCACCCGTACTGCGTGTTTGAGGGCTGCGCACCTTCGGCGCGATACTTTTCTTTCAGCCGCGTGACGTAATCCGACGGGATAGCGTTCATCTTTGCTTTCACGTCAACGCCGTACACGCGTGCAGAGTTCAAGCCCAGAATCTTTTCCTTAACCCTGTCGGTGAGCGGCTTGAAGCCGAAGCGCTTTATCAAATCTTCCGGCATCTGAAGGCGGCGAAATGCTTCTATCTGCCACTGCGGGCTGCCCCACCAGATCGAGTCCGTTCCCCACAGCACATGGTCTTCGCCAAAAGCGTCTATCATCATTCCGAGCAGGTAAGCGCAAAGCAGCGGCTGCGTGATGACGGTCATGCCGAACGTCGTGCCCAAATCCATGTAAACGTTCGTCATCTTCACTTCGCGTTTGCGCGCCTCGCATAAATCGGAAACCCACGGAATCGCAGGCTTGGTTTTGAAACCGGCGGCGGCGGCTTCACGTACACCCGCGACACCTTTGAAGCCCGCGTGGTAAATCAGGAAATTCAGGTCTGGAAAATCCTTCGCGGCCTTCGGCACATCCTTGGTGCTGCTATGCTCCAAATCCCAGCCGGGAAGCGGCAGACCCTTATGCACACAGATGTTTTTTATTCCAATCTTTCTTGAATACTCGTAGGCCGGATAAGCCACCTTTTCATCATCCATCCACCACCCGGTGCTGCCGTCTGCAAGGGGCTGTCCCGGATAACCCTTCCATGCTTCAACCTTCAAACGCTCGTGCTGTCGCTGCATCTCTTCCATATCTAGACGGCCTAAGTCGGGCGAGAAAAGCCCGTGCGCGATGATGCGGCGCGATTTAGCCAGCCCGTTGATTTCGGCTCTAGTTTCAATCATCTCGGCGGGCGGCAGAACATTGTCAGCATCTGTTCTGGCAGGAAGCCCAGTGATGACAGCCATCACTGTGTCGCTGTCAAGGAACATCTCCTTGATATAGTTTGCAAGGTACAGGTCTTGCCACTTGTGGTCGCGCCCCTCCAAACCTTTGTTGCCCCATGCCGCGCCCGCGTCTCTATAACGCAGGAGCGGCGGTACGCTGATCTGTTTTCCGGCGGCGACGTGATGCGTGTGTATGTCGAAGATGAACTGCTGCTTCGGAAACTTCTCCTGTGTCGCGGCCACTTCAAACAACTCGTCGGCTTCGACATTGAAGAAGTTGCCGAAGACGCTGTTCATAGCCAGAAAGGCCGCCGCCATGCCCCCGCTCGAAGCCAGAAACCGGCGACGAGAAATGTTCAAGCTCTTCGCGCTTTGGTCGGCGATTTCAAGCAGCCTGTGCTCGACCAGTTTCTGCTCGTCCGACTGAGCGGGAGGAGCAAACTCTTCATTCGAGATTATCTGCGTCGGAATGGGAAGATTCAGATTCCGGGCTGCGTCCACATCACATTTTCGCGTCCACTGTTTTTGTCTGTTTCGCTTCATCACTTCTTATTCTCACCAGATTGCGTAGTCAGATTATAACGCTCACACAAATAGCCACGACGCAAAGTTCTCACTTCCGCAGCATAAAGCTGAACTATTTTGTGATGGACGGGTCTAAAACAGGGACGAATGAAACAAGCCCCCGTCAGGGGGCGACAGAATGTAGCCCACGGCGCTGGGCCTTGGAATCAAGCCGCCTTCAAAGTTAAAAGCCCCTGAAAGGGGCGCGCAGATTCTCAAGTCGAGATTTCTTTCGCCCCTTTCAGGGGCTTTGAAATTTTCGCTATGCTCAATTCCCATGACTTACGTCATGGGCTAAATTCTTCCGCCCCTTTCAGGGGCTTTGCGAGTTTGTTGCAAAGGTTACTGTTCAAGCGTCTCTGCTATCAACAAAGCCAGTTCCTTTCTCTCTTCATCCGGCAGAGCGAGAAAGCTGATTCCGTAACCTTTAGGCTCGTCATGCTGGCGCACAACCATACCTGTTAATTCCAGAATCTTTCCGCCCTCAAGCGGCACTCCGAGTGAAACTTTTGTGCCTGCATCCAGCCACATATCTGTCCTGAGAAAGCAGCCGCTCAAACTGATGTTGGTGATGGTCAGAGTGTGTATATTAGAGTGCCCCATGTAGGTTGGGATATTAACGAAGGCGCGAAGCTTGCGACCTGTGGCTGGCAGTCCGTCTCTCATAGCTTGCAAGCCTAACATGGCTGCCGGGAAAAAGGAGGGGAAAATTAACAGCCCGCCGCACGACTTCTTCTAATTAACTGAACGGAGCAAGCGCCTGAGCTTCATACGAGCTTTATGAAGCTGTGACTTTGATGTGCCTATAGAGCATCCCATTATCTCTGCGATTTCATGATGCTCATGGCCTTCGATTTCGTGAAGGATGAAGACCACGCGATAGCCTGGCGGAAGCTGTTTAATGGCAGAATCCAGAGCAATGCGATCCAGTATAGCCATGCGTGCAGGATTCGCAGTCCCCTCTACAATCTCCACGGGCGTCTCTCCATCGTCGGTGATTCGCTCTCTTCTCACACGTCCTTTGCGAAAGTGCATCAGCACATGATTGACCGTCAGTCGATGCAGCCATGTTGCAAATGCAGACTCGCCGCGAAAACCGCCGAGCTTCCCGAACAGGGCGACGAATATTTCCTGCGACAGGTCTTCCGCCTCTGCGGGCGATTGCATCATGCGCAGGCAGATGCTGAAAACGCGCCTGCTGTATTTCACATAGAGCTGCTCGAAAGCTTCCATCTCGCCCTTGGAAGCTCTCTGTGCAAGCTCATAATCCGTCGCCGCAAGCGCGTCTCTCTTCTCGCTCGCATGGCCTGAGTATGCGGGGAATGTTTTGATGGATTCCATATTAAGATAAAAGAGGGCGCGAAAAGAGAATCTCTTCGCGCCCCACATCAGTAGAAAACTACCCTGCTTGATACAACGCGCAGCGTCAGGGGCGGCTAAAGCTTACTGGTTGTCTTCTGGCTTTGCGCCGCGCTCGGCTTCGCGCTCTTTGCGTTTCTGCTCAAACTGCTGGCGTCGCTCCGCAATCTTGGCCTTCTGCTCAGCCGTTAAGACGCCGTAGACCTGCGACATCATGCGTGCGCGCGCAACTTCCATCTCAACGTCTATGCTCGCGCGTGCCTGTGCAGCAGAGCGCACCGCCGCCTCGTCAAACGTTCCGTCCTTCAGCACGTCAGCTTCACCACCGCGAAGGCCGCGCATCTTCTCGCGCAACTCTTTGGTGCTCGCCTCGAAGTTATCAACTATCTGCTTGACCTGCGCCTTCTGGGCATCGGTCAGGTTCAGGTCACGCAGGAACGGGATGGGGCCGCCGGGGCCGCCACCGCCACGCGGGCCGAACCCTCTCTCACCGCGTGGGCCACCCGGAGGGGGGCCTTCCTGCGGCCCGCCCTGCTGCGCAAACCCTACGACCGCGGCCAACATCAGTAGCGCGCCGACCAGCGTGGCAACCAGGCCGATCTTCTTTCTTCCAGTTAATCTCATCTCTCTTCTTCCCTTCTACATTTTAATATTCTGCACGAGAGCGTTCTTCGGCTCTTTATAATTGAGTTAGACGCATGAGGCGCGGAAAGTTTAGTAAAGTTTGTGCCAACCGAGTGTAAAGTTTTGTAAAGCAACGAAAGGTCAGGCAATGAGACGTATAATAAGGCTCACCCGGTTGACAATTCTTTACAAACTAAAGGGTGGCGATGACGTAGAATGTAGAATTGATTCGGGCGTCCGTAGAGTTCAAGCCATTTGAGAAAGGATGATATTCGTTGGATTCGCTCTTAATTATTGATGACGATAAAGAGTTGTGCGAGCTGGTCGGCGAGCTTTTAAGAGAAGAGGGTTTCCGTGTCGAAACCGCCAGCATAAGTGCCAGAGGTTTGACGCGTGCGCTCTCCGGCGAGTTCAATCTGGTCGTGCTTGACGTGATGATGCCGGGGATGAACGGCTTCGAGGTGCTGCGGCAGATTCGCAGTGCGCAGGACAAAGCTTCGAGCACGCCCGTTCTGATGCTGACGGCGCGCGGCGAAGACGTAGACCGTATCGTCGGCCTTGAAATCGGGGCGGATGATTATCTGCCGAAACCCTTCAATCCACGTGAGCTGATAGCGCGAATTAACTCAATCCTGCGACGGGTCAAGCTGGATACTGTAGAAGCCTTTGCACAACCTTCCGAGCCTGAAGCTTTGCCCGAATACATAACGGTCGGCGATGTGGAAGTCGAGACGGGAACGCGCCGTGTGCGACGTGCGGGAGAGACCATGGAGCTGACAAACGTAGAGTACGAAGTTTTGATATTACTGCTCATGTCAGCCGGTCGCATCGTGACCAGAGAAGAGCTGGTGAAAGCAGTGTTGGGACGCACCCTCTCTCCGCTTGACCGCAGCATAGACATGCACATCAGCCACCTGCGCAAGAAGCTTGGTCATCGCATCAATGAAGTCGAGCGCATCAAGACGGTGCGCGGTGTGGGCTACATCTACGCCAGGATTGCAGAGGCGGCAACAGGATGAAGAAAGGAATTTCTTCATTGATTCATCGGCTCATTGAATCAATGAAGAGATGAACCGATGAATCAATCTCTTTCATAATGCGCAGTCTCTTCTTAAAAGTATTCTTATGGTTCTGGCTCGCTATGGTGCTGGTCATAGCGGCGCTTGCCATCACGTCTTACCTGACGCGCTCAGAGCCTGTGCCACGCCCCCCGCAGTTCATAGAAGCCATCGTCTCTGCTTACTCCCGCACCGCCGTAGACACCTTCGAGCGTGAAGGCGCAGCGGGTCTCAGCTCTTTCCTTGAGCGGGTTGAGCGAGATGCGAACATTCGTGCATACCTGTTTGACTCCGGCGGCACAGAATTATCCGGCAGGAATGCTGCACCGGAAGAGAGAGAGCTGGCGCTGCGCGCTGCCCGCTCCGGCAATCCGGCTTCCAAAATGCTGGGCGGGGGCATGGTCATAGAAGCGAAGCCTGTGCCAGCGCGCGATGGAGGCAGGTATGTATTTGTCAGTGTCTTGCCGCTAGGCCCCCCGCGCCCGCCGGGTGACTCGCCCGGCTCCCCAAGGCCGCCCAGACCACTCTTCGGGCCGTTCAATTTTCTTCTGGGGGAAAGCACGACCGCATTCGTCCTGCGCCTGCTCGCAGTAGTCCTGACCGCAGGGCTTCTCTGTTATCTGCTGGCGCGCTACATTGTCTCGCCCGTAGTCAAATTACGAGAGGTGACAAGGCGGGTGGCGGGCGGCGATCTCTCTGCGCGTGTCAGCCCTATGCTGGGAAGGCGTAGCGATGAGCTGGCGGCCATGGGTCATGACTTCGACGCGATGGCGTCGAAGATAGAGACTTTGATGATGGCTCAGCAGCGTCTGCTCAGGGACATCTCGCACGAGTTGCGCTCGCCGCTAGCCAGGCTCAACGTGGCGCTTGATTTAGCGCGCAAGCGCGCCGGAGCAGATGCGGCCAGCGCTCTCTCGCGTATTGAGCTTGAATCGAATCGCCTGAGCGAAATGATTAGCCAGCTTCTGGTGCTGACGCGCCGGGAAAGCAGCAGCAATGGATTTCAACATGAACGGATTGATCTGGCAGAGGTAGTGCGCGAGGTTGTCGCGGACGCAGACTTCGAGGCACGCAATGACCACAGGGCTGTTCGCATCACAGTCTGCGACGAGTGCAGAACAATCGGCGCGGGCGCTCTGCTCAGAAGCGCCATAGAAAATGTTGTGCGTAATGCAGTGCGTTACACGATGGAAGGGACGACCGTGGAGGTCAGTCTTCAATGCCGGGAGAACGGCGGCGGTAAATATGCATTGATACGCGTGCGCGACTTCGGGACGGGCGTACCCGAAGAGATGCTCGCCGATATTTTCAAGCCATTCTACAGAGTCGAAGAGGCGCGCGACCGCGAATCCGGAGGAACGGGTCTAGGGCTAGCCATCTCAGAGCGCGCCATACGCCTTCACGACGGCACTATCACCGCCGAGAACCTTCCAGAAGGAGGCTTCCTGATTGAGATTCGCCTGCCCGTTAAAAGCCGATCTTAAGCTTAACATACGTGAGGCGCGACATAAGCAGACTATCCTCTTAGCCCCTGAAAGGGGCGAAAGAAATCTCGACTTGAGAATCTTTCGCCCCTTTCAGGGGCTTTTAACTTTGAAGCTTGATTCCCACGGCTCACGCCGTGGGCTACAATCTATCGCCCCTTTCAGGGGCTATCATTCTTCCCTCTTATATCGCGCCTCACGTTAACATGCAATCACACTAACGTGATTCCCTTAATTGACGCCCCTGAGAATCAGTCTTTGTCGGCGGCTCTTTCGTTCCTGTGGCATCCGTCTTCTTTTGCGAGTAGATATAGCTATCGCGCGCATTCACTACCAGGCTAGGCTGGTTGACGCGAACCTTTATCTGCCGCCGCTGACCTTCCTGTCCCTGCGGCCTTGGATAGTAGCCAAGGCTGTACTGGCGGCGCAGTTCTTCGGCAACCCATGCAAACGCCTGCGACAGACCTACCCTGGAGCTACCGTTATAGACGCGGCCTCCGGTTTTCTGCGCAAGCTCGCTCAAGTACGCGCTGGCACGCCTGTATTCCCCTTGCGTTGTGCCGCCGCCTCTTCCGCCACCCGTAGGCCCCGGCATACGCGGGAACGGTGTGCCGATAATGATGCCGCCTCGCCCGCCGGGCAGGGGGATTTGCGTGCCCCCTCCGATTGAACCCATACTATCGCGTGTGTCGTACGCCACCGGATAGATAAGCGCGTCCAACTCTTCTGCATCCCGAACGGTGCTCTCATAAGTCGCACGACGGCTTGTAGTATCCACTCCGTCCGTGAACAGGACTACGGCTTTACGCCCCGTGATGCGTTTGAGGTGCTTGTTGATAACCTGATCTACAGCATCATAAAGGCGTGTGCCTCCGCCCGTTCGCGTGCGGCGTATGGCTTTAGTCAACTTATCAAAATCATTAGTCGGCTCGCTGAGCACATTAATGCTGTCATCGAAAGAGACGACCATAACACGGTCTTCCGGGCGCAGTTGATTGACGAAAGCGATGGCCGCATCCTGTATGTCTTCGAGTTTAAAGTTTGTGGAGTTGCTGGTGTCTATGACCAGAACCACCGTGAAGGGCTGGTCAACCGTGGCAAAGTAGGTGATTTTCTGTTCGACGCCCTCCTCGAAGACGCGGAAGTCCTCGCGTCTGAGGTCTGGAATGTACCTGCCGTTGCGATCCTTGACGCTGAAGGGCACCGTCACCAGTGTGGTATCAATACGAAGCACATCGCCTTCGACCGTCTCGCCCTGCCCGTCTGTCCCCACTATTGTCGAATCAGTGGCGTCCGGTGCGGCGGTGGTAGAACCTGAGCTATTTATACTTTGGCCGCTGCGATTGCGTCCTGACTGGGCATACAGCACGGAGGACGAATAAATCAGCGCGAGTAGAAAACCGGCGACAACTGTGATTTTCTTCATGAAACTTAGAGCCTTAAAAAATTGTGGATGTTGCCTGCCGACAGAATTTCTTACGAATCTCTTCTTTTACCTCTCTTTCAACTCAAGCAACGTAAAGACTCGGTCAAGGCCCTCGTAAATTTTTGTAAAGTGCTCGGCCTCTGTCCCGATCATACGAAATATAGCAGTTCTCAGATGAGTGCGAGCCGCTGTAGAAGGCGAAAATCGGGCACTGTGCCTGAACATCGTGCGTGAGGGTGTGAAGGGAGCTGAAGTATTTGACAAACAGCGGCAGGGTGCTATTACATCATCTCGAAATGAGAAGTTGGCAAGGCGGATTATCTTCAAGCGAAATCTAACGTAAGATAGCTCCGGTTAGAGGAGAATATGCGATGCCGTACAGAAGCGATTCGATGCTGATTATAGGCGCAGGCCCGTGCGGGCTGGCACACGCCAGCGCGCTTAAAGAAGCGGGCATCGCGTATGAACAGGTAGAGGCGGACGCAGATGTTGGCGGCAACTGGTATCACGGCGTCTACCGTACTGTTCACATCATCTCTTCGCGCAAGACAACAGAGTTCACGGACTATCCTATGCCTGCGGATTATCCTGAATTTCCGAGCGGCCAGCAGATACTAGATTACATGCGCGCTTACGCGTCGCACTTCGATCTTTATCCGAACATAGAATTTAATTCCAAGGTGACGATTGTCAGCCCGCGCGCAGATGAGCTATGGGATGTGGAGCTGGCGACGGGCGAGCGACGCACGTACAAGGGCGTCCTTGTCTGCAACGGCCATCACTGGCACAAGAGATTTCCGAATTACGAGGGCGAGTTCGCAGGCGAGTACCTGCACTCGAAGGATTACAAGGGGCCGGAGCAGTTGACCGGGAAGAGAGTCTTGATAATCGGCGGCGGCAATTCTGCATGCGATGTTGCTTCGGAGGCGGCACGCGTCAGCTCAAGCGCTCATATGAGCCTGCGACGCGGCTACTGGTTCATGCCCAAGACTCTCTTGGGCAAGCCCATAGTCGAATCCCCTGTGATGCATCTTCCGGTGTGGCTGCAACGCCTTATCCTGCGCGGGCTGATACGCGTGGTCGTAGGCCGCTATGAAGATTACGGCCTGCCGCGCCCGGATCACAAAATCTTTGAGAAGCACCCGACCATCAGCACGGAAGTCCTGCATTACCTGAAGCACGGGCGCATCAATCCTCGCCCGGACGTTGCACGCTTCGAAGGCAACACTGTTCACTTCGTTGACGGCACAAGCACGGAGTTCGATACCATCATTTGCGCGACGGGCTTTTACGTCAGTTTTCCGTTTTTGCCCGAAGGCATGGTGACGGTCAGGGACGGCAATCTGGCTATGCTTTACGCAAGCTGTGTGCTGCCCGAATACAGGCACCTGTACATTATAGGCACGCGGCAGACGCGTTACGGCATCGGGCCGCTGCTCACGCCCGGCTCGAAGTTGATTGCCAGAATGATTCAGTTGCAGAATCAAATGGAACTGCCCATCGGCTTGGTGATGAAAGAATCCGGCGCGAAATTGCCTAGCTCGCATCTGGTCAATCCTATTAAAGCATTGCGGCAGATGCGCATAGCCAATTACACCATGCCGCTCCTCGTGGGGCGCGAGCGCAGGCTGCGTAAAAAGCTGAAACCGCAACGCCCCGCTCAGCCGGAGCTAAAGATTCCATCGAAACCTGATTTACAGGTCTACTGACGGCAAATGGATTTTGGACAGAGCGTGCATGTTGAGCGGCGTAAGTCTCACGCATTTACGCTCCGTATCCTGTCCTTCATTTTCATCTTATGAGCTTGACCAAAGAGAGCATCGCCGTAGTGACGGGCGCAGGCAGTGGTATAGGGCGCTCGCTGTGTGTGCGTCTGGCAGCCGAGGGAATAGCCGGACTGGCAATCGCCGACATCAATGCCGAAGGGTTGAGCGAGACTGCGAAGTTGCTGTTGAACTCCGGCACGCGAGTCACAACGCATGTCCTGAATGTCGCAGACTATAAAGAGATGCAGGAGTTTGCAGCCGCCGTGGTTGCCGAGCACGGGCGCGTCACGCATTTGATTAATAACGCAGGGGTCTCGCTCTTCGGCACGGTCGAGGAAGTCTCGATTGAAGATTTACAGTGGCTGATGAATATTAATTTCTGGGGAACGGTTTACGGCGTGAAACTGTTTCTGCCAGCCTTGCGCGAGCAATCGGCGGCGCACGTCATCAATGTGTCGAGCGTCTTCGGATTGGTCGCGCCTCCGGGCAACGCAGCCTATAGCGCCAGCAAGTTTGCCGTGCGTGGATTTACAGAATCGCTGCGCCACGAGTTGGAAGACACCAACATCGCCGTCTCCTGCGTTCATCCGGGAGGGGTGGCGACGAACATAGCGCGTGGCGGAAGACTCGGCGCTGAGGCTGACCAGGCAGCAAAGGAAGAGAGCGTTGCGTTTCATGCGAAAGTTTCGCGCACTACCGCCGACGAAGCCGCGCGCCAGATTATACGCGGCATTAAACGGCGCTCGAAACGCATCCTCATAGGTACAGATGCGCGCATCATCGACGTAATACATCGCGCCGTCCCCGAAAATTATATGACCGTGCTGGACAAGCTGTCCGGCGGGCAGATTTCCAGGCTTCAGAAACGTAAGCAATCGTCAAACTGAGTCTTCGTCAGGTAGTGGTTCAGATGAGAGTTGAATGTGAGGCAAATTGATTTTCACCACAGAGACACAGAGGACTCAGAGATTGCACAGAGAGTTGAACATCATTCAATCCTCCGTGCTTCCTCAGTGCTCTCTGTGTCTCTGTGGTGAAGACCAATCTTCCTTACACTCAACTTCAAACTAAACCACTACTCTTCGCCAACCCGCTCGCGCATCCAGCTTTGTAATTTCTCCATGTCCTTTGTCACTGTGCGCGAAGCGGCGAACAAGACCAGAGTTAACAACACGCCGAGCGCCGGGATGATGTACATGGCCGTGTGAAGCCCTGCGGCGCGGAAGGGTTCGAGCGCCTGCTGTGTGAAACCCAAGTCCCCGCCAGCTCTTGCCGCGCGCATGGTGAAGAAGTCGCTCACAACCCCAGTCCCGTATGGGCCGAGCGATGCGCCCAAGACATACATAGCGAAGAAGTAGAGCGCCATCGCCGTCCCGCGCAAGCTTGGCTCAATCACATCCTGAATGGTCGAATACACTGTAGAGTAGTAGGCGTACATCAGCGCACAGCCCGTCCCCATCAGGATCATGAATCCAATCGTCTCTCCGCCCGGCCTCCCAAGCGCCAGATACAGAAAAGGAACCGAGCAGAGAATGGCAAGCGCGCCGACAATCAAGCGCCCGTTCGCATGTCGCTTCATAACCGCATCGCCAACGATGCCGCCCACTATAAGACCCGGCGCACCCGATAATCCGTAGACCACCATCGAAATGAAATTGGCGCTGCGTATGTCCGAGCCGTGATAGCGCATCAGGAACGGCGTCAGAAACGAGCCGATGGCGTACATGTTGAAGTTATGCAGCGCACCGGAAATGATGAGCCAGCGCATAGTCGGGATTGAGAGCACCAGACGATAGGGCGAGCCTTCTCTCTTGTGTCCACCTATCCTGTGCGCTTCGGTCGCGCCTCTCTGCGGCTCACGTATAAAGAGCACAGCCAGAGCGCAGAGCAGCCCCGGAATGCCCGCCACGTAGAACGCGGGTCGCCAGCCGTAGGTGCGCGCAATCGTCCCGCTCACGGCGAAGCTCAAGGCCACGCCGACGGGCAGACCGAGCATGAAAATCGAGAGGGCTTTAGCACGGCGGTTCGCAGGGAAGAGGTCGCCTATCAGGGAGGTTGCGGCAGGCGCGCACGCTGCCTCGCCCACACCTACGCCGAGGCGCAGTCCGAAAAGCTGCCAGAAGTTTCTGGCGAAGCCGGACAAAGCGGTCGTCAGGCTCCAGACAAAGACCCCTGCGGAAAGAATCCACTTGCGCCCGGTTTTATCCGTGAGGCGTCCCAAGGGCACTCCTACCAGAGCGTAGAGCAGCGTAAAGGCCGTGCCGAGCGCGCCCATAGCCCCGTCGCTCATTCCCCATTCCCTGCGCACAGCCTCGCCGACCGCGCCCAGAATCTGCCGGTCGAAGAAGTTCATGGTGTTGATGGCGAACAAGACCCATAAGACAAACCAGACGCTTCCACGCTCCTGCTTCATGAAGTTGAGCCTCTCAAGGAAAGGTAATTTGTTGGGAACGAGAACAAAGAGATAAGCCGCCAGTAAAGGCCGGAACAAAAGCTTGACGTTTTTGCGGCCCGGTGCTACTTTACCGACCGTTCGGTAAGTATCATATCCCGCTTTAGGGCTTTGTCAATTAGCTTTTCCAAGGTTAATCAATTGGCATCTGTCTCCCTGATTTCGTAGGCCATCGAAGCATCGGCATTCTTATCAACCTGCTGCGCTATCTCTCTCTGTGAAGCTTGAAGGAGGTCTTATGAGGAAGTTCGTCAGCTTATTCGGGTCTCTCTTGCTATGCCTGCTACTACTGGGCAGTGCTCGCGCACAGGGCGTAGGCTCGTCTGGAGATATCAGGGGCATCGTGAAAGACCCTAATGGCGCAACCTTGCCAAACGTATCAGTGACTGTACTGGGAACACAGACAGGCTTGCGGCGCACAGTTGCGACTGATGAAACAGGCCAGTATCAGGTGACTGGACTTGCGCCCGCGACCTACGACGTGAGCGCAGAGCTGCGCGGCTTTGAGACGGCAATCAGGAAGGACGTGACCGTTTCCATAGGGCAGACAGTCTTTGCGGATTTCCAGTTGCAACTGGCCGGGGTAAGAACCGAAGTCACTGTAGATGCCACACCGCTCGTGGTGGACACGACACAGGGACAGCAGGCCAATACTATCGAAGAGAAGTACATTCGTGACCTGCCGATTAATCGCCGCGACTATCTTACCTACACGTTGCTTGCGCCGGGCGTTACAGATTCCACACGGCTTGCCAGTGACCAGGACTTCCGAGTCAAACAGACGCCGCAAAGCGGGCTTTCATTCTATGGCAGCAATGGTCGCGGCAACAGTGTGACGGTGGACGGCGGCGAGTTCAACGACGACACCGGCGGCGTCAGATTAAACTTGAGCCAGGATGCTGTGCAGGAATTTCAGATTAACCGCAGCAACTACACGGCTGAGCTGGGCGGTGCGAGCGGCGCATCCATCAACATCGTCTCGAAGTCCGGCACCAACCAGAGGCATGGCAGCCTGTACGGCTTTTTCCGTAACGATGCGTTTGACGCGCGCAACCCGTTTTCCATCAGCCAGGCGCTCGCACCGGGTCAGGTTTTCAATCCCGCCGCAGCCGACCTTCAAGGTCTACCACTAAAGGATTCTTTGAGTCGCCAGCAATTTGGCGCAACCTTTGGCTTCCCGATTAAGAAAGACAAAACATTCCTTTTTCTGGCTTTTGAGGGCTTGCGACAGAATGCGCAGAATGCAGTCCCCCTGCTGACGAACACCAATATCTTTCGCCCGCAGACTGATGCGTCTAACAATCAGGCGGCGATTATCAACGCGCTCGCGGCAAGAGGTGCCGCGCTCGTGCCATGCGTACCGGGACAAGCACCTATACCTGCCGCCACCTGCGCCGGTTTAATTACCAGCGCTTTGACTGTCTCGTCAACAACGGGTCTGAGCGCAGGCCAGATCGCGCGCAATACGTTCCTAGTCAATCAGTTTGAGAGTAACGGCGGGCTATTCAACTTCGACACGCGCGAATACTGGGCATCCGCTCGACTGGATCGCCAGTTCAGCGAAAAGAATCAGGCATTCATCCGCTACAGCTATGTAAATGATGTGGAGCAGAATCCGGATGTGCAATCGCTGACAGGTTTTTCGCGTGGCAGTTCCATACGCACTTATGACAGCACTCTACAGGGCACATGGTTCCACGTCTTCAGCCCGCGCATGACGAACGAAGCGCGCGTGCAGTGGGGCTACGTGAGCTTTAGAGTGCCCACTAATGTGGAAGGCCAGGTTGGACTCGATATTCCCGGCTTTGCGAGCCTTGGAACCAATATCTTCCTACCCAACTATTCCATCCTGCGCCGCTATGAATTCGCAGACAACCTCACCATCATTCGCGGTCGCCACACCATGAAGATGGGTTTCTTCGAGTTGTTCCGCGGCAATCATACGGAGTCGCACACCTTCTTCCCCGGACGGTTCGTATTCGGCAATCTGCCGGGCGGACTACTCAGCACATGCTTGCAGGCTCCTGCGGCGTGCGGGCTGGCAGGAGTTAATCCTGCAACCATAAATTCGCTTCAGTCTGTCTCTCTTGGTCTGCCACAGTTCTACCAGCAGGGCTTTGGCGATCCGATAGACGCCAACACCAGACCGTTTACAGCCTTTTACTGGCAGGACTCCTGGAACATTCGTCCTAACCTGACGCTCAACTTCGGCCTGCGGTACGAACTGGACTCGCAATACGGCAACCTGAACACGGACAAGAATAATTTCGGCCCGCGCTTTTCGTTCGCCTGGGACCCGTTCAAAGATCACAAGACTGTGATTCGCGGCGGCTATGGAGTTTTTTACGCTCCGGTCTATTACAACATTCCCAACGTGGTGCGAACTCTGGGTATTGAAAACGGCATAAGACAGATTGCGCAGGTCTTCGTGCCGCTCACAGGAGTTCCCGGAAACGCAGCGCTCACCTCTGCGCTCATCTTCCAGACACTCTTTGCGCAGGGAAGAGTTGCCTGCACTACTCCACAGCCGGGCAACGCTGCGTGCATCACACCGGCTGATCTGACGCAGTTCGGTATCAATATCACCAACACAGGCCCGACTCCGCCGCTCTCTGTAATTTTCAGCGGCCAGCCCGGCTACCAGAATCCTTACTCGCTACAGGGCGAGATTGGAATTGAGCGTGAGGTTCTTAAGGGACTTTCGATTTCCGGCAGCTTCATATATGTTCACACGCTCAAACTCCCCATCGCCATTGATACCAACCTGCTGCCCGCGCCCTTTGTGCCAGCAGGGCCTGCGAACATCCCTATTCGACAGTGGAACACGGCTGCGGGCTTCCCGTGTGCGGGCGCGGCTATCACCACCTGCTTTGTGAACCCGTTGCTGTTACAGACAAACGTGTATTCGTCCATAGCGACGGCGCTCTATCGTGGTGGAATTCTGGAAGTCAACAAGCGCTTCAGTAATCACTTCGGCCTGATGGCGAATTACACCTACAGTAAAGCTATAGACGAATCAACCGATTTCAATTCAGACTTCTCGCCGAACGACCAGACTGACCTGCGCGCCGAGCGAGCGCTTTCTTCCTTCGATCAACGGCACAAGATAGTCATCGCGGCGGTCTTGGAGAGTCCCTGGAAGGGTGGACAGGGCGCAAGCTTAGGAGCGCGCATCCTGTCAGGTTTTCAGCTCGCTCCGATTTTCCGCTACAACAGCTCGCGTCCCTTCAATCTGCTGGCCGGGACAAACGTCAACAACGACCGGCACTCCACTAATGACCGCCCGCCGGGGGCGGGGCGCAATACCGGCATCGGGCCTAATTACATAAGCTTCGACATGCGATTGACTCGCGCGTTCAGGCTCAGTGAGAACGCTGTCCTGCAAGTCATGGCCGAAGGCTTCAACCTCTTCAACCGTACGAACTATGCGAGCGTTAATAACGTAGTGGGTGTCATAGGCCCGCCGTTCGACTTGCGCGGCAACCCTGCGTTATCTCCCAGTCAGCCGCTAGGGTTTACTTCGGCGTTTCCCAAGCGACAGTTTCAGTTCGGCGTACGCCTCACCTTCTAACCCGGTGAGCGCGAATTTGAACCAATCAAGGAGAGCCTCCGTAAAGAAAGGCTCTCCTTCTTTTTAACGAGCCTAGAGGGACGCTACAATATACATGCCTGCTGCTTCAATTGAGTTCAAGCGCCGCCTTCGCTGGGCAGATGCAGACGCGGCAGGGCGTCTACACTTCCCGCGCATCTTCGAGATAATAGAAGAGGCCGAGAGCGAGTTGCTGCGCGGCGTCGAATGGCCGCTCGCCGTCAGGCGAAGGAATTACGACTTCCCGCGCGTTCATCTTGAATGCCAGTTCCGACGCATCATCGCGCTCGACGACCCGTTCCGCCTGCGGCTCACAGTCGGCAAGCTTGGCCGCACCTCCATTAGATATGACTATCAGGTTTTCGATGCCGGTGAAGAACTAGCGATTGAGGGAACGATGACGGTCGTAGTGATGCAGGACGGCAAGCCTGCGGAAATACCGGAAGCACTACGCGTCGCGCTCGGCGGCTAGAAGTCGTAAGTCAGTACCGCCTGCGGTAGCGGGCGGGTCTTTGCATCGCTATCACCCGCCCGCTACCGCAGGCGGTACTGACCTTAGTTGCAGGGGAACTTATTCATGCCATACGTAGAGAATGAGGGGACGAAGATTCACTGGGACGTGCGTGGCGAAGGCGAGCCGCTGCTGCTCATCATGGGGCTGGGGTCTGCGTCAGACATGTGGTACAGGCTCTTGCCTACATTATCGGCACGCTACAGGACTATAACATTCGACAATCGCGGCGTCGGGCTGAGCGATGCTCCTGTGGAGGCATACTCAATCGGGACGATGGCAGCGGACGCGGCAGCCGTTATGGACGCCGCCGGTGTGGAGAGCGCGCATGTGCTCGGCTTCTCTATGGGCGGCTTCATCGCTCAGGAGTTTGCTTTGCGTTACCCGGAAAGAGTTCGCCAGTTCATCCTCGCGGCTACATCCTGCGGAGGGAAAGAGGGTGTGTGGGCGGCCAATGAAGTCTTGACCGCGCTTGCGGCTAAAGATGTGAAGACGCGCGAAGAAGGGTTCTGGATGACGGCACCCTTTAACTACGACGCTTCAACGCCGCGCACGTTGATTGAGGAAGACCTGGCGGTCACACTGCGGTCTCCTCTGAAAAGAGAAAGCTATCAGGCACAGCTTCAAGCCATCATGTCATGGGAAGGGTCGCACAGCCGCCTGCAATCCTTCTATAAGCGGACGCTCATTATTCATGGTGATAGCGATGTATTGATTCCAACTGAGAACGGACGCATACTCGCACGCGCCATCCCGAACGCAGAGCTTCGACTGTTACACGGAGCGGGGCACAGGTTCATGACCGATAAGACGGACGCGGCCAGCGAGGCGATACTATCGTTTCTGGATAAAGCGGAAGTGCTAAAGCGCTCGGCGCTTTAATAGTCAGTACCGCCTGCGGTACTGACCTAAGTGCCGTAACTTTTTTTATTCATCGCGGGGAGAAACAATGAAGAGCGTAAGATTTTACGAGTTTGGAAATCCGGCGGAGATGCTGAGAGTTGAAGACGTGCCGCAGCCGGAGCCGGGAGCGAATCAGGTTTTAGTGAAGCTGCGTGTACGCTCCATCAACCCTTCCGACCTGCTCACGGTGCGCGGGCTTTACGGTGCTTTGCCGAAGCTTCCGGCGACACCCGGCATGGAAGGCATGGGAGAAGTAGCGGCTGTCGGCGAAGGTGTAAAGAATCTACGCCCCGGCCAACGCGTGATTCCGCTCGGCGTTTCCGGCACATGGCAGGAATACTTGCTGGCCGACGAGCGTCAGCTTATCCCTGTGCCTGACAGCATCAGCGACCAGACGGCTGCCCAGTTCATAGTCAATCCTCTGACGGCGTGGATTATGACAATCGAAGAGTTGGGGCTTCAGCCGGGCGAATGGCTGCTGCAAACGGCTGCCGGTTCAACCCTGGGGCGCGTCGTGTTGCAGATTGCTCGGCACAGCGGCTTCAAGACGATTAACGTCGTCCGGCGGCGCGAGCAGGTTGAAGAATTGAAGACGCTCGGCGCGGACGAAGTCATCTGCACGGAGGACGAAGACCTTGTGGAGCGCGTCAGGGAAATCACTGGTAAGCCCGGACTCACCAAAGCGATCGATGCGGTCGGAGGCGAGACGTGTGGCGCAGTCGTGCGCGCACTGGGGCGCGGCGGCGTGATGCTCGTCTACGGAGTACTCTCTATGGAGCCTGTGCCGGTTGATACCGGTCGCATGATCTTCACCTCTATGACCATACGCGGCTTCTGGCTCGGCGAATGGTTTCGCACAGCCCCGCCGGAACGACAACAAGTCGTCACAATGGAACTGCTGCGCCTGATGGCTACAAATGAAATAGTGCCGCCCGTCGAGGCCGAATACCCGCTGGCAGACGTGCTCAACGCCATAGAGCACGCAGAGCGTCCCGGAAGAAGCGGTAAAGTTCTGCTCGTTGGGTAAAGATGCGACTTGTTTCCGAAGTCGTGTTGCTTTAGTCGTGTTGCTTTCAGCCCCGTTAGGGGCGGCATGTATGTAGCCCGGGGCGTCAGCCCCGGGAAAGACCATAGTAAAAATTTTCCAGCCCCGTAGGGGCGACATAAATTATGTCGCCCCTACGGGGCTTATAGCATTTGATGAAACTTGTGTCCCAGGGCTTACGCCCTGGGCTATAAATATTACGCCCCTAACGGGGCTGGAAAATCGGCTGTATCCATTCGTAAATGACTATAGCGGGAACATTTGCTGTCCGGCGGGTGTCTAAAGCTCAAACTTGTTACTGCGAAGGGGAATCACATGAAATTTCATCGCAGTTCTTTATGGCGCTCGCTTGCGCTTGCCCTCAGCATTCCATTTCTATGTTTTCCTGCATGGGGAAGTTCCCGCGCCACCAACGATGATGCCGCATCAGGCTTTGCCGAAGGCCGTAAAGCTTCAGGGATTCCGTTTGAGATTTCCGCAGGGGGTCATATTTTTCTACGTGTTCGCGTCAACGGCTCAGAGCCTTTGTGGTTCGGGCTTGATAGCGGAGCCGAACAAACGATGATCAGTCTGAAGCAGGCAAAAGCGCTCAAGCTTAAGCTTAAGGGCGACGTGCAGGCTGCCGGTGCTGGAGAGGAGACGGTTGATCTCTCTTTCGCCAGAAACGTGGCATTCAACCTGACGGGAGTTGATTTTGTGCTGCGCGAAGTCAGCGTTCTGCCGCTGGAATTTTCTTCGCCCGTTGCAGGTCAAGTTATAGCAGGACTTCTAGGCTATGATTTCATGCGCCGGTTTGTGGTCGAGATTGATTATGCAGAACATGTTATCAATCTTTATAACCCACGAACCTACCGCTATCGCGGGCGCGGCGAAATTATTCGCATCAGTACAATAGACAACAATCCTTATATTCCGGCCAGAGTTATACTGCCGGGACTTGCTCCTATTAACGCTATGCTACTACTTGATAGTGGGGCGGATACAGAGCTGTTTTTTAACAGTCCCTTTGTGAACAGGCACAGGCTGCTGACCTCCAAGCAGGAGACCACAGAAGCATCTACCTTAGGCATAGGCGGCACAAGTAAAATACGAATAGGCAAGGCAACAAGTATTCAGATAGGGCGCACCATCCTTGCCAACCTGGTCGTACACTTCTCTCAAGCGACGAAAGGCGACAGCGCAAGCGTCATAGAGGCAGGCTTCATCGGCGGCAAACTTTTACGCCGCTTCAAAAAAGTAATCTTCGATCAAACACGCCGCAGACTAATCCTTGAGCCGAATATATAGAGCGCGGCGTAAAGCTGATGCTACCACTTGATGATGCCGCGCGCGCCTTCGCCGGAGGAGAGCGCGGCGAGTGCTTCATTGACTTCGTCCAGATGGTAAGTGCGCGTGGCTAGCTCGTGAAGCTTCAGCTTCCCTTCTCTATAGAGCGCGACCAGACGCGGAATATCTTTCAAGGGTTGGCCTGAGCCGTAGACCGAGCCGATAAGACGCTTCTCCTGCATCACGAAAGGAAAGAGTGGGAAAGAGGCACGAGCGTCTGTGCGCGACAGGCCGGTCAGCACGACTGTGCCGCCCTTGCGCGCGAAACGAAGCGCCTGCGTTAAAGTCTCCGGCATGCCCACGGTATCGAAGACATAATCCGCACCGCGCCCGCCCGTCAACTCAAAGACCTGCTCCGCAACATTATCTTTAGCTTCGACTGTGTCGGTCGCGCCGAAATCAAGCGCTAGCTTGAGCGGCACGCTTCGCGTATCCACCGCTATGATTTTTTCACACAGGGCAAGTCTTGCGCCTTGCACAACGTTTAGCCCTACGCCGCCCGCGCCGACGACCACTACACACGCGCCCGCTTCCACACGCGCTGCATTCAGCACAGCGCCGACGCCCGTTACGACAGCGCAGCCAAGCGTCGCCAGCGCCTCGAACTCCACATCCGCAGGGACAGCAACCGCGCCCTCTTCTGCTACCACCGCGAAATCCGCGAAACAGGCCGTGCCGTTGAAATGCGCCACGTCCTGACCGCGCGCTTTGAGCCGCGTGCCCCCCGCCGGAAGACGATTGCGATAAGTCGTCTTTTCCAGACGGTCGCAGAGCACCGGGCGGCCTTCCAGACAAGGCGGGCAAGCGCCGCACGGAGGTGCCCAGCAGAAGACTACGGTGTCGCCCACGCGCAAGCCTTTGACGCTATCGCCCACCTCGCGCACAACGCCTGCGCCCTCATGTCCCAGGACGAGCGGAGTGCGCGCAGGCCAGTCGCCGCGTGCCGGATGAAGGTCGCTGTGGCAAACACCTGCTGCCTTTAGCTCGACCAGCACTTCGCCTGCGCGCGGCGCTTCCAGCTCGGCCTCTTCAATAGAGAGAGGCGCACCCTGCTCCCATAAAATAGCTGCGTTGATGTTCATAGCTTGATTGTCATGCTTTTTCCGCGAGCGCTGAAGCTATCTGCGCCAGCCATGTGACGCGCTCGTCCAATGTGGCGAAGCGCGGGTCGTCTGTCTGCCCGCGATGATAGCGATAGAAAATCTGTTGCAGCACTACGGCGAGCTTGAAGACGGCGAACACTTCGTAGAAAGTTATATTAGAGAGACTAAGCCCTGTGCGCGCACCGTAACGTTCCAGCACTTCACCGCGCGTGAACCAACCTTCGCGGTGCGTGACGGATGACACGGCATCCGGCTTCTCTGTGGTCGAGACATGCACCCAGTAGGCGAGCAGTATGCCTAAGTCTATGAGCGGGTCTCCGACCGCAGACATCTCCCAGTCGAACACACCTACGAGGCGTCCTACATCCTGCGCATCGAGCATCACGTTGTCTAGCTTAAAATCGCCATGCACCAGCGTTGGCCTCGACGGATTTTGGGGCAGGCGCTCAATCAACCACGCGGCGAGCGCGTCCATCAACGGCAACTCGCTCGTCTGAGAGCCGTGCCAGCGCTCGCTCCATCCTCGCACCTGCCGCTCTACAAATCCTGCGGGCTTGCCCAGCGTGGCGAGGCCGTGCTTTTGGATGTCAACGCAGTGAAGACTCGCAAGCGCGTCTACCAGAGCAATGCTCGCCCTGCGACGTTCCCGTGGCTGGTCGGCCAACTCCGGCGGCTCTTCATTGCGCACCACAAGCCCGCGCCGCCGCTCCATCACGTAAAAGGTAGAGCCTATCACTTCAGCGTCTTCGCAGAGCATGAAGGGACGCGGCGCAAGTTTGTAGACCGGATGCACGGCCTCCAGTATGCGATACTCGCGCGCCATATCATGCGCACGCGGCGGCACAGGCCCGAACGGCGGTCTGCGCATCACAAACTCCTGCGTGCCGAAGCGAAGCAGGTAGGTCAGATTCGAGTGGCCGCCCGGAAACTGCTCGACCGTCAAAGGCGCTGCACTGTTAAACTCTTCACCCAGCACGGCTGACAATCGCTCGCGCACAAACCTGGCGAGCGCGTCCCAATCAAGCTGCTCGCTCTCGCGCACCGGGCGTGTATCTGATGAATGGACAGTCACAAGGTTATTCCGGGTCAGGGGCGAAAAATAATGCATGTCGTCGTGCCATGCGCGTAGAGCTTCCCGCTTTCATCCAGGACTCTACCTTCGGCGGTGGCGGTGCGACCGCCTATGTGGATTGCCTTCGCCTCGCATCGCACGGTTCCGGTCTCTGCCGTCATCGCCCGTACGTAATTAACCTTTATCTCCAGCGTTGTGTAGCCCGCGCCCGCAGGCAGCATAGAGTGAACGGCGCATCCCATAGCCGAATCGAGCAGGGTCGCCGCCAACCCTCCATGCACGACGCCAATCGGATTGTAATGATATTCGGCTGGCTCGACTGTGAAGACAGCACGGCCTTCGCTCAACTCCGTGATAGCGAAGTTCATCAGCGCGCCAATAGGCGGGCGCGGCAACTCGCCCGCGACTATCTTCTGCAAGTATTCAAGTCCGGGCAAACCGCGCCCGGCCTCTGCTAAGGCACGCGGGTCTTCCCAGCTAAATGTTCGTGTGCGTGTTTCTTTCCCGGTCTCGCTCATGGGTTCTCATAACGACCTAAGCTCAGGTCAGCACCGCTAAGAACAGGGATGAGTAAGAATAGAGTGAAGCCTTCAGTTGAATCTGTCACTTCAGTTCCTTTTCATCCCTCATCCCTCCGCCCTCATCCCTGCTTTCCAAAGACTGCTTTGCGTTTTTCCATAAAGGCAGTGACGCCTTCCATGAAGTCCGGCGAGTGGAAACAGGCGTCCTGGTTTACTGCTTCAAAGTCGAGCGCTGACGGCAAGTCTGACTGCGCTCCGTGATTGAGTCCTGCTTTGATTTTTGCTAAGGCAATCTGCGGTGCAGAAGCTAAGCGCGAGGCTATACCATCAACGGTTGCATCAAGTTCTTCAAAGGGGACTACGCGATTGACCATCCCCAGTCGTAACGCATCCTGCGCGCTCACTATCTCGCCCATCGCCATCAGCTCGAAGGCTTTTTGATAACCAACTATGCGCGGCAGGAAGAACGTGCTGCCACCGTCCGGCATTAAACCTATCTTGATGAAGACCTGTCCGAAGAGCGCCTGCTCCGAGGCTATAATCATGTCACAGGCGAGCGCGTAGTTGTGGCCGACCCCTACGGCGTGACCATGTACGCGCGCGATGATTGGAACGGGAAGCTGTCGCATAGCCATAATAGTCGGAGCAACGTTTTCGCGTATCGCCCGCGTGACATCATAGCTGGCAATATCGCTCGCGCTCGTGGCGGCAAGGTCTGCGCCTGCGCAGAACGATTCGCCCGCGCCGGTCAGTATAACCACACGCGTGCCGTCCGTCTCTGAATGCTGCATCGCATCACGCAGCAGTTCTATTGTCTCGTGGTCAACCGAGTTACGACGCTCAGGGCGATTGATAGTAATGCGCTTGATGCCGTCTTCCAGCGTAACCAGCAGCTTCTCCCTACGGTCTATCATCATCATGGCTCCTCAACATCCTAGATTTATGTGCGCAGTAAGCAGTAAGAATATGTCACGATGCGCCTTGGCTTCTTTCATCTGCTTACTGCTTACTGCTTACACGTAATATCGCACCAGCCATTCGGCTATGCAGCAGGGTTTGTCGCTGCCGTCGCGCTCGACCGTCACGCTCCAGGTGGCCTGCACTCCGCCGCTTATGTCTTCAAGCGCAGCCAGCGTGAAGCGCCCTCGTATGCGTGTACCCGAAGGCACCGGGCTGACGAAGCGCACGCGATTCAGCCCGTAGTTGATACCCATGCGCAGGCCGCCGACCGAAATCGCCTGCTTCATCAACTCACTCAACAGCGAGAGCGTCAGAAAGCCGTGCGCGATTGTCTGCTTGAACGGCGACTCTCTAGCCGCGCGTTCGGGGTCTGTGTGAATCCATTGCCGGTCTTCAGTCGCCTCTGCGAACATGTTGATGCGCTCCTGCGTCACCTCGAACCAGTCACTCACGGCTACTTCCTGACCGACGCGAGGCTGAAGCTCGTTTATGCTCTCAATCTGAGTTGCGGCCATCAGTATCTCCCTTAAATAAGTTCCAAATCCGGGTAAGTCCCAAGACCCAAATCCCAAGTCTCAAGTTAAGAGCTTGAGTTTTTGACTTGGGACTTGGGACTTGGAATTTGGGACTCTTTATACTTGTCCAGTTCCATCTTAGCGATTGCTTCTATGTGAACTTCGTCCGGGCCGTCTGCAAGTCTCAGGATGCGCGCGTTTGCCCAGGCCGAGGCGAGTATGAAGTCCTCTGAAACGCCGCCGCCGCCGTGCGCCTGTATAGCACGATCAAGCACGCGCAGCGCCACGTTCGGAGCCAGAACTTTAATCATGGCAATTTCCGCTCGCGCAGCCTTGTTGCCCACAGTGTCCATCATGTAAGCGGCCTTCATCGTCAGGAGCCGCGCCTGCTCAAGCTCCATCCTTGATTCTGCAATCCATGCGCGAATCACGCCCTGCTCAGAAAGAGGCTTGCCGAACGCCGTACGCTCTATCACACGACGGCACATGGCTTCCAAAGCGCGCTCGGAAATTCCTATCAGGCGCATGCAGTGGTGTATGCGCCCAGGCCCTAAGCGCCCCTGCGCAATCTCAAAACCGCGCCCTTCGCCCAAAAGCATATTCGACGCGTGTACACGCACATTCTCAAAGATTATCTCCGCATGACCGTGCGGCGCGTGGTCGTAGCCGAAGACTGTCAACATGCGCACGACCTTCACACCTTCAGCGTCCAACGGAACCAGTATCATAGACTGCTGCTGATGTTTGGGCGCGTGCGGGTCAGTCTTGCCCATGAAGATTGCTATCTTGCAGCGCGGGTCGCCTGCGCCGCTCGACCACCACTTGTGACCGTTGATGACATACTCGTCGCCGTCACGCACGATGCTTGAGCGAATGTTTGTAGCGTCAGACGAAGCCACATCAGGCTCGGTCATGGCAAAGCAGGAACGTATCTCGCCCTGAGCCAGGAGCTTCAGCCAGCGCTCCTTCTGCTCAACGGTGCCGTAACGAGCAAGGACTTCCATGTTGCCCGTATCGGGTGCGCTGCAATTGAAAATCTCCGGTGCGAACGCCATCGAGCGCCCCATCAGCTCCGCCATCGGAGCGTATTCCAGATTCGTCAGCCCCGCGCCGTACTCGCTCTCAGGCAGGAACAGATTCCACAACCCTTCCGCCTTCGCCTTCGCCTTCAACTCTTCCATCAAGGGAACAGGTTGCCAGCGCTCGCCCTCGTCTATCTGCTCATGGAACAACTTTTCGTTCGTGTAGACGTGCTCTTCCATGAAGACATGAAGCTTCTGATAAATCTCCAACGCGCGCGGTGAGACCTGAAAGCCAAGGTAGGGGTCGTCGCTTTTCATAGGTTAAGTTTCTCTTATGGAATGATGCATTCACCGCAGAGACGCAGAGATAGCGGAGGAAGCGCAGAGAGTTAAATCTATCTTCTCTGCGCCCCCTCTACGTCCTACGCGTCTCTGCGGTGAATCTTTTTCGTCATACCGACTCAATTAGACATTGCTCTAAGTTTGAAGATTCTCAAAGACGGTCGCCGCGCCCTGCCCGCCGCCGACGCACATAGTCACCATGCCGTAACGGCTCTTGCGGCGACGCATCTCGCCCAAAAGCTGCACGGTCAGCTTGGCACCCGAAGCGCCCAGTGGATGCCCCAGAGCAACAGCGCCGCCGTTGACGTTCACACGCTCGTCGTCCATGCCTAGCTCGCGCATCACTGCTATGGCCTGACACGCGAACGCTTCGTTCAATTCGATAAGGTCAATCTCTTCGAGCTTGAGTCCCGCAAGCTTCAAAGCCTTCGGCACCGCCACGACCGGCCCCATTCCCATAATCTCCGGCGGCACTCCTCCGACAGCGTAAGAGACGAATCGCGCCAGCGGCTTCAAGCCCAGCTCTTCAGCGCGCTCGCTGGACATCACGATCACTCCGGCAGCGCCGTCCGATGTCTGGCTGGAATTGCCCGCCGTGACACTCCCTCTGGCATGAAAGACCGGGCGCAGTTTGGCTAAGACTTCAGGTGTAGTGTCTGCGCGCGGCCCTTCGTCCACTTCAAACGTCAAATTCTTTCGCTTGGCCTGCCCGTCATCCCCCACCTCTTCAATCAAGACTTCGAGCGGCACTATGCCGTCGTCCTTGAAGCGTCCAGATGTTTGCGCCGCGAGCGCTTTCTGGTGGCTGCGATAAGAGAAGGCGTCCGACTCTTCGCGCGAGATGTCGTACTTGCGCGCGACCGTTTCTGCCGTCAGCCCCATGCTCAGATAGACTTCCGGATAGTTCTCAACAAGGTGTGGGTTCGGCCTGAATTTGGTGTAGCCGCGCAGCATACTCATGGACTCCGTGCCGCCCGCTATGATGCAGTCGGCCATGCCTGCCATGATGCGCTCTGCCCCCATCGCTATGGTCTGCGAGCCGGAAGAGCAGAAGCGGTTGACCGTCACGGCTGGCACTTTATAAGAGAGACCTGCGCGCAGGGCTGCGATGCGCGCGACGTTCGTCCCCTGCTCGCCTTCGGGCGTGGCGCAACCGATAATCACATCGTCTATAGTGTCCGGCTGAACGGCTGGAACTCTACGCAGCAAATCCTCTATCACGGTCGCGGCCATATCGTCGGGTCGTGTGGTGCGAAGGCTCCCTCGCGGCGCTTTGCCGACGGCAGTTCGAACACCGGCCACAATCACAGCTTCTCTCATTAGCAGTCCACCTCGAATCTATTTACGAACGATGCCAGTGGCTTCGCCGCTCATCACTTCTTTGCCGTGCTGGTTGCGACAACTCCACTTCGATTTCAATTGATGATATTGCTCTTCCTCTTCAAGCTCGACGATTGTTACCTCGCAACGCACAGTGTCTCCGGCGAAGACCGGCCTGTGAAACAGGAACCGCATCTCGCGGGCGATGAAATTAATATCACCGCCAATCTTGGTCGGCAGAGTCGCCGTCAGGAGTCCATGCACCATGAGTTTGCCAGCCTCATCCGGCGTCATGTGATGCGTTCCTTCGTCGCCTGTAAATTTGCCGAACAAGCGAATATCATCTTCTGTAAACGTACGCTCCCATGATAACTGGTCACCGATTTTCATTACGCTCGTTCCAATCTAAGACTTTCGCGCCTGCGTTTGAATCCCGATTATCTAACCTGAAACAGCATGCAGGTCGCAGTGCCGTGCGCGTAAAGTTTTCCGTCTTTATCCACGATGCGCCCTTCGGCGGTGGCGACGCGACCGCCCGCGTGAATGACGTGCGCCTCGCAACGCACCTCTCCCGTCTCGCCTCTGATGGGACGTACATAGTTGATCTTCATCTCCAGCGTCGTAAAGATTCTGCCCGCGGGCATCATGGTATTGATGGCACAACCAGTTGCCGAATCGAGCAGGGTTGCGGCCAACCCGCCATGCGCGATGCCTATCCCGTTGTAGTGCCGAGCCTCCGGTTTGACGGTCAGGACAGCATATCCTTTGCTCACTTCTACGAGCTTGAAACCCATCAACTGTCCCATGCCGGACTGCGGCAACTCTCCCGCCGCGAGCTTCTGCATGTACTCAAGCCCGCTCAGCTTGCCGCGAGTTTCAGCTTTACTCTCCGATACATCTTCGTTGACTATTCTTGCCATCCCTTTAGTAACCGCTCACCATTCCTGTCAGTACCGCCTGCGGTAGCGGGCGGGTGTTGGTGATGATTGAGACCCGCCCGCTACCGCAGGCGGTACTGACTTAATTCCGCAGAGGCTTGCCCGTCGTCAGCATGTGCTTGATGCGCTCTATGGTCTTCTGCTCACCGCACAGGGATACGAACGCCTCGCGCTCCAAGTCCAGAAAATACTGCTCGTCCACCCACTGCGCCGAAGAGAGTTGGCCGCCCGTCAAGACGTGAGCGACCTTGAGGCTGACGTGCAGGTCGTACTCGCTCATGTAACCGCCCTGCTGCATGATGTAAAGGCCAGCGCGCAGTGCCGCGAGCGCATCGCGCCCCGCCGCATAGCAACTACGCGAGCGCGCGGGCGCGACATATCCGCCTTCCGCGAGTTCGAGCACGAGTTGCTTAGCTTCACTGAGCTGATGATCCCGGTTCATCACGATGAAATCGGCATCTGTAAGAAATCCCAGAGCGCGTGCTTCCGCAGCGCTCGTAGAGACTTTAGCCATCGCTATCGTCTCAAGCGCCCGTTGCAGAAACGGCAGCGGGTCTGTGCTCGTTACACGCATCGGCGGCGAAACGATGCGTCGCACCATTTCCTTACAGCCGCCCGCGCCGGGAATCAGGCCGACGCCCACCTCTACCAATCCCATATAAGTCTCTGCCGCCGCAACGGCACGCGTGCCTGCCATAGAGACTTCCGCACCCCCGCCGAGAGTACGCCCCGCAGGCGCGGTCACGACCGGCTTTGAGCAGAAGCGTACGGCCATAAGCGCATCCTGCATCTCACGCACGGAGCGCTCTAATGCATCGAACCCGCCCGCGCCAAAGTCTACTGCGATGTTTGCGCCGACACAGAAGTCCGCAGCCTCGTTGCCTATGACCATGCCAACCCAGTTGCGCGTCTCAACTTCCTCGACCGACTCACGCAGCATGTGCTTAATATCTTCGTCGAGCGTATTCATCTTGGTATGAAACTCAAGACAGACCACGCCGTCTCCAATATCAATCAGGCTCGCGCCTTTGTTCTCGCGCACCACGCGACCCGCTGCCTTCAATGCGCGCAGCTCTATTTTGCGCTCGTCCGAAGGCTCTGTGATGTAAGACTTGCTCGCAGGGTCGTAGTAGCTCAAACGACCATTGTCGGAACGGTAGAAAGTCTCGTACCCGGCATCCAGCATCTCCCTGACCCACGGCGCGACATGGATGCCGTTTGCTTCCATAGCGTCGGCAGTCTTCCTCACTCCGAGCGCGTCCCACAACTCGAACGGCCCCATGTCGTGCGAGAAGCCCCAGCGCACTGCATTGTCCACGTTGATGATATGGTCTGTGATTTCCGGTATGCGTCGCGCCGCGTAAGCGAGCGAGTTGTAGATAGTGTGACGCGCGAGCGCCCCTGCTTTGTCATCCTGCTGGAGCACGAATTCGAGCCGCTTGCCCGTAGGCTTAATCTTCATGGCCTCCTTGATGGAGGCAATATCAGGCTCGCGCCGCGCTCTATACTCCAGCGTCTCAAGGTCTAGCGTGAGGATGTCGCCCTTCGCCCCCTTCGCAGGCTTTTTGTAAAAGCCCTGCCCGGTCTTGTCGCCCAATCGCCCGCGCTCCAACTGCGTAGTGCGCAAGCTCCCAAGGTTCTGGTTGCGCAGGACTTCGCGTGACTCGTCATTCTCTATCAAACCGTAAAGATTCTCGCCGACGCCGCTGGCTACATCCAGGCCGACTAAATCCTGTAGACGAAACATTGCAGTCTTCGGACGACCGATGAGGGGACCTAGGATAGCGTCAGCCTCTTCAATCGTGTACTTATTATCGAGCACGTAACCGAGCGCCGTCGCCGCCGAGATTGAGCCGAAGCGGTTGGCTATGAAGTTCGGCGTGTCCTTGCAGATGACAACTCCCTTGCCCAGACGCCGCTCTGCAAACTCCGTCATAAACGCGGTAATCTCCCGATTGGTCTCTGCGGTCGGAATCACTTCGAGCAGCTTCATGTAGCGCGGCGGGTTGAAGAAGTGCGTTCCCAGAAAATGGGCTTTAAAATCTGTAGAAGACTCGGCACTGATGTCGGCAATCGGCAAGCCCGAAGTATTGCTGGAGACGATGCTCTCAGGCTTTCTAACCTTCTCTATGCGCGCCATCAGCTCTCGCTTAGGCTGTAGCTGTTCGACGATGGCTTCGACTATCCAGTCGGCCTCACCCACCCACTCGAAATTGTCTTCAAGGTTCCCGATTGTCACAAGCGACGCCGCATCCTTTGTGAAGAAGGCCGCAGGCTTAGACTTCTTCAAACGTTCGAGCGAGGCCGCCACAATACGGTTACGCACCTGCGGCGCATCCAGCTTCAGCCCGCGCTTCTCCTCTTCGGGCGTCAATTCACTGGGCGCTATGTCCAACAGGTAAACTGGAATCCCTGCGTTCGCCACGTGCGCGGCAATGCCTCCGCCCATCGTCCCAGACCCTATGACCACAACACGATTTATTGCGTAGCTCATTAGCTCTCCGATTCACATAATTGCGGAATGCGGATTGCGGATTGAAAAGCATCCCGTTGTTCTTAAATCCGCAATCCGCAATCCGCATTCCGCAATCTAATTACTTTGCGGTCATAGCCGCCTCTCGTCCTGCAAACAAGTCCGGGTCTGTTGCGCTGAGACGCGTCAGAAAATCTTTCCAGAGCGGCGCAAATACAGGGATGCGCGCTATCTCGGCCTTGGCGCGGCGTGCGGCATCCAAGGAAATCGGCACGGGTTTGCGCCCAAGCGCCTGCGCCGCCTGCGCGACCGCTATATTTCGCACAGCCATGTCTTCGAGAAGAATCATGCGCACGAACGCCACCTGAATGTTATCGCCCGTAGTGATTGCGCCGTGATTGGGAAGGATGACCGCGCGCTTCTCCTTGAGAGCGTTTGCGATTGGCATCACGCGCTCTTCATCCGAAGCCAAGCCTTCGTAATCATCTTCGACCACGCCCACGTCATCAACCAGCATGCAGCTTTCCTGATCGTAAATTTCAGGCACGGTGCGAAAAGCGCTGTAGGTGACGACAGTGGGCGGGTGCGTGTGCGCGATAGCGACCGCCGATGGATTCTCGCGATGAATAATGCCGTGCAGGCGTATGGTGTCATTAACGTACGCTTCGCCTTCAAGCACGCGCCCTGAAAAATCCACAGGCACTATGTTCTCCGGCCTGAGCGTTGCAAACGACGGCCCGAAGTGATTAACCAGCATACGATTCTCGCCTACAGCCACGCTCAGATGCCCGGCATTGGCGACGCTCAAGCCCTGACGATAGAGCAGTCGCGCCGCGCAGCAGATGTCGAATTTAATAGCCTCTTCATTCATAAACAATCTCTCCGAATTCAGGTCAGTACCACCTGCGGTAGCGGGTGGGTTATCTGTCTACGCTATCACTCACCCGCTACCGCAGGTGGTACTGACAGAAGCTCATAATCTCAAATCTTCACAAGCCGCCTGTCACTTCCAGCACCTGCCCCGAAACATAATCGCTGAGTGGTGACGAGAAGAAGAGCACCGCGCCCGCGGCCTCTTCCGGTGTGCCGCCGCGACCCATAGGGATCATCCTGAAGGCAATCTCGCGATTCTGTTGAGGAATCCCCAGGCTTATGTCAGCCGATTCGCGCGTCAGACGTTCGCCCGCTTCTTTGGCCTGCGTCAATCTGGTCTCTATGAAACCAAAGGCGACGGCGTTGACCTGTATGTTGAACTGCCCCCACTCCTTCGCCAAGGTCTTTGTCACGCCGACGATGCCCGCCTTGCCCGCTGCATAGTTGGACTGTCCGGCGTTGCCGCGTGTGCCTGTGGTCGAGCTGACGTTGACAATCTTGCGCGCCGTGGCACGCCCCGTTTCTTCCTTCTCGCGCTTGGCGGTCTCGCGCAGGTACTCTGAAGCGGCGCGTATGAGGCGAAACGGCGCGGTCAGATGAACGTCCAGCATAGCCTGCCACTGCTCGTCCGTCATCTTGTGAACCACTCCGTCCCAGGTATAGCCCGCGTTGTTGACGATAGCATCAATCCGCCCGTACCCATCAAGCGCCGCCTTAATCAATCGCGGTGCGAAATCAGTGGCCGTCACATCGCCCGCGACGGCCAATGCATCATGGCCTGCGCCCTTAAGCTGCTCGACCGCCTCATGCGTCGGAGCCTCGTCAATATCCGAGACGACCACGCGCGCACCATGCGTTGCGAAAGCTTCTGCACAAGCGCGACCGATACCACGCGCCGCGCCGGTGACAATCGCCACCTTACCTTCCATCAATTGCATAAATTCATCTCGCTTTTTAATTCATACTGTAGGGGCAGGGCTTGTCCCTGCCCGTAGCACCGCAAGGTGCTGGATAGATTCATTAATCATTAACGTTAAGGCTAATTCGCTTTGATGATCGTTCTGACGAACGATACGGGCAGGGACTAGCCCTGCCCCTACAATTATTCGTTCTGCGCCTGCTCTTCTTCGCGCAGGACGCGGTGTAGAAGTTTCCCGACGGCTGTCTTCGGCAGGCTCTCTCGAATCTCTATACGGCACGGCACTTTGAACTCCGCCAGCCCGCCCTTGCAGTGCTCTATGAGTTCTTCGGGTGTAGCGCTTGCGCCCGGTTTGAGCACGACGAAGGCTTTGACCATTTCGCCGCGGTACGAGTCCGGGATGCCTATCACTCCGGCTTCCATCACAGACGGGTGCATGTAGAGCACGCCTTCGACTTCCGATGGGTAGACGTTGAAGCCGCTGACGATAATCATGTCCTTCTTGCGCTGCACTATGTAGAAGTAGCCGTCTTCATCCATGCGCGCGACATCGCCAGTGTAGAGCCATGTGCGTCCCTCATCATCCCTGCGAAGCGCAATGCTTGTTTCGTCCTCGCGGTTCCAGTAACCCTTCATCACCTGCGGCCCAGCGATGCATAGCTCGCCTTCTTCACCGACCGCAACTTCGCGCATGCCGGTTTCCAGATCAACTATCTTGATGTCAGTGTCCGGCAGAGGCAGACCGATGCTGCCCGGTTTACGGCGCGCGAGCATGGCTGTGGAGTGCGTCACGGGCGAGGCTTCAGAAAGCCCGTAACCTTCGTTGAGCGTGCCGCCCGTCTTGCGCTCGAACTGCTCTATAACTTCGAGGGGCAGCGGGGCGGAACCGCTGTTGAAGGTTCGCACCTTATCAATGCCGTACTCTTTCGCCTTCGGATGATTAAGCAGGGAGATGTAGATGGTCGGCACTGCCGGGAAATAAGTCGGGCGGTAATCGCGTATAGCGCTGAGCAGAGCGTCCACATCATACTTGGGGATAAGAACCTGCTGCGCGCCTATCCACGTTCCGGCCATCATGCCGACCGTGAAGCCGTAGATGTGAAAGTAAGGGATGACCAGCAGGTATGTGTCCTCCCCACGGTGCAAGCTCCTGTGTCCCCAACTTTCAGTCTGAATCACGTTGGCGAAGATGTTGTAATGCGTGAGCATAGCCCCTTTAGGCACGCCCGTAGTGCCGCCCGTGTACTGCAAGACGGCCACATCCTCGTCCGCATTTATCTCAACACTCGGCAGGTCTGGTTCGTCAACACCCGCGAGCAAGGCTGACATCAACAGAGTGCCTTCCACAGCAGAACATGGAAGCGCGGCGATTGAATACTCGGCGGCAGATGTGATGATGATGTTCTCTATGCTCGTCTGCTCGCGCACCGCAAGGGTCACTGGTGCGAGCAGGTCTAAGGTCAGCAGGAGGCGCATGCCTGAGTCCTGCGCGACCACCAGGACTTCGCGCGGCGTGTAGAGCGGGTTGACGTTCACAACCGTTGCGCCAAGGCGAAGGATAGCGAAAGTCGCCACCACATACTGCGGGCAGTTGGGCAGCATTAGCCCTACGCGGTCTCCCTGCCGGATGCCAAGGCGCGCAAAGGCGGTGGCTAGTTTATCAGCCTGTTCTTTTATCTGGCCGTAGGTGAGATGCGCGCCCAGAAAAGCGGTCGCAGGGCGGTCTGGAACTTCCGCTGCCGTCAGGCGCAGGATTTCGTGCAACGGGCGACGCGGGTAGTTCATCTGTGGCCGCACCCAGTAGTCATAATGTTTGAGCCACGGTCGTCCAGCGTAAACGGACTTCTCGCTCTCTTCAACCACTTTGACTTTCGTCATCAAACGTCTCCTCAGATTAAAGGATGAGGGCAGAGGGATGAAGTAAGAAGAAAAGCGTGTTGCCTTTACTTCATCCCTCATCGCTGCCGCCCTCATCCCTTAGACAATGGTGCGTCCCCCGTCCACCACGATTGTTTGCCCGGTGATGTAGCTGGCGGCGTCCGAGGCTAAAAAGACCGCCACGCCTTTTAGCTCTCCGGCAGCGCCGACGCGTGCGATAGGATTGCGCGCTTTGATAGAGGGTTCTGCATATTCTATAGCGGCATCGGCAAGGCGCGAATGAAAGAAGCCGGGCGCGATGGCATTCACGCGTATCCCTTGTCGCCCCCACGAGGCGGCAAGCTCGCGCGTCAGGCCGAACAGCCCCGCTTTGCTCGCGGCGTAGCCTATGTAATACGGCCCGTCGGCAGAAGACTGCAACCCTGAAACGGACGAGACGTTGATGATGCATCCCGTTTCGCGCTTCAACATCTCGCGTCCGGCAGCCTGTGCGAACAGAAACGCGCCCGTCAGGTTGATGTCAATCACCTTCTGCCATTTATCAAACGGCATCGCTTCAGGCCGCGCGCCCCAAGAGATGCCCGCGTTGTTCAGCAGAATATCCACTTTGCCATAGACTTCGATTGTTCTGTCAACAACCCTTTGAACATCGTCCGGGTTCGACACATCGCAAAGCACTCCTTCAGCCTTGAAGCCGCGCTCGCGCAGCTCCTCGACAGTCGGCGTCAGCCATTCCTCACGCCGCGCACAGAGCATGAGCGACGCGCCCGATTCGGCCAGCCCTTCGGCCATCTCAAGCCCCAATCCCCTTGACCCGCCCGTGACAATCGCCACACGATTCGACAGATCAAACAACTCTTTAATGTGTGCCGTCATTACCCTAACCTCTAGTTTAATGTCAGTTCAAGATAAGATGCGAAAACTGTTCTTAGCTCCGTAGGAGCTGAATGTTTATAGCTGAGAGATGGCAAGTTGAGCCTAAGCTCCGTAGGAGCGACATGTTACTACCTCTATGCACATTAAGCTCTTAAAGGAGCTTGATACTTGATGCGATGAGCTATAAACATTCAGTTCCTACGGAGCTATCCTTAGCTTTAACGCCGGACTCACGTCAGTTTATTCAAAGGTTTATTCGGAATCTACCACGAGTTGCGCCAGGCGCTCGCGATGAAACGTGGCGTCGCCGAAGAGCGTCTCGCTTGATTTGCTTCGCCTGTAATAGAGATGCAGGTCGTGTTCCCAGGTAAAGCCTATGCCGCCATGTACCTGCACGCCTCGATTGCAGACCTCTCTGTAAGCATCCGAACAGTAGGCTTTCGCTATAGCAACAGCCGTGCTCGCTGCCCCATCATGCTCTGTCAAAGTCCAAGCTGCATAATAAGCCGCCGAGCGTGCGCTCTCCGCCATCAACAACATGTCCGCGCATTGATGCTGCACGGCCTGAAAAGAGCCTATGGCGCGCCCGAACTGCTGGCGAGTCTTCGCATATTCGACCGTCGTGTCCAAAACCCACTGCATCCCTCCAACCATCTCCGCGCACAGCGCAGTGGTCGCCACCTCCAACGCGCTATGAAGCGCCCCGCGCGCGTCACCATCCGCGCCTAAAGCATCCGCTTCCGGTACGGAGACACCCTCAAAAGCGACCTCGTATGCTTTGCGCGTCCCGTCCATAGAAGGCATAGGATTGATCGAGAGACCGGACGCACCACGCTCGACGGGCAAGAGCGCCAGACCGTCTCCATCGCGCGCCACACAGATTATCAGATTGCAGATTTCAGCATCAGGCACAAAAAGCTTTCTTCCGGTAAGAGAGAAGTTGCCGCCCCCGCGCGTCGTTGCAAGCTTCAAAGCGTCCAGGTCCCAGCTCGCGCTCTCTTCCAGAAGCGCAACCGTCGCTTTCAATGCTCCCGCCGCGATAGGCTCCAGATACTTCGCGCGCTGCGACGCATTGCCTGCGCGCTCTATGAGCGCAGCGGCCATTAGCGTAGAGAGAAAAGCGCCGGGCAGACACGCACGTCCCATTTCCTCTGCGACCGCAGCCAGCTCAACCAGCCCAAGACCAAGCCCGCCATTTTCTTCCGGGACAAGCAGCCCCGTCCAGCCCTGGTCGGCAATCGCCTGCCAGAGCTTCTCGTCATGCGCCGTCTCGGTTTCCACAAGAGCACGCACGCGTTCCGGCTTACACTCGCGCGCCAGAAACTCACGCGCCGACTCTTTAAGAAGTTTCTGCGGTTTGCTCAGATCGAAGTCCATAATTATTCAGTTTCCAGTTCTCAGTTTTCAGTTTTCAGTTACAGGCAAGTTGTCTTTGCTGAAAACTGGAAACTGGAAACTGAAAACTGCCTTTAGTAGCTCTTCGGTAGACCGAGCACGCGCTCGGCTATGATGTTGCGCTGGATTTCGCTGGTGCCTGCTTCTATGGTGTTGCCGCGCGAGCGCAGGTAAGCGTACTCCCACAGGCCGTTGTCGAAGTCTTTCAATTGCCCGTAGGGGCCTAAGATTTCCTGTGCTGTCTGCTGCGTGCGCTGGTTCATCTCGCTCCAGTAAAGTTTCAGGGTAGAGCCTTCCGGGCCGGGGATGCCGGTTTTCGAGAGCGAGGTCAGCGCGCGGTTTGTGTTCAGGCGCAGGATTTCCAGCTCCAGATAAGCCTGCGCTAGCTTTTGTCTAACAAGCGGGTCTTCGCTCGCGGGTCGTCCATTGCGCTCCACAGTGCGCGAGCGCTCGATTAACGCTTTCAAGTTGCGCTTGAATACGACCTGCACGCCCGTGCCCAAGTTTGCGCGCTCGTTCATCAGCGCAGTGATGGCGGTCGTCCAGCCCTTGTTGATTTCACCCAAGACTTGCGTGACGTGTACGCGCACGTTCGAGAAGAAGACTTCGTTGAAGCCGGAATCGCCGGACATCTGTCTAAGGGGACGCACAGACACGCCCTCGCTGTGCATGTCCAGAAGCAGGCAGGTGATGCCCTTATGCTTGGGCGCTTCCGTGTCGGTGCGCACCAGCAGCAAACACCAGTCTGCAAGCTGCGCGAAGCTCGTCCAGATTTTCTGGCCGTTGATGATGAAATCATCGCCGTCACGCACAGCCTTCGTGCCGAGCGCAGCCAGGTCAGAGCCTGCGTTCGGCTCCGAAAAGCCCTGGCACCAGATGTCCTCGCCGGAGAGTATCGGCGGTAGATAACGAGACTTCTGCTCCTCTGTGCCGAGCGCAATTATCGTAGGGCCTACGAGCGAGAGACCTATGGTGCCGATTAGCTGCGGCGCATTGGCGCGCGCCAACTCCTCCTGAAAGATGGCCTGCTCAATCAGGGTCGCGCCGCGCCCGCCAAAAGCTTTCGGCCACGAAATGCCTGCCCACCCGCCCTCGTAGAGCTTCTGCTGCCAGTCGCGCATGTACTTGAGGTAGTCCTCACGATCCTCGCTTCCGATGCCGCCGCCCTTCCACTCATCCGGCACGTTTCGTTTGAGCCACGCGCGAAATTCGTCGCGGAACTGCTGCTCGTTCGGAGTTAAGTTTAAGTCCATTATGATTGACCTCGGAAGCTGCTTTATAGTCCCGTCAGGGACGACTTATAATAGCCCGGTGCTTTAGCACTGGGTCGGCGATGATTGAAGAGAGCCTAGTCCTGTAGGGACGGCTGAAGATAAATTGGTTCAGCCGTCCCTACGGGACTCTCTACGAATTCAATGGCTCATAGATACCCAGCACTGGAAGTGCTGGGCTATTATCAAATGTCCCTACGGGACAACTATCGCTCACTCTGCATATAATTTGTTCAGAAGTCTGGATTTTCTATCGTGCGCGGCTTCGTCGCTTCCCACAGCAACTCGGAAACGTCCAGCACCTTCACGTCGCGTTCCCCTTTGCGCGCATTGATGCCGTCTTCCATCATCGTCATGCAGAACGGGCAGCCGACCGCTACGACATCTGCGCCTGTATCAATCGCTTCCTGCGCGCGCTCCTGATTGACGCGCTTATCCGGCGGCTCGTCCACAAAGCTCATGCCGCCGCCGCCGCCACAACAGAAGCTTTTGGCGCGGCTGCGCTCCATCTCGATTGCGCTGCCTCGTGCAGAGATTTGCACAAGCTCGCGCGGCGCGTCGTATACATTGTTCTGCCGTCCCAGATAACAGGGGTCATGAAAGGTAATCTTTTTATCCGAGGAAGCTGACGGCACTAGCTTTCCTTCGTCCACGAGTCCAGCCAGATATTCGCTGTGGTGATAGACCTCGAAGCGGCCTCCGTACTGCGGGTACTCGTTCTTGAAAGTGTTGAAGCAATGCGGGCAGGCCGTGATGACCTTTTTGACCTTGTAACGGTTCAGATTCTGCACGTTCTCTTTCGCAAGCTGCTCGAACAAAAACTCGTTGCCGATGCGCCGCGCAGGGTCGCCGGAGCACTTCTCTTCACGCCCCATGATGGCGAACTTCACCCCGGCCTGTTCCAAGAGTTGAGCGGTCGCGCGCGTCACACGCTGGTTACGCTCTATGAGAGCGCCGCCGCAGCCGACCCACAGCAAGACCTCCGCATCCGTTGCATCGCCCGCGTGCGTGACGTTCAAGCCTTCAGCCCAGTCCATGCGCGTCGCCTGTGTGCCGCTGAATGGATGCCCTCGCTTTTCCAGCGACATGATCGCTTCCTGCATAGAATCCGGAAAGTCTGCCTCCTCCATCACAAGGTAGCGACGCATATCCACAATCTTCGGCATCTGCTCTATGAAGACAGGGCATGCCTGCATGCAGGCGGCGCAGGTCGTACACTGCCAGAGCGGCGTGGGCGCAGTAGCCTCTACTGTGCCGATGATCGGCAAAGGCTTTCGCGCCTCGACATCCGTCGTAGGCTCTTTATCGGCGGGCGTCTTCCCAATGGAAGCACCGGGCGCGAGTTCTACGCTTGTCGAGACGAGTCCGAATGCATCGCGCGGGCGCTCGTGCATCAGGTCTCGCAGTTGAAGAATGATGTCGCGGGGCGAGAGTTCTTTGCCGACCGCGTGAGCCGGGCAGACGGCTGTGCAGCGCCCGCATTCCGTGCAGGCATCAAAATCGAGCAGGTCTTTCCACGTAAATCCCTTGAGAGAGTTAACGCCGAAAGATTCTGTTTTATCGAAGTCTATCGTTTTCAGCGACGCGCCGAGCGGCTCCAGGTTGGCCGTGTAGATGTTCAGGGGCGCTGTGATGATGTGCATCATCTTCGTGTAGGGCAGCCACGCTATGAAGCCGAACGCGGTCACAAGATGAAACCACCACACGCCCCAGTGAGCCGCGCGCATCTGCTCCGTTGTCATGAGCGGGCGCGAGGCGCGAGCGATGAGATTGCCAAAGGGCGACCACGCCGCCCAGGGGTCTTGCATTACAGCGATGCGCCAGCCTTCGACCAGAAATCCTTGGAGGCACATCAGGAAGATGGCTATGAGAATCAGCGTCGCTTCATCTGTATAGACCAGCTTCTTCGGTCGCTTGATGTAACGGCGCACAGCGGCCATCAATACTCCTAACATGACGAGCGCGCCGAAGAGGTCAACGATGAAGGACTGGAAGTACAGGTAGAAGCGCCCGCGCATGATCGTCGTGCCGAAGTCTGCGTCCAGGGCGACTACGGTCGTGGCGATTGCGAGGACGATGAAGCCGTAACTGATGAACCGGTGGAAGAGTCCAGCGTAAAGGTTGCGTGCGGTGCGACGTTGTGCGACGGCGTGCTTGACGACCAACTGTATACGCTCAGCCGTTCGGTCGAAGCGCGCGGCGGGCAGCCCGCGCCGCCATCGGCTGAAGTGACGATAGATGCCGTAGCCCGCGATGGCTGCCGTCGGAAGCAGCAGCGCATACATCACCCAGATGTGGTTGATGTTCCAGTAAATCTGGCGCGTGGCTGAAGCTGTGTCCATTTTTAATCGGTGCAGTTTATTTCTGTAGAGCGGCCAGCTTTTCGCGCAGGAGCGGCACGACCGCTTTGTAATCCGCGACGATGCCGAAGCGGCAGTGCTTGAAGATAGGCGCGTCCGGGTCTGTGTTGATGGCTGCGATTATCTTCGCCTCGGAGATGCCTGCCATGTGCTGGCTCGCGCCCGTGATGGCTATAGCCAGGTACAAATCAGGCGTGACCTTCTTGCCGGTCTGCCCTATCTGCCATGTAGGCGGCACCCAGCCCGCGTCGCACGCCGCACGCGACGCGGCCATCTGTGCTCCCATCAGGTCTGCGAGCGGTTTCAACTCAGCTTGAAACGGCTCAGGCCCGCCTATGCCGCGACCGCCTGAAACGATGACACGCGCTTCTTCGAGCCGCGCCTCGCCCCCTCCCTCGCGCCTGCGCTCCACTATGCGCGTGCGTGTGTCCGGTTGAATGTCTAAAGAGGCTCTTGTGATTGCGCCTGCTTCCGTGAGCTGCGCTGCGGGCGCGAACGAGCGAGCGCGCAGCCACACCACAGCGGGCGAGCGCTTCAGCTCTATCAAAGCCTGTGCCTTGCCGCCATAAACCTGACGACTGACGCGCAGAGATTCGCCTTCGGCACGCACCAACACACCATCGCCCACGGCACTGCCACCCAGCCTGTACGCAAGGCGCGTTGCAAGCTCCTGACTGTACGTGTCGTTGGCGAGCAGCACTGCGCGAGGCGAAAGCTCTTTGCACAGACGAGCCAGCGCGCTCAGGTAAGTCTCCGGCTGGTATTCGGCCAACTCGGCCTGATCCGCGATAGTGACAGTATCGGCAACGCGCGCGACTTCGGATGCAAGCGCCCCGGCTTCAGAGCCTAAGATGATGGCGCGCAATTGCCCGCCCAGCTCCTCCGCCAGACGACGGCCTGCGCCCGCAAGCCCCTGCGCGGCTTTATCAAAACCAGTGGAAGCGAAAAGACAGATGACAACGTCGTTCATTGTATGTATGGCTGAAAAAGCAGGGATGAGGGATGAGGGATGAAGGATGAGATAAAAGAAAATCCACCTTTAGTTTTCATCCCTCATCCCTCATCCCTCATCCCTCATCCCTCATCCCTGCCTTTCGCGGTACTGACCTGTGTGCCTTTATAACGAGCGCGTGACTTCGACTATACGCTTGGCGAAGGCTTCTACTTTTTCGTCCAGCGTGTCGCCTGTGACGAACTCGCAGCGCGTCTCCTTCTGCGGGATGAAGAGTTCGGCCACCTCGTAGTAAATGTCGCCTGCGCGCGCTTCACTCGCGTCAATGCCAAGGTCGTCGAGCGTCAACTTAGTCAACGGCTGACGATACGACATCATCACGTCGCGCACTTTAGGGATGCGCGGCACGTTGTGCTCGTCGTTGGTAATTGTGACCACAACGGGCGGCACAGCTTCGACTATTTCCCAACCCGTATCCGTCTGCCGCTTGAGCCGCAGAAGACCTCCTTCCGACTCGATGGTGTCCACGAAGGAAACGCAAGGCAGTCCCAGCTCTTCGGCAATCAACCCGCCCGTCTGTCCCGCGCCCCAGTCGCCAGCCTCGCGCCCGGTCATAATCAGATCGAATGTTCCCAGCTTGCGTATAGCGGCTGCAAGCACGCGTGCGACCGAGAGCGGGTCAGGATTCGCGTTGCCGTCACCTTCGACGAGCGCGGCTGCGTCGGCCTTCATCGCCAGCGCCTTGCGCAGAGAGTCCTCCGCCGAAGGCTGACCGTAAGAGAGCACTGTAATCTTTGCATCGCCTGCGCGCTCACGAAACTGCAAGGCCGTTTCGATAGCGTTCTCGCAGAAGATATTGGTGACTAGATTGGCCGCCCCGCGCTCTGCCTCGCGCCTCTCGCTATCAATGCGAAAGTCGCGCGCCGGTATCTCCGGGTCAAGAATCTGTTTGAGACAAACAAGAATGTTCATGAAAACGATTTTAGATTTTGGATTTTAGATTTACGAAACGGGATTGAAGCTATTCAAAATTGATTGCCGCTCCAATCCAAAATCTAAAATCCAAAATCGTTTTAGCTTTTGACTACCTGCAAGCCTCTCTGTGCGGCGCGTGATTCGGGACGCAGGAGTCCGTTGAGAGCAATCTTGACGATCTCCGAAGCAGCCTGTTCCGCCGTCAGAGCGCCGCCATGTCTGAACCAGCGCGACAACCAGTTAATCATCCCCAGCAGGCAGAAGGTTGCGGCGGTCGTATCCACATCGTGCAGCCTTCCCTCTACCTTAAGCTCCTCCAGAAGGTCGCGCAGGTAATCGAAGTACTCGCGCTTACGTCGCGTGATTTTTCTACATTGAGCGGGCGTGAGCGCCGTCACTTCGTCAACGAGAATGGTAATAGCCCCCTGTCCCCTTGTTACTAACTGCGCGTGGCTGGCTATAAGAAAACGCAGGCGCGCCTCTGCATCGTTGATTGCTTTTGCAGGAGTCGCCACCTCCTCGTCCAGCTCGTCCAGACCGAAATTCATGATGTCGAAGAGCAGTTCTTTCTTCCCGCTCATGTAGTGGTAAAGCCCTGCTTTCGTCATGCCGAGCGCGTTGGCGATGTCGTTGACGGAAGTGGCATCGTACCCCTTGCGCAGGATAATCTGAGCCGCCGTGCGATAGATTTCAGCCAGGCGCTCATTATTCGAGGCCGATTTTTTTTGTGCTTTCATCCTTGTTCTTCAACGTCAAGCAGATACCGAGAGGGCTTGTGCGTGCAGCCGCCGTGGTGCTATTTTACCGACCGTCCGGTAGGTTGCTGTTATACATCCGAACTATCCTTTTCGTCAACAAGTTGAGAGTTCTTAAATTATGTCATTCAGGACAGACTCAACAAAATCCGGCGGCGGCCATTTCCTGACCGCAGAGGTAACAGCCGACGAGGTGTTCACGCGCGAAGACCTCTCGCCCGCGCAGGCCATGTTCGGGCGCATCGCAGCGGATTTCATGCGCACAGAAGTCCTGCCGCATCAGGAGCAGATTTATAATAAGGACTGGGCTTTGACGCGCCGGTTGTTGCTCAAGGCGGGCGAGCTTGACCTGCTACGCGTTGACATTCCGGAAGCATACGGCGGATTGGGCTTGGACAAGGTAAGCTCGGCTTATGTAGGCGAACAGATTGGCGTCATGTCGTCCTTCGCAGGCTCGCTGGGAGCGCATACAACCATCGGCACACTCCCTCTGGTCTATTTCGGCAACGAAGAACAGAAGGCTCGTTACCTGCCGCGCCTGGCGAGCGGCGAATGGGTCGCGGCCTACGCCCTGACCGAACCGGGTTCAGGCTCGGACGCGCTCGCCGCACGCTCACGTGCCACACTCAGCGCAGACGGCACACACTACATCCTCAACGGTCAGAAGATGTGGATTACTAACGGCGGCTTCGCAGATGTCTTCACCATCTTCGCGAAAATAGACGGCGAGAAGTTCACGGCCTTTATAGTCGAGCGCGCGATGGGCGTGGTGAGCGGGCGCGAGGAGCCTAAGCTTGGCCTTGACGGCTCTTCGACGACGGCGCTCATACTTGAGAACGTGCGCGTGCCTGTCGAGAATGTGCTAGGGCGTGTGGGCGAAGGCCACAGGGTCGCATTCAACATACTGAACCTTGGGCGGCTCAAGCTCGGCACGCGCAACATAGGCAGCGCCAAGCAGGCATTAACCGGCGCGGTGCGCTACGCGGTCGAGCGGCATCAATTCGGGCGCGCCATCTCTGAATTCGGCATGATACGGCAGAAGCTTGGCGAGATGGCCGTGCGCTGCTTCGTCGGCGACGCGATTGCTTATCGCACGCTCGGCGATGTCGATAGGGCGCTTGAGCAGGTCGAAATGGAAGACACCATGCGCGTGCTCAAGTCCATAGAGGGCTTCGCCGTCGAGTGCTCTATCAATAAAGTCTGGACAAGCGAAGCGCAAGCTTACGTAGTGGACGAGGCGTTACAGGTCTATGGCGGTTACGGCTATTCAAAAGAGTTCCCGGCAGAGCGCGCCTACCGCGACGCACGCATCACACGCATCTATGAGGGCACCAACGAGATCAATCGTCTCATCATCCCCACACGCCTTTTGAAGAACCCCGCGACCGCGCATCTCTTTACGGGCGAGCAAGCGATGTACGCCCTTGAGGATTCGACCCGTTCGACGACGACCATTGAGACGCCTTTTTCCGCCGAGCGTGATTTACTTGCGAGAGCCAAACGACTCGTCATCTTCACGCTCGGTCGCGCGAAGGCCACGTACGGCGATGCATTGGCAGGCGAGCAGGAAGTCCTGGGTCACATCGCAGACATTATCATAGAGGTTTACGCTTTAGAGAGCGCGATTCTCAGAGCCGAGAAACTCATCAAGGCTAAGGGCGAGCCTGATTCCACGACGGCCTCTGACATCACTCGCGTCTACGCCAGCGATGCGGCGGATCGCATGGAACACTCCGCCAAACAAGTCTTGGCCGCACTGGCGGAAGCAACAGAGGCCGACTCTCTTCCAGATAATGTGCGACGACTCACGCATCACACGCCGCACAACACGGTCGCGGCTCGTCGTCGCATCAGCGATGCAATCATCCGCGCAGGGCGTTACCATCTCTGAGCGCAAGTCAACTAAGCTTCCGTAAGCCCCTGAAAGGGGCGACAGATTGTAGCCCACGGCGTCAGCCGTGGGAATAAAGCAGCGATAAGAATGAGAAGCCCCGGTAGGGGCGAAAGAAATCTCAAGCCGGAGAATCTGCGCGCCCCTACCGGGGCTTTTAACTTTTCAATGCGGCTTGTCCCCACGGCTTGCGCCGTGGGCTAAATTCTTCCGCCCCTTAACTGGGGCTTTGGAACATGGCTGGCGCTTATGGCGCGCCTCGCTTTAAGTTACCCCTGCTCTTCAGGCCGGGGGTTGCTTTGTGCCCAACGCTGTAGCAGTCGCCTACGGTTCTCCAGCTTCCTTTCAATGTCCGGCACTCTCAATACCAGTCGTTCAAGGTTTGCCAGATAGTCAGGCTCGCCCATGGCTTCACGAACTTCGCTGATGAACGGCTGTAGTTTAGCGAAAACCACCAGATGCTCCGTATTGCCTTCCTGGAAAAGCTTTTCGTCAATCCCTCCGTTATTGACGAACGAGGCGGCGACATCCCAGTGTGATACGACCATGCGGTAAAAGGCGCTCTGCTTCTGGCCGCTCAGCATGAGCCGTACTATATCCTTCCCGCTCTCAGGCGCGAACTCTGTGAAGAACCAGGCGCGCGCCTCACGCATCAACGTCTCGCTCCTCATTTCATAAAGCTTGAGAATGGCAATTACATCCAAAGGCTTTGTCTCCATAGAGCGTTCATCCTCTCTCAACTTATCTGGTCAAAACAAAGGTCGAATCCGAGACCTTCAGGGACGCATACGCGGTTTGCGTCTCTTTTGTCAGCAGCGAGCGGCACAGCTTTAGATTGTAAGCAGCATCTTCAAAGCGGTCGGTCGATTGCTGCAATGCTATTTCAAACTCTCGCTCCGCTTCCGCTATGCGCCCTGAGAGCGCCAGCATTACTCCAAGATTGTTATGCACCGCCGGGAACCTGTCCTTTGAGCGCGCAAGAGCTTCTCTAAAAAGAACTGCCGCCTTTTCGTAATCGCCCACGCGCCCCGCGAGCAGCCCCAATCTGTAATGAGCAACTGCTAATCGCGCCTCTGTGTACTTACCGTCAGACTCTTCGATGGCCTGCCTGTAGGCTTCTTTGGCGTCAGCCAGTCGTCCTGAAATTTCCAGCGCCACCCCCAGAGCATAAAGCGCTTTCGGGTAACGCCCGCCGCGCGCTTCGACCGCGCTTCTGTACATGACTATGGCGTCTTCCGTTCGACGCAGCTCGTAATAACAGACGCCTATGTTGTATAGCGATTGCGCGTAAGCTTCGGTCGTGCCCGGCGCAACCCGCCTGTATTCTTTAATCGCCGACTCATACTCCGCGCGCGCGTATCTCTCATTGCCACGCTTGATGGCTTCCTGCGCTCCCGAACCGCTTACCTGAGCTAAAGTAATAGTGCAGGAGAACGTCAGCAATAGCACCGCCAGCATTAATCTCTTTTTCATTGTCACCCTCCATCTTTCTCGATTGAACTTAATCGATGTGGGTGAGCTTAACCTTCGCGTGTGCCCCTAGTCTTTCCCGTTATTGCTGAACGTTGACTAATCTTGCTACTCGTTGCGCGCTGCAAAAACATCTACCCAGACTACGGCTGGAACATAAGACGATAAGAGAGCGGCGTCGTTCCGGTCAGCCTGCGAAAGAGGCGGCTAAAGTGGCTCTGGTGGCTGAAGCCGGAGCGGAAGCCGACTTCTATGAGCGGCATTTCACTTCCGGCCAGCAAAGCTTTGGCCTGCTCTACACGGAACTTTATCAAGTACTGGTGCGGCGCAGTGCCTGTGGTTCGCTTGAACTCGCGCGCGAAATGATAGGTGCTCATCCCGGCCACGTGCGCCAGCTCCGTCAGGCTCAAGTCGCGCTCATAATTGTCGCCTATGAAATCCATCACCGCGCGCAGTTTTTGCCCCGAAAGTCCGCCTGTAACTTTCGGCGAGCGATTTTCGGCTGCGGTGTAATGTCGCAGTAGATGAACCGCGAGGACGTTCGCAAGGGATTCCGCGTAGAGGCGTCCGCTCAAGCCTTCCGCATCCAGCTCGGCCATAAGCGCCATGCCTATATGGCTGATAACAGGATCGCTCAGCGTACACTTCTCCATGACTTCAACGCCCGAAGAGTTGCGCGACTCCGAAGCGGCACGAAATATAAGAGACGGCTCCAAGTAGATAGCCAGATGCTCTGCCTCGCCTTTCATACGCGCTGAGAACGCTTGCCCGGAAGGAATCACGCACGCGCTGCCTCTTGCCCCTCCGCGAACACGAAAACCGCTCGCCGTGCTTATCTCGCCGTTGCAGGTTTCACTCAGCGGCAAGAGCACCAGATGCTCTTTATGAGTGTGTTCGGGAAGGGTTCCTTCACGAAAACGAAAATGCTCAAGCCTGATTCCGTCCCATGCGGCTTTCCGCTTAAAAACAATGGACGAAGACGAATGACTCTCCACCTGCGTATACATATTTGAGCCTCACTTTGTATGGGCGCGCGACTTCCGCGTTTCCTTTGATGCCGGTAAAGACGATGAAGCGCTTTTCGTCGCATGACGGCGAAGGCGTTCCAGTATGGCCTCACGCGCGCGCCCGAACGCCTGCCTGTCACCATATAGCTGGAAAGCCCAGTTCGCTCCCAGCTCAAGCGCATTAAACTCGAAGGCAAGCTGCGTCGCATCAACTCGCCCATCGAGTTGTCCTGCATCCTGTGCCTCTATCACAGCGCGCCGAAGCATGGCGAGCCATTCCTTCATGATTTCGGCTATGCGATCACGAACAGGGCCGGGGCGGCTGTCGAACTCGGCGGCGGCGGCGGCGAAAAAGCAGCCACCACGATGCACTCCGCCACGTACGAAGGTGAGCCAGGTGTCACACAGCTTCCATAGACGCGCGAGTCCCTGCTCCGTTTCAAAGGCCGGACGAATGACCGTGCCTATAAAGACCTTGCGCGCCGCTTCCACAGTCGCAAGCTGCAAATCTTCCTTGGAGCCGAAGTGCGCGAACAGCCCGCTCTTACTCATTCCCATCTCGGACGCCAGCCGCCCGATGGTCAGCCCTTCAAGCCCTTCGGCGGAAGCGATGTCAACCGCCACCTTCAAAATGCTCTGCCGGGTGCGCTCTCCGTGCGCCTTACGAGCTTTCGCGGCGGGTCTAGCCACCTCTGAACTCATTCTTAAGGTCTCCTTTCCGTTGAAAATCCAGCGGCAATATAGCACGAACGTTCGTTTTATGCCAAGCGTATTTTGATAACATCGGTCAGCACCGCCAAAGGCAGGGATGAGGGATGAAGTAAAAGAATGAGAGGCGCGACATAAGCCACGCTCGCAGTTGCATCAGCAAGCCCCGTAGGGGCGATAGACTGTAGCCCACGGCGTGAGCCGTGGGCTACAGTCTATCGCCCCTACGGGGCTTGAATCAGGACTCGCAGAGGATTGAATGCTTAACTCTCTGCGCGCCCTCTGCGTCTGCGGCGGTGAAGGTTTTGGTCGCATGCAAATGAGAATCGCTATAGCTATCTACCCCAGACTTCGGCGTAAGCAGCCGTCACCAGTCCCGGTAGGCTGAACCCGTCAAAGAAGACGCGATTATCTTCATCGTCGCCAGCAAACTTTTGCCGCCAGACGTTGAAGTCAATGTCTTTCTTCAAGGCTTCTCGCACGGCTTCCAGATTTCTGGGGCCGCTTCCTACCTGATAGACCTGCTGGCCGACGCGCGCCACCACCGTCTGCACGAAGTCAATCACAAGGCTCAGATATTCCCTCCCGTAGTTGCCCTTCAGAACCTCGCCATGACCGGGGACGATTGTTTGCGCGTCCAGTTGCGACATCTGCCTGAGCGTCTTGACCAGTTCGGAAGGATAGCCGCCGCCAAGATACGGCACAGGATGATCCAGCAGGTCGCCTGCAATTAGTATCTTCTCTTTGGGCAAGTAGACTATGGTGTCCCCGGCGGTGTTGCCTCGCCCAAGGTATTTGATCTGCACCTCTCTGTTTCCAACATCTATGTTCAGCTCATGGTCGAACGTCATATTGGGCAGCCGGTCAACCAGACTCTTGAACTCCTTTTGAACCGGCTCGATTCCTTCAATGGCCTTGGCGAACTCTCTTTTTTCGCTTTCCGTCAGCGGCCTGCCATTAGCGTCTTTGCCGCTCTCAAGTCGCTGTCGAAAAAGCGTTGCGCGCGTGGGGAAGCGTGCGAACCATCCGGGGTTGTAGCCTTCAATCTGCTTTCTAGTCTCGACCTGCGCGATGATGGTAATCTCAGGAAACGCTTCAGCGTAAATGCCGTTTCCCATGGTGTGATCGTAGTGCCAGTGTGTATTCAAGAGGTAGCGTACGGGTTTGTTCGTCCACTGGCGAATCTGCGCTATATCCTCGCGCGCGCTCGAAGGCATGTAACAGGAATCCACCACAAGCACTTCTCTCTCGCCTATAATCACGGTGGTGTTTCCCTGAGGGAAAGTGTCAGGCGCATCCGGGTGACGAATCACATAGACACCCTCGGCCACCTTCGTTACCGTGCGCGTATTTGTTAACACCGAATCCGCGAACAGGTGCGTCGCGCTCAGCATGATGACGAGCAGCACGAGCACCATGCGCGTTTGTGCAGCTTTGAATTGGACAGGCTCTATTTTCACTTTATCTCCTGAACTTGATTGAATTATTCCGGCCTCGCCGGACACAGCGCGAGCTTTCTTGCGGGGAGAGTTTAGAGTGAGTCTAATATTGCGGGAGCGCGGCGTCTTGTACGTTCTTGCTACTCGATTGATATTGCCCCGGAGTGACGCCCACCAGTCGTTTGAAATGACGGTTAAGATGGCTCTGGTCGAAAAAGCCTGTGTGCGAGGCTGCCTGTGGAATCGACCAGCCCTGACGCAGAAGCTTCTTTGCGCGCGAGACTCGTACGAGCGTCTGAAACTGGTGAGGCGGCATACCGAACTGTGCGGAGAAGACTCGACTGAAATGGAAGGGACTCAAGGCAGCAATGCGCGCCAGATTTTCTAAAGAAATGTTCTCGGCATGATGCTCTACCAGATAGTCGCAGGCGCGACTTACAGAGCGCCGCTCCGAACCCGATGAGCGCGTGAGGTGGCTGTCTTCCGCGAAGCGCGCAATCAAGCTTGCCAGTAAGTTTAAAAGTAATGCCTGTCTTTCAAGATTGGTTGACGGGTGCTCAAAGGCAAAGTGCAGCTCCAGGTATTGCCTGATGACATCCCTGTCGAAAACCACAACGGTCTGGAAAAAGGGCAGTTGCTCTTTGCCCTGTACCTGAGCGGCGGCGCGGCGCATCAATTCCGCGCCGACAAAGAGATCACGATAGCTGCAACCAGTATTATCGTTAGCGCGGTTTGAATGAACCTCTCCGGGATGAACTATAAAGAGACCCGCGGGCGGAGTGAGAAAGCTCTTACTTCTATACTTCAACTCGCCAGAGCCGGATTGTATGAGACAGAGTTGATACTCTTCGTGCCAGTGGCGCGGCACGGGGCGCGCGACTGCGAAACCCTGCCGCAATTCCAGATGCGGAAAGTCCTGCGCACGCCAGACCTCAATTACATTTCGTCTCTCATCCAATTCCATCGCATTAAAAGTCAGTAAGCCCCTGAAAGGGGCGGCAGAATTTAGCCCACGGCGCGAGCCGTTGGGACACGAAAACGAAAGATGTCACAAGCCCCTGAAAGGGGCGACAGGAGTTTTTCGGCTGAATAGGATGCGGGTTTAAGCTTCAAATTTCTGTCGCCCCTTTCAGGGGCTTGAATTCAAATTCCAACTTGATTCCCACGGCTCACGCCGTGGGCTATAAATATTTCGCCCCTACGGGGCTTCGGATTACAAGCTCATGCGCCTTCTCTTACGTCGAGCGCACGTTAGCCAAACTCCGCTCAAGCAGATGGTACTCATCTTAAGGCTTCACTCGTACCTGAGCGCGACCATTGGGTCTACCTTTGCTGCTCTACGCGCAGGAAGATAGCTGGACAGTAAGGCTATGCCCGCCAGTAGCAGCGAGAGCATGATGAACGTCAGGCGGTCTGTAGCGGTGATGCCGAAAAGCAGGCTGGACATGATTCTCGTTAAAGCGAATGCGCCCGCGAGTCCTATGGCTATGCCCAGCGAGACGAGTATGAGCGACTGTCGCAGCACGAGTCGCAGAATATTACCGGGCTGTGCGCCCAAAGCCATGCGAATGCCTATTTCATGAATCCTCTGGTTGACCCAGTAGGTCATGACTCCATAGATGCCTATGGCCGCGAGGATTAAAGCAACCGCAGCGAAAATTCCAAGCAGGAACATAGAGAAGCGTTGGCGAGCCAGCGAATCATATAAACGCTGCTCCATCGTATTAACATCAAAGACGGGCAGCTCAGGGTCTGCCGCTTGAATCTCTCTGGTAACCGCCGCCGCCATCGGAGCGGGATCGGAAGTCGTGCGCACGAGCACGTACATATTCCTTGCTACGTACTGCTCGTGCGGGTAGTATACGGTAATCGGCGGCTCCTTCTCGGTGCTGTATTTTCTGGCGGAATTGATAACGCCGACCACCGTTCGCCACGAGTCCGGCTTTGCGCGTTGCTGCAAGCGCTTTCCAATCGGATTCTCGTTCGGCCAGAAGCGCCGGGCGAGCGTTTCGTCAACAATCACCACCTCCGGCTCGCCCGTTTTATCCTGCTCGTTGAAGTATCGCCCCTTCAGAAGCGGAATCTCCATGACACGGAAATAGTCAGGGCTGACGATGCGCGTGTTGGAGATGATAGAACTCTGCGAAGCCTGCGGCGCATAGCCTTCGATGATGATAGGCTCCCACGCGAACGCGACCGTGCTCATCGGCAGAGAATAAGTTACGCCGACCGCTTCGACGCCCGGAAGCTGTTTTATTCTTTCGTTAATCTGCCGGTAAAAGGCTGCGATTGCTTCCGGCTTGGCATACTTGGAAGCGGGCAGCGAAAGGCGCAAGCTTAGAACATTGCGCGCATTGTATCCGGGATAAGCATTGACTATGCGATTGTAACTGCGCACCAAGAGACCCGCCCCAATAAGCAGCACGAGCGACAGCGCAACCTCTGCTATGACCAGCAGCTTGCGCAGGCGATGATGACTCAACCCCAACGCGCCGCCTCCTCCTGCGGAGCTTCGCCCGCCCTCCTTGAGCGCTTCATTCAGATCAACCCTTGATGCACGGAGCGCCGGAACAAGCCCGAAGACTATGCCGGTGATGAGCGAAACGAGAAAGGTAAAGGCCAGCACACGCGTGTCCACGCCCACTTCGTCGAGGCGCGGAATATTTTCCGGCCCGAAGGTGCGCAACACACGCACGGCCAATGTAGCTATCACGAGTCCGAAGAGACCGCCCGCAAGCGACAGCAGCACGCTTTCCGTAAGCAGTTGCCGCAATATACGCAGGCGGCTTGCGCCGACCGCAGTGCGAATGGCTATCTCCTTTTGACGGGCGGCGGCGCGTGAGAGCAGCAGGTTGGCAACGTTCGCGCAGGCCACCATTAGCACGAATCCGACAGCGCCAAAGAGCACATACAGTATCAATCGAATGTCGCCGACCACCTGTTCGAGCAGGGGGACGACGCTGATAGTAAGCCCTCCATGCGGCGGGTAATTTTCGGGATACTGCCGCTTCATGCGCTCAGCTATGACATCCATCTCGGCTTGCGCCTGCTGAACGGTAACGCCCGGCTTTAACCTTGCGAAGATATTGAAGTCTTCATGGTCGCGGTCTGTGCTGCCCGCTTCTTTCATGGGCAGAGGCAACAGCACGTCAGCCCGCTCTATGGCATTAACGGCGGGCATGACCTCCTTATCAAGCGAGAAGTCCGGCGTCATGACTCCTACTATCTGAAAGCTTATGCCGTTGAGCATGAGCGTTTTTCCAATCACTCCGGGGTCTGAGCCGAAGCGGCGCTGCCAGAATCCATGACTTAAAATCACAGTCTGCGGCTGGCCGGGTTCGTCCTCTGCGGCAGAGAAGACGCGGCCAAGCTTCGATTGCGCGCCCAGGATGGGAAAGAGCGAAGCTGAAATTCGCGCTCCGTCAACACGCTCCGGCGTTCCCTGCCCCGTCAGGTTGTAGCTTCCACCTATGGAGATAGCCGTGTCGTCAAAGACGTGATTCTGCGTCTTGATGTCGTAATGCATGGCGGGCGAAAACCAGTCCTGCGCCACATTCAATCCGGGCGAGCGATTCCAGAGTATGACCAGGCGGTCTGCATCCCTGTAAGGCAGAGGCCGCAGAAGTAGAGCATTGGTCACGCTGAAGATTGCGCTGTTAGCGCCGATGCCAATCGCCAGCGATAGAATGGCTACGATAGTGAAGCCCGGATTCTTCCATAGCAGCCGAACGCTATAGGACAGGTCATGCCACAAGGTTTCCATCAATCACATCCTCAGATTATTTGCCGCGCCGGGAATGCTGGAATTAAAGTTCAAGTGGAAGCTGTCTGTCATTATCATAAATGATCGAAGCAGGTCGTGAATCACAAAATCTTTCCGTCACAATACGTCTTATTGCGGCAAGGGGTAAATAGCTCTGGGATGAGTTGCAGCAAGCCTGTGACGAAATACTTTAATCGTGGGACGGAGCGGCGCGAGGCGCAACTGTCCCCGGTCTGATTCGATTGCCTGTTTGCTGTCATACTCGTGACCAAAAATCTCTTGTGATAGATACATGCGTTAAGGCAGACTGGAAGGCAATATAGAGCGAGCCCCGGCCTGATGCAGGTTTGCGGGTCTGGCTACGCGTCTCATGAAGAAGCTTTTAAACAATCATGTATCTGAAGTGAGGTTGACGATGATAGAGGTCAGGCATTTGACGATTACTGAGCTTGATGCAGGATTAGATGTAATCCGCCAAGCACCCAAAGATGAAGGCTTGTTGGAGTTGATTGTGCGGCGGCCACAGATGGATGCGCGTGAAGTCCTGCAAGAAGCCGAGCTTGATACGGCGCGCGGGTTGGTGGGCGATAACTGGTGTACTCGCGGCAGCTCTCGCACTAAGGATGGCTCGTCGCATCCAGAGATGCAGCTCAACATCATGAATGCACGCGTGATTACTCTGCTCGCGCAGCGGAAGGAGCACTGGCAGTTGGCCGGGGATCAGTTCTTCGTTGACATGGATTTGAGCGCGGAGAATATGCCGCCGGGGACGCAGATGGCTCTCGGCTCGGCTGTCATTGAAGTCACTGCTCAACCACACACCGGCTGTCAAAAGTTTGCTGCGCGCTTCGGGCTGTCCGCGCTGAAATTTGTCAGCTCATCCGAGGGGAGGCGTCTGAATCTTCGCGGCATCAACGCCAGGGTTGTGCAACCCGGCATGATTCGGGTCGGCGATGTGTTGAAGAAACTTTGAATTATCTGGCTGGATGTAGAAGCTACATTTGCGTTCGGGCAGAAGATGCCAGGCTAAAAGGCATTGGGATGAACAAAGGAACGCTGCACATCGCTCGCCCTGTAATGGTCTGGATTCTGCTCTGTGGCATCTGGGGCTCGACGTGGGCTTTCATCAAAATCGGCTTGCGCGACTTGCCGCCACTGACGTTCGCCAGCGTTCGGTTCATCATCGCCATCATTCTGCTGCTGCTCGTAGCATATTTCCGGCGCGCACATTGGCCGCGCACGCGCGCCGAATGGCAACTGCTGATGACGACCGGCATCCTGGCCTTTACTTTTAATTACGGCCTGATTTTCTGGGGCGAGCAATACATTTCGTCAGGACTGGCCGCTCTGCTACAGGCGACGATTCCGCTCTTCGGCCTGCTCATCGCGCACAAATATTTACCCGACGAGCCTTTAACTTTCATGCGGCTCACCGGCGTTGCGCTCGGCCTTGTAGGCGTCGGCATTATCTTCTCGAACCAGTTGGAGATGGGGAATGTATGGTCGTTCTGGGGCAGCGCGGCGATTATCACTGGCGCGCTCGCCGCTGCCTACAGCAATGTGCTGGTCAAAGCCCACGGCGCGAAGTTTGACATCACAGTACTTGTAGTAGGGCAGATGATATGCGGGTTCGTGCCGCTCCTTATTATAAGCATCGTCAAGGAAGGCAACCCGCTTAGTCTACACTGGACACTGGCGGCGGTTGTCTCCGTCTTCTATCTGGCGCTGGTCGGGACGGTCGCGGCCTTCATGCTCTATTACTGGCTCGTACGCCACATGAATGTGACAAACACGCAGTTGATAGCGCTGGTCACACCCGTGGTCGCAGTCCTGCTCGGCGTTCTATTTTTAGATGAAGAATTGACTTGGCGCGTCGCGCTCGGCGGACTTGGGATTTTCACAGGTATCGGACTGGTCATCTTTCGCCGTCGCAAGCCACAGGTCGAATTACAGGAAACGCCGGGCGGATGAAGAATGAATGACATGCAATGTTTGTATAAGCTATGCGGTCTAAGCCCCTGAAAGGGGCGGAAGATTGTAGCCCACGGCTTGCGCCGTGGGCTAAATTCTTCCGCCCCTTTCAGGGGCTGCGGAACACGGCTGTCTCTTATCCAGCGCCTTACGTTAAAAACGAAAGAGCAGGCCGAGCTTTTGAAGCACGACCTGCTCTTCCTTCCCCCTTACGTCGCTGGGATGAGTACTTAATTGAGCGGTGTGACCGTGACGGATTTGGTCAACGGATTAACCGTAATCTTCAGGAGTTTGGATTTGCTCAGGACGCTGCCGCCTGCGCTGTTCGTGCCTGGAGCGCTTGGCGCGCCGCCCGTTGCTCCGCCGCTGGTTCCTCCTGTCGTACCCGTCGAAGATGTTTCGGTCGTTCCGGCTGACCCGGCGGGCACGCTGGCGATGATACGCGCTGTGATATTGAAGAGCACCGTATTCGGATTGTTGAACTTGATGGCGCGTGTCTCTGACTCTTCATTGGGCAGCAAGTCTGCGCCGACCTGTTGCGAATAGTCGAAGATGGCCGCTCCGGTAACGCCGTCACCATTGTTGTCTGCGTTGGTGACGCGCACTGTGTTGCCCTGCGATTCGATAGCCACAATCTCCATACGCGCGAACGGGTAGAAGGTCGTGCTCGAAGCATTCCTGAGCGCTGTCGTCAGGTCTGTCTTGCCGCCTGCAAAGACGACCGATTTGTTTACCGCCGTAATGGAATTCGTAGCGTCAACCGGCGTGCGCTTTGCGACCGTGATGCTCTCTACGTTACTGGGGATGGTGACGAACTTGCCCGCGCGTCCAGGCGTGATGGAGCGTATGCGGTAGCTGCGCGTTCCATCGCCCACGTTCGCGAAATCTGCGCTCGTGGTTGAGCCATCTACTGTGCGAACGACCGAGTAGTTGGTGCCGTCCATTGATTCCTCTATCTCGTAACCCTCGACGCTGCCCTGTGGTTGCCAGTTGAGCACGTACTTGCCGTCGAAATCGAAGCGCTGCGTATCGAGCATGAGGTCGGAAGCGAAAGCCTGAACCACAGGGGGCGCACCGCCCTTTAGCTTCGTGCTCTCGATCTTGAAATCGGTCGGGCCGTTAGCCCAGCCGTAAACGCGATAGATGTAGGTGCCCGCGATGGTCGTGTTGGCGGAGAGATGCTCAGGCCCGCTACCATTGGCGGACTGTCCTATCTGATTACCGTTCGGGTCAAAAAGCATGAAGTCCATATCGGGCAGGCCGACCTGCTGCTCCAGCACAGGCACATAGCCTACGTCAGTGTAATCCCACGAAAGCGTGGCATCGAGTTTCAGGGTTGACGCGTCAACCTGAACCGGCACATCCACGTAGGTAGCGCCTTCTGCAACGTATAGGTCGTTGTCTCTCTGTACACCAGCGTCGCCCGCCGTCACGGTGCCAGTGAGAGTTTCTGTCTCGGAGCTTGAGATGTCGCTCGACGGTAAGCTTGGAGTCGCCTTCAGATACATGGACATGCGCAGTTTATCCGTGCTGCCCGCGCGCTGTGCTATGACGTACCACTGCAACTGCTTGATGGTGGTGTCGCGTACCTGATCGCCGTCCAACGTGACGCGCGCTGTAAAGGTGGCGGTTCCACCTGCCGGTACGTTGACGCTCGACGGGCTGACGCTTGCCGAGATGCCCTGCGTGTCGAAGAAGCGGTTGTTCGCCGTTGACAGATTGTAGGTTCCGCCCTGCCCGGACAGGTCTCGTATAGTAACCGCGACCTCCCGCGTGTTCAGGATGCGGTTGTTAAGTATAGGCTCTTCACCGAAGGAGTGGCTGCCGAGGATGCCAGGCTCATTGATGCCGTCACCCGCGACGCCCATCAGCGCCTTCGTGTTGACCGCCGCCTTCACATCGACCAGGCCACCGCCCTGATCCAGTATGGAATCGGACTGCCTGCCATCCGGCAGCGGCGTGCCGCTCACGTTACGCATGTTGGTTGCAGTATTGATCATCGCCGTGCGAATCATGTCCGGCGTCCAGTCAAGGTGTGCCTGCTTGATTAGAGCCGCAACGCCGGAGACGTGCGGGCCTGAAAAGCTGGTGCCGGTCGCGAGCGTGTAACCCGAAGGGTCGAACATGGTGCCGCCGTCTTTAGTTGCCAGCCCGGCTTTAATGGTCGCGCTCAGGATGTTGATGCCGGGAGCGGTTACGTCAGGCTTAATCTGGCCTAAGCCTTCGACGGGGCCGCGCGAGCTGAAGCTGGTGGTTGCGCCATAGAACTCGTCGTTCAGGTACGGGTTCAATCTGATGGGAAGCTCGGAGATAGCACCGTTCGCAGGGTCTACCGCGTTGTTGTCGGTTGACGAAAGGGCGTCAACAAGGATTTCACCATCTGATGGTGAGACAATAGAGCAAGGTATCAATCCTTTGACGGCAGTCGGATTTGTTGTGTCGCTGATTAAGATACAGCCGATTGCGCCCGCTGCTGCCGAATTGGCCGCCATGTCGAAAAAGGTGGCCGAAGCAAGCCCGGAGTCTTTGATTAAAGCTATGCGACCGCTGACGGCGGCAGGATAAGGGCCGACCGGATTGTTGACCAGCACGTAGCGTTGTGCGATTGAGCCAGCCGCAGGATCGGGTGTGCCCACCATCGGATAAAGTTTCAGACGGTCGAACCCGCTAGCCTTCGCTAGATTCTTCGCAGGCGTGACAGCGCCGGTCTGGCTCTGCGGGATTGCCGAAGCCTGTAACACATCCACAGACCAGTTTGCATTAGCCGCGCCCGGATGCGTTGTGGCTGCTACAGAGATAACGTGACGACCCGCCGCAGGCGAACCGATTGTTGCCTCGCCCGGCCCTTCGTTGCCAGCCGAAGCGACGACCGTGGTTCCAAGCAGTGCCGCGTTGCTGGCCGCAGTCGCGGTCGCATCGTCGGGGCCGCCCGCGCCGCCCAGACTCATGTTGATAACGTGCGCGATGGGCTTCGGCTGCAACGTCAGACTGACAGGCGACACCGCATCTTCTATGCCTAGGATGGTCGAAGCGCTGACGCAGTTGCCGGTTCCAGTGCAGACCTTGTAGCCCATGAGCTTCGCCTGCGGAGCGACGCCGTGAAGGCGTATGTCGTCAGCCGTGTTGGGCAAGCCGTCGGGGCCGGGAGCCATCGCTAAATAACCCGCCGCGTTCGACGAAGCAGCAGAGCCGTGGCCGAAGTCGTCAACCAGCCCGCCCGTGAACGACATGTAGTAGATAACTTTCTGATTCGAGTTTACGGCTGCGGTCGGCGGAGCCGTGCCCAGGCGCGGTGGCGTAGGGTCGCCGCCGAACATAGGGTGCGTCCAATCAATGCCCGTATCCAGAACGGCTATATTAATTCCCTGTCCTTCATAGCCTTCGTTGTTGTGGTCGAAGGGGGTGAGTTCCTGAATCTGGCCGTAGACGGCAGGGGCGTTGATATATTTGACGCTGTTGTTGAGGTTGAGGCGCATAGTGGTGTTGGGCACGACGCGCTTGACCTGCGGCATCGCCTCAATCGTTTTCAGCGCCGAAGTAGGAACATTAAGAGTGACGCCGTTCATCACCAGGTTGAAACGAAAATCGGCGCGCCCCGCAGCGTCGCCCGCGAAGTCTTTCAGGTCAACGCCGTCCAAAGTGTAGCTGATGCCCTGAGCCTTAAGCTGCTCAAGAAACTGGTTCTGCTCGGCGGTGACGGAGTTGCGATAGGCTTGAAGCTGGTCGTTGGAAACGGACTGGCCTGATTTCTCCAGCTTTGCTTTCCAGACCGCGCCCGGGTCAGTCTTGAACTCTACAATAACGGAACGGGCGATGCCGGATGCCGCCGCCTTGAAGAAGCCCACGAACATAGAATTGATAAGGGCAAACATCAGTGCCAGCGCGCAAACGGCAACCATACGCTGTCCCGAAACGTTGCTCCTCTGAACGCGCTGCGGATTTTGTCTATTCCTTCTCATCTATTTTTTATCTCCTGGTGATTTGAATTTGCGGCGGCGGCGCTTTCGATTTGCTTTTCCAGATGGAGGATTGAAATAGCTTTCTTCGCTCTGGAACTTCCAGCCCTGTCGCATCCATCCTGAGAATAGAAAAGAAGGGTTGAGCAGACCTTGAGCTATCCTTGAGGTTTGGCGTGCGGAAACTTGAGAAAGCACACAACATCAGCTTAAATGCTGGATATGCATTACTTAAACCGTTCGGTAAAAATCCTTCGCGAGCAAAAAAAGTTTCGCTTGAAGTTAACTTCAAGCCTTGAGCTGTTGGCAGCGTTGTTGTCCTTGAGAGTTAATGTGGGATGTCCCAACAGAACTGTAGGGGCAGGCTTGTCCCTGCCCGCATCAGCCGAGAGGCTGATAATCAAGAGACGCATTGGTTCTGTATTGAACATCTACGAATCGTTTTCGCACATGCGTGCGACGGGCAGGGACAAGCCCTGCCCCTACTGTTTTTCTTTGCGATGTGGATTTGGTTAGAGGCTCTTAATCAAGCAATGTTATAGTGAGCTTATGATGAGCGAACAAGAGGAAAACAAGTGGGCTGTCAACGAGCGCGAGTGCATTCATCGCGGCAAGCAGCAAATCGAAGGCGATTTTTATACCGGGACAAGCTATGTGAAGGCTTTGCAGCGCCTGCCCGGAACCGAGGCGATGAAGATGGCTAGCAAGGTTGGCGCATTCTTCTGGTCTGATGCTCCCAAGACAAGGGTCTGGCTATGTACGGCCTGCGCGGCTGAAGTCGGTCTTGTAGATTAGGGCATCCGCTCAAACATTCTGTGCCAGACGTGCAACGTCTGGCTACCATCTTGCTGCGCCTGCGGCACAAATCATCGAATTCTCATACAGCTTCTAATGCTTTTAAGCGGCCTCTGGCAACACCCTCAACCCGACGCTTCCATAGCTTCCCTCTCATCATACGTCTTTACGTATGCCGTTCTTGAAGCTCCCTGCACGGCCTGTCTTAAACCGCTTCGGATTGTGAAGTGAATTTGAAAGCCTTGAGCTTGAGCGCGGGCAGGAGCGAGGCGCTGCCGCCCTGCCCTTCGGAGCTGCCCACGCGCTCAGGCGCGCCTATCATCTCTACATTGCCCGGCGCGAGCATCTGTATGATGCTTTGATTGAAACGGAAATTGCGTACGGGGTATTGAATCTTTCCGTTCTCAACAAACCAGACGCCGTCGCGCGTCAGTCCTGTCAGGGTCGCCGTTCGCGGGTCAACCGAGCGTATATACCAGAAGCGGCTGACCAGTAGTCCTCTAGGCGTGTTGCGTATCATCTCTTCCACGCTCGTTGCTTGAGCGCTCGTTTCCATGATGATGTTGACGGGGCCGGGTGTGGGCTGCCGCTCCTTCTTCTGCGCCCAGAAACGCGAGTAGACAAGATTCTCCAGCATGCCGCCCCTGACAAGATAAACGACCTCTGCGGGCAAGCCTGCCTGTGTGGATTGCGAGCCGGGAAGGTCTGCGCGCCAGGGGTCGCTCAGGATGTTGAGGCGCTCGTCGAATATCTTTTCCCCTACGCGTGTGCGACCGCTCAAGGCTGAGAATGCGCTGCGCCCTTCCTCTGCACTGCGCGCATCGAAACCGAAACCGAAAAAGCCCACGAGGTCTGCGACCGCCTGCGGCTCAAGGATGACAGGATAGACGCCTGCGTCCAGCACGCGCGCGTTCCTTGATTCGAGCGCGCGGCGTATGGCTTCGCGCGCGATGCGCTCGGTGTCCAGACGGCTGATGTCGTAGTGGCTGCGCAGGAAGTAGCCGGAGCCTGCGCCGTCTGTGGTGCGAGCGGTCGTCCCCAAACTGACGATGCTCCTGCGCTCGTAGTCGAAGTTGCCGTTCTTTGTAGCAGTCGCACCCGCGGAGGCTTGCGCCTGATGAAAGCCCGCGCTCAAGACCTGCGCTTTCTCTGAAGAAGAGATGAGGTCGCTGATAGCTCTGGCGCGGTCAGCGAGGGGGACGTTGGCCGTCGCTTCGGCATACCCGAGCGTAGGCTTGTAGGTCTGAGCCTTGAGCGTCGCCAGGTACTCGACATCGACGGGCGAGATGTTCGCAAGGCGTTCCGCCTCTTCGACCGCCGCTCGAAGCGCTGCATCGTCCAACTCGTTTGTAGAAGCCGCGCCGCGCTTTTTGTTAATCCAGACGACGATGTTGGCGTTCATGTTCTCGCGCCGCCCGCTCGTCAAAAAAGAGTTGGCGGCAAAGCGCAGGTGTGAGTAGGTTTCGCTCGTGACGCTGACCTGTGCGTCGTCGTCCTTCGTGTATCCGAGCAACTTTTCGGTAATGGCTCGCGCCTCTTTTTCTGTCAGTAGCATGGTCTTCTCCTACGAAGGACGTACGGCTGTGTTGAGAACGTTAATCTGACGAAAGCGCGCGATGGGGCAGCCGTGGCTGACGGCGTTCGATTGTCCAGGCTCGCCCTTGCCGTCGTTGAAGCTCCCGCCCAACTGGTAAGTGGCCTGCCCGCCAAGCCCGTCACACGCTCCCCAGAAATCCGTCGTGCGCGATTGATATGCAACGTCGCGCAGCATCCCTGTAATCTTGCCTTTTTTAATCTCCCAGAAGGTCTGGCCTCCGAACTGGAAGTTGTAGCGCTGCTGGTCTATCGAATAGCTTCCGTTGCCGTAAATCAGTATGCCGTCTTCGACCCCGCCCACCAGATTGTCCATAGAGACAGCCTCTTTGCCGGGCTGTAGGGAGACGTTCGGCATGCGCGGGAAAGGGACTGACCCCCAGGAGTCTGCGTAAAGACAGCCATAAGATTTTTTCTGCCCCAGTAGCGGCGCAAGGTCGCGTGTCGTCTGCCAGTCAACGAAGACGCCGTCCTTCACCAGATACCACTTCTGTCCGGGCACGCCTTCGTCGTCGTAGCCCGTCGAGGCAAGCCCTGCCGATTGCGTGCGGTCGGCCACGAAGTTAACAATCTTCGAGCCGAACTGGAGTTTCCCTGTTTTATCGGGCGTGAGAAAACTTGTGCCTGCGTAGTTGGCTTCCCACCAGAGCGCGCGGTCAAGCTCTGTGGGGTGGCCTACGGATTCGTGAATCGTCAACCAGAGGTGCGAGGGGTGTAGTACCAGATCATACTTGCCCGGCTCGATTGCTTTGGCCTTCAGCTTCATGACCACTTCCTGACCGGCCTGCTCTGCTTCCGTAATCCACGGGTACTTTTCTAAATACTCGTAGCCCATCCCTTGCGGGCCGCCGAAGGAAGCGCGTGACTGGAAATCGCCGCTGCCGCGATTGATGGCCGTGACGCTGAAGCTTGGGAAACTGCGTATCAAATACTGCTCTATGCGCGAGCCGTCGGAGGTGGCTAGAAATTTTTGCTCGTTGACGAACAGCATGGCCGAATTGACGAAGCTGACGCCCTGTGTCTTCATCGCCGTCTGGTTGAGCTTCAAGAGGAACTGTATCTTGTCGTCAATCGGAACATCGAACGGGTCTTTTTCAAAAGCGCTCTTCCAGCTAGTGACGACCTTCGCAGCGGGCACCATCTGAATGGGCTTGCGCTGAAAGATGGAGTTGGCGCGCGCAATCTCTACGGCCTGAGCTGTGACGCGGCGCACCTCTTCGGGTGTGACGATGCGGCTCGAAGCAAAGCCCCATGTCCCTTTGAAGAGAGCGCGAACGCCGAAGCCAAAGCTCTGGCTGCGCGAGACGTTCTGCACCTGCTGCTCGCGTGCGCTGATGGCTTCAAAGCGGTAGCGGTTGATGCGTATGTCTGCGTAGCTTGCGCCCAGGCGTTTAGCGGTTGAGAGCGCCACGTCCGCGAGTCTGTTTTTATCAACGACCGTGAAGGCTGCTGCTTCCGCCTCGAAGACCCATGAAGGCAGCGTCACTGCTCCCAATGCCACACCAGCCGTTATCAAAAAATCGCGCCGAGAAGTTGTCATGATTCGCCTCGCTGTTGATATATGTGTACAAGCAGCCTGTGATTTTTCCGTCACTGACAACGAAAAGAAAGATTGTCGTATTGAACTTCCGTGGGATTGCCAACTCTATTACAGAGAAGAAATTTGTCAAGATAAAAGTTAGAGAGAGTAGCGGTTTAATTTGAAGTTGAATGTGAAGAAAGTTGGTTTTCACCACAGAGACACAGAGGACTCAGAGGGGGCACAGAGGGTTGAATGGCTTTTAATATCTCTGTGCGGCCTCTGTGTTCTCTGTGTCTCTGTGGTGAAGATCAATCTTCTCTACACTCAACTCCGGAAGATATTCGGATAACTCTTTGATACACTCATGCCATGAGTGACGAGAGGAAAATGACAGGCCCTTCATATCAGTCGGCGCGTCTGATCGCCGGTACTGTGCAGGAGCACTTCGCGCGGCACCTGGCGGCGGCGCGTCCAGTTGAACGGCAGGAGTCAGCCAGCCAACTGGACGCGCATGTGATTGAAGCTATCATCGACGCGGCGTTCTGGGCGAGCCTGCGGCGCGAGGAAGGCTACTCTCCGAAAATATCGCTCGCATTCCTTTCGCCCGAAGAGGCCGGGCAGCCTTTGAGGTTCGAGCGGCTGCTCCCGCTCAACCCCTCAGCCCTGGCGCGACTGGCACCTGCCGTGGAGCGCCCCGGTATTCATCTGGGCGTCTGGCGCGACCGCGAAGAGCTATGCGTGTGGGGAACAACGCGCACCATCCCCGGCTTCTGCTTCGTGCTGGAGGTCATAGAGCCGGGACTGCTGGTCGTCAAGTACCATCGCGGACAGGCCGCAGGCAAGTTCGTCAACGTAGTAGTGCTCAAGGGCGACCAGATTAAAGTGGTTGACGAAGAGGGCACGAGCCTGCCCGATTGCCCTGCCCTGCTCACCTCGCTGCTGGACTTCGGCTCGGCGGCTTCGTGGGACGAGTCCGTGAGCGTGCTGGTGCAACTGGCCGTCTCTATGCGCGCGCACGGTCGCGGCGGTTCTCTGCTCGTCGTACCGCAAGGCTCCGAGGCTTGGCGAGAATCTATCGTCTGGCCTGTTCCCTACTCAGTCGTGCCGCCCTACACGGAGCTGGCCGAACTCATGCGGCAGGATGCGTCGGAGAGAAAAAGGCGTCTGTGGCAGGAGGCGCTTATAGATGTGGTAGAGGCTATCGCGGGCATGACGGCGGTGGACGGCGCGACCGTCATCAGCGATCAGTATGAGTTGCTGGCATTCGGCGCGAAGATAGGACGACGCGAAGGAGGCACACAGGTGGAGCAGGTGATTTTGACCGAGCCTGTTGTCGGCAGCGTGGCAACTATCGCCCATCCGGTTCAGTTCGGCGGCACGCGTCATCTGTCGGCAGCGCAGTTCGCACAGGATCAACCCGACTCTCTAGCCCTAGTGGCATCACAGGACGGGCGCTTCACAGTCTTCGCCTGGTCGCCATGTGAAGAGACGGTTCATGCGCATCGTGTAGAGACGTTGTTGCTGTAACTGGCTGATCTGCGCCCAGAGTTTTGGAGTGGTGGCTCAGTTAGAAGTTGAGTGTAATGCGAATTGATTTTCACCACCGAGACCGTAGAGAGCACAGAGGATGCACAGAGAGTTGAATAGACTTCAAGCCTCCGTGCTCCCTCTCGTGTCCTCTACGGTCTCGGTGGTGAAAATCAACTTCCACTCGCTCAACACTGGCAACTCATGTCTGGTTGATAAGCACGCTTGCGCTGCTACCAAAATAATCTGCGGTTGCAATATCGGGCTTACCGTCCCCGTTAAAATCACCCAGGGTCACAGAAAACGGTATTGAAAACGTGCCTGTGTCGAAGTTGGACGCAGCATCGAAGGTGCCGTCCCCGTTGCCATTGAGAATACTTACCGAATCGCCGTAGGCATTGGCGACAACCAGTTCCGGTAAACCATCTGCATCAAGATCACCGACCGCCACAGAGTGCGGTAAAGTTCCGACAGCATAATCAACGGTTGTTTGAAATGTGCCGTCGCCGTTGCCGAGCAGGACGCTTGCATATCCGTCGCCGGTAATATATCCGCCGCTGATGGGGCCAATATCAGCCGTCACCAGATCAAGTTTTCCATCCTGATTAAAATCACCGGCACTAATGGAGACAGGATGCGGCCCCGTAGAGTAGTTGACTGCCGTGGAAAATGTTCCGGTGCCTGAATTGATTAATACGCTTAAATCACTGCTGTCCTGATTGGATACCGCCAGGTCAGGCTTTCCGTCAGCATCAAAGTCGCCGACCGTAACCGATGTCGAAGCCGTTCCCGTCGTATAGCTCGCAGGCGACTGAAATGTTCCATCGCCATTACCCATGAGCACAAACACGCTGCCTCCGAATCCCGCGACGGCCAGGTCAGGCTTTCCATCCATATTCAGATCGGCAATCGCTATGTGCTCCGGATAAGTTATAGACCCATAGCTCACGGCAGATTGAAAAGTACCATCGCCGTTTCCCATCAGCACGCTCAGGTCATTGCCTGTTTCGTTTCCGACGACGAGGTCTAGCTTCCCGTCGGCATCCAAATCGCTCGCGGCAACTGCTCTGGGAGAGTAGCCAGCCGAAAAAGTTGATGCGGTGGAAAATGTTCCGTCGCCATTACCCAGCATAATGCCTACATCGGAAGAATCCTGGTCGGCGATGGCTAAATCAGCTTTGCCGTCACCATCAAAATCTCCCGTAGTGATGGCCGCCGCGGTTGTTCCACCCGAAGCGTATGTGACGGGAGAAGAAAAACTGATGCTCTGCGCCGGAGTTTTATCGGAAAGGCAGATGAGCAGCACTGGCAGGAGCAGAGCCGGAAGCAACTGTCGGCCAGCGGGACGAGGATTAACAAAATTCATGACATATCTCCAATTGAGGTTAGTATTCTGTATTTCGGATGTAGCCTGCTTTGATCTGCTTCGGCGAAATGAACCACTGTGGTGCGAAACGCCTGACAACTCGCCACAGTCGAATAGCAGATACGGCTCTTAAAGAGCTATCGAGGCCATCCTTTGCATCACACATGCCACAGTTGTGATGAACGGGAGTCGTCGGTTAATAATTGGTGTGGATTATTGGATATTCAGTCCTACAGGCGTTCGAGCAAATGAGCAGGGAGAAGTCAATGCCGGTTATTCGCACAGAAACCGAGTCGGATTATCGAGCGGTTCGTCAGGTAAATGAAGATGCGTTCGGTCGGGCTGAGGAGGCTAATCTTGTCGATGCTCTGAGGATAGGCGCCGAGGCCATACATCTCGCTTGTGGCTGAGCTGGACGGGCGGATTGCAGGCCATATTTTCTTCAGTCCGGTTTCGATTGAATCTGAGGCTTACACGTTTACCGCTCTGGGGCTGGCTCCGCTGGCAGTGCTTACGGAGTTTCAGAATCAGGGAATCGGCTCCGAGTTAGTCCAGCGAGGGCTGGAAGAGTGCCGTAGAATAGGGCATGAGGTGGTTGTAGTCCTCGGCCATCCGAAATACTACCCGCGCTTCGGGTTCGTGCCTGCCAGTCAGAAGGGATTGAAGTGTGAGTATAAGGTTCCAGACGAAGTGTTCATGGTGTGCGAATTGAAAGAAGGGGCGCTGGGCGGACGTAAAGGTCTGGTCAAATATCGCCCTGAGTTTAGCGGCGTGTGATGAATTGTGCGGGGATGACACCTTACCCTTATCTTAACGTGAGGCGCGATATAAGAATGTGCATAATATTTTCAGCTCCGTAGGAGCTATATGTTTATAGTCTCTGGATGATTTATAAACCTAGCTCCGTAGGAGCTATATGTTCTCAATTATAGCGGCTTGCAATTGAGTGCGACCCATGTCAGTACCGCCTGCGGTAGCGGGCGGGTGGTGACGATGCCAAGACCCGCCCGCTACCGCAGGCGGTACTGACAAGAGATGCTGTGCCAAGCAGTCGCATGCAATTGCAAATCGCTATAATTAACATATAGCTCCTACGGAGCTAGGTTCATTTTGGAAACTTTAAGCTATAAACATTTAGCTCCTACGGAGCTTTTTTCTCTTACGTCGCGCCTCACGTTATCTTAGTGGTATCCAGTTTCTTTACGCGCCTTCCCCAAAGGGCTTACCCACAAAATGAAAGGAACAAAGCAACTTTGAATCGAAACACATCCGGCAGTCCATACGCGAATCGAAGTAGCGTCAGGCGGCCTGCAATCTATGGCGAAAAAGCGGCGAAGTCTCATCAACTTCGCCGCTTTTACTTTCTATTGACATCCCATTACGACAGGCGTATGTTGCCTGCACCATCTCTCAAGCTCCCGCTGGTAAACGTATCAGCCTCTGCTTGCTCCACTGGCGTTCTTTTACATTTTTTGTGAAAACTCACATAACCTGAACCCTCGCGCTTTGACCATCGGTAAACATTCATGTTTGATAACAAGGCCACGACAACAACGACACTGAGTATTTCCTGATAACCTCTGCCTGCCTAAAAACCCCCAGGCTCCGGTTGTGATGCCTTACAGGGAGTTGGCTGCTCTCCCAATCTTAAGGCGACCGAAGAAAGCTGCTAATCAGGCGACCTCAAAGAAATGCCGTAGGCTATGAATCGTCTAACCTTCCCTATCGTTTAGGCTCTAACGCATGGAGGCTACAGGAAGCTGGCCGCCCATCTCGGACAAGCTGTTACTCATAAGGAGAACCATCCAGTCTCTTTTACACCATTGAATAATTATTCCGGCACAGCACTTATTTCAACAAATGACCCTTAACCCCAAGTAAGAGGAGGAAAAGAGATGGCTAAGAAGGCTGCTAAGAAAAGTAGTAAGAAGGCGAGCAAGAAAGGGAGCAAGGCCAAAGGTTCGATTAACGCAAAGGGTATAGCGGACACTTCCGCTTCTGCTGGCGCTCCAGCCCCCACAACCGAACTCAAAGACCTCGCCAAAGACCTTAAGCCGGAAGAGACTATGAAGTTTTTCCGCGATGTGTTTCGCTTCCACGGCGACCGACCGCGCGGCGCAGATTTCTTCCCCAAGTCAACCCTCTTTGAAGGGCGCTTCGGACGCATGTTCCGCACTTTACCCGCCGCTCAATTCGAGGAAGCAGACCTCAAGAAACTAGCCGCCGCGATGGTAGCCGAAGATGAAGGGGCTGGAACTCCTGAGACACAGGTAGACGAGGAAGAGAATCAGGGTATTGATGCAGGCTACACCTATCTGGGGCAGTTCATAGATCACGATCTGACGTTTGATCCGGCCAGCAGTCTGCAAAAGCAGAACGACCCGGACGCGCTCGTAGACTTCAGAACGCCGCGCTTTGATCTTGATAGCGTCTACGGTCGCGGGCCTGACGATCAGCCGTACATCTACGAAGACAACGGCGTGCGCCTGCTACTGGGGCGCAGGGTCACTGGAAATGCTCAAGACCCGCAGACTCGTGATGTGCCGCGTAACACGAATCCGGGCGGGCGCGCACGCGCGCTGATTGGTGACCCGCGTAACGATGAAAACGTAATCGTCTCGCAGCTTCACGCCACGTTCCTGCGCTTTCACAACCGGGTGGCAAGGGTGCTTCCGACGCTGCCCGGCAACCAGTCTTTGTTAAGCAACCCGAAGAAGTTGTTTGAAGAGACACAGAGGCAGGTACGTTTTCATTATCAGTGGATTTTAGTTAATGACTTCCTGCCCACCATCGCCGGGCAGGCGGTGGTTGATAGCATTCTCCCGCACCTCAAGAAGGGAACGAACATCCTCGTAGACAAACCTGACCTTAGCCTGTTCCGCTGGGAAAAAGAGCCGTACATGCCAGTTGAGTTCTCTGCGGCTGCCTATCGCTTCGGACATTCGATGGTCAGACCGGAGTATCGTCTGAACACGACGCTCCCCGGCAGGTTCGCTATCTTTGGCCCCAGCGAATTAACCAGCCTGACGGGCTTTCGTGAGTTCCCTTCCACCTGGGCAATCGACTGGACTCTGTACTTTAAGATTAGAGCCAACGCGCCTTCCAGCGGCCCCGGACGCGTGCAGAAATCCTATAAGATTGACACCTCGCTGGTTAACCCCCTTGGGAATCTCCCGGCTGTCATTGGCGCAAACGTGCCTTCACTGGCCGAACGCAATCTGATACGGGGCTGGAGGATGGGACTTCCTTCGGGACAGGATGTCGCGCGCTTCATGCATCTGGATGTGATTCCAGACAACAAACTGCGGGTCGGCAAAGCAACGGCGGAAGACACTCCGGACAACCCGCTGCTCACTTCAATCTCGCAGAGGTTCGCGGGCAATGCGCCTCTCTGGTACTACGTTCTGGCTGAAGCGCAACAGTCTTTCGATGGTAACGATTCGACTACTATCAGGCTCGGCCCTGTCGGCGGGCGCATCGTTGCTTCGGTCTTCATAGGTCTGCTCGTGGGCGATCACTTCTCGTTCCTATATCAACCGGGCTGGCGTCCTATACAGTCGTTCATGTTCGGCGGTAAATTCGGAATAGCGGATTTGATCAAGCAGGCTATGGTGTCTGAATGAGTCAGGCTATACTCTTAGCCCCTGAAAGGGGCGGCAGAATGTAGCCCATGACTTACGTCATGGGCTACATTCTGCCGCCCCTTTCAGGGGCTATCATTCTTCCTCCTTATATCGAACTTACGTTATCTTTGGACGCGCGCACACTTTGCGCACTTGCAGCCTTTAGGCTTAATCAGGTCTTCAAAATACTCTGTGCCATAATTGTATGTGATTTCTTCTCCGGCTTTAATATTCCTCTTTGACCATATCCAGACGCGGCGACCGGAGATAAAAGCTTCTGCATTCGGCCTGCACGAGTGGTTAATATAACGCGCAATGTTGCTGCGCGGGCTGCCGTCGATTGACCACTTTGTATTGACTCCGAAAAAGTATTTCCCGCGCCTTTTTTCCACCTCTTCGTTTGCGATTAGAGGGCCGGTGTATTCGATGATTCGTTCTCCGGCTGGGATGGGCTGAAGTGCGAACAAGCCTAATCCCGTTGCGGTGCGCTTAATGATGAATCTGTGCTTCCAGTTATTCATTGTTCCACGTGTTCATAAGCGAATGCCCTAAAAAGTTGTATGCAGAGTCCCGTCAGGGACGACGCGATAATAGCCCAGCACTTGAGTGCTGGGAATACGTTACGGAGAAAAATAGTTGAGTCCCGTAGGGACGACTGAAAGAAATGTTCAGCCGTCCGTCCCTACGGGACTCTACTTTCATTACCGGCTTTGACCCAGCCATAAATGGCCGGGCTATTATCAAACGTCCCTACGGGACAAAAAGCTGAGGAGTGAAAAGTATTATTCATCGCGTGTGTGGTTTATACTGAGCCTTCAAAGTTTGATTCTGAAGATCAGAGGTTTAGCAGATGAGAGCAATCTGGCGAAATACAGTGCTGGCAGAGAGCGAAGACACCATCGTTGTTGAGGGCAATCATTACTTTCCACCCGATTCAATTCGCGGCGAACATTTTCGCCCGAGCGATACTCATTCAACCTGCCCGTGGAAAGGGCAGGCCAGTTATTATGATGTAGTGGTAGGCGAAGAGGTGAATAAAGACGCTGCCTGGTATTACCCGGAGGCAAAAGAAGCGGCAGAGAACATCAAGGGGCGAGTCGCGTTTTGGAAAGGCGTCAGGGTCGAGTGAAAGAAGAGGAAGCGGGTAGATGATTTCACTCTGATGATTTTCACTTTGATGCATAGACCATAACCTGCTCCACGGGCATGGTCTGCCCCTCCAGCCAAACGGAAGCAAACTTCTCTTCGCCCAGCGCTATACGCGCCGTCTTTAGATAATGATCGCGGTCTTCATGATCGACGGGCGGTAAAGGAGTGCCGACCGTCATGCGTAAAGCTTCGGCTGCTCCGAGCAGTCGCACCGAACGCTCAGGCTTCTCCTGCTCGAATGCTATTGCTCCGAGGCTTTCCAGAACGCTCGCGACTCTCCATCTATCCTGCAACTCGTAATGCAGCTCAAGGCTCTCGCGCAGCATGGTTTTTGCTGGCTCGAATTGCTCCCGCCGCCGCGCAATGTTGCCCCATATATTCAGCGACCACGCTATTCCCTCTTTGTATCCGATACCCTCCGACAGACTAAGGCTCTCTGTGCATAGCGACACTGCCTGATCGTATCTTTCCCTGTAATACATCACGGCTGACAGGTTCAGCAGCGACCAGATGATGCCTTCCTTGTCGCCCAAGGTACGGAACAACCCCAGGGTTTCTTCACAGACAGTTTCCGTTTTCTCAAAGTCGCCATGCAGCCACGAGGCGAAGCCTATGTAGTTTAGAGAACGAGCGATGCCGCGCTTATTATCCAGCTCTCGCCAGAGGGAGAGGCTTTCCTGATGAAGCTCTATAGCACGATTGTAGTTGCCCTGCTCGCGCGCACAGCTTCCCAGAAGTTGAAGCGAGGTGGCGATTGATTCACGGTCAGCCAACTCGCGCGCCAGAGCCAGCCCCTCGTTGAGCAATTTCGCTGACGATGTGTATTCACATTGTAGAAACGCCAGACCGCCCGCGCCTATCAGCGCCCTGCTCCTATGGATGGTGCGCTCGTTGCTCCCCTCCTCCAGAACTTTATCCAGCCATGCGCGACCCTCCCTGTAATGCCCATGCAGATACCAGAACCACCAGAGAGCCGCCGCCAGACGAAGCGCGATTTCTGCCTGCCGCTCGTCTAGCGCCCTTTGAAGCGCCGCTCTGAAATTATCATGATCCTGTTCGAGCTGCGCTAACCATGCGGGCTGCTCTGTGCTCCCCAGCTCGGGTTCCGCATGCTCTGCCAGTTGTAGAAAAAAGTCTGCATGACGTTGCTGAAAAACTTCCTTCTCGCCATTTGCCTTCAGACATTCCAGCCCATACTCCCTGATTGTTTCCAGCGTCACAAATCGCGGCTCGCCCCCTGCCTGCTCAATCTGTTGCAAGAGGCTCTTGTCCACCAGTGACGCAACGCCGTCATGTATGTCTATCCCGCAACCACTTTCCGCGTTGCAGATGGCTTCCGCCGCTTCAAGTGTGAAGCCGCCTATAAAGACTGCGAGTCTACGGAAGAGAGATTGTTCGGGCTTGTCCAGCAGGTCGTAGCTCCATGCAATCGTCTCGCGCATGGTGCGCTGGCGCGCGGGCACGTCGCGTGCGCCACCCGTTAAAAGCTTGAATGGAGATTCCAGCCGCACCAGCATAGCCTGTGGCGGCAGTAGCTTAATCCGCGCGGCTGCCAGCTCGATTGCCAGCGGCAGTCCGTCTAGGCGCGTGCAAATCTCTGCCACGGCTCGCGCGTTTCTGTCCGTCAATGAAAAATCGGATTTGGCTGCCATAGCGCGTTGCGTGAAGAGGGCTACGGATGAGCAATGCATCAGATCGGAAACGGGCGGCAGGCTTTCAAGGTTGGGCAAGTGAAGCGGCGGCACCTGAAATTCATATTCCCCGCTCAAGTGCAAAGCCGCACGGCTGGTCACCAGGAAAATTATCCCCGGAGCGTTCATCAATATGCTAGAGACCAGCGGCGCAGCCTGTGACACATGCTCGAAGTTATCCAGAATTAAGAGCATCTGTTTATTTCTTAAATACTTCTTCAAGGACTCGATGAGCAATACGTCTGCGGATTCCTTCACACCGAGCGTTTGGGCTATGACGGATGTGACCAGGTTGGAGTCGGTTATCGGCTCAAGAGCTATAAAGAAGACTCCGTCCGAGAACTCGCCTTGCAGTCTACCGGCCACCTTCAAAGCAAGCCGACTCTTGCCCGTACCACCGGGGCCTGTGAGAGTCAGCAAGCGTACGTCCTCACGATGCAGCAGCCGCTCGACGGCGGCGATCTCCGCCTTGCGTCCTATGAAAGGCGTAAGCGGTACAGGCAGGTTCGTAGGATAAGTCTCCGCGACGTGAGTAGACAGTAAAGCTGCATCCAGCACAGGGTCGCTCAAGCCCTTCGGCACGTAATACTCCCCTATGGCTTCGACTTCCTGCTCACCTTCCGTCTCCACTCCTTTACCAACATGAGCATCGCTTTCATACGCGGCCTGTACCTCAGCCGTAAAGCGATAGCCGTGTCGCGGGACGGTTTCTATATACTTGTTGCCTAAAGCGTTCTCGCCCAGCACCTTCCTGAGCAGTGAGATACATTGAGCCAGATTATTTTCCTCTACAAAGCTGTCCGGCCAGACCTTCGCCATCAGGTCTTCTTTCGCAAGCAGGCGACCCTGATTCTCGACCAGCACTACGAGCATATCGAATGCCTTGGAGGTCAGCTTCTGTCGCTCGCCCTCGCAAAACAGGAGCCGCTCTTCAACGTCTATACGAAAGCGCCCGAATTCGTAAAAACGCTTAGCTTGCTTATTCATAGCCGCCTGTCGAAGCTCTTCGGAAAATAATTCAGATTAATTTCAGAGTTTTCTAAGGACGCATTTCCACACGTCCGTATATTGTCCTCGCTGCACGAGTTGAGGGGAAACCGCATAATGGACTTCCGGGGCAGTAGCTTTTTGCGGTCTTTATTGTAACGCAATACCTTGCCACAGAGAATAGTAGGGCATCATGAAGACAAACAGGAGGGCACAGACTACCTCCAGGGATAATCACCGCGTATGGTTCATACGCCAGGGCGCGAGCCTGCCCAGAGTCCTCTGCGCCCAATGCGATGAGCGAATACAGATGATCACCCTGGAGGAAGCCGCCGCCGCCGCAAACGTCGAAACTCAAACCATTCACACACTCATAGAAACCGGAAAACTCCACTGCATGCAAACAAGCGAAGCGACCCTACTGGTCTGCCTCAACTCATTGATTAACTTTAGAGCCTAACCACTCGCTTCACTGTTAGCTCTAACTCAATCCTATAGAGCCTGGCCGTGAATAGCTGTAAAAGCTTGCGGCAGTCAGTCTGCAATAAAACCGCATGCGCCCAAAAGGGTACCTTTACAGAAGTTATGATATTTTAAGCAGCAATGTTCTAACAGTCACTTGCTCATTGTACGGAGGAAAGTTATGGCTAAGGTAAAGAGTGTCGAGAAAAAGATTTGGGATATTGAAGGCTTTGACGTAAGAATTTTGCATCCAGACAGACGTGATGTTAGAGGCGACATGGAAGGATTGCCATCGTATTCACGATATGAACGGGCCGCGAAAAATGAGATGACAGTAGCAGAGTGGAAAGAGAAAAGGTTTAAATCTATCTATGCCGGTTTTGATGTAGATGTTGTCGATGGGCATGGAGAGTCAGTACATGGAGCCACCAAGCTTGGTAACGTCAGAGATTCGTATGATGAAGATTGAAACGCAAAATTATGCCCTAGCTCTTATAGCAATGTGTTAGGAAATGCGCGGCGTAAGCTTTGGACTGTAAATTGATTGATGGGTACAGCGCCGCATAACAACTTATTCGACCGGAGCGCGAATAGCGTATGTTTCATCCGATAACTTGAATGCCTGTTTCGGTGTCTCCGCGCCCGGTCAATTCGGGCGTTATGCGCTAGCTTGTTTTGAGAGCCGGAGATTGCTAATGTAAGGCGTTGTGAGGTTACTATGAACGCAAACTACATCCTTAGTGATTACATAGGTCGGGCGATGGCGCAGGCTGAATATGACAAATTGGAAGATGGCTCTTTCGCTGGCCGTATCGCTCCCTGTAAAGGAGTTGTAGCCTTCGGAGCTACATTGAAAGCATGCGAAGATGAGCTGCGTTCTACCTTGGAAGATTGGATTCTCGTTGGCTTGAAATTAGGACACAGCTTACCAATTGTTGATGGCATTGATTTAAACAAGGAACCAGAGTATGAGCCGATGGAAGCCGTGTAAGCGCAGCGATTTTATACGCCGGTTGCGCAAGCTTGGTTTTCAGGCTTATATTCAGGAGCGAAGCACCAGTTTATGGTCTATGAAAATCATCGCCTCACGATTCCCACAAACAAAGAATATTCTGTGCCTCAACTTCGGATGATGATACGTGAGGTTGAAGGCATCATCGGGCGTGAGATTTCTGCTGATGAATGGGAGTCTCAGTCCTAGAACGCTGCGCATAACAACTCATTTGACCCGACGCCTCGATAGCATGTTTCTCAAGATTCTTCATTCGATGTAAAGTGAATGCCTGCGCTCGGCGCGGGTTAAGCCGGGCGTTATGTTGCGGCTCCTGGCGATTCTTTTGATAGTATACTTTCTTTGATCTGGCTATGTTGAGAGTAGAGCTTATGTCGTCTAATCCAAAAACTTTCTTGACCGAGGACGAATATCTTGCTGTTGAGCGGCAAGCTGAATTCAGGAGTGAATATTTGGCCGGCGAAGTATTCGCAATGGTTGGCGCTAGCCGTAGACATAATCGCATAGTGACTAATCTAGTGTCTGCATTGGATAACCAGTTAAGAGCGCGCCCTTGCAATGTTTATTCAAATGATATGCGAGTAAAAGTACAAAGCACGGGTTTATTCACTTATCCCGATGTGGTCGTAACTTGGGGAGAAGAGAAATTTGCGGATGGTGCGCATGACACTCTGTTAAACCCGTTAGTTATTATTGAGGTGTTGTCTGATTCTACTGAAGCTTATGATCGCGGGAAGAAGTTTGAAAACTATCAAAGTATTGAGTCGCTCAAAGAATATTTATTGGTTTCCCAGAACTCTCAGAGAATTGAGCAGTATATCAGGCAGATGGGTAAAAGCTGGATGTATTCGGAAGCTCACGAATCGGGTGAAACCATCACGCTTCAAAGTATCGAGTGTGAATTGAAGCTTGAGGAGGTTTATCTGAAAGTTGAATAGCTCCATCGCAAAGGCAACATAACGATTCATTCAACCCGCCCCCACGATAGCATTCCTTTCATCGTTGCCTTTTCCAGTCACACTACCTTTGATCTCCTGAACGCCCATAATCTTTACATCCTGAGCGGGCGTTTCAACTGCGGCGACCAGGGCTTGAATCATCTGCTCGATGGTTATCAATCCAAGACGGCGGGCGGTTTCTCTGGTTGAGGGCAGGCGTTCAAGCAACCAGTACATGGGCAGTAACAGGTAAGGCCAGCGATGTCCGGGGCCAAGTACGTACCACGGCCTGAGGATAGTAGCGCGCAGCCCGCTCTCACCAATTAAGCGCTCACCTTCGGCGCGCACCTCTATGTAGGCTTCCATGATGGGCGCGGGCTGCGCCACGCTGACGTAGACGAAGTGCTCTATGTTTGCTTCGACGGCGGCGGGCACAGAAGCCCGTATGGATTCAAGGTCAATGGCGCGGAACTCTTTGGCCTTGGCGGGCGAGGGTCGTGGGACGCCGACCAGATGCACAAAGGTCTCGGAAGGGCTGATGAGGTGAGCGAATGAACTTCTGTCCAGAGCGTTTCCGGTTAGCGCGGAGCATCCGTACGGCAGCTTATTCTCGGAGCCTTCGCGCACCAGAGCACGAACCGTATGACCTCTTTCCAGAAGGACGGGTATCAGGTGACGGCCTACGTAACCTGTCCCTCCGGTAATGAAGACGTTGCGTCGCATCAGCCCTTCCGAGTCGAGAGCGGTTTGTTAAGCGGCAGCGGCTTTTTGATGCGCGGCGACGGCGGCGGCGGTATCCGTGTACTCCTGGAACCCTGTAATCCTGCCGTCACGCACAGTGAACACGTGCGCCCAGTCTCCGCCATACTCTCGACCGTTAGCCCTGGCTCGCCAGGTGTAGCGCCCTAGACCGACGACCTTATCATTCTGAGCTACGAACTCGCGCGGCTCGAAGCTGAGGGATTCCTGCGAGCCGCCCAGCGTTGCAAAAAACTCTGCCACCTGCTCGCGCCCTTCTCGCAGACCGCCGAATGGAACGTTCTCCATCTCAGGCAACTGCCACGTAACGTCGTCACTTAGAAGATTAAGCAGTGCAGGGATATTTCCTGACTTAAAGCTCTGATAAGCCTTTTGTACTACTTCTATGTTCTCTTTCTCGCTCATAACGTGCTCCTTTTCGGAAATTTGTAAACGCACTTAGGATTACGAAACCGCAGGGCAGGTCGGATGTGTGGAGCGAAAAAAGGAGAGGCCGTAGCAGAAATTTCTGGTAGTGGGTCAGTTTCAAATCCGACTCACCGCCGCAGACGCAGAGAGAGTTGAGCTTAACTCTCTGCGCGCCCTCTGCGTCCTCCGCGTCTGCGGCGGTGAATTATCCGTATCAAGCATCCACGTACGCAGCACAAGCCTGTCTGTTTGCAGTATCTCTTTCATCAAGCTTAGTTGATGGCGTCCGTATCGTTGCCGCCCTGATTAATGCTGACTCGCTCCCTTTCCCTCTTGGGCGTGTCGAACAACTCCGTCGTCCCTTCCGTGACGGAACCGACGGCAGTTTGAGGCGGGAGCGCGGCAGGCGCTGCTTCTCCCATCTGCTGCACGTTGTCCGGCAGGAGCACTTGCCGCTCGCTCTGTTTGTGCCGTAGGGCGCGATTAAGACGCGCCCACGCGCAGGAGCCTACGAACAGATTACAGAGCGCGACGATAAAGGTAAGGCTGAAGAACAACACGAAAGCTTTCGCCGTCACAGTCCCTTTGAGGGCGGCTGTGATGAAGGCAAGAATTGTGATGGCAAGCGTGCTGAGCGAAAGAATGGTGCTTGTAACAACGGAACTGTGACCGGCGCGCGTTTCCGAAGCCATTTTAAGCACGTCCAACTCCGCCTGCACAGAGCTGAGCGGCGCGCCGCAGCGTCGGCAGAAGCGAGAGTCTTCCGTGGACTCAGTTCCGCACGCGGCGCAAACTCTATCGGAGGCGCGCATGGTGGCAAGCGCCGTGATAGCCTCTGCCTCGCGCGTCAGCACATCCTTCTCGCCCGAAGATAGCCACGGATGCTTGATTGAATAGTCGAATGTGGCGCGCGTCGCGTGCGCGCCCGCAGGCTTGAGCCTTATGACCAGCGTCATAGCGTAATCGAGCACGTCCGCCGAACCGTACCAGGTGCCCCAACCTTTCGCGCCCCTGCGTCCACGCAACACCGGGTCATCTTCAATCACGTCATAGCCCAGGCGTTCAAGGGCTGCGGCCAGCCGCACACGCACGGAATTAACATCGCCCGTCAGTATGCGCTTCAGGTAAATCTCTGTGGATTGCGACCCAAAACCACCGTAATCTATAAACTCTGACATTTACCCCTCCATTACCAATGCCATTCTGGCGCTCCACTTCAGACAACTGTCTTACGATAAATCAGTCGCTTAGGTTTCCACGCGCCCCTGCCGGAATGCCAGCAACCCGTAGATGTTTATTCGTAACAAGCATGTAACTCCACCCGTGCATAATATTCAAACTGGATGCGCCTGCTATTGAAACATTTCTACCGGGTCGCTTTTCCGCTCGTCGGATTGATATTGATTGTCGCAGGCCGCGCAGAGGGTCTGGCATCCCCCTCATGGCAATTCATCATCAGCACCGCCGCCATATCTTTTGCAGTTCTGTTTATGGCTAAGTGGAAAGCCTGAGCCGCGGAATTGACAAAACCAGCTTTGTAACTATACTTGTTACAGAAATCCCTGCGACATCAATCGAGTAAAATCAAAGGGAGAAGACCGTCAACCATTCTTGAAAAGAGAGGAAAAGGGAGATGAGAATCGGTATCATTGGTTCTGGAAACATTGGCGCGAGCGCGGCACATTTGTTCTTGAAGGCAGGGCACGAAGTGGCGCTCAGCAATTCACGCGGGCCTGAGAGCTTGAAGGATTTGGCCGCCGAGCTTGACGGTAATGTGCAGGTGTTGACGGTCGAAGAGGCTGCGCGTTTCGGCGATGTAGTGCTCGTAGCTATCCCTTTCGGCAAGTACAAACAGCTTCCCGCCGAAGCCTTCTACGGCAAAGTCCTGATTGACGCCGGAAACTATTATCCGGGGCGCGATGGTCAGTTCGCTGAGCTTGATAATGACGAGATGACTTCGAGCGAGATGATGGCCGAGCACCTGAAGGGGGCGCGGCTCGTCAAAGGCTTCAACACGATCTATTTCGTACACCTTGCTAGTCAGGGCGACACGACGCTGCCGCTCGAAGAGCGCCGCGCGATCTTCATCGCCGGTGACGATTCGGAAGCGAAAGAGGTGGTGGCGAAGTTGATTGAAGAGATAGGCTTTGCCGCAGTGGACACGGGATTTCTGCGTGAAGGCGGCAGGCGTCAACAACCCGGAACGCCCGTCTATAACCGTGAGCTAACGGCAAAGCAGGCGGCGGAAGTTTTAGAGTCAGCTTAAAATAGAGCGCGCATTTTTCTGTAGAGAAAAGGCTGATGGCAAATATAGGCAGCCAGCCATGCGATGAGGGAGTCATACGGTCAGGTAAAGCTGCTGCTCCTTGCAGCAAAGCATCAAGCCCGTGGATTCTTGCCGCAACCATCCTCGGCTCAAGCATGGCGTTCATAGACGGCACGGTCGTCAACGTTGCTCTGCCAGCGCTTCAAGCCAACTTGAACGCCACGGTCGTTGACGTGCAGTGGGTCGTTGAAGCTTACGCGCTTCTTCTCGCGGCGCTCCTGCTGGTCGGAGGCTCGCTGGGCGATCACTACGGTCGCCGTCGGGTTTTCATCATCGGCGTCAGTCTATTCGCTCTGGCCTCTGTCTGGTGCGGCCTTGCTCCGAGCATCAACCAGTTAATCATAGCGCGGGCTGTGCAGGGCGTGGGAGGAGCGTTGCTCGTTCCGGGCAGCCTGGCAATCATCAGCGCCTCTTTCGATGAAGAGCGGCGTGGGCAGGCCATCGGCACATGGTCTGGATTTACAGCCATCACGGCTGCGTTCGGCCCTGTCCTGGGCGGCTGGCTAATCGAGCACGTTTCGTGGCGAGCAATCTTCTTTCTAAACGTGCCGCTCGCCCTGGCCGTGATTATTATCTCCCTGTGGCGTGTGCCTGAATCCAGCGACTCCGGTGCGAAGTCAGGACAAGACTGGACTGGCGCGGCTCTTGTGACCGTAGGCTTAGCCGGTGTCGTTTACGGTTTAATAGAATCTTCGCGTCTGGGCTTTACACACTGGGCTGTCATCTGCGCTCTTGCAGGCGGCGCTATCCTTCTGGCGACATTTCTCTTTGTAGAGTCGCGCGAGGCGCACGCCATGCTGCCGCTCTCGCTCTTTCGCTCTGCGAATTTCAGCGGCGCGAATCTGCTCACCTTGCTGTTATACATGGCGCTCGGCGGCGTAATGTTTTTCTTTCCGCTCAACCTCATTCAGGTACAGGGTTATTCGGCCACGCAAGCGGGCGCGGCGACGCTCCCCTTTGTGCTCATCATGTTCCTGCTTTCGCGCTGGTCTGGCGGATTGGTTAAGCGCTACGGCGCGAAACTCCCTCTGGTCGTGGGGCCTGTCATAGCCTCGCTTGGCTTCCTGCTGTTTACTTTACCCGAGGTCGGAGGCAGCTACTGGAAGACTTTCTTTCCGGCGGTGGTCGTGCTGGGCTTAGGTATGGCCGTCAGCGTCGCGCCCTTGACGACGACGGTCATGGGGTCTGTCCCACAAGCCCGTGCCGGTATCGCTTCGGGAATCAACAATGCCGTCTCAAGAACGGCTGGACTCATGGCCGTAGCGGTGCTGGGCATAGTGATGCTGCACGCTTTCAATTCAAGTTTAGATCAGCGCTTGAATAATCTTGCAGTCGCACCTGAAGCGCGAGAGTTAGTTGATAGGCAGCGAGTCAAACTCGCAGGGGCGTTGATTCCTTCTAACCTGAATCCTGAAACCAAAGCGGAATTGAAGCGGGCTATAGATGAATCGTTCGTCTACGGCTTTCGCTTTGTCATGGGCATCGCCGCCTGTCTGGCTATCTTGAGCGCGCTCGCTTCGTGGCTGATGATCGAAGGGAAGGCCGCGTCCCGGTCTGCGGCTAAACAAGCGGCTCCCGCCTGATGTTAATTCTATACAAGGGCTAGCGACCTGTTTCGGCTACCCGACAGCCAGGGCGTAAAAGATGCTCGCTGTCTCATTGCTGTAGGTTGAAGGCTTCGGTGACTGGATTTTCCCGCTAATGATTTCCGTAGAATCAGCTTCTAACAAATTATTGACATTTCAACGAAGCATGTATATGGTTTCTTACATTAGCTCGACTGTTTTCAATATATTTCAAGTTATCTCTACCTGACTTGTGATTAGCTTCCAACCATTCTACGTGAACTACAGCAACGGGAAAATCGAAGCCAGCGGCCAACATGGTAAGACCTAACTCTCACTAAGGAGACATCATGAAAAAAAACCTTCTCTCGCTAAGTCACCTCCCTATGTGGATATTAATATCCATGATGATTCTTATCTCACAAAACGTAGCTCAAGCGCAGACCTTTACAGACTCTACGTTTAATAATGCAGATTGGAGCACGGTGATACTCCCTGTCAGCACAGCGGGATCGACTTCTACTACGACCCAGGTTAGTGGCGGTAACCCAAGCCCATCTCGCACAACAACTAATAATATTACCATTCCCACGAGCAGCTCAATCGGACAGATAATCGTGGCACACACCCAGATAGCATCATCTTACGACCCGGCGGTTCAAGGAGCTATTGTCAAGTTAAGCTATGCTTACGATCTGATACAGTACAACCCGCCGGTAGGGGGTGCGGTTGGTTTCTCCGTCCTTATATTTCAAAACAACACTTACTACCGCAGCACGCCTATTGACAGTATATTTAGCGGTAGCTGGCAGACATTCAGCAACTCGAACCTGACGGCAGCAAGCTTCATCAAGGTTTCCGGGCCATCAACAAACATCAATCCTGATTTTTCCTGTACCGGAGCAAGAATCCAGTTCGGCTATGTGACGGCTAATAGTAATAATAATGCGGTGACACGGATAGGCGGTATAGACAACTGGAAGGTTACTATTGAAGAAAAGAAGCCATGCGGCGGGACGACCGGGTGTGGGACAATCAGCGACCCCAAAGTGAAATGTGATAAGGGCGCATACACCTATACCTTTACCGTCACCAATAACTCAACACAGGTCATACAGTATCTATTGTTATCGCCCCCTCCCGGCTCAACCTATACAATCTCTCCCAACGTTATCAACCTCGGCGCAACACCTCTCGCCAGCGGTCAGTCTACGAATGTGACCGTCAGCATCTCTAATGCTTCACCGGGAAAAAACATATGTATCAACGTTGCTCTTGCAGATAAGGCGGTGGTTACCTGCTGCACTGTACAGACGTGCATTGATTTGCCTGAGTGTGCTTCCTGTCTCAAGCTGGACTATAAAATCGGGTGTGATGCGAAGGGCACCTATACCGTCGTAGTCTCCCTGCAAAATCTCACAGGCGTCCCCATACAGCAGGTCTTCGTCATCCCTACGCCGTCGAGCTTGAATGTTTCGCCTCAACTGGTCACACTGCCTACACCGCTCCAACCGAATCAAACAGCTACGCTCACGCTGACAATCAGCGGCGCGTCCCCCGGAACGAACGTTTGCCTGCGATTGACGCCATACAACGATAAAGCAGGAACCTGTTGCTCCGCCGAAATATGTTTCACTTTGCCAAGCTGTGTTGCTTCCAAAGATTCTCCGGGGGATTCAAAGAAAGCTGCAAGCGGACAGGTAAGAGTTGCATTGGTCAGGATGAGGGACGCTGATTACGAAGTACAAAACGCGCCCAACCAGACACCCGATCCAACGGCCAGGTAGCGCCGCATCAGACTATTTAAGCCTGCTCAAACGTTAGTCTTATTTCTGCAAAGCCCGCTCCAGTACAGGCAAGTGTTAGAGGCGTAGATGAGGCTCGCATAACCTTAAGGGGTTATGGGATTATCACGCGCCTCTTTCAATTGAGTTTTGCTGTGAATAGGGGTACAACACGACTGGATTGTTTGCGGCTGTACGGGACGTAATGTGGTAGATGCGCAGCGTGGCAAATTGATTTTCTTCGGTTGGAATCCTTTAATGGAGTAGCTTCATGGTCGAATGGGTTTTACGTAAGTGGGTCTTCGGCGTTCTCTTCGTGCTGATAGTCTCAGTAGTACCGCATCCTGCGCAGGTGCCTCAAGGAACCGCTACGCCTGTACAGCAACAAGCCGCAAATGCCGCCCAGACGCATGCAGACATCCTGCGCGGCGCGTACGGGCAGTATCGTGCCAACAACGATCTGCTCTTCTACCATCTGGACATACGCGTAGACCCGTTGAAGAAATTCATCAGCGGGAAGAACACCATACGCTTCAAGATGCTGAAGGACGACACGCGTATTCAGCTAGACCTGCACATTGCGCTCAATGTTGACAAGATTCTTTTAGGCACCACTCCGCTCAAGTATGAGCGCGAGGAGCGAGCCGTCTTTGTGGACTTTCCTCAAACCCTCAAGGCAGGCCGAACATACTCGATTGACTTCTACTACTCCGGGAACCCGGTCGAGGTGGGCAGGTTCGGCGGCATCACCTTCAAGAAAGACCCGTCCGGTCATACGTGGATTAACACTGCGTGCGAGGAAGAAGGCGCGAGCGTCTGGTGGCCGAATAAGGATCAGTGGCGCGACGAGGTCAAGAACATGCGAATCAGCGTGGCGATTCCGAACGGCCTGGTTGATGTATCAAACGGAAAGTTTGTTGGCAAGACCGACCTAGGCGACGGCTACACGCGCTGGGACTGGCTGGTGCAGTATCCCATCAACAACTACAACGTCTCGCTGAACATAGGCAACTACACGCACTTCAGCGACCGGCTGGGTGACCTGCCGCTGGACTTCTACACGCTTCCTGAAAACCTAGACAAGGCAAGGAAGCAGTTCGCGCAGGCGAAGGGGATGCTTGAGGCGTTCCAGCACTATTTCGGCGAGTATCCGTTCAAGAAGGACGGCTACAAGTTGATCGAAGTCCCGTACTCCGGTATGGAGCATCAGAGCGCGGTCACTTATGGCAACCGCTTCGCCAACGGCTACTTGGAGCGCGACTGGACTGGGGTCGGCATCAGCAACAGGTTCGACTTCATCATCATTCACGAAAGCGGGCACGAATGGTTCGGCAACAGCGTCAGCGCCGCCGACCGCTCCGACATGTGGATTCACGAAGGCTGGACGACGTACCTCGAATGCCTGTTCGTGGAATACATGTACGGGCACGACGATGCGCTCAAATACGTGAACGCTTACAAGTCCAAGGTGCAGAACCGGCAGCCAATCATTACAGAGCGCGGTATGAACCGCACGCCGCCGCAAGACCAGTACTTCAAGGGCGCGCTTTTCCTCAACACGCTTCGGAGCATTGTGGATGAAGACAAACTGTGGTGGGCGCTTCTAAGAGACTTCTATCAGCACTTCAAGTATCAGAACATCATGACAGAGGATATTGTAGAGTACTTCAACCGGAAGACCGGGAAGAACCTGACGCCCGTCTTCGACCAGTACCTGCGCCACACAGCGATTCCAACTCTGGAGCTGAAGTTTGACGAAGCCCCCGGTACAGTCTCTTACCGTTGGAAGGCCGATGTGCAGGGGTTTGCGATGTCTGTCCGTGTCGGCACGCCCAACCAATGGCAGACCATTCAGCCTACGACCGATTGGAAGACTATGAAAACCCCGCTCAAAAAAGATGAGCTGGCGGTGGCTACAGACCTCTACTACATCAACGTCAGCAAGCAATAGTCTTCTTGAAAAGTCCCGTAGGGACGACGCGATAATAGCCCAGTGCTTCAGCACTGGGCATACGTTATGAAAAAAAATAGTAGAGTCCCGTAGGGACGGCTGAAAGCAAATGTTCAGCCGTCCCTACGGGACTCTACTATTTTTCTCGCTTTGACCCAGCACTATAGCGGTTCTCAGTTGAATGCGACTGTTGCGACACAGGTTCAGGTCAGTACCGCCTGCGGTAGCGGGCGGGTCGTGGCAACACTTGAGACCCGCCCGCTCACGCAGGCCGTACTGACAGGAGTCGCACTCATCTGAGAACTGCTATAAAGTGCTGGGCTATTTTCAATCGTCCCTACGGGACAATTGGCGAATCTGATTTTTCAAACAGCCTCTAAGCTGGACTTTATCCATTTCTGATCTTTGAAAACAAAACGGAAGGCCGGTAAGCTTCAGACCACTCTGCCAAGAGAGGTCTTTGATGCTGACCATGCCTTCCGAACTGACAAGCCTGATTGTAGCTTTCGCCCCGCTCTTT
>DASWQH010000012.1:0-146621 GCA_036403815.1 Pyrinomonadaceae bacterium | reverse complement strand
GGGCGAAAGCTACAATCAGGCTTGTCAGTTCGGAAGGCATGGTCAGCATCAAAGACCTCTCTTGGCAGAGTGGTCTGAAGCTTACCGGCCTTCCGTTTTGTTTTCAAAGATCAGAAATGGATAAAGTCCAGCTTAGAAGCTATTTGGAAATTCTGATGTTTGCGCCGAAGGCGCAGCCAGATGGTAGCCAGACGTTTTACGTCTGGTCAGAGTCAACCAAGCAATCGCGCTCTGAAGGAGCGCCGGAGATTCTTCCCGCGCTGAAGACGCGGGGGATGCTCGATGGGCTGTTCCAGACGTGCAACGTCTGGCTACCTTCTCGTCGCCGCTCGCGCGGCTGAATAGGAATTTTCAAACAGCTTCTAAGCCGTATGGATGTCACTCGACTGGTAAAAGTCAGCACTTATTATACTATCTACTCTTAATCATTCTCGTAGGGAGGAATTTTTAATGCCGACGATTTTGGATGAAGTAGAGGTGCGGGTGCTTGGTGCATTGGTGGAAAAGCAGGTCACCACGCCGGAATATTATCCACTGACGCTCAACGCGCTGGTGCTGGCCTGTAACCAGAAAAGCAATCGCCATCCCGTTGTCAGCTACGATGAAGAGACTGTCAACTATGCCATCGAAAGCTTGCGCGGGAAGAATCTGGTGTACGTGTTTTATGGCAGCACGAGTCGTGTGCCAAAGTACAAGCACATGATGGGGGAAATCTTTGAGCTTAGCCCGCAGGAACTAGCGCTCATGTGCGTCCTTATGCTCAGAGGGCCACAGACCGTAGGCGAGCTTCGCGGTCGCACAGACCGTCTTTATGACTTCCACGGTCTGGATGAAGTGGAAGAAACACTGAGACTGTTAAGCAGCAAGGAGCCGCAAACCCTTATCTCTAAGCTTCCACGCCAGCCCGGCCAGAAAGAGGTTCGTTACACGCATCTGTTATCAGGAGAAGTCAATATTGATTATGCCCACGAAAGAGAGGGCACAGAAACAGACAGTGCAAGCAAGCCTGTCAGAAGCGATAGGATTAAAGTTTTAGAGGATGAAGTGGAAGCATTGAAGGGCGAAGTCAATAGACTTCGACAGGAGTTTGAAGACTTCAAGAAGCAGTTCGACTAATACCGGCTCGTACAGAATCAAGAGTTGAAAATCAAAACGGAGGTGATGCCCATGAGCATCACCTCCGTTTGATTGTTATCTTCTATACCTGTCGCTATCTTTGAGCGCCGGGGTTGGTTATGTTCTCACGCTGCGCGCTGATGGGCGAGGTGAGCTGGGGAAGATAGAGGAGCGGGCTGACGGGTTGACCGTTGATGCGCACTTCATAATGCAGGTGCGGGCCTGTGGAGCGCCCCGTAGAGCCTACCAGTCCGAGCTGCTCTCCACGCTTGATAGTCTGGCCTGCCGCAACGTCAATGCGCGAGAGATGGCCGTAACGCGTGCTGATTCCGTTTCCGTGATCTATGTAAACGACCCACCCGTAGCCCCTCTGCCATCCGGCAATGGTGACGGTTCCGTCCGCGGTCGCGATAACAGGCGTTCCAATCGGAGCGGCTATGTCCTGTCCTTTATGAAACTCTATGGATGAGCCGCCGAAAGGGTTGCTGCGTGTGCCTAGACCGCTGCGCAGCGTGCCCATGACAGGCCAGATCGAAGGGATATTGGAAGGCCCGCCCACGACTCTGGTAGCAGAAGTCAAGCGAACTGTAGGAGCAGGCTTTTCGCCCACGCGCGAGGCGACTGTGATGTCGTTGACCAGCACCGGACGCTTTACCGTCTGGCTTTCCCTCTGCGGAACATAGGTCAGAGATGTTTTCCTTACAAGGGGGTTTGCTACCACCTGCTTCCCGTTATCACGTCTGGCGGTCTCTACAACAGGTGCGCGCCTTTTATCGTCAACACGCTCAGAGATTTTTTTATCATCAACTCGTTTGGAGCTTTTTTCCGGCTCCGTACGCGTACGCCTGGCTCTGGTCTGAGCCGCAGCGAAAGATGTATTCAAGACTAGAAAGAAAAGCGCAAGGGCGACGGTGGTCGCGAATCCGGTTCTCTGGAAGATGTTGGTAAAAGGAAGATGATGGCGCGAAAATAAGCTGCAAGGGGAAGGGGAATACAATCTTTTATCCTTTCAAAGCAAACGCTTGACGCAAAAATACAAATAGGGGATGACATCAAGCCTTGCGTTAAAGCACAGCCGGGGTAAGCCATGCTTGATTTGCTCTTTTTATTAGGGCTTAAAGGTTTGCGGAAGGAAACTGGCAAACCCATTTAAGAATCTAGCTAATCAAGCTCTGTGTTTCAACCAGCAATTTGACCACACGTGTCTGACTATGGGACGTATTTTGCTGAAATGGCTCTCTTTGGCGGGAATATGAGAGGTATGTGAATCAAAGCTGAACACTTTTGACTGCGATTATTGCACCTTGATTACGATTGAATGTAGCCATCATTGCAAGATATGCGGTTATTAAGGCGGGAAAAGCTTCCTTCAATTCGGCAGCACTCAATTACAAAAAGCTATAAAATCATGGCGACAAAATTTATTGGCCGTTCTTTCATACCCGACTCACCTGTTCATCTTCCCTTTGCAAACTTGTCAGGGCTTAAGACAAAAGGGTGAGCCTGCTTCGCAGCAAGCTCACCCTTCATCACCCACCCTTTGCTCGTCCCGCATCGCATTGGCTTTCCCGAAGGATAAGTAATGCGGCGCTAAATCAATGAGCAGGCACGACCACTCATTGAACTCATAAATTAGCCACGCAACGAACCTGTTCTAATAAACCCTGCAACGACGATTATCCGTAAAGAGAAGCGGTCTTAGTATGCTTCCTCTTCGCCGCGCTCCGTGCGCAGGTTGTTCTTCACAGAGAACGCACCCGACACACCGCTGGCAGCGACGTAAGCAAGATTTTTATCCCCTTCATTCGCCACGACACCTTCGAGTGTGAGTTGCCCGCGATTTACTATGATGCGAATCGAAGGATTCGTGCCCATCAAGTAGCGGTATAGACCGCCCGTGCGCGCCAGCGCTCGATAGGTGTTGATGCGAACCGAATCGTCAAAGCTTGATAGCGGCAGCACCTCAATCTGGTTGATAACGCGCTCTACACCTTTAATCTTCGCCACACGTCGCTCGGCGTCTTTACGAGTCGAAGGGCGCACGACCTGTCCGTACAAAGTCACTGTATTGCCTTCGACCTTGTAAGCCAGATTGTCAAAGACACCGAAGTAAGGCAGCGTCACAAGCTCATGGCGAACCTGCTTTGAGACCTGCTGGTAGCTTTGTTCAGTTTCATCTATACCCTTCGGCGCAGCCACCGCAGCCGAAGTCGCAATCACGACCGTAGCCGCAACTGCTAACATCTTCTTCATAATCGTTTTCATTTTCTTTTTCCCCTTGTACCTTTTCTGTTCTGCTTCTGCTGTTCTATCTCTTTTCCTGTCCCCGCCCCTCAGGTTTTCGCCTCGAAGCTGGCTAGAGCAGCTATCACCTTCTGCAACGACGAGACGACCTGTGCCTGTTCGGCTTCGCTCAATTGAGAGAGAGCTGCCACGAAGACGGCGTTGCGTCGCTCGCGGAATCTATCAATGAGGCAACGTCCTGCATCCGAAAGCGCGACCAGCACCGTGCGCCTGTCGTCTTCAGAAGGCCGACGCTCAATCAAGCCCTTGCGAATCAGGCGGTCGGTCAACTGTGAGGTCGCGGGCGGGGAAATCTTTAGACACTGCGCCAGCTTTCCAGTCGGGACAGTTCCTCCACGGTGAAGGATTCTCAAGACCTGAACCTGCGGGAGCGTCAAATCAAGCTCGGCCAGATGCTTCTGCAACTGATCCACCATCAGCCTCGACATTGCTTCACCAAAAGCGTCCAAAACGTCCGCCACCTTCTCCGGAGCTATCTCGGCCATGCAGGAGCCTCCAATACTTAATCGACTTGAATATTTAAGATGCCTTAAGTATAATGGCAGTTGTCTTTGGAAGACAACTTACGAGAGCAAGCGATGGCTTCAGACCCGTATAGAAACTTGTAACCAGAAGCTCGCGGCGCTCGTCTTTTATTGGAGTATTTACTGATAGTTAGATGCAAATCATGACGACAGAAGTTTATCCCATCTGGCAAACGATTGAAGGCGAAAGCGGCGAGCGTCGCGTCGTCGAGCTGGCGGGCGCGAGCGACCATGAGTTGACGCAGGCAGCTTCGACGGGCGACATGGCAGCTTTTGAAGAAATTTACAGGCGGCATCATCGCCGCGTTTACAGCCTCTGCCTGCGCATGACCCAGAACCAGTCGGAGGCGGAAGACTTGGCGCAGGATGTCTTCGTGCAGTTGTTCCGAAAGGTCGGCAGCTTTCGCGGAGAGTCTGCTTTCACGACCTGGCTGCACCGCATGACGGTCAACCAGGTACTGATGCACTTTCGCAAGAAGAAGGTGCGCGACGAACGAAGCTCGGAGGACGAGGAGACGCCCGATCGTATAGAGCCGGGCACGGAGAACCCAAGCGCTATGCCTGTGGTTGACCGCATAGCTCTGGACAATGCGATTGCGCAGCTACCGCCCGGCTATCGCACGACCTTTGTGCTTCACGACATAGAAGGCTACGAGCACGAAGAGGTGGCGCGCATCATGGGTTGCAGCGTCGGCACATCCAAATCGCAGCTTCACAAGGCTCGCATGAAACTTCGCACTCTCTTGAAGCGGCACGCCGCGCCTAGGCTTTTCCATAAGCTCAAAGAAGCAACGGAATAGCAAAGCTCATAAGAATGAAAGAGAGCGAACCGAGGATTAGCTTTGAGTTCTAATTCCGGTTCGCTCTCTTTTTATATTCAAACATGGGCTTCTGGGTTTAACCCGCCGTGGTATCGCCGCCGAGCAAGGTTAGCACCTCGCCCGTGATGTAGCTTGAATCCGCCTCCGAGGCGAAAAAGACATAGGCCGGAGCCATCTCTTCGGGCTGCGCCGGTCTTTTCATGGGCGTGTCCGCGCCGAATTCAGGAATCTTCTCCGCCGGTTTGTCCGAAGGGTTGAGCGGCGTCCACACAGGGCCGGGTGCAACGCAGTTGACTCGAATCTTTCGCTCTACCAGATTCTGCGCGAGCGATTTTGTGAAAGCATGAATCGCTCCCTTGGTTGCAGAATAATCGAGCAGCTCCTTGCTTCCCTCAAGCCCCGTGATAGAGCCTGTGTTGACGATTACTCCGCCCTCCTTCAAATGCTGTAACGCAGCCTTTGCCATGTGAAAATAGCCGTAGAGGTTCGTCTTGAAGGTCATATCCAACTGCTCTTCCGTAATATCTTCGAGCGACTTCTGGTTCTGCTGGAACGCAGCGTTGTTGACCAGTATGTCCAGGTGCCCGAATTCATTCACAGTCTTCTCTACGGCCTGACGACAAAACTCTGCATCACGCACGTCGCCCGGAATCAAGAGCGCTCTGCGGCCTTCACGCTCAACGGCGCGCTGAGTCTCCTGGGCGTCCTCATGCTCTGCGGGAAGATGAACGACGGCAACATTCGCGCCCTCGCGCGCGTAGAGCACCGCGACTGCGCGGCCTATGCCGGAATCGCCGCCCGTTATCAACGCCGTCTTGCCCTTCAACTTGCCCGACCCCTTATAGAGCGGCGCATCGTACTGCGGCCTCGGCGAGAGTTCAGATTCTATCCCAGGCTTCGGCTGGTGCTGCGCGGGCATGGGCGGTTCAGGCTCTCTCTGAACCTTTCTTACCTTGCTCTTGCCTGAAGCAGACTTTCCGGCAGCGCTCCTTTTGCTTCCACCCTTACTACTGCTCCTCTTTCCACTAGCTTTCTTCGCAGCCTTCTTTCCTTTACCGGTTGCCATCTATCCTTTCCCTACTCTCGAAAAATTTTCACTATCAGCATCTACCGCTCTGAAGTTACGCATAGAATGAAGCTCTACTTCTTTCGCTTCTGGTCGCCTTTGTCGCCCTGTCCTGATTCAACTTTCGTCTTCGCGGCCTTGCGCACATCCTGCGAGAGCGAGCGGCTCTGATTGTCAACCTCGTCAAAGCGCCCCTTCTCATCGCGCCGCACGTAACGTTTGTCGTTGCCTGTGTCTATTAACTCACGCTTAGCTGCTTCCTTTTTAGCCATCAGAAAATCTCTCCTTACTTTTTGAGCGAGCGCGACTGTTAAGCCTCGCCCCCTTGTGTCTCTCTCAAATGATTAATTCTCGAACAGTCGAATGCTCAAACTGTTCGCTTACAACTCATAAGGTAACGAAGGGGAATGATGCGTGCCGCTACAAATACAGGCACGTGCTTCAGGCGCGTGAGGAGCGATAGCGCACGCTGCTCACGCTCAAAGGGGAATAACAAAAAGGCAAATCAAGCTTGCTGTCAAAGTAGCACCTGGATTGAAGCCTCACAGTACGTTTACGTACAGACAACTATCATGCCGGAGCAGTGAAATGTTCCAGTGGAAAAGCAACAACGCTATAACTTTTTCACCTCTCGCTTAAGGCGCGCGAAATCCTCTTTGACTTTCTGTCCAAGGTCTTCTCTGTAAAATCTGACTGCCGGGTGATAGCCGACCAGATACTTTCGTCCCTCGTGTTCGATAACACGCCCGCGCGCTTCGTTGATGCTTTTCACGCCGAGCACTTTTTTCGCCGCCACCGCGCCCAAAAGCATAATCAGCTTCGGATTAACAAGCTCGATCTGCTCGAAAAGATATTTAGAGGTGCAGGTATCAACCTCCAATTTCTTCGGCGTGCGATTCTTTGGCGGGCGGCATTTGACCGTGTTGGTAATAAAGAAGTCCGAGCGATCAAGCCCCGTCCCTTCGAGCACGTGGTTTAAGAATCGTCCGGCAGAGCCGACGAAGGGATGCCCCGACTCGTCCTCTTCTTTCCCCGGCGCTTCGGCTATGATCATCACTTTGGATGAAAGCTTGCCGTCGCCTGGAACAGCGTGTGTGCGCGATTCCCACAGAGGGCATTTCGTGCAGACGCGAATCTGCGCCGCCAGTTCTTCCAGCCTCGCAGCCCTTTTCGATTTCGCCATGCTCTTCTCTCCACCGGGTCGGTTTTATATAAACGGCTTGCAATTTGCGTACTCGCTAAAATTCCTGTTAGCTTAGCTGACGTTGTTCGATTCAAATCTTCAATCAGGCCGAACCGGGATGAAATTCTCCAGACTCGCGCAAGTTTATGACCGCATCAGTGAAGCGCGCAATGATTCCGAGAGAGTCAGGCTGCTCGCAGACCTGTTCAAAGGTGCGGATAAGCCTACGCTTGAAGCGGTCGCTCATTTTACCGCAAGTGAAGTGGTTGACCCGCAGCTTTCCGACCGCTTGAGTATAGGGCCGGGCACAATCCGCGCAGCCCTCGCTCAAATTGCGGGCGTTGAAGAGAGCGAGATTGAGACTGAAGTCAAACGCACGGGCGACATGAGCTTGATTGTGGAAGAGCACGCGGGCGGGCGCGACCGCTTAACCGTTGACGAACTCTGGCAACGCACTAATCGAACGATCAGGCGCGACGAAGACCGTCTCAAATTCATCGAATACGTCTTCACGCACACGACCGGCAGCGGCGCGAAATATTTTACGCGCATGGTGCTTAACCAGATGCGTATAGGCGTGGGCTTCGGCACGCTCGCTCGCGCCATCAGCCGGGCATTCGATGTTGACGCAAGCTCTGTAGAGCATCTCTACGCCATGTCGAACGACATAGGGCTTGCAGCCGTACGCGCCAGTCAGGGACAAAAGAGCGTTGAGCGCGCAGGTCTCAAGCTCTTCCGCCCCTACCAGTTCATGAACGCGCACAAGGTTGATGATGCGCAAACGATTTTCACACGCCTTGCGGGCAAGAAGATTATCTTCGAGATTAAGTATGACGGCGCGCGTCTACAGATTCACATCAAGGCGGGTCGTAAACCCGAAGTCAAGCTCTACTCGCGCCGTCTGAACGACGACACGGCGGCGATGCCGGACATCGTGTTGGCTTTGTCAAAAGCCTGGAAAGGCGGCGATGCTATTGTTGAAGGCGAAGCGGTCGCCTACGATCCGGCCTTAAAAAAGAAGCAGCCCTTTCAATCTGTCCTCATGCGCCTGGGACGCGTGCATGGCATTGAAGAGAAGGCGCGCGAGATTCCGCTCGTGCTCTATCTCTTCGAGCTTGTCTATCTGGACGGCGAAGATTTAATGACAAGACCGCAAAGCGAGCGCCGCGCACGTCTTCAAAAACTCTTCCGTACGACCGAGCGCGTGAAGATGACCGAGGCGATTGAATCCGACCGGATAGAGGACGAAGAGAAGTTTTTTAAGCAGGCCATCAAGGCAGGCCATGAAGGCTTGATGGCGAAAGACCCTGACGCCACTTACACGCCGGGTCGTCGTGCGGACAACTGGATGAAATTGAAGCCCGCCTTCGAGACACTGGATGTAGTAGTAGTCGGCGGCATCTGGGGTTCAGGGCGCAGGCGCGGGACGCTTTCCAGTCTGGTCGTCGCCATACGCGACCGCGACCGATTCAAAACCGTAGGCAAAGTGGGCACTGGCTTTACCGAAGAGGCTTTGAGGGATTTGACCGCGAAGCTTGAACCCAACATCATCACCACGCGCGGGCGCAACGTAGAGATAGAGCCTTCTATGGTCATAGAGGTTGATTTTCAGGATATACAGAAGACGAATCGCTATGAAGCAGGCTACGTCTTACGCATCCCGCGCTTCAAACGCGAGCGCACGGACAAGAGCACGCGCGAAGCCGACACGCTTGAACGGTTGAAACGTCTTTACAAACAGTCACACTAAGAACAAATGTAGGGGCAGGGCTTGTCCCTGCCCGTATTGCGCGATAGCGCAATAGCAGCGATGCGTTACCTTCGGACTTGAATCTATCTCATATTGATTATCGCTCTGGCGAGCGATGCGGGCAGAGGACTTGTCCCTGCCACTACATTCATAATTAACAATGCAGTCTGACAAACAGCACGAAGCAGAAACAACCGTCGAGCAAACGGAAGAAGAGTCATCTGAACTCGTCTCTGGCTCTTCTGCATCATCTGCGCTCGCAGAACTCTTACAGCTTCCCGTGTCGGTTTTGAAAGAGCGCTTTCTTGATGAGAATGCAGCCGTGCCCAGGGGCTTGCTTGCAGCCCTTGAGCGGGACGAGCGGCGCGGTGTGCGTGAGCTTGCGAAAAAGATTCGCACGAGTCGCCGTAAGAATTTCAAGGAAGGCCAGCGTCTCAGAAAGATTCTGCGCTTTGAAACTGAACTCCTGGCTGAAGGCTTCAATCGTATCGCCGGAGTGGACGAAGCCGGGATGGCTCCGCTGGCTGGCCCCGTAGTCGCGGGCGCGGTCATTCTTCCCAGAGACTACAAGCTTCGCGGGTTGAACGATTCAAAGAAGATTTTGGACAGCATGAAGCGTGAAGAACTGGCGGCACAGATTAAAAAGGATGCCCTCTGCTGGTCGGTCGGCTATGCCGAGATAGATGAGATAGACCGCCTGAACATATACCACGCTGGACTGCTGGCGATGCGCCGCGCAGTTCTTGCTTTAAGAATCGAGCCGGACTTTCTGCTGGTCGATGCGCGTAAAATTCCGGACTGCTCCTGCCCGCAGCGCGGCATCATTCGCGGCGATTTGCTTTCGGCCAGCATCGCCGCCGCCTCCATCATCGCCAAAACCACACGCGACGCCGTCATGAAGGAACTCGACCGCCAGTTTCCGGGCTACGGACTGGCCTCGCACAAAGGCTACCCTACGCCCGCACATTGTCGCGCGCTCAAAGAACTGGGGGCGCTGCCAATTCATCGTCGCAGCTTCTCGCGCGTCCGCCAGGTGCTCGGCCTAGACCCAGTCCAGACGGAGCTTTTCGATGGGAACAAAGAGGTGCAAGCCGAAACGGGCGCTGCTGAAACATCCGAAACCGCCCGGCAAGAGAGCGCAATGACTACGAATAATTGATGTGCGTTCTATGTAAGAAGCTGTTTGAACAATCAGATGGGCGTGTTGTCCCATAGGGACTTGTTGATAGTAGCCCAGCAATAAATTGCTGGGCTACTATCAACAAGTCCCTACGGGACTCAAGCTGAATCTCAATTTTCAATCAGCCCTCTAAGATAAAGATAGCTCCGTAGGTGCTAAAAAAACTCGCATTCTCCTATCTGGCGCTTCACCTTAATCGAGAGCCTGTTCTGTGCGCGCTCAACCGGAAAACTTGAATCTTCTCACACCATATCGTGCGCGATGACTACACGGTTGCGCACATCATTTAAGGCAGACTTCTAAAGTTTCTCTGAAAGTAATCCGCCCGCCAATCTAAGTTTAACTATTTAAGCAGTTAGAAAAAGCGCAGGGGCGAGGCCGTCGCTGGCACACTCATTGCTCTTACTGCTGGCGTGCGCAGGTTAAGGCGCAACGGTTATTGAAATTGATAAAGGGAGTTTCGCAGAGAGCGCCCGCTTATAAGGGATGAACAAGGTTCAGGGTCATCATGTTTCAGTTTCATAAAAATTTGGCGCAGCGGCTTTTCGCTTCCTTTGTTCTGGTCATACTGCTAGCTGGCTCAACTCTACCGGCTTTCGCTCAAACCAGGCGCGCGACGCGCCGCTCGCCCCGTCTATCGAGGGCTACGCGCCCAGCCGGGAACACCACGCCTGCTTATTATAATGTAGCAGCCGGGCAGGTGATTCAGGTGCGCATGAACGAGCAGATTAGCTCCGAGTCGGCACGCATTGGCGACCGCTTTACGACGACCGTGATGGTTCCTATTTATGCTCGCGGCGTCGAAGTTATACCGGCGGGCAGCATCATTACGGGTCGCGTGACGAACGTCAAACGCGCTCAGCGGCGCAGCAAGGCTGGCTGGTTATCGGTCGCTTTCGTTTCGCTGCAACTTCCTAACGGCACGACGCGAGCCATTAACGGTTCTTTGACAGCCCTTTCGAATGAGACGGCCACCTTTGACGAAGAAGGACAGGTGACCGGACGCGGCTCTACGAAGCGTAATGTGATCTTCATAGGCGGCGGCGCAACCACGGGCGCGCTCATAGGCGCAATCGCCGGAGGAGGCAAAGGCGCTGGCATAGGCGCAGGCGTCGGAGCGGGCTTAGGCGTGGCTGGCGCTTACTTCTCGAAAGGTAAAGAGGCTGTGGTTAAGCCGGGCACGGAGTTCGGAGTGATACTTAATCAGAGCGTTGCGCTCCCGGCCTCGAATGTTCGTTGAGATTTAACGAGATCGGTGACCCTCGCGGTTACCGGTATGGAGGGAGCTTGCCTGCGAAGGGGAGAGCGCGGGCAAGCTTCCAACAAGATTGAAGAATCGGTCGTTCCGGTTAAGACGTAAGTGAGCGACCGTCAAAAGAGAGACCCGTTTGCGAAGGGGAGAGCGCGAACGGGTCTCTCTTTTTATGTCTAACGTGAGACGCGAGATAAGAAGGAAGAATGATAGCCCCTGAAAGGGGCGACAGAATGTAGCCCACGGCGCGAGCCGTGGGAATTGAGCAGCAATAAAAGTTAAAAGCCCCTGAAAGGGGCGAAAAAGGGGCGAAAGATTCTCAAGTCGGGATTTCTTTCGCCCCTTTCAGGGGCTTTGAAGTGTTCGCTATGCTTGTATTTCCACGGCGTAAGAAGCTGTTTGAAAAATCCCGCCAGGGACAGTGTGATAAAAGTCCCGTAGGGACGACTGATAATAGCCCAGCCATTTATAGCTGGGAATCAGCAGGCACAAAAGATGTTGAGTCCCGTAGGGACGATTGAACATTGCTCCAGCATTTATTCAGTCGTCCCTACGGGACGAAGCGGAGGCTGAATTTTCAAACCGCTTCTTACGCCGTGGGCTACAGTCTTCCGCCCCTTACAGGGGCTAAGAAGATAGTCTGCTTATCTAGCGCCTCACGTTATGTCTATATGAAGGCCGATAGCCTGTTTACGGGCAACTTTTTGTCATATATGAGCAGGTTTCATGGTTATATAGCCTGCTTTTGCCCTTATATCAACGGCTTTCACGCTTATATGGAGAAGTTTCGCCCTTATATGAACGACTTTCAGGCTTATATGAGCGTCTTTAACGGTTATATGGGCGAGTTTTACTGTTATATGAGCGGATTTCGCCGTTTTATGGACGACTTGCACGCCTGAGAGGCCAGCTTTTACTGTTTTATCTCTATCTCTTCCTTTTTATTCGCCCCGTTTCGCTCCCTAATCTGTTTCAGCTCAGGGTGCTCGTAGACGAGGCGGCCTGCGACAATCGTGGCGACCGCCGCGCCGCGCATCGTCCAGCCGTCAAAGGGCGTGTTGCGGCTTCTGGACTTGGACTTCTTGGCATCGAAAGTCCAGCTCAAGTCCGGGTCAAGAATCGTCACATCTGCGATTGCGCCGCGCCTGAGCGAGCCGCGATCCGCAAGACTGAAGATACGCGCCGGATTGACGGAGCACAGCTCTACAAGTCGCTCAAGACCTATGACGCCCTCATGCACGAGGCGGTCAAGCGCTAAGGCAACTCCTGTTTCAAGTCCCGTGATACCAAACGGCGCGTGATCGTACTCAAGAGCTTTTTCGTCCGCATGATGCGGCGCGTGATCCGTGGCGATGGCATCAATCGTCCCGTCTCTTAAGCCTTCCAGGATGCTTGCGACGTGCTCACGGCTGCGCAGAGGCGGATTCATCTTCGTGTTAGTGTCATAGCCTTCGACCGCCTCGTCCATAAGCGCCCAGTGATGCGGCGCAACCTCGCAGGTGACATCAAGCCCCAGAGCTTTAGCGCGCCGCACGGCTTCAATCGCCCCCCGCGTAGAGACGTGCGCCAGATGAACGCGCGCTCCAGTCAATTCCGCGAGCATACAATCGCGTATGGCATCAATCTCTTCAGCCGCCGCAGGCATCCCGCGCAATCCCAGCAGCAAAGAGATGCGGCCTTCATGCATAACGCCGCCCGCGACGAGCGAGCGTTCCTCGCAATGGTCAACGACCGCAAGATTAAACCCGCACGCGTACTCCATAGCCCGCCGCATCATGCCTGAAGAAGGCACAGGTCGCCCGTCGTCGGAAACGGCCACGATGCCTGCGCGCTTCATCTCGCCCATCTCGGCCAACTCTGCCCCGCCGGAGCCTTTCGTAATCGCGCCGATGGGAAAGACGTTTGCGAGGCGCGCACGCTCCGCCTGCTCTATGATGAAGCGTGTGACTGCCGCGTTATCGTTGATGGGGTCTGTGTTCGGCATAGCGCAAACGCTCGTCCAGCCGCCAGCCACCGCCGCCCCGGCCCCGGTCTCAATCGTCTCCTTGTATTCCTGCCCAGGCTCGCGCAGGTGAACGTGCATGTCTATAAAGCCGGGAGCAATGACCAGACCCGTCGCATCGAAAATTTGCGCGTCCAACGGCACCGCTTCGCCTTGCTTAAGCACGCCCGCGACGCGCCCGTCTTCTATGAACAGGTTCCTGCCCGAATTTATTCCCTGCGTAGGGTCAATCAAATAGCCGCCTGTGATTAGCAGTCTCATCTTTCTTAAAGGGTTCCTATTCTACAGTCCTCTTTACTCCGTCTTCACCTTCAACAGCGGCGCGCGTCCCGCCCGCAAGCAGATAAAGAATCGCCATCCGCACGGCGACGCCGTTCGACACCTGATCCAGTATCAGAGAGCGCGAGCCGTCGGCCACCTCCGAGCTGATTTCGATACCGCGATTCATAGGCCCCGGATGCATCACAATCGCATCCTGTGCAGCCATCTCAAGATGGTTTAGATGCAGGCCGTAATGCACAGCGTACTCTCGCATAGAAGGAAAGAAGGCAGAGGTTTGCCGCTCGCGCTGAATACGTAGAATCATCACCACGTCCGCGCCCTCAATCGCATCCTCTATGCGCCGTTCCAGTTTGAGACCCTTCTCTACAAGCTCCCCGAAATCTTTAGGCACGAGCGTTCCCGGCCCCGAAACCGCAACTGTCGCGCCCAGCGTAGTCAGTAGATGTATGTTCGAGCGCGCCACACGCGAATGAAGAATGTCTCCGATGATAGCTACTTTCAGCCCGGCAATCTTTCCCTTGTGCTCGCGTATGGTCAGAGCGTCAAGCAAAGCCTGCGTCGGATGCTCGTGCGAACCGTCGCCCGCATTTACTATCCCTGCGCGGCAGATGCGCGCCAACTGGTGAGGCGCACCCGCGCAATTGTGGCGAATGACTATGCAATCGGGAGCCATCGCTTCCAGATTGCGCGCAGTGTCGAGCAGGGTTTCGCCCTTGGTGACGCTTGAGTTGGAAGCGCTGACGTTGACGGAGTCGGCTGAAAGACGCTTGGCCGCAATCTCGAAAGAGGTACGCGTGCGCGTCGAAGGCTCGAAGAAGAGATTGATGACAGTACGACCGCGAAGCGTAGGGACTTTCTTAATCTCTCGGCGCGACACATCACGAAAACTCTCCGCCGTGTCTAGAATATGAGTAATCTCTGCGGGCGAGAGTTCGCGTATGCCAAGTAAATCCTTACGTGTGAAATTCGTGCTCATAATTTAGAGGTCAGAGGTTAGAGGTTAGAGGTTAGTAGAAGACAGTTTTTACTGGCCTCTGACCTCTCGCTTTTTGGTGCAATAAAAAAGCGGCCATCGCTGACCGCTTCTACTCAACTCTCTATCATGGGTCGCTCAACGATGGCGACGCCCTCTTCCTCGTCAAAATCCGTGAGCATCACTTTGATGATCTCACTCTTTTTCGTCGGCACGACTTTTCCAATGTAGTCTGCCTGAATGGGCAGTTCCCTGTGCTCTTTGCCACGGTCAACCAGCACGGCCAACTGCACGCGACGCGGGCGACCGAAATCAATCAACTGGTCTAGCGCCGCACGAATGGTGCGTCCGGTGTAGAGCACGTCGTCAATCAGCACTATGTTGCGGCCTTCTATATCGCCGGGCAATTCCGTGCGGTTGACTACGGGGTTGACGCCGACGGTCGAAAGGTCGTCACGATAAAGCGTGATGTCGAGGATACCTACGGGAGGGCGATTGCCTTCCAAATCGGCAATCTTATCGGCCATGCGCTCGGCCAGCGGCACCCCGCGACGGCGTATGCCAACCAGATAAAGGTCTGTCGCGCCGTGGTTATCTTCCACTACCTCCGACGCCAGACGAGAGAGCGCGCGATTAATCCGCGCCCCATCCATGATGCGTGCCTTTTCTACAAAATCCATTGGCGTTGGATACTAACAAGAACAGTGGCGAGTGACAAGTGAGAAGAGCAGTTTACAGTTTTAAGTTTTCAGTTTTAAGACGAGAGCTTTTCACTGAAAACTTAAAACTGTAAACTGTAAACTGATTTTGCTTGTCACTCGTCACTTGTCACTGTCTTTTGATGCTCTATCGTTCAATACTGCGACCGCTGCTGTTCCGGCTGCCGCCTGAAGCGGCTCACGAGATGGCGCTCTATTTGTGTGAAGCGGGATTGCGCCCGCGCCTGGTGCGCAAGATGTTTGCGCGCCGGTTTGAGAGCGAGCCTTTCACTGAGTTGCGTCGCTTCGGACTTTCATTTCGTAATCCTGTGGGTTTGGCCGCAGGCTTTGATAAGAACGGAGTGGCGGCTGAAGGATTGGCGGCGCTGGGTTTCGGTTTTATAGAAGCCGGGACGGTGACCAATCTGCCGCAGCCCGGTAATCCGCGCCCGCGTCTTTTTCGGCTGGCGCAGGATAGAGCGCTCATCAATCGCATGGGCTTCAATAATGCAGGCGCGCGGGCGGTTGCGGAGAACCTGCGCTCGTATCGCGCCGGTTGCGTGCTCGGCATCAATATCGGAAAGAGCCGCGCGGTTGCAGTCGAAGAGGCTACGGCAGATTATCTTGCGAGCTTCGAGAGCGTTTACGATGTGGCGGATTACGTGGCCGTCAACGTTAGCTCTCCGAATACGCCTGGACTGCGCGACTTGCAGCACGCGGATGCTCTCTACGCTCTGCTACAGGCTCTGCAAGCGCGCAACCGCGAGCTGGCGAGCAGGCTGGAAGACAATCGGCCTTTGCCGCTGCTGGTTAAGATTGCGCCGGATTTGCAGGAGCATGAGCTGGAAGCTATTGTTGATGTAGCGTTGCGCGCCGGGCTTGCAGGAATCATCGCAACCAATACGACTACGAGCCGCGCTTCGTTGAAAACTGCTGCAAGCGTTGTTGAAGCTTGCGGCGAAGGGGGCTTGAGCGGCGCGCCACTTAGCAGTCGGTCAACCGAAATCATCGCGGCCACTTATCGTCTGACGCGCGGGCGACTACCCATCATAGGCGTCGGCGGCATCTTCAGCGCGGCGGACGCCTGGGAAAAGATTTGCGCGGGCGCGAGTCTAATACAAATTTATACAGGCTTCATCTACGAAGGATTCGGCATTGTGCGAGAGATTAACGAAGGCTTGCACGAGAGATTAATCAAGCAGGGATTCCGCACGCTGGACGAAGCCGTAGGCTGTCAAGCGAAAGCGTCGGTCGCGGCTTAGAGCTTCTATCATCTAATTCCAAGGAGAGAAATGCCGTTGCAAAAAGAGTTGGCTGTCATGCAGAAGCAAATTTCTGCGAAAGATAGATTGATAATTGCGCTCGACGTTGAAACGCCCCGCGAAGCGCTGTCGATTTTCAACGCGCTCAAGGGTTACGCGGGCATGTTCAAAATAGGCTCGCAGCTCTTTACAGCCGGAGGCCATGCAATCGTGCGTGAGATTGTAGAAGCGGGCGGGCGCATCTTCTTAGACCTCAAATTCCATGACATCCCGAACACGGTCGCACGCGCGGGCGTCGAAGCAGCGCGGCTTGGAGTCTCTATCTTCAATGTTCATGCGATGGGCGGGAGCGAGATGATGCGCCGGACGGTTGAGTTAGTTCATGAGGCGGCGGTCAGGGAAAATTTCACACGCCCTTCAATCATCGCCGTCACTGCGCTCACGAGTGCAGACGCCGCTACGCTGGCCGAAGTAGGCTTCACATCGAGCGTAGAGCAGCAGGTCTTGCGCCTTGCACGTCTTTCAGCAGAGTGCGGCATGGACGGCGTTGTGGCTTCGCCGCATGAAGTTCCGCTCATACGCGCATCGGTCAGGCAGGAAGATTTCCTGATCGTCACACCCGGCGTGCGTCCCGCAGGCACTTCGCGCGGCGATCAAAAGCGCGTCATGACGCCCGCCGAAGCAGTGCGCGCCGGAGCAAGCTATCTGGTCGTCGGTCGCGCAATCCTAGACGCCCCCGACATGACACGCGCCGCAGAAGAGATTATCAACGAAATGGAGACAGCAGGAAAAGACGTGAATCGTGAATCGTAAATCGTAAATAGAAGAACGACGGTTTTCTCTATTCACGATTTACGATTTACGATTCCTGGCTTTTCCGTTGCTTGCATTTCATAAAGGAAGATGTCATAGAAGAAGCACGGGCACGCTCCTTGTCGAATGCTGAAAGATTTGTGATTCCCGGTTGAAACAATCAGGAACATCTCTGGCCGCAAGCGCGTGTATTACCAGATAGTGCCGTCAAGGCTCTTTCGCTTGCACGGCATTGGAACTGAAACATAAGGGGAAACTAGAGTTGAAACGAAAGCTCACGATTCCGGCAACCGTCATCATCGCACTGTTTGTGTTTGTGCAGCTTGCGGCGCAAAGCAAAAAGGATGTCGCCAATATCTCTTTCTCTCCGGGCATCTATCGCGTCGGCGAGCGCCTGACCTATAGCGTCTCCTTCTCAAACTTCATCAACGCCGCGCACGTAGAGCTTTTCGTCGCCAACGGCGGGACGATTTTTGACCGCCCCGGATTAGAGCTACGCGCGCATATTGAAACAACGGAGGTCGTCAACGTAGCGCTCTACCCTGTCAACAATGACTACACGACCTTTATTGATCCCACAACAGGGATACCCTTTCGCTCTACACAGGTGATACGCGAAGGCGGGAGTACGTCCGATACCGCCAGCGAATATAATGCTCCCGTCGGTGCTGACGCTATCCCGAACAAGCTGCGCTTCGGAGAATTTCCAGGCAGGTTCGATTTTCTCTCGGCCATCTATCGCATACGCGCTCTGCCGCTCAACGACCGTGCCACCTATTACTGCAATATCGTTTACGACCAGATAGAGTACAAAGTGCAGGTGAAGGGCATAGGGCAGGAGATAGTGAAAACGAAGGTCGGCTCATTCAATACCATCGTCACAGAGATTCGCACGAGCGCCAATTCGAAATTCAACGATTACAAGGTCAAGGTCTACTTCAGCGACGACGAACGTCATGTTCCAGTGCTGATAACTGCGCGCTACAAGGTCGGAGACATTCGCGCCGAGCTGGTCGGCTCCCAGTTGCCGGAAGGTGCGCCACAAACAACCGCGACGCCGACCGCCCCTGTCACAGTTACTCCCACACCAAGACCCACTCCTGCCAGACCTACTACGCGCCCTACTCCGCAGCCGCCCTCTACCAACACGGGCGGAGGCACAGCTTCTCTCAACGGTCTTCCCTTCCAGATCGGCGAGCAGCTTAATTTCAATTTCTATCTGGGCAACAGCCCGCAGCCCGTAGGCACGACGACGTTTCATGTGCGCGGTCGCTCGAAATATTTCGGGCGCGACGGGTTGCTGCTGGCATTCACCGCTCAGACGACCGCCGCGATGCAAAGACTCTTTGCGGTCAACGACCAGATTAACTCTTACGTTGACCCCACTACTTTCGTGCCCTTTCGCACGGAGCTGAAACTGCAAGAAGGAAAGATGCGCACGAATGAGACGCTGACGATTGACCAGGAACGCGGAGCTATCACCACAGACAAAGGCGCTAGAATAGAAATTCCTGTGGGCACACACGACCTCATCTCCGTTTTTTACGCCCTGCGCTCCTTTAATCTAACTCCGACGCGCCGCACAGCCGTCTCGCTTCTGGTTAACAATCGCCCGCTCACGCTCTTTATCACCTCTATCAAGCGCGAAACCATAGGGCTTGGCAATCAGACAGTTCCCGCCATACAGCTTGCCCTGACGACCGATGACCCGCAGAGCGACCGCTACGGCCTGCGACTCTGGGTGAGCGACGACCGCCGCAGACTGCCCCTACGCATCACGGCCACTACGGCACTAGGCCCCGTGCGCGCAGACCTGTCTATCATTCCCGTAGCACAGCAATAAGAAGGCTTCGCGCGGAGCGCATGTAAATATTCTGCCAATCGAAGTTTTGAAATTGAAATTAAATTTCAATTCGCCTATACTCTTTGCCTGTTGGGAGAAAGGTCGCAGGCGCAATCTCCAACGGATGCAAATTATTTTGAAGCACTCGGAAATCTTAAACGCCATGATTAGAGCAACACAGACAAATGTAGAGTCGAACAATTCCTCTTTAGCCAACCTGCCTGTAGGCACTCATGCGCGCGTCATTGCCGTGAGCGGCACGGGCGCAATCGCGCGCCGCCTGATGGAGATGGGCGTTGTGCCGGGCGCGCAGGTGCGCGTCATCAAGGCTGCCCCCTTAGGCGACCCGATTGAGGTTCGCGTGCGCGGCTATCATCTTGCTCTGCGTCGCACGGAAGCGCAGACGATCACGGTCACACGAGGTCAATAAATAATCTTTCCGGAATCAAGCGAGACGCGAGGGGGCTGTCCCCTTCTCTCTCGCGCGTCTCTCTTTATTCACAGGCTGTCTACACAAAGTAATGAGCACCACCCTTGAGTCCCCTTCGCAACAAACGAGCGAAGAACCTACCGCGCAGCCTACGGCGCGCCCTCTATTGGTGGCTCTCGCAGGCAATCCCAACGCAGGCAAGACGACTCTCTTCAATGCGCTGACGGGCTTGCGTCAGAAGGTAGCGAACTATCCGGGTGTCACGGTCGAGCGCAAGGAGGGCGTGTGGTCGCTCGCAGAAGGCGCACCGCCCGCGCGCTTGATTGATCTTCCGGGTCTCTACAGTCTGGACGCCGCTTCGATTGACGAGCAGATTGCGCGCGACGTGATTACCGGACGCATCAGCGGATTGCCCGCGCCGGATGTCATAGTCGCTGTGGTTGACGCTACGAATCTTGAGCGCAATCTATATCTGGCGACGCAGCTTCTGGAGTACGGTCGTCCGATGGTCGTCGCGCTGACGATGTACGACCTTGCCGAAAAGCGCGGACTGAAAGTTGATCTGGAGCGGCTATCGGCTGCTCTCTGTGTAGAGGTCATTCCGGTCACTGCTTCGCAGAAGCGCGGGCTGGAAGAGCTTCGACGCGCCATACTCGCGGCCAGTGCGCGTAGCGGACTCATAGCGGGCTGGTGCTTATCCAGGCAGGCCGAAGAAGAGTTGGCGGCGCTGGTTCATCCCGGCGAAGCTTCAACAGCCAGGCACGCGGCGATGCGCGAGCTTTACGGCGACGAGTTGCCGTTGGACGAGAAGCGGCGCGATGCCATACGACGCGCCCGCGAGCGTCTGGCCGAAACGGACGGCAACTGGTGGCAGGAACCGCTCCTTGCGCGTTATGACTGGATTGAGCGCGTTTCCAGTGAAGCCAAAAACGGGGCTGCGGATTCGCAGGCTCCCACGACGACCGAGCGCATAGACCGCGTGCTGACGCACAAGGTTTTCGGCCCCTTGATTTTAATTCTCGTCATGCTCTTTATCTTTCAAGCCATCTTCTCATGGGCGTCCTTGCCTATGGACTTGATTGACAAAGGCTTCGGCGCGCTAGGAGACTTTGCGCGAGCGCAATTGCCGCCAGGTCTTTTTACAGACCTGATGGTTGACGGCGTCATTGCGGGTGTCGGCGGCGTGCTCGTGTTCCTGCCCCAGATTCTACTGCTCTTCTTCTTCATAGCCATCCTGGAAGACACAGGCTACATGGCGCGTGCAGCTTTCCTTATGGACAGACTGATGCGCGGCGTGGGGCTTCACGGCAAAGCCTTCATGCCGCTTCTGAGCAGCTTCGCCTGCGCCATTCCCGGCATCATGGCGACGCGCACGATTGAGAATCCGAAAGACCGCATAGCGACCATCATGATTGCGCCCTTTATGAGCTGTTCGGCGCGGCTTCCAGTCTACACCCTGATGATCGCCGCGTTCTTCTCTACACAGAAGGTCTTCGGATTCGTCTCTGTGGGCGCGTTGATAATTCTGGCGATGTATTTTCTGGGAATCGCCGTCGCCATCTGTGTCGCGTGGATAGCGAAGCGCACTATCTTGAAATCGCCGCCGCCGCCGCTCGTGCTTGAGATGCCGCCTTATCGCGTGCCGAACTTTCTGACCATGTTTCAGGCCGTCTGGTCGCGCGCCTGGCTCTTTGTACGCCGCGCCGGAACAGTCATCTTAGCCATCTCCATTATCCTCTGGGCGCTGGCGACATTCCCGCGCACGGAAGTTAAAAGCATCAGTAATGCGAAAGCCCCCGAAGTAGCGCAAAGCCGGAATGCTTCCGCGACTTCCGTGCAGGATGAAGTTGCCGAGGAAAAGGGCGAGCAGTTGCGCAACAGTTTTGCAGGAAGGCTTGGACATCTGATTGAGCCGGTCATTGCGCCGCTAGGCTTCGACTGGAAGATAGGAATCGCGCTCATTTCATCTTTCGCCGCACGCGAAACGCTCGTCTCGACCCTGAGTATCATCTACAACGTAGGCGGGGACGATAACGAAGCGTCTCTGATTGAAGCCGTGCGCGAGGCGAAGCGCTCCGACGGGTCGCCCGCATGGACGCCGCTTGTAGCCGTTTCTCTGATGGTCTTCTTCGTGCTGGCGCTTCAGTGCATGTCAACGGTGGCAATCGTTCGGCGTGAGACGAACTCTTGGCGCTGGCCGCTCTTCATGGTCGGCTACATGCTGGTGCTCGCCTACATAGCATCGCTCATAACTTTTCAGGGCGGGCGGTTATTAGGGTTTACTTAAAAGTTTTCTGCAATGTTCGACTGGCAAACGATACTCGTCACACTCTTCATACTGGCCGCCGCCTCTTACGTTGCGCGGCGCGCGTTGTCTCGCCTGCTCTCCTTTCGCGCCGGGCGCAAGCGCGGCTCGTCAAGCTGTGATTCGGGATGCGGCTGTAGCGGTGTGGAGAAAAAGGCGGGAGCAGTACAGCAACCGTTTTCACAAATCGGTCGCTCTCGCTCTATCAATCAACGCCCCACTCATTGAGGCACGCACAAGATAAGATAACTTCCAAGGTCTTCTTCAGCCCCTGAAAGGGGCGAAAGATTCTCAAGCTGAGACTTCTTTCGCCCCTTTCAGGGGCTATCAAAATTTTGGTGGATTCTTGTCCCACGGCTCACGCCGTGGGCTACATTCTTTCGCCCCTACGGGGCTAAACAATCGCAATCCAATTGTAATTGGTTATAAATCCACTCTGTCTGCCGTATCATCTTCCGCGCCTGTGGAGTAAATCACGCTGTAGACCTTGACCGGATCTTCTATGTGCTTGACCTGTGCCGTCCACGGCTCGCTCAAGGGGAACTTGCTGCCGAGTTCTTCAGCCGTATCCTGTGTGACTAGAATCTGGCCGGGCTTGGCGATGCCTTCGATGCGCGAGGCTATGTTGACGGTGTCGCCTATGGCCGTGTACTCAAGACGCTGCTCCGCGCCGATGCAGCCGACCGTGGCCTCGCCCGTGTTGATGCCAATGCCGAGCATGACGTTCGGCAGATTCTTTGCGGTCAACTGCTCGTTGACGGCCTTGATGCGCTGCTGCATTCCTATGGCGGCGGCCACGGCGTCAACCGCATCCGTATCCCCTTTGACGGGCGCGCCGAAGAGCGCCATCAGGCCGTCGCCCAGATATTTATTGAGTGTGCCGTGATGTTTGAAGATTGCCGCGGCCATCTCCGTAAAGAGAATATTGAGCAGGTCAACTATGGTTTCCGGCCTTGCACGATGCGCTAGCTTGGCGAAGCCGCGCACGTCGCAGAAGAGAACGGTGACGCGGCGGTTCGTCCCGCCCAACTGGAATTTCTGTGGGTTCTCGACCAGCTCTTTAATGATGTGTTCGGGCATGAAGCGCGCGAAGGCATCGCGGGCGCTCTGTTCACGCCGCATACGCTCGTGCGCGTTGGCGGCTTCTAGAGCGGTCGCAGCCTGCGCAGCCACCGCCGCCAGCAATTGCGTATCCAGCTCCGTGAAGGTTTCCAGCACGTGGCGGCGATCAATATAGAGCGCGCCGTGTACGTCTACGCGACCCACCAGCGGCGCGCAGGCCAAGGAACGTATGCCACTCATGAGGGCGCTCTGGCTGACGTTCAAATCAACATCCCGCGTCACATCATGCGATGAGAGCATGACGCGCTTGTCCATAGCCGTGCGGACTGCTGTGCGGCTGATGGTGCTCTCTTTGACCGGGCCGTTGCCCTGATTGCGAAAGCGTATGCTGACTGTCTTGGGGTCGCCGCAAGGGTCGCGCACGAGCGCCGCGCAGCAATCCGCAGGAATCGAGCGCATGACAACTTCCGTGGCGTAATCCAGTATGGCTCCCGTGTCGAAGACCGTGGCAAGAGCGGCGCTCATCTCGCACAACTGCGCCAGTATCTCCGCCTTGCGCCTGAGTTCTTTAAGCTCATCCTCCCTGCTCTGGCTTGACGAGAATGAAGTGGTTAGAAGCTGTGAGACGCTGGGCGTGGCTGGAACCATCGTCGTGCCCATAGAGAGCGGCTCGTCTATGTAGCGCAGCGGCGCATCCTCTTTCCATGAGATGTTGAAGCTCCCGGAGATAATCTTTATATAGTCGCCCGTGCAAAGTATGTGCGGGGTGTTCGTAATCTTCTTATCGTTGGCTAAGACCAGATTACCGTTGCTCACGTTCCAAAGCTCCGCCTGCTCGCGCGAGACGGCGCGAAGCTCCGCGTGATGGCGCGACACGCGCAGGTCATCAAGGCGTATCTCGTTGTCCTGCGCTCGCCCGATTGAGAGGCGCGTGCCTTCCGGCAACTCCCATTGCCGCTTCTGTCCTTCCAATTCCTGAATGATAAACATGCCGCTCTTCTCTCTACAGCCTGCGCTTAAGAAGCGAAGCCTGCTTCAGCCATACGGGTTTCTACAGGCATAGATATTCTAGCGCACTCGCGCTTACGTACAACAGATATTTTGGAAATCAGCGCTTTCAGTTTGAGAGAAGCGCATTATGACGCCTTCGGCTCAGCCAGTTGCTTTACCAGCTCACGCTTGAGAAGCTTGCCCGTCGGCCCCTTGGGTATATCCGAGACGAAGTGAAGGCTCTTAGGGCATTTGAAATCCGCTAATCGAGCACGACAAAAAGCCAGCACCTCCTCTTCTTTCACGCTCGCACCTTCTTTGAGGATGATAAAAGCTGTGACTTCTTCTCCGTAGAGCGGGTCGGGCATGCCGACCGTAGCTGCTGCCGCCACCATTGGATGCTGGTAGAGAACCTCGTCAATCTCGCGCGGGTATATATTTTCGCCGCCGCGTATAATCATGTCCGTCTTGCGGTCTACGATGTAGAAGAAGCCTTCCGCGTCGCGGTAGCCGACATCGCCCGTGTGAAACCAGCCGTTGCGAAAGGCTCGCTCCGTGGCTTCAGGGTTTTTGAAATAGCCTTTTAATATATTCTCGCCGCGCAGGATTATCTCGCCAAGCTCACCAACCGGCAACTCTCTGTCTTCATCGTCCACGACCTTCATCTCGTTGCCGATTGGCATACCGCAGGAGCCTGCGCGACGACGCTCGTCCGGCGGGTTGAAGGTCGAGCGACAGGTTGATTCCGACAGCCCGTAGCCTTCTATGACCAGACAGCGGAATCGCTCCTCGAATCTTTTCATGACTTCGGCTGGCACAGGCGCAGAGCCGCACATGGCGAAGCGCAGTTGAGATGTCTGAAGACCTTCCGGCACTCCGTCCGGATAAGTTTCAAGCAGCATCGAAAGCATCGTCGCCACGGAACCGAACGAGGCTATCTGGTAATCCGAGATGATTTTCCAGAAGCGCGAGGCCGAGAATTTCGGACTCACTACGGTCGAGCCGCCCGCATAGAGCGGCGTCATGGTCGTGACCGAAACGGCATTCATATGGAAGAGCGGCATGATGGTCAGGAGCCTGTCGCGCTCCGTGAATCCCAGCCACTCGGAAATCTGCCGCGCGTTACTGATGAGGTTGCCGTGAGTTAAAAGACAGCCCTTGGGTTTTCCAGTCGTGCCCGACGTGTAGATGATAATCGCTTCATCGTCGCTCTCGATTTCAACGGGCGGCAAAGGGCTGATGTCATCTGCAAACTCGCTGGTGGCTTCCGCTTCATCGTCAAATTCGATGACATGCCTGAGCGCGGGCAGCTCATGCAGAATCTCATTCACTCGCGCCGTAAATTCCGTGTGGACTAGAAGCGCTTTGGCTTCAGAGTTGCCGATGACGTAGGCTATCTCCTGCGATTTCAAAAGAGAGTTGACGGGGCCAGCGAGCGCGCCAAGCTTGAAGCAGGCGAAGTAAGCGATGATGTACTCGGCGGAGTTCGGCATGAGCAGGCTGACAACGTCGCCCTTCCCTATTCCGCGTGCCGAGAGCATACGCGCCGCTCGATTGATGGCACGGTCAAACTCCGCGTAGGTGAACCGGCGGCCATCCGCTTCGGAGAAGAGAAAAGGCTTATCCGGTTGAGCGGCGGCGCGGCTCTCAAGCAGCTCGCGCAGGTTTCGTGCTTCCGTTTCCGTGCCTGGGGTCGGCAGGTTTTCGCTTTGATTCATAGGCTCATATGATATATTACTCTCTGCTGGAGTCACCACACGCGGGGCGCTTTCCTGAAATCCAAAAAGATGTAAAGGGGCGCACTCCTCTTTAACGGTTTAGCAGACCGTAAAGCTTTTCAAAATCTTCTCTTAAGGAAACTGGATTCGGGGTCAGGCGCAAAGCTATGGCTATCTATCGCAATTTCATCAACGGAGAGTGGGCGGAATCCACTTCATCCAAAACGGCTGACAATATCAATCCGGCAAACACGGATGATTTAATAGGGACTATCAAACAGGCCACGCGCGAGGAGTCGCGGCGTGCGGTCGAAGCTGCACATGAAGCCTTTCGCATGTGGCGCACTACGCCTGCGCCCCAGCGAGGCCGCATCGTCGGACGCGCCGCTCGACTGATGGAAGAGCATAAAGAGGAGCTGGCGCAGCTTCTGACACGCGAAGAGGGCAAGACCATCTCGGAGTCTCGCGGCGAGCTTCAACGATCCATCAATGTAGCGGAGTTCTGTGCCGGTGAATCCCGTCGCATGAACGGCGAGACCATTCAATCGGAGCTGCCCGCTAATTTCGCCTACACTATCAAGCAACCGCTCGGCGTGGTCGCCTGCGTCACGCCCTGGAATTTTCCAGTAGCCATTCCGGTCTGGAAGATTGCGCCCGCGCTCGTCGCCGGAAACACAGTCGTCTTCAAGCCAGCCAGCCTGACGCCCGCAACCGCCACACGCATCGTAGAGCTTTTTGAAGAAGCGGGAATCCCCGGCGGCGTGCTTAATTTAATCATAGGCTCTGGCTCCGAAGCGGGCGACGAGATTATCAATCACCCTGCGGTCAAGGCTGTCTCTTTCACAGGCTCGAACCAGATAGGCATACGGCTTTATGAAGAGGTGTCCAGGCGCGGCGGGAAGGTTCAGTGCGAGATGGGAGGCAAGAATCCTGTCGTCGTGCTGGAAGACGCGGACATGGATTTGGCCGTGGAATCAACCGCGCAGGGCGCGTTCGGTTCTACCGGACAGCGCTGCACTGCCACGAGCCGCGCGATTGTCGTCAACGATGTCGCAGACCAGTTCGTAGAGCGGCTTGTACAGCGTGCCAACTCGCTTCGCATAGGCGCAGGCAACGACCCGCAGACGGATATAGGGCCGAGCGTTGACGAGAATCAATTCAAGACCGTGCTGAGCTATATAGATGTCGGGCGCGAGGACGGAGCGAAGATGCTGTGCGGCGGCGAGCGCGCAAGCGGCGATGGCTTAGACAAAGGTTATTTCGTCAAGCCTACGGTCTTCGATCACGTTACACCGGAAATGCGAATCGCGCGCGAAGAGATTTTCGGCCCCATCCTTTCCGTCCTGCGCGTCAAAGATTTTGAAGAAGCCTTGCAGGTGGCGAACGATTCCGAATACGGCCTCTCTTCATCAATCTTTTCCAACGACGCCACGCGCATCTTCCGCTTCGTTGACGAGATTGAGACCGGCATGACGCACATCAACTCGCCCACGACCGGGGGCGAAGCGCACATTCCCTTCGGCGGCATCAAGGCAACAGGTATAGGCGACCGCGAGCAAGGCTCGACCGCGCTAGACTTCTACACCGACCTGAAGGTCGTTTACGTCGATTACACCGGCAGAAAGAGAGAGGGCAATTTGTATTGACGAGGAAAGGCTGGAATACCGGAGGTTGATTTATGTCGAATGACGCCCTGCTAGAGAAGATTAGAAACTTACCACCCGAGCGTATCGCCGAGGTTGAAGATTTTGTTGACTTCATCGCTCAGCGCGATGAACGCCGCTTGGTGCAAGCAGCCGCTAGGTTGTCTGAAGAATCTTTCAGCAAAGTCTGGGACAACGAAGAAGATTCTGCCTATGACGAGTTATAATTTCGGCGATATTGTATTGATCCCTTTTCCATTTACAGACCAGCGAGGGAACAAGAAGCGTCCGGCAGTAATAGTTAGCTCGACGGCATATAACGCCGCTCGTTTTGATTTAATCTTAATGGCTATTACAAGCCAGATAAAATCGGCAACGACAATTGGTGAAACTATCATTACCGAGTGGCAGAAAGCAGGATTGCTCAAGCCTTCAGCTATAAAACCTGTATTGGCAACTGTGGAGAAACAGCTAGTGCTGCGCCGACTCGGACAGCTTGAGAAACCGGATCGCGCAACGCTTCAACAAGCCCTACGAATAATCATTGGCTGAGTTTAAGAATCAACACCGCAAAGGAACCGAAAATGAGCGCTACCGAACAACCCATCAAACAATCCGAAACCATACGCAAGCACAAAGAATTTCTCTTCCCGGCGGTCGCAACCTATTACGAAGAGCCGCTCGCTCTTGTGCGAGGCGAGGGCATGTATGTTTGGGATGACCAGGGCAATCGCTATCTTGATTGTTTCGGCGGTGTGCTCACCGTCAGCATAGGCCACGCGAATCCGAAGGTGAACGAAGCAATTATAGAGCAGGTCAAGACGCTTCAGCACACTTCAACGCTCTACGCCAACAAGCCGCAGGCAGACCTTGCGGAGAAGCTTTATCAAATCACTCCCGGTCGTTTGAAGAAATCCTTCTTTACCAATAGCGGCACCGAAGCCGACGACACGGCTATACATGCCGCGAAGCTTGCAACCGGAAGGCACGAGATAGTTGTGCTTCGTCACAGCTATTCCGGGCGATCCGCAACGGCGCTCACGGCTGTGGGGCATTCGACGTGGCGCGCGCTGCCCGCCCAGATCGCAGGCATCGTTCACGCTCGTGCGCCCTATTGTTATCGCTGCCCCTTGAAGCTTTCCTATCCCGAATGCGGGCTGGCCTGCGCCGAAGACCTCGAAGAAGTAATTATGACGACCACCACCGGCGAGATAGCCGCCTTCATGGCCGAGCCAATCTTAGGCGTCGGCGGCTTCATCGTCCCTCCGCCCGGTTACTTCGAGCGCGCAGTCGAAATCACGCGCAAGCACGGCGGCCTCTTCATCGCAGACGAAGTTCAGACGGGCTGGGGGCGCACGGGCGATAAGTGGTTCGGCATAGAGCACTGGGATGTAGAGCCTGACATCATCACCTCTGCCAAAGGCATGGGCAACGGCGTCCCCATAGGCATGACCACGGCCACGCCCGAAGTCGCGGACAAGTATCCGGGTCTGACATTCTCCACCTTCGGCGGCAACCCTGTCTCTATGGCCGCCGCGCTCGCCGTTATAAAAGTCATCGAAGAGGAAGATTTAAGACACAACGCTGCTGTAGTCGGCGCACACCTGCGCGCGGGGCTGGACGGCCTGAAGGAGAAGTATCAGGTTATAGGCGACGTGCGGGGCCTGGGATTGATGCAGGCCATCGAGCTGGTCAAAGACCGCGAGACCAAAGAACCCGACCCGCAATCCGTCTTGCGTGTCTTTGAAGAGACCAAAAGGCGCGGCGTGCTCATAGGCAAAGGCGGTCTCTACGGCAACGTGATACGCACGGGCATGATGCTCAATTCCACGAAAGACAATGTTGATGAATTGATAAAGGCTATGGATTACGCTTTCAGCCAGTTGTGATTCTTAAAATGTAGAGGAGCAGCAACGAGCTATGAAACGACTTTTCCCCCTTGTTACAGTCGCGTTGATTCTCTTCTCTTCCGCGCAGCTCGCCACGTCTACCAGGACTACGAACGAAGATTTTATACAGGGCATGTGGCGTCTGACGGGAGAGAACAACGGGCATTCATGGTTTCTGGAGTGGACGTTCAATCGAGGCCGATTCGACCTCAAAGGCTACCCGCCGCTCGCACAGGACGGCAAATACCGAATCATCAAAACCGACGGCGACAAACTGACCCTTGAGCTTTACGACCAGAAAGGCAACTTCGGCACCGAGAACAGCCAGATAGAAGTCGTCATAGACAAAAAGAAAGACACGCTGACGATTAAAGGGCAGGGGCCATTCAAACGGGCACAGTGATGATAATTAGACTGTAACGGGTCGCTTAAGCCTGACGAACGTCTTAAGCCCCGTAGGGGCTGAATGTTTATAGACCAGGCCAACAAAATAGCTTGACTAGCTCCGTTAGGAGCTAAATGTTCGGCATATGGCTAACACCTACACACAGATTTACATTCAGGTAGTATTCGCAGTAGCAAGCAGACATAACTTGCTCAGCAAGGAACACAAAGAGGGGCTACATAAATACATAACCGGAATTGTTCGGAACAAGAACCAGAAGCTAATTGCGATTAACAGTATGCCGGATCACGTTCATATACTGCTTGGACTCAAGCCGGATATTGCTTTATCCGATCTGGTCAGAGACATTAAGTCTGATAGCACAATATTCATCAAAGATCGTGGATGGATACGAGGCAGGTTCAACTGGCAGGAAGGCTTCGGAGCTTTCTCTTACTCACATTCACAATTAGATTCGGTCATCAGATATATTCAGAATCAGGAACAGCATCATCAGCGAAGATCATTTAAAGATGAATATTTAGAACTGCTGAAGAAATTCAATGTTGCTTATGATGATAAATATGTTTTCGAGTTTATAGAAGGTTAGGAACATTAAGCCCCTACGGGGCAGCTTAGATGAATTAAGGTCAAATACATTCATTCATCTTGGATTTTTTATGGAGACCCTATGAAAACTCTCATTCGTAACGGTCGCATTGTGACGGCTGTCGATGATTACAGGGCGGATATTCTGATTGACGGCGAGACCGTCTCGGTCATCGGCGCGAAGCTGGATATGGAAGCTGACCTCGTGATTGATGCTACGGGGAAGCTGGTTATTCCGGGTGGGATTGATCCGCATACGCACATGGAGTTGCCGTTTGGGGGGACTACTGCGGCGGATGATTTTACGACGGGGACGCGTGCGGCGGCGCATGGCGGGACGACGACGATTATAGATTTCGCGGTGCAGTATAAGGGAGAGGCGCTGCTTCAGGCGGTTGATAACTGGCACCAGAAGGCCGAGGGGAAGACGGCGATTGATTACGGCTTTCATCTCATCACGACCGAGTTGGAAGACAACCAGATAGAAGAGATGTACACGGTGATGGACGAAGGCATCACCAGCTTTAAGATGTTCATGGCTTATCCGGGCGTGTTTCTGGTGGACGACGCGACCATCTTTCGCGCGATGAGTGCGGCGGGCGAGCGCGGCGGTCTCATCTGCATGCACGCGGAGAACGGCGTCGTCATCAACGAGATTATCAAGCGCGCTCTGGCGGCAGGCAGGACTGCGCCAAAGTATCACGCGTTGACCAGACCAACGATTGCGGAGGCAGAGGGCGTGCATCGCGCCATTGCCATAGCGGAGATGGCGGAAGCGCCCGTCTACATAGTGCATCTTTCCTGCGCGGACGCGCTCAATAAAGTGCGCGAGGCGCGTGATAGAGGCATCAACGCCTTTGCAGAGACCTGTCCGCAGTATCTCTTCCTCTCGATTGACGATTACGGCGAAGACTTCGAGGGTGCGAAGTACGTGATGACGCCGCCGCTTCGTGAGAAATCGAATCAGGCAGAGTTGTGGAAGGGCTTGAAGATGGGTGACCTTCAGGTTATCTCTACAGACCACTGCCCGTTCTGCATGAAGGAGCAGAAGGAGTTGGGGCGGGATGATTTTTCTAAGATTCCGAACGGAGCGCCGGGCGTGGAGAATCGTGTGCCGCTCATCTACAACGGCGGCGTGGTGGAGAATCGCATCAGCCTTAACCGCTTCGTCGAATTAACCTCGACCGCTGCGGCCAAGATGTTCGGCCTCTTCCCCAAGAAAGGCACCATAGCCATCGGCTCCGACGCAGACATTGTCATCTTCGATCCCGAAAAAGAGCAGACGCTTTCGGTCAAGACACAGCACATGAACGTGGATTACAGCACCTATGAAGGCAAGCGCATTCGCGGCGTAGTCGAGACGGTTCTCTCGCGCGGGCGGGTTGTAATTGAAAATGGAGAGTACAAGGGCAAGCCCGGCGACGGACAATTCCTGAAGCGAGGGACGTGCGTTGCTATTTAACATGGGACAGAGCAGGCAACGACAACTGAGACCGTGCGAGGCGCGGCGTGATTTCAGCCTGTGCCTCTGCCTGTTCGCGTTCTTCGTCCTCTGCTCGCTCAGCCTGTTTCCCGGAGTCGCACAGCGCGCCGCTCTCAACGCCACTGATGTTTCAAAGGTCTCGCGTTTTCCGATTGAGCTTAACGGCAACCACGTCTTTCTACAGGGGCGTGTGAATGGCTCCGCTCCGCTCTGGTTCACGCTCGATACGGGCGCTGCGGCCTCTGTCGTCAGTATGCGGCGTGCGCGTGAGCTGGGGCTGGAACTCAAAGGGAACAGTCGCGCGCAGGGCGCTGGCGGCACCGTCGAAAGCTCACGTCTGAGCGGCATCACGTTCAGCTTGCCGGGTGTGGAGATAAAGAATCTGTCGGTGATGGCTATCCCTCTGGACTCTATTGAAGCGACCGCAGGGCGCAGCATGGATGTCATCATAGGGGCAGAGCTTTTCCAACGCTACGTCGTGGAGGTTGACTACGCAGCCGGATTCATCACGCTCTATGAGCCGCAACAGTTCAATTATACCGGCACTGGCGAAAGTCTGCCGTTGAAGTTTTTTTACAATCATCCCTATGTGAGCGGTAAGGTATCCTTACCCGGCCTGGAACCCATCGAGGGAGATTTTGTTATTGATGCAGGCTCGGGCTTCGGTATCACCTTTCACCCCTCATTCGTCAAAGCCAATAAGCTGCTTGAGCGCGTGCCGAAGACAATTCAGACGAAGGCGCGAGGCGTCGGCGGCGAGTTTTCGCTGGCGGTCGGGCGCATTGATAGCCTTGAGCTTGGACGCTTCAAGCTCAATAAGCCTGTCACGGCTTTTCCGCAGACCGCAGGCTTCATTGCCAAAGAAGGCACGGCGGGCAACATCGGCGGCCTTATCCTGCGCCACTTCAAGGTCATCTTCGACTATTCGCGCAAGCGCATGATTCTTGAGCCGAATAAAAATTTTAGCGATGCATTTGATTTCGACATGAGCGGGCTGGGGCTAATCTCCGATAGCCCGCAATTCAAGCTCGTCAAAATCCAGCGCATCATGGAAGCTTCGCCAGCAGCCGAGGCAGGACTGAGAGTAGACGATGTGATTCTGGAAGTTGACGGTCGCGCGGCCTCCGAATACACGCTCCACAATTTGCGCGAGATGTTCAAGAAAGACGGGAAGCAGTACCGCCTGAAGATAAAAAGAGGCGACGAGACGCTGCAAGTCCAGCTAAAGACCAGAAGATTGATCTAATCGCAGACAGCATGCGTCTCCTGCTATTGAAGGCCACGGAAATCGAATGATGAACTCACTCCTTAGATTAAGTATCTGTCTTATCCTTGCGCTTCATCTCTCAGCCGCTCTGGCTAGAGCGCAGGGGCAGGCAGAGCAGTTGCCTCTTATCACCGTCACAGGCCAGGCTGAAGTTAAGGTTGCGCCGGATGAAGTCGTCTTCACACTGTCGGTTGTGAAATTGGATAAGGATTTGCTGGTAGCGAAAGAGCAGAACGACCAGAGCGTCAGGCGGATTATGGAATTGACGCGCAAGTACAATATTCCTCCACAGGATGTTCAAACAGACTACATTAGCGTCGAGCCGAGATATCATGATGAAAGAACGTCTGGCTATCCAACTGGAGGGGCGGAAGCAAAAAAAATATTCGACGGCTATCAAGTCTCGAAAACCGTTGGCATACGGCTAAAGGACATCTCTCGTTTTGAAAGTTTTCTTACAGACATTATTAAGGCCGGGATAGATCGTTTTAGCGATCTGGAATTTCGCACCTCCGAGATGCGGAAGTATAGAGACCAGGCACGCGCTCTTGCCATCAGGGCTGCACGTGAGAAGGCCGAAGCATTAACGAAAGAGATAGGCCAGACCATCGGCAGGGCTTATACAATCCGCGAGGATGGCTACATCTACGGAAATGCAAACGCCAACACCAGTATATATTCCAACAGCATTAGTACAGGTAGCGCTGGCGGAGGTGAAGGTAATTCGGACGAAGAAAATAAGACTATAGCTCCCGGCATGATTACAGTCTCGGCGAAAGTTACAGTAAGCTTTCGTCTGCAATAAATATTGATGGCGCAGGAGAAGATTTCAGTGGAAGGAAACGGCGAAGCTGAAGTTATACAACACCCGGACGGGCGCGTAGAGCTGCGTGATTACTCCGAAATAAAATCAAGCCCGCTCTATAACGAAGACCTCGCGCCCGTGCCCGTGGCGAAGCGTAATTGGACGACCTATAACTACGCCGCGCTCTGGATAAGCATGGCGCATTGCATACCGACTTACATGCTCTCTTCGGGTTTAATCTCGGCGGGGATGAACTGGTGGCAGGCGCTCATTACAATCTTACTCGGCAACACGATTGTTCTCGTTCCCATTCTTTTGAATTCCCATCCCGGCACAAAATACGGCATCCCCTTCCCTGTCTTTGCGCGTGCAGCCTACGGCACATACGGGTCAAATCTTCCAGCCCTGATGCGCGCTATTGTAGCCTGCGGCTGGTTCGGTATTCAGGCATGGATTGGCGGCGAAGCTCTCAATACTTTTTTCGGCGCGATTATTCCAAACTGGCACACGCTGCTTGGCGGCCCCTTCGGCGGGCACATGACGACCGAGTGGCTGTCGTTCCTGCTCTTCTGGGGACTCAACATCTACATCATCTATCGCGGCATGGATTTACTGCGAAAGGTGGAGAACTGGGCTGCGCCGTTTGTGCTGGTGATGACGGCGCTACTTTTGGGCTGGGCTATCTGGCGAGCCAACGGGCTTGGCTACTTGATGAACGACACGGGGAAGTTTCACACGACGCGGGACTTCATGAAGATTTTCGTTCCAAGTCTGACGGCTATGGTCGGCTACTGGGCAACGCTGTCTCTCAACATGCCTGACTTCACGCGCTTCGGTCGCAGCCAGCGCGAGCAGGTCATCGGACAGGTCGTAGCTCTGCCGACAACTATGACCGTCTTCGCCGCGATGGGTGTGATAATTACCTCCGCCGCAGTTATTATCTACCCGCAGATTCCGCCTGAGAAGCTGTGGGATCCTATGGTGGTGGTCGGGCAGTTCGGGCAGGTGTGGGTTATAGCCATTTCCATGTTTACGGTGGTCGTGGCAACGCTGGCCGTTAACATCGCTGCCAACGTGGTTTCGCCCGCGAATGATTTCGCCAACGCCTTTCCCCGCCTTATTTCCTTCAAGCTCGGCGGATTGATTACCGGAATCATAGGCATACTGATGCAGCCTTGGCGTCTTCTGGCAGACCCTTCGGGTTACATCTTTCAATGGCTGGTAGGCTATTCAGGCGGCTTAGGCTCCATCGCCGGAGTCCTGATTGCGGATTACTGGATGGTGCGTCAGAAAAGACTGGCGCTCGGCGATCTGTACAAAACGCAGGGCGTTTACACATACTCAAGCGGGTGGAACTGGCGCGCTGTGGCCGCCACACTTCTCGGCTGCTTTTTCGCATGGATTGGACTCTTAGTCCCTGCGCTCAGGCCGCTCTATGATTACGCCTGGTTCGTAGGGTTCGGAGTGGCAGCCCTGATGCATTATCTTTTGATGAAGGTTGCGCCACCGCAAGAGCCTACGCGGCACACTGCCGTCGCAGAGGCGAAAGCCGCTTAGAATTTACAGTCAGTACCGCCTGCGTTAGCGGGCGGGTATTGGCTAAGCTATCACCCGCCCGCTAACGCAGGCGGTACTGACTTTTAGAAAAGGTAGGAACTCACGTTATGGCAAGAACTGTTAAGTGTGGTCTGATACAGGCCACGAATGCTGCGCCGACAGATGCGCCGATTGAAGAAATCAAACGCGCTAATATTGAAAAGCACCTCTCTTTGATTGAAGACGCCGCGAAACAGGGAGTACAGATTCTCTGCATGCAGGAGGTCTTCACCACACCCTACTTCTGTGCAGAGCAGAAGACGCGCTGGTACGAGGCCGTCGAAAAAATTCCCGACGGGCCGACCGTTCACCTGATGCAGGACGTGGCTAAAGAGCATGGCATGGTGATTATCGTCCCGATTTATGAGGTAGAGATTACGGGTCTCTATTACAACACCGCCGCCGTGATTGATGCCGATGGCCGTTACTTAGGCAAGTATCGCAAGAACCATATCCCGCAGGTCAATCCGGGCTTCTGGGAGAAGTTTTACTTTACGCCGGGCAATCTGGGCTATCCTACATTTAAGACGGCCTTTGCGCAGATAGGCGTCTACATCTGCTACGACCGCCATTTCCCGGAAGGCGCACGCGTCCTCGGTCTCAACGGAGCCGAGATTGTTTTCAATCCTTCGGCCACGGTCGCAGGTCTTTCAGAATATCTCTGGAGAATCGAACAACCCGCGCACGCCGTCGCCAACGGCTATTTCATAGGCGCAATCAATCGCGTCGGCCATGAGCAGCCCTGGGACATTGGAGAATTTTACGGCCAGAGCTACTTCTGCGACCCGCGCGGCCAGTTCGTCGCCGAAGGCCCGCGCGATAAGGACGCTCTCATCGTCGCAGACCTTAACCTTGATTTGATTCAAGAGGTGCGTAACACGTGGCAGTTCTTCCGCGACAGAAGGCCGAACACCTACGGGCCAATTTCTGCGGACTAGGAAGATGTCTTGTTCCGCAAGCCCCTGAAAGGGGCGATAGAATTTAGCCCACGGCGTCAGCCGTGGGAAACGAACGCGGAAGATGCCAATAAGCCCCGTAGGGGCGACATAGTTTTTTGTGACTGAATAAAACTACTTTGCAGCCTAATTTATGTCGCCCCTACGGGGCTTGATTCAATTTCAGATCTGCTCTCCCACGGCGTAAGCCGTGGGCTACAGTCTATCGCCCCTTTCAGGGGCTGAACCCGGATTCCTACTTTGCGCGAGCTTAAACCATGATGAAGATAGAAACCACACCCCGTCTTGATAATGAACAGATTGAACGGAACTTCCGTGAGATTGCGCCTGCAATGACGGAGGCCGAGGCATACTTTGAGGCGAATCGTTGTCTCTACTGCTTCGACGCCCCCTGCACGCGCGCCTGCCCGACGCATATTGACGTGCCCGCGTTTATCAAAAAGATTGCGAGCGGAAATCTAACAGGCTCGGCGCGCGTCATTTTCGATGCCAACCCGATTGGCGCTACCTGCGCGCGGGTTTGTCCCGTGGACGTGCTGTGCGAGGGAGCCTGTGTTGAAGGAACTCTGATGGAGAAACCTATTGAGATAGGTCGTCTTCAACGCTACGCGACCGATTACGCGATGCGCGAAGGGCGCGAAGTCTTGCGCGCGGGCGAATCGAACGGCAAATCTGTTGGCATCATAGGCTCTGGCCCCGCAGGGCTTTCATGCGCGACGTATCTGGCGCGGCTCGGCTACGCCGTCACCATCTATGATCGCAAATCGCTTGCGGGCGGCCTTGATACTTATGGCATGGCCGAGTACAAGATGCCGCAGAAGGTTTCCACGGATGAGGCCGCGATGGTCGAGCGTCTTGGCGTCCAATTCCGTATGAACACGGAGATAGGACGCGACATCTCTCTGGATGAGCTTGAAAAATCACACGACGCGATTTTCATAGGCGCGGGGCTGGGCGCAACTGCAAAGCTCGGCATACCCGGAGAAGATTTAGAAGGAGTCTATGATGCGCTTGAATTTATAGAGCGCATCAAGACACGCGACTGGCAGAGCGTGCCCATTGGCCGCACCGTCGCGGTCGTCGGCGCGGGCAACACAGCCATTGATGCCGTCACACAGGCCAAACGATTGGGCGCGGAACGTGTGCTGATGATTTACCGGCGCTCCGAGCGCGAGATGCCCGCTTATGCATATGAATATGAGCTGGCGAAGAAGGACGCCATAGAGTTCTGGTGGCAGACTTCGCCCGTCGAGATTCTATCGCATGAAAGCAACTCGCATGTTGCCGCCATCAGGTGCGTGCGTATGGAGATGACTGAGCCGGATGCAACTGGTCGTCGCTCGGCCAGTCCGGTGCCCGGCTCTGAGTTCGACATTCCGGTTGACATGGTCGTCAAGGCGCTCGGCCAGACCAAACAGCGTGAGTTCTTCAGCAGCATTAACGGGCTTGAGTTGGACGGGGCTGGCCGCGTTGTAGTCAACAAGGAGTCTATGCAGACCGGCAATCCCAAATATTTCGCCGGAGGCGATTGCGTCAACGGCGGGCGCGAAGCAGTTGACGCTTCGCAGATGGGCAAGCTCGCTGCACAGGGCATACATCAATCCTTAACCGGCGAGCGCGTGGAATTCGCCGGAGCACGGATTCCCATAATGGAAGAGACGCAGGATATAAAAGCTCATTAAAGGTCAGTACCGCCTGCGGTAGCGGGCGGGTCGTATCGTCGCTTGAGAACCCGCTCGCTACCGCAGGCGGTACTGACCTGATTTTACAGTGAGGAGAGTAGACCAATGGCAGACCTGAGCGTTGATTTTGCTGGAATTAAATCGCCCAATCCTTTCTGGCTGGCATCTGCGCCGCCGACCAACATGGGTTCGATGATCGAGCGCGCCTTTGATGCCGGATGGGGCGGGGCTGTGTGGAAGACCCTGGGCGAGCCGATTCAAAACGTCTGCTCGCGCCTTGGGTCGGTTGACCTTGGCCCCTTCCGCATGATGGGCTTGAACAACATAGAGCTTATCACCGACCGACCGCTCGAAGTGAACCTGCGCGAGATACGCGAATGCAAAAGAAAGTATCCGAAGCATGCTCTGATTATCTCGCTGATGGTCGAATCAAAGCGCGAAGCATGGCACGAGATCGCCAAAAAGGTTGAGGACACGGGCGCAGATGGCGTGGAGCTGAACTTCGGCTGCCCGCACGGAATGAGTGAGCGCGGCATGGGTGCGGCGATGGGACAGGTGCCGGAATACACCTGCATGGTTACCGAATGGGTGAAGGAGGCTACGAAGCTTCCGGTTATCGTCAAGCTTACGCCGAACGTTACATCAATCACCCCGCCTGCGCGCGCAGCCGTGCGTGGCGGAGCCGATGCCCTTTCTCTCATCAACACGATTAATTCAGTCATAGGCGTTGATCTGGATACGATGATTCCTCATCCGAACGTCAACGGCATGGCCGCGCACGGCGGCTATTGCGGCCCCGCAGTCAAGCCTATTGCACTGAACATGGTTTCAGAGCTGGCGCGCGATGCGGAAGTTACTATTCCCATCAGCGGCATCGGCGGCATCTCCAACTGGAGAGACGCTGCGGAATTTCTGCTCTTAGGCTCGACCACCGTGCAGGTCTGCACCGCCGTCATGCATTACGGCTACCGCATAGTCGAGGACATGATTGACGGCCTCTCGAATTATCTGGACGAGAAGGGCTTCAAGAGCGTCAACGAGATTATAGGCAGGAGCGTCAGCCACGTAACGGATTGGGGCAACCTGAACCTTGCTTACAAGACGGTCGCGCGTATTGACCACAGCCTTTGCATACAGTGCAACCTCTGCCACATAGCCTGCGAAGACGGCGCGCACCAGTGCATCCCGCTCACACAGATTAACGGCAAGCGCTTCCCCGTGGTGGACGAATCGGAATGCGTCGGCTGCAACCTGTGCTATCTGGTCTGCCCCTCGCCCGGCTGCATCTCTATGGTCAGAGTGGACGACGGCAGTCAAGCCATCACATGGCGTGAGTTGTCCAGCCAACAGCCTCCCACAATGAACGAGTGAGAATGACCCTCTTAGCATCACGTAGGTAAGCGTTGTGCCTCAGCCAGGAAGGAGGAATTATGGCTACAGATGAAGCATCAACAAGCCAGGATGGATTCCCCGCCGAGTTGGAGCAAGTGCCCTTAACCGGCAGAGTACTTGAGGCATTCGGATGGATGCCATCTCTCATTGGCGGAGCGCTCCTGGGCATGGCTATGTATATACTCTTCTTCGCACCGCCATCAGCAGCATCCTCCGGCATGTACGGCGTTATTGCCGGTATGGCTGTAGGCGGCATCCTACTGCTCTACTATGAGGTTCGCCGTCGCCTCAACCGCACTGTGCTCGTACCACGCGAAGAGTTGATTGGTATCTACCGTAAACGCAAATTCGCCCGACACATTACCGTCAACGAGATAACTCCTTACAAGCTCAGTTGGAGCAACACCTTCACGTATCTATTTATACCCGTGATATTGACGGTCAGTCTTCTATTTGTCTCCATAGCTCCTCAAACACAGCAGGGAGCGCCCAGTGCTCGGTTGGGTGCGCTGGTCGGAGGTCTGCTCATGCTGGCAGCCAGTGTCTCATTAATCCGCACACGCCTTCTATGTCGCCATTTCTACATCCCGAAGGGTAAGCGCTCGCAAGAGGAAATATTGCTCACGGGCGCAGAAGCATCGCGCGTTTTCTCCAGTACCCGGTAATTTGGCTTTGAGCAGGAGCGAGTTTCTGTGCTTTACCACTCATAGCCTCCTTCCCTCGCCGACTAAGATTTCAATCTGAATTCAACCCTCACCTGTGTTATATAAAAGCTGACTCCCGTAAATTCCTTTGGAGTCGGTTCTGTACTTTTACAAGATAATCCTCGCCCGCTTTTCTTAATATCAGCAAGCGACCGCTCGCTTGTTCTGTGTCTCAGTGTAATTCCAACCCCGTCGGAGGTTTTTTAATGGGCAATGCATCAGACAGGCTCGTGCTGGATTTAATAGAGGTGGGCGCGGACGAGGTGGCTCGCGTGGGCGGCAAGGGGGCGAACTTGGGCGAGTTGTTCCGGCAGCTTACGAAGCAGGGCGTGCGCGCCGTTGATGGGTTTGCGACGACCGATGAGGTCTATCGAAGACTCCTTGAGACGGATGGGCTGGGCGGTCGGCTGCGCGAGTTGATGTTGGGGCTTGATTACGACGACATGGAAGCTTTGAATCGGGCGGGGCGTGAGACGCGCGCTCTGATGCTCGATACTCCTCTGCCCCTGGAAGCCAACGACGCGATTCTTGATGCTTACAAACGGCTGTGTGAACGTGTAGGGCGAGCGTGCGAAGTTGCTGTGCGCTCAAGCGCCACCGCAGAGGATTTGGCGGATGCCTCGTTCGCAGGGCAGCAGGACACAATCCTCAACGTTCTTGGCGAAGACCATTTAATCGAAGCGTGCCATAGATGTTTCGCCTCGCTGTGGACGGATCGCGCCATCTCGTACCGAGCCGCACGCGGCTTCAATCACTTCGACGTTGCCCTGTCGGTCTGCGTGCAGCCGATGGTGCGCTCAGACCTTGCATGTTCCGGCGTCATGTTCACGCTCGATACCGAGTCGGGCTTTCGTGATGCGGTCGTCATTAACGGCGCGTGGGGCTTAGGCGAAGCCATCGTTCAGGGAATGGCTACGCCAGACGAGTGGATTGTCTTCAAGCCGACTTTGAAAGCGGGCGCGCGTCCCATCGTCAGCCGTCGCCTGGGCGGCAAAGAAGTCAAGATGGTTTACGGCGTCGAGGGGCGCGGCACGCGCACGCGTGAAGTAGTCGAGGCGCAGCGCCAGCGTTTCGTTCTTGATGATTATGAAGTCCTGCAACTGGCGCGCTGGGCTTGCATCATAGAGGAACATTATTCAGAGCGTGCTGGGCAGCCGCAGCCTATGGACATAGAGTGGGCTAAGGACGGAAAGACCGGAGAGCTTTTCGTAGTCCAGGCCAGACCCGAAACTGTTCATTCGACGAACCGGGAAAATTTTATAGAGAGCTACAAGTTAACGGGCGAGCGCGGGTTGCCCTTAGCGACGGGCATCGCGGTCGGAGAACGTGTCGCGCAGGGACGCGTACACGTGCTTGACCATCCTGACCATCTCAAAGATTTTCTGGAAGGCGACGTGCTGGTTACTTCCATGACAGACCCCGCGTGGGAGCCAATCATGAAGCGCGCGGCGGCCATCGTCACGGACAGGGGCGGGCGCACCTGCCACAGCGCCATCATCAGCCGCGAGCTTGGATTGGCGTGCATCGTCGGCACGGGCAACGCAACCGCAGTCTTGCAGACAGGAATTGACGTGACGGTCAGTTGCGCCGAAGGAGCGCAGGGCAATATCTACGAAGGCAAGATTGATTTTGCGGTCGAGCGCCGCGTCGTCACCAACGAAGCGCGGCCTCGCACGCAGGTGATGATGAACGTGGGCGACCCAGACCACGCGTTTGCGCTCGCATCTCTGCCGAACGATGGCGTTGGGCTTGCACGGCTTGAGTTCATCATCAATAACCACATTGGCATTCACCCTATGGCGCTCGTGCGCTATCCAAAATTGAAGCGGGCAGAGGACGTGCGCGAGATAGAGCGCCGCATCAACGAAGAAGACCCGCAGGACTTCTTCGTGCGAAATCTTTCCGAGGGCATAGGCCGTATCGCCGCAGCCTTTTACCCTAAGCCTGTTATCGTACGCATGTCGGATTTCAAATCGAACGAGTACGCGATGCTCATAGGCGGGCAGGAGTTCGAGCCGGTTGAAGAGAATCCCATGCTCGGCTTCAGGGGTGCGTCCCGTTACTATGACGAGCGTTATCGTGAAGGCTTCAGGCTGGAATGTATGGCCTTGAGGCGCGTGCGCGAAGAGATGGGGCTTGATAACGTCAAGGCCATGATTCCCTTCTGCCGCACAGTTGAAGAGGGCGAGAAGGTCATCAACCTGATGAGCGATCATGGATTGAAGCAGGGCGAGCACGGGCTGGAGATTTATGCCATGTGCGAGCTGCCCGCCAACGTCGTTTTCGCGGACGAGTTCCTGCGCATCTTCGATGGCTACTCCATAGGCTCAAACGATCTGACGCAGCTTGCCCTTGGGCTTGACCGCGATTCGGAGATGGTTGCGCACCTTTTCGACGAACGTAACGGCGCAGTCGAAAAAATGATCTCGCAGGCCATCGAGGCCGCGCATCGAGCCGGTAAAAAGATAGGCATCTGCGGCCAGGCTCCCTCAGATTATCCGGAGTTCGCGCGTTTTCTGGTCGAGCGCGGCATCACATCAATCTCACTCAACCCGGACACAGTGATTCAAACCACGGGCGTTATTCTGAACGCCGAAGAGCAGCTTTCATCTAACGCTATCAGCAAGCAGAAGAATTCAAGCCGCCAGCCCACAGCCACGGCGGGCGCTCACGCAGGGCTGTATAAATTTATGGATGACGGCTCAAAATAATTTCGGCGAAGTTTTAAGCTCATCTTTATCTCAGTGTTCAATTAGCTCTTTGAGCAGTCCCGTCAGGGACGACCTGATAATAGCCCAGCCATTCATGGCTGGGAAAAGAGGGCGATAAATAAAGTTGAGTCCCGTAGGGACGGCTGAAGTTATGTTCAGTCGTCCCTACGGGACTCACTATCTTTGACTTGTCCTATCCCCAGTGCTAAAGCACTGGACTATTATCAGGTCGTCCCTTGCGGGACTCTTCAAACGGCTTCCGCTTCACTTCGTCCAGGCTACTTTCTACGCTTCGTTTCTGTCGAGGCATGCAAGCTATCAGGGAAACCTAGCCAGGGAATAATCTGTATGAAGGGCTAGAGCTTAACTTTATGCACGACCAGATGCAGCCCGGAGATGTCCATCTCTATCTCTTCGTACGGGCGCTTGCTCGCGTCTACGCGACTGAAAGCCGCTTCGGTGATGAGTATCTCGTTGCGCGAGGCCAAATCTTCGCCGAGCTTCGATGCCAGATTGACCTCCGCGCCGTAAAGGTCTTCGTCCTGTACTATCAACACCTCGCCGTAACCGATGCCGAACTTGCCGTGCATATCAAGCTCGTCGGGCAACATGGTATTGGCCGCTTCGAGCCGCTTGATAATGTCAACGCTGGCATCTACGGCCTGCTCCACCTCGGGAAAGATGGCAAAGGCGTTGTCGGCCTCAAACTTGATGACTGCCCCGTCATACTCCTCTACGGTCGGCATGGCAATCTGATTCATGCGATGAATCATCGCCAGAAAATGTATGATGCCGTGCTTGATTGTCAGGCGCGAGAAGCCGGACATATCCATGACCATGATGGCGTGCGTCTCGCCAAAGGTCTCTCGAATCCCTTCGTCAATCTCCACCGCTCTGTCAGGATACTCGTTCCTTTCCTGAAGCAGCTTATTCAATTCCGCGCGTGTTTTCCTTCTCATCGCTTTTCAGCTTCTCCCCGAAATTGTCTCTACAGCATCTCGTTGTTCTTCGTCGCTGCCTTCTCGCTCAAAGCAGTCAGTACGGATGGAGCAAGACTTGATTGACTATCTTTGCCTCTGGCGCTCGCACGACCTATGCCGCCCGCTCCGGGCAGAAGCCGGTTGACGATTGCGAGCAGGTCTGCGGTCGTGCCGGGAAAGAGACCATGAAACCTTGCTGCTAGTTGAGCCTGAATCGTCAGGGTGACTTCGGCATCGCCGCGCTTTGTCGCAGCGACAATCTGCCTTGCAGCGCGCACGGCATTCATGGAGGTGACCGGCAGGGAATCGCTGATGGCGAACCATGCGTACTCTGCGCGATGCTTTCCCTTGAACAAAGCATTGCGCGGGCTACCCGTTCGCATCAGTCCGGGGCAAACCGTGGTGACGACCACGCCGTCCTTCAAAAGCTCCGCGCGCATTCCTTCCGAAAGACCAGTGAGTGCAAACTTGCTGGCGCTGTAAGGCACTAGATGAGGGATGCTGATTTTGCCGCCGATGGAGCTGATGTTGACGATGCGGCCTTCGCGGCGGCGTCGCATCTCCGGCAACACGGCTAAACTGGCGTAGAGCGGCCCCCAGAAATGCGTCTTCATGGCCTCTTCGTAATCTTCAATCGTCATCACTTCGATTGGCCCGACCTGAATCACGCCCGCGTTGTTCACAAGCACATCAATGCGCCCGAAGCGGTCACGGACTATGTTCATCATCTCGTTGACCTGCGGGCGGTCAGTCACATCGCAGGGAACGGCCAACACCTCTGCCCCGCGCCATTTCAAATCAGCACGCGCCGCCTCAAGCTCATCCAGCCTGCGAGCGCAGATAACAATCTTCGCTCCCTCAGACGCAAATTCTCGCGCCATGACCAGGCCAAGCCCGCGCGAGCCGCCCGTTATCAACACAACTTTTCCGCGCAGGCTGTAGCCGAAAAGACGCCGCGCTACAGCACGCCCGGCAAGCAGAGCGCCCGCGCCCGCCGCCGCTAATATCAGAGCCTCTTTGTTACTGTCCTTCATGCTGTTACCTTTCAGACTAATAGGTCAGTACCGCCTGCGGTAGCGGGCTGGTCTCTTGCAACGTTATAACCCGCCCACTACCGCAGGCGGTACTGACCTGGCGCTTCAAATCTAAAATCACTTGAACTCGGCAACGACCGGCGTGTGATCGGACGGGCGCTCCCATGCGCGAGGCTCTTTGTCTATCCAGGAGGCGGTGCAGCGTGAAGCCAGCTTCTCAGATGTCCAGATGTGGTCAATGCGAAGTCCTGCGTTGCGACGAAACGAGCCTGCACGATAATCCCACCAGGAGAAGTGACCGCCCTCTTCCGTGTGCAGGCGGAAGGCATCTTCAAAGCCCCAGTCTTTAATCAACGCGAGCGCTTCGCGTTCCCTGCGGCTAAAGAGAATCTTTCCCTGCCACTGCTTAGGGTCATGCACATCGCGCTCTTCGGGAGCGACATTGAAGTCTCCGCAAAGCAAGACCTGCTCCTTCTTTTTATAGCTCTCGTCAAAGAAGGCGCGCAGCCGCCGCATCCAATCGAGCTTGAAAAAGAGTTTGTCGGAGCCTACGAACGCGCCGTTAGGAATGTATACGTTGACGACGCGCACGCCATCAACAGTCCCGGCCAGTAGACGCGCATGCGCCGTTTCGTCATCATCCGGGAAACCGCGCTGCACATTTGTCAGCGGCGGGCGCGAAAGAATCGCCACGCCGTTATAAGTCTTCTGCCCGTAGGTCGCGGACTTAAGCCCAAGCTCCGAAAAAGCATCAGCCGGAAACTTGTCGTCCGTGCATTTCGTCTCCTGCAAACAGAGCACATCCGGTCGCGCCGCCTCAAGCCACTTCAACACAAGCGGCAGCCGCGCCGCTATCGAATTCACATTCCACGTTGCCAGCTTCATACTCATTTTAGTCTAGAGAGTCCAGAGAGTCTGGAGAGTCTAGAGAGCCAGTATGATTTTCTTTTCACTCTCTAGACTCTCCAGACTCTCTGGACTCTATGGACTCGTTTAGAGCGTAGCGATTAAGTATCCCAGCAGTGCGCTGCGTCGTGCGATGTCGGTCGTGATGATGTGCTCGTGCTCTGCATGAGCGCCGTCGCCGTCGATGCCTAAGCCGTCGAGCACCGGAACATTTTGGGCGGCGATGAAATTCCCGTCAGACGCTCCGCCGACGCTCGCTTCTCCCAGATTGAAATCGAGCGCTGCGGCAACGGCGCGCGCATGTTCATACAGTCGCACCACGCCTTCATTGCGCTCAAGCGGCGGGCGATTGATGCCGCCGCTCACACTCAACTTCACACGCTCGTCAAATGGCACAGAGTTCAGGATTGCGCCTTCGATGCGGTTTGCCTCTTCCGCAGTGCTGAATCGAACATCAATCTCGGCGCGAGCCTTTGCGGCGACCACGTTCGAGCGCGTGCCGCCCTCCACTACCCCTACATTCAGGGTCGTGCCCTGCGACGGGTCGCCTAAGCCATGCAGCCTTTCTATCTGTCGCGCGATTTCCAGCACAGCGCTCGCGCCCTTTTCCGGCTCAAGCCCTGCATGCGCCGCTCGCCCCAACGCTTCCATAGTGAAGATTCCAGTCCCCTTGCGCGCCGTCTTCACGCGGCCTCCCGTAGCCGGAGGCTCAAGCACCAAGGCGCAGGCTGCGCGTTTCGCTTCTGCTTCGATGAGCGAGCGCCCCCCATGCGCGCTTCCAGTCTCTTCGTCGCAGGTCAATATCAGCACGACCTCGCGGCGCGGCCTTCGATTAAGCAAGACGCAGGCGTGCAAAGCCTCAAGCACCATCACACAGTTGGCCTTCATGTCGAAGATTCCAGGCGCGTAGAGCCGTTCACCTTCGGCGCGAAAGGGGCGCGCCGCGATGCTGCCCAGAGGATGCACGGTGTCCGTGTGCCCCACAACTAGAAGCTTGCCCCCGCTCGATTCTCTTTCCTGAAAAGCGCGCACACAGAGGTGCTCGCCGTAGCTCGGAGCCGGAATCCGCTCAACTCTCAATTGTTCGCCGGTTGAGCGCGCGGCCTCTATGAGAAGCGAAACAACGGCGCGGCTTCCCTCTACATCACCGGACGGAGATTCCGTCTCGACCAGTGTACGCACGAGAGCTAGCATCTCCCTTTGCCGCTCCGAAAAATAGTCCTTAAAGCTGGCCGCCGTTTCTTTGTTAATCACAAAAGACATCCCGGTTGAGTACACACTTTCAGCCTGCTCGAATCTCTTCCCGTCTGACGGTTAGAGCGTCAACGCGCTCGCGTCTTATCTCGAATCCTATGCCCGGCGTTTCGGGCGCTTTGATAGTTCCGCGCTCTGTGACCATGACGGGCGGATCAATGATGTCTTCGTCCCAGTAGCGCGCGCTTGATGAAACATCTCCGGGCAGGGTGAAGCCGGAAAGAGTTGACATGGCTATATTGTGCGCGCGACCAATCCCGGATTCCAGCATACCGCCGCACCAGACGGGAATCTCTCTACGACGTGCTTCTTCTTCGACCTCGCGCGCTTCCGTGTGCCCGCCTACACGACCAAGCTTGATATTGATAATCCGGCACGCCTTAACATCAAGCGCGTGGCGCGCGTCCCTTACGGAACGTATGGATTCGTCAAGACAGAGCGGCGTGCGGATTTCAGCCTGAAGCTTTGCGTGATCCAGAATGTCGTCGTGTGCTAAAGGCTGCTCAATCATCATCAGGTCGAACTCATCCATCGCATGAAAAAGCTGCGCATCGCGTAGAGTGTAGGCTGAATTGGCGTCAGCCATAAGCTTAATGTTAGGGAAACGCCGTCGCACGCTTTCCAGAATCTTCAAATCCCAACCCGGCTTAATCTTAATCTTGATTCTCTGGTAGCCCGCGCTCAGCTCGCGCTCGATTTTCTCCAGCAAAGCCTCTACGGATTCCTGTATGCCTATGGAGACTCCGCAGGGTATTTCGGCGCGCACGCCTCCAAGATGACGCCACAGTGGAACGCCCGCACGCCGCGCTTCCAAATCCCAGCAGGCAGTTTCAATAGCAGCCTTTGCCATCCTGTGCCCGCGAACTCGTCGCAAAGCATCGCGCACGCCGGACGCGTTCTCAATAGCTTTTCCGACGACCAACGGCGCAAGAAAGAATTTGATCGTAGGCCATGCAGTTTCCGTCCACTCTTCCGAATAGAAAGGCCCTTCGCCTGCGGTGCATTCTCCCCAGCCTTCCGCTCCGTCCTCGCACACTGCGCGCACGAGTATTATTCGCCGCTCGGTTGTGCGGCCAAAGCTCGTCTCGAAAAAGTGTACAAGGCCGAGACGAATCTCGCGCCACTCGACCAGCTTAATCTTCATCATACAATTAGCAGCTTGCCGAAGCATTATGCCCGCTTCCGCCTTTCTTTGTCAGCCCCACGAAGTAGTCGGATGAGTTAAGCGAGTTTTATATAAGCAGGAACGAAGGCACACTCTCAGCCCCTGAAAGGGGCGAAATAATGTAGCCCACGGCGCAAGCCGTGGGAGTCAAGTTCGGAATTAGAAATCAAAGCCCCGTAGGGGCGACATAAGTTTTATGGCTGGATAGAAATCCTTTACCAGTCTAATTTATGTCGCCCCTACGGGGCTTATTATTATCTTTGGCTTTCGTTTACCCACGGCTTGCGCCGTGGGCTACAGTCTATCGCCCCTTTCAGGGGCTTGCAAAACACGACACTCTTCTGCGCTGAGCTAATGCTGGATTATTAGCTCAATATATTTACCCGACAAAAAAGGGACGGCCATGCGACCCTCCCTTCTCAAATACTAAAATAGTGCCTTTCTCTACTCCGTCGAAACCAACTCCTCGCCTTTGAGCGCCGCGTGCATGGTGTGCCATGAAAGCGTAGCGCATTTGACGCGCGCCGGAAAATCACGCACGCCGGAGAAGATAGTCAGGCGTCCCAGTTGATTCGGCTCAGCTTCTTCGTCAAGCTCACCCATCACCATCCGGTGAAACTCGTTGAAAAGCGTCTCGGCCTCTGCGCGCGACTTCCCCTTGAGCGTCTGCGTCATCATGCTCGCAGAAGCCTTAGAGATAGCACAACCCGAACCCTCGAAGCTGATGTCTTTGACGACTTCATCCTCTAAATCCAGATAGACCGTCAATTGATCGCCGCAAAGCGGATTGTACCCTTCAGCTCGACGATTGGCCGCCTCCATCTTGTGAAAGTTGCGCGGCTTCTTGTTGTGATCCAGAATTACCTGCTGGTAAAGCTCACTCAGTTCAGACATAGTTTCATAAATCGTAAATCGTAAATCGTAAATGGAAGAGCGGCTTTCTATCTACGATTTACGATTTACGAAAAGACCTCTATTACTTTTTCAATCGCGTGCGCGAGCGCGTCCACCTCTTCCCTTGTGTTATAGAAAGCGAAGGAGGCGCGAGCGGTCGCAGGCACTTTGAAGAATTGCATAACGGGCTGCGCGCAGTGATGGCCTGCACGCACCGCTATACCCTCCTGATCCAGAATCGTGCCGACATCATGCGGGTGAACGTTTTCGATGACGAAGGAAAGAACGCTCGCCTTCTCGCGCGCTGTGCCTATAAGAGTTACGCCCTCGATGGCTGAAACCCTCTCGGTCGCGTAAGCCAGAAGCTCATGCTCGTAGCGTACGGCGCGCTCGCGCCCGATTGATTCAAGGTAATCAATCGCCGCGCCCAGGCCAATCTGCGAAGCTATGGCGGGCGTGCCCGCTTCGAGCTTGCTGGGCAGCCCTGCATAGGTCGTCTTCTCGAACGTCACTGTGCGAATCATATCGCCGCCGCCCTGAAAGGGATTCATCTTTTCGAGCAGCTCTGCCTTTCCGTACACGACGCCGCTGCCTGTAGGCGCAAACATCTTGTGTCCGGAAAGCGCGTAAAAGTCGCAGTCCAAATCCTGCACGTCAACGGCTAAATGCGGAGCGCTCTGCGCGCCGTCAATGAGCACGGGCACGCCCATCTTGTGCGCGCGGGCGATAATCTCTTTCACAGGGTTGATAGTGCCGAGCGCATTGGAGACATGATTGACCGTGACTATCTTCGTTCTCTCGTTCAGGAGCGCGTCGTATTCGTCCAGCAGAAGCTCGCCCGCCTGGTTCATAGGAATGACGCGAAGACGCGCCCCCTTCTCCTCGCAGAGCATCTGCCAAGGGACGATGTTCGCGTGATGCTCCATAGCGGAGATGATAATCTCGTCGCCTTCTTTAATGAACTTGCGACCATAGCCGTGCATGACAAGGTTGATGCCTTCGGTCGCGCCGCGCACAAAGATACACTCGCGCGCCTCCTTCGCGTTGATGAAGCGGCGTACTTTCTCGCGCGCACCTTCATACGCGGTGGTCGCGCGCTGGCTCAGGTAATGAACCCCGCGATGAATATTCGAGTGCTCTTCACGCAGGTACTTAGACCCGCGATCAATCACGACCTGCGGAACCTGCGACGACGCAGCATTATCAAGATAGACGAGCGGCTTGCCGTTCACCATCTGCCTGAGCACAGGGAAATCCTCGCGTATGCGCTCGACATCCCAAGGCTCACCCGCAACGTCTTCCGTCGTCGGCGTTTCCAAAATTTTCTCTATTGCGCTCATAATAACTCAGTGATAAGTGACAAGTGCCGGGTGACAAGTTAAAAGCTTTTCCTGCTCGTCACTTATCACTTGTCACTGCATTTTACAGCTTGGCGTGCAGCCGGTTCAGGACAGCTTCGTCCAGTTGCGATTTGATGGATTCAATCTTTATCTTATTAATCACTTCTTCGGCGAAGCCGTAGGTCAAAAGATTCTGCGCCAGGTCGGGCTTCAAACCGCGACTTATCAGGTAGAACAGCTCTTCCTCTTCCAATTGCCCGACGGTTGCGCCGTGCGCGCATTTAACGTCGTCGGCGAAAATCTCCAACTGCGGCTTGGTGTCTACGCGTGCTTCGTTAGACAGAAGCAGGTTTCTGTTCGTCTGTTGCGCATCCGTCTGAAGCGCGCCTTCATGCACGAAGACTTTGCCGTTGAAGACCGCTCGTGATTTTCCGTCCAGGATGCCCTTGTAAAGCTGGCGACTGGTGCAATAGGGCTGTGCATGATCTATCAACGAATGCGTGTCTGTGTGTTGCCCTGTGCTGACCATGTAAAGGCCGTCCACATGGCACTCTGCGCCGCGCGCGTTCATCATGACGTTGATGTTGTGGCGCGATAATTCACCGCCGAACGTGATGGTCGTCGTATCGAAACTGCTGTCCGCGTCAAGCTCTACCTGCGTGGTCGCCGTGTGAAAAGCCTGCAAGCTTTCACGCTGAATTTTATAGTGCTCAAGCCGCGCGCCGTCTTCTAAAGCAATCTCCACCACGGCGTTCGTCCAGTAGCGGTCATCTCCAGTACACGCATAAGATTCAATCACGGTCGCTTCGCTCTGAGCTTCGGCTACGATGAGCACGCGCGGGAACGAGACCGTCGGCGAAGCATGCGAGTCTGTCAGGAAAAGAAGATGAATAGGCGACTCTACGCGTACGCCTTTCGGAATCAGCAGAAACGCCCCCTCGGAAACAAACGCAGTGTTGAGCGCCGTCAGGCCGTTCTTTTGATAGTCTGCGGAACGCGCCAGCTTCTCGCGCACTATCTCCGCATGCTTACCACTGAGAGCGTCCGCAAGATTCTCTGCGACAACTCCCTGCGTCAAAGCTTCAAGCGAAGAGAGCTTGCCGTTGTAGACGCCGTTGACGAAAACCAGTTGGCTACCCTTCGCCTCCGGGTAAGCGAAAGGCTCAAGCGTGTTGCTGTCGAGCTTGATACTCTTCGATTCAGAGCTTGGCTCAAACCGCTGTTTAGCTATGGCCGAGATGTTGGTGTATTTCCATTCCTCATCAAAGGTGTTTGGAAATCCCAACTGCTCGAACCGCTCCATAGCGTTTTCGCGCAGCCGGTTCATCCATGAAGCCTCGTTGCCCGCGAGCTTCCGGTTGAGCGCGGCGAACGCCGACGCGTAAATGCTCTTCTCTTGTGTTGCCTCTGCTACCATCTCTATCAACCTGCCTGCGGCGCAAGGGTCGCGCCCGCTTTGCCCGCACTCTTAATCCAGTCGTAACCCTTCTCTTCCAGCTCAAGCGCCAGCTCTTTTCCGCCCTCGCGCACGATGCGGCCTCCTGAGAGCACGTGAACGTAATCCGGCACTATGTAATTCAGAAGCCGCTGGTAATGCGTGACCAGAATGATGGCGTTATCTTTTGTTCTAAGCTGATTGACGCCCCCGGCCACAATTCTGAGCGCATCAATATCAAGACCGGAATCCGTCTCGTCCAGCACTGCAAGGGTCGGCTCCAGCACGGCCATCTGAAGAATCTCGTTGCGCTTCTTCTCGCCGCCCGAAAAGCCTTCGTTGACGGAGCGCGACATAAAGCTTGCGTCCATCTGTACGACCTTCGCGCGCTCCTTCAAATAATCCTTGAACTCAAGCGGGTCAAGCTCTTCTTCACCTCTATGCTTCTGCCGTTCGTTATAAGCCAGGCGAAGAAACTGCGCGTTCGACACGCCCGGCACTTCCACCGGATACTGAAAGGCCAGAAAGACGCCTTCGCGCGCACGTTCGTCCGGGGCAAGCTCAAGCAAGTTCTTGCCGTCGTAAATCACTTCGCCACCCGTCACCACATACGACGGATGTCCGGCCAGCACTTTAGCGAGCGTGGATTTCCCAGACCCGTTCGGCCCCATGATGGCGTGAACCTCGCCTCGATTAATCGTCAACGTGATTCCCTTCAGAATCTCGTTCCCGTCAACACTCGCGTGTAAATCCTTAACTTCCAATAAAGCCACTATTAACTCCTCAAAAGCGGGTGACGGGTGTCGGGTGTCAGGTGCCGGTAAAACATTTCTCTTCTCAACCGGCACCTGACACCTGACACCCGACCCCTGTTTTTACCCGACGCTGCCTTCAAGCTTCAACCCAAGCAGGCGCGTCGCTTCGACTGCAAACTCCATAGGCAGTTGCAGAAAGACATCCTTGCAGAAGCCGTTGATGATGAGGCTCACAGAGTCTTCCTGTGAAAGCCCGCGCTGTTGCAGATAGAACAACTGCTCCTCGCTGATCTTAGAGGTTGACGCTTCGTGCTCCACGCGCGATGTATTGTTCATCACCTCGATATAGGGGAACGTGTTCGCGCCGCACTTCTGGCCGATTAACATAGAGTCGCACTGCGTATAATTGCGTGCGCCTTCGGCCTTCGGCATCACCTTTACAAGGCCGCGATAGCTGTTGTTTGATTTACCCGCGGAGATTCCCTTCGAGATGATGGTCGAGCGCGTGTTCTTGCCTATGTGAATCATCTTCGTGCCCGTGTCTGCCTGCTGCGCGTGATTCGTCAGCGCAACGGAATAGAACTCGCCGATTGAATTGTCGCCGAGCAGTATGCACGAAGGGTACTTCCATGTAATCGCCGAACCCGTCTCGACCTGCGTCCATGAAATCTTCGAGTTTCTCCCGGCACATTTGCCGCGCTTGGTGACGAAGTTATAAATGCCGCCCTTGCCCTCTTCGTCGCCCGCGTACCAGTTCTGCACGGTCGAATACTTAATCTCCGCATCGTCCAAAGCGATCAGCTCGACTACAGCCGCGTGAAGCTGGTTCTTATCGAACTTCGGCGCGGTGCAGCCTTCAAGATAAGAGACGTAAGCGCCCTCTTCGGCTACGACGAGGGTTCGCTCGAACTGTCCGGACTCCTGATTGTTGATGCGGAAGTAAGTGGACAATTCCATAGGGCAGCGCACGCCCTTCGGCACGAAGACAAACGAGCCGTCGGAAAAGACTGCGCTGTTCAAAGCCGCAAAGTAGTTGTCGCCAACGGGAACGACCGAACCCAGATATTTTTTGACAAGCTCAGGATATTCCCTAATCGCTTCCGTGAATGAACAGAAGATGACGCCGTGCTTCTTGAGCTTCTCCTTGTAGGTCGTCGCCACCGAGACGGAATCGAAGACAGCATCCACTGCAACATTCGCTAGCTGCTTCTGCTCCTGAATCGGGATGCCAAGCTTCTCGAAAGTTCTCAGAAGCTCCGGGTCAACTTCATCGAGGCTCGCCTTCGTAGCCTTCTGCTTGGGCGCGCTGTAATAGATGATGTCCTGATAGTTCACTTCCGGGTACTTGAGGTTCGGCCAGTGCTTAGGCTCCTTCATCGTCAACCATTGACGATAAGCCTTAAGACGAAACTCCAGCATCCATTCCGGCTCATTCTTCTTGGCAGAAATTAGCCGCACGGTGTCCTCGTCCAGCCCTCTGGGGATGGTGTCGGATTCTATGTCTGTGACAAAGCCGTACTTGTATTCTCTGTTGGCTAGTATCTCAATACTGCTCATCTCTTCTTGTTCCTACTCTCTCTTTAAGCGAGTAACTTATAAAAAATCTTTCCCGTTCGCATCTCTGAGCTTTAAGCGCCTGCGCTGGTCGGCTCATAACGCTTCTGCAAACCCTGAATCTGGTGAATCGTAGCGTCCACGTTAGCTTCCGTGCCGACAAGCTGCGCTAAAGTGATTTCCGAAAGCGCGTTCTGCACTATCTCATGCAGGCCGACTATGACAGGCCGTATGCCGCAATCGCCCGTGTGAACGCAGACATCCAGCACGCCCGTGTAACTCTTGCAGTGCTCCTGAACCATGTCGTCGTCCAGAACTTTGATGACATCGCTCAGCCGCACTTCGGAGGCCGGGCGAGCGAGCATGTAGCCGCCTCGATTGCCCCTGACGGATTGCACCAGCCCCGCCTTGCTCAACAGCCAGAGCAATTTGCCTGCGTTCGCCACACTGATGCCCTCGCGCTCGGCAATCTGCCCGAGCGTCAGCGACTCGCCATCAACAAGGCGAGCCAGTTGCAGCAAACAACGCAGGCCGTATTCTTCCTGTGCAGAGATTTTCATAGCCACACTCCTCAAAACCGAGGCCGCTTTCACGGGTTCGAAGCCATTCTACCATACCTGACTTTTTTGTCAAGAATAGGTAAGTGCTTAAAATTTAATGGGATAAAGGTAGCTCGTGCAAATTTCGGAGCTTCTGGAAAGTCGCGGGCAGGTCTCAAAAAAAACCAACGGCGCGGAGAGGTTTTGCCTCGCCCGCGCCGCTCGCGCCTTTTGCAATTGGATTAAGTTAAAGCTACATGCCCAACCAGAGCAGGCGTCTTACAGAGTGAAGTTAAAGCTTATATAGCCGGTCATGCGTATAGGTTTTCCGTCAACGACGACGGGCTGGAATTTCCACTGTCTGGCGGCGGTTTCCGCAGCGCCGCGTAGCAGTGTCGGCCCATCCGAACGCTGGACTTTTGTCACCAGGCCGTTTTCGTCCACGGTGACGAAGACTTTAACTAGACCTGAAACACGCGCCGTCTTGGCCGTTGCAGGATAGCTGGGCGCAATCTTTTGCGTCGCCTTATCAATCAACGAGCCGACTTCAAGAGGCTGGCCGTCTTTGGGCGGATTGATGGGCGTAGACGACTTCGGCTGCGCTGATTGTGTCTGCTCCTGCTTTGGCTTCTCTTGTTTCGAAGGTTTCGGCGGTCTGGGTTCAGGAATAGACACGGTCTTCTTGGTCAGTGGCGCGTTCCGAGGCTGCGTAGAATTTTCCGTAGAGGGATTAGATGGAGTGTTATTGCTGGCCGTGGTAAGCGGCGCTCCGGTTGGAGCGGGAGTTGTGGTGCTCGCCGGGCGAATGGTGACGGGGTTCAGGCTGGCGACGCGTGTTTCAGAGGCGGCAAGCTTCTGGCGCGCACCCGTCGTTTCCGTCTGCCATAGCACACGCTCATCGCGGTTGCGCGCTAATATCGCACGCACGTTCGCGGCATCTTCAAGCAGCGCTACAGCTTCTGTGTTCTTTGAATTATCTCCGCCCATCTGCTTAGCCTGCTCGGCGACGCGCTCAAGGAGGGTGCGCAAACGATCAAGATCGGCTGTGGCTTCGGGCGGCAACTCTTTGTCGGCGATGTTGATGCCGAAAGTCTTGTAGCGATCAAGATGTTCACGCGCGCCCTTGATGCTCTGTCCGGCCAATGTGAAATATGCCTGGATGGTGCTCTCGTTTCCGCCGGAGACTCCTTTGTAGGTCTCTTCCAGAAGCGCCTGCGCACGGGTGTAATCGGCTGCCTCAAGATAGACGCCCATCAGCATGATGCGCGCAATGTCCTTGATGGAATTATCCGTCGCGGTGGTGCGTATGTTATCCAACTCGGCGGCGGCGGCTCCCAGATTGTGCGCGGCGGCAAGCGAACGCGCACGCATCAGACGCCGTTGCATGGCCTCTGCCTCCGAAGCGCTCTGGGCAGTAACTGTGATCGCGGTGAGAGCAATCAAAGTAATTAGTGCGATGACGAATTTAGAACGATTGAATAGGTGTCGAACGATACTTTCCTTCACTACGTAAAACTCCATAAAGCTAAAAGCGAGCTTTGAGGCTCGCTTTGTAGGGTACATCATAATGATGGCCTACTATTATGGCCTCACGTGCCTGGAATGCGCAAGTTGCGAGGGACGAAACCTTATTTGTTCGGTTTTAGCTGTTTTATTGTGCGAGACTGCGACTAATGCGCTCGCGAAAGGCGCGCGCGCGCATCTTTATACCGCTTTCGTCCAGAGTTAGCAAGTTCCGGTCGCGCATCAACACGCGCCCCTCTATGATTACCGTCCGCACGTCGTATGCCTTCGTCGCATAGACGAGCTGCGAATAGATGTTATAAAGCGGCGTCTGGCTCAGATCATCAAGGTCAACAATGCATAGGTCTGCGCGCTTGCCGACTTCGAGCGAGCCTATCTGATTGTCCAGGTGAAGCGCGCGTGCGCCCCTTATGGTCGCCATCTCGAAAGCCTGTAGGGCTGAGACGACCTTCGGGTCACCGCTCGTAACCTTGTGCAGCTTGGCCGCCGTGTCCATCTCTTCCCACATGTTTAGATCGTTATTCGATGCCGCACCGTCCGTGCCAAGCCCTACGGCCAAATCTGCCGCGAGCATCTGTGGTACAGGCGCAACGCCCGCAGCCAGCTTCATGTTCGACTGCGGGTTATGCGCGACACCGACGCCCAGGCTTTTGAGCAAGGCAATCTCTTCCTGATTTACCCAGACGACGTGCGCTGCGATGACGCGATTGTTCAAAAAGCCTATACGAGCAAGATAGACGACCGCACGCGCCCCCTTCGACTTCAACAGGTCTTCGACTTCTTTGCGCGTCTCTGCAACGTGAATAACAATTGGCGCGCCCGTGCGATCAGAGAAAGCGCGCACGGCTTTCAAGTGCTCTTCGGATACAGTGTAGGGCGCGTGCGGCGCGATGGCCGGTGTAATTAACGGATGTCCCTGCCAGTTTTTGACAAACTTTTCGACGTAGGCCATCGCTTCGGCATTCGTCTTGTTGTCCGCAACGGGAAAGTCTATGACGGTTTCGCCCAGCACGCCGCGCACGCCTGCCTTCGCGGTCTCGTCGGCAATCGCATCCTCGAAGTAGTACATATCGCAGTAGGTCGTAGTCCCTCCGCGAATCATCTCTGCGAGTCCGAGTTGCGTGCCCGTGCGCACGAAATCTTCCGTGACGTTTTTGGCCTCTGCCGGAAAGATGTATTTCGTCAGCCACTCCTGAAGGTCAAGGTCATCGGCCAGCCCGCGAAAGAGCGTCATGGGAATGTGCGTGTGCGTGTTGATGAGGCCGGGGATTACGGCCTTGCCCGGCGCGTTTATCGTTTCACGCGCGGTGTATTTCGAGTCTATTTCGGAGCGCTTGCCGATTGCTACAATGCGTCCCCCTTGAATGGCTACAGCGCCGTCTTCTATGACGCGCCGCGTCGCGTCCATCGTCACAAAAGGTCCGCCACGCACGATTAAGTCCACGCTCGTCCTCCTCGGCTTCAATGAAAATACTGGCGAGGCCGAAATAAGAGTGATGACAAGAAGCGAGATGAGTATCCGTAGAAACTTTGTCATTGTCTTTACAAATGGGGGATGGGGTTAGGAATCAGGGGATAGGGAAAGAAAGAGAACTGGATTTTCTTTTACTATCCCCCAACCCCTGACCCCTATCCCCCATCCTCTATCCCCTGCCTTTCGTCCCGACTTCCTCTCGACTGATTTCCTTTAGATACCTTGCATCGAAGGCGCGCGGCAGCAGGTCTTTGATTTGAAGCTCTTCGGACTGGCCTTGAAGGTTGACGAGCAGGATTGTCGTGTCGCGGCAGTGCTCCCAGATAATCTGACGGCAGGTGCCGCAGGGAGGCGTCAAATTCTCCGTATCGACGGCGACCACCAGCAGGCCGAAACATCGCGCACCCTCCGAGATAGCTTTCCAGATGGCGACGCGCTCGGCGCAGACGGTCAAGCCGTAGCTTGCGCTCTCTATATTGCAGCCCGTGAAGATTCGCCCGTCGTCGGTTTCGACTGACGCGCCGACGCGAAAATTAGAGAAAGGCGCAACCGCCAGTTCCCTCGCACGCAAAGCTGCCTCTATGACTACTTCTTTAGTGTGTCGTCCCTCGCTCATGCTACGCCTCCCGTCGCCGTTAAATCACGCGCCAGCCGGTCGCGTATCTTGACGCTGATAAGGTCAATGCTGACCAGATTGTGCCCGCCTTCAGGGATAATTACATCGGCGTAGCGCTTTGAAGGCTCTACGAACTGCATGTGCATAGGGCGAACGGTTCCCAGGTATTGTTCTATAACGGATTCGACTGTGCGTCCCCTCTCGGCAAGGTCGCGGCGAAGCCGTCGTATGAATCGTATGTCGTCCGGTGTGTCCACAAAAATTTTAATATCCATCTCCTCTAAGAGACGCGGGTCGGAAAAGATAAGGATGCCCTCGACGATGATAATCGGCTTAGGCTCCAGATGCTGCGTCTCCGTCAGACGCGAGTGCGTCTTGAAATCATAAATCGGAAGCTCGACGGGCGCTCCCGTCTTCAATCTACGGATGTGCTTGACCAGCAAGTCGTTGTCCAGAGCATCAGGGTGATCGAAGTTGACCTCCTGATGATAATCAAGCGGCATGTCGTTGAGATTGCGATAGTAGGAATCCTGCTGTAGAAAGATAACCTCGTCGGCGCTAACGGTCGCCAGAATTCGATTCGCAACGGTCGTCTTACCAGAGCCTGTTCCGCCACAGATACCAATAATCATAAACGGGTGTCGGGTGTCAGGTGCCGGGTGCCGGTAAAAGCCGATTCTTAAACCGGCACCTGACACCCGACACCCGGCACCTATGTTGTTAGTCTAGGGATGATTCGACGTAAAAGATTTCTGAAAGTATCGCGCACCTGCGCGCCTGTTTCCATGACTTCTTCATGATTGATGGGCTGATCCAGGACGCCCGCCGCCATATTGGTGATGCACGATAGTCCCAGCACACGAATCCCCATCTGTCGTGCGACAATCGCTTCGGGCACGGTGCTCATCCCGACGGCATCTGCGCCAAGGGTTCGCAGCATACGCACTTCGGCGGGCGTCTCGTAGCTTGGGCCTGACATCGCAGCATAAACGCCGCGCCGCAGCTCCAACCCGAGCGCGTGCGCTTCTTCAACCGCTATCTCCTGAAACCCACGGCTGTAGACTTCGGACATGTCTGGAAACCTTACTCCGAAGCGCTCGTCGTTTGCGCCGAGCAGAGGGTTAATGCACATCAAATTCAGATGGTCGCTGATAATCATCAGCGACCCTTGATCGAAACCTATGTTGATGCCGCCCGCGGCGTTCGTCAGGACAACCGCCCTGATGCCCAGCAGCCCAAAGACGCGCATCGGAAAAGTTACTTCATCGCGCGAGTAGCCTTCGTAGAAATGGAAGCGCCCCTGAAGGACTGCGACCGCGACGCCGCTCGCGCGCCCCAGCACCAGACGACCTGCGTGACCCTCTACAGTCGGGCGCGCAAAGCCCGGAATCTCTTCATAAGGGATGATGACTGAATCTTCAAGGTCGTCAGCGAAAGCTCCAAGGCCGCTGCCGAGCACAACTCCCACGCTCACATCTTCGTCAAAGCGCGCACGGATAGTCCGCGCAGCATGTTCGACGCGCTCGTATAACGTCAAATGGCTCAACTCTTCGGGCATGATTGAATCAAGGCAATGCAGAAGTCAGAATGCAGAATGATGAATGATAAAGGCAGTCTTTAATTCATCATTCTGCACTCTGACTTCTGCATTGTTTCATCTTTCTTTCTGATATGGCAAACCCAGAGCGCGGGGGGCGCGGGATTGGCCTATGAAGCCTGCGAGCACGATCATCGTCAGGACGTACGGGATAATCTGTATGAACTGGTTCGGGATGTCTTCGCCGGAAGGCATGCGTACGCCCTGCAACTGAATCGAGATGGCCTCGGTTAAGCCGAAGAGCAGGCACGCGATCATCGTCTGCACAGGTCTCCACTTGCCGAAGATGAGCGCGGCCAGGGCTATGAAGCCTCTACCGGAAGTCATGTTGCGTGTAAAGAGCGAAGACTGGCCTATGGACAGATAAGCTCCGGCGATGCCCGCGAGCGCGCCGCTGATGAGCACACCGGAATATCGCATCCATTTAACAGAGACGCCCGCCGCGTCTGCTGCTTCCGGCTTTTCCCCTACGGCACGAAGGCGCAACCCGAATGGCGTGTGATACAGCACGTACCACGTAACAGGCACGAGCAGGAATGCCAGCACGACAGGAGTCCACGGAATCAACTGCTCCTTGGGAATCTGCGGCGTCGAGCCTGTGGAAGCGAAGAGTGCGCCGCCTATAAAGGCCGGGATGCCGACCATCAAAATATTTATAGCCGTGCCGGTGACAACCTGGTCTGCCTTGTAGCGTATGCACGCGACCGCGTGAACAGACGCAATCAGCACTCCCGCTGCTATTCCTGCCAGAAGCCCCAGCCAGGGATTGCCAGCGTAATGCGTCACGGCTGCGGCTGTGAACGCGCCCGCCAGCATTAAACCTTCGAGCGCGATGTTGATGACCCCGGAGCGCTCGGAATATAGCCCGCCGAGCGCCGCCAGCAAAAGGGGCGTTGACAGGCGCAGCATAGAGAAAAACAGTATGCCTGCGGTGGTGATGACTGTTCTCATAATATTTTAGCTCTTAGCAATCAGCCATCAGCTTTTATCATCCGGCTGATAGCTGACCGCTGATGGCTGACGGCTTTTAAATTTTCGACCGCTTCAATAAACCGAACCTGCTGAAGGGGCCGCGAAACAGCGCCTCGCAGGCTATAAAGAGGATGATTATCGCTTGCAGGACTTCGACTATGTCTTTCGAGACATGGCCTGTGAAGGCATCCACGAAAATTCCGCCGCGAATCAACATGCCGAAAAGCAGCGCCGCCAGAAAGACCCCGACCGGATGATTACGACCGAGCAGCGCCACGGCTATTCCAAAAAATCCGTAGTTTGCAGAGAACCCGTCGTAGTAACGATAACGATAACCGAGCACTTCGTTGATGCCGACCATCCCTGCAAGCGCGCCTGAGATAGCCATCGCCAGCACAATCTGCTTCCGCACGCTGATGCCGCCATACTCCGCGGCGGAAGGATTCGCGCCCGTCGCTCGAATCTCATAGCCCCACTTTGTCTTCCACAGAAAAATGTAGACAAGCACGCACGCAATGATAGCAAGAATAAATGCTACGTTGAGCGGGAGGCGTTCGGGAATGCCTGGGATAAAGCTTCCGAGTCTGGGGATGTGCGCGGCTGCGCCTATCTCTGCTGTCTCCATGATGGGATCGCCCGGCACCTTGTACAAGTACTGCGTGAAGTAACTGACAAGGGCGATGCCTATGAAGTTCATCATGATCGTATTGATGACTTCGTGCGAGCCGAACCGCGCCTTCAAGAATCCCGGAATAGCTCCCCACAGAGCGCCCATCAGCATTGCGGCCAGACATGCCAGCGGAATGAGGAGCATAGACGGAAGGCTAGCCCATGAATAATTGACATCCGCAACGACTACGCCGCCCAGTTTGATGCTCACCCATGCGGCGGCAAAGGCAGCGACGTAGAGTTGCCCCTCCGCGCCTATGTTCAGAAGCCCGCAGCGAAAAGCGACTGCCACGGCCAGCCCCGTGAAGATGAGCGGCGTCGCGTAAAAGAGCGTGTAGCCGATGCCGTCCGGCCACGACAGCGCGCTGCCTATCAAAAGCTGGTACGTCAAAATCGGGTCATCGCCGATGATGAGTACGAAGATGCCGCCCACTATGAAGGCTGCAATGACGGCTATGAGCGGAAAGAGCAGTTCGCGTAAGAGTTTCATGGGATTTGCGATTTTGGATTTTAGATTTTGGATTTTGGATTTCGAGTTGCGGAGCTTGAACTCTTAAGAGTTTAGACTTTGCGATTCTGTTCGGGAAGCTCACAAACTTCGATTTCAAACCTCAAGCTTGAAATCGGAATAGCTCAATCGCAAATCCAAAATCTAAAATCCAAAATCATTTGTGTCCGCCGGTCATCAAAAGACCGATCTCTTCGGTCGTAGCAACTTTCGGATCAACTTCGCCTACAATCTTGCCCTCGTGTATGACTAAAAGCCTGTCGGACAGAGCGGTCACTTCTTCCAGTTCTGCCGAGACCAGTAGAATCGCGCAGCCCGCGTCACGTAGCTCTACGAGTTTGCGGTGAATGAACTCTATTGCGCCTATGTCCACGCCGCGCGTCGGCTGCGATACCAGCAGAAGCTTCGGATGCAGGTCGAACTCGCGCCCGATGATGAGCTTCTGTTGGTTGCCGCCGGACAGAGAGCGCGCGGGCAAATCCGGATTCGGCGGGCGCACGTCAAAGTTCTTGATGATCTCACGGGCGCGACCGATTATGGCACCGTTATCCAGCAGCACGCCTGCCATTGCGACAATCGGCTTGCGATAATGAACGCCGAGGATGGAATTTTCCGCCAGATCAAAATCAAGCAGCAGCCCGCGCCGGTGGCGGTCTTCAGGGATATGCGCGATTCCCTTTTGCTTTCGCTCTCTGGCGCTGGCGGTTGTTATTTCCCTTCCTTCAAATTCTACGCGCCCTTTCAACTGCGCCGGGTCGGTCAAGCCTGCGAGCGCTTCTATCAACTCGGTCTGGCCGTTGCCCTCCACGCCAGCGATGCCGACCACCTCGCCCGCACGTACGTCGAACGTCATGCCGTCCACGCGCACAGAGCCTTCGCCAGCAGTAACACGAAGATCGCGCACGCTTAAAACGGTCGCACCCGGCTGCGCATCCGGCTTTTCAACTCTCAGCAGGACATCGCGGCCAACCATCATGCGCGCAAGCTCTGCGGCGTTGGTCTCGCTCGTTTTAACGCGGCCAACCACGCGACCGTCTCTCATCACCGTCACTTCATCGGAGATTGCCAGAACTTCGTCCAGCTTGTGTGTGATGATGACGACCGTTTTCCCCTGCTCGCGCATGCCCCGCAGGATGTTGAAGAACTCTTCCACCTCCTGCGGCGTCAGCACAGCGGTCGGCTCGTCCAGTATAAGAAGCCGCGCTTCACGATAGAGCGCTTTCAGTAACTCAACGCGCTGCTGCTGGCCGACCGATAGAGCTTCAATCGAAGCGCTCGGATTAATCGCCAGCTTGAACTCTTCCGAAAGAGCGCGAATCTTTTGCGAAGCGCCCGCAAGATCAAGCGATGCGGCGGAACCCGGCTCGGCTCCGAGCACTATATTCTCTGCCACGCTCATGGTCTCGACCAGCATGAAATGCTGATGAACCATGCCGACGCCCTGTGCTATGGCATCATGCGGCGTCTCTATGCGGCGCACCTCACCGTTAATCAGAATCTCGCCGCTGTCCGCCGTGTAGAAGCCGTAAGCGATGCGCATGGCGGTGGATTTCCCTGCGCCGTTCTCGCCCACTATGGCATGAATGGTTCCTTCGGCAATCTGAATATTGATGTGGTCGTTTGCCAGTACATCGCCAAAGCGTTTCGTGATGTTTCTTAGTTCAAGCATATTTAGAGGTCAGAGGTCAGAGGTCAGAGGTTAGTTACAGGTCTTTTACCGACCTCTAACCTCTGACCTCTAGCCCCTGTGTTATTTCGCCATCGCGTCCGTTACATCAATTTCGCATTTGACGTTCTTCTTCTCTTCAGGCGCGACCGCGCTCCTTCTTTTTTCGCAGTCTATGATTTTCGCTCTGGCCTCTTCGACCTGCTGGATGATTTCCGGCGAAATCAAATTCCGGTTGTAGTCATCCAGAGCGTAGCCGACGCCATCTTCCTTCAGGCCAAAGACGTGAAAGCCGCCCTTGAATCGTCCAGCCACTAACTCTTGAATAAGCTGGTAGACGACATTGTCCACGCGCTTGACCATGCTGGTGAGCACGAAGCCGGGCTTGACGCCGTTCTGGTTCGAGTCCACGCCGATGACGTATGCCTTTGCGCGGCCATTCGCATCCTTGCCCTGCTGCTCTACGGCATCGAACGCGCCGAGGCCGGAGTTTCCCGCCGCAGTGAAGATGACATCTGCGCCGTTGCCTATCTGCGCCAGCGCAAGCTCTTTTCCTTTACCGGGATTGTTCCACGCGCCGTCCGTCACGCCCACGTAATTCTGTATAACCTTGATATTAGGATTCACGGCGCGCGCGCCCTCCGTGTAGCCGACCGCGAAGCGATGTATAAGCGGGATGTCCATGCCGCCCAAGAAGCCAAGGACTCCGGTCTTGGAAGTACGCGCGGCGATCATGCCGACAAGGTAAGAGCCTTGATGCTCCATAAAGACGAGCGAGGCGACGTTATCCTGCATAATCACGCCGTCAATGATAGCGAAGTTCACATTGGGATAATCCTTCGCCACGCGCTCCATGATGGGAGACTGTGCAAAGCCCACGCCTATGACCAGATTGTAGCCGCGCTCTGCAAATGCACGCATCGCAGGCTCAATCGAAGTCGGGTTGCCCGGCTCCACGTCCCTCAAAACAATCGGGAAATCCTTCTCGGCATGCTGCACGCCCTGCCATGCGGCGGCATTGAACGAGCGGTCATCCTTGCCGCCTATGTCAAAGACTATGCCGACGTGTACTTTGGATTTGTCGTCTTTCTCGCGGCTCTGTGTGGTGCATGCCGGACTCAAAAGAGCCAGCAGCACCAGACAGACGACCGCAATGGATGCTAATGCGCGATACTTCATGCTGTTATTACTTCCTTAATCAGTGCGGGCAGTTGCGCCGTAGGTTTATCCGTTATCTCGTAAGCGGCGCGAATTATCTCTAAGGCATTCCGCCCCTTTGCTTCATCATGAAAGTAGAGCGTTCCGAGCGCCTGATTGCCAGAGACATGGTCGCCGATCTTCGCTTCGGTGATGAAACCGACCGCCAGGTCAATCTTATCGGCGATGTGTGTCCTGCCGCCGCCCATAATGGCAACGGCTCGTCCGACCTCCGATGCATCTATGCCTGTAATGAATCCGTCTTGCGGCGATTCTACCTTAACGGAGCGGAGCGTCAAAGGTATAAGACGCGAAGGATCATCGCAGACCCTTGCATCGCCACCCTGCTCTTCTACGTTGCGACGGAAAAGCTCTAATGCTCTGCCGGACTCAAGCGCTCGCTCTACAGCAGAGCGCGCTGCTTCAAGCGAAGCTTCCACACCTGAGAGAGCGACCATGCGCGCTGCAAGCTCAAGGGAAAGCTCCAGCACAGGCCGCGTCCCTTCGCTCGCTTCACCTCTGAGGATTTCAATGCACTCTTTCGTCTCAAGCGCGTTGCCGACGGCGCAACCCAACGGCTGATTCATATCCGTGATGAGCGCTTCGGTACGCACACCGCATGAATTGCCGGTCGTGACCAGAGCGCTCGCAAGCTCGCGTGCGCGCTCTTCTTCACGCATGAATGCGCCAGTCCCAGTCTTGACATCCAGCACCAGCGCATCGAGTCCGGCGGCCAGCTTCTTAGACATAATCGAAGCGACGATGAGCGGAATAGCCTCAACGGTAGCGGTCGCGTCTCTGAGTGCGTAGATTTTTTTATCGGCAGGCGCAAGCTCTCCTGTCTGCCCGATCATGGCAAAGCCTATGCGCTCAAGTAGGGTGCGAAACTCTGCCAGAGAAAGATTGACGCGAAAGCCGGGAATGGCTTCGAGCTTATCCAGCGTGCCGCCCGTGTGACCTAAGCCGCGCCCGGAAATCATTGGCACGCACACGCCGCAGGCCGCCGCCAGAGGTGCAAGGATGAGCGAGGTCTTATCACCCACGCCGCCCGTCGAATGCTTGTCCACCTTCGGCTTCGGAATATCTTTGAAATCCAGCACCTCGCCCGAATGGAGCATCTCCTGTGTCAGGGCGTTACGCTCGCCATCGGTCATGCCGTTCAGGAAGATAGCCATCAGCAGCGCCGTGACCTGATAATCAGCCCATGCGCCGTCCACTACACCGCGAACAAAAAACGCAATCTCTTCACGCGACAGCTCGCGCCGGTCGCGCTTTCGTTGAATAACGTCCTGTGGTCTCAAGCTCAAATCCCTTTACACGCTCTCCAGCAGAATCACCGCCTGAACCTTTATGGCTTCGTATCGTCCGACCGAATCAACGCCCTCGCCCGTCTTGGCCTTCACACTAACGCAGCCCGGCTCGATGCCAAGCGTCTGCGACAGATTCTCTCGCATCAACTGCACATAAGGGCGCAGGCGCGGTCTTTCCAGCATCACCGTCGCATCCACGTTGACGACGCGCATCCCGCGCTCGCCCGCCAGCCACACCACTCTCGCCAGCAGCTCCAGACTGTTAGCATCCTTCCACTGCGGGTCTCTGTCAGGGAAATGAACGCCCAGATCACCCTCGCACAACGCGCCCAGGATGGCGTCCGCCACTGCATGCGAGAGCGCATCCGCATCCGAATGCCCCTCTGCCCCGCGCATCGAATCCACGCGCACGCCTGCAAGGACGAGCGGCAACCCCTCAGTCAAACGATGCGTGTCATGGCCGATGCCTATGCGGAACATAAAAACAGAGATTAGAGGTCAGAGGTTAGATGTTAGAAAAAGTATTTCACTGACCTCTAACCTCTAGCCTCTGACATCTGTCTTAAAATCATTTCAGCAATCGCAATGTCTTCCGGTCGTGTAATCTTGATGTTGCGTGCGTCGCCTTCGACCACGTGGACGGCCACGCCCAGTTGTTCTACCAGAAAGCTATCGTCCGTTGCGTCTGCGCCCAGATTGGCCGCCTGCTCAAAGGCGCGTCGCAGGATGGAATAGCGAAAGCACTGGGGCGTGAGCGCACGCTTCAGAGAAGTTCTTTCAACCGTCCTGACAACTTTGCCGTCAAGCACTTCCTTGATCGTATCCACTACGGGAGCGACCAGGAGACTTGCGCCGTACGCCTGTGCAGCTTCAACGGTGCGGGTGATCTCTTCGGGCGTGACGAAGGGACGAACGCCATCATGGACAGCGATTATCTCGGCTGTTGCGGCACGAACCGATTGAAGCCCGCGCCAGACCGATTCGGCGCGTGTCTCGCCTCCCGGCACAACTCGCGCGAGCTTTCCGAGTCTATACTTACTCGCAAGCGCAAGAAACCCAGCCGCATCCGTTTGCGGCAACACTACAACAACTTCATGTATGCTGGCACACTGCTCGAAACGCCTGAGCGTGTGAATGATGACGGGAACTCCTGCAAGCTCCAGGAACTGCTTGGCTCGCTTGCCGCCCAAACGCCTGCCCTGCCCGGCGGCGGCTACGATAGCGATATTCATAGATGGGTGTCGGGTGTCAGGTGCCGGGTGTCAGTAAAAACTTTTCTTTACCGGCACTTGACACCCGACACCCGGCACCTCGTTTTTAATCTGCTGCCGATTCGCTTGGGTCTGTGATGCGCGTTGGGGGCGCGGCTTCGCGCGTGCGAAGCGGGCCGGTGCGGCGCGTAGTACCGTTGATGCGCTCTTTGTGCTCGCCGCCGTTGCCGACGCTGTTCCCCTCATTCGCATCTTCCCACAGGCGGCCAAAGATCATCTTACCGGCAGTCGTTTGCAGCACGCTGGTGACTGCGATGTCCGCGTTCTTGCCTATAAGCTTACGCGCGTTGTCCACGACGACCATCGTGCCATCATCCAGATAAGCCACGCCCTGGTTGTACTCTTTGCCTTCCTTCAGGATGAAGACGCGCATGGCTTCGCCCGGCAGCACTACGGGCTTCAGGGCATTGGCAAGCTCGTTGATGTTGAGCACCTGCACGCCACGCAACTGCGCGACCTTGTTCAAGTTGAAATCGTTGGTGACGATGACGGCGTCCAACTGTTTGCCAAGCTCTATGAGCTTCAAATCAACTTCTCTTACGGAAGGAAAATCGGTTTCGACAATCTGTATATCGAGCGAAGAGTTGTTCTGCAAACGATTGAGCATGTCCAGGCCGCGCCGCCCGCGCTGTCGCTTGGACGAGTCGGGCGAGTCTGCGACCTGTTGCAGCTCTCGCAGGATGAATTGCGGGATGATAATAGTGCCGCTTAAGAAACCTGTTTCGGCTACGTCTGCAATGCGCCCGTCGATGATGACGGACGTGTCCAGAACCTTGTAGTCGCGCCGTATGGTTTTATCGCTGAAGATGCCGCCCAGAGCAGAGAGGTCTAGATAATCGCCTTTGGCTGCGCCGACCATCAGGCCGACATAGGTCATGAAGAAGGTGAGCGCTAGGGTGAGAAAAGTCCTGGTCTCGGCGGCGACCGCGTTTGATTCCTGGCTGCTGATGAGCGAGCCTATCAGGTACGCTCCAGTGATGCCCATGATTGAGCCGACGGCTGCACCGATAAGGGTTTTAAGGGAAGCGCGGCGGATTCGTATCTCGAAAAAGATGATGGCGACGGCGATAAGGGCACCAACGCCAGCCGACATAAGCCTATCGTTACGAACAGGATGCAGGAAGTATCCAGCCGCCACCAAAACTGCGGTGAAGATCAGCCGAATGAGTACGACATCCGTCCGCATAACCGTGCGTATAGTAACACGGCATTGACTTTATGTCTTTGACTTTATTTCGAGAAGCATGGAGGAAGCTTTCCGTAGTAGTCAGAATTCAGGAGTCAGAGTAAAGAGCGAGGGTGCTTAGAAGCCGATTGAACAGTCCCGTAGGGACGATTGGTAATAGCCCAGTGCTTTAGCGCTGGGAATAGATGCAAATAAAAGATAAAGAGTCCCGTAGGGACGACTGAACATCTCTTTCAATCGTCCCTACGGGACTCAAACTTCTTGTGTCTTATGTCCCCAGCAATTTATTGCTGGGCTATTTTCAAATGTCCCTGGCGGGACAAAAGCGCATTCGCTTTTTTCAATCGGCTTCTAAGCACCCTCGCTCTTTACTCTGAAACTTGAGTCCTCAATTCTGACGACTGTTGCTAGAACAATTCTTCGAGGGCTTCCTCGACCGAGCGGACGCCGACGACGCGCAGGCCAAGCAGGCGTTCAAGGCCGGTTGTGTTGGAGGCAGGCATGATGATTTTCTTGAAGCCGAGGGATTGAGCTTCGCGCGCTCTGACCTGTGCTTGCAGCGCGCCGCGCACTTCGCCCGTCAGGCCGACTTCGCCGAAGACCGCCGTGTGCGAATCGACTGGAAGGTTCTTGAAGCTGGAAGCGATTGAGGCGACTACGCCTAGGTCTGCGGCAGGCTCGTCAACTTCCAAGCCTCCGGCGATGTTGACGAACACATCGTCGCCCATCAGGTGAAAGCCGAGCCGCTTTTCCAGCATGGCTATGAGAAGCGCAAGGCGATTCACGTCGAACCCCTGCGCCATGCGGCGGCCTGTCCCGTATTTAGAGCCGGAGACGAGCGCCTGAATCTCCAGAAGGACGGGGCGCGTGCCTTCCATGCAGGCGGTTACGATTGAGCCTGCTGCATCCTTGGGTCTCTCCGCCAGAAAGACTTCGGACGGATTGGCGACGGCAACCAAGCCTGTGCCGGTCATCTCGAAGACGCCGACCTCGTTGGCCGCGCCGAAGCGGTTCTTGGTCGCACGCACGATGCGGTGATTGTGATGTCGCTCGCCCTCGAAATAGAGCACGGTATCAACTATGTGCTCAAGCGCTTTCGGCCCGGCGATAGAGCCTTCTTTGGTGACGTGGCCGATGAGAAAAACGGGGATGTCTCGATTCTTGGCAAGCAAGAGGAACTGGCCTGCGACTTCGCGCACTTGCGAGACCGAGCCGGGCGCAGATTCTATGTTGCCGGAGAAGACAGTCTGAATCGAATCAACGATGATCGCGCCCGGCGTCATGCGCTCTATCTCGTGAAAAATATTTTCCAGATTCGTTTCAGGCAGCAGATAAAGATTCTGTGCATTAACTCTAAGGCGCTCGCCCCTGAGCTTAATCTGCCGCTCGCTCTCTTCACCCGAAACATAAAGGACGGTTGTGCCGCCACCGCTCAACTTATCCGCAACCTGCAAGAGCAGCGTGGATTTTCCTATGCCGGGGTCGCCGCCTATAAGAATCAGCGAGCCGGGAACGATGCCGCCGCCAAGCACGCGGTCAAACTCTTCTATGCCGGAAGCTACACGCGTGTCGTCCTGCGATTCAATGGCGCTGTAAGCCACAGGCTCGACCTCTCGCAGGCGAAATCCTCCGCCCCCGGAGCGTGCTCCGTTTTTCTTTGTAGCCACACGCGCGCGTTCCTCTACGAACGAATTCCACTCGCCGCAGTCAGGGCACTTCCCAAGCCACTTGCGCGACTGGTTCCCGCATTTCTGGCAAACGTAAACTGTCGCTGATGCTTTAGCCAAAACTCTTTTAATTCCCCTTGTATACTAATAAAACTGTAAGTGATTAGATGCTTCAGGCAGGGTAAAATCTTCGTTTATAGCCGAGAATCGCCCATTTAACGGCAAAAAGTCTTCATTTCACCTGCGAAATCCCTCATGCACCAACTGAAAATCGCCATTTCACGCCCGACAGACGCCATTTAACACGCGAAACTTGCCATTTCACATCTGAAAGTTGCCATGTCACACGCGAAAGTTCCCATTTCACTTACAAAATCTGTCATTTCACAGACAAAAGTTGTCATGTTACAAGCGACAGACGCCATTTCACACGCAAAAGTTGTCATTTTACACGCGGCAGACGCCATGTTACGGCTGAAAGTCCCCATTCAACAGGTGAAAACCGCCATTTCACACGCGGAAATGTTCATATATCACCTGAAAGCATCGGTTTTAGTCAGTACCGCCTGCGGTAGCGGGCGGGTCTCAAGCTGTGTCAAAACCCGCCCGCGACCGCAGGCGGTACTGACCTGTGCTCATCCTCTGCGCGTCTTGCGCGTCCCTCAGCGTCTGCGGCGGTGAGCCTCAATCCGCCTTCCACTCACGTCCTTTATTCCAAAAGCGGCTTGACGTTTTCCACGGGACGGCCAAGCACGGCGCGGCTGCCCCGCTCTACAATCGGGCGTTGAATCAAATCCGGATGCTCTATCATGAGAGCAATCAATTCATCGTCGGAAACTTCGCGCTTGCCTAATCCCAACTCTTTGTAGACGGCTTCGCTCGTGCGAAGAATGTCACGCGGCTTAAGCTTCATCTTCTTCAAAAGCTCGCGCAGCTTCTTTTCCGTCAGCGGCTCTATGTAGTAGTTGACTTTCTCGAAATTGAAGCCGCGGTCACGGAGCAGTTTGTCCATCTCGCGGCACTTCGAGCAGGTAGGCTTTTCGTAAACAGTGATTTTGTCTGCCATCTCTTCTCCCTCACGATTACGGAAAGATGCCGCGCACTCGTGTCGCTTCGGCCACGCGCTCGACGGCGAGGATATAAGCCCCGGTGCGCATGTCCGTGTGATGACGCATAGCCGTTTCGTGTACGGAGCGAAAGGCTGCGCGCATGGTCTGCTCAAGCGTTTCGTTAATCTGACTCTCCGTCCAGAAATACGAGTAGAGGTCTTGTACCCATTCGTAGTAGCTGACGGTGACTCCGCCTGCATTAGCTAGAATGTCCGGGACAAGGAAGACTCCCTCATCTGCCAGCACGCGGTCTGCGCCCGGTGTGGTCGGGCCATTTGCAAGCTCCGCTATGATGCTCGCCTTCACGAATTCGACGTTCGAGAGCGTGATGCTGTTTTCGAGCGCCGACGGCAGAAGAATATCGCATTCGGCTTCGAGTACAGCTTCGCACGGAATCTCTTTGGCATTAGCCAGCCCGCGCAAAGAGCCTGTCTCCTTCTTGTGACGCAGCGCAGATTCTACATCCAGACCGTTCTCTGCAAAGACTCCAGTCCTTGAATCGCAGGCGGCGACCACACGCGCTCCGTCTGCTGCGACCAATCGAGCGATATTCGCGCCTGCATTTCCGAAGCCGTGAACGGCGACACGCGAGCCGCGAAGGTTGATGCCTTTGACGCGGCAAGCCTCGCGCAGCGTGTAGAGACAGCCGCGCGCTGTAGCCTCATGGCGACCCTGCGAGCCGCCGAGCGAGATTGGTTTCCCGGTGACTACGCCAAGCTCTGTTTGCCCGCGCACCATCGAGATGGTGTCCATAATCCATGCCATCGTCTGCTCGTCTGTGTAAACGTCCGGCGCGGGGATGTCACGGTCAGGGCCAATGATGGGCGCAATCTCGAAGGCGTAGCGGCGCGTTAATCGCTCCAGCTCGTTATGCGAAAGACTCTTGGGATCGCAGATCACGCCGCCCTTGCCGCCGCCGTAAGGAATGCCGACCGTGGCGCACTTCCATGTCATCCACGCGGCGAGCGCTTTGACTTCGTCGAGCGTGACGTTCGGATGATAGCGTATGCCGCCCTTCGCAGGGCCGCGCGCTATGTTGTGCTGCACGCGATAGCCCTCGAAGACCTGTATGTCGCCCCCGTCCATCTTGACAGGGATGGAGACGATCAACTGGCGCTTGGCGTTCCTCAAGACATTACGCATAGACTGGTCTAGCTCAAGATAATCCGCGGCGCGGTCGAACTGCTGCTTGGCAATCTCGAAGGGATTGAGTTCTTCTGCCAGAGCGTGTACAGGTGTGGTCATGGAATCTATCCTCTAGTTAAAAGTGAGCCGTCAGCAAAGCAGGGATGAGGGATGAAATAAGAATATGTTTTCTTTACTTCATTCCTCATCCCTGCCTTTCTCATCCCTGCTCTTAATCGTCTTCAGTCTTCTTCTCAACTTCTACGATGTCGTCTTCGGTGAAGAGATACGTGCGCATGTGTTTGTCGAAGACAGGATTAATGCGGCGCAGGTATTCAAGCCCCATCATGGCGTGCTCTATCTCTTCGTCCCGGTTGTGCTCAAGGATGCGGCGCAACTGTTCGTCACGTGTAGCCTGCGCGCGTTGATTATACCAGTCAACGGCTTCGAGTTCTTCCTGCACGGATTTGACGGCGCGCGAAAAATTGAGCGCTTCCTCGCTCATCTCCGCATAATTCTCATGCCATTCTGAGCTTGTTGCCACTGTTTTGTATTCCTCCAGATTATTCTCTCGACGACGGGCATCATCGTAAAGGATTTCCTGAGTGATTGTACAGATAAAGAGGAGTGTATCCATTCAGATTGAAGTAGAGTGCGATGATAGTTGGTTTTCACCACGGAGACACAGAGAACACAGAGGGGGCACGGAGGCTTGAGTATCACTCAACTCTCTGTGAAGCCTCTCGTGTCCTCTGTGTCTCTGTGGTGAAGATCAATCCTCTCTACACTCAATCCCGTAGTCAATCACTTTGATGAAAACTTTCCTGGAACAAGATGGGGCGCGGCGTTGTCTAAGCATGTAGAGCGTAATGCTCCCCTTTGACCCAACCGTGGCACCGGCTGAAAAGGGAGAGATAGAAATGTTTTCGCATCTGGTCGAATCCGACTTGCACAAAGGGGAACTCAAACGCAAAGGCATATTTTTTCTAGCCACGATGGCCGCTTACACTCTCGTCCTGATAGCAACAGGCGTCGTAGGCGTTTACGCTTATGAGGCGCACATAGACGATCAGAATCTTGAACTGGTCGCACTCGTTCCACCCGACATTGAAGTGACTAAGCCGAGGGAGGTGCAGCGCCCCCTCAGAGCAAACACGCCCGCCGCTCCAGTTAACACTGGAGGCCAGCGCAGCACAGGCGGTTTAATCAAGAACACTCCATCTAACGTTTCAACTGACTTAACAAAAATCTCCGGCACAGCCCAGTCAGCAACCATGCAAACGCCGCCCCAGCTTTCCGACGGCACCGGCAGAACTTTTGACCCCGGCAGAGGAAATCCATTTGGAGTAGATGGAGGCGGAGGAGGCGACTCATCCGACACAGGCAAGAATGGCGGCGACGGCATTCTTAAAGATGATGCACCACCCGCTACTAAGAAGCAGGAGACGCCGGAAAAGAGGGTAGCAAACATAGGAGTTGCTAATAGCCGCGCCATCAGTCTGCCCGAACCCGTCTACCCGCCACTCGCTAAAGCCGCAGGCATAGAAGGCGTGGTTACAGTAGATATTCTGATAGATGAAACCGGACGCGTCATGACGGCACGCGCCACCAGCGGCAATACGCTTTTGAGACAGGAGGCCGAAAGAGCGGCTGCCCGCGCCCGCTTTACGCCAACGCTGCTCTCGCAACAGCCCGTCAAAGCGAAAGGGATAATCACATTCAACTTTATTCTTCGCAGATAAGCGACAGGAAAACACATAGGACAGTCTGAGAAGCTGTTTTGGAAAGTCCTGTAGGGACGATTGATAATAGCCCAGCCATTTATGGCTGGGAACAGCAGGCACAAAAAGAGTTGAGTCCCGTAGGGACGACTGAATAAATCCAGAAGAGATTTCAGTCGTCCTTAACGGGACTCAACTTCATTTTTCATACCTTATCCCCAGTGCTGAAGCACTGGGCTATTATCAATCGTCCCTGACGGGACTGAAGGGAATCTGCTTTTTCAAACGGCTTCTGAGCAGAAAGGAGGCACGCAGAAGTTTTGTACAAACGCGTGCTTCTTTTCTTACCCGGCAGGCATAAAAACGCGCGGGACGCGATTGCTGATGCCGCAGGTGATTTCGTAGGAGAGCGTGCCGACGGTTTTGGCTACATCCTCGGCTGGAATCGTTAGCTCGCCTTCTTCGCCGAGCAGTGTCACGCGGTCGTTAAGCCTTACACCGGGCAAGTCCGTCACATCTACGAGCGTCAAATCCATAGAGATGCGCCCCACGACCGCTGCATAACTGCCGCGCACAATCACGCGCCCGCGATTCGAGAGAGCGCGCGCGTAGCCGTCGTTATAGCCTATGGGCAAGGTTGCGACCAGCGTGTCACGCGAAGCCTCGAACGTGCAGCCGTAGCCGAGCGTTTCGCCCCTGCGCACCCACTTCAACAGCATGATGCGCGAATGAAGAGACATAACGGGACGCAATCTTAAAGGCTCATCCAGAGGCGGCAGTATGTCGCGCCACAATCCGTAAAGGACTCCGCCCGGCCTGACCATGTTGCCCCACGATGCAGGGTAAGCTGCTGTCGCAGCAGAGTTGGCACAGTCTTCATAGGTGGGCTTCAGCCCGCGCGCGCGCAAGGCGTTCACCGCTTCACGAAAACGAGAGAGCTGATCCTGTGTGAAGCATTCCTGATGAGGGTCGTCAGCCGAAGCGAAGTGGGTCATTAAACCGTCAATGCGCACATTCCTGTAATCACGAATCGCATCAACGAACTCCACCGCACTGTCATAACGCACGCCGAGCCGTCCCATGCCTGTATCAATCTTCAGATGCGCGTCAACGACGATGCCCGCATCACGCGCCGCGCGGTCAAGAGCTTCGATCATGTCCGGGCGATAGACGACCGGAACCAGTTTATGTTGAATGCAAGCCTGCTCCTGTCCAGCCCAGAAGCCGCCCAGGCACAGTATGGGCTGTGTGATGCCCGCTTCTCTTAACTCGATTCCCTCTTCGGGCAGCGCCACGCCGAACCAGTCTGCTCCTTCCTGTGCCATACGCCGCGCACACTCCGCCGCCCCGTGCCCGTAAGCATCGGCCTTCACGACCGCCATGATTTTTACTTCGGAGTTGAGGCGCGCACGCACCTGTTGGAAGTTTTCGGCGAGCGCCTGAAGATTTATCTCCGCCCAGGTAGGCCGCTGCGCAAACGGCTCTACGTCCCCTGCGGCCTCTACATCATCCCTTTTGTCTTCAGGCATAACCAGTGAAACAAACTAAGTCTTCAAAGCCCTCTACTCTCGCCACATGTTCTCGAACCTTGTGAACTCTTTGAGGAAGGCCAGCTTTACCATCCCGGTCGGGCCGTTGCGCTGTTTGGAAACCAGTATCTCTGCAATCCCTGCGTTCTCTTCCGTGCGATTGTACTGCTCCTCACGATAGATGAATGCAACCACATCCGCATCCTGCTCAATCGCCCCGGATTCGCGTAGGTCTGCAAGCTGCGGGCGATGATCTGTGCGGGATTCGGGGGCACGCGATAACTGCGAGAGGGCTATGAGGGGCACGTTCAACTCTTTCGCCAGCCCCTTCAATTCACGCGAAATCTGCGAGACCTCCTGCTGGCGCGATTCCGTGCGCCGCGACGAGCCGGACATCAGTTGAAGATAATCCACTATGATTAAATCAAGTTTCTTCTGCTCGGCTGCAAGGCGGCGCGCCTTGGCTCTCATCTCAAGCACGGAGATGCCTGGAGTGTCATCAATATAAATCTTCGTCTCGGCAAGCCTGCCGAGCGCGCCCGCGAGTCGTCCCCACTCATCGCGCGACAGAAAGCCTGTGCGGAAGCGATGCGCGTCAACGTGTCCCTCGGAACAAAGCATACGCATGACGAGCGATTCCTTGGACATCTCAAGCGAGAACACACCCACCACAGCCTGCGCGTGCAGCGCCGCGTTCTGCGCGACCGTTAATGCGAAACTTGTGTTGTGAACACAGACATCATTGGCGACAAAATTATGTGTGTCAGGGATGGTTAGATCATACACTTGCTTGTCACCGACTGGTTCAATAACGACAATCTCGTCCCAGTAAACCTCGCTTTCGGCCAATTGGTTGAGTGAAGCGCTGTCCAGCGCAGCGGCTAGTACAAACAGTCTTTCGCGGGAGAGCGCTCGCTCGCCCACATGTATATTCGTGTAGCCACGTATTCCAGCCCTGCGCGCCAGCGACGCCCATGATTCTATGCCCTTCATCTTAGCAATCTGCGGCCAGACTCCTACGGGTATCAAATCGCGGTTCGTCTGATACCTTTTGTTTGACAGCGCGAGCAGAACAGATGAGAGAGCCTTTACCTTACAGAAGATTCCAATCTCGCCAATGAAGGTTTTAATCGAGCGGGCGTCTGTAATATCCAGTTGCCACGCAGTCCTACGTCCATCTTTATATTTAACAGAACGTCGCTTAAGCGTAGCGGTGACGCCGAAGCGCAGGAGCAGGTGCTGAATCTGACGCGCCAATCGAACGCTCGTCGAAGCGTAGCCAAGCTGTGACTGCCCGGAACTCAGGACGCATGCCCAACCATCAGTCGCAAATAGTCGGTTGAGAAAGAGCGACAGATACGGGCGCTTGAGCCTGAAGACCTTTGCAGGAATAAATTTTTCGCTGCTCTTACAGCCATAAACACCCAGTTCTTTCAACCACAGGGTAAGCGGATTAGGTTTATTGCTGCGACCGCCGACTTTGCGCACGCGTAATGAGAAGGTGCGATCCTGGCCGTTAGCAGGAATCGCTTCAACACCGCCGAACTCCTTCACAGCATCTTCAAAATCTTCCTGAAGAGCTGGCTTGCCGACAGTAAAAACAGGTGAAGCGCCCGTTAAGCCGCCATCGCCAATTAGATAAGCTAGAAGCTTCACCTCGCAATCGCGCATGATGCTTTCGCCAAAAACATTGATGATGCGCGGAACGGCAATGCGCTCGCCGACATTTAACTGGAGAAGCGGTTTCCAGCCGTCAACTGTTAAGAAAGGATGTGAAAGCGTGGTCTCAACAGTACGCCCAAGACGTGTCGTTACGCGAAAGACAGGCTTTATGCCGTCGTCTACGAAATGGCTCGGACGCGCGCGCTTGAACTTGAAATCAGATGCTAATGTGAGCAACTCGGCCTTGCGGGCACGGTAAAGCTCTTCGATGGTACTGATGCTTCCGTCCGATAGAACTATCTCGCTATCGTAAGCCAGGCACTTGCCCATTGACGGGCGGGCCGCGACGACGATGAGGTCTGCGGGCTGTAGACCCGATGTCATAGTGTCTAGCTCGTTGAAGCCTGTGGTAAGACCTGTGAGCATGGCCGTGCGACCGGCCATCTCCTGAACTTTTTCCAGGATGTGGTCTGCGACCGGCTTGACGTGCGCGAAGCCCTGTCGTGTGCGCTCGTCCGCCAGTGCGAAGATCATCTGCTCGGCGTGGTCTAGTATGACTTCCGCCTCGTCCTCTTCTTCGAGTGCCTCGCTGGTTATCTTATTCGTCGCCTTGATGAGTTGTCTGAGAACAGATTTGTCGCGGACAATCTTGGCGTAGTGCGCGATGTTGGTGAAACGCGGAAGCCCGTACGTTAGATTTGTGATGAAGGTGACGCCGCCGACCGCTTCCAGCTCGCCTTCGCGGCGCAGCTCTTCGCCCAGGAGAATAGGATTAATCTCACTGCCGCGCTCAAAGAGAGCGATCATGGCAAGGAAGATGCGGCGGTGACTGGGTACGTAGAAATCTTCCGGCCTGAGCAGCTCTATGGCCTGGCTCACAAGCCCGTTGTCCAGCACGACGGAGCCGAGGATGGCGCGCTCGGCTTCGGCACTGTTCGGTAGTGGCCGTTCAAGAAGTTGATCGCGTGCAGTATCGGCGACGAAGTTTGCCATTTCGGGAGAACGAAATTAAAAAGCAGAAAAGGAAATGCCTGTGGAAAAAGACAAAAATTATGGCTGCAAGCCGTGTCAAAAACCCTCGTCGGGTTAAGCCCGGCTTGCAGCCGTGACTATACTACATGACCTGGACGCGGGACAACGAATTCTCTTCCCGCGCGCAAGTGTCAGCAGAATTTTCTTCTATTCGACTGCGGCGGCTGAGTCTGCTCCAGGCTCCGGCGAGCCTTCTGCATTATCCTCGCGCACCGTTTCAGCCGAAGCAGTTGCAGTGGTTTCCGCAGGCGCGGCAGCCTGTGCTCCAGCGCCGCCTTCGCCCGTGACGACGACTGGAATCTCTACCGTCACTTCTCTATGAAGGCGAACGGGAACGGTGTAATCGCCCGTCTCTTTAATCGCTTCGCGTAAACTGATGCGACGACGATCAATCTCGTAGCCGCGCTCCTTTAACGCTTCGGCGATGTCCATCGAAGTCACGGAGCCATAGAGCAATCCATGCTCGCCGACCTTGCGCTCGAAGCTCAAGCGAAGGGAGCGAAGCTGTGCGGCCTGCGCGTCGGCTGTGGCGCGCTCCGCCGCTTCTTTCTTCAGAAGTGCTTTGCGTTCCTGCTCGATCTGCTTGACGTTGCTTGCGGTTGCTTCTACAGCCATCTTTCGCGGCAGAAGATAGTTGCGCGCGTAGCCGGAGCGAACGCGTACGATTTCGCCGCGCGCGCCCAAGTCCTCAATATCTTCGCGCAGGAGGACGTTTGTGTGTGCCATATCTTTTCTTTCCTCCTTCTAGTGTTAGTCCGTCGCGTAGGGCAAGAGCGCTATGTTGCGCGCGCGCTTGATGGCTTCGGCCAGCATGCGCTGGTGCGTAGCGCACGTTCCACTGATGCGACGCGGCAGGATTTTCCCGCGCTCAGGAATGAAGCCCTGAAGGAGCTTCACATCCTTGTAATCAATGAGGTCAATCTTCTCTCGACAGAAGCCGCAGACTTTGCGTCGATGCATGCGTCGGCCTCCGCCTCCACGCCCGCCTCTATCGCCACGGTCACGGTCACGATCACGTCGCCCGCCTCCGCCTTCGCCGCTATCAAAACCGCGATCCCTATCATCTGAGTAATTACTAGACATAATATTTCCTTTTCTAAAGCTTTCAGCTATCAGCCGTCAGCATTCAGCTTTTTATTTCTCTAATCTCAAATCTGAGATTAGAAAAGCTCAGACCTGAAATCGAAAAAAAGCTGACTGCTGACGGCTGATAGCTTTTATGACTCCAAATCCTCCGCAGACGTTGTTGCTGCCGGTGCTACGCTGACGCTGCTGCTTCTTTCATGGCGGCCACCGCCTCTTGAGGAGCCGCCGAGCGGGCGCTTGCTAGCCTTGCGTGCGCGCTTGGCCTTGAACTTCTCGGCGCGCTGGCGGTCTTCGTCAACGCGCACGGTCAGGTAGCGTACGATCTGATCGTTGACGCGCATGCGGCGCTCAAGCTCTGCAATCTCGCGTCCCGTGCCGTCAATTTCGAGCAGCATGTAATGCCCCTCGTTCTTGTGGCTGATGGGATAAGCGAGCGTGCGGCGTCCCATGTCTTCGGATTTCGTGATGCTGCCGCCCTGCTCTGTAATTATCTGCTGAAGGGTTTCGCTCAAACGTGTGAAGTCATCCTGAGACGTATCCGTGTCCACGATGTACATCACCTCATAAGTTCTCTGATTCGCCAAAATTCATCCTCCTCTCGGATGTCTAAAGCTTCACCATTTAGAGATGAAGCAAGAAGGAAATTAACAGTTTTCAGTTTTCAGTTTTCAGTTTTCGGTTTTCGGTAAAGCTTTTCGTCCCTTCTTAAAACTGAGAACCGAAAACTGAAAACTAGTTGTATTGCTGCATTGCTTTTTCAATTCCGTCTCTGATGACGGTGCGGAGCGCATCGCTACCGCGTGCTAAAACTTTTTCGACCTCTTCGCGCTCTCGTTTCGGAAACTCTTCCAGCACGTAGCGCTTCGTATCGCTTACAGGGTGCTCAGGGTTGATGCCGATTCGCAAGCGCATGAACTCTTCCGTATCAAGCGCCGCGATGATGGACTTCAGCCCGTTATGTCCACCGGCAGAACCCTGTGGTCTGAGGCGAATCGTCCCGAAGGGCAAAGCCAGATCGTCGCTGATGACAATCAAGCTTTTAGAGGAGCGCTCCCGCTCAGGCTTTGCCAGCAGGCAGGAGACACACTCGCCGCTCAGGTTCATGTAGGTCTGCGGCTTGACCAGCTCAACGCGCTCGCCTTCTATCTCGGTCAAGCCTACAAGCGCGCGACACTCAAGCCGCTTCACTTGCGCGCCCTGTGTACGCGCCAGCATATCAACCAGCATGAACCCAAGGTTGTGGCGCGTCCACTCGTACTGCGCACCCGGATTGCCAAGCCCGACGATTAACATAAGGCAAAAGTAAAAATTAAAAATGCAAAAGGAAGGACAAAGCTTTCAACTTTGATTCTGTTGTCGGATTCACGCTGCAAGCGTGTCCTCAGTTCTGCATTTTACCTTTTTAATTTTTACTTCTCTTCTTCGTCTTCCTTCTTGCCCTTGCCGATGACTTCAGGCTCGGCGGGCGCTTCCTCAAGCACAGGCGCTTCCACAGGCTCTTCGCGCACCACGCTCACGGTAGCGATGACCGTGTCGGGCGAGGCTAGAATCTCTATGTTCTCGTCCTGCGGAATGTCCGAGACGTGAAGCAGGTCGTGAACGTCCAGATTAGAGACATCCAGGTCAATCGAGTCAGGGATGTTTCTAGGATCGCAGCGAATCTCGACCTCGCGCAGGACTTGCTCAAGGATTCCGCTTTCTTCTCGCACGCCGAGGGGTTCGCCCACTAGATGAATCGGAACCGTGAATTCCATCTTCTGCCCGCTCACGAGTCTTCTCAAATCCGCATGAACCAGACGACCCTTAACCGGGTCAATCTGTCGGTCTTGAAACATCACTTCGCTTGCGCCGACGCCTTCGATGTCAATGGTGAAGATGCTGTTGTGTCCCGCTTCGGAGCGAAGGATTGCGGCCAGTTCGCGCAAGGGCGCGACCGCCGAAACCGATTCGCCTTCGCCGCCGTAAACCGTGACCGGCACCAATCCTTCGCGCCGCGTGCGTCGCGCATCATTTTTTCCACGACCCTCGCGCTTGGAAGCGCGAACCGTTATCTCATTTCTTTCTGCCATGATTCTTTCCTCTAATAAGCAAATAGCAGCCAGCAACAACAGCTCAAAGTCCAGAGAGTCTGGAGAGTCCAGAGAGTCTGGAGAGTGAAAAGAAAGTCGCTTTTGACTCTCTGGACTCTCCAGACTCTCTGGACTGTTCCTTGCTGAAAGCTGATGGCTGACTGCTGAAGCTGAAGCTTTCAGTGTTTGCCCTTCATACGAAGAGCGAAGAGACGCTTGTCTCCTCATGGATCGACTTAATAGCTTTCGCCAAAAGAGGCGCAATGCTAAGTACGGTAATGTTTTCCAGCTCGCACGCGCGCTCGTGCAGCGGAATCGTGTTCGTCACGACAATCTGCTCAATATCGGATTGAGCCAGAAGTTCCACGGCGCGCCCCGAAAGAACAGGGTGCGTGAAGCAAGCATGAATGCGTTCGGCTCCCGCATTCTTCAAAGCGCGCGCGACCTTAGTCAAAGACCCGCCGGTGTCGCACATGTCGTCAACTACCAAACAGTTTCGCCCGCGCACATCGCCGACGACGTTCATCACTTCGGCGACGTTCGCCTTCTCGCGCCGTTTATCGCACAGGGCAAGCTCTGCGTTCAGGCGCTTAGCGTAGGCGCGCGCGCGTTCCGCGCCCCCAGTGTCGGGCGCAACCACCGTCAGATTCGGCAAAAGGTTCTCCTGATAGTGGCCTATCATGACGGGCGCGGAAAAGAGGTGATCCACCGGAATATCAAAGAACCCCTGAATCTGCGACGCGTGCAGGTCAATCGTGAGCACGCGATGCGCTCCGGCGATGGCAATCAGGTTCGCCACCAGCTTTGCCGAAATCGGAACTCGCGGGCGATCCTTCTTGTCCGAGCGCGCATAACCGTAATACGGAATCACAGCCGTCACGCGTTCCGCAGAAGAGCGCCGGAAAGCATCCAGCATGATGAGCAATTCCATCAGACTCGCGTCCGTGGGCGGGCACGTAGGCTGAACTATAAACACGTCGCCGCCGCGCACGTTCTCGTCAATCTGAAAGTTGAACTCGCCGTCCGAGAACCGCTCCGTGATGGCGCGCCCCAGATCGCAGCTCAAAAAGTGGCAAATCTCCTGGGCGAGCGCCCGATTCGCGTTACCCGAAAAGACCTTGATGCCGCCGGTTGTGCCCATAAGAGTCCCAAGACCCAAGTTCCATGTCCCATGTCAGATGCCCCTGCAACCTGGGACTTTGGACTTGGAACTTGGGACTTAACGTTTGGCTGGGGCGGAAGGATTCGAACCTACGAATGCCGATTCCAAAGACCGGTGCCTTACCACTTGGCTACGCCCCAATTTCAATCTCACTGTTGGAGGAGAGCGGCGCAAGTACGGAGGGCTTCAAGGTAAGCCTCACGACCCAGCGCCGCCGATGCGAAGACGCGCCAGCCCGGTTCACCTTCCAGAACGCTTCGTGCCCGGCCAAGCGCTTCCTCATTTTCAAAGATACCAAAGACGCTCGCGCCGCTTCCAGCCAGAAGCGCGCCCCTTGCCCCTTGTTCGATTAAGCTAGCGCGAGCGCGGGCGATTTCCGGGTATAGCTCATAAATCGCCTGCTCGAAATCGTTGTGCAGCCCCTCATGTAGAGAATCCGCGATTTGCGCCTCTGCACGAGAAATAGAAAGAATAATGTCGCTCGTTTCCTTTGTCAAGGCGGGGCGCTTTAATGCTTTATAAGCTTCAGGGGTTGAGACTTTGGCGCGCGGCTTGATAATCAGTAGATGCCCTGCCTCAACATCTGGGAGAGGCTCGATTTCAGTTCCAAGGCCAGTCCCCAGCGCCGTTCCGCCCGTGAAGAAGAATGGGACATCCGCGCCCAGACGAGCGCCAATCTGCGCCAGTTCTTCCCTGCCGGTCTCCAACTGCCAGAGATGCGCCAACCCCAGCAAAGCCACAGCCGCATTAGATGAGCCGCCGCCCAGGCCAGCCTCAGCCGGAATCCGTTTCTCTAGATGAACCGATGCGCCCTTTCTAATCTTATGCTTTTCCCTGAGAGCCGTGGCTGCACGCAGTACCAGATTTCTTTCGTCAACGGGAATCGTCGCATCGTCACAGGTGAGAACCAGCCGGTTGTCATCGCGCGCAGTGAAGGTTAAGCGGTCATGCAGCGTGACGGTTTGTAAGATGGTTCGCAACTCATGAAAGCCGTCTGTACGCTTACCCAGTACATAGAGCGTCCAGTTGATTTTGGCGTAAGCCGGAAGCGTGAACGTAGGAAGAGACACGAAGGGCGGCCAGCCTTTCTCCTTTGATAAAAAGCGCCGACCGCCCTTTTGTGTTTAACTCAAGCGCGCGAGCGGTCTATTTCAGCTCATAAAGACTTGCGTAAAGAAGATGCTACCATCGGATGCGCGCGCAACACCAATCCCTGTGCGTGTGAACTGCCTGTTGAGAATGTTATCGCGGTGCTTAGACGAACCCATCCAGCGCTCGACGGCAAACGCGCTCGGATCATCGAAGCCCTGATTAAAGGCTATGTTCTCTCCAAGCACTTTCCAGCCACGAATGCCCATCGAGCGCGCTCTATCTGCCATGTCGCGCCCATCCGGCCCTCTGTGATCCAGGAAGCCCGCGCGTGCCATGTCAAACGAATGCTGTCGCGCCATCTTCGACAACTCCGCGTCCCACACGAGCGGTGATTCGCCGCGCGCACGGCGCTCTGAATTAACAAGCTCGAAAGCGCGCCGCTCAAGACTGGATGCGCCCGCAAACGCTGCGGCAGACGTTGTGCTTGAGACGGGGCTTGATGAAACCGTGCGAGGGCTTGATGAAATCAGGCGAGCGTTGGACGAAGCCCTGTTTGATGAAGTCATTCGATCCGTTGCAGGAATCTGCGAAGCCGGAATGGATGCGACAAGTCGTGCTCTTGGTGCGGGTGTGGTCTGACGGGACGTGCTGACCAGACGGGCAACGGGCTTCTGTTGCTTCTGCGTCTGCGCAATTCCGGCGATGGGTGTCGCCAGAGTTAAAAGGATGAGAATGAATGCTGCAAAGCGGTTGGTTTGAAAAGATGATTGTTTATGCTGCTGGAAAGCGGCGCTTCCTTTGCTCCTCATTGCTTGAACCTCACTTCGGTAGCCGGACTATCTCCTGGGGGGAGAGACTCCTGGCTTTGCGAACCCGCATCGCTGCGGGAGTGCCTTTGGTCGGTGACGGCTCATCCTGCGCCCTGACCGAAAAACAGGAAGTACGCAGACGCGCCCATTGCCCCTGAATGCGCTTGTAGGTTTCGATGCACTCTTCGGAAAGCTTGCGCTTTAAGAAGTGAGCAATCTACACACTGCGACGCTTCACAGGCTTGTGACTTTAGAACGGATAAAGGTTGAAACGCTTTGCTGTTTGATTGTGTCGGGAAGAAAGGTCTACCGGATCGGTAAAGCTTCTAGAGCTTTCTTCTGCCTTCGGCAACCAGACAATCTCTGAAAGAGAGAGAAGGAAGATGTTCCTCCCGTTTCCCTTTTAGAGATTCACGGCTTTGCGCCCCTGCCTCGCGACAGGTTTGCCTTTATCGTGTGCTACTAAATTGACAAAAGAACTGAAAACGCTCAACCCGTGCCCTCAAAAGTTTTGCGAGGGGCGAGCGAGCAATTAAATTAGACACAATCCGGCACGGACTTGTCAACGAAATTCGTCAATGGGTGATGGGTGTCGGGTGCCGGGTGTCAGGTTTCGGTAAAATAAAAACCGGAACCCGGCACCTGATACACGTCACCCATTTATTTCTTGCTGTCGAGCTTGGCTTTGATTCTGGCCGTCTCGTCCGATTCCGTGGAGAGCGAAAGCGCCTTCTGCCAGGCGGCGCGGGCTTCCGCAGCCTTGCCCTGCTTTTGAAAGACATCGCCCAGATGTTCCTGAATCGTGGACGAAGCAGGGTCGCGTCGCGCCGCTTCCTTTAGCTGGCGCTCGGCTTCGTCCAGTTTGCCGAGCTTGAAATATGCCCAGCCGAGGCTGTCCAGAAAAGATGAGTTGGTCGGCTCCGCCTTCACTGCGCGTTGAATCATCTCTAGGGCTTCCGTCAAACGCTCGTTACGCTCGACCAGAAAGTAGCCTAGATTGTTGAGAGCCGTAGCATTGTCCGGGTCTTTTTCCAGCACTCGGCGCAAACTCTCCTCGGAGCCTTTCGTGTCGCCCGCGCGTTCCTGCGCAGAGGCAAGCGTCAGGAGCGCTGCGTTCGTGTATTGCTCCTGCCCTGCCGGAGCTAGCTCCAGAGCCTTGCGCGCAGCCGCCACGCCCTCGCGCCCGCGTCCCGCCTGCGTGTAGAGGCTTGAGATTGTAAGATAGGTATTGAAGTCCTGCGCCGTCCCTTTCAACTGCGAGTTTAAGAGGGTGACGGCTTCGTCTACGCGTCCCAAGTCTCCCAGCGTCTGTGCTTCAAGGCTGATGAACTCCGTCTGTGTGGGGAAATTCTTTCTGGCGGCCTGCGCTGCCTGTAGAGCTTCGCGGCGCTTCCCTTCATCGCGCAGCATTTCTATATAAATCAAATCGGCGGTCGGGTCATCTTTGCCCAACACACTCCGCATACGTCCAATCGTAGCAACGGCATCGCTGGAGCGACCGGCGCTCTTTTGCAGGTTGATTATGCGCTGAAAGATTTCCGTCGCGGCCTCTCGCTCATCGTCAGTAGCCAGAGGCTTATCGCCTATGCCGCGTTCCTTCAGCAACTCTTCATAGACAGTGACCGCATCCCCGTAACGCTGAGCGTCGGAGAAGAGGGTCGCAAGCTCTACGCGAAGCTGCACACGCATTTCTTCGCTGAGACCTTTGCGCTGGAGGCTTGCGCGCAAGGTCGCCGCCGCGTCGTCAATGCGACCGGCGCGAACCTGTGCGCGAGCGAGCGCTCGCACGGCTGTAAAATTCGACGGGTTGGCATCGGCCATGCGTTGCAGCTCTGCTATGGCAGCCGCGTCGCTGCCTCCGCCTGCCGACAGTGACTGGCTCAGAATATCCAGATACTCTTTATTGTCCGGCTCTAGATAGAGCGCGCGGCGTATGGCCGCGGTGGCCTCTTTGTAGCGCCCCGCGCGAAGTAGCGCCTGGCTCAAGCGTGCGGCGGCGGAATCGGGCGACAATTCACGCCCGTTGGTCACAGCCTGATAGAAACGCGTCTCAAGCGAGCCGGGCGCGGCAGACCATTTCGTCCATGCTTCAATGGCTTCGTTCGTGCGGTCGGTGGCGAAATAGAACTCGCCAAGCAAAGCCCAGCCTTCGGCGTCATTCGGATTAAGACGCACTATCTCGCGCAGTTCTTCAACAGCCTTTCCGACGATTGCAGCGTTCAGGCTTCCCTCGCGCAGGCCGCTCTTGATGATTAGGGTGCGCGATAGTATGCGATGCGCGCCGAAGTTATTGCGGCTGATGCCGACTGCAAGCGCTGCTTCCCGCTGAGCTTCATCAAAATCGTAAGGCGGATAATAGAAGGCAGCCCACGCGAGCGCCGTGTGTGCTTCCGCCAGAGTCGGGTCGAGCGTCGCCGCTTCCTGAAAAGCTTGTTTGGCGCGGCGCAGGTTCGTGTCCATGTTGGCGCGCGTGATTGTGGTCAAAAAGCGCTGCCCTGCCATGAGCTTGCTGTAAGCGCCTGCGCGCTTCTCACGATCAGTTAAAATCTTCGTCCCGTTGATATCAGGCGGATTAGTCTGCGCTCCGGCGGCGGTCGTCGTATTAACTTGAACGGGCGTAGGCGCGGGCTTCGGCGGCGTGATAACGCTTTGCGCGTTGGCTAAACCTGAAGCACCAGCCGCTAAAAGAAGCATGAAGGCGGCTACTAAACCTTTGGAAAAACTTTTCAAGCGACCCTACCTTTCGCGGGCGTATCGTTGGCATCACCCGTCTGTTGAATTCCATGCACGACGCGTTGCCAAGACGCCCTTCGCGGATAGCAGTAAATGAGCACGGCCAGCGCAGCGATTCCATAGGCGACCATATATGAAGGGTCAGCCGTGCGCATCATGAGAATGAAGCCAAGAATAGCTATCAAACCGCCCAGCAGCGATATCTGAATAGTAGTGTTCTGCAAAGTTGCCAGCAGAGCGGATATTCCGCGAAGCGCGGCTATGTCCTGCAAGCGCATGGCGGCAAATCTGGTGCGACGTAGGGTCACGGCTCCGATACCCATAACTACAATAGCGATGCTGATGAAGGCCACCAGCATGGGATCAGGTTTGCCATTCCCCATGACGGGCGCGCGTCCCGTAAAGGCGATGGCGATTAAAGCCACAGTCAAGACTATGAAAGCGCGCGTCACCATTGCCGCCACTCTATGACGGCGCACCAGCTCGCCCTGCGCGCTCCCTGATAATTGATTTTTACTCTCCATTAGCTTTCGGCTCTGACGACCCTCTTTCGCACTTCCGTTTCGACTACATCAACTGCGATGTTGAAATTCTAACATTCGGCGGGCGGACAAGGCCACCAGCGCAAACTAAAGTGATATAAGCTCAAGACAAAAGAATGCTGTGTTTTTAAGCCCCGTCAGGAGCGGAATGTTTATAGCCCACGGCGTCAGCCGTGGGAATAAGTGTCGCCCAAAATGATAAGCCCCTGAAAGGGGCGAAAGAAATTTCAAGCCGGAGAATCTTTCGCCCCTTTCAGGGGGCTTATCATTCTGATGAATGCTTTAATTCCCATGACCTACGTCACGGGCTAAATTCTTCCGCCCCTACTTAAGGGGCTTGCATCGTTTATGGCTTCCCGCCGTTGCCTGAGCCGGTGGTAGTGGTTGAAGCCGGTGTGCCTGTGTTAGTCGTCGTCGTGGTCGAAGCCGGATTGCTGGGTGAAGCCGGAGCGCCGGACGGTGCAGGCGTCACGCTGATGCCGCTTCCACCCGGACGACTGATGGGCGAGTTCGTGTTCGTCGCAGGGGCTTTCGGCTGTGCCGGAGCACGACGATTGAGCGGCGCGGTTACGGGCGTAGCGTTGTCAGGCAATATACCCTGATTGGCTATGACCTGATCCAGCAGGTCTCCCTTCTCCTTGTCCTTGCTGATAAGCACGCCGTTCTTATCCACCGTCACGTTCGCGAAGCCTGTGACTTCGGTCAAGATCTTCGTCACCATTCCGGGCTTCTCAGGCTCCGGTATCTTTATCTTGATCGGGTCTGGATCGGGTACTGGAGCGCCTATGACTTCCAACTGCTCTTTAGCCTTTTCAGCATACTCGCTGTTCGGATAATCGCGCACAATGCGCTGGTAATACTTCGCGGCCTCGTCCGTCTCCTCTTCCTGCTGGTAAGTGTAGGCGTAGCGGAAAAGCACCTCCGCCATCCAGGTGAAGTCCGGATACTTTTCAACTATCTCGCGCAGGCGCGATTGCGCGCCCTTCAAGCCACCCTTGCCGCCCTTGTAACGCGCGTCCAGATAAAAGCGTGCAATCTGAAGATTGTGCATTGCCAGATTGTCCTGCACCTCGCGCATACGCACCTCAACATCCGTGCGCAGGTTCGTGTTCGGGAACTGCTGCAAGAGCGCTCTAAGCCGCTGCTCGGCCTTACGTGCGTGCGACACGTCGCGGTCTGCTAATCCCATCTGCCGCATCTCCGATTCAGCGACCTTGAGCATTGCATCATCGGAAAGCGGATGGGTCGGGAAGAAGGTCAGCCAGTCCTGATAAGCAGCCGCCGCCTGTATCAGAGCAGACGTGGTGCCTTCAAGATAGAAAGAGTCGGCGATGGCGAGCTTAGCCATCGGCAGATACTGCGAATCAGGATAAGCCGTGATGATAGTGTTGAAGAGATAGCGCCCGATTTCGTAGCGCCCTTTGCGCACCTCATGCGCCGCCTCTTCAAAGAGAACACGGTCGCGTCCCGGAGCGATTGTCCCGGTCAGCTCCTCATACTTGTCATCGCCGCCGCCGAAGATCAAAAACTTCTTCTTCTTTTTATTCGGCTTGATTCCGGTCTCTGTCCCTGTGGTCTGGCTGCGCTGACCGGCAGTCTCGCGCAGCGCCACCTGCACGCGCGCGTCCAGATCGTTGACCGCAGCTTGAAGCTTATCAATAGCATCAGGCTCTGTTTTTTCGGAGCGCTGAAGCTTGCCGACAACTTCGTTGACTTCGTTCAGCACGGAGCCTGCTTCTTTTTCCATCCCGCGAAGGCGTTCACGCGGGTCTTCGGCAGACTTCTTCTCGCCTTTTTCCTGAGCATTGAAGCCCGCGAGAGCGCCGTTCAACGAGCGTCGCATCGCTTCGATCCGTGAGCGCATGATATCTAAGCGCTGCATGGGCGTGCCTTCGCTTCCCGTTTGCTGCGCGCCCGTTTGCTGTTGCCCGTGTACGGATAGTGGAGCGGAAAGCGAAAGAATAAGTATCGAGCAGATGGCGACCGATGCGACCAAACGTCTGTACATTAAATAAAACCTCCAAAAGCAATGCAGAAGTCAGAATGCAGAGTGATGAATTAATTTTGCATTCTGCATTTTGCCTTCATCATTTTTCAGACCCACTGCACTGTGGCTTCAATCAGGCCGCGCACGGCCTGAGCGGGGTCTGGTGTGTTGAAGACGGCTGAACCGGCGACGATAATCTCGGCTCCGGCGGCGACCACTTCGCCTATGTTCGAGCGGTCTATGCCTCCGTCAATTTCAATTCGTGTCTGTAATCTGCGCTCGTCAATCATGCGGCGCAGCCGTCTGAGCTTGTCGAGCGAGGTCGGGATAAACTTTTGTCCGCCAAAGCCCGGATTGACCGACATCAGTAGAACATAGTCGGCGCAGGACAGGGCTTCTTCTATATAGACAAGCGGAGTCGCCGGATTGATGGCAACCCCGGCCAGCGCCCCCCTGTTTTTTATAGCCGTGAGCGTGCGATTGAGATGCGGGTCAATCTCCACATGAACGGAAACCATCTGTGCGCCCGCTTCCGCGAACTGTTCTGCATAGCGCCCCGGCTCTGAAATCATCAAATGGGCATCGACTGTCAGGCGCGTATTCTTTGCTACGGCCTTGACGACAGGCAATCCGACCGTGATGTTCGGCACGAAATGGCCGTCCATCACATCCACATGCACTACACTTGCCCCGCCGCGCTCGACCGCGCTTAGCTCTTCGCCCAACCGGGCGAAATCAGCGGACAAAATTGACGGCGCAATCTCAACCATTCTCAACACTCTGTAGAGTCCAGAGAGTCCAGAAAGTGAAAGAAGGAATCCAAGTTGACTCTCCAGACTCTCTGGACTCCCAAGACTCTACAGACTCGTTCACGGGCGCGTGTTGCTGCCCGGGTTTGTCAGGGTCGGGCGTTTGTTTGCGTTGTTGGTGGTGCGATTGCTATTGGTCGTCACGTTCGCCGTGTTACGATTGTTGGCGTTCAACGTGGGACGATTAGCATTCGCGTTGGCGTTACGATTGTTCGCGTTATTCGCGTTGCGATTATTGCTGTTATTAGCGTTGTTGCTATTGTTCGCGTTGTTGGCGTTCTTGTTCTTATTCTTGTTTTTATTGTTCTGATTCTGATTCGCGTTTTGATTATTTGCAGCGGCCTGCGTCTCGTTCTGGTTGCCGCCTTCGCCCTGCTGTTCGCCTTCCTGATTCTTCTGCTCGTTGGCGATGCTGGTGGAGCTTTCTCCCTCTTTGGCCTGTGCGCGGCTGACATCAACGGCAACCGTCTGCCCTGTTTTGACGACTTCGCCCGCGTGCGGCAATTGTAGAAGAATCGTGTTGGGTTTAGTGTCCGCGCTGTAGCGCGTAGCGCGCACGCGTATATTCAAACCCGCTCGACTCAACTCGTCTTCGGCGGCCTGCCTGTCTTTGCCTAGTATGTTCGGCACCTTAACTTCGGGACTGCGCAGGCTCAGGTAAACCGTGCCGGTCATGCCGAAGATAAAAGCCAGGCCGATAGCGATAATTATTACAAGCCTTCCGAAGGCCGACCATACGCGCCTAAAGAAACTCACAACCTCTACGTTGCCTTTCGGGATTTCCCGCCTGTGCGCCGGGGAGCCAGGCGAGCGCACAGCAGGTTAGAATCAAGACGCGAAGTCTAACATCCGCACGTTTCACACAGCAAGCCGGAAAAGAGGCAATGGCGCGTACAGCATCAATCGCGCTCCATAACAGCTATGAAGAAGCCGTCCGCTCCGTCTCTCTGCGGCCACACCCGCACCCACCCGTCTTCCGTTTGAAGCGTGCTGGTTTCAGGCATTCGCACCTGCTTCCACACGCTCTCTTCCCTTAGAAATGCCGCCACGACCTGTTCGTTCTCTTCCGGCTCGACAGAGCAGGTCGAATAAACCAGGCGACCGCCGTGTCGCACAGCCTTTGCGGAATTTCGTAAAATACGCAATTGCACCGCTTGCAGGGACTGAATGTCCTCTGCTGTGATGCGCCACTTGATTTCCGGGTTGCGCCTGAGCGTGCCCGTGCCCGTACAGGGCGCATCCACCAACACTCTGTCAAACGCACCCTGCGCAAAAGGCAGAGCGTGCGCCGCATCATGCACGACAGCGCGCACGCTCTTTAAGTCCTGCCGCGCGCAAGTCTCAAGCAGCGCGTTCAAGCGATGGCGGTGAAAATCTCCGGCCACCACGAGCGCTTCGTCATTAGCTCTTGCGGCTATATGAGTCGTTTTGCTTCCCGGCGCAGCGCAGGCATCCAGAACACGCTCGCCCGCTCGTGCATCCAGCACGTGTTCCACCAACTGCGAAGCCTCGTCCTGAATGTATATGCGCCCCTGCTGTGCCAGCTCACGCACCAGCGCAGGCGCTCCTTCAACTCTCCACGCATCGGGCGCAATCCTAGACGCTTCCAGATGCGCTCCTGCCGCGCGCAGCTCATCAAGCAGCGCTTCGCTCTCTACATTACTACGCACGATGCGAAAGGCTACGGGCGGCGCGTGATTGTTAGACTCAGCAAACTTTTCCGTCTCTTCCAGGCCGAGCCACGCAGCCCAGCGCTTAATGAGCCACAGCGGATGAGAATGATTGACTGCCACTTTTTCAAACGGATCATAGATGCTTGCAGCCGGGTCGTATTCAGGCTCGCGTGTGGCGCGGCGTAGCGCGGCGTTAATCAGCCCGCCAGCCGAACGCACGCGCGCAACGTGCGCCAGATTGACCGCTTCGTTGACGACGGCTGAAGGAGGAATGCGTGAAAGAAAGCGTAGCTGGTAAAGCCCCATGCGTAGGGCACGGCGTACCGGGGCATCCAGTTTGGAAGCGCTGCGGCCTGTGTAATGCTCTATCAAATAGTCCAGCCAGAGCTGTCGTCGCAGAACGCCCAGCACTATCTCGTAAACAAGGGCGCGGTCTTCACGCAGAAGGTCAGCTTCGTTTGAAGCCAGGAGCACGGAAGCATAAGCCGCCTCTCCCTCTACGCGGCGCAGGATTTCAAAGGCTACCAGGCGCGCAGGCGAAACTCTGGGTGCGCTCCGGGCAACGCGCTCTGCTCCGGCGCTAACGCTTTTCACTCCCCTTTTGCCCGGACTCATCCGAGCCTCTCGCCCGCGCGTACGTGCGCGCCGTTCAGAAAATCCCTCGCCGTCATGCGCCGCTTGCCTTCAGGCTGAACTTCCAGCAGACGCAAGGCGGTTCCGTCACCGCACGCTATGACCAGACCGTCGCCGTGTGCTTCTACAATCTCGCCGCCCACGCCGCCACGCTCATAATCATGTAGAGCTTCCGCGCGCCAGATAACCAGACGGCGAGAGTGATAGCCTGTGAAAGCGTTCGGCCAGGGTTGGAAGCCGCGCACGCGCCGCTCAACCTGCCCTGCATCCAAAGCCCAGTCAATGTGTCCATCTTCACGCCTGAGCATTGGTGCGAAAGTAGCCTTCTCTTCATCCTGCGCACGCGGCTCAATCTCATCCAGTCTGTTGAGCGTCTCGCTCAACAATTCTGCGCCGGTCATAGAGAGACGCGACATCAACTCCGGCGCTGTATCCGTCAACATGATTCTCTCTTCGCGTTGCAGCAAGATTGAGCCTGTATCAAGCCCTTCGTCCATCTGCATCGTCGTCACGCCCGTCAGCTTTTCGCCGCGTGCGATAGCCCAGTTGACCGGAGCAGCGCCGCGATAAAACGGAAGCAAAGAGAAATGTACATTGATGCAACCGCGAAACGGAGCGTTGAGGAACGCAGGCGGAAGGATGCGACCGTAAGCTACGACCACAGCAACATCTGCGTCGTAAGAAGCGAAAAGCCCCAGAGCCTCTTCCGTTCTTATCTTCGCGGGCTGGTGAATCGTCAACCCGTGCGACAGCGCAAACTCCTTGACGGGCGGCATGTGCAGACGATTGCCACGCCCAGCCGGGCGATCCGGCTGCGTCCACACGGCCACCACCTCATGCCCGTCCTCAAGACAACGCCTCAAGGTCGGCACAGCCGCTTCAGGCGTGCCCATGAAAATCAAACGCATAAGTCAAAAAAGAGGTTAGAGGTTAGAGGTCAGAGGCTAGTAGTTCTCTTTCTTTTACTAACCTCTGACCTCTAACCTCTAACCTCTTTCTTTAAAAGGCGCAGCGGTAGTTGCCGAACTCGTAAGCCTTGCTCCACGCGCCGTTCTGTCTTTTATAGATGTAATAAGTGACGCCCTCCAGGCCGGTCGAGGTCGTGACAAGCTCGCTGACGCTGTCACCATCCAGGTCAAGATGCTCTACGAGCCTTTCGACGTAGATGCCGTCGTTAATGACATTAATGTCTGCGCCGGACATGATGTCTGCTTCCCCGTGCTTCTCAAAATTTGAGACCGCAGCTTTGTAGCTTGCGCCTTGCGGCACTGCTAATAGAAAGAGCACGTACCGCTCCTGCTTGCGCGTGCGTTTGCTGACGACAAAGCTTCCGGCCAGTTCCGCTTTGCCGTCGCGGTCTAAATCAATCGCCGTGAGATTTACGACCTGCATCGTTGGAAGCAACGCTGCCGCGACGCCGTTTTGTTTGAAGGCGGCACGGGCAAGCTCAAGCGCAGCCGCACGCTCACCCTGCGAAGGCGTGCGCCGCGAGCGCTCCGCTGCCGCCATTCCCAGAGACTTTGAATCGGTCGCCAGCGCCATCACATTCTTGTTCAGCTTCACATCTGTCTGAGTAGTGATGTCCGCGCCTGAGCGAAAGCATTCGCTATCAGGGTTGGACTTCTTGACGGTCGCCGTTCCCGCCTCGGCACCGCCGAAGAGAAGACGATACTTCTGTCCTTTGCGGTAATACTCGTTGCCGAAGCGTTTGATCTCGTCTGCGTCGGAGCTTCCTGAAATCGGCTCTTTGTACTGGCCTCCTTCAAGTATAAGGATAGGCTCCATGGTCGCAGACATACCCTCGGCTGCTGAGCCGAAAACGGCGAAAACCACAGCCTTTTGTTGACTTGCTTTTTCCTTTTTCCGGGTATTTTCTGTACTACCTGCTGTTGAAAAAACAGAAGCAAGGGAAAGAGTAAAAAACGCAAGCAAAAGCATTCGTCCACGGCTCATGCAGGTTTTCTCCTTTAAGGAAAAGTAACAAAAACTGTAGGGGCGAGGGACAAGTCCTCTGCCCGTATTGCGCTCAAGAGCGCAATAATAGAGATGAATTACATTCAGGCTTGTGTATACCGCACATCAATCATCGCTCTGGCGAGCGATACGGGCAGGGACTAGCCCTGCCCCTACAAGTATGTTCTAAATCACGGCGCGCTTTTCGGCTTTGGTCTGCTGGCTGGCGATGGTCTTCGCCGAAGTGACTTTGGCCTGCATGAAGAGGGCTAGATAATCGCGCCCGCCTGCCTTTGAATCCGTGCCGCTCATATTGAAGCCGCCAAAAGGGTGAACGCCCACGAGCGCGCCCGTGCATTTGCGATTGATATAGAGATTGCCCACGTGAAATCCTCTGAGCGCGCGTTCTATCTTGGCGGGGTCGTTCGTGTACACAGCGCCCGTCAATCCATATTCCGTGTCGTTGGCAATCCGTAACGCGTCGTCAAAGTCTTTCGCGCGAATCACGGCCAGCACAGGGCCGAAGATTTCTTCCTGCTCAACACGGTCGCCGGGTTTGACATCGGCGATGACGGTTGGCTCTATGAAGAAGCCCTGCTCGCCGTCCGAGCCTCCGCCTGTAAGCAGGCGTCCACCGTCCGCCTGACCTTTCTCTATGTACTCGTTAATAGTCTTGAAAGCCTTCTGGTTGATAACCGCAGACATGGTAGTCGCAGGGTCTGTAGGCTCTCCGACCTTAATCCGGCCTGTGCGCTCTGCGATTTTTTCGAGCATAGGCTCGTAGACATCCGTGTGAATGATAGCGCGCGAGCAGGCAGAGCATTTCTGTCCCTGAAAGCCGAAGGCAGATTGCACGACCCCCGTCGCGGCATCGTCCAAATCTGTGTCACGGTCTACGACGATGGCGTCTTTGCCGCCCATCTCCGCGACGACGCGCTTAATCCAGATTTGACCCTTCTGTACTTTCGCCGCACGCTCGTTGATGCGCAGGCCAATCTCTTTCGAGCCGGTGAAGGCTATGTAGCGGGTCAGCGGATGGTCAACCACGACATCGCCGACTTCCGCGCCCGAACCTGTTGTGAAGTTGACGACGCCCGCAGGCACCCCTGCCTCTTCCAGCAGCTCGAAGAATTTATAAGCGATGGTCGGCGCATCCGAAGAGGGCTTGAGGACGACCGTGTTTCCCGTGACGATTGAAGCGGCGGTCATTCCGGCCATGATGGCGAGCGGAAAGTTCCAGGGCGGAATCACCACGCCGACGCCGAGCGGAATGTATTCAAGATGATTGTCTTCGCCCTCAATATGCACCAGAGGCTGCTCGCCCGCGTAGCGTAGCATCTCGCGCGCGTAAAACTCGCAGAAGTCTATAGCCTCTGCCGTGTCGCCGTCTGCCTCTGCCCAACTCTTGCCGACTTCAAAAATCATCCACGCAGACATCTCATGCTTGCGCTGGCGTAGCAGCGTGGCGACACGGAATAGAAGCTCTGCACGCTCATGCGCCGGAACCTTGCGCCACGTTGCGAACCTTTCGTTGGCGGTTTCAACACTGAGCCGCGCCAGTTCTTCCGTGGCCTTTTGAAAACGCCCCACGACCTGTGTCTTATTTGCAGGGTTGAGGCTCTCATGTGTTCGCCCGGTCATGACGCGCTCGCCGCCTATCACAAGCGGGTAATCGCGCCCAAGCTCGCCTCTGACTTTCTCAATCGCCTCGCGCATCGCCTGCGCATTCTCTTCTTTAGAAAAATCCGTAAACGGCTCATTCCGAAATTCGCTCACCATAAATACTCCTCAGAATTTAAGCTATCGACTAATAGCTATCAGCAATCAGCCGTCAGCTTTCAGCATAAAACTGGTTGAAGGTTTCGCGCCTTGAGCCAATTTTCTTATGCTGATGGCTGTTCGCTGAATGCTGATAGCTTTAGCCGATAGCTTACCACAAAAACAGAAGCGGTCGCTCCCCTTCGCAAGGGTAACGACCGCCACGTCTATGAAAATCTTCCGCGCGCCGGAGCTTAAATCCACTGCCCTGCTTTCTGTAGCTTTTTGATCTTGCGCTTCGCCATTTCGCGCTTCAAGGGCGTGGTCTTGTCTATGAAGACTATGCCGTCGCAGTGATCCGTCTCGTGCAGCATGCAGCGCGCCTCAAGCTCCATTCCATCCAACTCGAAAACTTCACCGTTTACGTCCTGCGCTCGCACGACCGCTCTCAGGCTCCTCTTCACCGGAAAGAAGATTCCTGGAAACGACAGGCAGCCTTCTTCGCCGCTCTGCTCGCCTTCAATCATAAGGATTTCAGGATTAATCAGCGCGACGCGCTGCTCAGGATCGCGCCCACCGGAACAGTCCATCACAAAGAGTCGCTTGGAGACGCCGACCTGCGGCGCGGCCAGACCTACGCCCGGCGCTTCATACATCGTCTCGAACATATCGCTGACGAGCTTCTTCAGCTTATCGTCAAACTCCGTCACCTCATCGCCCGGCGTCTCAAGCACGGTCGCAGGCCACTTCACAATCTCCAACAAAGCCATCTTCTTCTTCCTTTAAACGCTTTCTCTCAAGCCGTCATTTCGGAGCCTGATGCGTCCATCACGCCTCGATTCTACGATAAATAGAGCCTCGTACGCCAGTGGACAGGATTTGAAGCACGAGAGTGCCTTTTCGTTGCCAAATCCACATGAGTGCGCAGGCATCCTTTTAGCCTGTAGTCGCCTCTTTTGATATGTAGCTAATTCCTTACCTGAATATCACCAAACGGGAGTAAAATCCCCTGTATGAACGTCCGCGGGCACACGGGTTTTAGATGGAGGCTTACCATGAAAGTTCTAAATCTGCTGCTTCTGCTCTTTTTGCTGGCTGGCAGCGCTGCGGCTCAAGCCATCTCGAATCCTTCAGGTGCGCCGGGCGTGGCCGTGATTAAGCAGAGCTGGCGCAGGATTGAGAGAAATCCAGCACTTGATGAAGACCCCATGCGCATCAATCAGGAGGAAATGGATATACAGCGCGCCCAGCGTGCGACCCAGAGAGAGAACGCCATACGTGCCAGTCGAGGGCAAGACCCGCTGCCTCTGCCGCGCGGCACCCCTTCGCGCAGAAGCATCTCCAAACCTCTCTGGGTCGAATACGTTTACGAAGCCAGGTTCATGAACACAGGCACACTCAAGATACGCAAACTCGTCTGGGAATACGTGTTCTTTGAGGCGGGCACGAAGCAGGAAGTCGGGCGACGCCTGATCGAAAGCAAAGTAAATATCAGCCCCGGCAAGACAGGTAGTGTAACCGTGCGCTCCGCATCCCCTCCGGCAAGCACCGTCAATGTCGAGCAAACGGGTAAGAAACTGCGTGAGCAGTACTCCGAGCAAGTGGTCATACAGAGCATTGAGTATGATGACGGCTCCGTCTGGCAGCGCCCTGCAAATTAGCCAGCGCCATCACCTCGCTCATAAACAGAGATTAACTACGTGTTTGTGAAAAGGCATTCCGATGCGGCTCTATAAGGAGCTTGCTTCGTGGCGGCCTCTGTTCTCTTCGCCTGTAGATTAACGTGAGGCGCGAGAAGAGAATATCGTCAATGTTCCTGGCTCCGTAGGAGCCGGATGTTTATAGCTCACCGTGTCAACCAAGTCTTAAGCTCCGCGAGGTGCGACATGTTTGGCCGCTATGACATAAAGCTCCTACGGAGCTTAGCTCAACTTATCGCACACCACCTATAAACATCCGGCTCCTACGGAGCTTTCCTTGTTTTATGTCGCGCCTAACATTAGATTATCCGGAAGAAGCTGATTTCTTCAGCCACACTCTCATATACAATTGCTCTCGCTCCCCTGCTACTCTGCTTGAGCTTGGGTCAGGCGGGGGTCTGTTCGGGCAGGGAGATTGGAAGGAATCGATGGCTGATGTAGGATTCGAGCCGAAGATAGTGCTGGATTCATTTGGCCGAGATGTATTGTCGGTAAAAAGTTGTGACAATGGGGCGCGTAGGAAGCTGAGATGTCTAACAAGATAGGATGGTCGGACGTTTTCACTCTCTCTTTCTGGGGATGTTTAATTCTTGTCTTGTGTTCGGCTATCCCCTTGCTGACGATCATCGCGGGCATCCTTACAATCATTAAAGGCTCAACCTTCTGGGGGATTGCCGTCGTCACGCTCGGCGTGCTGGCACTCGTCGGCCCCTTTTACGCAGTGCTAACTTCCAAAGGAGCAGAGGAAAAAGAATCCGGGAAGACGAGCGACAGTTAAGTAAGAAGCTCCTGTGAGTGACGCTATGGATGAGATAGGAAGATACAACAAAAAGAGGTGGGAAGATTTGGCGCGTGCGCGGATAGTCTTCTCCCGCCCGGCACTCAATCTGGACGAAGCATCGGCCAGACAAATGCTAGACCCGCACGGTCTGATGGGGAGCGTCGAGGGTAAAAATGTGCTGTGTCTGGCAAGCGGCGGCGGTCAACAGTCTGCGGCCTTTGGTCTGCTGGGAGCGAACGTGACCGTCTATGATCTTTCGGAGACACAGTTGCAGCGAGACGCGGAGGCAGCCCGTCACTACGGACTCTCAATCAACGCTCTACAGGGCGACATGCGCGACCTGTCAAGCTTTAATGATGACACATTCGATGTGGTGTGGCAGCCACACTCAATCAAATTCATCCCGGAAGTTCGCACAGTCTTCAGCGAAGTGGCACGCGTGCTACGTAGCGGCGGGCTGTATCTGCTGGATTGCCCCAGCCCGTATTTCATAGGCATTGACGAACGAGACTGGAACGGCGAAAGCTACCCTTTAAGATACCCTTACGTGGACGGCGCGGAAGTCGTGCCCCCGGACACTCGCTGGCACGTCTGGGACGAAGAAGGAAACCACCGTTTGATAGAAGGGCCAAAGGAGTTTCGTCACACGCTCGGCACGCTCGTCAACGGTCTAATCGAGAACGGCTTCATCATCCTCAAACTGTTGGAAGAGATTGGCACCGACACCAACGCAGAGCCGGGTACATGGGAGCATTTCAAGCTGATTGCCCCGCCCGGATTTTCACTCTGGAGCAAGTATCGTCCAGACATATTACCGGCGGTCTAACAACCACGTGAGGCGCGATATAAGAAGGAAGAATGATAGCCCCCGTCAGGGGGCGGAAGAATGTGCAAGCCGTGGGAATTGAGCAGCGATAAAAGTTAGAAGCCCCGGTAGGGGCGAAAGAAGTCCAGTCTTGATAATCTTTCGCCCCTTTCAGGGGCTTCTCATATTTGCTGGCATGTTATCCCCACGGCTCACGCCGTGGGCTACATTCTTCCGCCCCTTTCAAGGGCTAAGAAGATAGTCTGCTTATCTAGCGCCTCACGTTAAATAACCCTTTCAGCCAGACGCCTCTATGCCTTTCCTTTCATGATTGCTTTCGCCGAAGTAGATTTAATAATCGCGTAGCTGTTCGCAGTAGCCGTCGAAGTTGCGGCGCATCTCGTCTAATGAATCGCCGCCGAACTTTTCGCGCATCGCTTGCGCGAGCATGAGCGCAAGCATCGCCTCGCTGATGACGCCAGCCGCGGGAACCGCTGTGATGTCCGAGCGCTCGAAGGATGCAGACTCCTCCTGCTTGGTATCTATATCAACCGAGCGGAGCGCCTTGCGTAGGGTCGAGATGGGCTTGAGGAATCCGCGCACACGCAACTCTTCGCCGTTCGTAATCCCGCCTTCAAGCCCGCCTGCGCGATTAGTCGGGCGCATGAACTTTTGCGCGCCGTGCTCATAAGTGATTTCGTCGTGAACCTCAGAGCCGAGTTGACCGCTTGCTTCAAGCCCAGCGCCGATAGAGACAGCCTTCACAGCAGGAATGGACATCACGGCCTGCGCAACGCGCCCGTCCAGCTTCTCGCTCCAAGAGGTGTGAGAGCCTAAGCCGGGAACAACACCGCGCGCGACCGCTTCAAAGATGCCGCCGAGCGTGTCGCCAGCATGACGAGCTTCGTCAATCAACGCAATCATGCGCCCTTCGGCTTCACGGTCGGCGCAGCGAAGCGCAGAGTCTTCGGGGATGGCCGCAATCTCTTCCCAAGTTAATTCCAGAGGCTTTTCCGGGATGCCGCCGAGTTGTATGACGTGGCTCAGTATCTTAATCTCGAAACATTTGAGAAGCTGTTTGGCGAGCGCACCTGAAGCCACGCGTGCCGCAGTCTCGCGCGCACTCGCTCGCTCCAGAATATTTCTCAAATCACGCGCGCCGAATTTTTGACCGCCCGCGAGGTCTGCATGGCCGGGGCGCGGGCGCTTAAGGCGGCGAGATTTTTCCGGCGCGATAGAAACCGCTTCCGCTGCCATCACCTCCGTCCAGTTAGCCCAGTCCTTGTTCTCAATCATCAAAGCGACGGGCGAGCCAAGCGTAAGCCCATGCCGCACGCCGCTCAAAACCTGCACCGCATCCTGCTCTATCTTCATCCTCCCACCGCGCCCGTAGCCCTGCTGCCGCCGCTTCAGTTCCCTGTTAATCTCCAACACCTCAACCGGCACACCCGCAGGCAAGCCCTCGACGATAGCGACGAGCGCTCGCCCATGCGACTCTCCGGCGGTGGTGAAGCGAAACATTATTGGGTGACAGGTGACGGGTGACAGGTGACAGGAAAAGACAAGGTATTCTCTTGTCACCTGTCACCTGTTACCCGTCACGGCTTTAAGTATTCTTCCGAAAAGATATTGCCGCGACCGAGGATGCCTGCGGGGTCGAATGCTTTTTTGAGGGCGGCCATCTCGCGCAGGTTCTCTTCCGTGTAGAGCAGGCGCAGGTAATCGCGCTTGAGCTTACCTATGCCGTGCTCGGCGGAGATGGTGCCGCCGCTTTTGATTGCCCGCTCTACAAACTGTAGATAGATTTCGCGCGCCGCAGTGGCTTCCAGGTCGTCACGCGGCATGATGTTGACGTGTACGTGATTGTCTCCTATGTGCCCGAAGATGACGTACTGCAATCGGCTTGCGCGCAAGGTCTCTTTGTAAAAACGCAGTATCCCTGCAAACTCTTCATCCGGCACGGCCATGTCCGTAGAAACTTTGCGCTGGCCTTGATGCGCGAGCCATTCGTTGACGAGCACCGGCAGTTGGTGACGAAACTCTCTGAGACGAACGCGATCTTTTTCGTCAACCGCAAACCACGAATCATCCACCAGAGCGTGATGCCGCTCAAGAAGCTGAAGCCAGACGGACATCAACTCGTCTTCAGTCGCGGAAGTTGTCTCCTGCTCGAAGAAGATTGCGCCGCCCAAAGCCTCGTCCGGCACCAGATTGTACCTGGCGCGTAGGAAGCGTAGCGACTCGTCGTCAAAGTATTCGAGCGCACGCGCATCAACTCCGCCCGCCTCTTTGTCCCCCGCGCGCGTCCTGAGAGAAAGCGCGCGCGCTTCGCTGACGAATGCCAGCAGCTCGTCTTCCGCTTTGAAAAAGGCCACGCCGCTCAGTACATTTTCGGGAATGGGAAGAAGCAACGCTTCTACCTCCGTGATGATGCCGAGCGTGCCTTCGCTGCCGATGAAGAGATCAATCGCATCCATCCCTGCGGCGACGTAATAACCGGATGCGTGTTTGCGCGTCTGCGGCATACTGTAAGATGGAAGGCGCGCCTCAATCTTATGACCGCTTGATAGCGGAATGATTAGATTGCCTTCTGTGTTCGCATGGATTTCACCGCGCGCGATGTCCAGCACGTCACCTGTAGCGAGAGCGATTTTAAGGCGGCTTATGTAGTTTCTGGTCGCGCCGTATTTGAAAGTGCGTGCGCCCGACGCGTTCGTCGCCACGCTTCCGCCCAGATAACAACTGCGCTCGGTAGGGTCAGGCGGATAAAGCAGTCCGCGCGCTTCTACAGCGCGCTGGAACTCCGCGAGCATGACGCCTGTTTCGGCAACGGCGCGGCCACCTTTTTCCTCCTGCCTGATTTCCTTAATTCGATTGAGCCTATCGGTCGCAACGATGATCCCGCCAAAGGGTACGCGCCCGCCGACGATGCCTGTGCCTGCGCCTGAAACCGTGACCGGCGTCTTTTCTACGGACGCTTCGCGTAAAATTTCGGCTGCATCCTGCGCCGATTCTGGGAACATGACGCGCGTCGCGTAACCGCCCTGAAGATTACTGGCATCGGTGATAAAGGATTGAATCTCGTCAGAGTTTGTTTTCGTCAGCACGGCCTTGAATAACTCGCTTAACCTTAAGCTTCCAATTCAGGATAATCGAAAGGATGATTCGCAAGGACGGCGCGCATGTTCACCTGGCCGTGCAGCGTCTCCATATATGCGCCGAAGCGATGAAGCACGGGCGCAAGCTCTACGGCTCCGCGCGCTGCGCCGACCTCTTCCATAAAACGCTCGCACGCTTCCCAATCCTTGTACATCAGATAACGCAGGCTGCCCTCACGGAATTCCGCAAGCCGTTCAAGCAGCGGAGCGACTGGACGCTGGTCGCGCTCACGCTCTGCACGACGCACCAGTAGCAGCAGCGTCCATAAATCCCTTCGCAGGGCGAGCGATTGTTGAAGCTTGGTCTGAAAAGTATCGAAGAGCTGCGCGCCTTCGAGCGATGGGTCGAAGATTTGAGCAAGGGCTACCGTCGATTGCTGGAAACAATCACGCAGGAGGCCATAAGCATTCTCAACCTTCGCATAGATAGCGGTCGGCTGTCGCAGTGAGCTTAAGCCCACAAGCTCATGCGCGAAAACTTTACGCAGTTCCATAGAGACGGCATAGTTCGTCCCATCCAGATTATCGAAGACAGCCTCGTCCAGACCTTCTGCTCGCATCGCACGCGTCTCTATGAACTCAACGAGAGAGCGCCCCTCTTCATGCAGGAGTGTAAAGATGGGAAGCAGAAATTTAAGCGGCTGGTCGCGGCGCAGCACGCCTTCTATGAAGCGCAGCCTTTGAATCATACGGGCGAGGCTCGAAAAGACAGCGAGCAGGTCTGCGCCCTGCGCGGCTGGCGCGATAGCGTTGCGTACGATGGTCACGAGCGGCGCTTGCAAACCGGCTGCGGCGTAATAATCCGCCGCCAGCATGAGTCGCCGCGCAACGCTCACGCGTTCCAATTCGCGCGACAGCAACTTGCCGAAGTGAGCATAGGCGTGAAAGCTAACCCAGCGCGACTCCATCATCGCTTCACACATAGCGCAAAGGGTCGTCAACGTCTCGGCGAGCGCAAACGTCGAATCGTTCGAGACGGATGCCTGCGCTGCGTCGGCAGGCACAAGCGTATCCGGCAAGCTCAGCTCGCCTGTGCCAGTGAGAACCGTAGAGCCTTCGCCTGCAATCTGCGGCTTGCTCAGACTAAGGGCAAGCTGCGCGCTGTACAGCAAACAACGGCGCGCAATCCGCAACTCATTTGCCCAGTCACGCGTTGCAGCCTCTGTCTGTTCCGTCTCGCTGAAAGGATGATTGCGAGCTTTGAAGAAGCTCAGCAAAGCGCGCAGCCATAGCCCGAGCGCTCGCGCCTCTTCTCTATCCTCCAGAGCAACCGTCTCGCTTCGCTCAGTTTGAGAGAAGACAGGCGCGTCGAAATCATCCCGCGCAACCGTTTCTGTGATAAAACTTCCGGTGTCCAAGTTGAAATCCATAACGTCGAACGGTTTCAAGAGAGCAGGCTAAAAGGGCAAGACCCTGCTCCATTGATTGTAAGCATTTCATGCTCCGGCTTGCAAAATTTTCATGTACATTTATTCGCGCCCACAGATTTTTTTAAGCCTGTGAACGGAGCGCCCCACTTCCTATATGAACGAAACGCTTCCAAAAGAACTGGTAATCGCCACACGCAACCCCGGCAAGTTAATCGAAGTCCGGGAACTCCTCTCTGATTTGCCGCTCGGCTTGAAAAGCCTGCTGGATTTTCCTGACACCACGGAGGTTGAAGAGACCGGCCAGACCTTCGCTGACAACGCCTCCATTAAAGCCACAGCCTATGCCCTGCAAACAGGCGCGTGGGCGCTCTCAGACGACTCCGGCCTGGAAGTCGAAGCTCTGGGCGGCGCTCCGGGCATCTACTCGGCGCGCTACTCCGGCGAGGGCGCTTCGGACGCAGACCGCATAGAGCTTCTACTATCCGAACTCGCACGCACCGGCGATACAGAGAGACGCGCACGCTTCGTTAGCGCCGTCTCGCTATCCGACCCCACAGGCCGTATCGTCAATGTGTCCGAGGGCATTTGCGTTGGCCGCATAGGTCATAGTCCAAGGGGCGAGCACGGCTTCGGCTACGACCCTGTCTTTATTCCAGATGGCTTTGAGCTGACCTTCGGAGAATTGACGGCACAGATAAAACAGCTCATCAGCCACCGCGCCCGCGCTCTGGTCAACACACGCGCCTTTCTTCTTAAACTTTTCGACGCCGGTGGTTGACCGTTCTTCAATATGGCGGCTAGAATGAAGTTGACCTACATAACTTTGGTTATTGGTCATCAAAGAATTACCGGGGCGTCGCCTAGTGGCTATGGCGCTTGCTTTGGGAGCAAGATATCGGGAGTTCGAGTCTCTCCGCCCCGAATCCATTTGAGGAGCAGTCTTTCGGGCTGCTCCTTTACTGTGTCCGCACCAACCTGGCGCTTCCGGTGCCTTTGAATCTTGTCCCCTTTAATCTTTGCGCGCATTTCGGGTGGTAAAATTTCTTTCAAAATGGCCGAAAATGGCGATTTTTGTGAAGACTTGCGGCTTGGGGTGTGATATATGTTGCTCCCGTAAGCTATTTCCATCTTCCCCAAATTCACATTGGAGGTAATCACACCACGCTATGGCGACAGCGGCATCAGGTAAGAAGCGCATGACACAGTCGGAGGTCATCAACCACTTTGCGGAAAAGACGGGCTTGAAGCGCGCACAGGTTAAGGAGTTCTTCGAAGAACTGGCTAATCTGGCGGGTAGCGAAGTCAAAGCCAACGGAGAGTTCGCTTTACCGGGTTTTGGAAAGCTCGTCCGCTCTGAGAGAAAAGCTCGCGAAGGCCGTAACCCGGCCACAGGCGAGACCATACAGATTCCTGCCAAAACCACGCTCAAGTTTCGCGTCGGCAAAGGCATGAAGGACTCCATTCTTCCACCGAAGAAGTAGACTACACTCGAAATTGTCCTGGTACATTTTTTACGCCGTCTGGGCATTCGGTCTCCTGCGAGCACAAGGGGCCGGACACTCAGACGGCGTTCTCACTTACACGCCGCGCGTGTGTAAGTACAGCCCAGACTAAAATTTACGCCTGCTGCTCGTTTGAATATCTAATCCCTACGGAATGCCTGCCCTGAACACTTGCCAAGACCCTGAAAATTTATCTGGTATTTTCTAATAACTTCCCCTATACTGTCCCGTTTTGTCGGAGACAAAAGTTACACACTATTAGAGGGGAATCGATCTGTAAGTGTGTCTCTTTCCAGACAAAATAGCTTTGGAAATGCAACACTTTTGCATCCAAAGCAGTTACAAATACATCTAATATCTACCCAAACAAAACCAGTCGAGGGGTGCGGGCTGAGGGGAATATACCGGGGCCGGGCCTGTCGAGTTGAAGGAGCCAGAGAAGACGTGAACTTTGATAAGCACTTGCCGCTAGACGAGCGGATTCTGAGAATTGACCACATCCAGGCGCGCCGTTTCTCTAAATTGAACGGCACGGCTCTGGGTATCGCCACCGAGGGCATCTTGCGTCACTTGCGCGCATGCGACCGTATGGATGTCAATCCAGACATCTCTGCTGTGCGTGAGATTATTGACGACGCTTTGAATGGTCGTCGCGTTTACGCTGAGACTTCGGACGACCGTCGTTCGGACGACCGCCGAGCTGCCTAAAACGCGGACGGCCACAGTTAAGTTTTCAACTAAAAGATCGCTCAACCCCCCAGTGGGTGGCGGTCTTTTATAATGCAGAAGTCAGAATGCAGAATGATGAATAGGAAGACGAACTGCTCTTCATTCATCATTCTGCATTCTGCATTGCATTTCGTATTGCATGATGGCAAGCATGCTGAGCGCGTCTGTGATTTCGCCCGCCAGCACCATTTCCAGCGCCTCACTAAACGGCACGCGCCGCACTTCCAGCTTTTCTGTCCCTTCCGGTCTCTGCTGCCCCTGCGTTAATCCCTTTGCAACGTACCAGACGGCAATCTCGTCCGTGACGGAGTTGGAGAGATGCGCTTCGCCCAGCCGCCGCCAGTTCTCTGCGCGCAATCCAGTCTCTTCTTCCAACTCACGCTTCGCTGCGCTCAAAGGGTCTTCTGTTTCCACGCAGCCGCCCTCCGGAATCTCCCATGAGTAGCAGTCGAGCGTATAGCGATACTGGCCGACCAGATAGATTGAATCGTCCTCCTCTATGGCAAGCACTCCGACAGCTATGTGCCTTAAGTGAACGACGCCGTAGATGCCCTGCTCGCCGTCCGGGCGTATGACACGGTCTTCCCGCAGCTTGATCCAGTTATTCTCGTACACTTCTCTGGACGAGAGAGTGCGCCAGGGGTTTCTGTGTTCGTCAGGTTTCATCACAGCCGACAACTTCGATTCAGGCTTCGCCGCTCGTCGCCGCTTCTTCTATGAGTGTAGGCTCCTGCTGAGTCTCTTCCGCTGGCCGCTCGGTTTGTCTGAAGACATCCAGCAGGGCGAGCGTGATGGCAAGCACGACCGGCCCCAGCACAATGCCTACGACGCCGAAGACCTGTAGGCCGCCAAGGACAGAGAAGAAGATGAAAAGCTCATGCAGCTTTGTTCTTTCCCCTACGAGCTTCGGTCTTAAGAAATTATCAACAGTGCCGATGACGAGCGTGCCCCATACGACCAGCATCAGTGCTTTGCCCCAGTGGCCTGCCAGCGCCAGATAGATGGCCGCCGGCACCCAGACCAGAAACGACCCGGCCATAGGAATCATAGAGAGGAACGTCATCACGACTGCCCACACAATCGCTGACGGCAATCCCAGTGCCCAGAAGGCAAGCCCGCCTAGAGTGCCTTGAATCAGGGCTATGACGAGCACGCCGTAGAGGCTCGCGCTAATCACTTCGCTCGTGCGCTTGAAAATTCTTTCGCTCTGCTCTCTTTTGAGGGGTAAAGTGTCCGGCAACGCGCGCACGAATCGCTCGCCGTCGCGGAACAGGTAGTACATGGTAAAGATTACGAAGAACGTCTGAACGATTGCGCCAATGATCCCGCCGAAAAATCCCAGCGCACGTCCCGCAATCGTTCCTCCCATCCCCTTCAGCCGCTCCTTCAGAAAGTCTCCGGAGCGCAGCTCTTCTATGTTGATGTACCTGCCTAGCCATTCGATTACTTTTCCAAACGGCGAAGTCTGCGCATCAAGCAGTGACGAGACGTTGCCATGTACGTTATTAACCGCATTTGAAAGTTCGTTGACGAGTGCCAGAGTAATGAGCGTGAGCGGGACTAAGATAGTAAAGATGACGAGCAGGCTTGAAAGCAGGGCGCTGGTTGCAGGGCGACGAGTCCACGCTACCAACCTGCGATGAACAGGATAAAAGATTATGACCAGCACAGCCGCCCACGCCAGCACATTGACGAAGGGCTGTAACATCAGCCAGCACAAATAGAGCGCAATGGCCGTGGCAATCAAAAGAGCAAGCCAGCGTGCTTGAATCCTCTGCTCTCTCATCCCGTCTCCCGCCAAAAGATGCCGCACACTTTAACACGAGCGGCAAAGGATAGAACCGGGAAGTTCCAACACCGGAAGACAAAATCAATCTGAAATCCCGGCATCTTCCCACGGTTGACGCCGACCGCGCCCGGCATGGTAACATCCAAACGTTCGATTAAAAGGTTAAGCTCCCGTAGCTCAGTGGATAGAGCATCTGCCTTCAAATAGGAGCCTGTGCGGAGAATAAGTAATTCGTACAGTGGAGGGTGCTATATCGGTGAATCTCTAAGGAAGTTTGCAAAAACTTCTATGACAACACCGAGGGAACCTTGTGAAAACCTTTATGATGAGTGATAAGTTGGCAAATTCTTTGGCAGTTCATCACACTAAAAGTAAAGGTGATTTAGGAGTAGCGAATTGATGTTTTCTGTGTTTATTGTCCCGACACCGATAGGTGTTATTACTTTAAACCGGAAAATATAAAACTTGCTTTTCAATTCGAGTCGCGCCTTCTAAAAACAATCAGGCAAGAAACATAAATTTTGCCGACGATTACACTTGGACACCGTAGAGACTACACGCATCCGGGCTGAAATGCCCAAGATATAGTCCAGACCACAACTCTTTCAAGAGGTTAGGGAAACCTAAAGTGGTAAGCTAAGCAGAGGGCCGCAGGTTCGAGTCCTGCCGGGGGCATCTTTCTCACTTGAAGAATTATCAAGAGTGATGTAAATATTATTCAGCTTCAATAGAGCTTTGTGGCGGCTATAGTTCAGTTGGTTAGAACGCTTGATTGTGGTTCAAGAGCGAGCCGTCACCTTCCTTAGTACTTTCAAATCAATCACTTACAAACCTAAACACTTTGTAGGCCGGTCGTTTGACTGGTTGATTGGAGGTACTATGCGAGCATTGTTTGATGAGTTCATTCGTGAACGAAGATATTTACGAAACCTCTCCGAAGAAGGGAGCTATTGCGAGACACGCGCTGTCTTCGTTGAGCGCTCGACACTCCTTTTAATTTTCTCGCTTAACTCGATGATGGAGTCCAGCTCGCTGAGAGCCTTTTTAGAGCTTTCCACATCAACTACTTTATCTATATGCCTGAAGATTGGATTTTCAACGAGCCTGACTATTGAAGCATCCAGTACCAGGAGCGAGGATTTAAGACGAGCAGGCTCCAGCTCCGTCAAATCCTTTTTGCGATCCTTATCTTCTTCCGCACGCTCCAGAGCTATGAGAAACGATTTGAGTCGGCTCGCACGTTTCTTTATATCCGCAGTGGCGCTGGTAATTATCTTTTGGTCAAGCTCCTTGCCGGAAGCTATCATTCTCAGAATGTTATTATTCGCTACCTGTATACCTTCGTAGTCCTCTTTTACCTGCCCCAGCGTCAGCCGTTGCGGCTGCACGTCAATATCTTTTTTCGTCCCCTTACCAATACTGCGCAGCAGCCACTCGCGCTCGGCTAATAGCCGCTCATTGCGCTCGGCTTCGCTTTCTCGCGGCACACCTCTGGATTGCGCACAGACGGGCGTCGCAAGAATCAGTATAGAAGCTGTTGACAGGGCAAGGTTGACTAAAACAAACCGGAGGGCGTTGGTGCGAAGAAGTTTCATGGCACACCTCACATTCTGAAATAAGCCCGTTGTTAATTGCCTAGCAGTATAGTCCCACGCGCGTTGTCTGCACAACAGATAAATGGCGCACAGGAAAAAGCCGCCGTAAGTGGCTGTCTTCCGCCACTCAAAGCCTTTTCTACCGGCAACAGGGTGGCATGCAGCGTCAACTCTTCGGCTACGGCGCTCCCGCAGCCCATTGTTCCAGCAGAGGTTTTAACTCAGGATGACTCAGCCCTTCCCCGCGCCAAGAGTATTCGCTCAAGGCGGCGACGGCGTTCCACGTCGGATGGTAGCGCAAGTAAATGTCGCGCTCGCGTGTGTTGCCCCAACTGCCGTCTCTGTTCTGGCGCGCGAGAAGATATTCCATTCCCTTTCGCATGAGCGCATCGTCGGTCGCCAGGCCGAAAGCGCGCAGAGTGTCCATAAACTCGCCCAGCATGTCTGCGTCCCTTTGCTTGATCGCCACGATCATGTTGTCTCTAAGGAATTTGAACTCCTGTGGAAGCAGGCGCGGGTCAAGTTTATACAGGCTGTAATCGTTCAGCGTGTAAACAACATGCGTGAGGGCGTAAACCGTGTCGTAGAATTCGTCGCTCTTTCTATCACCACTTCGATAGGGGCGCAGAGTCGGCAGCCATTTGAGTACATCAACATACTTCGCGCCGAGGGGGACTCCGTAATGCTCGCCGCTGTAAGTTGTAATCAAGGCGTCGTACCAGATATCCTGACGGGTTCTCATCCTGAGCGGGCGCTTGCAAACGCTGCACACGGTTGCGCCGCGCACGTTACCTGCCTGGCAGAAATCACACTCGTCTGGAACGTCCGAGGGCGGCGGCTCGGTTGTCGGGTCGAAGAGCAGATAAGCGCGCGCACTGTAACGCGGCGCAGCCCTACGAATCTCCTCTTTCAATCGCTCATCACGAACGCCCAGGCTGTCCGCGGCATCGCTGCCGAAAGCATAGTCCGCGATTATTCCGGCATCCGCATTACTTGGAAGCGACGCATGCAGTTGTCTCCAACGCCGTGCGCGCTCCATTCCCATGCGACGAGCCAGCGCGCGTGCCTGCGGGTCGCTGAAGGCTTCGCTCAGCGTGTAAAAACACCACAGGTAATCGCTTCCGTACTCGTTAAAGTTTTTCGCAACGAGCGCCGTACGGTATATGAAATTAAGCCCGCGACGAACCGCACGCTGGCGCATGGCTTCAGTCCAGCGCGAGCCAGGCCAGAGCGGGCGACGAAGATTACTCGCGTCAGACGCAGGACTTTTACCCTGCGTTTGTGTAGCGACTTGTGAAGACGAAAGCTGTTGTGCGTGCGCTTCTTGCGGCGCTACCGGAAAGAGAGCCTGCGAAACGAGCAGGATTAAGGCTAGAGCTTGAAATCTCTTGAGCATAGTCAGAGACCAATCAGAGCTGTTTTCGGTGGAGTTGCCATTCAGCCGCACCGTTCGCGTTCACTGGCGCTTTTGCACGCGAGCGACTTTCGCTGCGCCTGTGCCGTTTTTGAGGAGCGAAGATGGGCAAAGCTTTTCAAGCACGCATTCGGCGCAGAGCGGCGTGCGCGCTTTACAAACCTTTCTGCCGTGCGCGATCAGCAGATGAGGAAAGATAATCCAACGAGAGCGCGGCACAAGCTCAATCAACTCGCGCTCTATCTTTTCCGGCTGCGTTTCTTTGGAGAGTCCGAGCCGCTGGCTCAACCGCGCCACATGAGTATCGACGACGACGCCCGATGCTATACCGAAGGCGTTACCCAGCACAACGTTTGCGGTCTTTCTGGCTACGCCGGGTAGCCGTAGCAGTTCTTCAATCTTATCGGGCACGCGCCCCGCATGCTGCTCTTTTATCAAACGGCACGCGCCCTGAATCGCGCGCGCCTTGTTGCGATAAAAACCTGTCGGGCGAATGTCCTGCTCAAGCTCCGTCTGAGGCACTTTCAGATAGTCCTCACACCCCGTATATTTTCTGAACAGCGCGGGCGTCAATGAATTGACACGCTCGTCCGTGCATTGCGCCGAAAGGATTGTGGCAACCAGCAGCTCAAGCGGATTGCTATAATCAAGCGAGCAGGCAGCCAACGGATATTCACGCAACAGCAGCTTTATAATCTTGCTCGTACGCTCTTTCAACTCTTTCTGCAAGCTCTCTCCTCATGCATAACGAATAAAAGAAACTCTGTTATGTCTATCCACTATTCCTCGGTCAATAATTTTCCAGCGCTCTGCTGCTGGCGCGTGAGAGTTATATCATATGGAACGCGTACACGCGTGCGGCTCTTTTGAAACTTGAGAAGAAATGAAAAAGGATATTGACACGGGCGCAACGAATTGAGTAAAGAGAATGTGCAGCTTAACTTCAAGGAGCAGAAAATGACCTACATTGTCACCGAACCCTGTGTTGATTGTAAGTATACGGATTGCGCTGCGGTATGTCCCGTCGAAGCGTTTCATGAATTGTCCGACCGCCTTTATATCAATCCAGACACCTGCATTGATTGCGATGCCTGTGTGCCGGAGTGTCCGGTGGAGGCCATCTTCGCAGAGGCGACGCTGCCGGATAATTACGCGGACTGGCTTGAGTTGAACGCAGAAGCAAGCCAGTATCCGACGATCAGCGCCAAGATACCGGCTCTGCATGGCCCCGGCTGCGCAGGCCCGGAAGAATAACCTGAGCGGAAGCAATAGTGCGCTTCTCAAACTCAGATGAGACTAGCTATCATCGCCATTGTAACTTAGTCAGTTTCAAAACCGGGTCGTGAAGAGACGTTTCGGGCGCGGGCGCGACACATGCGCTATAGCATCCGCGCCCGAAACATTTCGCGTCGTTAGACTCCACACATTCCATGCTACAGATTTGACACGAGAGACTTTCATCGTGATGATGGAAGACATAAGCCGTTGCTTGTGTCGAAAGGATTTGCCGACATTCAAAGGTCGAGTTGAGAGAGATGAAACGTTATCTGCCCTTTGCCATCATAGCCATTGTCTTCTGTAGCGCCATTGTGGTCGCGGCGCTTCTGCTTCGCTCTCCGAAGCAGGCCACGCCACCTACATCAAACCTGTCGTCCAGCAACCAGCCAACCAGCAGAGGGCCTCAGCTCGGAGCCAATCCGCCGCGCTCTAAAGGCAGCGAGAACGCACCCGTCGTACTCGAAGAGTTCGGCGATCTTCAATGCCCTCCGTGCGCCGCTTTGCACCCGGAGCTGGAAAAAATCGAGAAAGAGTATGGAGCGCGCGTGCGTGTCATCTTTCGCCACTTCCCTTTGACGCAGATGCATCCCTTTGCGCTCGAAGCTGCGCTGGCGGCTGAAGCGGCTGGCGAGCAGGGGAAATTCTGGGAGATGCACGATTGGATGTACAGGGAACAGCAGACCTGGTCGAACGCTCCCAATGCGCGCCAGATATTTCTGCAACAGGCGCAGAATATGGGTCTGAACGTAGAAAAATTCAGGCAGGATATGAACAGCGCAGAGGTCAAGCAGCGAATTATACTGGATTATAATCGCGGCGTGTCGCTCGGCGTCACCGGCACGCCGACCCTTTTCATCAACGGTCGCCAGGTCATGCAGGAGCAGATGACGGACGAAGGACTACACGCCCTCATCAATTCTTCGCTCGCCGCCAAAGGACAATGAGAAAATGCAAGCAAGATTTCTAAATCAGAGCGCGGAAGAGTCCTATGAGAAATATAGATAAACCACTAAACCACACGAAACATCACGAACGGCAAGCGCAATTATTCGTTCGTGATATTTCGTGTGGTTTAGTGGTTTAATGCTCTTATGCTTTTATTCCACTTACATCTACTTTAATTTCGGCATCAACTCTTTCTAGCTCATCCCATGCCTAAGGCAACCGATCAAGCAGCGCGCCCCGGCGAAGATGTTCGTTCGGTCAACCGCACGACGATTCTTTACGCAGTTGCGGCGCTTGTAGCTTTGATTGGTCTGGGTGATGCCATTTATCTCACGGTGGAGCACCTGTCTGGCCGCAGCGCACAGTGTCTTATCACATCCGGATGCTCAAAAGTTCTCAGCAGCCCGTACGCCAATCCGTTCGGCGTTCCCTTAGCTATCATCGGCGCAGCCGCCTACTTTTCTGTCTTCAGCCTCGCCACGCTCGCCGCGTTCGGCTACCGGCAAGCCGGACGACTGCTCACACTTCTCGTCGCCATGATGTTTCTAACAACGCTGTTGCTCCTTTACCTTCAAGCCTTCGTCATACATGAATTCTGCGACTACTGTCTTCTCTCCGCGCTCATCACTTTCACTTTAACGATCATCACAGGCGCGCTTCGTTTCTTCGCTCCGGAACTCAAAAGATAACCGCTGCCCGTCGAAGTCTCTTTCCAGCCCTTGATTCAGAGGCATAAGGTGTGCGAATTTAGCGCACGACAAGCTCGGACAAATGCTCCCTATCGTCTGAATCTTAAGCTCTCAGGCGCGCCGCAAGACGCGAGGTGAACTATGAGACGCTCTTTTCTCTTACCTGTTCTCTTCCTTCTAGCCCTTTCGGCCTCAGTCGCAGAGGCGCAGAACCCGCGCGCCGCACGCGAGCACGTTCAGCGCGGGCAGGCGCGTTTCAGTCGCGGCGACATACGCGGAGCAATAGCCGAATACGACAAGGCCATTGAAGCCAACCCGCGCTCTTCTGAAGCCTACCTGAATCGCGGCATCGCGCGCCGCGCCAGAGGAGACCTGGACGGCGCGATTGACGACTACGAGAAGGCTGTAGAGATTGAGCCGCGCACCGGCCAGAACAACCGGGACATCACACAGGCTTATACCAATCGCGGCTACATACGCTCCAACCAGCTTAACCTGGACGCGGCCATATCGGACTTCAACAAAGCCATCAAGTACAGCCCCAACGACGCCGACTCATACATCAAGAGGGGGCGCGCGCTTCTCATCAGCGGCGACACCAAATCTGCGCTCGTAGACTTCAATCGCGGTATAGAGCTTGACCCGGACAACCCTCTGGCTTACGCCGACCGCGGGGTCGCGCTGCGTCGTCAGGGCAAACAGGATGAGGCCATGAAGGATTTTGAAAAGTGTATGAAGCTCAACCGCGAGCTACGCCTGATGATTGACCTTCACATCATGGAGCTGGAGATGCAAATCCGCGAGATGCACCGCCGCCGAGCCGCCACTCAGGACAGAGTTGCCTGAGCCGATTTTACTGTAATGAAACGTGAGTTCGACATGAGGGAAAGCGCCTCTTAGCCCCTGAAAGGGGCGAAAGACTATAGCCCACGGCGTGAGCTGTGGGAATCAAGTCGCCGTTTCAAAGTTAAAAGCCCCTGAAAGGGGCGAAAGAAGTCCAGTCTTGATAATCTTTCGCCCCTTTCAGGGGCGTATCATATTTGTTGGCATGGTATCCCCACGGCTGACGCCGTTGGCTAAATTCTATCGCCCCCTGACGGGAGCTATCATTTTTCCTTCTTATGTCGAACTCAAGTTAATGATGTTGGCACTTCAGCGTGTATAGCCGAAGGGATAGCTGATTCCTATGTCGTCCCTGTCGGTTGTGACTTCGATGCGGTGGAATCCCTTTTTTGTATTGGTGGAAAGATAGGTAAGCGCGAGCTGGCGCGTCAGAGAGGTGGCGACATCTTTCAGGAACGGGTCAAAGCTGACGGGCGCGTCCAGACCTTGAAAGTAAGCGCGCCCGCCCGTCTCCTGCGAAAGCCTCTCCAGTGAGCCTTGCGCTCCGGCGGCCAGCAGGTGATCGGTGCGAACGGCTGTGATGACCGACGGGGCATACAGAGAATAGATGGCGACGCCGCGACGCTGGGCTTCGTTGATGGCGCGTTGCAGGTCAATGCTCTGTACGACCGAAACCGTGTCGAAGCCGCGCGAGTAATCCAGACCGTCTGAGACGACGAGCATGGCGCGACGGCCTGCCGGTTGCGCTTCAAAGCGTTTCAGCGAATCTATTATCTCCGTATAGGGATTCGAGGGAGCGGCGGAGGCAAAGCTGATGGGCGGCCTGAGCGCACTGGCTGCGCGCTCAAGATCAGCCGTGAATTTCTGGCGCACTTCCAGCGAGCCTGTCCTGATGTAGCCGACGAAGACGCGCGAGCCTTCCGGCAGGCTGCGTATAAAATCGCCTATGCCTTTCATCTCGGTTCCGATTGAGGGCACGACCCCGTCCTGAATCAAGACCGAAAGCGTCAGCGGAGAATTACCCAGCCATCGAATCGAGAGCTTGCGCATCTCCTGGCCGTCCTCACGCACTGTAAAGTTAACTACCTCCAACTCGCGCCCCATGCGCGATCCCTTCGTGCGTATAGTGACCGGGATGATGACCGTTCTCACGCCGTCGCGGCTGTTCTTGCGCTTGTCTTGCGCGGGCAATTCCTCAGAGCGCGTCTGTGCAAACACATTCGAGCTGGCGACAAGACAAAGGAGCATCAAGGCGTTTAGAAAAATTGCGGCCTGTCTTTTGATTCTCAGCATCGCGTCCCCTCAAGAGAGAAATTACCCGGCTGGCTAGAACTTCCAGTACATTATATCCCCTAAACGGTTAAAAACGGATAGCGCGGGCGCATCTTTCCGTGCGAGCCATTGGCTTATGTAGAAACAAGATAGTATATTTTTGTCTCTTTCAGGTAAACCGAAACTTGTTCCGTGCAAGCTAAAGCCGTGTGCGGCGCATCAAAATAGTTTGCTCGTCGAAACCCCTTGAGGGTAGATGAGCGTAAGTTATTCGTATGATGGAGAGAAGCGACAAACTGACGCCGCGTGACCGCATGATGATGCGCGTGCTGCGCCATGCCCCTTGGCTCAGCTTCCTTCTGGCCGCGCTCCCTGCCCCAATTATCTTCTTCCTGCTCTACTTAACATCGGCGACCATAGAAGGCGCGGTCACGCTCATCTTTCTTACTTTCGCTTCGCTCTTCGTAGGCTCGCTGGTCGGCATCTTCGCAGTCATCTTCATACTGCTCTACCGCCGCCGTTGGAATAAAAGAATGCGCGAGCGGCTGGCGGCAGACGGCATCACGGCTGACGAGCTGGACTGGTTTATGTCTGAATTGACTACGGCTGAGCGACAGACTTTGAAATCAATCGAAGCGCAGAACCCTCTGCTGGCGGACGCTTACAGGGAGACGCTGGCTGCGCGCCTGACGGCCTCGCGCGTTCTGGCAAGCGCCAAGCGCGAACTGCTCTCGGTCGAGCGCCGCATCAATCGCGCAGCGCTCTTGCAGGGGGCGGACACGAAGGGTTTGCAGGAGGAATTGCGCGCCGACCGCTCACGCATGGAGAGAGTCCGCGACGAGGGCGCAAGCTATCTGGCTGAAGTTCAAGCCCGGCTGCAAACGATAGAGGCGACGGCCAGCCGTGGCGCAAGCTTTGCTGAAACGGACATGGCGCTGAAACGGCTAGGCAATCTGCGGGATCAGATGCCGCTGGCGTTGGAGGCTGCGCGCATGGAGCAGCAGGCGCGGTTCGAGATTGAAGATGATTTACGGCATCCAGGCGACGAGCGCGCTCTGACCGGGACTAGAGAAGAATGAGCAACGAAACTCAAAGTTCAATGACTATCAATCTGGTGCGCACGGACGACGGGCGCTGGCGAGTCTTCATTGACGACGAAGATATGGGCACGGCCTTTCAGTTTCCCTGGGACGCGCTGCAATGCGCGCTCAACGGCTCGCTCACGGGCAAGCCTGTCACAGACCTGCAATCAATCGAAGTCGAGGCCACGACCGACATAGACAAACAACGCCTCGCCCGCGTGCGCGCCGCACAGGCCGAACGCCGCGCCCTCCTCGCAGCCCTACGCGGCATCGACGGCGAAGGTATATAGAAAGCAGGTATCGGGTGTCAGGTGCCGGGTGCCGGTAAAAGAAAGACCGTAAGATTTTCTCTTTACCGGCACCCGGCACCTGACACCCGATACCTGCTTTTTCATCCCTCTGCCCTCATCCCTATCTTTCTGTAGACTCCTACTTCAAGGCGTTCGGCGTAGCCTTCATTGACGAGGGCGTGGTTGCCTATGCCAGCGTCGGGGCGTGAGAGGCCGGTCACTTTTGCGAGTTCGCCGCGCAGGGTCATGCCCGCTCCGTCCAGAAAGGCGCGTGCGATTTCTCTGAGCGCCACTTCGCGTTTGACCTTGAGCTTGAGTTCGGGGGCGAAGCGCGCTTCGGCCAGTGTCCAGATGTAGGTGAACCAAGGCTCGTATAAAACTTCTCCGGGAACGACTTTCATAGTTCGTTGCAGCTCGTCCATGGCGCGTGTAAATCGCTTGCGGTCTTTGACGCCCGATTCCTCGCGCAGGTCTCCCGTCGCCATCTCCCACTCGCTACGCAACACACGCAGCACGGCGCGCGCATCAACGGACAGTCTCTCCCTTTCCGCTCGTCTTGCGATTCCCCAGACCGATTGAAAATGCGCTATGAGACGCGGCGCTAGAAAGGTCGCACGCCCGCGACCTAGTTTCGCGTAATAGACGCGACCGCGCTGCATCACTTCATCCTTGATAACCCAGGCCAGACTCGCCTCCGGGTCTTTCTGGACGTTGCGTGGCATGTGTGCGTCGCGCCGCCCGCAGACGGCTATGTAGATGGATGCCCCCGGATGGCGCGCGTCCGTCATAGCAGAGCAGAAGCCGACCGCTTCAACCAGTTGCTCTGCCTCAAGGGCGCTCTCTATGCGTAGCTCCGGCTCGCGCCGCCACATGCGGTCACGATAGTCCTCTATCTCTTCCGGCAAAGACTTAATCAATGGATTGATATTATGAGAGGTAGCTTGGGTTACAAGATTTTAGTGCTATCAAGTTTGCGTTTCGTCGCTCGTTAAAAAAATGATGGTGGTATTCAATAATACGGTAAACCTTTTCTTCAACTTCTTCCAGGCGAAAGGGCTTCAACAAGAAATCAAACGTGCCCTTTATGATTAGTCGTTCTGCATATTCCCTGTCAGTGATGAAGAACACAGTCATATTGGGTTTATGGTCGTTGGAGGTATTCTTGAAACTTCAGTCTTGATGACAGCATAGCTTTCATTTTGACTTCTCATCCATCATTCTGACATAACGCCTTCAACTTAACTCCTCACCTGTTCAATCAACATCTTCTCTAGTTTCAGGACTTAGCTTGGCGATGTCGTGTTTCAACGATACCTGGTACAGCAATTGCGATTGATAGTTGAATCTTGACCGATCAAATTTCGGTCAAGATTTACTTGCCACTAATGAGCGTGCGGGCTTCTCCTAAATCTTTTCACCTGACATTACTCTCCGCAAGAACCCTGGCGCTCGCCCGGACACCCCCTTATTAATCGGAGACCCTCCAATGCCCTCTGTTCTGATAGCCGAAGACGACACCGTCACCCGCGAAGTCCTTTTTGATCTCTTCTGCGACCAGTACACCTGCTATGCGACCGGAACTGTCGAAGATGCCCTGGAGCGTTTGAATTCTGAGCGCTTTGACGTGGTTCTTGCCGACATCTCGATGCCGGGTAAAAGTGGATTGGAGTTGCTGGCTCAAGTAAAGCAGTGCTGGCCTGAAACTGCTGTCATTATGCTTTCAGGCATCAGAGACGCTGAATATGCACAGAGCCTTATCAGAATGGGAGCTATAGATTATATAGAGAAGCCCTTCCTATTAGACGATGTCATGCGAAGCGTTGCGCAAGCCATCGACCCGCAAGACTTTTACAGTCATGAATCCTCCGCAGACAACAGCTCCCATAAAGCCAGCCAGGGAAATGACGAGGACAATACAGCGGTCTTTTCATCTGTCCAACTCGGTGCAATCTTTTCTCTTGCTGAGCTTTTCGAGATCGTCCAGAGGGGCAGGATGAGCGGCTACCTTGAGTTGCATTGGGGCGACGCGACTATCAAGCAGGCGCGTGAGATGGGCAGATTCAATGACGTTGCAGGTGATCTTGATGAAGCGGTGCTTCACTCAACCGGATGGATCTACCTGCGCGAGGGTCTCATCATCGACGCATCAATTGATGATACAGAAGGTAGTCCATACTGGCGAGATGCCGAACATTCACTAGCCCTGCTGGTCAAGCTTGCGACCTATATTAAGGGAGTCCGAGTCTGGGGTTTCTCAATGTCGGAAATGAGCCGGTCAGCCAGGCTCTCGTCGGGGACAACAGCAGCAAGTTGTTCAGCATTATTACGAGCGACGAACAGGAAGGGTATGAGTTTGAGGAGCATTGTGAAATATCAGAGCCGGAGTTAAACGGCGTGACTAATGAAAGCTTCGCGCTAGGAGTTGTGTGAAGATGTGGCTAATGGGAACCCACTTTATTCTCTCAAATTGCCCTGACCGAATCGGTCAAATAGATAAATCCTTCCATGATCTACCGGGCAAAAGCTATCAAGGATTTGCTTATTTCTTAGGGAAATCGACAGAAACCAGACATTCGTGCCTTTGGTACAAACTTTGCAGTTAGGGTAGCGAGCGCGGTGCGCCCTGTGAAAGGCGCTAACCCCCCCTTTGACAACTCCAGCAGACCGCGCACGAAGGAATCGAGATGAGACTAATTAAACGTTCACGCTTCATCACCTGGCTCACCTGCCTAGCGATAGCCGCTTCTTTAGGCGCAGGCATCATGATTACAGACGTGGCTCAAGCCGGTGGTCGAAGCAAAGGCGAAAAAGGCGACAAGGCATCCAGAGAGCTTCGCAAGAAGATTAGAGAAGCCAGGAGCAATGACCTTGTAAACGTCATCATCCAGCCAAAAAGCGGATCGGACGCTGCTCTTGTTTCCGACCTCAAAGGCCGTGGCGCAAAGGTTAAGGGCTTCAAGAATTTCAGTGCCCGCGCCGTGACCATGCGTGCAAAGGATGTTGAGGATCAGTTTGATCGTGACGAAGTTGACTTCATCTCTCTGGACGCGCCCGTGAGCGCGCTCGGCCACGTCAGCTTGACGACCGGCACGGATGCCGTTCGCTCGGCGGTTCCCGGCACGACGCTCGACGGCACAGGCATCGGTATTGCCGTTCTCGATTCCGGCATCGATCCCAACCACGTATCTTTCAAAGGCGCTAACGGCGCATCTCGCATCGTTTACAGTCAGGATTTCACAGGCGAAGGACGCACGGACGACCCCTACGGCCACGGCACGCACGTAGCAGGCGCAGCAGCCGGAAACGGCGACATAGCGCAGGGCGCTTATGTCGGCATCGCGCCGAATGCGAAAATCATCAACCTTCGCGTGCTGGGCGCTCATGGATCAGGCACAACATCAGCTACGCTCGAAGCTCTGGACTGGGTGATGACCAATCGCGCCGCTTATAACATTCGCGTCATCAATATGAGCCTCGGCTCGCCAGCCGTCGAATCTTACACCAACGATCCGCTTTGCGTTGCCGTGCGAAGACTGGTTGACGCAGGCGTCGTCGTCGTAGCAGCCGCGGGCAATCAGGGCAAAGACGTTTCGGGACAGAAAATTTATGGCATGATTCACTCGCCGGGCGCAGAGCCTTCGGCCATCACGGTCGGCGCGGCCAACACCTACGGAACGAATTCACGCGGCGATGATACGATTGCTACCTTCAGCTCGCGCGGCCCGACTCGCGGTTCATGGACGGACGTATCGGGCGTTAAGCACTACGATAATCTCATCAAGCCGGATGTCGTTGCGCCGGGCAACAAAGTTATCTTTGCCGAGTCCGAAAACAACTATCTGTTGCTACAGAATCCCGCTCTGGATGCCGGTGTCAGCCTGTTGCCGGGGCACAAGATGATGTACATGAGCGGAACGTCAATGGCGACTCCTGTGGTTGCCGGTGCAGCCGCTCTACTGCTTCAGGCCAATCCGAAGCTGACGCCGAATCTGGTCAAGATGATCTTGATGTACACGGCGCAGCCTCTCGCCAACTTCAACACGTTCGAGCAGGGCGCAGGCCAGATCAACCTCGAAGGCGCAATCCGCCTCGCGCGGCTTGTACGCAGCGATCTATCTTCGGCCACGCCGGTCGGCTCGCCGCTTCTGACAAGCCTACAGGCTCCATTGCAGCAGACGACGATTGCCAACTACTCCTTCAACTGGGCGCAGGGCATCGTTCTTAACAACACTACTGCGCGCGGCTCGTCTCTCATTATGCAGTACCAGAAGGTCTACGGCATGGGCGTGCTCCTGAACGACGGCGTGCTGCTTAACGACGGCGTCCTGGTCTCAGACGTAGCCCGCATGTCAGCAGGCGTTCTTATCAGCGACAACATCGTCACCAGCAACGGCATCACCATGAGTGAGGGCAGCTTCTTCTGCGCGACGGGCGTGTTGCTGAGCGACGGGGTGCTAATCTCCGACGGCGGAATCCTCGGCGACGGGGTGCTAATCTCCGACGGCGTTTTGATCTCCGACGGAGTCCTTATCAGCGACGGTGTGCTTATCAGCGATTCCATTCTCAGGGGCGACAAGACGCCGGGAATGAAAGTAACGGTTGAAACAACAAGCTCTGGTTCTACTTCTAAGAAGAGCAAGTAAATTGAGTTGCAGGCCATTCAGTGCCAAGGCAACCCAGACTAGACAATTATCACTTGCCTACTAAGGAGTAAGCTCATGACAGTCCTCGTCCAAGCAAAGAAAGAAGCTATGGCAGCGGCACCACATCAGATGAAAACGGCTCCTGCCGGTTCGCTAACAGCGCAAAGGTTGATCAATTCGCATCAACACGAAGCGCTCGCGTTCCTGGCCTTGCGCCCCCTACATACAGTCGCCCTGTCAGGCTTCATACGAGACAACGGCCTGGAAAGTCCCTTGAATCGCGGCCAGTTCTACGCCACACGCGACCAACAGGGACGCATCAACGGCATCGCCCTTATAGGCCACGCCACGCTCATTGAAACCGAGAGCGAAGAAGCGCTGGCAGCTTTCGCTCGAATAGCCCGAAGCGGCGAACATACACACATGCTCATGGGCGAGCAGGATAAAGTTAATCGTTTCTGGAGCAGCTATGCCACAGAGGGCGAGACGCCGCGTCTCATTTGCCGCGAGATGCTGTACGAGCAGTGCTGGCCTGTAGAAGTTCGTGAAGCCGTTCGAGGTCTGCGTCAAGCGACGCTCGACGATCTTGATTTGATTATGCCGGTTCACGCCCGCATGGCTTTTGAAGAGAGCGGCGTCAATCCTATGGAACGCGACGCGGTCGGCTTTCGTCTACGCTGCGCGCGTCGCATAGAACAGGGTCGAGTCTTTGTCCTTATCGAGCAGGGGCGTCTGATTTTCAAGGCTGACGTTGTCGCCGATACTCCCGAAGGCATCTATTTGGAAGGCATCTACGTCGCCCCTGAAGAACGAGGGCGCGGGATCGGCCTGCGATGTCTCTCACAGTTGAGCCGCAATCTTCTGGCGCGCACAAAATCCATCTGCCTCCTCGCCAACGAACGCAACTGGAAGGCGCAAGCCTTCTACACGAGCGCAGGCTACAAGCTGCGCGGCACTTACGAAACCATCTTCCTCAGCCAACAGAGCCAGTAATAAGAAGGCTTCTACGTTGGAGTCGCCAATGCAAGCTGCCGACAGACAACGCCTCGCCATGCCGTACATGTGGGCGGTCGCCTGCCTTGGCGCTCTCATCTGTATCTTCTCTCTGTTCAGAGTCTCCTATGCCGCGCTTGACCTTCGCTTTCTACTGCTTGCATTAATCACCTTCGGTATAGGCTCTCGCATCACCATAGGGATTCCGCGCTTCAAGTCGGAAATCTCCATCTCCGACACCTTCATTCTGTTGACGATGCTGCTTTACGGAGGCGAGGCTGCCATCATTCTCGCCGCTGCTGAAGCGTGTCTTTCCTCGACCCGTTTCGGCAAACGGCTCATCACCTATCTTTTCAACGCAGCCGTGATGACCGTCGCCACCTTTTGCACGGTCTGGGCTTTACGCTTCACTTTCGGTTCAATTGAAGACCTGACGCGCGGCGAATACTCTGCCAAGTTTGTGATGGCTGTTTGTTTGATGGCGTTCGTTCAATACGTCGTCAACTCCGGACTGGTGGCAATAGGCGCGGCGCTCAAGTCCGGCAAGCCTCTGTGGCAAACCTGGAAGAACTATTACCTCTGGACATCTTTGACCTATTTCGCGGGCGCATCCGCCGCCGCCATCACTGCCCGTCTAGTCCTGTCCGCAGGCTCTTACGCGCTGGTTGCGATGGTGCCCGTCCTGGCAATCCTTCACTTCACCTACCAGACTTATCTCAAAAACGTAGAGACTTCGGCAGCGGTAGCCGAGCAGGCGCAGCGGCACGTCGAAGAACTCTCGCGCTACATCGCTGAACAGGAACGCATACGCGAGCAGTTCTCTCAACTGGAAAAGCTCTCGGCTCTGGGAGAACTGGCATCAGGCGTCGCGCATGATTTCAATAATACTCTGGCTGGCATACTCGGTCGCGCAGAGCTTCTCTTGCGCACGAGCGACCCTGAAAAGCTGCGTCGAGGTCTAAACATCATCATCAGGTCTGCTGAGGACGGTGCGAAAACCGTCAAGCGTATACAGGACTTTGCGCGCCAGCGCAGAGACCATGACTTCGCTCCCGTAGCCGTCGATCAACTCCTCTTCGATGTCAGCGAAATTACTCGCCCGCGCTGGAAGATTGCCGCCGAAGCGGCCAATGTCCATATCAATCTGGATGTGCATATCAATACAGCATCGCTGGTGATGGGCGATGCATCGGAGATGAGAGAAGTCTTAGTCAACATGGTCTTCAACGCAGTGGATGCCATGCCGCAAGGTGGACGCCTGACGCTCTCTGCCGAAGAGGTAGACGGGCAGGTGGAAATCAGCGTGCGTGATACGGGCGTCGGCATGACATCTGAAGTCCGCTCAAGAATCTTCGACCCGTTCTTTACAACTAAGGGTAAAGCAGGAATGGGATTGGGACTGGCCGTCGGATACGGCATCATACGCCGTCACAACGGAATCATACTGGTTGAATCCGAAGTCGGAAGCGGCACCACTTTTTGTATACGCATGCCTGTGGCGGAAGGCGTCACGGCAATTCAGTTATCCGAGCCTCAAGCCAGCGCTCTTCCTGTGCCGTCCGAGATCACACCGCTTCATACAAAAATTCTGGTAGTTGATGACGAAGACTACGTGCGCGAGCTGCTGCGCGACATTCTTGCGAGCGAGGGCTACTCCGTCACGCTCGCCGGAAGCGGGAGCGAGGCGCTTGCCCTTTATGACGCGATGGAATTCGACGCAGTCTTCACGGACATAGGGATGCCCGGCATGAGCGGCTGGGAATTAGCCCGCGCCATCCGCGAAAGAAGCCGACAGATACCCATAGCCGTCATCACAGGCTGGGGTGAAGCCGTAGGCTCTACCGAACAGAAGGAAGCTCAGGTTGACTGGGTTGTAACCAAACCCTTCACGACCAGCCGCATAGTGGAACTGGCGCAGGAAGTCTCCGAAATACTGCCGAAGGAAACAGAGGAAACTAAGCTCAGAGTCCTTGCTTAAATTTCTAAAGACAGTTTTGAGTTTTGAGTTTTCAGAAAAAGCCATAGACTCTTCTTCTGAAAATTGAAAACTGTTCTTCTCATTCACCGCTGCTTTTAAGCTGTCTGCGGCGAAACTCAATCGCTTTCTCGACGCTCGCCTCTATATCTTCAAGACGAAAAGGTTTCAGAAGAAAGTTGAAGGCTCCGAGCTTGAGAAGCCCTTGCGCGTGGTCTTGATCCTGTATTCCTGTGATAACGATGACGGGCGTATCGGGCTGTGTGTGCCGCATTTGCCCTAATAGCTCAAGGCCGCTTAATCCGGGCATGGAGATGTCCGTCAGAATCACATCGTAGTGTTCCGTCTCTAAGAAAAGGAGCGCCTGCTCGGCGGTCTCCGCCATGTGGCAGCGATGCTTCTCTTCAAAGAGCTCATAGAGCATATCGCGTATCGCTTCGTCGTCATCGACAACTAAAATAGCCGCCATCCGTTTGCCTCTTATCCCAACCCCATCACTAGAAATGTAGTGTCATCTTTAGCAGGTGCGCCGATGCGAAAACGATCCAGCTCGGCGAAAAAAGTCGGGCCTATCTCGCTGACGCTCCTTGCCTCAACACGCTGAAGGCTCGCCCTCAATCCTTCAAAATCATAAGTTCGTCCCGCAGTGTTCTCCGCATCCGTTATGCCATCGCTGAAAATGGTGAGCCTTTCCCCGGCAACGAATCGAACTATACCGGCTCCATATTCGCTTCCGGGCAGCAGCCCTATAGGCATTCCGCTCGCTTCAAAATTTCTTTCCTCGCTGATGCTGGGGTGCATCCAAAGGGGCGGCAAGTGCCCCGCATTTACGTAGCGTAAAAGCTCGAATTCGGCTGAGAGCACTCCCAGAAAGAGCGTGGCGTAGGTTCCGAGCGGCGCAACTTTAGTAACTTTTTCATTCAGCTCTGCGGCAAGACGGGCAAGATCGGCTTCGGCTCTGACCAGTGCGCGCAGCTCCGTCTGCAAGGTCGTCATCAAAAGCGCTGCGCCGATTCCCTTTCCGGATACGTCCGCCACCCAGAAGGCGCATTCACCCGACGGCAGCGTGACCACATCATAAGTGTCGCCGCCAACATCGTAACAGGCTTGACTCATGCCCCAGGCGTAGAAAGGTTTCGGCAGACTAATCATGCCCGGCGTGGGCAGAAGCCGCTGCTGAATCTTTCGCGCCAGTTCAAGCTCAGTCGAAAGCAGGTGCGAGCGCAGAGCTTCCTGCGCCAACTGCTCGCGCTCAACCGCAATGGCCGCCACCGCAGCGAAAGATTCCAGGTAAGCCAGATCAACGTTCGAGAACGCACCAGAGCGAGCATTGATGGCCTGAAGTGCGCCTATACTTTCGCCGCCCATTTTCCGCAGAGGGACGCAGAGCATGTTGCTGGTGGTAAAACCAGTGCGCAGGTCTGTCGAAGGATCAAAACGAGGGTCTGCGCGCACGTCGTTAATCAAGAGGCTCTCGCCCGTCTCCGCTACATAGCCCGCGATGCCGACGCCCTTTTCAAGGACTATCTCAATCTGCGCCCCTCCGGTCATCTGCCGCGCGTGAAGCTTTCCGCTGCGCTGGTCGCGCAGGAAAGCCGTGGCGCGTTCCGTTTCAAGCTGTGCCGTGATGAGATCGAGTATGGAATGCAGAATGTCGTCAAGACCTGAAGCATGGTTGAGCGTCTCGCTTGCTTCAACTAGAGCTTCAAGCCGAAGGATGCGTACGTCTTGCGGTAGATTACTGAGAGCAACGGTCGCGCTTGCCAACTCTGAATCGTTCTCCTTAAATCCCATCCTAACATTTTACATGAATGCACTCTAATCTTTTTTCTACTCGAAGGCCGCTAATCATAAGAAATCGTAAGAACCACTAAATCACACGAAGCGCCGCGAAACCAAAAGCGGTTACCAGAATAGTCTAGCCTCTTCTTTCTTCTTCGTGTCGCTTCGTGTGATTTAGTGGTTCGTTCTTTTTAACGCACTTAAGGTTAAAAGCAAGCATGAAGAAAAGGGGAAGGCGCGTTGATGATGATTCTCATCAACGCGCCTTCTCTTTTAGCTGAACAGCCTGAGCGACTATTCAGGCTTCTTTACCTGGGGCTGCTGGCACGAATCGTCAACTCTGTGCCGTTGCGCAGGTCTAGATCATCGCGCCCCTGCACGTAGACCGAACCGGCACCAGCGCCCGCGCCAACGACTGCACCGATGGCTGCGCCCTTGCCGCCGCCAGCGATGGCTCCGATGATTGCGCCGACAGCCGTGCCTACGGCGGTACGCTGTATGGTGCGATTAGTTTGATTGTCATCACGCACGCTGCCTTCGTTGTCAACGCGAATGGTTTCGCCGTTGGCTGTGCGTACGGACTCGACCGTGCCTGCGAACCTGTAGGTGCTGCCGTTACGCAGTCGAATCGAATCAAAGTTAAGCGTCATCTCGGAGCGTCCAGAGACGCGTCCGGAACGATTCACATTGGAGACGTAGCCTTCGATGGTTGCACCGTCGAACTGCGAGGGCGAGCGCACCGTCATCGTGAAGCGATCTCCTTCGCGCGAGTTCTGCGTCGTCAGGTCGGAGTTCAACACTGCGACGAGCTGGGTGTTATCCGGCACGATAAAGCTGCCGTTGCCAGTTGTATTCGTCGGGTAGTTTCCCGAATTGGTCGAGCCGCTGCCGTTGTAAACATCCAACTGCGCAACGTCCGAAGTTCTTTCATAGATACTCTGTACAACGACCGGCTGGTAGACACCCTCAACCGTCACGCGGCGCGTGACGCGGAGGCGCTGGCCGTTGTCAATCGGGTCGAAAGTCGCTTCAAAGTCGCTGCCGCGATCTCCGGTCGTCGAGACGATAAGCTGGTCGCCGTTGAGCTGAGCGCGCGTGCGAATCTGTCGCCCGCTGGGCAACTGCTCATTGCGATACTGACCGTCGGCATCGAAAGAAATCTGCGGAGCGCGCGTCGAAGCGATGGTCACGTTGCGCCCGCGACGGTCTATAGCAATCGTGGTCGGAGCTTCAAGGCGCGCAGTCAGAGTATTGAGCACACGCTGCCTGTCTCTGACAGAGATGCTGCGCGTGGCGCGTTCGGCTGCGTCGCGCGGGTCATCGCTGCGCGTAGTATCAAGACGGAACGTGCCCGTCAATTGATTATTCCTGTTGTTGCCGTAGCCGCCGCCCTGTCCCTGTCCCCGTCCATAACCACCTTGTCCCTGTCCATAGCCGCCCTGTCCATAGGTCGGCTGCGTATTCCAGTCCCAGTTAATGTTGTAAGCGGTGGCGAGCTGGCCTACGTCCGAACGGACAGCTATCCAGTTGTTCTGTACATCCGCATTCAGACGATTGCGACGCATGAAGTTGTCTATGCGTGTTGCTGCGTTAAGCACTTCCTGAACATCTGCTGTCGTCTCGGAGCGGTTGTTGAAGCGCTCACGCAAGCGCGCAATTGATTGGTCGAAATCCTGAACGAACTGGTTGATATTGTCTTCGCGTCTTGTGCCGTCAAGGCGGCTGCGGTCAAGCGCCGCATCCAGGCTGCTGCGGAACTGGGTCGTGCGATTATCGATGCGATTCAGGATTTGTCGCACGGCTCTGTCATTGCGATAAGGGCGCTGCGCCTGTGCGGTCATAGATACGCCCGCAACCGCCAGAATGAGCGCCGTTATCAACATGTACTGCATTCTTCTAATCATACTTTCCCTCCAAACTTTGCTGTCTGCTCCTTATCCTAAACAACAACTCGCGCCATTCTTCTTATAAACTGCACCACGAGTTGCCGCCGAAACAGGGAAGCCATAATTCCAATTTAAGCGGGAGAGGCCGGTATTTAGATTACCGCTCGGCCTCCCGGCAAACGGTCTAGCCGCTAAGCTTTGTGGCAATCATCATGCCGAAGCCAATTACAAAGGGGAAAACCTTCGGCCACTTCAATATCAACTGCGAGGGATAAGCACCCATTTCGATTAGACAAATCGCTTCAAGGGTTGTCATCTGCAATCTGAACTTCATCAATTCACAACAATTAACGCCTTAAAATAGCGATTAAGGCTGCACCATATACAGCAACGCGGGAAACTATTTACGGTAATTTGATAAAGCCCGCTCCTCCAAGAGGCTTTAGAAAAGCCCTCACATTTTTATCGCAGAGCGTACGATATTCTCCACACCTTCTCTCAATTGCATACGTACTTAAGGTCTGAACTGTCTTCTATTGCCTCACTCCGAAGGTCTCTATGTTATGCTTTCGGCCAGATAGGAGGCTGGGGGTTTATATGGGAAATGATGAAGCGAAGGCCGTGGTGCATTTCGCAGGCAACGATCTCTTTATAGGCATCACGCCGAGCGGCCACGCGCAGGTGCTGGATACAAATCATGCGAGAGGGAGCGCGGCCTCGCCCGTCGAGCTTCTGCTGATTGCGCTCGGCAGTTGCACGGCTGTCGATGTCGTCTCCATCATGCGCAAAAAACGGGAGCGCCTGACCGACTATCGCGTAGAGATTAAGGGCGAGCGGCGAGCGGAACACCCGCGCAAGTACACGCGCATGGAGTTGCGACACATCGTGCGCGGGCACAACATCTCGGAAAAAGCTCTGGCTCAGGCGATAGAGCTTTCGGAAGAGAAGTATTGCAGCGTCGCCGCTACGCTGCGCCCCTGCGTTGAGATAGTATCCAGCTACGAGATAATTGAAGAAGAAGCTGCCGGGAGCGCTTAAACTCACCCTTTCTCTGCAAATTTTCGCGCGCGGCTCGTTCTTTCTAGCGACCGCCGGACGGGAGGCGCGCGTTTTCGGTCTTGCCTGAAAAAGCCATATGCCGACAAAGAGGCTGGTAGCAGCGGCAATCAGAGTGCGCGCCCGGAAAGGATACTCTATGCTGCGCAGGCCGCGTCTTTTGGTTTCCGCATTTCTGCTTCTACTCGCGCTCATTTTCGCTCAACCGCTCAAGGCTCAATGCGAATTTGTGAGCGACTGGGACGGCTTTGATTTCTCGAAGCAGGCTCTGAAACGCGAACAGCTTGAAAGCTTGATACTATTTGATCTAAAGCTCATGCGCGGGCTTACCTTCGGGCGGCACGGGCGCATATTCAAAGACGCCGAGATAAGGGACTATCTCAAATGCCGCCCGTGGTTCAAGCCCAACCCTGATTTCCAGAACTCTCTTCTTAATCAAACAGAGCGCGATAATCTTGACCTCATACGCGAGATTGAAGCTAAAAAGCACGAATTCATAGAGCCGGGCGACCTGCGCTTCTACCGCGACCGCCTCATCACGGAAAAGATGCTGGGCTATCACACGGGCGCGGAGTGGAGAGTTCTGCGCGCAGAGGTCGAAGCCATTTACGGTAAGCGCTTCACGGACGAGCCTTGGCTACAGAAATATTTTGAAGAACGCTACTGGTATACGCCCGATGCGAAGTACGACCCCAAACAGCTTTCCGAAATTGAGCGCAAGAATATTGAAGCAATTGCCGATGCGCAGAAGAAGCAGCGCAATGTAAGCATCTCGCCCGGCGACATGGAGATATTTCAGGAAACACCTGTTACTGAAGACCTGCTGCACGGGCTGTCGCTTCAGGAGCTGCGGCTGCTGCGCAACGAAATCTTTGCGCGGCGCGGGCGCAAGTTTGGCGCAGAGTGGCTGCAAAGATATTTCGAGGCGCAGGACTGGTACGAAGCCTCCAAGACGGGACGCCAGCAGGAGCTAAGCAAAATCGAGAAGCAGAATGCCGAGACTATTCAGCGTTACGAAAGCAGGCTGCGCGAGGAGCTGAGCGCGAAGCCCGTTACAGACGAATTGCTCGAAGGGCTTTTTCAGGAGGACGCGCGCAGGCTGCGCAATGAGATTTACGCACGCCACGGGAAAATCTTCAAAGACAAAGAGCTTCAGCGATATTTCAGCAGCTTCGACTGGTACAAGCCCGACCCGGCGTTCAGTGAGCAGGCGCTCAGTGAAATTGAGAAGCAGAACATCACCTCTATTTTCAATTACGAACAAGCGGCGATGAGTATGCAGGACGCCGTAGAGGGTTGATAAGACAAAACCCTTCGTCCCGCGTGCCGGGACAAAAAAAACAGAACCGAAGATAGACAGGAAACAGGAAGATACTTTTCCATATCCTTTCCTGTCTATCTTCACCTGAATTCGAGATAAACATACGGTCAATGTTCCTGGCTCCGTAGGAGCCGGATGTTTATAGCTCATCTATCAACCAAGTCTTAAGCTCCGCGAGGTGCGATATGTGTCGCCTCTATGACATAAAGCTCCTCGCGGAGCTTAGCTCAACTTATCTCACGCCAGTCTATAAACATCCGGCTCCTACGGAGCTTCTCTTGTTTTATATCGAACTTACGCTATCTTAGTTATCGCTATCGCTCGCCGGAGCAGTGAGCTTGTAGAGTAGGATTACGGACAACTTGTTGCTCTATACGAGGCGTCTGAACAAGGCTATGCGAATGATGATAAAACAATCCGGCGCTACGGTTTCATAAAGGACAGAACTTATGGGTCTACTTTCCTCTCTGTTTCTCATCTATGTTTTAAGCGTCGCGCCGTTTGATAGCAGCAAGATTAGTAGTCGTGCGATTGAAACCTCTGTTCAATCTGCTCTTGCATGGGCATCGAAAGCTCAGGCCGACGATACTCTGGGAATGGTGCGAGCCGCTGACCGCACGGGGCGCACAGCCGAAGGTAGACTAGCGCAGCTTCCACCGCAGGAGCATCTAAGGCGCGCGGGCATCTACATGACCAACCGCGCTTTCGCCGAAGCGCGTGAGCATTTTCAAGCCGTCATAGAGCGCTACCCGAATGACCCGCTGGTTTCGTCTGCCCTGTACGGGCTTGGGCGCTCCTACTTTCAGGATCGCCGCTATGAGGAATCTCTTCCCTTCTTCGAGCGTTTGACGCGTGAGTTCTCTGAGACGAAAGACGGGCGCGAAGGGCTTTACTCTCTGGCCTCTGCCTTCCTTCGTATGGGACGCGCAAACGAAGCAGCGCTTCGTTATACCAGTTACACGGAGAAGTACCCGCAGGGTGAAAGAATAGAGGCCGCTTACCTGAACGTCGTGGACAGCCTGCGCGAAGCAGGGCAACCCGTAGAGGCCATCAACTGGATAGCTCGCACGCGCGAGAGATTCCCGAACACGGCCACGGATAAGAACGCAGTCTTTGCCCGCCTCAGATTAGACATCGCCGCGAGCGACTGGACGCACGCCGTTGAAATCACCGCTCAATTGCTTGGCGCAGGCACAAGCTCTCCTACAGGTGTGACGACAAACGCGGACGAGCTTTTTTTCTTACGCGCCTTTGCCCTTGAGCGATTGGGACGCAAACAGGAGGCGGTCAGCGGCTATCTGGGCGTGGCTGACAGACCCGATTCATACTACGGGTGGCTTGCAACTGAAAGGTTGATGTCGCTCGCAGATGAGCAAACCCGCTCGCAAGTCATGACGCGCGCCAGCCGCACCAGGGCGCAGGTATCACAAGCCTCAGCGCAGTATCCGGCGCAGTACCGTGAAATCATTCTGCGCGAAGCGAACAAGCGCGGGCTTGACCCCAGATTCGTGCTGGCGATTATGAAGCAGGAGAGCGGATTTCGTCCCCGCGCAAAATCCATCGCCGCCGCGCGTGGGCTTCTTCAATTAACGATTGACACGGCGCAAAAGTACGCGGCGCGAGCGGGCTTCGGCAACCTGCGCGAGGATGATCTTTATCGTCCCGAAGTGAACATAGCCATCGCCTGCGAATACCTTGCAGACCTCAAGCGCCTCTTCCCTGATTTACCCGAAGCCGTCGCCGCTTCCTACAACGGCGGCGAAGACAACGCCGCCCGCTGGCTCAAACGCAGCGCCCACCGTGACCCGGCCATCTTCGCATCCGAAGTCGGCTTCACAGAAACCAAAGGCTATGTCTACAAAGTCATCTCCAACTACCGCGCCTACAAGCAACTCTACACGGCGAACCTGATAAAGCAGTGATGAGAACAGTTTTCAGTTATTAGTTTTCAGTTTTCAGAAAAAGCACCCGGCTCTTCTTCTGAAAACTGAAAACTGTTTACTGCTTTTACGGTTCAGGACTATAACGGCGGTCTTCAAAGCCTGTGGAGCGCTCGCGCCTGTCAACCGGGTCTGGGTATGTTGGATAGGGGCGCGGCACTATGCCCAGCTTCATTAAAGCGTCGCGGTACTCGTAGCGAATGCTTATCTCGCCTGCGGGTCTTGAATCCAAGTCCATGTTGACCCAGCGAACGTCGTTGCGCACGTTACGCCCTATGCCTGTCGCTGCCGATTCGTCGTCGGGCGGAGGATAAGCGTCTGCGCGCTTCGCTCTGGCGGAGTTCGCGCTTGCGCCTGCGGAACTTTCCGTAGAGCTTTTAGGCGCGCTTGACGCGCTTGAGTCGTTTTCTTTTCTTTCAGAACCGAGCGAATTGTCTTCATATGGGCGCGGCGGCGTTATGACTACCGGCTGGCGTTCGCGGAAGAAGACAGCCGAGATAACGCCCAGGTTAGTCGTCTGCCCAAGCTTCGCTCCATAGGAATCCCGCTCGCTTGTGAAGTAGAAGCGGCGCGCACGTGCGCTGCTCATTTGCCAGCCTCGTATGGTGATGGTCTGGTACGGCTCTATGACCCACTTGCTGGCATTCCAGGCGGACGATCTGCGAGCATCAATCGTGTTCAACCCGTCCACCGAAAGCGCCACAGCCACGCGCACGCCCAGAGGGTTTCTGATTCTCAAGTCGTACTCTACTCCCCTGAGCGCCTCTATGTAGCGGCGTCCTCGCGCCAGATACTGCGACGCAGGTCTGCCATTAACCAGCACCTCGACCTCGAACATGTCGGCTCTATATTCCGTCTGCTGCGCCGCCGTTTCGTTCAATATCGTCTCGGCGGATGACCCCTCTCCTACACTGAAGGGCTGGCGCGCAGAAACAAACATGGCTATCGCCAGCAAACTTGCTCCAACACACGCGAGCGCAAATAATTCTCGTCTCATAAGGCTTCTCACTCCTCCTTTCGGCAAATACACCTCTCCCACCGCTCAAGGAACGCAGCCCGTAGCCTTTTCTTGCAACAAGAAACGAGTCTAGAGAGTCTTGGGAGTCTGTGGAGTCTATAGAGAAGAACGCTTCCGGCTCTCTAGACTCTCTGGACTCTCCAGACTCTCTAGACTTTTCCTCGCGGAACTTTATCTGTTATCCTTAACATTACGTGAAGATTTAGCGACAAAGTTCTGTCATCTTGTAGCGTAAGCAATTCCCCTCCTCTTTTTTACCGAGAAATTTTTGGGTCTCCCGTGAGGGCTGTCAGAATGTTTGTGAGGTGAAGGTCTAGGATGAAGGCGATAGAGATAGATTGTGGCGCAGGCTCGTTTTACGACCGCATTGCCGGGTTGTACGACATTACGTTCAAGTTTAACGGCTACAGCCGCTCGCTGGAAAAGTATCTGGAAGAGCACCTGCCGCCGTTACCGGCTCAGGCAAGAGTGCTGGACGCGGGCTGCGGCACAGGGTTATTGACGCTGGCGCTCCTGAAGGTGCTGGATCAGCCCTTGCGCATCACGGCCATTGATCTTTCTTCCAGTTCGCTGGCGACGGCAAGCCGCGCCGTTGCGGAAAATTCAGGGCGCACGCAGAGTGTACGCTTCGCACAGGCCAACCTGCTTCAGCTTCCCTTCGCGGACGACAGCTTCGATCTGATTATGACGAGCGGCGTACTTGAATACGTTCCCCTGAGCGAAGGCTTTCATGAGCTGGCGCGCGTCATACGACCGGGCGGCTACGTGCTTCACCTGCCCGTGCGACCTTCGCCCGCGAGCAAGCTGCTGGAAGTGATGTTCCGCTTCAAGGCGCATCCGCCGCGCGAAGTCGAGAAGCAAACAACGCGTCACTTCCGCGTAGTCAATCACCACCGCTTCCCGCCGTTTGAGCCAATCGGCTGGACGAAGACGGCTGTGCTGGCGCAGAAGTTCTGACTCAATCTACTTAATCGGAACGAGTTTAAGGATTCGGTCGTCGTCCTTTGCAGGGTTGCCGCGACCGTCTTTGTTTGAAGTCGAAAAGTAGATAGCTCCGTCAGGCCCTTCCGCCACTTCGCGTATGCGGCCATACTTGTCTTTGAGTAAATCCTCCTGACTGACCACCTTTCTTCCATCCAGCACGACGCGTATAAGGCGCTGGCCTCTGAGGCAGCCGAAGAAGAAGTTGCCGCGAAACTGCGCGAACAGAGAGCCGCGATAGAACATGCCGCTCGCAGGCGCACAGGCGGGCGTGTATTCCAGCAGCGGCGATTCCAAACCTTCACGCGTTTGCTGGTGATGAATCAAAGGCCAGCCATAATTTTTGCCGCGCTCTACAATGTTGACCTCATCGCCTCCGCCGGGGCCGTCGAAGCCTGAAGGGCCGTGCTCGGTTTGAAACATCAGGTTCGTGCCGGGCTGAAAGTCTATGCCCTGCGCGTTGCGGTGGCCGTAAGACCAGATTTCGGGTCTAGCGCCCTGCTGAGAAACGAAAGGATTGTCCGGCGGCACACTTCCGTCGTCATTCAGGCGCAGGGTCTTCCCGGCCAGCGAATCCAACTTCTGCGCCAGCTCTCTCTCCGTAGAATCGCCCGTTGTGATGTAAAGCTTTCCGTCAGGCCCGAAGCGCAGGCGACACCCTGCATGATTCGGCGCAGCCGGAATGCCTTCGATGATAACTTTGCGATCTGTTAAAGCATCTCCAGTCTCGCGGTAACGCACCACGCGCACCTGCTGCCCGTCTCCAGCAGCATATGCATAGGAAAGATAGAGCAGATGATTCGTAGCAAACTGCGGGTGAAGCACCAGCCCCATCAAGCCGCTCTCGCTGGCCGAGCGCACATCTTCTATAGTGGCAATCGGAGCCGGGCGCAGACTCCCTTTCTCGAAGACGCGCACCCGTCCTGGTCTCTCTGTAATGAACATGCGGCCATCCGGCGCAAACGCGATTGACCAGGGAACTTCCAGGCCGCTCACGACCGTCTCGACGCGAAACTGCACACCGCTCGCCTGCGTGCTCTCGACTTCGCCTGCGCCCCGCCCCGTAGGCGCGCTCCCACACGCCAGAACGAAAATGGTGCTTAGTGTTAAAATTGCAAACAGAAGTCGCTTCATACTGAAATTGCCTCTCTAAAGTTTTTTCTTGTCTTTTAACGATTAGATAAAAGAGTTGTCCACGAATTCACACGAAACGAATGAAAGATTTTGTTCATTCAGCCCCTGTAAGGGGCGGTAGAATGTAGCCCACGGCGTAAGCCGTGGGACAACAGACGTACAAAAGATTGAAAGCCCCTGAAAGGGGCGAAAGATAATCAAGCACAGATTTCTTTCGCCCCTTTCAGGGGCTTTAACTTCTTAATATTGCTCTATTCCCACGGCTTACGCCGTGGGCTACACTCTGTCGCCCCTTTCAGGGGCTTAAGAGAACAACGCTCTTCCTTTAGTTAAAATCTTTCTTGCTCAGGTATTGATGTATTCGTGCAGGAGTTTTAATTCGTCGCCCTGCTCGCTGACTTCAACGCGCAGGATGTCGCGCATCGAGAGCATCCCTATCCAGTGGTCGCCTTCGACTACGGGCAGGTGACGACGACCGATCATCTCCATTCTTTCGAGCGCTTCGTGTGGCGTGTCAGTGGTTTCGATGACGGCCTGCAATTCGCCCATCGCTTCCCTGATAGGAATATTCGCGGGGTCTAGTCTTTCGAGCACGATGCGATTAAGGAGGTCGCGTTCGGTCAGGATGCCGACCAACCGGCCATCATCATCCAGCACGCAGACTCCTCCGATCTTTCGCTCGGCCATGTACTGCGCCGCTTCAAGCACTGTGGTTGTGGCAGACACGGAATACGGCTCGCGATTCTGTATCACGTCCCTGATCGTCATCATCTTTTACGACCACCTCCCCTTTTGTTTTCGGATTCCAGAAAGAGTGCTCTTCATTATAATGAAGAGAGAGCATTCCGAGTCAATCAAAAAGTTCACGTTGCAGTGTCGGACGACGAAAAGTTTTCTCATTGTGAAAATAGGCACCATGCTCCCTGTGCTGGTTGAAGCCGAGCCGCTCGGAATGAATACGGAAAAGCTGCTCGATTGCTTTCCAGTATTCGCCGTGCCCGCGCATGCGCTCGCCGAATCGGCTTGAGTTCAAACGCCCCTCTCTAGCCTCGCGTATGCGGCTGATGATGCGGTCTGCTTTCAAAGGAAGGCGCTCATGCAAGCTCTCTTCAAAATATGTTGCGACCGAGCCGGGCAGCCGCAGGATAGTCATGAAGCACCTGCGCGCTCCTGCGTCATGCGCGCGGCTGAGTAGCTCTGGAATGTCTGTGGAGAGTCCGGGTATGACCGGGGCGATGCCTATGCCGGTTTCGATTCCGGCTTCCGACAATTCCCGCATAGCCTTAAAGCGCGCATCCGGCGAAGGCGCAAACGGCTCAAGCGCGCGTGCTATATCGCAATCGGCAAACGGAATGGTAAAGAAGACTGACGCCCCAGCCTCTTCGCTCAAACGTTTGAGGAGGTCAATGTCTCTCCTGACGAGGGCGGATTTTGTGACTATCCCGACGGGGTTGCGAAAATCAAGGCAGACTTCCAGACAGCGGCGCGTCAAACGATAGTGCGTTTCGAGTGGCACGTATGGGTCGGAAGTAAAAGAGAAGACCAGTTGATCGCCCTGCCAGCTCTTGCGCATCAACTCCCTGCGCAGCAGTTCCGGCGCGCGCACCTTGACGACAATCTTGCGCTCGAAATCCGTGCCCGCGCCGAAGCCTAAGTATTCATGCGTCGGGCGGCTGAAGCAGTAGGTACAGGCATGCGAACAGCCTCTATAACAGTTGACGGAATAATCGAAGCCAACGTCGGGGCTATTGTTGTGCGTGATGATGGAGCGGGTTTCGGTCTCCTCGAAGACTTCCAGCTCGGCTTCGGGCGGCTCGCCCAGCCACTCGACCGTGTACTTGAGCCACGGGTTCGGCGGATTATTTACGTAACGCATAAAAAAGAGAGATTACCAAGAGGCTTCGGGAGGAGCCGAAATTTATAGAGTGTATTTTAGCTGCTGTGCGGAAGAAAAGATAGAGCCTGTTGTTTTCTTATCCTGCCGAGCCGCGCGGCAGCATGGATTCGATGGCGTGTATGACTACGAAGACAGTGTCGCGGCCATCGTCGCCGTTCGTTATCTTCAGCGCCACGTAGTCGTTCGTAATCTCCGCCACTTCTCCCTCGTAGACGCTGCCCGAACAGGTTTTAAGATTGACGACCTGCCCCTTATAGCGCCTCAACAGATTCTCTACGTGCTGCATTGGCATTGACCGCGCTCCTTTCCCAGACCGATGAAGTTTTTGAAGTTGTCAGGTCTTGAGCGATTGCCGGGAGTGTACGATTGAAAAATCTATATGCCTTCGTCCCATGTAACAAAGAAGAGCCTGTACTTGTCCGGGTCTTCAAGCGTGATGAAGCGGCCACCCCAGCCTTCGTCTACCGGCGGCTTTAGATCAACGCCGCGCGTCGTCAGCAATCCATAGAAGGTATCAACATTCGTCACGCTCAGGAAGAAATGTACGCCGCGACCGCGCCTGAGCATCGTTTCGAGTTGCTGCACAAAGGTGATGCGCGTGCGTCCTGCGCGCACAGTCGCCATCGGCGGCTCAGCTTCGGGCGTGTGCGTCAGGACTTCAAATCCCAACTGCTCTTGGTAGAAACGTAAAGACTCTTCCAGGCTATTGACTTCCAGAAACAGCAGGTCGAGTCCCGTTACCTCCATAAGACAATCACACCGCAGTCATCACCAGATAAACGCCGTAGCCTCCGGCGCAGACCAGAGACCAGAAGGCAGCCTCCTGCAATCCTGTGTGGCGGTGCGCCGGATGCGTTGCGTCATACTGCTCGCGCATGGAGAGCATAGCGCCGTGCGCCATCAGCACGCCGAAGAAGATGACGAGCGCAGCCAGTATAATCATAGGCCATAGAAACCACATCCACTGAAAGCGCACGAGCAGCAGTAGAAAGAGTCCGGCAGCGAGACAGAGAGCCGCGCCCACGAATTGACCCGAAACTGCATCTGCGGTTGCACCGGGCGACGAAACGGGCGCGTAATCTTCATCGAAGTCGTTTTCGCTATCGTCCGAATAATTATGACGCTCTGCATCGTAGGCGCGACGTGTTTCCGCATCTCTCAAGACTCCGTAAGCCTCGTTTAGAGTCTTCATCTCCTCTTCGCAGCCTCCGCGATCCGGATGGTGCTGCACCGCAAGCCGCTTGTACAGACGATCAATCTCGCTCCCGGTCGAATCCTTATTCGCGCCGAGCGTGTCGTAGTAATCTTTATTTGCGTCGAACTGCGCCATCGGATTCTGGATTGTAGATTTTCGACTTTCTATTTGCAACGGCTTTCTTGCCTGCCCGCAAGGTCTAATCACTCTCGGCATCAGAAGAAGAAACCACGAATTCACACGAAACGTCACTAAAGGGCTGCCGCTGCTTCGTGCCGTTTCGTGTGAATTCGTGGTTTGTCTCCTGCTGTCGCTTACGGACAAGGCACATAGTGCCTGTTCGATTTCCCATCTGAGATTTCAGTTTGTTTGTGCTAAGCTTTGAGGATAGATGTTCTCTCTTTCTTAACAGCAATAGAGACTCGGTTAAAGGCTATGGCGCATCAATTCGTTCCGGGCGATGATTTAATCTTTCAGCTTGAGAGCGGTTTCGGCATCCTTCGCGTGCTGGCCGTCGAAGGCGAGGCTGGCGAATCCGTCTGGCATCTGAAGGCTTACGAAGAGTTGTTCCCTGACATAGAGACTGCCGAAGCAGCGCTCAACGCGCCCGAAACTTTGCACACGCGCGTGGCACACATGGCGCTCACGGAACGAGCCTTTGAGCGAACGCCCGCAGCGCGCCTGGGCAATCGCCCTGTGACGGAAGAAGAGCTTATCCCCTATCGTGACTGGCAGGACAAGGGCGGCGAAGTCTCAGACCGCTCCGCGCTCCTGATGCTTGGGCTTCGTTAATCTTTAGCATGAACATTCAAGGATACTCGATGACAGAAAACAGAGCTGCTCGACTGCGCTTTTCGCTTCCTCTTCTAGCGCTCCTTCTTCTTCTTTCAACTTTTCAACTCGCGCTTGCAGAAAGACCGGAGCGCGTCGTAGACACATGGCGGCCTCTGGATTACGACGTTGCCTTGACGCTCAACGACCAGTTGACGGAAATCACAAGGGCGCGCACGAAAATCAGCATCTACGTCTTGAAAGCGCCGCTCACAATCGTCGATCTGGATTTCGGCGCGATGACGGTGGATTCCGTTACCGTTGGCGACCGTCCGGCGCGCTTCGAACAGGTGAAGGGTCGTCTCAACGTCACGCTTCCGAAGCCTGCGAACAAAGACGAGCGGCTGGAAATTATTGTCAACTACCACGGGCGACCTGCGGATGGTTTGATACTGACAAAGGACAAGGCGGGGCGGCCTTCTGCCACGGGCGACAACTGGCCTGACCGCGTGCATCACTGGATTCCGTGCCTTGACCATCCTTCGGCCAAAGCTACAGTGCGCTTCACCGTCACAGCACCGCAGCGCACGCTAGTCGTAGCCAACGGGCAGTTAACAAAGAAACACGAGAATGCGGGCGCAACAATCACCTGGGTCTATACGGAGTCGAAGCCTATTCCGGCCTACTGCATGATTATAGCCGTGGGCGAATTCGCTCTCCTTCAGCCAGCGGAGCGCACAGCGACGCCGCTCTCGTATTATGTCCCGCAAACCGACCGAGACTATGCCGTTAAGGGCTTCAGCGCCGCACCAGCCACTCTTGAATTCTTCAGCGAGCGTGTCGCCCCCTATCCATACGAAAAGCTGGCGCTCATCGTCGCGGCAACGCGCTTCGGCGGGATGGAGAATTCGAGCGCGATTGTCTTCCCCGGCTCGCTCTTCAACGAGCGCGCATCGCAAAGCATGAGCACGCGCTTCCAGATTCGTCGCTCGCTCGAAGAGGTCACGGCGCACGAGATAGCGCACCAGTGGTTCGGCGATTCCGTCACCGAAGAGACCTGGGCAGACCTCTGGCTGAGCGAAGGCTTCGCCACCTACTTTGCAGGTCTCTTCATAGAGCAGTACGACGGGCGCGAAGATTTCCGTGCCTACATGCGGCGACAGGCCGAAACCTATTTCGTGTTCGAGCGCGAGCATCGCATTCCGATTCACGACACAGAGACGCCGGAGCTTTTCGCGCTTCTGAACGGCAACAATTATCAGAAAGGCGCGTGGGTGCTTCACATGCTTCGCGGGATGCTGGGCGATACGGTCTTCTTCCGAGGCATACGCGAATACTACAACGCGCACAAAGAGGGTAATGCGACGACGGAAGATTTACGCGCGGCGCTGGAAAAGGCTTCTGGACAAGACCTGAAGGAATTCTTCACGCGCTGGGTTTACAAGAGCGGCCACCCGCGCTATGAAGCAAGCTGGGCTTGGAGCGAGTCAGGCCAGCAGGGAGGCACGCTCACCATCACCCTGAACCAGATGCAGCGCGATGAAGCCTTTCTCACACCGCTCGCAGTAGAATTCGTCATGCCCGGCAATACTTCAAAGCGAGACCTGATCCGACCGATCGGCAAAGAATCGGTCGCCCGCTTCACGCTCGCGCGCCGCCCCACAGAAGTACGCATTGACCCGGACGATTTTCTGCTGAAAGTGTTAAGCATTAGAGAAGTGCGATAGTGTAAGCTGCTATGAAGATAGATGAGCAATTCCTGCGACGAGCGATTGAGTTGGCGGCGAGTGCTAGAGAGAGCGGCAATCATCCCTTCGGTGCTCTGCTAGCGATTGATGAGAGCATCGCGTTGATGGCGGAGAACACAGTCAACACCGAGCGTAACCCTACAGCCCACGCCGAAACCAATCTCATCCAGAAAGCGATTCGAGCACTCTCGCCGGAAGAGCTTGCGCGCTCGACTCTCTATACAAGCTGCGAACCGTGCGCCATGTGCGTAGGCACAATCTACTGGGCTGGTGTTCGTAGAGTTGTTTATGCTTTATCGAGCGAAGGGCTGGCAAAGCTTGCGGGCGGCGACTTTCTGGTTCCCTGCCGCGAGCTTTTCAGTAGAGCAAGCCAGCGCGTCGAAGTATCAGGCCCGCTCCTTGTCGAAGAAGCCATCAAGGTACATGAAGGCTACTGGCACCGGCCTCCCGCATAAGACTAAGAGGCGCAGGCTTTTTGATCCAGTAAGGAGAATGGAGAATTATTTATGAAGATTATCTTCCTGCTTATCATCACCTTGACCCTTGCGCTTACACAGGTGACAGGCAGCGCGGTTATTCACCCGACAAATACAGGCCGCCCCGGTTTACTGATTGATGAGGCTCTGACCATTGCCAACCAGTATGCCGCGACGCATCAGATAGAGGCATCCCAGCATTACATTGACTCCGCGCGCCTGGGGCCTGACGGCGATACAGGTAAGCTCTGGATGATAACCTGGCTGCCGAACGAAAACGTGAAGGGTGGGGAAATCTATATGCAGATTTATATGGACAAGTCTGTAAAAGTCAGTCGCGGTAGATAACCGGCCATTAAGCCCTGTGTCCGAAATCGGCTAAGCGAGTTAACACCTCATCCTGGCGAAGCGCTCGGCGGCAGGAGACGGCAGATATAACATTTTTGCTGTTGCCGGGACTTGAGACCGTGGCTATACTGCTCTGACAGAAGGGATGTGCTCAATGCTAAAACGTATTCGTGGTAGAACCATCTGATAACTCGATAACGAAAGCTTCCGAGAACTTATCGCCCCTTACAGGCGACGGCGTAGTGATAGACATAGGGACGGGAGACGGTCTCTTTGTATACCAGTGTGCGCGCCGGAACCCGAAGAAGTTTTACATAGGGGTGGATGCCAACGCTCGCCCGTTGGAGAAGGTGTCGGAGAAGGTTCACAGGAAACCGGCGAAGGGCGGTCTGCCTAATGTTCTGTTCCTGCAATCGGCGGTCGAAGACCTCCCAACGGAGCTGGATGGCATAGCCAACGAAGTACACATACACTTTCCCTGGGGCAGCCTGTTGCGCGCCGTAATGGTCGGCGACAAACAAGTGCTACAGAATATAAGGCGCGTCTGTTCCAACGATGCTTTGCTTGAAGTGGTAATAGGGCTTGACCCTGCGCGGGATCGCACGGAGATAGAACGCCTTGGGCTTCCCCTCATATCAATCGAACATATAGACTCCGTCCTCACAACGGAATATAAAAACGCCGGATTTGAGATATGTGAAAGAGGAACTGTCCTTCCCTCCGAATGGCCTGAGTTTCAGACATCCTGGGCAAAGCGCCTGAAGGGGAACACCGGCAGGTCATTGATATACATCATAGCGCGGGCTGTTGGGATTGAAGATTAAGGTTTTCACAAACCCACCTATCAACACCGCGCTACCGCGTCGCTAAATCCCTTAGAGACGCGCGCAGGTCGGCCACGGCTGGAGAACTGGGAGCGATGTTGTAGATAGTCAGAATCAAATCAAAGGCCATAGAGAAGTAGTCTCGATCATTCCGAAAATCAGCATAAACCCGGCCTTGTAGCCAGGGAGGAAGAGATTGCTTTTCTTCCCCGGATAGAAGTAATGGCAGAACAGATTCCCTTTCATCTTCCGTGCCAAGCATACGCGGAGCTATCAAGTCTCCCTCTGTCGCAACCACAAAGCCTTTTTCGGTCTCCTTATTTCCATACTTCTTCCTGTAGGCCGGTGTGCCCACCACTATAACTTTATCGCATTCTTCTATACGCTCAATAAAGCGCATCACACTCGCCCCTATACGCGAGTTCTCCCAACGGTCGAGCAAGACATTGATACCAGCTTTTTGTAGGTCGGTTGCCAGACTACGCTCTACCCAACGCTCCTGCTCCTTCTCGCCCCATGCATAGCTGATGAAGCACTCTGGCCGCTTTAGCTTCTGGTCTTCCACGTATGATGCTACCTGAAAGAGTACCTGCTCAAAGCGCGACCTGCGGGCGGCGAACCACTGTTGCTCTTGCACCTTGCGCCGCTCATTCTGCGTCAACTGGATTGGCTCATCTGCCTTTGGTAATACTTGCCTATCACCACATTCCGGACAAAAGGCGAATTCGCTGCCATTGCGAAGCCGCTCGCGCACAACTGCTCGATTAAGTGCGTGGCCTTTGGAGCAAACTACAGGCTCGTAGCGGAAGACGCTCAGATTGCGGCGTGCCAGAAAGCTCTCGAACAATCCCTGAAACAGCGTCCGCACAGGCTTACCAACATCCGTCCCGAAGTACAGCACCAAATCCAGCTCAGCTTCGCGTTCGCCGTCCTGCCGAAAGCCGCAGATTAAGTGGTCGCCCACCTCATAACGGGCATGACTGCGCCACTGATCGGTGCGCGTGAACGTCTGCGTGTAGCCGAGCAGCACCACGAGCGACGCATACACATTCTCCACCGCGCCGCTCAACGTATACGACACGCCATCCTCAGTCGGCTGTTCCGTTTCCAGGAGCGGCTTCTTCAAGTTGATTAATTCGGGAAAGACCAGATACGACTTCCCGCCAAGCGGGTCTGTCTCGCGGAAGCAGACGTTATGTTTGAGAAACAGTAGCGCCGCCGAATCCAGCAGGATACTCTGCTCCTCTTCCGAAAGCTTCTCCAACTCCCGAAACTTGTATTCGCCCGCCAGCAACAGCTTCTCTTCCAGCGAACCCAAGCCTCTCTCATTCCGACGCGCCTCCAGCACCAGCGATGCCGCCAGATTATTGAGCAGTTCCGGCACAAGCAGGATATGCTCTTCACCTTTGGAAGTTCTCAGCACTCTCACATAACCGTTATTAGCCAGATGCCCGACCGCCGTCATCATCTCCGCATCCGTAAACTTCCAACGCTTGCTCGTCTTCTCCAAACGCTCACGCAAGTCCTGCGGGCTGACAATCGCCTTCCTGAGACGGCGATTCCCCTTCATCCCCAGCACATAATCCTTAATGCGCTTGAAAGTGACCGTCGTCACCGTCGCGCTCTTCTGCTCCCACGGAATCTGCTCCTTCATACGCCGCATCAACTCGTCCAGCCCGATGTCTTCCTTTGCGCTGGTCGCAAGATACCCGCCGCTAATGCCTCGCTGGCGACAGAACTCATCTAATTCTTCTTGCGTCAACCGCGCCTCGCCACGGTCAGCGCGCCCGCCAATGAGTATCGTCGGACAGACCTTTTGCTTCTCTCCCTCTTTCGCCTCTTGCACTGATGCCTGACCTGTCTTGAGCTGCCTCAACCAGAACTCCACCCCATGCAACGGGTCGCGGTTATCCGTCGGGTCAAACAAAACAAGCGCCAAATCCGCATCATCAAGGAACAGGGCATGAGTCAAACGATAATCAGGCTGCCCCGCCAAATCCCACAGAATAGCCTCACACTCCGTCCCGTCATCGCGCCGCGTGCCAAGCTCATCCACCACCCAGAACTGCTGCCCATGCGTTGAAGAATGTTCCTTGAACTCCCCATGAGCCAGCCGCCATCCCAGTCCAGTCTTGCCTACGCCCGAATCTCCGACTAAGACAATCTTGGCCGTCGTGTGATGCACCGCCTCCACCGATGGCTTAGCCTTCCGCGCTTTGCCGAGCAGCAGGTCGAAGTCCAGTTCCCACAGGTGAATCGGATTGAATCCTTCACGCTCCCGGTTGACTGTTGTCTCAAGCCCAGCCGCAGCTAGCAGCGGTAATGTGGGATGAAATGCGAGGCATGGCGACCAAGTGGACCTTGTCGGCTCAGGGATGACAGCAACCGTTTCCCATGTTTCGCAGTTCCAGAGGCGCAAAGTTTCATCCTCACTCTTAGAGGCCAGGAGTTTCCCGTCTTTAGAGAAGGCGACAGAGTCAATGGCATCAATATGCCCTTCGAGGGTGCGCAGCAGCTTACCGCTGCTGGCTTCCCACAGCCTCACTGTATTATCACGGCTTCCACTAGCCAGCATCTCTCCTTCAGGGTCGAACGCTATGCTCAAAACGTTACCCGTATGCCCTTCGAGGGTGCGCAGCAGCTTACCGCTGCTGGCTTCCCACAGCCTCACTGTATTATCACCGCCTCCACTAGCCAG
>DASWQH010000011.1:0-15033 GCA_036403815.1 Pyrinomonadaceae bacterium | reverse complement strand
CTCTTCGCGCTCGTCCGAGGATAAATCAACAAGGTACTTTTTCTTGGGCATAGCTGGTCAGTCTCCATTCGTCAGTCTGAACCAAACTATACCCGTTCAAAGAGCTAATCCTCAAAACTAGGCTGACGAAGTACTAGCTCCTACGGAGCTAAGAGCAACGATATACTTTTGTCTTGAACGCTCCGTAGCTTTAATCGCCCTGCATCTGCGTTATTGAGCATCAAGCTTCTATGGCTTCAGGACGATCTTGATGCAGTTATCCTCTTTGTTGGTGAAGATATCATAGCCATGCGGCGCATCGCCAAGCTGCATGCGGTGCGTGATGACGAAGCTGGGGTCTATCTCTCCCTTCTCAATTCTTTCAAGCAGTTTGCCCCAGTAATGCTGCACGTGGCATTGCCCTGTCTTCATCGTTAAGCTACGGTTCATGAAAGACCCCATAGGGAACTTGTCTATCAGTCCGCCGTAGACGCCTATGACAGAGACCGTGCCGCCGTTGCGGCAAGCCATGATCGCTTCGCGCAGGGCTATGGGTCTGTCCGTCTCCGACATCAATGCCTGCTTGACGCGGTCGTAAGCATAGACGACACCGTGCCCGCCGTGCGCTTCTAAACCAACATCGTCAATACACCCGTCTGGGCCGCGCCCGCCGGTCATCTCCATGAGGGCATCGTAGGTATTGACCTCTTCATAGTTGATGGTCTCGGCACCGCCCGCTTCGGCCATCGCCAGCCTTTCAGGGAAGCGGTCGATGCCTATGACGCGCTCGGCTCCGAGCAGAAAGGCGCTACGTATAGAGAACTGCCCTACAGGGCCGCAGCCCCAGACCGCTATCGTGTCGCCCGGCTTGATGTTGCACATCTCCGCACCCATGTAGCCCGTCGGGAAGATGTCCGAAAGAAACAGCACCTGCTCGTCGGATAAATTGTCTGGAACCTTGAGCGTGCCGACATCTGCAAAGGGCACGCGCGCATATTCGGCCTGCCCGCCTGCGAAGCCGCCCGTCAGGTGCGAGTAGCCATAGATGCCGCAGGGCGAATGGCCGAACATCTTCTCTGCCATCCACGCGTTCGGGTTAGAGTTCTCGCACAAGGTGAACATCTCCTGCTGGCAGAAAAAACAGTTGCCGCAGGAAATCGGGAAGGAGACGACCACGCGGTCGCCCACTTTGCGGTTCTTCACGTCAGGCCCGACCTCTACAAGCTCCCCCATGAACTCGTGGCCGAGTATGTCGCCCTTCTCCATCGTCGGCATGAAGCCGTTATAAAGATGCAGGTCAGAGCCGCAGATGGCCGTCGAGCTGATTTTGACTATGGCGTCGCGCCGGTTCAAGATTTTAGGGTCGGGAACCTGCTCGACCCGCACGTCCGTTGTGCCGTACCAACAATTCGCTCTCATTATTTCCCCCTTTTAAGAATCAATCAGTACTCCGAAAAGTTTTGCGCGTCTTTAGCTGGACGCAGCGCGACTGTCAGCCCCTTGCGCCCGTTGAAGCTCTTCGCCAGACACAGGCTGTGCAGGGCGCTGCGTTAACAGGCCGTTATCCCAGAAAGTGCCGTCCGAGAGAACGACTTCGCCCGTTTCCAGCACCTGCTTCAGGCAGCGCAAGGCTTCCTGCGCCTGCTGACCCGGATCGTCACCCGTGAGCTTGGCTATCCACTCGCCTATGACACCGCCCGGCGGGTTGTACTCAATCTCCACTCTGACTATGGTGCCGCGTCCGCCCGGCGCAGTCTCGAACTCTACAGACCCGGAATTATCCACATCCGCGCCTTCGAGCGAGCGCCACACGATGCGTTCGTTCACACGATCCTCTGTGATTACCGCATCCCACTCGACGATTGTTCCGGCGGGCGCTTTCGCTACCCAGTGCGAGCTATCGTCGCCTGTCTCGGTGACAGATTCGAGTTGGTTCATAAAGCGCGGTAGATTCTGTAAGTCACGCCAAAATTGGTAGACTTCTTCGGGCGTGCGGTTGATGATGATGCTCTTCTTCACTTGATTTGTTCCTCCTTTAGTCGCGCCGTTATTGCTGCTGAGTTGCCGGGCGCAGAGAACATCCAGCGCCGTCACTGCGAGCACGTTCGCCGTGGCGAATGCGACCCTGCCCTTGTTTGTCTTCGGTGAAGCGAAAGCCGCGCCCAGACAGGCCAAATCAAGCGCGTCGCCCGCGACTCTTGACCAGACGGCCTCGGCTGGCTTCCCCGTTTTATTGTCCTGCGTAAAGATGGCTATGCCGTGTGCTATCTCGCGCAAACCCAGCAGGCGTATCAAAGTGGTATTGCCTCGCACGCCCGCAACACGTGCAATCCCGCGAGGAGCCAGAAGCTCTGCCAGCCCCAAGCCTATACTGAACCAGCCTAATCCTCGTGCGAGTCGTTCCGCCTTCACATTCTTCAACCTTGCGCCTTGCTGTCCGTTCCCGTTTTCATTAGTTCGCGGCGATGCGTCACGTGTCTTTTGACTGCCCCTTTGCGATGATTGCGATGCCTGCGACGAGGATGCTCCCGTGAACTGTTCCTGCCGTTCGCCTCCTGTTTGCGTTCTTATTTCCTGTCTCCTAGTAGCCATGCTTTCTCCCCCCTGATCAATTACTTTTCCGTCTTCAATGTACAATCGCGCCCGTACAATCACGGGCGCATTAGCTCTCTCTCTGCTCACTCCGGCAGAGGAAAGCCGTCAACGCGCCTGCTCGCTACTCTTCCTGAAGTCATCAAGGCGCTGATGAAATTCATCTACTTTTCAATCTGATTTGTTAAGAAGTTGTAGAAACGGTGAGACCGTAGAATCCCTTTGACAATTACCTAGCCCCCTGTTCCAACACTTCCCCTTGCCCGATGTGAGCAGTTTTATCCTTTTCGGATACGGACTACAGACCTGAAATTTCCTCGCCTGTTTATGTTGGGGGCTTTGTGTGTCAGCTTTATCTCATGCTGAAGGGATTTTTGTGCATCAGGAAAGTAGGAAGCGGGGTCAGGGTTTTTCCTTACAATCTGATAGAGACATCAATGGCGTGCGCCGCAGGCGCATCCAGCGTTTGCGCCGAAGGCGCATCTAGAAGGTAGCCAGAGGCAGAGGCGGACGCTAGTCCGTCTCTGCCTCTGGTCAGAGTGTAGTTATCATTCGCGCCCTGAAGGGAGCGCGTGAGATTCTACGCGCTCCCTTCAGGGCGCGTACCCTCAAACTCGCTTCAGTTCCAGACGTTGCACGTCTGGCTACCTTCTCAATCGCCGCTCGCGCGGCGGTAAAGAGTTTAGAACAGCTTCTTATACCAGATTGCAGTAGAAAAAGAGGTCAGTACCGCCTGCTTAAGCCGGGCGGGTCTCAAGCTGCGTCAGAACTCGCCCGTTACCGCAGGTGGTACTGACCTGCATGACCTCACGTCCTCTCTTTTTATTGCAACTTGGTATTACAAGCGGTTTGAAAATTGAGATTCAGGTTGAGGTAGGGACTAGATGAAAATAGCCCGGCACTTCAGTGCGGGAAACAGATAAGCCCCTGAAGGAGTCGAAAGAATTTCATGACAGAATCTCTTTCGTCCCCTTCAAGGGCTTTGATTTTTTTGAAATGCTTCCCTGCTCACCACAACCAATGTCGTGAGCCAAAAGCTTTCGCGCTACGTCAGGACATCCAGACTTATGCCTTCATCCAAATCAGGCGATTGATGCGGGCTAGACTGAATTTATCAATCTATATACGCCCGGCATCTTCAGGCGCTTACGCCTTGAGCCCTTGAATGTATGAGACGGCGCATGCGGTCGTTGAAGAGCACGTCTATCTTCTGCGGCTCGATGACGGCAATCACTTCGCCGGGGCCATAGGTCGGATGCAGCATGGTCTGTCCCGTGCGATAGGTACGCGTCCAATCGTAGGGTGCTCCTGTTTTAACGGAGGCTCGCTCGCTTGTTCTGGTGCCTGTCTTAAAGGAACTGCGCGTGCCGCACTGCGGGCAACTGACGCGCGAAATCCGTCCAGACTTAGTTACCGACGCCACTACGTGACCGCGCTCCTCGCCGCATACTACACACAGCTTCTCCACACGGTCGCCAACTGTAAAGGTCTCCTTCTCCATCATACCTCCTCAAATAAGTCTAGAGAGTCTGGAGAGTCTAGGGAGTCTGGAGAGTGAAAAGAAAGTCGCTTTGACTCTCTAGACTCTCAGGACTCTACAGACTCTCTGGACTCTTATTTGTATCTATAAGTAATACGTCCCTTTGAAAGGTCATAGGGGGATAGCTCCACGCTGACGCGGTCGCCAGCAAGAATGCGTATATAGTTCTTGCGCATCTTGCCGGAAATCTGAGCCAGCACTACGTGGTCGCTTCCATCAATCTGTACCTTAAAGAAGGCGTTGGGTAGTTTATCTATCACCACGCCCTCTGCGGGAATCAGGTCTTCTTTTGCCAATCAAATTCTCCTTCGTTTAGAAGTCTTGCCTGTGCCTTCACAATGCTCTACGCGCTGTCGGCGTTAAGCTTCCGGTAGAAGCTTAACGCGCACGACGCGGGCGAAATGAGCGTCGTCCTGAGCTAAGGCTTCGTCCCATCGGTCTGGATGTTGTTTTAGTTAAGCTCGCTGTCATCAAGCTCTGTGCGTCTGCGAAAGCAGGCAAAAACACGCGCTCGATTGACTGTCCCGTCAACCGCTCAATGCCTCGCATGGACAGCTCTTCGGCAGGCGTCACCAGCGTAATCGCCCGTCCAAGCTTTCCTGCACGGCCTGTACGTCCAATGCGATGCACGTAATCTTCCGGCGCGGTCGGCACATCATAATTAATCACGTGCGAGACCGCATCGACATCGATGCCGCGCGCGGCTATGTCCGTAGCGACAAGTACGCGCGTCTGTCCACCCTTGAAATCACGCAGAGCGGCTTCGCGCTGCGGCTGTGTACGGTCGGCATGAATGCGATTCGCTTTATGCTCGCGCGCCTTCAGTATATGCGAAAGGCGCTCGGCTCCGCGTCGTGTGCGCGTAAAGACGAGCACTCGTTCTAACTCTTGCTCGCGTTCGAGCAAGTCCAGCAGAAGCGCAGTCTTTGAGGACGCGGCGACCGGATAAACGGTCTGCTTGACCGTCACGGCAGCCTGCCCGCGCGGGCTGACTTCGACCAGCTTGGGGTTTCGCAGGGTCGTGCGCGCTATCTTTTCTATAGCCGCAGACATGGTCGCTGAAAAGAGCAGCGTCTGTCTTTTGGTCGGCAGCACTTCGAGCACGCGTCGAATCGAAGGCCAGAAGCCCATGTCCAGCATGCGGTCTGCTTCGTCCAGCACGAGCACTTCCACTTGAGAGAGATCAAGCGATTTTCTTTCGAGATGATCAAGCAGGCGTCCGGGTGTGGCTATGAGCACACCAACGCCACGCCGTAAAGCTTCGCGCTGACCATTCATGCCTGTGCCGCCAATAACGACAGCGCAACGTGGACTCTTTTTCGGAGCAAGCTGGCGATAATGGGTTTCAATCTGCAACGCAAGCTCGCGCGTCGGCGCGATAACGAGGACACGAATTCCGGGACGCGGCTTCTCCATCAATCTCTGAATAATGGGAAGCATAAAGGCTGCGGTCTTGCCCGTGCCCGTTTCGGCACAGCCTATCAGGTCAGAGCCGCCGAGGACTATAGGGATAGCCTCTTTTTGAATCGGAGTCGGCTCTGTATATCCGAGCGACTCGCAAATGCGTGCCAGCTCGGGCTTAAGTTCAAGTTCGGTAAAATTCATCTATTCTTTCCGCGCGCAAAACACTCTTTGTTACAAAGGCGGCGCGCTACATCACTAACAAAAAACTGATACTGACAAAACTGAGCGCCCCCGGCGAACCGTCTTGTTGCCGGGGGCGCTTTCAGGTAAAGAGTCACCGGTTATCTCTGTGGCGAGATTACCAGCGAGGCGAGCGGTCATTGCGACCACCGCCACCACCGCCGAAGTCGCGACGACCACCGCCGCCGCCACGATTGCCGCCGCCGCCGAAGCCGCCACGGCCACCGCCGCCACCACGAGGCCCACCACGCTCTTCACGCGGGCGAGCTTCGTTCACGTTCAGGTTCCGACCGTTCAGCTCCTTGCCGTTGAACTGCTCAATAGCTTTCTGGCCTTCTTCCTTGGAGGCCATCTCGACGAAACCGAAGCCACGCGAGCGGCCTGTTTCACGGTCTTCAATAACATTGACGGACTCGACCGTTCCGGCCTGCTCAAACAACGCTTGTAAATCTTCGTTCGTCGTCTGGAAAGCCAGATTTCCAACGTAAAGTTTCATGGACATAAGATATAGTTCTTCCTCATCCTCTAAAATCGAGGAGCGTTAAAGAAGCTTCGAAACAAAGTGGGCTTCGTTGTAACGGTCGGCAGCGAAGGCTCGCGTTCGGATGCTCAATTGAGCGGCTTCTGAAATTGTTTACGGCCTGCTCTCGTACTATCCAAACGCCGCCGCCACAACCTGAGGCGCGGGGGCGCATCACCGTTGATGCGCGAGAGAAGGAATTTAACCAGAGAGGATTATACCCTACTTACGCTATAGTAGCAAATCCGTACGGTGACTAACTCACGCTATTATCTAGAATTTATGGCCGCATCATCTTCCTTTTCAAACCCGCTCGATGTCGTGCAGCCTGCGAATATCTACTGTTAATAGCTGGCTACTGGCCGAGCGATTGTAGATGTCGCTGAAGCGCGCGTTCCAGACGACCTCATGAGCCTTATAGGAAGAGCGCGTATGCACGGCCTGTGAAAAGGTCTCGTCTGTGCCCTTGAAGAGCACCAGAAACTCCGCCTCGGAATGTAGTAAGTCTTCGTCTGTGAGTCCTTTAAGGGGGCTTTCCTCATCAATTGGATGCACTATTGTCCAGCTCAGGGGAAAGAAAACCACCTGATTTCGCTCAAGCTTGAGCGGATAGAAACGGCGCAAGCGCCTGCCCTCAAGCTCCTCGAATCTGGCAAAGAGCACAGTCGCCTGTAGCTCTATGAGCTGGCTTTTCCTGCCATTGGTCACGCGGAACATGAAAGCGGTCAGGTCTCTATAGGGCGCGACGACGGCCTTGCGGCTAAAAATAACTTTGGCCGTGGGGCGTGCGAACCGCGCGAAAACCAGACCTGTCGCGAGAGCAACACAGAGAAGTCCGACGAGGGCTTCGACGGTCACAATCATGTTGGCGGCAAGGCCGACCGGGCTTAAGTTTCCATACCCTATGGTCGAGAAAGTCTGCACGCTGAAGAAGAAAGCGTCCAGAAATCCCACCTCGGAGGCTTCACCAATGAAATGCACCAGCGAGCCGCGTCCACAGAGCATATAAGCGAAGGCAAAGAGCGCGTTCGTTAAGATGTAGAAGATGGTCAGGACGGAGAGGAATCTAGTCCACGATATGTTTAGAAGAGAGTGATAGAGACTGAAAGACGACCAGAAGCTTAAGCCCGTGCGGTCAACATTAAAGCTTCCGTCTCGATTAAGCAGCCGCTCGCGGCTCTCCGAGGCGACGACCGAGCCAAACCCCAGATCACGATTCTCATCGCCGTTCGAAGGCTTAAGCATCAGTTGAGCGTTCTTGTCTTTAACCTTTTTCATAGACCACAATTGCTGAGACCGCTCCGGTCACGGAACATTCTGTTTCGTCTGCCTGTCTCCGGGCACAGGCTCGAAGGTGCGTGTCGTATTCTCTGTTATGTCCGGCGGAGGCTCGCGCACAGCTTCAATCTGCCGCGCGTCTCTTTCGTCAATCTCATTCTTCTTCTTCTTCGCCTTCGCGCTCTTTTCGGATTGCGCGTCAGGCTTATGGTAAAGGCTTAGCAGACGCGATAACTGGCGTATGAGAAGAATGGCGACGACGAGAATGACGAGCAGAAAGATAATGACGATGAGCATCATGGAGCCTATTACCGAAAGATGCTGTGTAGTGACTACCATGATAAAAGTGAAGACAAGCCCAAGCCCTACGAGCGTTACCAACGTGACGGCGAGCGAGACAGCCCAGAGGGGGCCGACCAGGTTTGGAGGCTCAGCCCGTTGTTCCGCAGGCGGGTTCAGATTAGCGCCGCAGCGCGGGCAGTATCTCAAATCCTGTGTCTGTTGAAGGCCGCAGGAAGGACAATACATTTCGTTCTCACCTCTACTCTAAGCTCTGGCTATTTATCTTTAACCTTAGCCGGTTTGTATTTCGGCAGCCGCTCTACCAGATGGTCAAGGCTTAGCCAGATGCTCCAACTGTGATGATAGAAGGCGACTGGAAACAGAAGTCCTGTGATGAACAGAATAACGAGAATCATCTGATAGCTGTTCAGCAAAAATAAGCAGGCGAGGTAAAGCACCAGAATGATTAGCTCCGTAGTCACTACGTTGATCGTGAGTGCGCCGACGAAAAAACCATCCTCACGCTGATAGAGCGCGCTGCACTTAGGGCAGTGATGTCTGATCTTGAACGGAGACTGAATGATGTACGAGTCGCCGCAGACGGGACATCTTAGACGCACGCATCGCAGTAACGTAGCAAATATTTGGCGCTCACTCTTCACAATGTCTTTAATGGCAATGATATGCCTTTTATCTCCCGCCAATCAAGAAAGGGCGCTGTAGATTGCTTCATAAACAGAGCCATCTTTGTATTCCGACATCATCCGAGGCCACCCTGTCATGAAACCCTACCCGCTCGTCACAATATTTTGATGTACATTTAGAATTCGGGTTTAATACTATACACCGTCAGGCTACTGCGCCTCGGATTATCTGTGCTATTAAATTGAGAGAAGCGTTTTTCGGAGAAAGAAGAATGAAGAGAAGCTTAACCATACTGTCGCTCATACTGCTGATTGCGAACATCTGTCCGTCGTTTATCTCGGCAAATAATTTGTACATTGAAAACGGCGCGGACATGAATCAGGAAGAACAGAATCAAGCGAGCGGGAGTTTGGAAGAAGGTTACGTGCCGCTTCCGGACGGGCTTCGCCTGTACTATCGAAAGGTAGGGAGCGGCAAGCGCGTCATCATCGTTCCCTTGCGTCTCTTTCTGTTCGACGATTTCAAGCAACTGGGCGACCAGTTCACAGTCATCTCTTACGACACGCGCAATCGCGGCTATTCAAGCGCCGTGCAGGACAACACGAAGCTCACCATAGGCGAAGACATAGAAGATATAGAGCGCGTGCGCCAGCACTTTCATGTACGTAAGTTCACCCTCGTAGGCTACTCGTACATGGGAATGGGTGTTGTGCTCTACGCTATGAAGTACCCGCAGTATGTAGAACGCCTCGTTCAGCTTGGGCCTGTGCCGTTGAAATTTGGGACTGAATACCCTGCGACCCTGATGGCGAATGATGCGAAGCCTGTTCCAGACCCGGCGGAGATGGCGAAGCTTGAAGAGCTGAGGAAGACAGGATTTGACCAGAGCAACCCGAAAGAGTTCTGCGAGCGACAGTGGCAGGTAACGCGCTTTCGGCTGGTGGGCAACCCGGCGAATGTAGACAAGCTCGGTCGCGGTGTCTGCGATATGCCGAACGAATGGCCGGTCAATCTAGCCAGACATTTTCAGTATAGCTTTACCTCTGTGCAGCGGCTCAACGTTTCAAAGTCGGATGTCGCAAGGGTTTCAATCCCTGTGTTGACCATACATGGCACAAAGGATCGCAACGCCCCTTACGGAGCTGGCCGCGAGTGGGCGCTGATGTTGCCGAATGCGCGACTGCTGACTGTTGACGGAGCGGCGCATCAAGTCTTCGCAGAATTCCCCGAAATAGTTTTTCCGGCGATACGCACTTTCCTCAATGGGAAGTGGCCTGCGAAAGTCGAGAAGGTGACTTCTTTAGAGAGACCTGCGCGTAAAACGTGATCGCTTAAGAGCTGTTTGAGAAATCAGCTTCGCCAGTTGTCCCGTAGGGACAGTTGAAAATAGCCCAGCCATTTATGGCTGGGTCAAAGCTGTGTAATGAAAGTAGAGTCCCGTAGGGACGACTGAACATCTCTTTCAGCCGTCCCTACGGGACTCAACTCTTTTTCTCTACAACTTATTCCCAGTGCTGAAGCACTGGGCTATTATCAATCGTCCCTACGGGACTTTGAATACAGCTTCTAAGAGCTATATCGGCTTCAGTCAGAATCAAGCGCTTCGATTAACGATCACTTTGACGCCGACTAGGATTTCCTAGCTTTTTTCAGCTTGTGTGCGTGGCGCTCCTGCGCTTCCTCAATCGAGTGAGACATAGTGAGCTTGCTATCATGTTTAGACATTGTTGCGAGCTGCTGATAATACTTGTGTAATAACTTTACTTCATCTTCGCTCAGGTCTTCGACATCAATCAACCGATTGCTCGAACCATCGAGCGCCGCCACAATCTCGTTGAGCTTTAGATGTATTGCGAGCGCGTCTTTGTTTTGGGAGCGCTGAATGAGGAACACCATCAGGAAGGTCACAATCGTGGTGCCGGTGTTGATGACGAGTTGCCACGTGTCTGAGAAGCGGAAAATTGGCCCCGTGATTCCCCAGATGATAATCACGCTCAAGGCTATGAGAAATGCCCATGAGCTACCAGCCCAGACTGTAACTTGATGCGAAAACCGTTCCAGCATAAGGGCGATGCTACTTTTTTTCTTTTTCGTCATAAGCCTTCTACACTTGTTCCTTTCTTTGTACGAGAATGTCTCTCGTACAGGCGAAGCTATGCAGAGGAAAGAGAAACCACTAAATCACACGAAGCAGCACGAAAGGCAGATACTTTTCGTGTCCGTTAGTGTGATTTAGTGGTTCATCTTCATCCTTTCGTTTGACTGGGACTCGGTATTATCACTTCGGCGCGTAATAGCCTTCGCGTGCGCGTACCTGCGCGCCACGCGCAACGCCTTTGAGTTCTACACGAATGGTGCGGAAGCCGCCGTCGCGCGCCTTGTTCGTAGGGTAATAGCCAAGGCTGTACTGCGTGCCGATTTCGTTTGCCACTTGCGCGAAGGCGGCGCGCGCATCGCGCAGGTCTGCGGCTATGAAGGCCTTGCCGCCCGATGAGCGCGCAAGGTCAGACATCTCCGCACGCGCCAGATTGTATAGGTCGCGGCTGATCTGCATACGCTCAAACGGCCCTAACTGGCAGAAGCTTTCGTAATCGCCTGCGGGCGCTCGCGGCACGAATATCTTACGGTAGCGCTGCAACTGCGTGCGCGACAGTCGCAGCGTTCCAAAATCGTTGCAGTCGCGCATAAGGCGCTCTTCGACGTAATCCTCAGTGTTGACCTGTATGAAATAGCAGGTCACGCCTGCACGCAGAAGGCGCGCGCGAGCCTCCGCAAACTCCGCATCGCTGGACGAATCAACACCGTCCGTCAATGCTACTACGGCACGGCGGCCTCGCACCTCTTCGCGCGGCTGCTCACGGAAGACTTCGTCGCCCATTCGCTCCAGGGCGTCGTAGAAGGGCGTGCCGTTGCTTGTGCCAACGGTTTCCAGAGCGCTGCGAAGGCGGGCGCGGTCGCTCGTCAGAGGAGTTTTGATTTCAACCGTGGCGAGGCTGTCCTTCTCTTCGCGCACTATGTTGAAGCTGACGATTGCGACGCGGTCGCCTGCGCGTAACGAATCAATGAAGAGGCTGGCGGCGCGGCGTATCAACTGGACATCGGCGCGCGTTGAGCCGGAAGTGTCCAGCAGAAGCGCGACTTCAAAGGGCGCGTCCGCCGTGGCGAAGTTCGAGACAACCTGCGGCTGACCGTTCTCCAGGACGCGAAAGTTTTCGGCGCGCAAGCCTGCAAGTGGATGGCCTGCGCTATCGGTAACGACCGTGGGAACGGAGACAAGCTGCGTCTCTACGCGCACGACATCGTCTTCTCCAACCTCTTCGCCCGGCTCGGTCGGACGCGTAGCTTGCGGCGTCGGCGTTGATTGTGGCTGCGCAGGTTGTGTGCGCCCTGCTCTGCGAGGTCTCTGCTGATTGCTATCCTGCTGCGCGCTCACGCCAGCCAGAGCGAAACACAGGCTCGCAATGACGGCTGTCAAAACCAGCCAAGCACGCATCGTCATCTTGGTTTTCCTGTTTGCCAGACTCTTACTTACAATCATAAACTGTCATCAGGACGAAGAAACCGGATAATGAATGGTAAAGGGGAGACGGTGGATTTCCAACTGCCTCTAATCTTTTTACCACTCACCATGCGCCATTTCAATGCTATCGGCGCAACACGCAAAGCTATCAGGGAAGGAATACATTCAAGATGGGCGTCATAGGAAGACTGGACGATCAGGTTAACGAGCTAATCATCAAGCCTGTCGGTGCCGGGAAGAGGCAGGAAGGCGACGAGCAGACGCGAGACGACTCTCAAAAGACCGCGCCGCCTCAAGCCGAAGCCAGAGAAAATAGAGCGCAGAATGAAGAGCATGTGAAAGCACGCTCGGAGTCGGAGTTGCCTGTCTGGCTGCTTTGAAAATGGTTCAAGCCCGCTCGGCTTGACACTCTCGGCTTCTTTTCTTAGGATGACTATTCGCTGCCGTAGAAGCTTGAAGCCATCCCGGCTGCGAATGCTCTTTCAAACGGACGTGTCAAGGAAAGGCGCGGCGCGCGAGACCAGCGTCAAGACGCCCGGGTCTTTTTGAGCATCAAAGTTATTTTAGAGGCACGTACGTCAATGGTAGACGGCTTCCCTTACAAGGAAGAGGTAAAAGGAAAAACCATTAAGGTATCTACCATTTCTCTTCTCCATTCACTTTTTCATTCACTTAATCCCGCGAAATCTGCCCTAATTAAGCGTTAGTTTGAGCCGCCTCCGCATTAAGCATTGACGGCTCGCTTACATCCTATTCTACATCAATATTCACTCGGTAAAAGCAGAGTAGTAGCTGAGCGGTCAGCCTCAGTGACACACCAAATTTTCTCTCCTTTCGCTGTCTTGTATGCGCTGAAAATCCTCAACTCTTTATCTACGCTGAACAGATTTTCCTTGTGGTCGTCGTCACATAACACGCCCCAAGCCTCGCATGACGGCCTAAAAACCCTTCTGCGGGCTGTTCTGCCTCACGTAGAGCCTCTATAGCGCCATGAGTTAAGAAGACTCGTCCTAAAGGAAAACGAACGGTTGTTGTATTGGTATCGGTTGCGGTGGTAGCTTTATTAAGCATCTTTCTTTCTCCTGTTGATAGCGGGTTTGAAGGTGGATGTAAGGGCTTATCGAAGATTGCCGTCTTTGATAAGCCCACTGCTTTAAGCTGCCTGCGGCATTACTGCAATTCTTTTAGCTTCGCGCTGCGCTGTCATCCTCATAACGTGAAAACCAGCCGCCGCGCTCAAATGTTTGCAGGCTAGATTTCTCTCTCCGGCTTTGCACGTACAATGTCCGAATCTCTTCCCGTCCTTACGAACGAAGAAATCAACGGTGTACTTCGCTCCTGTCTCTCGGTTGGTAACCTGATATTGGCGAAGAAAGGTTGTAGGTTGAACGAAGAGATTGCCTGATTTGGCTCTATCGGTTGCTTTGGCTAGTTGTTCAGCATTAAGTAGCTCTATCATTTCTGGATTCTCCGGTTTTGAGGTCGTTTACATTTCCAACTGACAAGGATATTCTAACGTAATCGTTAGAGTTATGCAAGAGAAATGTTCACGATTGCGTTAGATTTTCTTTCGTGGTAAAAAGCTTGTATGAATGAGTTTCTAACAACTGAGCAGGCTGCGGCTGAGCTTGGCGTGTCTGATTCCCGCGTAAGGCAGTTAATCTTAGAAGGCAAATTGCCAGCGCAGAAATTCGGGCGCTCGCACATGATTAAGCGAAGCGATTTGAAGAATGTAGAGATTGGTAATAGAGGCAGGCCACCTAAAGATAAGAAAAAGAAGTAAACACTAGGGCGGGTTGTTGCAGAATATGTGTCTCTATCTCTTGATTAAACTTATTACATAACAGGAATCAAGGAACTATAATTCAACGGTCTCGGACAATTTTCCGTAATTCATTTGTTAAGTTACTTTGCGTAATGTAGGCGTCGTGTTTAGGAATTTTACAGTATTTTGAGTCTTCGTCAATTAGATAGTCGATTAAACATTCTTAGAAGTTACGCAGTTGGGATAAGCAAATACAGCGGATTAGCGATATAAGCGCGCACCGCTTCTCTGATAATTGCCGTCTTCGCTTCAACCCAACTGATGCCTTTGTGATAACGATGACTTTCCAGCCTCAGAAACGCTCGCAGGCACAGCCCGATGTGATTGCGCCACGCGCGACCAGAGCGCACCTGCGCTCTTTCAATCAAGCAAAACTGTTTGATGCCGCGATGATAGTTCTCAATCGTCCACGAGTAGCCAGCAAAACGGACTCTCTCCAACTCGCTCAGCTCAAGATGATTGGTCGCCCACAGTTCAACGTCGCCGTCTGTGGCGACTATCTTGAACACTCGAATCAGGCCATAACCTTCGAGCCAGACGATGCGCCCCTGTGCTCCGATCTCCACTTCGCTGACAGCACGCAAGCCCTGGCGGTCGGGATTAACTTTGCGATTGGACTTCAGCCTGGTCAGCCACCTCCAGTCGAAAGAGCGATTCAATTTCAAGTTTTCCAGGCCCGAATACCAACTATCAAAGAGCACGCACGCAGGCTCAAAGCCACGCTTTCCGGCTTCTTTGACCATTGCTTGAAAATGGTCGTTCTTGGTCAAAGACTCCTTCTTCTTGTCAAAGATGCGAGAGTCCACCGGGATGTGACGGTCGCCGTCAGTCCACAGCAAAGTGACAAGGTTGATGCCACTCACCACCCGGTGATGCTTGCCCGACCAATGGCGAGAGACCAGTTCCATCTTGCGAGCGTAAGGCTTGTCCAAGGTCGAGGCGTCTATGACAAGGATGCCTTGGCGCAAGCTGACCTGGCTCTCGGCTTCCCGCCACAATGTCTCGGCATCAGGCTCAAGGCGATGCAGCAAGCGAGTGAAAGCATCATGGGCTGGTGCTTGCTCTTCGTCGCCTTGTACTTTAGCTGCTTCAGTCGCACTCACCGAGCGCGGCGTGGCAATGACAAAGTTAATGTAGTCATCGTCAGAACACTTGGGCGGATTCAGGCCCTTTTTCTACTACATTTTCTTTCAACTGCGTAACCTCTA
>DASWQH010000010.1:0-86024 GCA_036403815.1 Pyrinomonadaceae bacterium | reverse complement strand
CGGCGGCGGGCGCGCTCGGAGTTGAGCTTAGTGCGCGCAGTCCTTGAGTTGCTGACGCAGGATGGCAGCTTGTGGCAACTTCTCGATCATCAATGTCGGCTCAATCTGGAGGCCGATTTATAAATGTGTCCAGACTTCAGGCTGGGAACAGCAGGGGTATAAAGAATTGAGTCCCGTAGGGACGACTGAAACTCTTATTGCTTTGTTCAGTCGTCCCTACGGGACTCAACATTATTCTTCATCACGCATTCCCAGTGCTGAAGCACTGGGCTATTGCCAATCGTCCCTACGGGACTGAAGAGTTATAACCCGTCCTCTTTTCTATTACCTGAAGCTATGTATGTATTGCCAGCCAACGAGGGGGAAGTTTCTTGCTGAGAGGAAGCGGGATGCGCGTGCGCCATGCCGGTTATGCTCCGCACGTCGCGCTTTTTATGGTGCAGGTCATGTTCGGGACGTGGCCGATTTTCGGCAAGATTGCTTTGCGCGCTCTTCCGCCTGCTGCGCTCGTGGCCTTTCGCGTCAGCGGCGGCGCTATTGCTTTCCTCATTCTTCAAAAAATCATGGGGCGTGTGCGTATCGTCAACCGCAGGGATTACGCACGTCTATTGCTCTACAGCATGCTGGGCGTCGTCCTCAACCAGTTTCTGTTCGTCAAAGGACTTTCTTACACGACCGTTATCAACGCCACGCTTCTGGGCACGACCATTCCCATCTTCACACTGCTGGTGTGTCTCTTCCTGGGGCTAGACAGCATCTCCCTGCGCAGAATCTTCGGCATCATTCTGGCCGCCGCAGGCGTCATCTATCTTGTTGATCCAATGCGCGCAGATTTTTCCGCCAACAACACGCTCGGCAATATCCTCATCGTCGCCAACTCCCTATCGTACGGCGCATACATAGCCATCTCGAAAGATATGTTGAAGCGTTACGGGGCGCTGACGGTCATCACCTGGATTTTCATCTTCGGAAGCTTTATGACGCTGCCCATCGGAGCATGGAGCATAGCGGAGAGCAGTTCTATACAGAGCGCAGGCCCTCTTATATGGCTCGTCGTTCTTTACATTATTCTGGTGCCGACGGTCGGAGCATATTACTTAAACGCGTGGGCGCTGGCGCGTGTTGCGCCGAGCACCGTAGCCGTTTACATCTACCTTCAGCCGCTGCTTGCCTTCATACTCGCACCGCTGGTGCTGAATGAGCCTCTTAACAGTCGAACATGGATTGCTGCGCTCCTGATTTTCGCGGGTGTCGCCATCGTCTCAAGCCGCTCGCGCAGCGTCGCCCTCGAAGAAGTGGCCGAGCACCCGGACGCACTCGGCCACTGACAATCTCTAATCAAAGTAAGGATAAAGACTTGCGATCAGTCGCACGAAGCACCTTTTTTAACTTCTATTTTCGACTCACAATTCTAGAAGGCCAAAGGCTTTCGTCTTGACGGCCTAACAATCCGCTGGCTCAAAAAACTTTTGCTCTTGTCATTTACTTGTTTTGGAGTAAAATTGCTTATCTTAAACCGAGCGGTTTCTGAGAAGGCTCTTCATCGGGACACCTCCGATTCCAGCGAACTTTCTATTTTCGCTCTTAACCGCTTCATAGTCGCCGTCAACTCTCTAACGGCACTCATGCAACGTAAGCTCATCAGCGCTTCAAGCTGCTTGTCAATTGAAAGGAATGCCCAATGCGATTTAAGCATACGCTCACCTGCGCTTTCGCTATTCTTCTCGTTCTGGTTTGGACAAGCCTTGTCCAGGCAAAGGAAAGTCGTGTCATACGCGTCGGCATTATTGCCTACCAAAATTTTGATAGCACCTATGCCCGCTACCAGGAACTATTCGCGGCGCTCGCCAAAGCCAGTCCGAATTATGACGTCACATTCAGCATGGCAGTCGGAACCTATGGCGAGGTGATGGACTGGTACGGCAAAAAAATGATTGACGTTGCCGTGCTAACGCCAGGGCCTGTGGCCGAACTATTAGAATTGCCCGACGCCGCTTCGATTGAGGAATCTTATATCGCGACGCATGTTTTGGAGCGGGCTGTTGACAAGTCACTGGCGCAAGAAGACAGACTCAAAGGCACCCTACCATTTCAATATCGTGCGGTTGGCATCGTCAGCAAAAGCGCCTGCGATAGTAAGAGCGCTAAGAGCCTCTGCACTTATGCCGACTTAGATAGACTTGCAAAGGCAGGGCAAGTCAGATTTTTGTTTGTTCATCCGCTATCTGTTTCGGGCTACATACTGCCTGCTTACGCTCTACGACAGAACGGTATTAGCATCAATAACAACACTATTGAATGGACATACGGCCAGGATAAATCTCTGTCGCGAGTCAGCACGCCGTCAGAGGATGGTAAAGTCAAAGTCGCTTTCGTCTGGGACGGCATTGAACCCGATTACTGCAAAGACACTTTCCAGAAGATTGAAATGCCGCCGCCCGGCGACGAGGCGAATAAGAAAATCTTTTTCAATATTGAGCGTTATCTGATACCTCAAGAAGTCGTTTTTCTCAACACCTCGCTGCAAAATCAGACATATGACGAGAAGAAATTGAAATACAAGAACAAGTTTGAAGAATACAAAGCATTACTGACAGACTTATTGACCGTGAGAAACAGATCAACCGAATTAAAATTTGCGGTTGATAAACAGTGGCAGGACAGATTCACTGGGGGGGTCAGCCAATGGATTAAAGAAATTAAGCCCATGATCAATCAGAAGACGCTCTACGGAGCTAATCTGGATGACCTGGCGAGGATGCTCAAGACCTATAAAGAACAGCATCCGAAAGAGCCTATACGACTGGCGCTGGTTCTTTCTGGAGGCGGAGCCAAGTGTGCTTATCAGCTCGGCGCCATAGAAGCGATTGAAAGCAAGCTCAATGATTTGCGAAGTAAAGGTGATGACGACATGGACATCGGTCTCGTCGTGGGCACCTCCGGTGGAGCTATCAATGCGTTTTCTGTTGCCCTGGGTCTTTCAAAAGATAAGGATGGGCGCGAAGCGCTGAGAAAGACCTGGGTCAAATTCGATCAGTGGACGTTTTTTCAACCCTGGCCTGCCGTCAGCCTCTTCTATGGAATATTCTGGGCTGTCATTCAAACGATTCTCATTCTTGCCCTTGTGATAAGCATTACCTTTCTGTTCCGGCGGGCGAATGACATGTGGTGGAGTTGGAGCGCCATCATACTTTTTGCCCTGGGTGTCGTTGAGTTTCTGTTAGCAGGCTACTTCGCCTGGAGTCCGTGGAACTCTGCCAGCAAGTTTTGGATGATAGATACGTTGCAGCACTTTTGGCTCCTTGTTCTGCTCATTAGCTACTGGTCTGCGCCCTGGCTGCTTCTTATCGGCATATTGATTTTTGCCATCGGCTGGTTAGTAATAGGAAAACGACAGCCGAGTTTCAGCGCGCGCCGCAAACTCTTCATCTTTTTATTCATCGAACTGGCAGTCAGCTTAATGGTGCTCGGCTATCTGGTTTCAATCGCCATCAAGGCTTTGAATGGTTGGGAGCCGGGTCAGGGAGGGTTTGTCTTCATCGCCGCGCTTGTTTTGGTGCTTTGTATTGTGGTGACAATATTTTTGCTACGCCTGATGAAGAGCAAGATGGGTAAACGGCATATCTGGATTAATGCAGCCGTCGCGAGCGTCATCACGATTCTGGTTAATGGCCTAGTCATCGCAGGGCTAACGCTTCGCTACGAGATTAGCCTGTCTACGGCCACCGGCATGGAAAGCGCGATGGCTAATAATATCCCGGCTTTGCTCGGCCCGAAGTTTCAGGTCAACCAGAATCATAGCTACAAGGAACAGTTAAAAGATATGTCCCGATGGATTATGGCAAACCATAAGCTCCAGCGTGACCTGGTCATCACAGCTTCCCGGCTGCCTTCTGGAGACGATCTGAACAAAACGCTGCCTTCCGATCAGCTTCCGGCAGACCTTTACTTTTACTTTTCCAAACAAGCCAACTCATTTTTGGTAGACAGGCGTTTCATATCATTCAACGATCCGGCTAATCGCTCATTGCTGCTTGATGTCGTCATCGGTTCAAGCAGTATTTACCCTGTCTTTCCGCCCCGTCGTCTAACAAATGTTGCGATGGGGAATCGTGCGCCGCATTCAGCGCCGATTGAAGCGACCAAAACAACTGAGATTACTCTGGTAGAAAACAACCCCATTGCAGAACAAGTTAAATTGTATGATATGGAGGTAATAGACGGCGGCTACATCCATAACAGTCCGATTGATGCAGCTCTTAGCTGGAAGCCTACACATATTATTTTGATCGAGGCTTCCCCTCTGGAATTGCCCATTGAGCCTCAAAATTTTATGGATAGCTCGTCAGTCGCTTTTAATTACCTGTTCAATCAAGCGCAAAGGGTGGACACGCAGTTGAAGGGTCGGTTCGTGGAGATTTTTGAATTAAGGCCGACGAGAACCTGTAGGGAGATTCCTGCCGAAGACACTTCCTCCTGCACCCCGGAACCCAATTTGGATACATTCGATTTCTCCCCGAACAGAGTTAATGATGCGATTCTAAAGGGTCAGCGGGAAGCCGGAGGTACTGAAGCTCATTTCATTCGACTGCCAGGGCCGCCGCAATTCAAAGATGTCATAGACATCATCACAGAGGCTCCGCGTTATAAAGTCTACTGCATTGATGGAAAGATTCGGGTAAGTACTCAATCGCTCTCAGAGATAAAGCTGCAATACGACATGCCGAAAGTATCTCTGCTTGGTGAATATGAAAAGCTCGCTGAGGCTCAGAAGTTTGTTTCGGATAAAGGCGGCATCAATGCCGCATGCGAGGCTTGCCAGTCAGCCAGCAGATAGGGTTGCTTACAAGGCGTGGAGAAAACAGCTTTCGTCATGCGGTCTTGATTGCTCTCATTTTCTTTTCACTTTCAGCCAGTTGTTTAAGCTCATACAGTTTCATCAAGGCTTCAACCGGAGAAAGAGCATTGGGGTCAACATCCAGAAGAACTCGCGTGATCTCAGCGTTTCGTACTGCGCCTGAAGACATCTTGTATTCGTCAGCGTCGGCATCAATACTTCTGCGTTGCGGCTCCACCTGCGATTGATATTCATTTAAGAGAACTTCGGCGCGTCGGACTACCGGGCGCGGAAGACCGGCCAGACGCGCCGCGTATACGCCGTAGCTCTTGAGCGCGCTACCCGTCCTGATTTTATAGAGGAAGACAAGCTCGCTTCCCTCTTCGGCAATCTCTACGTGAAGATTGCGTAGACGCGGCAGGGTGTCGGCCAATTCCGTCAACTCGTGATAGTGCGTGGCGAAGAGAGTCTTGGATTGAATCTGCGGATGGTTGTGCAGGTATTCGAGCACGGAGCGCGCAACCGCCAGCCCGTCATAGGTAGAAGTTCCGCGCCCAAGCTCGTCAAGCAGAATCAGCGAGCGCGGTGTCGCATGATGCAGTATCTGCGCGGTCTCGACCATCTCGGTCATGAAGGTTGATTCGCCGCTTCCGATGCGGTCGTAAAGTCCTATACGTGTGAAGATGCGGTCGCAGAGGCCGACGGTGGCTTCGCGCGCCGGGACGAAGCTTCCCACCTGCGCCATCAGAACTATCAGCGCCGTCTGCCTTAGATAGGTGGACTTGCCGCTCATGTTCGGGCCTGTGATGACGGCAATCTGCGGCGCAGCTTCGCCTCCAAGCTCAGCATCGTTGGCAACAAACGCTTCACGGTCGAATGCTCTTTCCAGAACCGGGTGGCGACCGTCCCTGATAATCAACTGCGGCGAATCTACGACCGCAGGCCGCGTGTAGTCGAACTCTTCTGCAACCTCCGCAAACGAAGCGACCGCGTCCAGATAAGCTATGCTTGATGCGGCGGCGAGAATCTCTTCGCGGCTCTTCCCTATCTCAATGCAGATGTGGCGAAAGAGATTCGTTTCAAGTTCTGTGATTCTCTCCTGTGCGTGTATGACCAGGGATTCGTACTCCTTAAGCTCAAGCGTGATGAAGCGCTCGCCCTGTGTGAGCGTCTGCTTGCGCGTGTAGTCTTCGGGGACAAGGTGCAGGTTCGGGCGCGTGACCTCTATGAAATAGCCGAAGACCTTGTTGTATCCAACCCGCAGGCTCTTGATTCCGGTTCGCGCACGCTCGCGCTGCTCCATCTCTGCCAGATAGGTCTTACCGTTTCTGAGCAGCTCGCGCAGCTTATCCAGCTCTTCGGAGAAGCCTTCGCGGATCACTCCAGTCGAGTCAGTAGCGCGCGTGGGTAACTCGTCACGTATCGCGCTGCGTATAAGTTTGGCCGCAGCATCGCAAAGAGGAAGAGATGCGAGCAGCGAGACGAAGCGCTTCGCGTCGCGTTGAAGCACAGAGCGTACGCGCGGGATTGTCTCAAGGCTCTGGCCGAGCGCCAGCATCTCCTGCGCCGACCCGGCCTGCGCGCGCGCCCTTGCCGAAAGCCGCTCAAGATCGTGCATGGTTTCAAGGGCGGCAAAAAGCTCGCCGCGCCCCTTTCCATGAGAGTGAAACCATGCGACGTGCTCCTGTCTATGAACTATCAACGCGACATCCAGAAGCGGCTGCCGCAGCCAACGCCTTAGAAGCCGCGCGCCCATAGCCGTGCGCGTTCTATCCAGCACTCCCAGAAGCGCGCCCGTCTCTGACGAAGTCTCGAATATTTCAAGACTGCGAAAGGTGCGCGGGTCGAGCATCATGAAATTTTCAGTGTGATAGCTAGTCAGGCGCACAAGCTGGCCTGCAACCGCGCTTTGCGTGTCGTTAAGATAACTGATTATCGCTCCGGCGGCTGTTGCGGCCATCGGCCATCGCTGAAGGCCGAAAGGCGCGAGCGTGCGCGTCTTGAAATGCGAGAGCAGCGTACGGCGCGCGTTGTCGTATTCAAAGAAGCCTGCCTGGCAACGCGTGATGAAGCCCGGAAGAGCGTCGCTGTCTGCTTCCGTGCCCGCACGCGACACGAGCAACTCGGCGGGCGCGATGCGTTGTAATTCGCTGATAGCAGCCCCGGCTTCCAGCTCAGTCGCGGCGAACTCTCCGGTGGTTACGTCGGTGTAAGCAATCCCTGCACGCTTGCCGTCCGTGACGTATGCAGCCAGAAAGTTGTTTGCCTTCGTTTGAAGCAGACCCGGTTCTATGACAGTTCCGGGCGTGACGACGCGCACCACGTCGCGCTCCATCAGATTCTTTCCCGTCTCGCCTTTGACGGGCGTGGCCGAGAGCTGTTCGCAGATGGCTACGCGATGGCCTCGACTGATAAGCGTGGCAAGGTGGCGTTCCAGACTGTGATAAGGGACTCCGGCCAAGGGCACGCGTGTGTTCTTGCCCATAGGCTTTGAGGTCAAGACTATGTCCAGCTCGCGCGCCAGGATGCGAGCATCGTCGTCGAAGGCTTCGTAAAAATCGCCAATGCGAAACAGTAGAAGAGCGTCCGCGTGGCGGCGCTTGATCTCAAGATATTGCTTGCGTAGTGGCGTGGTGGCCGTCATCGCTCGAAGAGTTCCCGTAAGATGTCTTCGACCGAGGTGAGGGCACGGTGAAGGCGGCTGAGCTGTTCAAAGCTCAGGATGGTGGTAGCAGTTCCTATCTCATGAAAAGCGCCCGTGCGCGCGACGTTCATGGATTTGAGGGCGCGTGTGGTATCGCGCTCGCTCGTGACGACCAGATAGGGCTTAGAGCGCTGTGATTCATAGGCACGCTTTAATTTGGCGAGCGCCGCGTCGATGTTGCCTTTATGCTGTACCTCGAAGACGTGGCTTAACCGTGGACTTGATTCGGAAGTGCGCCAGACGACATCGTAATACTCGAATTCGACTTGAGCGTGATAGCCAAGCACGCGCCCTATGTCCACAAGCATCTGCTGAATGTCCGAGTGCGTGAGAGGAGCGGGGCGCGCCGGAGGCTCAGACGCTTCCGCAAGTGAAAAGCTCTGGCCTTCGTCTGTGGCGCGCTTGCGGCCAGTGCCCGTGATAGTCCATAGACCCTGACGGCGTTCAATCTCTCGTTTGTCATCCAGTGTGCGCCCGGCGCGCTGCACCAGCCTGCGCCATTGATCCGGGTGGCCGTTGCGCATGGCGCGAACCTCCACATCTTTCAGTTGCGGGAAATAGGCAACCAGACGGTCATAAAGAAAACGCACGTCTTCACGCCCGCCCGTGGCAATGAGTTCTTCTAAAATAGGCAGTTCGATACGTACGGCGCTTGGGTATGACATCGTAATAATTCGGGAGATAGCCGAAGATGAAACGGACAGAAGAACGCTCTAGAACCTGGCTTCTGCTTCCGGCCATAAAGTTACAGGAGAAACGCTCTCTTTATCAAGAGACGAAGGGGAAACGAGATGCGGAAACGCAGCGATAAGAAAATACAAGCTCGATTTAAGCTAGACTACATGCTTAGCCCCTGAAAGGGGCGGAATAATTTAGCCCACGGCGTGAGCCGTGGGAATTGAATTGAAAAAGAAGATAAAGCCCCGGTAGGGGCGAAAGAAATTCCACATTGAGAATCTTTCGCCCCCACCGGGGCTTTTAACTTTGAAGGCAGCTTGATTCCCACGGCTTGCGCTGTGGGCTAAATTCTATCGCCCCTTTCAGGGGCTAGCTATCTTGTTATGCTGCCTGCTGTGCGCCGACTATCTCGAAGCACTCCTGAATTTCTTCTGATTCCAGCGTATCGCGCTCCATCAGTCCTTCGACGAGGCGTGCTATAGACGGTCGGCTTGCGTCAACCATCTCGCAGGCGCGCTTCATCTGTACGCTCATGATGTCGCTTGTCGCGTGCTCTATGCGATCAAGCAGCGCCTGGCTATGTGGGTCGTCCGCCTTTCCTAAGTGAATCGGCCCCAGTGGACTCATACCGAACTCCGCGACCATCTTGCGTGCAATCTCCACTGCGCGCTCTATGTCATTGGATGCGCCCGCAGTCATCGTGTCAAGAAGAAGCTGCTCGGCGGCGCGGCCACCAAGGAGCATGGCGATTTGATCTTCAAGATACTCACGCTTCTTCATCAGGCGGTCGCGCTCCGGCAAGGATTGCGTGACGCCAAGCGCACGCCCGCGAGGAAGGATAGAGACTTTATGAATCGGATCGCCGTTCTTGATGGCAAGGCCGACCGCTACGTGACCGGCTTCGTGGACTGCCGTGGCATAACGCTCGTCCTCGTCCATCATAAAGCCGCGCCGCTCTGCGCCCATCAATATCTTGTCGCGTGCATACTCTACGTGCTTGCGCTGTATGAAGTCGGAATCATCGCGCGTGGCGGCAATCGCCGATTCGTTGAGCAGGTTCGCAAGGTCTGCGCCGGAAAATCCGGGCGTGCCGCGAGCTATCCACTGAAGATCAAGCTCAGGCTCTAAGATAAGCCCGCGTGCGTGAACCTTCAGAATCTCTTCGCGCCCGTGAGCGTCCGCAAGGTTAACGGCAATCTCGCGGTCGAATCTGCCCGGACGAGTCAGCGCCTGGTCTAGAATGTCAGGACGGTTGGTGCTGGCTATGACTACGACGCCGCCCAGTTGATTGAAGCCGTCCATCTCAATCAAGAGTTGATTGAGCGTCTGATCCTGATCGGCAGAGGCCGAATCGTTGCTGCGGCCACGCTGGCGGCCAAGAGCATCAATCTCGTCTATGAAGATGACGCAGGGCGCTAGCTTGCGCGCTTCTGCGAAGAGACGGCGCACGCGCGCCGCTCCTAACCCTGCAAACTTCTCCTGAAAGCTAGAGCCTGAGACGGAGAGGAAGGGCACGCCCGCTTCGTTGGCTGCCGCACGCGCCAGCAGGGTCTTGCCGGTTCCCGGAGAGCCGGAAAGCAAGATGCCGCGCGGCGCACGCCCGCCCAATCGTCCGAAGCGCTCAGGGTCGCGCAGGAATTCTATGGTTTCGGCAAGCTCGTTCTTAGCCTCGTCAACGCCCGCCACTTCCGAGAAGGTGACGTTCTGATTCCCCTGACCGTTGACGACCGTGAAATCGCCGCCGCGACCGCCCATGCTGGCATACAACCGCCAGCCTACGAAGCCGAAGACAGCCAGAGTCAGAAGTGGAATGAGCCAGTTGAGAGCGGTCGAAAGCGGGCTGGGGCGCAACGACTGGTACTGAACGGGAAGATTGCTCTTGACGAAGCCTTCTGCAATCTCCTTCTGGGCGGCGCTATCCGGAACAATCGCTCTTTGCAGCGAGCCGTCCTTGCCGGTCACAGTCATCACTTCGCCGTCTATCTGAAGCGAAGCGACATCTGTGCTGCGGCTGAGGTTGCTTAGCTGCGTATAGTCAATCGTCTTGATTAGCGGTTGGCGACGCTGATAGTAGATAACAGCGCTCGCAACGACAAGCAGAAGGAGTAAGGCAATGGCGACGAAGAGACTGGTCTTCTGAGATTGGGGGATTAAACGAGGTAGCGGGGAAGCCATAATAAACAGTTCTCCAGAGCATGGAGATTTTTCGGGGGAAAAAGACCCACGCTCAGATGAAAAATTGAAGACTACAAAGAAACTATGTCAGCTTGAAAGCAAGGACTTTCATCGGTCAGGGAACAACAGTCTTTACGAAAGCCAACTGTTCCCCGGATTTGAACACGCTCACAAGGCAGGGCCGCACGTGAGCGGCAGATAACACTTTACCAGCCTGAGGCTTGTGAAGTCCAGCCCTTCTAAACAATTGCTCTTGAGCTTTTACAAGTATTCCCGTTGGCCTTTGAAGATTGATTAAAAGAGCGCTGCCAGGCCAACGATTCTGTCCGATGTGATTGGGCGGCTAGCGGTTGCCGCCTTTTGTGCTGGAAAAGTTTATATAATTCACTCCTGCCTCAAATCAAAACACGCCAAACCTTGGTCAAGCGGCGGGATTCGATACATTCAAGCGCTTTTTGCCGCTTTGAGACAAGCGCGAAATCCTCAGACGCCACAGCTTAAATCCAATAAATAAGGCTTTTACAGGATGGCAAGCTCTTTCCGGGCGGTGTTGGCACGGTCGTTGCCAACATCATAGGCGTGCGGGTTCAGTTAGAACCGAAGAGATTAAAACAAGCGATGCTCAAACAAAGGAGAAGGCGATTATGTTGTGGACGATTCTTGTGGTGCTTCTGATTTTATGGTTAATCGGTGCGATTGGCGGCATTGGCGGCAACTTGATTCACTTGCTGCTCGTCGTAGCGCTCGTAGTGCTGGTCATTAACCTTTTGACAGGCCGCCGCACTGTTTAAGACAGCGCGCTAGTGGAACCGAACAGCTTCATCATCAATAACCAACCGGCAGGGGGCGAGAATGTCCGACTCTTCTCGTCCCCTTTCCTTTTTCTTAGAAATCCGCCAGACGTAGTTTGAGCGGAGCGGTGATGCGACCGACCGGGTACAGATTCATCTGCCTGTCCCAGTAGGGCGAGCGTTCGTAGAAGAAACGAAGTCGCGCCTCGGGGCTTGCTGCAAACTTCGGGTCGTTCTTCAGGCGTTCTTCAAACTCGCGCCGTAAATTTTCATCCCTCGACAGCATCTCGCGCGCCAGTTTTTCCAGCTTGTAATCCTCCGCGTCTTCCTTCTGCTCGAAGATGGCATTAAAGAACCCCCACGAGATGAAAGAGTCCGGCGCGTCAGGCTCAAGCAGGTGCATGGCGACGCGTGAACCGGCTTGAGCCAGAGGGATGACGATTGAACCGGCTGCATAGGTTCTTGTCTCACGCACCGTCGAAGTTTTGAACGATGCCCGCAAGCGACCTTCAAAGGGCGTAGAAGCCCACTTCACCTCGCTGAAGCGGTAGCTTTCAACTTCGATTTCAGCCGGAGCGGCCAGCTTTTGTAAGCGCAGGCCATGCAAGGCAAGAATTTCGATAACGTCTTTCCACTGTGGCGGCACGATGTAGTAGAGCGGCGGCGCGACAGCTTTTGTTACCCTTGTGTCATCATAAAAAGGGGCTGTGTAATCCACAGGCTTCGTTCCAAACACGACCCGGCCTTTGCCGGATACTTCGCTTACATCCGTGAGCGCTTCCACACCTTTAAGCTGAAACGGAAATGTCTTGTCGGTCAATTCCACACGCAAGGGCACGAGCCGCGCTGGGTCATAGCTTCGCCCCAGCCCAATCGCTTCCTCTTCCGCGTTGCGTACAGCGCGAAGCAGTGTTTCTGTATTTCGATTCATCTCCTCAAGCGTGTACATCAATAGATCGTAAGTCCCGCGAACGCGCGTGCGGTAATCCTTGAGCATGTGAGTCTCGATGGTAAGCCCAGGGCTGTTGCGAAGCGGCGTGTAGCCTGATGAAAATCGCGGCGGCATGATGAAGGCATCAATGCCTTTGGAAACATCGCGGTTGTCGCGAAAGGTCATATACTGCGCCAGAAGACTCCCGGCCTTTTCAGTCGCCGGAAAGATTCGTTTGTCGAAAGCATCTCGGTGCCAGTCAACCACGGCCTTCGGCACATGCTCGTGATGCTCGTAGATGTAGGTGATGTCGTATTGAAAATCCGCGCCGTCCGTGACGTGACAGTCAATCAAAAGATCAGGCTTCCATTCATTCCAGAGCTTCATCCAAGCGCGCGTCTCCGGCGCATCCAGCTTCATGTAGTCGCGATTCAGGTTGAGGTTCGTAGCATTCGCGCGCCATCCCATCTCAGCCGGGCCGTTCTGGTTGATGCGATTGTACGGGCCGAAGCGCTCGTGGCCGTCCACGTTGTAGATGGGAATAAAAAGTATGACGACGTGATCCAACAATCCCTGCCTGGTCTTAGTGATGGCGATGTCGCGCAGTAAAGCAAGCCCTGCATCTTTGCCGTCAGGCTCGCCCGGATGTATGCAAGCCTGTATAAGCAGCACGGCCTTGCCAGCTTTGCGCGCAGCCTCCGGCGTGAACGTTGCGCCTTCAGCCGCGATGAGCAGAGGCAGGTCGCGTCCCTCGCCGCTCTTACCGAAACTCTGGTATCGAATCAAAGACGAGGAAGTATCCAGGCGGCGGCTGTAAGCGATGGTTTCATCATAACGGGGCGTCTCGCGGTAATCGGTCTTCTCCGCGCGCGTCTGCCAGTCCGCAGGCACGGAAGGGGATGCGTTTTGAGTCATAGTGTTTTCACTCCAGGCTAATAGAGACAGAATGCAGGTTAACACAGAGAGTATACGGCGCATTCATCTTCTCCAATCCAGAGATTTCATAAACTTTTTTAAGAGGAGCGTTTTAACTATAAAGGGAAAGGCCGTAAATCGTAAATCGTGAATCGTCGGAACTGCGTTTCTCTCTATTGACGATTGACGATTTACGAGTTATGCACCTCGTTGCCTTCGCTTTGCGTCCGGCATACTTTGTAAGGCACAATGGAGCCAAAGGCTATATGACTATCTTGAATCTCTATCAGCATCGAAAAGGCTCAATGCACTTTCAACAGGCTGCCCGACACGCTCTAGTCCTCGCTCTAGCTTTTTCATTTCTACTTTTCGGACTTGCTCCGGCCACTTTCGCGCAACGTACAACGAGACGCTCGCGCACAGAGGCTGCTTCCCCGCCCCGCAGGCAGATGCGCGGGACTGAGCACCAGCGCCCGCCACGCACCTACGACGTGCAGCATTACACTATACGCACGCGTTTTGATGTACTGACCAAGACGGTTTACGGCGACACGACCGTCACACTCAAGCCTCTCTCGTCCGGTTTTCAGACTTTCGAGTTGGACGCAACAGGCATGGAATTTGAATCCGTCAGGCTCGACCCGGAAGGCAAAGAGCTGCGCTGGACGCAAGCCCTGGACAAGCTTTTGATTGCGCTCGACCGCGCCTATTCTTCTTCGGACACCATCGCAGTCCGAATCAAATACAAGGCGACGCCGGAAAAGGGGCTTTACTTTATCCCTGCTTCGCCCGCCACGCGCTATCGCCGTTATGCCAAGCCCGCGCAAATCTGGTCGCAGGGCGAGCCGGAAGAAAATCATTACTGGTTTCCCTGCTACGACTACCCGAACGACAAAGCTACGAGCGAGCAGTACATCACTACGAGCGCAAACGAGATAGCAATCTCCAACGGCGAGCTTCTTGAGACGACTGATAACCCGGACAGCACACGCACGTTTCACTGGAAGATGGATCAGCCGCATTCGAGCTACTTAATCTCGATGGTGGTCGGCAACTACTCCAAGCTCACGGACAGCTACAAGAACATTCCGGTGGAGTACTACACCTTTCCGGGAACGGAGACGAAGGCTCGCAACGCTTTCGGCAGAACGCCGCAGATGATTCAGTTCTTCAGCGAGCGTTTCCAGTACGAATTCCCTTACAACAAGTACGCGCAGACAGTGGTTTCCAACTTCATCTTCGGCGGCATGGAGAACATCACCGCCACCACACAGGCCGACACAGAGATTTTAAGCGGCGCGGGCGACGATCCATCTCTCAGCGTAGACAATCTGGTGTCGCACGAATTATCGCATACATGGTTCGGCGATCTTGCGACCTGCAAAGACTGGGGGAACCTGTGGGTCAACGAAGGGTTTGCGACTTTCTTTGAAGCCGCTTACAAGGAGCACTCGGTTGGCCGCGACGCTTATCTAGAGGAGCTACGTTCGGACGCCGCTTCGTATTTCAGCGAAGACTCTTTTCAATATCGCCGCCCCGTCATCTCGAACCGCTATCAAGTCCCTGTCGATCTCTTCGATTCGACGCTCTATAAAAAGGGCGGCGTGGTCGTGCATATGCTGCGCGAAGTGGTCGGGGATGAAGTGTTCTGGAAAGCGCTGAACGTTTATCTGAACGAATTCAAGTATCAGAACACAGACGCGCGCGATATTCAGCACGTCTTCGAGAAAGTTTCCGGCAAGAGCCTTGACTGGTTCTTCGACCAGTGGCTCTTCAAGGCTGGTTATCCTGAGCTTCGCGTTCGCCACACATACAATCCGCAGACGCGCCAGCTCACGCTCGACGTAGAGCAAACGCAGACGCCCGATGCGACGACGCCCGCAGTCTTTCGCCTGCCCAATGTAGAAGTCGAAATCGGCACCACACGCGGCAGGAAGACCGAGACGATTGCTATTACAAAACGCACCGAGCGCTTCAGCTTCAAGCTGGACAGCCGCCCGCGCATGATTGTCTTCGATAAGGGCGAGCGTGTTCTAAAGAAGCTTGATTTTCCTCAACCCGGCGAGATGACGGTCTTTCAGCTTACCAACAGCACGGATGCTATTGCTCGCATCGCAGCCGCCGAAACGCTTTCGCAGACGGGAGACCGCGCGCTCTTTGAAGATGAAAGGCTGGATGTGATTCGTGCGCTGCGCCAGGCGCTCACATCTGATTCATTCTACGGCGTGCGAGCGGCGGCGGCCTCTGCGCTGACGCAATTTAAGAGCAGCGAAGCCATGAATGCTTTGATCGAAGGAACAAAGGACAGTGACGTGCGTGTACGCACAGCCGCCCTCGCCGGACTTCGGAACATCAACGCCAACGAAGATGCCAGAAGCCCTACACTCAAGCTGGTCTTCTTGATTCTGTTTGCCGGAAGCGAAGAATCAGCAGGAGTTTCTTAAGAAGCTGATGGTAGAGTCCCGCAAGGGACGATTGAGAATAGCCCAGCACTTTAGTGCTGGGTGATGAAGTAAGAAAAGAATAGAGTCCCGTAGGGACGACTGAAGATAGGTTCAGTCGTCCCTACGGGACTCTATATTTGTTACGCCCTATATTCCCAGTGCTGAAGCACTGGGCTATTGTCATCAAGTCCCTACGGGACTTTTCAAACAGCTTCTAGCTGGCATTATCTAATCTCTTGCTCGCAGGCGCGGCACTGTGCGCGGCGTTTGGCGTTGAGCGTGCCGCAGTTGGCGCAACGGTTGTACATAGTGCGCGCGAACCAGTTGGTAATGAGCGCGCTCACGATGAGTATTGCGGCCAGGACGGCAAAGCCCAGAAAAGTTTCCATCTACTGCTTATACTTCTCCTGCAACTGCTGATGATAAGCGCAGCCGCGCGCATAGCCACGACGGAAAGCCTCAGCCGTGCATGCTTCTCCATGACGCTTTAGAAGACGCTCGCGCGCTTCGTCGTAGGAATGGCCGCGCACGTGCGGGTGAAGCGAAGCTTCAAACCCTTTGCGGAATGCTGCCTCGTCCGCGCCGAAGTCGCGGCCTTCTTTCGTATACTCTTCCTGCTCGGCATCGCGCAGGCCAACCCACCACTCATCGCGCGCAGCGTCAATGCTCTCCGCGCCGGATTGGGAAAGAACCGTGCGCGCGGCCTCTTTCTCTGTGTCATCTTCGGCGAAGGCTATGACCACGGAGCGCCCGCGACGCAGAGCGTCTTCGTATACGTAAAGCTCGTCCTGCGGCACGCCTTCGGACATGGCGTCTTCAATTTTATCTCCCGCGAATGCGCCCGTAGCAGCGCCGCCCAGGCCAAGGAGCGCGGCACCGGCTATGCCCGCCGCGAGTATCGGGCCGACGCCCGGCACGAATAGACTGGCGGCGGCTGCGCCCATATGCAGGCCGCCCGCGACGCCGAGCGCGCCGCCAACTGCACCGCCCAGAGCCTTGCCTATACCGGGCTGTTCCGCCTCGGTGGTCGGCACTTCCCGTTCCAACTCATCAATCAGTGTGCCCGGAGCCAGAAGATTGATGCGGTCTTCCGAGATTCCCGCCGCGCGAAGATTTTCGACGGCGCGGCTTGCATCCACATAGGATTTAAAGATTCCGGCGACAGTTATCATTTGAGAGCAGTCTCCTTGTCCTGGTATTCAAGAAAGTTTATACCCTTCCCGGTCAGAAGAAGGCAAAAGGTAAGACGGGCGAAACCTCTTTTACAAATTAAAGAGATTGTTGCCGCTCTTAACTCACTTCACTTGTGCCATTCGCCTTTTTTCTTTTGCTAGCAATGTTTCAGTTTAGGATTGAGTGAAAGTAAACTCGGCTTTCACCACAGAGACACAGAGTTCTTAGAGGAAGCACGGAGGCTTGAATGATATTCAACTCTCTGTGCATCCTCTGTGCCCTCTCCGGTCTCTGTGGTGAAGACCAACTCTCATCATACTCAACTTCAAATTGAACTACTGCCCTTTGTCTTAATCATTGAGGCTAATGTGCCAGCCGTGTTAAAGTAGTTATGCTGTTCCAACCGGGAAGCGTTGAAGACGGAAAATAATAAAGCATATGATTGAAATCATTGATAAGAGCTGGCCTATGTCTGTCGGCGACGGCAAAGCTACACGAAAAAAGAAGCCGCGACTTCTGGCAATCACGACCGATTGCTGCACGGGCTGTGCAGGCTCGCCCGCCTGCATAGAATATTGTCCGATTGAAGCCTGCATGTTCTGGGTGGAGGACGAAGACCACCCGCCGTTTGGTCGCATAGAAGTTGATCCGAATCTCTGCATAGGCTGCCAGAAATGCATCAGCAAAGGCCCGGAGGGAGCATTCCTGGACGGCTGCCCCTGGGACGCCATCGAGATGATCCCGACAGACGATTGGGAAGCGGCGCACGGAGTTGTGCTATCCGATGCCCCTATTGCGCGCTAGAGCCTGAACCTGAACTCTTCTCCGAGCGGTCATTGATGGCACGAGCCGTCAGGGCCGCTTGTTCTTTGATACGCTGCGGCATACGTTCCACGCCCTGCGCGTATCGCTCCACCTCAACTAAATCTTCCCGCTCGCCTACTACATAGAGGGCGCGCAGAGCTTCCCACACAAACTCGCCGTCAGGCGCAATCGAAAAAAGAGGCTCGCCTCCCTTTATCTCTTTATCCTCGCCCGCGCCTACACGCTTGACGATGCCCGGCAAAGGCGAGCGCAATTCTTCAAAGGTTTTATCAGAGCGTTGAATCCTTGCCAGCAGCGTTCCGAAGGTCACGCTTGCGCCGTCGGGCAATGCATTATCAACTCGGCCTGCGACCGTTGCCGGGACTTCGTAAGGCTTCAGAGTCGCGCGCAGCTCTGCAAGCCCACGCCCGTCTTTGAATCTAACGAGCTGCACCGCCGCGTTACGTCTAACGATAGGCTCGCGGTCTTCCAGCAGCTTCAGAAGCGCGGCGTGAAACTCTTCCGCTGAATTGTCCTGTCCCATCACCCATGCTGCGGTCTGACGAATCTCCGTCATAGGGCTTGCGGCCAGTGCTACGACCTCCGGGTAGAACTTTTTCACGCCTTCGTCATGATTATTAATGCGCTCGGCTATCTGAAAGAGAGCGTGCTGGACGTGGCGCGGCTTGCTCTCTTCCTTTAGATAGAGGCTCAGGTCTTCGTCCGAAATGCTGCGACCGAACCATGTGCCGTACCAGGTCAGGAAAGCCCCAAGGACGAATAGCCCTGCAATGAGCGCGAGCGGCCAAGGCGAGCGGCGGCGCTGTGGCTTAGCTTCTGTCGCTTCCGTCGAAGGCTTTGAATTATTACCGCTCATGAAAAGCTCACTTTGAAAAAGAGTGTCCGGGAATCAACGCGACGGGTAGATTTGATAAAGCATTAAATAGACGATGACTCCTGTCACGGACACATAAAGCCACATGGGGAAAGTCCAGCGCGCCACTCGCTTGTGTCGCGTGAAGTCTCCGCGCAGAGCACGCGTCACCGTCACGAGTATAAAGGGGAGGATGATTACGGCCAGCACCGTATGCGTAAAGAGAATTATCAGATAGAGGGCGCGCACGATTCCCTGTTCTGTGAATCGCGTTAGCCCATGAAAGACGAAATGATACGTAAGATACGAGATGAGAAAGAGCGTGGACGAGATGAGCGCGGCTGTCATCATCGTGCGATGCGCGCGAATACGCCCGCGACGAATGAAAAGAAAGCCTGCAACCAGAAATGCTGCGCTCAAGCTGTTGAGAACCGCGTTCAGGTGCGGTAGCTGCGTGTAATCCATGACCACCAGATTTTTTTCAAAGAACGCGCTGCCTGTTGGTAATCTACCGGCGCGACCGTTCGCCTCTTCGTAGACGGCCGCACTCAGGCATTCTTAGAAATAACCCACTTCTCCTTCTTCCGCTTCAGGCTCTACGGAGACCTCGCCGCCAGCCTCTCTTCCCTTTTCGGTTAAAGCATAAAAGTCGTTGCCGCGCTCTTCAAGGAAGCCTTCTTCCACCAGACGCTCGACCGCATATAAAACTTCCTTGCGTCCTTCAGGGTCATTGCCGCCCGCCTCAAAAAGCTCATGAAGATCAAGCGATTCTTTATTGAATCGCCTGAACTGGCTCAAGACCTGTCGGCTCATCTCGTCCATAAAAATCCAATTTACTCTTCGGTCTTTTTCGGCGCAGGCTTGGGCGGGTGCTTCGGCGCTGCTTTAGGCTTTTCCGAAATCTCCAGATGGCCGCAGCGCTCACACTGCCAGAGCGGCATCAAGTCATCCGGCGACCCAGTGCTCTGATAGACGGCACGGTCTGACGGAATAATCTTTCCCCCGCACACGGGACATGCGCGCCCGCGTATGCTCTGGCGTTCCAGATTCAGAACTATCACTTCCTCTTTTTCAGCCATGACAAATTAATCAAACGCCCTTGCAGACTTTAACTCCTTCACCGCTTTTTCATCCCCGCCTCTTCGATAACGATACAGGACTACTATGAACGCGGAGAACATCAGCACGGGCGGAACGAGCAAGACCAGTACGGCAAGGTTAAATGTGTCGGCAGCCGCCTGCGCGTTGGCGCTTGCCGAACCCTGCAAGGTCGCTTTGCACATAGCACACTGCCCGAAGGCGCTTACGGCTTGAGATGCTGAAAACATCAGAGCGCCGAGCGCGCACAGCAGGTTCCTCATTTTAATGCTGGTCTTCATTTGCTCTCGCTCGCTGCCGGTGCGTTGCCGCTGCCTCTATAGCGAAGGCTGGAAGACCTAACGCTGTCGGGGAAAAAGACGAAGAAGAGGCAGATGCAGACGACGAGCATGGGAATGAGCGTCAGGATAAGGCTCAGGCGCTCGAACCTCAGATGCATGAAATAAGCTATGATGAGCGCCGCCTTGACGATGGAAAGCCCCATCAAAATCGTCAGCATGATATGAAGCGGCGTGTGTATGTAGGCCAGAAAGACTTCGACCAGTGTCAGCCCCAGCAGGTAGCCGAGCACGGCCATGAAGAGTTTCGTAGAGCCTTCAAAATGGACGGGCGTGGAATCGACCACTTCGCCTTCGCGCACGCCGAAGGGCATCTTGATGTAGCCGTGCGTGTATCCCCAGTAGATGGGGCTGATGAGAAAGAACCCGGCCAGCATCAGCATCACGACCGACATGAAGAGGCCGTCAATGGTCAGAATGTTTCCAGACCATGTAATGTTTGCCACTGCGATGACGGTAAAGACAGCCGCCAGCGCCACGCAAACTAGATTTAAGATTACCTCTTCTCGGTTCGATGATTTAAAAAGGCGACTCATCAGTTGCTCTCATGCCTCCTCTTTATACGCTCCTAGCCCTTCATATCAACGGACATCAAGTAGATGAGCGGGAAGACGAACATCCAGACCAGGTCAACGAAGTGCCAGTAGAGACCGCTAATCTCTACGTCCTCGTGCGTATTGCGACGAGCGCGCAGGGCTATGATGCCCAAGTAGCAGACGCCCGTGAAGACGTGGAACATGTGCAGACCTGTGATGCCGAAGAAGGCCGCGCCGAAATTCGTGGACGCATTCGGAAACTCCTTCAGCCACTCTTTCGGCAGCGCGTTAGGTCTCAGCCCTTCATCAATCAGGTGCTTCCATTCGATGATGTGCAGGACAAGGAAAGCAGTGCCGCCAATCATCGTCCCCAGAATCCAGAGCCTCACTCCCTTGTAATTCTTGGCAGCGGACGCCTTCACGGCCATGACCATAGTAAAGCTGGATGCCAGCAGGCACAGGGTCATGACGGTCGAGTAGATGATGCTCGGAAAGAACTTGAAGGGCGCAGCCCATTCCTCACTCGAAGAGCGAACATAAGAGTAGACCATCAGGATGGCCGTAAACGTCAGCGCGTCAGAGACTATGAAGAGCCACATGCCCAGCTTTTTATGGCCGACATGATAGGGAAGCGTTCCGCCGCTCCACTCGGTCGCCAACATTTTATCCGCGTGCGCCTCAGCGCTCATACTCTCACCTCCACAGGAAAAGGAGTAAGAACAGGTAGACCCATAGCCCGTCCATGAAATGCCAGTAAAGCCCTATGACGCTCGCAGCCTGCTGTCTTTTGGCGATGGCTTCGCGGCTCGTCAATTGATTCCACGTGCGCGCAAGCAGATAACAAAGCCCAAGGATTCCGCCGAGCAAGTGCAGACCGTGCGCTCCCGTCAGCACGAAAAAGAAAGAGCTATGCGGGTTGTTCGCAAGGTAAATGCCCTGAGCAACAAGTTGCCGCCACGCCAGAAGCTGCGTTGTCAAAAAACCCAGCCCTAACAATCCCGTTATAGCAACCCAACGCGTATAAGCCCTGACCTCGTAGCGCTTGATTGAGCGTTTCGCCATTTGAAACGTCGCGCTCGAAACCAGAATCAAAGCGGTGCTCGCCCACAGGAAGCGCGGCACCTGCAAGGGTCGCCAGTCATCGGAAAGCCCCTTGCGAACAACGTAGGCGCTCGTCAGTGCCGTGAACAGCATCAGGATGGAGGCAAGCCCCACCCACATGCCGAGCCGCCCGCGGTCATCTCTATAGCGCGGGTCGTTTCGGTCGCCGCCTCCGCCGCCGCCATTTCCGCGCGAGCCGTTACCGCCGCCGCCTCGCCCTCCAAGCGGCGAGAGAATAGGCTGTTCGCGCTCGCGCGTTCCTATGCGCTCAGTGCCCGTGGCCGTTGTGACCATTACCGCTACTCCCATCCCTGTCGACTAACTCCGCGGCCTCGCCCGGCTCAGGCTCCGTCTGCAAGATAAAATCGTTAGGCGCTCCGGGCACGGAAAACTCGTACGCGCCGCGATGAACGACCGGGGGAATGCCTGCAAAGTTATCGTGCGGCGGCGGGCTTGGAACCGTCCACTCCAGCGTCGTAGCTTCCCAGGGATTGTCGCCCGCGCGTCGTCCTTTGAAGATGCTCCAGAAGAAATTGAAGAGAAAGACAAGCTGAATCGACGCCGTTACGATGACGGCGATAGTCACGAGCAGGACGAGCGAGTGCAGGGGCTTCAGGAATTCGTACTCTGTAAACTGCGCGTAGCGGCGCGGCATACCGACGATTCCCATGATGTGCATCGGCACGAAGATTGTGTAGACGCCTATGAACGTCACCCAGAAATGCAGCTTGCCCAGCGTCTCGTTCAGCATCCGACCGAACATCTTCGGAAACCAGAAGTAGATTCCAGCGAAGATGCCGAAGATGGCCGCCACGCCCATTACTAAGTGAAAGTGCGCGAGCACGAAATAGGTATCGTGCATGGAAAGGTCTAGCGTCGTCTGCCCAAGGACGAGTCCGGTGATTCCGCCCGCGACGAACAGCGAGACAAAGCCTATGGCAAACAGCATGGGCGAGGTGAAGCGTATGCGCCCGCCCCAGAGCGTTCCAATCCAGTTGAAGGTCTTAATCGCAGAAGGCACGCCGATGGAAAGCGTCAGGATGGAGAAGGCCATGCCGGAATAGGGACTCATGCCGCTGATGAACATGTGATGTCCCCAGACGAAGAAGCCTAAGAGTCCAATGCCGAACATGGCAAAGACCATCGCTCGATAGCCGAAGACGGGTTTGCGCGCGAAGGTAGAAAGAATATGCGACGTTGCGCCCATGCCGGGCAGGATGGCGATGTAGACTTCAGGGTGTCCGAAGAACCAGAAGAGATGCTGCCAGAGGATGGGCGAGCCGCCCTTGTGATCCGCCAGCAGATGGTCGCTGACGACCAGGCCGCCCGGGATGAAAAAGCTCGTCCCGGCATTGCGATCAAGAAAGAGAAGAATGCCCGCCGCGAGCAAAACCGGGAAGGCCAGAAGCGCCAGCACCGCTGTAGTAAACCATGACCAGCACGTCAAAGGCATGCGCATCAAACTCATCCCGCGCGCACGCATGTTAAGAAGTGTAGTGATGAAGTTGAGCGCGCCCAGCAGAGAGCCTGCGCAGAAGATGGCTATGCTGATAATCCACAGGTTCATGCCCATGCCCTGGCCGGGGCCTGCCGCCGCGCCAATCGCGCTCAAAGGCGGATAAGCCGTCCAGCCGCCGAGCGGCGCTCCGCCCTCTACGAAGAAGGCAGAGAGGAGCACAATGAAGCCCACGAACGTGACCCAGAACGACATCATGTTAAGGGTCGGGAACGCCATGTCGTCCGCGCCGATTTGAATCGGCAGGAAGTAATTACCGAAGCCCCCCTGCGGCGCTGTCGTCAGGACGAAGAAAACCATCATCGTCCCGTGCATGGTCACCAGTGACAGGTAGAACTCCGGCTGCATGACGCCGTTCGGCGCACCCAATGGAAAGAGGGTTGCCAAGACAGGCCACTTCGTTCCCGGCCAAGTCAGGTTAAGACGCATCAGCACAGACAGAAACATGCCGACGAAGACGGAGGCCATCGCCAGCAGGATATACTGTATGCCGATCACCTTATGATCAATGCTGAAGATGTATTTGCGTATAAAGCTCGTCGGCGCAGGATGACGATGCACGCCCTCCGCGTGTTCGGCGTGAGTTTCATGAGCAGCTTCAGCTTCAGCCATCACTTCCTCCATTTTGGATTTTAGATTTTGGATTTTGGATTAGCGCAACGGGATTGAAGCTATTCAAGCTACGTTACCACTCCAATCCAAAATCTAAAATCTAAAATCCAAAATCCTCTTACTTGTATTTTTTCAGCAACTCACCCATGCGCACTTGAAACTGTGCCTGTGGTAAGGCAACCAGCTCGTCATATTCGTTTCCGGGAATGACGACCATGTAGCTCTTCATCTTGAAATGAAACTGGCCGCACAATTCCGCGCAGGCCAGCTCGTACGTGCCGACCTTGTTCGCCGTGAAGTGAACCTTGATATTCATTCCGGGGACGAGGTCTTGCTTGAACCTCAAGGGCGGAACCCAGAAGCTGTGCGTCACGTCCTTGGCTCTTAAGCTTAATTCGATAGGGCGATTCAGGGGCACGGCCAGACTGGCTACGACCGCGTCGTCATTAGCTGCCGGGTCTTTCTGATCAAGCCCTACAAAGTTAAGCTCGGCGTCCTTGACGAGCGTGGGATCGGTGCGCCCGAACTTCTTATCCGCTCCGGGGTAATGAAAGTTCCACTGGAATTGTTGCGCGACGACCTCTATCTGCGCCGTGCCGGGCGGGGCTGATTGAAAGTGCAAACTTGCCCAGACACGCTGACCCAGAACGGCGAGCGCTATAAATATAAGGGCGGTGATGGCCGTCCAGACAACCTCCAGCCGGTTATTGCCATGCGAATAAAGCGCGCGCTCGCCGTGGCCTGTGTCGCGGTAGCGCCAGACCATGTAGCCCAGTCCCACCTGCGCCACCACGAAAGAGATACCGACGACTATGATGGTGAGTAGGAACTGCTGGTCGTAAGCCGGGCCGTGCTCCGAGATGGAAGGCGGAAACCACCAACCGGCGAAGAAAAGCCCCACCGAAAAGATCGTCAGAAGCCAAATCACCACGGCCAGCGCGCGACCTGTCATAGAAGCTCCTTTGGGCGTAAATCGTAAATGGCAGAAGAAGTTTTTCTACCGCTCACGATTTATATTCAAGTTCAACGATTCAAGACCATCAAGACGAACAACAAAGGCAAATAGACGACCGATGCCAGCAGCAGTCTGCGCGCTTGCTGTCTAGTCTTGGAGACCGCGCAGGTGATGCTGGTGTATAGAAAGAGAAGACCCAAGATGATTGCGCCTATGAAGTAAACTTTGCCTGAGATTCCCAGTAGCGTCGGGACTAAACTCACGGGCAAGAGCATCAGCGTGTTGACGACTATCTGCTGCGCCGTCAGTCGCCCTTCGGGTTCGATGACGGGGAGCATGACGATTCCTGCGCGCGCATAATCTTCCTTGTACATCCATGCGATTGCCAGGAAGTGCGGGAACTGCCAGAGGAACAGAATGGCGAAGAGCGACCAAGCGCCGACGGTCACTTCACCTGTGGCCGCCACCCAGCCCATAAGGGGCGGCATCGCACCGGGGAAAGCCCCGATTGCAGTCGAAAGCGACGTGCGCGTCTTCAAGGGCGTGTACAGGAAGAGATAGCCGCCGATGACCGTCAAGCCCAAGCCAGCAGTCAAAGGATTGACCAGTAGCGCCAGATACGCTTCGGCCATCAGGGTCAGCCCCGTACCGAACAGCAGCGCCTGCGTCGGCGTTAATCTACCCGTCGGCAGCGGCCTCATAGCCGTGCGCCGCATACGCGCATCCAGGTGGCGCTCCATGTATTGATTGAGCGTGGCGATTCCCGAAGAGAGAAGCGCAATGCCAATCATGCTGTGAATGAATGTTACGTAATTGAAAGCGCCTGCGGGAGCGGCCAGTCCAAAACCCGCTGCCGCCGTCAGCACAATCAGGAAGGTGATGCGCGGTTTGGTCAGCTCAACATAGGCGGCAACGCGCTCGCGCAAAGAGAGCGGCTCTGCCTCCACGGGCAAGGCCACCGCTGTCGCCGCACTAACCCCTTGTTCCAATTCTATGACAACGCTTTTCATAAACAGACTTAAGTACAGAACCCTCCGGCTCTAACCTTGGAAAACCTGTGCGGCACTTGAATCCTTTCCGTGTACTCCGGGAAGGATTGACGCTAAGGGTAAGAGAACTCACGAGCATTCCCTTCCAGTGCCGAATATAATGATGGGTGACAGTGACAGGTTACAGGAAACAACTCTCACTTGTCACTCGGTCACCCGCCACATTCTCAGGAATCACAGATTTTCAGTGCTGCATCCTCATCATCATCGGAAATTCGAGCGCGGGCAGAAGCTCCAGGGAGCCGCCCGTCAACTCGGCCACAGTCTTGCTGCTGTCGAAAGTGAAAACGGCATTCCCTGCCCCGCTATCGGGCACGGTTACTTCCATCGTCTGCTCGCCGAACTTCTCGTGCCAGGCGACGACTGTGTACTTGCCGGGCGGAACATCCTTGATGGTGAAATTGCCGTCCGCATCGCTCACGGCAAAGAAAGGATGCTTGAGCACACCTATAAAAGCCTTCATCCAGGGATGCTGGTTACACTTTACAGGGATGAGGGTTTCGGGACGCGCAAACGTCTTTTCAATCGGCGGCGTACTCGGCGGCTGCGACACGTTCCACGGAGGATTGCCCTTCGTGGGCTGCACGTTAATATTGTGCGCCGTCTGATCGCTGTTGACGACTTGGAACTTCTGGTTGACCTGTATGCCTATGACGTGTGGGGCATAGTGGCATCCGACCTGATCGAGCACGACCGGATTGCCGGGCGTCGGGAATGTATAGCCGCTGATGCGATTGCCGCCATTGACCGAGCCGTCCTTGATATACACGAATGTATTCTGAATCTTCCCGTTCTTCACCACCACGGTCTCTGCAACGGCGTTGGGATTCTTCGATTGACAGGCCGTGTCGGCGCTCATGTCTATGGACTGCGGGGCGGGCGCTGTCCCGCTAAGGTTGATGGCTCCCGTGATGCTGCCCAGATTTGCGGGCGGCTTGTACGCAACGCCAGCCGGTTCGTCTCCGTCTTCATCGCCGCTATCAGCTTCTTCGTCACTCTTCTTGCCGCAAGCCCCCAACATGAAGAGCGAGAGCGATAAAAGAACCAGAAATGTGAGCCAGAATTTAGCTCGTTTGGAAAACATATTGATTACCCCCTCCTGGGGTTAATAGATACCCTACAGATGTACTCGCAGGCAAATGCCGGAAGGCTTCATTTCCTCATAGCGCCAAAGCTGTGCGCCCTTGCCGCCAGCATAGCGCGCCATCTGTTAGGCGAACGTGTACGCACGCCGTTGCGGCCATTCATAGCCAGAGTTGTACGGCGCTTCGTCGGAGCAGCGCGATTGTTGCGGCCTACCTTCTGGCCGCTTGCTGCGGGTGCGGGCGTCTCCTTCGGCGCTGGTGCCTGGCCGCTCGTCGCCGGAGGCGCACCTGTGCCCAGTTGTTTCTGCTCCTGCGGCGTCATCAGGAACATATAGCGCACGAGCAGCCGCGCATGATCCCTGTGATAATCCTTGAAGGCGTCGGGCGTCGGGCCGTTGAAGACCCAGCGCTGCTCGCTGTCGCGCTTGAAGAGTTCCGAAGGCATGGCCGTGCCCGGACTTATCTGCTGCGGGTCAAGCAGCCAGCGGAACGTCCAGTCAGGCTTCAATCGCTCGCTCGCCAGCAGGAAGTCCGGAGCCGAAGCGTTCTTGTCGTGTTCGGGGTCGCCCGTGATATGGCACTTCAAACAGGGCGCGCCCTGCGAAGTAAAGAGCGAACGCGCAAGGATTCTTTCCTGATCGCTCAGAGGCTCAAGCTTCTCCTTGATGTACGGCTCCTCCTGAGAAGAGATAGCCATGAAGAAGCGCACAAGCAGCCGCAGCTCGTTCGGCGAGAAGTTGAAGGTCGGCATACGAGCCTTCAGATAAGGACGTATACCGTTGCGGTCAAGTCCGGGTTGCGGCCTGAAGAACTGCGCCCCCTGATTAGCGCTTGCCTGATTGCCGCTTGCCTGCCCTGTGCCGGACTGAGCGCTCGGCTGTGTGCCGCCCTGATTGGCATTCGTCTGCTTATTCCCGGCCTGCGCGCTCTGCCCTGCATTAGCGTTCCCGCTCTTCTGGTTACTGTTGTTGGAGGCGGTCGGGAACCGGGTCTCGTTCGCGCGCTGCGGAGTGCTTCCAACCGTCTTGTCGGAACGTCCCGGCTCGGCCAATCCTGTCTGAGTACTGAGTGACGGGTCGCGCAGGAAACTTAAGAGCCAGTCAGGGTCAACACGCGCACCTTCGCTCGTCAGTTGCGGCGGTAGTTGCGAGCGCCAGTCCGCATTCTGATAGAGCGGTAAGTTACTCAAGACAGACTTCTGCCCGACTTGCAGATTGTGACAGCCCATGCAGTTATATTTCTTGACGACCCACCAGCCCTCCTGTATATCACGCGCTCGATTTGCAGGATTGTAGAAGAGCGACGAGGGTACGTTTGCGCCCTCAGCGCCGACGCTTCCACGCAGGAAGGTGACCAGCGCATTGCGCCACTCAGGCGTCAGGTAGGGCTTGGGCATTCGTAAGCGATCCTTCGGCTCCTTCTCTTTGCCCATGTCGTAGACCGCCGGGTCGTTGAGCTTATGGTCAAAGAAGCCCTTGTGGTTGTACCACTCCTTACCTTGCGGATAGAGCTTGGAACGGTCGCGCCCGTACTCTGCATCCTGCGTGAGCATGGCGAAATCCAGACGCTCTATGGGCGTTGCGCCCTCGGTTGTCAACTCCTTGCCGATGCGCTGCTCGTCTTCGAGTCCCTTTATCTCATGACAACCAGCGCAGCCGTATTGCTTGACGAGCGTGCGCCCCTGCTCCTTCAAATTGGGGTCGTCCATGAAAGAGGCGTCCGAGTAGTTTGCGCCCTTGCCGAGCGAGAAGAGATAGGTGGCTATGTCGCGCGCCTCTGCTTCGGTGAGACGGAAATTCGGCATCACCGTCATGTTCTGGATTTGAAGCTCAGCGCCGTCATTCGGGCACTTGGAGTGGTCTGCATCGAAGACGTAAGGCAAGCCCTTCTTCTCGTAATCCTCGCGCGTTAAATCTCTCTTCTCTTTAGGGCAGTAGGGCGCATAACGCTCGCGCGGGTTGTAAATCCAGTGAGCTATGTACTCGAAGTTCGCCTTATCGCCGACGCGCGTCAGATTAGCGGCGAACGTGCCGCCCGTTTGCTGATCGCCTTCGCCAATGGAATGGCAGGCCATGCAGCCCTTCGTCTCGAACAATTCTTTGCCGTTTGCGCCGTTGCTTGTCTGCTGCTGAGGCAACCGCCCGTCAAAAGAGTTTTGCCAGAGGAAGGCTGCGATGGCTTTAAGCTCATCGTCCTCGCGCTTGTTGTCGTCGCCTCTCTGATTCCCCTGGCCGTCAATGCGCCAGAAGGTAGGCATCTTCGTGCCGGGACGAAAGCCCTGCGGGTCATGCAGCCAGAAGGGTATCCACTCTTTCCTGAGCTTCAACCTTACGTCCTTCAGATTCGGCCCGACCTTCTTCTGGTCTTGCAAGAGATAACGCGACTGAATATTCAGTTGGTCAATGTGCGCTGCAATCTGGCTATTGGTGACGCGCAAAGATTCGGCGCGAGCCTGAAGCTGCTGTGCTTCGGCATCGCTACGGGCATTGCCAGCCGACGCAGCCGCTATTCGGGCATCGCGGTCGTTGTTTGTAATCTGCTCTTCCAACTGCGTGATAGTCTGCCGCGTTCCCGAAAGCGCATCGGCTTCACGGTCAAAGCCTTCGTAGCGATGACAGCCGACGCAGCCGCGCTGCTGAAATAAATCTCTGCCGAGGTTCAAGGTATCCGCGCCCTGTGTCACGCGGTCGCCTGCGTGACATTGCTGGCAGCCCGCCTGCATGTTCTCTTTCTCGAACAGAGGGTGCAGCCAGAACGGGTTGTCCCCGTGCCCCTTCTCAACACTGGTCGTCGCGCGGCCATTGCCCCAGTGACAGCTTGAGCAACCGAAGCGGTCAGGGTTGTGTATATCCAGAAGCTCTTTGCTGGGGTGGCTGACGAAGGCACGCGCTAAAGCATCCGGCTTCCTGTTCTTGCCATTCGGCCTCATGTTCGTGGGCGTCAGAGGCAGCGGCTCGCGTATACCTAAGTGACAGGTCTCGCAGCGGTCAACGATATTTGATTCCAGCACATTGATCTGCCGCATGGAATAGTCGAAGTGCTCCGTCTTACTGAGGAGACCTTTGATCTGATCCGGGCGCAGTCCCGTCATCTGGTTCTTCAAATAATCGTCGCGCTTTTTGGCTAGCTCGGTAGATTCTTTAAGAAGCTCGCCCTTCTCCGTAAGAAGGCGCGCCTTTGTCTCTCGCAATTCGTTGTACTTATTTTCTAAGGTTGTGTAATTGAAATTCTGTGTGGTTTTCTTTCCGGTGCCGTCGGCAGGCATCTGAACCTTGATGGTCTCACGCTTCTTCTGCTCGACCTGTTGCAGGAACTTCTGTTTTTTCGCAGGTGTGCCCGCGACCTCTGCGTTATAGGTGATGACTGTGATTCTTCCGCGAGCATCCTGATAAGGGTCGGTGATGGCGTTTATCTGATCCTGAACGGATGCGACTTCCTTATCAACCTCCTTCAGGCGCGGGTCAACTTTCTCACGCGCCGCTTTTGCCTCTGCATCCAGTTGCTGGTACTCCCCGGACTCTTTTACATCCTTCTCGCTCGTCCTGGCTTTCGTGCGTATGCTCTTCAGATAACGCTCGTAGCGCGCGACGAACTCGCGCTGCATACCCTTCCACGGGCGCTGCGAATACGCTTCATCGTAGAGTGCCCATCCGAGCACAGCCATCATCAGAAGCGACGAGATAAGCAGGATGCTGCTCGTCGTGCGCCTTGTAATGGGATCAGCCTGCGGGGCTTCGGTCTCTTTCTTGACCAGTTTGTCGGACTCAGGAGTTTCAGCCACTAGATTCACTTACCTCCGCCTGAAAGGAGACTTCAAACATTGAACCACGGTGTAACCCACACGTACTTGATTGTAAACACCAGCCTCAAGATGAGCTTGATGGGAAAAGCTAAAAGCACAGAGATGGCGAAGAACTGGAACGTCATATATTGCAGCAGACTCGTGCGCGCCAGAATCTTTTTCTCAAGCTCATCCCAGGTAGTCAGCCATCGCCAGATTCGTTTGTGAATCGGAAGCGAGGGGTCAATACGGCTGAACCTGACAGGCTTCCATAACATCAGCCAGTGAAAAAACAGTCCTCCGACTAGAAAGAATCCTCCGACGATGAGCGCGCCGAAGATGGCCTTGCCCGGATACGAATTCAGCCACCCTAACCCGGCAGGCCACCAGCCCGCTATGATCTCATGAAGGTCTCTGTTTTTATCGAAGACGACGGCGTTGTGATCCCAGTTCTGACCCGGCCAGAACCAAATCCAGCCGGGGCCGCGTATGAACGTGCCTATGATGATGAGGATGATCCACATGAAGAATCCCCACGCGAACATCCCCACGGCGAAGCGCCTGTGCTTCAGGCTGTAGTAGCCGTTGCCGAGCGGGTTTGCATCAACGTAAGGAAAGACCATCAGCCCTACAATTAAAAGCGTGGGCATCACCACGCCCGCAATCCACGGGTCGAAATAGACGAGCATCTCCTGAAGGCCAAGGAAGTACCAAGGCGCTTTCGAAGGGTTCATCGTCAGGTTCGGATTCGCAGGCTCTTCCAGTGGAGCGTCCAGCGTGATTGACCAGACGAAGAGAATGACGGTCACAATCACGGCGGCCAGGAATTCAATGCGGACTAGATAAGGCCAGACGTGAAGCTCGCGCGCCCAGCCGGGACGCCACGGCAGGACTTTGCGATGATGCGTCTTGGCAAGCTGCGGGTCTTTTTCCAGTTGCTCAATCAGCCGGTCATTATCACGCGCCTGGCGGATTCCGAGCCATGTAAAGAAAGGCACAATCAACAGCAGCCCGACAATCGGGATGTTGTCCGGCGCGCTGGCAATCTTTCCCAGTTGGTGCCAATCCTCTACAAAGAAGAGGCCGTACAGAACAGCTAAGACGGTCAGCGCTATTAAGATAATATGTCCCAAGCCGAGCTTGAACCTGCGACCTGCAATCTCTGTTGCCATCTCAGACTTCTCTCCAAGGTTCAGGTCAACTCACGGGGTTGACACTCTTCTCTTCTTTAGGCTTCGTACTGCCAGTCACCTGCGGCTTCGAGCCATTGTCCATCATGGTCGCCAGCACCGAAGGCTTCTTCACAGGCTTCATCTCGGACTCAAGCTGGACGGGCGCAGGCCCCGAAATGCCACCGTCCTTCCTGATGCGCCAGAAGTGTACGGCCATGAAGATTGACGCGACCAGAGGAATACCTATGCAGTGCCAGATGTAAGAGCGCAGCAAGGCGTTCGCGTCCACGACCGAGCCGCCCAGCAGACCGAAGCGCACGTCATTAAACGGGGTCATGCCAAGCTGCGGGCCGAACGGGCCTTCGCTGCCGAGCATGGGTGTGGCACGCGCCATGTTCGTCCCGACCGTTACCGCCCAGAAGCCAAGCTGATCGTCCGGCAGTAGGTAACCTGTAAAAGAAAGGAGCATCGTCAGCACAAGCAGCACTATGCCGACACACCAGTTAAATTCGCGGGGGCGCTTGTACGATCCAGTCAGCACGACGCGGAACATGTGCAGCCACGTAGTAATAATCATCAGGTGCGCAGCCCAGCGATGCATGTTCCGTAGAAGCTTGCCGAACGGAACGTCGTGCTCCAGATAAAGGATGTCGCGGAAAGCCTGCACCTTCGTCGGATGGTAGTAGAACATCAGGAGCACGCCCGTGAAGGTCAGGACGATGAAAAGATAGAAGGTGATGCCGCCCATGCCCCACGTAAAGTTATAGCGCACGGCGTCACGATTTATCTTTGCCGGATGAAGATGCAGGAAGACGTTCGAGAGAATCGCGAGGCTTCGATTGCGCGGGTCGGAGCGGTCGTGCGAGACGCGAAAGATTGATTTCCAGAGCTGCGTATCGCGCGGGTCACGAAGATTTTTAATCTCCTCGGTCGCCTGCTCTTTAATCGCAAGGCTCTCCTGGCGCACACGCTCCGTCAGGCTCGTGCTTGCTCCGGTCTCCTCCTGCTTCGTCCCCTTCGGATCAGAACCTTCAGGCTCCATAAACGCACCCCGATTCAATTTTGGATTTTGGATTTTAGAATTTGGATTAACAACACGGGATTGAAGCTATTCAAGACTTGTTGCCGCTCCAATCCGAAATCCAAAATCTAAAGTCCAAAATCGTCTTACAGGTTTAAGTACGAACCTTCTTCGTTAAACTCGCCGGTCTCCCCCTTGGGCCATTTGTAAAGACGGTTAGTGTCCACCACTATCTGACCTTCGGCGTCGAGTGAAACGTGCGCTCTATCCATAGGTCTCGGCGCGGGGCCTTCAAAGTTAATGCCTTCGCTGTCGTAGCCGCTGCCGTGACAGGGACACTTGAACTTGTTCTCGCTGGACTTCCAGTCGGGCGTGCAGCCCAGGTGTGTGCAGCGCGCGTAGATGACGAAAAGCCTGTCCGATGTTTTATCAACCCAGATGCGATGCTGCTGCTGCCACTTGGTATCTACGCCGAGGCCGTAGTCCGAAGGATAGCCTATGCGGAAAACCGTCGAAGGCTCGAAGATGGCGCGCGGCAGGAAGAAGCGCACGAACATCAGAAAGCTCGTCACAAGGAATCCTGTGATTGAAGACCAGACGATGAGACGCCTCATCTTGTTCACGGGCTGGTCGGGTGTGGTTTCGACAACAGCGCCGACCGCAGGCTTGGCAGCAGGCTTTGAAACGCCCTTGGCGACCGTAGTGGTTGGAGTTGCTCCGGCCTTGGCAGCGCCGGGCGCTTTGGTCGCGGCGGGCTTCGTACCAGCCGGAACTTCTCTGGCAGGCGGTCTTGGCGCTGGCGTTGCAGAGGCCGGTGGCGTCTCGCCTGTAGGCGAAGGCTTCGGCGACGCTTGAGCCGCATCCGTTACGGGTTGCGTGGCATCTGGCGCAGGCGCAGGAGGCTTGGGAGAAGCGGCCTTCGCTGGCGCACTCTCTTTCACACTTTCGCCCGCCTGCGGTGCATCCGCAGTGTCTTCGGGTGATCGGTTGGAGTTCTCTTCCACGCCGCAATTCCTTCCCTTCTGGCGAACCTTGCGAAATGGCTGGCGGTTTACACAGAGGTCTACCCCTGTGATAGACCGCGACTTTAAGAGCACACCGAGAGAGAGATTATAGAAATCCCTGCACAGGAATTACTCTCTGCGATAAGACCCTTGGTTGATAAGCATTGTCATGAAGAGCGCCGCGCCCGAAAAATGATTATAATGGCTCGGTGCTGCTATTTATACTCCTTTTTGCAAAATTGAGGCAAGTTTTATTTTTTACGATGAGGTCATAATGCCACACTTTCACAGACCTTTAAACAGATTGTTCCCCTCGGCGCTTTAGCTAGGCCATGCCCACCAAACCACACGTCACGCTCTACACAAAGCCCGGCTGTCACCTCTGCGAAGAGGCTAAGGGCGAAATGCTCGCCGCCGGAATCCCGGACGAGTATACCTTTGAAGAGGTCAATATAGAGCAGGACGCGCAAGCCTACGAGCGCTACAATTTAGAGATTCCCGTCATCACCATCGACGGCCACAAAGCCTTCAAATACCGCCTCACCGCCGACGAGTTCAAACGCAGAATCCTGCGGAGCAGCGCTAACCCTTCTTAAAAAACTGATTGAAAAGTCCCGTAGGGACGATTGAAAATAGCCCAGTGATTTATCACTGGGGATACGTTGCCGAGAAAACGAGTAGAGTCCCGTAGGGACGACTGAACATTTGCTTCAATCGTCCCTACGGGACTCAATACTTTCTTCAACTTATTCCCAGCGCTAAAGCGCTGGGCTATTATCAATCGTCCCTACGGGACTGAAGATGAAGCTGATTTTTCAAACTGCTTCTCAGGCGCAAAGCTCAGCCCGCCCGCTATTTCTTCTATGGAAGTATAGAGTTGCGCGCGCTCCTGCTCATCCTGTGTGTAGCGATAGGCGGTCAGTAATTCTTTGAGCGCGGCGAGGTCTTTGTAGAGTCCTGCGTTCTCAATCGGCGGCGTCAGGTAGGAGACAAGCTCTGCGTAGGAGCGGCGTTTGGCGATTGTGCCTTCCGACGGATTGTTGACGCTGTAGATGTATATATTGGGCAGCTCATTCGTCAAACGATCAGGCCAGCATGACTCCGACAGCCCCACCTGTTTGCCGGGCATGAATTCCATAGCGCCGTGTGTGCCAATGTGAAGGAGGGCATCGGCGCGAAAGACTTTTTCCATGTAGGTGTAAAAGGCCATGAAGCCGTGATGCGGCGCTCCCGATTGCGCCATCAACAGGCGCATCGGATCCCCCTCATAGCCGAAGCTGGGCTGCACGCCGACGAAGACGTTTCCGAAATGAGCGCCCTGAATCAACAACTGGTCACCGAACGAATTGATCTCGCCCGGCGCAGCGCCCCACTCCTTTTCTATCTCTTCTACATGAGGACAGAGCCGCATGTACTCGTCCACTCTCATGCGATACGCAACGTTCGCGCATCCTCCGAAGCTTTCCGAGTTGCCATCGAGAAGCCGTTCGCGCACCTCATCGGCAGAAGTCGGGACTTCGACCGCGTAGCCTTCCTGACGTAAGCGCCCTAGCATCTGCCACACGCTCTCGAAAACATCCAGCTCGGCAGCCGTGCCTATGTTTCCCTTATTGGGTGGGAAACAATAAACGACCATTGCCAGCCGAAGCGTCGCGCGCTCTGAACGCTGCAAACGATTCCAACGCCGTATGCGCTTCGCAAGCCTCTCGCAGCGCTCTTCGAGCGGCACGGGCGCGCACCCGCCCGCCGGTATCCCACCAAACACAAAAGGCTCTGTCGCACCGTCCAGCTCAGGAATAGCGACCTGCATTCCAGCCTGTACCGGATTCAGGCCGACTCCGGATTCGCGCCACGTGTCAATCGTCTGCGTGTCCAGACTGACGACGGAGCGCAAAGGAAGATTCAGCTCGCGCAGGTAACGCGCCGCCGCTTCGCTATCATTCATCGCCGGGCCGCCGACGAAGCTAAACCCCGTCAGCGAAATTATCTGGCTCACGCGCGCACGCTTCGCAGTATTATCTACATAGCCTGCATCCGATTCCTTTCTTCCTTTTCCCTTCTCCTTCTCGTCTTCTACAAAATATTTTTCACACGCCTCGCGGTTATCCATCAGCGTTGACAGGACGGGGATGACTGCAAGCCCCTCTGCTTCGATGGCGCGAATTAGATGGTCATAATGAGAGCGAGCGCCGCTCACTATCTGCGGGCGCATGAGCAATAAGCCTATGGTCTCTTCAGGCTGTAGCGTCTTTGAATCTTTCTTCGTCGTGCGACGCGCGTACCATTTTCTGTAAGCCGCAAAGGATTCAAAAAGCGCTGGAGCGTCCGGATGATAAATCGCCACTGACGGGACAGTCTCCGGCGGAGGGACTTTGATATCTATACTCTGCAACCGCGCGTCCGTCACGTAATGCTTGAGGGCGTAGAGCAGCATAGAGCGAATATTGGAAGGCGTCGGCTGTAAGAAGTAACAGAAGAGATACAGGTAATGTTTGATGTCGCGCAGCTTCCCGGCATTCGGGACTAAGCGTAAAAGACCCGGCAGACGATCAACCAGCTTAAGATATTGTGTATGACTACCGCGCGACCGCTTCTTAGCATGCGAACGCGCCTGTTCGCCCATCCACGCGCCCACTCTCGCCGCCAGACCTCTCGTTCGCCTCTCTACACTTCCATCATTACTATCCTGATTATTGGCGACCCTGAACATCTGCCCGAAGTCCAGACGCCCCATCCTCGTACGTCGCATCAGTTCGGGCATACAGTTGATGACAATGACGGCAGCAGGGCGCTTCTTGTATTTCTCAAGCTCAATAAGAAGTCTTGAAGCGTTCTCGCCATCCATCACATGTATAACGAAAATAACATCTGCCCGGCTCATGTCCCGCTCGACATCCAGCCACTCGTCTTCCGTCAAACTCGCACCAAAGTTATACGCCGCAACATGCAGGTCTAGCTTGTAGCCACGATTAATCTCCCGCTCGGCCTGCCTGAGCGGCGCAAGAAGACTCGTGCCAACATAGAAGACTGTGATGTTCAATTCTCTTTTTGAATTCATGCGACGCCTTCAAGCTGGTCTTCGAGGTCGCCGAAAATCTCGCGCAGGCGGTCGAGCATCTCTTGCTCGGCTTTCCAGAATCCGCGCCCTTCTGCTTCGAGGAGGCGTCCGACGAGCGAGCGCGCAGAATGCGGATTGAGATGGCGCAGACGTTCGAGCATCGCATCGTCTAGCAGGTAAGTTTTTGCGACCTCCGTGTAGACCCAGTCGTCAACAGCATCGGCAGTGGCGCTCCAGCCGAAGGTATTCGTGATGTGATTTTCGATTTCGGCCACGCCGCGAAAGCCGTGCTTGAGCATCCCTTCATACCATTTCGGATTCAGGGTCTTGGTGCGTGTCTCAAGCCTGACCGTCTCTTCCAGAGAGCGCACGCGCTGCCCGCGCGAAAGATTGTCGCCGAGATAGATGGCGGGCTTGGCCTGTGCCCTTTTCTCCACAGCCTTCGAGACGCCGCCAAGGTACTCAAAGTAATGGTCTACGTCCGTGATGCCTATCTCGAAGGAATCTATATTCTGGTAGGTCGCTTCGACTCTAGAGAGCGCTCTATCCATAGCCTTGCGCGCTTCGCGCCCTTCGACACTGCGCCCCTTTGAGTCGCGCCCGTAGGCGAAGCACTTGCGCGTGACGAAGAGGTCGCCGAGCGAATCGGCAGTCTCCCACTGTGAATCCATCACCATGAAGTTGACGTTCGTGCCGTAGTTGCCGGGAGCATTTGAAAAAACGCGCACAGCCGATTCGTCAAATGAATTGTCTTCGGTGCTCATCTGCTCAAGCACATGGCGGCGCACATAGTTCATCTCGACCGGCTCATCCAGAGCGGCGACGCGGCGCACTGCTTTGTCCAGCAGCAGAATCGTCGCGCCGAAGAGGTCGCGGAAGATTCCAGACACGGTCATCACTACATCAATGCGCGGTCGCTTCAACTCTTCGAGCGGGATGACTTCCACTTCGGTCGCGCGGTTCAGAGAGTCGCGCCTGGGGCGCACGCCCAGCAGCCACAGGGCTTGCGCCACCCCCTCGCCCTCTGTCTTGATGTTGTCCAGGCCCCAGAGCACAAGCGCCATCGCGCGGGGGTAGCGGCCATGCTCCGCAAGATGTCTAGACAGCAGATTGTCAGCCGTAGCTTCGGCACGAGTCGTAGCAACTTCCGAAGGCACTGTGTAAGGGTTGACGGCGTGTGTGTTGCGCCCGGTCGGCAGGATGGCGGGGTTCTGCACTATGTCTGCGCCCGGCCCCGGCTCTATGTACTCGCCGCGCAGCGCCCTTACAAGGCTCTCCATCTCCTGATTGGTCTTCAACTCCGCGCAGATTGTTTCAAGCAGATGAAAACAGGCGCGCGATTCTTCCAGGGGGACGCGGGCGCTTGTCTCCAAAAATCGCCCTGCCCGTTCAGCTCCCTCTTTAACAAAAAGCTCTACGGCGCGACGAACGTGCGTTTCGACCTCTTCACGCTCGCGTAAGCGTGCTTCATTAGAGCTGCTCGTTTTTAGGAGCGTAGAGTAAGCGCTAAAACCCAGTCCTTCAGCCGCGAGGTCTGTCAGAGCGCGCACGCCCGCTTCCGGTCGGTCAAAGGATGCGACCATTCGCAGCATGTCTACAATGGAGCGCTCTGTGTCCACGCTGCCGAAAACATGCAGCCCCGTGGGAATCAGGCGCTCTTCTATCTCAAGCACCTGTTCGTAGAGCGCCAGCACGCGTCGGTCTCTGTCTTCGCTAGTCATAAAGATTGTTTCATTTAATCATCGGTTCATTGAATCAATGAAGAAAGAGCCGATGAATCAATTTCTCTCCCTTTGCCTGGAAGCAACATGTAATGACCGCAGAGCGCGGCGGCAAGTTGACGGCCTTCACCGTTTGAGGTGTAGCCGCTCTGTGTATCAACGACCACGAGGGGAACGTGCGCGCTCTTTAGCGCTGCCCCAAGCTTTTCAATTTCCCGGCGTACCGCTTGCCGTCGCAGAGCCTTATCCGCGGGAGCGTTTGTCTTCAAGGAGACGTTGGCTCGTCCATCCGTAAAAAGAAAGAGAATGATCCGCCGCTCGCCCCATTTTGAAGCGCGCTCGGCCAACCGCAAAGAGGCCGTCAGTCCGGCAGCCAGGGGGGTTGCGCCGCCTACGGGCAGCTCATCCAGTAGACGACGCGCACGCGCAGCGCTCCTGCTGGGCGGCAGCAGAATCTCAGCCCCTTCGCCACGAAAGCTGACCAGGGCTACATGATCGCGGCGGACGTAAGAACGCTCAAGCAGCTGTGCGAGCGCCCCCTTCGCCTGCCGTATGCGATTCAAAGCCATGCTCCCCGAAGTGTCTATGGCGAAGATAAAGAGCGTCCCAGTCTTGCGTTTGTAGAGCTTGTAACGGAGAACGTCGGGTGCCGGGTGCCGGGTGCCGGGTGCCGGAGAAGAAAAGTTTTTACCGACACCTGACACCTGACACCTGACACCCATCATCACTCTGAGCGTCGCGTCAAGCGCAATCTTTGCGCCCGGAAATTGTTGCGCTGTGGCACGCGCGTATCGTCCGCGCCGTGCGCTGTAAGAGGCTTTTGATTTGTGACCCTGACGGCGTGATGACGAGACGGGGGCAAAGGATGTTCGAGAGGGATTTGGCTGCGGCTGAGATGGTTCGGGTTCAGGGAGTTCAACTCCGCGTTCGATTTGCGCGTTCTGTTGTGTCTCGTCTCTTTGCTGGCGGTCGCCGTTTCCGTTTGGATTGGCACCGCTTGCTCTCATGCCTCTTCCGCCATGAGAATCATCCGGCTCAAAATCAGCTCGCCTATTTTTTCCGTTCGTGTGTTCTTCAGCATCGCCCTGCGGGAAAAGCTCTTCCATAGATTGCTCTATGCGCGCGGTGCCGCCGGGCGTTTGATCCAAAGGATCGCGGCGCAGGCGATGACGAAGCGACATAACGGCGACGCGCTCTATGTCTCTATAGGTCGCAACGCGTCTTCCCTCGAAAGCCGTGAGTGCGCGGGCGGCACGCGCAATCGTCAACTCTCCACGATGGCCGTCCACTTTGAGCCGCAGGCAAAGCTCTGCGATGTGGCGCAACAGCTCGCGCTCTATCTTTACATCCAGAGCATTCTTGCGCGCACGCAATATACGGCGGCGTAGTTTGTCCTGCTCATCTTCCCAGGCATCACGAAAGCCCTGGGCATCGCGCTCGAAGAGGTCGCGGCGCTCTATAATCATCAACCGCTCGTCCAGGTTGTCTATCGTCTTGATTTCAACATGCAGACCAAAGCGGTCAAGAAGCTGCGGGCGCAGCTCTCCTTCTTCGGGGTTTCCTGAGCCGACCAGTACAAAGCGCGCAGGATGCTCGACCGAGATGCTTTCGCGCTCGACTGTGTTGCGTCCGGTGGCCGCAGTGTCCAGAAGCAGGTCAACCAGATGATCTTCGAGCAGGTTGACTTCATCTATGTATAGAAAGCCGCGATTGGCACGCGCCAGCAGCCCCGGCTCAAAAGCCTTCACGCCTTCCGTCAGAGCGCGCTCGATATTGAGCGTGCCGCAGATGCGGTCTTCCGTCGCGCCGAGCGGGAGATTAACGACCGAGACCCGCGCACGCTCGCGCTTGAGCTTCTCTCCGCTCTCGAAATGCTTCGCGCAATCGTTGCAAAGGCTCTCAACATCTTCAGGGTCGCAGCCGTAAGCGCAACCGTGTACGCGCCAATGAAGCGGCAGCAGGTCTGCAAGGGCACGCACGGCTGTGGATTTTCCGGTGCCACGATGACCCATGATGAGTACGCCGCCAATCGACGGGTCAATCACATTCAGGAGCAGCCCCAGCTTCATCTCCGCCTGCCCGACAATCGCCGCAAAGGGATAGACGGGGCGCTCAGTCCTCAAACGTGTAGGATGTTTTTGGGAGATACGGTCGGTTTTCATTAAATCAACCGGAAGGCCAAAGGTGCCGGAAGCATTCTAGATTGCGCCCTCAATTTAACCGCAAAGCAGGAAGGAAGGCAAAAGGAAAAATTAAAAATGCAAAAATTAAAACATGCCTTTGGCGTGAATCGAATAAAAGAATCAAAGCTAAAAGCTTTGTCCGCCCTTTTTCATTTTACCTTTTTCATTTTGCCTTTCCTCGCGGCTCTCAGTTATGATTGTGCTTACTAAATTTTAGACTTCGGTCGGCTGGCGCTCCCTGTCATCGAGAGGTTTTAGATTTAAGCAAGACAATACGGGACGCCGTTAGTCGTTGCATTCATCTACTTTTTCCAAGACTACACACGAATGTCTGCCATAGAAGAAACTAAAAGCGAAACCGCCATACAACCGCCCGTCTCGTCGGCTGCAAAACCAGACGGCGCGAACTTGTCGCAAGCCCTGTCGAAATTCATGAAGCTGCTCAGCTCCGTACGGTTGGGCGTCATACTGCTGATACTGCTGGTCGCGCTGAGCATGACGGGGATGCTCGTCATGCAGAAGAATGTTGACGGCTTCGAGAATTATTATGCGGAGCTGATGCCTTCAACCAGAGTGCTCTTCAGGACGCTGGGCTTCTTCGACATCTATCATGTCTGGTACTTCAACCTGCTGCTCCTGGTGCTCTCGCTCAACCTGGTGCTCGCCTCCATTGATAGATTTCCGACCGCATGGCGATTCATCAAGCACAAGAAGCTTGAAGCGGGACGCAGATTTTTAGAGAGCCAGCAGCAACATGCCGCTGTGATGATTGACACGGATAATCAAAGCGCTGCTTCACTGAAAGTCGCTGGCGCATTCCGCAAGCTAGGTCTTCGCCCGGTGGTGACGGAAAAGAACGGGCGCGTCTTTGTCTTCGGCGAGCGCGGGGCATGGAATCGCCTTGGAGCCTATGCCGTACACGTTGCGCTTCTCACCATCTTCACGGGCGGATTCCTGACCGCACAGTTCAGCCGCGACGGACAGATGCCCCTGACGCCCGGCATGAGCACCAACCAGATGACGAATCTCAGTTTTAATCTGGATGAGTCATCGACAGTCGATGTCGGCAAAGTGCCTGTAGACCTTCCCTTCACCGTCACATGCACGGACATTCAGCAGAAGCTGATTAACAAAGACGGCTCGATTTTACAGAACAACACGATTGACTGGCTGACCAGAATCAAAATCACGGATGAGACGGGCACGCGCGAAGGTCTTGTGCATTTGAACGAGCCGCTTGATTACAGAGGCTACAGATTTTTTCAGGCCAGCTTTATCGCGCGAGGAAGCGCACGCAATATTAAGCTTCGACTGACATCGCAGGCGGACGGGTCTATTCAGGAGGTTAATATTCAGCGCAACGGCTCGGCACAGCTTGCGGACGGGACGCGTATTAATTTCTTAGAGTTTTTCCCGGACTTCCGCATCATCAACGGCAAGCCCGATACGGAATCCGGCGATTACAACAATCCGGCAGCCGCCCTGAAGCTGATAACACCCGAAGGCCAGCAGCTTCAGGCTTATGCGTTCAGTGCAGAGCTTCCATCAGGCGCACCCGTCGGAGCGCCTGTCGGAGGATACAAGCTCCGCATCATAGAGTTTGAGAAAGTCCCCTACGCGCACATCCTCTCCATACAGAAAGACCCCGGCAAGATTCCCTTTTATCTGGGCGGCACGCTGCTTATTATGACGCTCTGCTCGGTCTTCTTCTTCTCTCATCAGAGAGTCTGGTCGCTTATGGAAGAGAGAACGGACGGCAATGGATTCGATGTCGTATTAGGCGGCAATACAAATCGTAACAAGCTTGGGTTTGAAGATAGATTCAAAAGATTAGTCAACGAAATCAAGGAACAACCCGGAGTTGAGGAGCAAGAGTCATGAGCGAAGTATCAGCAATAGAGATGAAGAAATCATGGCAAGGATACATGCCAGCCATTCTGGCCGTCACCGGCTCGATTCTCGTTATCATCCTTCGCTGGCAGATGGGAGGCCACGGCTTCATCTCAGATGGAGCCTTGATGATGCTCGGTCTGGCCTGCTATCTGACGGCAGCCGTCTTCTATCTGATGAATCTTTATGCTCAGTCGGAGATGGCGCAGAAGATAGGACTGTGGGCGGCCACCTCCGGAGTCTTCTTTAACCTGTCTAGCTGGGGGGTGCGCTGGCTGGCAGCACATGATAGAGAGCTGGCTATATTGCAGCGCAACGGCTACGGCCCAGACCAGTTGCCCTGGTTCTTCCGCTACATTCCGTTTGCCAATCTATATGATTTAAGTCTGGCATTTGCTTTTGGAGCAGGGATTACGACGCTGTTGATTGCTCACCGTAAGAACTTCCGATTTCTGGGAGCCATCTCCTTACCACTGGCCTCGTTGATACTACTCTTAGCTCGTTTTATAGGAGACGAGTTTATAGAGTTGCCGCCGATATTAGACTCATACTGGCGACCCATACATGTGGGAGTAGCAAGTCTGTCGTATGGCGTGGCGCTGGTGTGTTTTGCTGTGGCCGTGGTGTATCTGTTGAAGGATGGCATCAAGACCGAAGCTATGGCTATCTGGTCTAGCATCTTCTCGATTGCGGTGATTGCCAGCATCAGCCGCGCGTCCGTCTTTACCAACTTCACCTATAGCGCTTCGACCTTTATGCAGACGCCGACGGGGGGACGACGCCCCGTGCCGCTGCGCGTAGACATTCCCTGGGTTGGCCCCGTTCTCTTCCTTGCGGGTGTGCTGCTCCTTGCGACAATCATTCTCTTCTGCGTCTACGTCTACAAAAAGAATGAAGGCGCGCGCTCTTGGGGGCATCGCCTCTTGAAGCTCTCGCTGGTTGCGCAGGCTTCGGCCATAGCGCTTCTGGTTTCGCAGATAAAGACCATCACCGATGTCTGGCCGCGCCTGCAACAGCAGCTTTCAAGCGACCCGCTGGGCTATCAACGCGTCGGTCAATGGATAGCCGAGCAGCAGGGCATGAAGCCAGCAGAGATCGCGCAGGTGCCGGTCGAGCGGCTGGAGATGGCGGCCAGAGAGTTCGTTCAGGCGAACGGCTCGAAGCTCTTCCTGAGCACTAACGCGAACCCGGTAGAATTGGCCGCGCTCATCACAGCCTTTGCCGCCACACTATTCGTTATCCTCTTCAGCTTCCGTACAGAGAAGCTGCGTGCCGCTCTGCCCAGCAAAGAACGCCTGGATTCCCTGATGTACAAAACCGGAAGCGTAGCCTTTGCAGGTCTGGCGATGCTGTTGATAACGGGAGCCGTGTGGGCAAATGAAAGCTGGGGAAGATACTGGGGATGGGATAGTAAAGAGACTGGAGCGTTGGTGGCATGGCTGACCTATGCGGCATTCCTGCACACACGCATCAGTCATGGGTGGAAGGGTAGAAGCTCCGCGTACTTTGCCATCATTGGATTCCTGCTGGTGATATTTACTTATCTAGGGGTCAGCTATTTGTTGCCGGGTCTGCATTCTTACGCGTGAGCGGGGTTTGTTAGCCTTTAGAAAAAGTAATGAGTAAAGACAACATTCTGTTCTCCATCATAGGCGTCCTGCTGGGCTTCATAGTCGGATTCATGTTCGCCAATAACGCGAACCGTCAAGACCAGAAGCCGCGCTCGACGCCTGCCGCTGCGCAGTCGAACCTCCCGCCCGATCACCCGCAGCTTCCCTCGAATGCGGTCGCAGACCAACCCGGCTCCGCGCAGCAGGGCGCTATGCCCGGCGTGCAGGCGGCGATTGAAAAGGCCAGAAGCGAGCCTGATAATTTTGAGGCGCAAAAGCAGGCGGGCGAGATGTTCTACCAGATTCAGCGCTGGGACGAGGCGATTGATTTCTGGCTCAAGGCAAACAAGCTCAAGCCGGATGATTACGAAACCATTGTACACATCGGCAACGCTTACTTTGAATCGGGAAAGTATGAGTTGGCAGAACAATGGTACACGAGCGCCCTCACGAAAAACCCTAAAGACGTTGGGGTACGCACGGATTTAGGCACGACCTTCATGGCACGCACGCCGCCCGATTTTGATCGCGCCATTAAAGAGTACCGGCGCTCTTTAGAAATCAACCCGAACCATGAGCAGTCGCTTCACAATATAGTCATCGCTTATACGAAGAATGGGCAGGCCAAAGAAGCGCAGGAGATGATTGCGCGGCTTGAGAAAGTTAACCCTAATAACCCAGACCTTCCGCGCATGCGCACACAACTGCAAGACATGGGCGGACAGCAAACGCCTGCGGCAGTTAAATAGAAAAACCGCGATTTCGACATAATAAATGGCGTGTTCCCCAAGCCCCTGAAAGGGGCGAAAGAATTTAGCCCACGGCGCGAGCCGTGGGGATGATGCGGTCATTAAAATTAGAAGCCCCTGAAAGGGGCGAAAGCTTCTCGATGTAGAATTACTTTCGCCCCTTTCAGGGGCTTCTAACTTTTTAATACAGCTCAATTCCCACGGCTCGCGCCGTGGGCTATAAATATTCCGCCCCTGACGGGGCTGAAGACATAACACTCTCGCTGCTTATGTTGAACTCACGTTATCCTACGGCTCTATAGCCATACGCACGACGTTCGTCATTGGATGGCGAGTTATCGTGCCGTTTTTCATGAAGACGACTATCTGCCCGTTCTCGACCGTGACGCGGCGCACAGTATTCATGAAACGTTCGACCCTCATGCCATCGCGCGTTTCTATGATGAGCTTTGCACCAGCTTCTATGCCGGAAGGCTGTGTGACAAGAGGCGGCGGTTCTTCCGTAGAGTCCGGCGCAGGGTTGTTCTGGGTGGCGGTTTCGGGCGGCTTCGGCGGAATGACGCGCCCGCGCCGACGACGATTGGAGCGCGAAGAGGGTAGCCGCTGCGTTCTTGCCGTTGTCACAGGCTCGGGCGTCGTGGTCGTCTCTGTATTATCCGTGGCAGTCTTGTTTGAAGCGTCAGGCGCATTACCAGTCTTGTCGTTTGAAGTTTCCGGCTCTGCGGTCTTTGCCGTCTCAACAGGCTCAGGCTCGGCTATGCGCGCGCCCACGGACGAGACGCGCCGGGTATTCTTGTCACGACGAGCGTTAGCCGCCTCTTGCTCTGTCGTAGTATCTGTTTCGGGCTGAGCGGCGGGCGCGGCCATCACTTCAAATCCCCCGCTAAAGGTTATGCGATAATCGCCTTTATCGTCGTTGGGGGTGCGCGCCTCCACGCGCAGGATGATGGTTTCGCGTTGGCGCAGGTAGATGCTTTTTGAGGTGCTCGTCGAAAGCTCGCCCGCATACATGCTCACCTTTGCGAATGGCCTCAGCGTTCCCGATTGAAACAGGTCAACGTCGCCGTTCAGATTCTTGCTCTCGACCGTCATGACCAGATCGCCCGGCGTGCCTGTCAAAATATAGAAGTGCCTTGTCAGGCGAGAGTCGCCTATGTCGCGCGGTGTGATTTGCCCTGCGACTTGATTGGAAGTAACCGGCGTCGGCTGGTCAACATCGGTTGACTGCGCCTGCGCGCTGGCCGCAATCAACAGGAGCAGAAACGCGCAGACGAAAACAGATACGACACGAATTAAGATAGAAGGAGCGTACAGGGTCTTACTCATTGAAACTCACTTTGACGGGCATCTACAATGCTGGATTATACAATCGCCCAACTTTGTAGCACAACATATCATGAGGCGGCGTAAAACTACACACTTTAGAGTCTCAGGTAGCGGTAAAGTTTGATTTTAGTGGCGGGTGGCGCAGAGAGGAATTTCTACAGGACAAAAGCAGGTGACCGGCAGCCGTGATGAAAGCAGAATAGGCGCGGCAGTCTTATGCAGACCTCGCGCCTATTCTAATGGCGGTCACTGTCCTCACCCCAGCAACCACTCGGAGGCGTTGGATTCACCGCAGCCTCTATTGCTCTGCACTATAATTGAACAACCCGAAAATCTCAACCCGTTCGCGACGAACGACCTGCTTGATTGAGATGATTGCTCATGAATGGCTATGGTGTGCGCCGCCTGACTCTGGCTCGACGAGTTCGCCTGCGAGTTGAGCGAGGCTGCGGCTGCACGGTGCGCGCGGGTTGAGTTCCGGTGCCGCCGGCGCTTGTCTGCTGCTGTGAAGTAGTAGTCGCGTTCACAACAGCGCTCTGCTGATAGGCTACCGTCTCGGCGGTAGTGAGCGCCGCTTGAGTACGCGCTCGACTCGTCGCCAACTGGTCAAGCTGTGCTTGCACGCCAGCCTTTTCCTTCGCAAGCTGCTGTCGGCGCTGCTCCCGTAGCTCCTCCGGACGTGTAGAGCCTGTAAGCGCCAAAGACCGCTCTATATTTTCAGGGCGTAAATCTTCATCAAGCTGGCGCACGCGCGCTTCGAGCGTGGCTTGTTTCGCTTCGATGTCCAGAAGCTGAGAGCGCAGGTTTTCCACACTCTGCTGTGCGCTCGCAGTTTCCTGCGCGGAAGCCGCCGCTGTTGTGAATGCCAGGAGTATAAGCAGAAGCAGTGCAGGGCGCGTACAATATTTCATTGGAAATCCCCCTCGGAACGACCCGTTAAGAGTATCACACAAAAGGCAGATGAGCAGGAATCCGGGGAGGTAATAGAAGCTAAGCTGGATGCTTCAACCTATCTTCCTATTGACACACGATAGGACTCTCTATACACTCGTTTCCTATTGCCTGTCTAGAGGAGGAATATGAAGAAGCAGCAGAAGGCTGATCTTTTGCAGGGCACGCTCGAACTTCTAATACTGCGTCTGCTGCGGTCTGGCTCCCTGAATGGCTGGGACGTTATGCAGCGCATACAGCTCGTCTCCGGCGATGTCTTAAGCGTCACGCCGGGTGCGCTTTACCCTGCACTGCACCGGCTGGAGGAGCGAGAGCTGATCGTTGCAGAGTGGGGAGCGTCGGAGAACAATCGAAAGGCCAAGTTCTACAAGCTGACTGCTGCGGGTCGAAAGCAGCTCGAAGCGGAGCGTCAGACATGGGAGCGCCTCTCCGGGGCAGTCGATGCGATCCTAAAAAATGCTTGAGCGGGAGAGTGACGTGATAGTAAACAGGCTGATGAGAAAGCTGCGTGCGCTGTTACGAAGTGGCGCTGTGGATCATGAGATGGACGAAGAGCTGTGCTATCACTTAGAGCGTGAGATAGAGCAGAACATGGCGGGCGGCATGACTTCCGATGAGGCGCGCTATGCGGCGTTGCGCGGCTTCGGCGGGATGGAACAGGCCAGAGAACAATGCCGTGAGGCGAGGGGGGTGAGATTGATCGAAGACCTGTGGCAAGACCTGTGCTACAGCAGGCGAATGCTGCGGAAGAATCCGGGCTTTACTCTAGTGGCAGTGCTCACTCTAGCGCTCGGCATTGGCGCGAACACAGCCATCTTCAGCGTCGTCAATGCGGTCATCCTGCGCCCGCTGCCATACAATGAAGCCGGGAAGCTGGTGTGGATATGGGGCAGCAACGAGCAGCTCGGCGTCAAGCAGGGCTACTTATCGGTCGCTGACATCTTTGACTTTCAACGGCAGTGTACGCAGTTTGAATCCATCGCTGCCTGGACAACACTTCCAATCAATCTTATAGAGGAGAATCAGTCGGAACGGCTCGAAGGCATCCTCGTCTCGCCGAATTTCTTCAGCACTCTGGGCGTGAGGATAGGAGTTGGTCGTGACTTTGAGCCGTATGAAGCGCAGGAGGGGCGCAATCAGGTCGTTATTATCAGCGATGCCTTGTGGCGCAGCCGGTTCGGAGCTGACCCTAATGTAATCGGCAAGCGGCTGAAGCTAGACCGTTACGACACGGACAGCTTCACAGTTGTAGGGGTCGCCCCACCTGAGGTGCAATTCCCCTCACGCACTGATGTCTGGATGCCTGACATAGACGAGCCGGGCGACAGTGAGCGCGGCGGGCATGACTTGCGCGCAGTCGCACGCCTCAAACAGGGCGCGACGCTGGAGCAGGCGCAGGCTGAGCTGAATATTATTGCCCGACGCCTTGAGCAACAATATCCCGCATCCAACACTGGTTGGAGAGTCGCCCTGACCTCTGTGCGCGACGTAATACTCGGAACTCCATACAAGGCCATGTGGGTGTTGCTTGGCGCGGTGGGTTGTGTGCTCATGATTGCGTGCGCCAATGTCGCCAACCTGCAACTCGCTCGCTCGGCCAGGCGTAGCAAAGAGTTTGCCCTGCGCGCCGCGCTTGGAGCCAGCCGTGCGCGTATCATCAGGCAGTTACTAACGGACAGTCTATTGCTCGCGGTCATAGGCGGAACGCTCGGACTACTGCTGGCATGGTGGGGAGTAGGCTGGCTGCGCGTAATCGGCCCTGACACGATTCCGCGCCTGCGTGAAGTTATGATAGATGGCCGGGTGCTCGCTTTCACGGGCGTTGCAACGCTCTTGACCGGCATAGCCTTCGGTCTACTCCCTGCCCTGCAAGCTTCGCGTCCGGATTTGAACGAAGCGCTAAAGGAAGGCTCGCGCGGCGCAACCGCTTCGACAGGCAGCAGCCGTACACGCAGTCTGCTGGTTGTTTCAGAAGTCGCGATAGCCGTGCTGTTACTCACCGGCACAGGGTTGCTACTCAAAAGCTTCTGGCTTTTACGCAGCGTCGATACGGGCTTCAAGGCGGAGCAGGTGCTGACCGCGGGCATCTCCTTAAGCAGAGACAAGTATATGGAGTCAACCGAACGGCGCACGCTCTTTTTCCGACAGGTCATAGAGCGTATCAAAGCACTGCCCGGTGTTCAGTCGGTTGGAGCGATTTCGCATCTGCCGTTCGGTGGCCGGGGCGTCAACCTTGGGTTTACTTTACAGGGTCGCCAGGCCACACCGGGGGATGATACGACTAGAGCCGAATTGCGCGTCATCAGTCCTGATTACTTCAAGGCGATGAGCATACAGCTCAAGCAGGGACGCGCGTTCACAGAGCAGGACACTTCATCAAGCCCGCCCGTCATCATCGTCAACGAAGCGTTTGTGAGGCAATTCCTGCGTGACACGCAGCCGCTCGGCAAGCGTATGCAAATCAAGCCATTCGAGGGCTTTGAAGGAGAGATAATCGCCGTCGTAGGTGACGTGCGACATCGCGGCTACGATGCAGACCCCAAGCCGGAGATGTATATCAACTACTTGCAGAATACCGTATGGCCTGTGATGAATCTGGTAGTTCGCACAAAGAATGAGCCTGATGAGATGACGACAGCGGTGCGGCGGGAGATAGAGGCCGTAGACTCCACACAGGCGATTTTCAATGTCCAGCCGATGACAAGATTTCTTTCCGATTCAATTGCCGAGCGCCGCTTTAATCTACTGCTACTAATTGCATTCGCCGCCGTGGCCTTGGTGACCGCAGCAGCAGGCATCTACGGCGTGATGGCATACTCGGTAGCGCAACGCACACATGAGATAGGCATCCGCATGGCGCTTGGTGCGCGCCGCCTTGATGTGTTGAAACTCATCCTCGGCCAGGGCACAAGACTGGTGATGTGCGGCGTGGTCGTTGGTCTAATCGCAGCCTTTATCGTGACTCGCCTCATGGCAGGCTTATTCTACGGTGTAAGCGCATCCGACCCCGCGACCTTCATCTCGGTAGTTCTCTTCTTGAGCATCATAGCCCTGCTGGCCTGCTACATACCGGCTTCACGGGCGACGAAAGTTGATCCGCTGATAGCACTTCGCTACGAGTGATTTTCATCGTAGCAACCTCAACTATCCAGAAGCTATCGTGTGGTCTGCACAAAAAGTCTGCTAATATTCCTCTATGAAGCGGCATAAATCTTTCTTCACTTCGGAACTCATCTGGGCGCTCGTAGAGTTTATCGCCTTCATCCTAGCCGGATAATCCCGCCTACAATTTTCAGTACGATAAAGAGCAAATTTGGTGAACGTATCCGAAGTAAAACAAAAGTGGCGCAGACTAACGAAGTGCTTTGTATGATTCTCTGCCATAACCTTCGTTATGTCATTCAGTCAATTTATGAGTTGAATATCGAATCAATGTTTTGGCAGTAAGACACGTTCCTTTTGGTGGTGACTGACGTTAAGATAGATTATCGGTCGCCGAGCGCCTGTTACTCTGTTATCTAACGTGAATTCTAAATAAGCATTAACGAAGTTGTATCCTCAGCCCCTGTTAAGGGGCGATAGAATGTAGCCCACGGCGTGAGCCGTGGGAATCAAGTTGGAATTTGAATTCAAGCCCCTGAAAGGGGCGAAAGAATTTAGAGCGTAACTTACATTCTATTCAGCCAAAAACTTCTTTTGCCCCTACGGGGCTTATGTCATCTTTCGTTTTTGTTTCCCCACGGCTTGCGCCGTGGGCTACATTCTGTCGCCCCTTTCAGGGGCTTCAGGTCAGCTCTTCTTTCAGGGAAGACCTTTCTGTGTAAGTGGCAAGAATAATTGTCTCGTAAGAAGATGTACCTAATTGACAACCAAACGCAGTGGGCTTGGCATCTCTCTAGAAACAAGCAAGTAAGCCCTGCTCGCTTCTTTGGTCGCGAAGGGTTTTGACAGAAAGGTGTGTCGGGATGAAAACACTCGGTAGCCTTGCCCTTTATAAGTTTAGTTGCTTCTGTGTCCTGCTCTTCCTCTGGATTCCGACTCATGCTCAGACGGTGCTGATGGCCTCCGCCAGCTCAGGCGTTGCGGCGCAGGGCGCTTGCCCGAGTACAGAGCGTGAGAAAGATTTGTTTGAGGCAATCAAGCAAAAGGACTCCGTGCGGGTAAAAGCGTTACTGGCCGCAGGGGTGAGTCCGAACGCACGGGCTGAGATTAACTACGACTCTTACCGCAACAATAATATGTTCTGCGCGCCCGCCCTGATGCATGCCGCGCATTTGGGCGATGTCAAGACAGTTCAGGTGTTGTTGGCGGCAAAGGCGGATGTGAATGCCAGGGACAGCGTGGATAAATTCATCTGGGGTTACCTCATGGGCTTTAACACTATCCGGCGGATGCCGCCCGGCCAGATGCTTCTGGATGAGATGAATGCGCGCCTTCAGATAGCCAGAGCGCTGCTGGCGGCGGGCGCGAATCCTGACGGGGTTGACAAGTACAACTGGAACGAGACGGCAGTATTTCATGCGATTGATGCAGGTGTGATGACGGGCGACCTGCGCATCCTCAAGTTGCTCCTGGCCGCAGGCGCAGCCGTGAACATGCAGAACAATTCGACCATATCTTACGCGATTATCGCATCCCAGAGAGTCGAGACCGATAGCGAACCCCGAATCGGCGGCCAGGCCGCAGAGGCTTCCGAGATCGAAGTCATCAAAGCGCTGCTGGCGGCAGGCGCAAACGTCAACGCTATCAGGAACGGCTTTACGGCGCTCAGGATTGAAGCGAGTGGGTCGCGGCAGCCGGGTTCGGTCAAACGCATGAAAGCACTGCTTGCAGCCGGGGCGAATGTCAACGAGCAATATGGTGACATAAAGGAAACGCCCCTGCTCATTGCCCTAATCCCTCATGAGATTCCCAGTTTTGATACCCTGGGTGTTCCTATGACTCCGGCGCAGGAGAACAGGAATCAGCTTGAAGTAATCAAGTTATTGCTGGCCGCAGGCGCTGACCCCAACAAGAAAGATGGCACAGGCGACGCGCCCCTGCACAGAAGCTTCTACGCTTACCAGAGATACCAGATGACTACTCAACCTTCTGATTTTGAAGGTATCTTTAAAGCTTTAATCGCCGCCGGGGCTAACATAAACGAGCGAGACGCTAAGGGTAGAACCGTTTTAATGCTGGCTTCGTCCAAGAGTTCTGAGGGCGAGTATATTAATAAGGTAGATGAAGCCAGGGTGCGATTGATTAAAATTTTGATCGAGGCAGGGGCTGATGTAAACGCTACGGATGTGGAGAAGCAGACGCCTTTGATGTTTGCGATTAAGACAAAGGCCAGTGATGGTGTGATTAGAACTTTAATCGCTGCCGGGGCTGTGGTGAACGCGACGGATGCTACGGGGCAAACGACTTTGATGGCAGCGATAATCTACCACAGCGACGAGGTCGTACAGATGCTGCTCGCCGCCGGAGTGAACGTTAACGCGCGCGACAAAGAGGGTGCCACGGCCTTGCTCTTAACTTCGGCGGGAGGCTCGCGGCCATCCGTCACCCGCCTGTTAATCGCGGCCAGGGCTGATGTCAACATCCCTAACCAGAAAGGGCAGACGCCCCTGATGGCAGCCATCACTTCCCAGATACGCAGCGACAGCCCTTATTACCAACTCAACCAGAGTGAGGAAATGATTCGCTTCCTGATCGAGGCCAAAGCGAACGTGAATGCCAGAGGCCCCAACGGCGATACCGCTTTGATGTTGGCTATCATGGCGGGCAGAGTAGAAGGGGTTATTCAAGCGCTGCTCGCCGCAGGGGCGAACGTCAACATTGCAAACGACTCCGGCGACACCCTTCTGATGGTTGTGGCAAAGCGGTACAGCTCTGAAAGGCAGCGCGGCTACAGCTACCCCAGCGAGTCCGTCTTCAAAGCATTGCTCGCCGCCGGGGCGAAAGTTACCACTCTCAATCAAGCGGGCGAGTCGGCTATGTCTATCATGGCGACGAAACCCGTCTCGGACAGCCTTCCCATCATACGCGCGATGATCGCCGCAGGTCGGCGCAACGGCGCACGCGGCTATCCACGTGTGGCAGACCTGCTGGCCGCCATCAGTAGAGCCGCAGGCCATAGCCCCGGCGATGTCGTTCAAGAGTTGATAGCTGCCGGAACGAACGTCAACGGGGTGGACGAGGAAGGGCGGCCTGCCTTAATCGTCGCCGTCAGCGAAGCGGGCAACGCCGGTGTCGTGCGCGCTCTTCTTGCAGCCGGGGCGCGCGTCAATGCCAGAGACAGAAACGGCGATACAGCTTTAATCGCCGCAGTCAGGGAATATCTGCCCGGCGGCGACGAGTACGTACAGAATGCTCTGCGCAGAGACCCGGCAGTCATACGCGCGTTGCTCGATGCAAAGGCTGACACGGGCGCTAAGGACAAAGACGGGCGCACCGCTTTGTCACTGGCTAAGATGAGCGGGAACCAGAACATCATAGGCTTGCTTGAGGGAGCCGGGGCGCGGCAGTAAAGGCAAAGAGAGAGAAAGCTGGCGCAAGTCTGCGGAGCGAGTTCCACAACTTTTGAAAGCGTGGCGAATTCAAAGGTAGTCGCGCGAAGGCGAATGATGGTGTCGAACACATTCGAGACGAGAGGGGGACAGACCATGCGATGGCTCAGGCTCCTGGTAATAGGCGCAGTAGCGGCTTGCGCTCTTCCGGCGTGTGCGGGCGTGTCCTTCGCGCAAGTTCCCGCTCCCGTATACATGTATGCCGAGCTAACGGATGAAACCAACCAGCCTGTGTTCGGTGCTGCGACCGTCGTGTACAACGAATCGGGCGAGGAGATTGCAAGCTCGGCTACTGATCCGGATGGCAGGACACCTTTACTGATGAATAGAGGGCGGCACCGCTTCATAGTTAGAATCCTCAAAGCAGGCTACCTGACATATGAAGGTGTGTTCGAGACCACAGGCGAATACAGGAACGCGGAAATCAAGATCAAGCTGATCTCTGACCCTAAGTCTAAGACAGGAGCGTCGCGGCGAGCGTCGCCATCCCTTAAGCCTGCGCCGAAGCCTTCCGGGCTATCGCCTCCTACGACCTCTCGCCGCGTTCGTGCCGCCGTTGGCCGCGCTCCCCCTTACACATTTCTTCAGGGTCATCCGACGTGACGGCCTGAGACCCGCTCCGACCACAAGCCCGCACAGGAGATAAGTTTCGGAACGTTTTGGCCGTCTAGTTGTGGCCGAAGCTTCGAGCGTTGACGGGCGGCGTGCGCTACGGGTGACAATCATCTGATGCGGTACATTGACTACTTTGCGTCCCTGCTGCCACAGAGCGCAGCCGCGCGCCTCAACTACCTGCGCGTCACAGTGGTGTGCGCTTACGCCTGCGGCATGCTGACCTCGCCGGGATTATGGTTCGGCACCGGGCGTACCTTCCCGCACGCTCCTCTACTAAGCGGCCTTCCCTACTCTCTGTCATCGGCTGATTATCTATTATCGCTCCTGCTGCTAGCAGCCATTGTGCTCGCGGCTGTAAGTAAACGCCCTCGCCGCTACATCGTCGCTGTGCTGGCGCTCTCCGTGCTGCTCGTCGTACTGGATCAGACAAGACTACAGCCATGGGTCTACCAGTACCTTATCATGCTGGCAGTTCTGGCCTGCGTGCGTTCGGGCGAGGACGACGAGGAATCCGCCGGGCTGACTATTGCCGCCAACCAGTTGGTCATCGCTATGCTCTACTTTTGGAGCGGCGCGCAGAAGCTGAACTGGTCATTCGGCCATGAGGTGATGCCGGGGCTTCTAGCCTCAGCAGGCGTTCACTTGTCTCCCGCGTATGTCTCATACCTGCCAGCCATAGGCATCGTCGCTGCTTTATGCGAGGCGTTTACAGGCATCGCGCTGCTTGTACGCAAGACGCGACGGATGGGAGTACTGCTGGCCCTCTGCATGCACCTTCTGGTACTTGTCATGCTCGTGGCAGCGTGGCGCAACAGCGTGGTCTGGGTATGGAATGTCTTCATGATGGTCATGGTCGTGTTGCTCTTCTGGCGCTCCCAACACACCGTCAACTGCCATGTACTCTGGAAGTGGCGCGGCGCAACCCCTTCAAGTCACGCAGCCAAAGCTGTGATAGTAGTCTGTGGCCTGGCACCGGCCTTGAGCTTCATAGGGTGGTGGGACATGTATCTCTCTTCGGCGCTCTATTCCGGTAACACGACTATCGCGGTGGCGCGCATCAGCGAGCGTGTGCGTGACAGGCTACCGGCCACAGCACAGCAGCAAGTCTTTAAGACCAGGCGCGGCGAGATGATGTTGCCTTTCTACGAATGGTCTATGACTGAGCTGAACGTGCCGCCGTATCCAGAGACCAGAGTGTACAGGCAGTTGGCGCGCGAGGTGTGCCGGTACGCAGAGGAGCCGCAGGAGGTCGAGCTGATCGTCAGAGAACGCCCGTCACTGATTGATGGCAGCTATGCTGTGAGCAGGGCTGATTGTCAGAACCTGTTCGCACAGTAGGAGAGCGTGAGGCATGAGATAAACAAATCATCAATGTTCCAGGCTCCGTAGGAGCCAAATGTTTATAGTCGATAGTATCAACCAAGTCTCAAGCTCCGTAGGAGCTTCATGTAATAGAGGCGACACATCCGGCTCCTACGGAGCTTAGCTCAATTTATTTCATACTAGCCTATAAACATCCGGCTCCTACGGAGCTTTCCTTGTTTTATGCCGCGCCTCATGTTAGGAGAGGGTTCTTTAATTCTCCATGCCTGATGTGTCTCAATTCTTTCTACAGACTCCTCAGTGGGAAGGTGCTGGCGCTCCCTCCGCCGGTAGAAGCTGTACGTCCGGCAGGAAGTAAAAGAGGATGGCGAGGATGGCGTAGACCGAGAGCAGTTGCGCGCCCTCCAGCCAGTTGCTTTCGCCGTCGCTGCTGACCTGATGGACTATGAAAATCGAAACCACCACGGCGATTATCTCCGGCGTGGTAAATTCCAAATCCATAGGCTGCCCGAATAGATAAGAAGCGAAGACGAGCACGGGCGCTACGAAGAGCGCAATCTGAAGGCTGGAGCCGAGCGCAACACCCAGACTTAAATCCATCTTGTTTCTCATAGCCATCAGGACGGCAGACGAGTGCTCGGCGGCGTTGCCTATGATGGCAACGACGATAACGCCTACGAACATTTCCGTCAGTCCCAGTTGCTCGCTTGCCTGCTCGACGGCTCCGACTAGAAACTCGGAGATTAGCGCGACAAAGGCGGTCGCAACCAGAAGCACGAGCATTGATTTTCTGCGCGACCAGGAAGCCGAGTGGCCTTCGCTCTTGACTAACTCCTCGCCTACATCTTCGGCAGAGCCTTGTAGCTGTTCACCAATAAAGTAGTCCTTATGCGTCACCAGCGAAAACAGAAGCGTCAGGATGTAGGTGACTAGAAGCACGACGGCGATGCCGAGCGACAGTCGCTGCTCTTTAAGCAGCGTCCAGCCGCCAAACTCTACGGGGACTGCTGCCGCGACATGATGGAAGGCTGTTGGGATGACAAGCGCGATGGCGGCCAGCGAGAGCGCCGTAGCCGTGATACTGGCTGCCGTGCGATTGAATTTCTGCTCGCGATACTTCACACCGCCGCATACAAACGAGAGGCCCAAGACTAGAAGAATATTGCCGATAATTGAGCCTGTGATGGAAGCTTTGACGACTTCGGTCAATCCCTTTCGAAGCGCGAAAAGAGCAATGATAAGCTCGGCTGCGTTGCCGAAGGTGGCGTTCAACAGCCCCCCTATGCCCTGCCCCAGATGGTCAGCCAGATGCTCCGTAGCTCGCCCCATCAATCCCGCGAGCGGAATGATAGCCAGACAGGAGATGATAAAAAGCGCAGTGGGATTATGTAGCCCCGGAACAAACCGCAAGATGATGGCGACGGGCACGACGACCAGCAGCCAGTTGATAGAGGGCTTGCGTAATTGGGCGAACCAGTTCTGATCAGCGTGATTCATAAACGTTGAGACTCGGCAGCTCAATGGCCGAGAGAAAGCCTCCTTTGCCGCAGCCTGTGTCAATGCCTATGAGATCGCCGCGAAACCATACGTCTTGTTTATCGTCAAAGACCTTTTCAATAAAGCCCAGATGGTCAAGAGGCAGGTAGCTTGTCACCGTATGGCCGAAGACGATGCGCTTGCCCGTGTAGCCCGTCCAGAAATCAGGCTCACGCATCCATAGAAGCGTCGTCTCATCCGATTTCGTAGGATGAAACCAGACCTTGCCTTCGCCTTCAAGCCCCGCATGTACGTAGATGGCATACTCGTCTTCGTACCAGCGAGGCAAAGACTTCATCCACTCAAAGACATCGGCGGGCAGCCAGCCGCGCACCTCAAGCATTTGCTGAAACTGTACGGCACCTTCAACTGCTTCGCCTTTGAATGAGCGGTAAGTTGCTGAAACTCCGTTCGAGGGCGGCATGAGGCTGTCGCATTTGCCGTGCTCGTAAGCATCTAAAAGTATCTGCTCGTGATTGCCCATGAGAGCGACGACACGCGCCGGAGTGTGCAGGGGAAGCTGGCGTACGAATTCAACCACCCCGCGCGAATCGGGGCCGCGATCAACGTAATCGCCCAGAAAGACGACCGTGTCACCGGACGTTAAATCCGGCAGCTTAGACCAGAGGTGACGCAGATGCTCCATGTCACCGTGAATATCGCCGATGGCAAATGTTCTTTTTTTCATCTTCGTAAAGCTTCGACGATCCGCTACGGTTACAGCCGAAGCCGACACTTACAATCTTTACTGTCAGTCGGATTGTAATAAATCGCTGACCTGAGTCAATCATCCGCGTGCCTGCCGGAAGGCGCACCATCATTACTGAGAAGCTGTTTGAAAAACCGGATTCATCTTAAGTCCCGCAAGGGACGACGCGATAATAGCCCAGCAATTTATTGCTGGGAAGAATTGAAGGAGAAGTTTTCTTAAGTCCCGTAGGGACGACTGAAGCAAATGTTCAGTCGTCCCTACGGGACTCTATTCTTTTTCTCTACAACATATTCCCAGCGCTGAAGCACTGGGCTATCATCGCGTCGTCCCTACGGGACTTTGAACACAGCTTCTGATGAATCTGACTACTTTACCGATTTAGAATTCTCAACCCGACCCCGCGATAGCAAGGCTTTCATAATTCTTCTCTGCGATGTAGATTGAATGCTGCTCGCGTGGCGCATGTCAACTCGGGCGTTACGCGCAGGGATGACCGGCAATGCATCCAATTCCGTAGGTGAGAGACGACGAATGCACCCGAACGAAGAGCTAATCGAAACCTTCTACACAGCCTTTCAAAGATTGGATGGTGAGGCAATGGCACGTTGTTACCATCCCGACATACATTATTCCGATCCGGTCTTCCCGGTTTTATCCCACGCGGAAGTCTGTAGTATGTGGAAGATGTTATGCTCACAAGCCAAAAACTTTGACCTCACATTTGCTGCTGTTGAAGCAAATGAGCGTATGGGGAAAGCTCATTGGGAACCTCGATATGATTTTTCTGCTACCGGGCGGCGAGTCCATAACAAGATAGAGGCTGAGTTCGAGTTTCAAGATGGGAAGATTATAAAACACACAGACACCTTCAATTTCTGGAAGTGGAGTTCGATGGCCTTAGGCCCGGTCGGATTGCTCTTAGGCTGGACGCCGTGGCTACGAAAAAAAGTTCAAAAACAGGCCCGTGCGCGCTTAGAAAAATTCATGAACTCGTAAATGCTTCGATGCAATGACAAGCACACAATAACTCATTCAACCGGAGCGGTAATAGCTTGCATGTCATCCGCTAGACTTGAATGCCTGGTCAAATTCTTCCCGCCCGGTAGCTATGACCAATCACAATTCATAAATAAGATCAGAGTAGTCTGCTTAACAACAGCGCTACCTTATAGGTTGGCGAGGTAACGTATAGCTTTGATTCCGGGCAGAAAGAAGTATGCACCACCCTTTACCGTGACAAAGGAATGCAGATTGGGAATGCGTTGGCGTAAAGGATCATCCTGCACTGTCATCATGCCGCTACAATGCTGTGGGTCTTGGTTGCCGACAATGGGGTCGGTCTCGTTGTCAAGTCCGCCGAAGACCGGGTTATTGATCCAGGTTTGCTGAACGAATTCAAACTGGCGTTCAATGTCAGAGTTAAGACAGATGAAATAGAGTCCGCGGTCTTGTTCATCATCAACCATTTTGTCAGCTATACGATGACCGTAGGAGCGACCGCGCCGCATCAGGCGGTGACGATTGGCTGCTGTTCTGGCAGAGTCCGGATTGTCGCCGAGCGAGTCGCGCGGATTACAACGGCGTATGTGCGAGCCTATCGGGCAGGCGAAGCCATAACGATCCGTTTCAGCAAATCCGAAGTTGTTCTCATCCTTAAATTCCGCATCATCTGCGGCGGGTGATTTGACGAGCGGAGCGCCGCTCGGCCAACGGCCAACGAACTTCGCGCCTAGACGCTCACGCGCCTGTTGGTCGCTACGGTTATTGGAATCGCGCGTAGCTTCGTCAAGGAAGTTCCAGAAGTCCGCGACGTTCTGACGCAGGTGACGAAAGACAAGATAGCTGCCGTTGTAGCCCAGACTATGCAATTTCTGATTGGGGTCTTCTCGGGCAAATCGCAGGTCTTCCGGTACTTTGTATTCCGGCAGTTGCGCGCGAGGATCGAGCGCAGCGGCCACTACCGGACTGACCGAAGGGATGCCGTATTCATTGACGTAGCCTAGAATGAACTCACCGGCCTTGATTACCGTTGCGTGCCCGGTGCGTGCCCGCTGTTTTTTTTCATGATGTTCGTTCTCCTCAATCACAGGCTGCCCTATGCCGTCCGCATAGCCGAAGTGCTCATGACTATCGGGCTGACGACCCGCTGGAAGGAACTCAATCATCGAAAGAGCGCGCGAGGCTTCTATCTCGTCCGTTCTCTGTTTAAGCTGCGCCTCCAGAGCAGCCTCGTCTTCTGCGAAGACCATCAACAGCAGGTGTACGCTCCTTTGTTCGTTGCCCCACTTCCACTGTGACGGGTGGTTTTCATTCGTATCGCCAAGAATAAGAGAGCGCTTGTCGGAGTGCATTCCTTCGCGAAAGGGGATGGGAAAGGTGTCCAGAGCAGTCGCGTCGAGTCCGAGCGCTCGCAGACCCTCATAGGTTAGCGCCAGATTCAGCGAGTACAAATCCTGTTTGGCGACGGCAATAGTAATCTCGTCGGCAATACGCGCGAGCCACTGTCGCGCTCTTGCCGGGTCATCAATGCGAAAGAGTAAGTAACCTGCGCAGGGTAGGTGAGCGTAAGCGCTCAGGATGATGCCTTGAATATCTTCTCTCTCCAGTGTCGCCATCGTGATTCGTCTCCTTAGAAGCGCCAGAGCCACCTTCGCGTCGCCGTCTCGTCGAGCGGCTTGAGTAGGTCTTCATGAATGGCACTGTTGTTGTCAATGCTCCTGACGGTCAATCGCGGATAGGCGCTGTACCAGACGTTCGTATAAGCCTGCGTATGACGTGCGATAGCCTTAAAACGCGGGGCGTCCCGCGCGCCGCCGAAGACCAGGAAACGTGTGCGAGGAAAGTCCTCCGTGTTGCTCCAGATGCCTGTCAGGCCGAGCGCAGCCTTGTCTATGAAATCGTCAAGGTAGTTCTCCCAGCTACCGTCGTAGTTGGTGAGAAAGAGCAGGCGATGACCGTTATCAATTAAAACCCAGTGGGCGAAGTGTAGAGTGGTAAGACCGCTCAGTTTCCCTTTGTATGAAACGCGTGCGACCAGATTTGTTACCCAGAGCACGAACCTGATAGTCGCGCGCCTGAATCGCCCCGGCTTGACGTAACAGAGGCTCGCCATATGGTTTTGGACGATGCGATCCTCGCGGCTCATTAACTGCTGTACTTGACCATGAACGGGCGGAGGAATCTCAGAGCGATCCCTTTTTTCACGTATGCGCAGAGCGATCAGGTAAATGATTATGAAGGGAAACAGCACGGGCAAGAGCAGAAGCACGAGCAGCCCCAAGCCTATAAGCCTGGCCCAAGGGACAAAGCGCTCTGCAAAGGTCATGCGCGGCTTGTTATTTGACGCCAGTATCGCCAGCTCTTGATCACGCTTTACCTCTTCCTGAATATCGTTCCTAATGGAAGCGGGAGAACCCTGAGCCAGACCTCGCTTAACCCTGTCATCCAGAAATCTCTCTATGCCATACTTCAACTCGCCCTCTTGCCTGATGCGCTCCGCGCTGCGGCCTACATTGCCTATGTGATAAGCATCAGGCCGGACGACGCGAGCGCGCAAGAAACTTAGAATACCATCCTTATCCTGTGGCCCGGTCGCGGCATAATCAAGACAATGGCCGTACATCTCATGCAGGCCGACGCCGCCGTGGCGATATAGCTCGTCAAGATGGTTTTCGAGCGTGCCCTCAAAGTTATTCTCAAACACCAGATAGGGATCAAAATTCTTGAGCGGGTCTTCGAAGATGACAAGGCTGGCGAAATGCAGATTCGTCAAAGAAGCGAAGGGAAGATTCGTGTATTGTCCCGCCGGAGCCTGGTCAATCTTCTGTAGTAATGCTTTAAGCTCGTCCAGCCGGTCAGACTTGACGGTAGCGATGAACGTCAGAATGGTCTGCACTGTGCCCTCCTACGCCAACAAAGATTACTTGTTGCCATCGAACTCCAGAACAAAGCGATCAGGGAACGGTCCGGCAAAGCTGATGCGACCGGCGCGTCCCGGCGCGCGTCTGAGATCAGGCAATCGCAGCAGCGCGGCGACCAGCTCAGGTATCTGGCGACTATTTATGTAATAGCCGAAACAGCGATGCATACCGAAGCCGAAATGTAGATATTCGGATTGAGGCTCGCGGTCAATGCGAAACTGTCTTGGAGACGGAAACCCTGATGGGTCGAACATGGCTGAGATTGTGCCGAGGAGGACGAAACTGCCCGCGGGGATGCGTCGCTCGTGGCGAGAGCCTGCTCGAAGCAGGCTCTCATGCCTGCAATAGCGCAGCATGAAAGGCGTATGCGGATTGAAGCGCCCGGACTCGTAGGCATAGCGGCGGACTGTTTCAGTGTCGCCGTCGAGCGCCGCGCGGCGAGCGCTCTTCATTGTTTCCGGTCGCCGCAACAATTCGTTCATCGCCAGCGCTACGAACTTGGAAGTAGTTTCAACCGCTCCCACAATCAACCCGCTGAGATTGCGCCTGACCGTATCGTCATCGAGCCAGGGGCGTAACGGCCCTTTCAATGCGAGCAAGCGTCCCAGCACGTCGTCCGCCTGCGCTGGCGTCGCGGGCAGAGCATTGCGTCTGGCTATTTCGTCGTCCAGATGCTGTCGCAGTTGCTTGCCTGAGCGTATGGCCGCTTCACGTTTTTGACGGTCGTTCGTGAAATTAAGGAAGACATCAAAGAAGATGTCGCGCAGCCAGTTCATCAGTTGTCCCTCGCCTGCTTCGGGCGCAGGGACGCCGAAGTAGGAGATGACTAGGCGAGCCGCCACCACACGCGCAAAGCCATTCACGACATCAATCCGCCCGAGCGACTGTGCTTCACGTATAAGCGTTGCGGCGTTCTCCACAGTGATGCTGCTTATCAGATCAAGATCGGTTCGCCGAACCGCCTCGCGTAGAAGTCCCTCTTCACGCTCGTATTGCTCTGACACATCCATGCCAAGAATGAATGGGCCGTCGTGACGATTGATGTTCTGCGCATTAATTTCGGAGACGGTGAAATCTTCTTTACGCTCCAGCACCTCAATTACATCCGCATGGCGACTTAGAACTACTTTATTGCCGAAGATAAGAACAGGGGCAAAAAAACGCAACGAGGCAAAGACAGGTCGCAACAGTAGAGGTGAAGTCAACCAGCGACCCAGTGCATCTGGAATAGCTTTCATAGAAGCTTCCTTCTGTTTTAGACTTCGAGAGGCTAACGCGTAAGTTAATCTGCCGTTAGCGGAAAGATTGATAAATTAAGACAGCCTGAGCATGAGCTTCAATCTTCAGCGGGTGACGGATAATATAACGGCTGGACTGTAAGAGCAATAGCAATTATTAAAGACTATTAACTTCCAAAGAGCAGGCACAGTTCGTTCAACCCAGGGCTTGATGATTCCCTGTTTCGGAAAACTGACATTTGCGATGCTCTTGTTAGTTTTCAACCCCTGATTCACATTTCTGTCTACGGTAGCAAGGTTGGGTCTAGACATCTCAGCTTCTACCACAGAGCGGTGAACCCTTTCCTGATTCATCTCTCAACAGTGATAAGCGGTCAGCAGCTAACAAACTATTGACATCTATTCCTGACGAGCATATCTTAGCCGCGCTTTGAAGATTCATTAACTGCTAATGAGAGCTTCTTGTTAGCCTCATGTTTCCCTCCTCTGATTAGAACACGAAAGGAAGATAAAGCAATGGCAAAATCAGTAGATGATATTCTCAAAGAGGCTGATGCCGTAGATCTAAAGAATGCATTTGCAGATAAAACTGCCCCACAGGCTAAGGGAGCGACGGCAACCACGGCTGCCGCTGCGGATCCAAGCAAATTCTGCTCAAGTTACGGCACGACTCGACCGATACTGCTCAGCGTTGTTTCTCTACTCAAGCTGTTTCATCGCGGCGATGCCGCCAACGCTATAGCCTCAACGGTCGCCTTTTTAGATCTGACGTGCGGCGGCGGTGGTACGCCATAACTTCCCACCCTGATACCAGACGAAACGGGCTGCGCTCATAGCGCGGCCTGTTTCGATTAGCCCCAACTCCGGGCTACACAAGTGCGAAATTCCTGTCCACTTAATATATCAAGAGAAGCGGTATCAGATTTCATTGATACTTCCATTAGTGTGGGACTAATCTCCTCTTGCTTTTCACTGAGCAGGGATACTCTTCCTTCGGTTCCTTCCTCGCGTCTAAGGCTGTTCGTCACAATAAGCTGTCATGCCGCCTGTGCGTCGAACCTCTCGGCATTCCGCTTGATAGCCTGCAATACTTCTCGACGTATTAAGCCGCTGAACGCCCCAACAAATAGCCAATATAATCTAAACCACCTCCGACTGGCATTATCTAAGCAATATACTCTCGTCTCCGTCTCAAGCAGGACGGAGCCATCAGGCTGTTCGGAAACAGAAAAATTCCAGGCGGCTTTAGCAAACCCTGGGTCATTAAAGTTTCGGTAACCTTCAGCATCTAAACGACGCAACTGACCCGAAGGTGTCCAGAAGCGGCCAACCAGGCCGAGCAGCAATTCTTCGTTCGGTTTTTCTCCAAGAAGAATGAAGCGCATCTTCAAAAAATCATCGAGGGTAAAACAAGTTGGAGCAGAGCGACCGGCAGGCAGGCCACGAAGCCGGAAGAGAAACATGGATAGTTTTGCCTGGCTAAGATCAAGGTGGCGAGCCGCCGCATAAACTTTATCGATTGGAGCATGAACGATAATCCGGTGTCGTTCATGAGCATCATAGATTGTGAGAAAGTCATCAATTAGCATGGCTGAATCATAAAGCAATGCTTTAGAAGTTTCGATAGGCAAAGCGGCATCGCGCCTGAATTAACCGGCGAGCAATTAACGTGGATGATGAGAGCCGCGCTATTGCGAGTCCAGTTGAATGAGCTGTTAGACGAAAGAGGAGCATGGTCAGTTTACCCGAGCATCCGCCTTTTCGTAACAACTGACCCGTCCCGGATGAGCAGCGAACCAACTCGATTGCACTGGCGGCTTAACCCCGAGCCGATCTCGATCTCTCAAGGCGATTTGGCAATCCCCGCAAACGGAAAGCTAATACGATCATCACCCCACCGAAGACTATCGCGTAACAGCCTATGATCAAGATCATCGCCAGCGCCCCCGTCAACGGGCTAGCGAAAAGCACCAGGCCGAAGATAATCGAGATGATCCCGCCGATAATCAGCATCCATTCGTTGCTAATCTCCTTACGCAACTGTATTGCGGTAACGATCTCGAAGATGCCCCGGATGAGTGCCCACACCGCTATGAGGTAGAGCAAGGCGATAGATGTGATGCCAAGGAAGAGGAAGGTGTAGATGCCTATGATGATGCCAATGACGCCAGCAAGCACGAGCGGCCATGCTCGCGAAGTCCCACCGACCCAGAGCGCCGTTATCCCGTCAACTAATGTATAAGCGCCGTAGAGCAGCACGAGCGTCATGAGCGTCGGGCCAGGCCACGCGACCGCCATGATGCCGAATAATAAGGCGAGAAGGCCGCGTATGAACAAGACCCACCAGTACTTTGCGATAGCATTGACAATAGGGAGAGTAGCCATGATGTTGCTCCTTTCATTCGACCGGTGCGAACCCTTTTGAATGTGTTCATCTTAGATTGCTGAAGCCTCTCACCTCAAGCCGGAACATCAAGGGGGTGGCGCGCCTATCGTCGCCTGACGGTATTTGTTGTAAAGATGCCGCGCCTAGCAGCTCATTCAACCGAAGCGAAAATTATAGCCGCCAGCAGCGCACATAGCTCACTACTGAGGGCTATTAATATTACTTCTAAGCAGCTCTCTTCTTCTACTTCTTACTGCTTACCTGCCTTAACCCCCGAACATGAACTCCAATTCGTCGGACTTCCCTTTTCTCGCCACGCCAGCACAATAACAGATGAGGGTGCTTATACTTTTGTCGCTAAGGGTCAATTACTGTTGAAGGGCTGAAGGGGAATGTCAGACAGCAACTTCAAGAACAAGGCTTGAGAACAGCCATGCACTATGCAGGACACTCCCGCTGTTTTCAGCACCTTGACACAATGAATTTTATGGACACATACTTCGGCCTAAATATTGCCCCCAAGTAGCAAACCCGCATTTGCACACCAATTTGCCCAGGCCGTAGTCGGCCCGATGGGATTATCAGGAGGATGCTTATGCCGCGTTATCGAGCCGCTGGCCTTCTAATCGCCGCCTTCTTTTTTGCATTCGGGGCATGGATGATCGTCTCCAGTGCGCTCGGCCAGGCGCGTGACGGAAGGCGTGCTGCTGCAAGCAGAGCCAAAGGTCTCGCCGCGTGGGAGCAGGTATATTCAGTCCTGACCCATCCCCGGTGCATCAACTGTCACACTGCCACAAATTACCCGCAGCAAGGGGATGACCGCGTCCGTCACTTTGCCAATGTGATTCGAGGCCCGGAGGGCAAAGGCGTGCCCGGACTGAATTGCGCCACCTGCCATCAGGATGCTAACGCCGACAGTACCGGCGTGCCCGGCGGACACAACTGGCACCTTGCGCCGCTATCTATGAAATGGCAAGACCTGAACGACAATCCCTTGTCCAGTGCGGCCATTTGTCGGGCTATAACCGACCGCTCAAAGAATGGCAACATGGACGGGACGGGATTGCTAAAGCATAACACTGAAGAGCCGCTCGTCCTCTGGGCATGGAATCCCGGACGGCGACTCGACGGCGCGATGCGCACACTGCCGCCGCTTTCACATGAAGATTTCGTAGCTGCGACCCGCCTCTGGGTGGAAGCCGGGATGCCGTGCCCGCAGGGAAGATAAGGAGAATCAGTCATGGCGAAGTATCAACTCAACATCAACGGACAGCGCAAAGAGGTGACGGTTGACCCTTCGACCCCGCTGCTCTGGGTGCTGCGTGAAGACTTGAAGATGACGGGCACTAAATACGGCTGCGGCGTCAGCGCCTGCGGAGCCTGCACGGTACACGTGGCCGGAGTAGCCACACGCTCGTGCATGCTCCCGATTTCGCTGCTTGGAGATCGACCTGTAGTGACAATCGAAGCGATGGGCGAGGACGCGGTCGGACGTGTTGTGCAAGACGCCTGGGTGGAAAAGGACGTGGTGCAGTGCGGTTACTGTCAGAGCGGGCAGATTATGAGCGCGGTCGCGCTTCTGAAGCACACGCCCAAACCGACGGACACCAATATTGAAGAGTCTATGGGCGGGAACATCTGCCGCTGCGCCACCTATGTCCGCATTCGCGAAGCCATCAAGACCGCCGCCGAGCGGCTGAAGTAAAGGGAGGGCGCTAAAGATGTCTGCCGCAACCAAAAATGCCAACGATCTACACCTTAGCCGCCGAAGCTTTCTGCGCGTCTCAGCAACTGCCGCAGGTGGTCTGTTTATCTCGCTCTATCTGGATTCTCCTTCAGCGGCACAGGAAGGAAGCCAGCCTCCTCCCAAGCCGAAGAGTTATCCGCCTGACGCATTCGTCAACATCAGGCCGGACGGAAAGATCGTCATCCAGGTGAATCGGCTGGAGTTTGGTCAAGGTGTCCAAACAGCCCTGCCGATGCTCCTGGCCGACGAAATGGATGCGGACTGGTCGCAGGTGGTGGCAGAGCTTGCCCCCGCCGCAGATGTTTATAAAGACCCGTTGTTCGGCATCCAGATGGTCGGCGGCTCTGGTTCCATCGCGCACTCATTTCAACAGTATAGAGAACTAGGAGCAAAGACGCGGGCGATGCTCCTCGCCGCCGCCGCAAAGCGTTGGGGAGTCACACCAGATAAATGCCGCACGCAAGAGAGCATCGTTTACGGGCCGAGCGGTCAATCAGTAAAGTATGCAGAACTGGCGAGCGACGCCGCGCACATGCCAGTGCCTTCAAGCGTGAGACTCAAAGACACTTCGGAATTTCGGCTGGTGGGGAAAAAGGTTCGGCGACTCGATAGCCGCCCCAAGTGTGATGGCTCTCTGAAGTTCGGCCTTGATCTAGACCTTCCCGGCATGAGGGTGGCAGTCGTGGCTCATCCGCCGGTGTTCGGGGCGCGCGTCAAGAGTGTGGATGACACGGCTGCTCGCGGCGTTGAAGGAGTGCGGGAGGTATTCGAAATCCCGTTAGTAAAAGGCACAGGGGTTGCCGTTGTGGCAGATAAGTTCTGGCCGGCAAAGCAAGGGCGCGACCGGCTGAAGATAGTATGGGATTTTTCGGGTGTAGAGCGGGCTGACAGCTCGCAGTTGTGGGCGCGGTACAAACAACTGGCTCGCACCGTCGGCCTGAGTGTTGTCGCCCGTGGGGATACAAAGGCTATCGAAGGCATTGCCGCTTCTGACCGAATCGTCGCCGAGTATGAATTCCCTTACCTGGCTCACGCGCCGATGGAGCCTTTGAACACTACTGTACGATTCGACGGCGACCGCGCAGAAGTGTGGGCTGGCTCGCAGTTTCAGACCGTGGATCAAGCGGCCATCGCCGAAGTGCTAGGGCTTAAGCCGGAGCAGGTTACGTTTCGCACTGAAATGGCTGGCGGTGGCTTCGGCAGGAGGGCTACCCCGGATTCTCATGTGCAACGTGAGGCCGCACAGATCGCTAAGCGCTTGCGCGGAACCCCGGTCAAGTTGGTCTGGTCACGCGAAGACGATGTGCGGGGCGGCTACTATCGCCCCATGCATCTACACCGCGTCGAGATCGGAATCGGGGCTGACGGCATGCCTTCGGCGTGGCGACACGTGATCGTAGGCCAGTCCCTCCTGGCCGAAACGCCTTTCGCTGTGATGATGAAAGACAATATTGATCCGACGACGGTCGAAGGCGTGAATGACACCAGTTACGCCCTTCCGATTTTTCATGTCTCGGTACACAATCCGAAGGTGAACGTGCCGGTGCTGTGGTGGCGCTCGGTCGGGCATACTCACTCCGCCTTCGTCATGGAGACGCTGATTGACGAACTGGCCGCACGCGCGCGTGTGGATCCAATCGCTTACCGACGAAAGCTCCTTAAGCCTGAAGCCAAGAAGCTGCGCGCGGCGCTGGATCTCATGGATGCGAAGAGCGCTGCGTGGCGTCGAAATCTCCCGAAGGGGCATGCCGTCGGAGTTGCCTGCCATGAATCGTTCGGGACTGGCGTCGCCTGCGCCGTCGATGTCTCGATTGAAAATAAACGGCCTAAGATTCACCGGGTGACGGTGGCTGTTGACTGTGGCCTGGCAGTTAATCCGCTCACGGTCGAAAGTCAGTTTCAGGCTGGAGTGGCATTCGGTCTGTTGCAACTCATGGCGAAGGGCGCGATCACGCTCAAGGACGGTCTGGTGGAGCAGAGGAACTTTGACGGCTACGTCCCGCCTTACATGCCTGATGCGCCGGTCACGGTTGATGTATACATCGTGCCGAGCACAGAAGCACCGTCCGGGTGCGGCGAACCGCCGGTTCCTGTAATCTCGCCCGCCGTAGTCAATGCGCTCTTCAGGCTGACCGGGAAACGCTATCGCAGCCTGCCGCTTGTTACCGTCTAGTCTTGCGGGATGCGTCAACACCGCGAAGGCTGCGCCGAACGTCGGAACCCGTGCGACTATGACTGGGTGTTTAAGAACATGTCTTTCAATCAAAACTTCAATCGAGTCTGGCTGATTACCGGCGCATCTCGCGGCATCGACTTCAACGTTATTAGCTCTCATGTCATTCGCGAGATTGAAGGCTTGGTCAGATGCTTCCCATCCGGTTTATTCGAGCGTTTGGCTTCTACGTAATTGCTAAAATAATCGAGGCCAATCTAAAAACCAGGTGGACAACTATGAAGCGAATCGGTGTGATACTTTGGTGTTTCTTTTTGTGCGGACTCTTGAACATACATTCAGTGGTTACTCAAGGGAAGAAGACCAAAGGAAAACAGAGCAGCGAAATCTCGGAACTCGTTGGTAATTGGTCTGGCGAGTCAGTTTGCGTGGATAAGGAGAAATTTCCAGCTTGTCACGACGAGCAGGTTATTTACCGTATAGCCAAAACTTCCGGCAAATCAGATACCTTAACTATTACGATGGATAAAATTGTAAATAACAAGCCTGAAACGATGGGCGTTTTCGATTTTGTCTATAACGCGCAAAAGCAAACACTCTCCAGCGAATTCACGCGCAACAAATGGCACGGTATTTGGGAGTTTGTTGTTAAAGGCGACCTCCTCGAAGGCACTCTTGCTATCCTGCCGGACAAGGTGATAGTCCGCCGTATCAAAGTAAAGAAAGATAAATGAACGTGCGGTGAAACCTGACAACTCATTCAACCGGAGCACGAATAGCGCGGCTTTAATCCGCAAGTTCGAATGCTGATACAATTCTGAAGGGAGGAATATATTTAATGAGCACGCCTATTAATATGCACGCAGCACGGACAGCACTCAACAATGATATGGAACTTCGGCAATGGGCAGAGCAGTGGTTAAAGGAGAGAGAACGGATTACCCAACCAGCGATGACAGAAGAAGAGTTTGAGAAACACTGGCTCTACGTCCGCCCCGAGAGAATGCACGAGGGAGCCATCGAGGCGGTGGTAGCGTACAGGCAACGCAACGAAGAGAATTAGTAGAGTGTATGCGGCGCTAAAGGGATATATTTCACATCGACTTGGGCAAGCTGGTCTAAGAATGGGCACTAAACAGAGCGCGCCCGCATGATGATTTAGTGTTAGGGGTTGCGCTTGCTCTGTGGTCTGGTGCGCGTGATAAGCCTGTGCAGACTTGTGCGCCTGATGGTGTTAATCAGAAAAGCCCCTACAATCTCAGCTAATGGAAATCACGGCAAACCCAAGGCCGAAGCCGGGTGGGTTCTTTTTTTTGGTAAAGAGCACAGCTCAGGCTATTATAAGCCATTGAATTGCACCGTTTCATGGCTTGACAATAGCTTAATAATCCTTATTATCTACAATTTCGCTTTCCTCCCCCAGAAGCGAAGTAGTTGCGGTAAAGTCTTCTTTAACTTCACATCTAATAGGGTGAAATTGCATATCTAGAAGCTGTTTTCTGCGTAAGTTTGCGCAGAAGAAATTTTAGCGCTTAGCTATCGCCAATGGCGGGTCTCTGTTATAGCACCTTATAAATACGTTATTATGATTCTAGCGGAGTTGCTCTCAAAACAACTCTTCATACCGGAAGTAAGCGAGTTCCTCACATGAATAAGTCTCAATCATCTGTTGCAGCGTGCCTGATCCTGCTTCTCTTTGTCTGTTCGATTCCAGCCGCCTCGCAAACCGAACGCCAGTCCCTGGACACAGCGGCCAACGCTCAAAAGAGGCCGATGCTTAATTTTGTCCCTGGCGAAATTCTTGTGCGCTTCCGTAATGAGTCTCAAGCTAAAACGGCAGAGCGTTCGACGATGAGCATGCGTTCGGAGGGGCGTTCGATTCAAATCAGGGTGACGGAGTTTAAAGGTGCGGAGCTGGTTGAAGGTTTGCGGCTTGCGCATGTAGCTGCCGAAGATACTTTGCAGGCGATTGCCGATCTCAACAGCCGTCCCGATGTGCTGTATGCCGAGCCGAACTACGTGCGGCGAATTAATAAGTTGCCCAACGATCCTAGATTCCCGGAGATGTGGGGGCTGAAGAATACAGGCCAGCCAAACGGCAATGGTAATCCGGGCTTCGTCGGCGCGGATATTGACGCCGAACTCGCATGGAACACGACTACGGGTAACCGCAACGTAGTAGTCGGAGTTGTTGATGAAGGTATAGATATCAATCATCAAGACCTGAAAGATAACATCTGGCAGAACCCCGTAGAGATAGCCGCAAACGGAGTTGATGATGACGGCAACGGTTTCGTTGACGACGTGAACGGCTGGGACTTCTATCACAACGACAACACGGTATTCGATAGCACCGGGAACTATCCAACGGACGAAACGGACGCGCACGGCACGCACGTCGCTGGCACCATAGGCGCTACGGGTAATAACGGCACCGGAGTAGTAGGCGTCAACTGGCAGGTCAGCCTGATGTCCCTGAAAATCCTTGGGCCCGATGGTGGAAGCTCTGCCGGGGCTATCAGCGCGTATAACTATGCCGGGAAGATGCGCGAACTGTGGGACGCAAGCGGAGGAACCAAAGGGGCTAACATACGCGTTCTGAATAACAGCTACGGAGGCATCGGCTACTCGCAGGCAGAAGTGGATGCAATTCGCGCCCTCGGTGGTAAAGGCATTCTGTTTGTAGTCTCAGCCGGAAACGAGGGGGGTAATAATGATGTCGTCCCGGCTTATCCTTCCAGTTATATAGCCACAAACCTTATCTCTGTGGCGGCAACAGACCGTAGAGACAACAAAGCGAGTTTTTCAAATTTCGGCGCGGGGAGCGTAAACATGGCCGCGCCCGGGGTGGAAATCCTGAGCACGACCCCCAATAACACCTACAGCGTTGCCAGCGGAACTTCTATGGCAGCCCCGCATGTCTCCGGTGCCGCTGCCCTTGTTTGCGCGGCGTTTCCCTCCATAGGCGTGCGAAGGCTTCGCGCCGCTTTGATGTATAGCGGCGAGATTAACTTCAACGACCCCTATTACAAGGATTATTCTTCCGCAAGGCGGCTGAACGTGGCTAACGCTCTGCTGAACGCGGCGTCTGTGGATTCGACGCCGCCCGCTGCCCCGACCGTGACACATGTAGACTCACAATGGTATCAGCGCAGCATCAATATCTGGTTCAACACGCCTGGCGATGACGGCAATACGGGTAAGGCCACCGGGATTGAGCTTCGCTTGTCTGATACGGAAATAAACACTCCTGAGCAGTTTGACATGGCAAGACCTCTACCGGGACCCGTGCTGCCGAATACACCTGGCACCTCCGGCGTGGCGACCGTGACTATTCCCTGGCGTCACTCGTCCGGCTTCCTGGCATTACGCTTTTTGGACGAGGCAGGGAACGCAGGGCCGTTCATCTCCGTTCCGTACCAGCTTGGCCTCAACACCGCTGACCCTTACATGATGGGTCTATCTGCGCCGAGCGCACTCTCTACTGGCGGCACTCCGCTAGGGCTTGTCGGTGACGACGTATACAAAACTTATACCCTCCCCTCCAGCTTTCGATTCTTCGGCACAGATAGCTACCAGAATAGCGTTACAGTTTCCACAAACGGTGCGCTCTATTTCGGTTACGCCCCGAACATTAATAATCAGCCGGATGATGCCATTAGCTCCGATGCTCGCCTCAACGCGTTCATAATGGTGGCGGGGCTTTGGGATGACCTGCGCACAGACAGGCGTGCGGGCGATGATGTCTACGTCGTTCAGCCGGATGCCGGTCGCATCATCTTCCGCTGGCAGGCTGTCACTTACGACACGCCTCTGGGCGGCGGCCAGACGCGTGGAGAACATCCGGTCAATTTCGAGATAGAGCTGCGGCGAGACAATGGCGGAGTCGTGATACGCTATGGCGACGGCAATCAGAGCGTGCTCCCTGTTGTAGGTATCAGCGGAGGCTATGGGCCAGACGCCTACGTCGCTACATCACATACTTCGCCTTATGCTTTTAAGGATCTAACTAACGCCGCGACTGTCAACTTCGCCCTGCGCGCGCCTACGCCGCCGCCCGTGACGCCCACGCCGACGCCTGAACCAACCCCTACGCCCACACCTGTGCCGACGCCTATCCCCGGCCTGAGCGGCAGAGTTGTGTTCTCCGGACCCAATTTAGGAGGCTTACCCGATCAAATCTTCGTGATGAATGCCGATGGCACTAATCTATCTATGCTTACCGGGGTGCCATCCTCTTATTGCATAATGCCGGAGTGGTCTCCTGACGGTAAGAAGATAGCGTTCACGAAGGACGGCCATCTACATATCATGAATGAGGACGGAAGTAACCTGAAGCAGATTACTAACAGCTCCTCTCCGGATTTCAATCCGTCATGGTCGCCGGATGGCTCTAAAGTACTCACTAACTCAGACGGACAGATGCGCATTATCAGTGTTGACAATGGTAATCAGGTCACAATCGGTGGTGATCTAGGCTATGAGGCTAGATTCTCGCCCGATGGCACCAAGATTTTGTACGACAACGCCCTTGGTAATTCGCAGCTCTGGGTGATGAATACTGACGGCAGCAACAGAACACAGCTCACTAACATTACGGGAAGCAAAGTTGCGGCGAGGTGGTCTCCTGATGGTAAGAAGATAGCCTTTGCAAACTACGGCGTCCCGACCACGGCGACAAGCGAGATTTACGTCATGAACGCTGACGGCAGCGGATTGACCAGGATTACGACCGGCGCGTTCGATAGTCTGCCGACGTGGTCGCCCGACGGCTCAATGATAATGTTCGTGCGGTCAGATAAGTTCTATGTGATGAATGCGGACGGAACTAATCCACAGTACATCTATACAACCAGAACACCGAAAAACATATCATGGAAGGCCAACTCATCGGCCCCCTCTCCGAATACTGTCAGGTTAAGCGCGTCAACATATCGTGAGTCCGAGGGTGCCGCAGCAGGCATTATTACCATCTCCGTCCAACGATTTGGCGACACTTCCAACGCTGCTTCAGTGGATTACTACACAAGCGACCAGGCGGGGCTTACGCCCTGTCAGAACAATCAGGGACTCTTAGCATCAGACCGTTGCGACTACGCCACGGCCATTGGGACGGTGCGCTTCGCCCCTGGGGAGCAGACCAAGACGACACAGATTCCCATCATCAACGACTCTTACGCCGAGCCAACACAGACCTTCAGTATCAACCTGCGTAATGCGCAAGGCGTGACGCTGGCCGATCCTGTCTCCGCAACAGTTAGTATCCTGGATGATGATCCGCCCGCGCAGACATCCAACCCGATTAACACGAATTCATACTTCATCAACCAGCAGTATGTGGACTACCTCGGGCGCGTCCCCGAGCCAGCCGGTTATCAGTTCTGGCTGTACAGGTTGTACGGTTATGCCCCGAACTGCATGCCGGGTGAAGTCTGCGACCGTGTGGACACGGCCAAGCGCTTCTTCGAGTCAGATGAGTTCCGCGAAAGAGGCTTCTACGTCTATAAACTCTACGACGCACTGTTGGGAAGATTCCCGCTCTACGCGGAATTCGTCCCAGAGGTCGCCAGATTAAACGGCCCTCAGACAGTCACGGAGCAGAGATTAGGCAAGGATGCATACCTCTTGGATTTTATGAATAAGCCGGAGTTCAAGACGCTTTTTGAGCAGTATCTGACGGCGGATCATTTGCACGCGCGGGATGCGGCTAGTGCTGCGGCCTTTGTGGATGCGTTGTGTCAGAAAGCAGGAATTACGCCAGCGAGCCGGGCAAGTCTAATCGCTAATTTACAGAATGGGACGCGCGACCCGGCGCACACGCTGGAAGACTTTATCCTGACGCCAGAGATCAATGGAGACGGGACGAAGTTTTATGATCGGGCGCGGATAGTGATGCAGTACTTCGGATTCCTCAGACGTGACCCGGACACTGGAGGATTTAATTTCTGGTGGAATCGGGTGGCGACATCTACATCACCGCAGTATCACGATTACAGGGAGTTGGTTAATAACTTCCTGCGCTCTGATGAGTATAACTTCCGCTTCGCTTTTATCCCTGCTCCGTAACAGTTAAGGGGAAGCGTTCGTGGCTTTGCACAAAAAGTCGGGTGAGACCACAATGAATAGCGGCTGGGAAATCTTCAACTACTTTATCTCGCGCCGTTTTTGACTTTTTGTGCAAAGCCCCACCAAGTATCTCTGCCCTGAAGATCGGCGGCAGCGGTTCGGTGGCCGTCACCTTCTTGTTTCTCACCGCGAGTGCCGTATAAGACCCACCGAACTCGAAGATGTTCATCGTTGGCTGGACATCGACCGTCACGTTGCCCGCCGGGCCAGTACCACTTGTCCCCAGGTTCACATAGTTCTTATCGAACATGATTCGCCAGCGCCCGTTGATGGCTTCCACTTGTGACGCGGCGGCAAAGTCAAGCATCCCCAGGACACTTGACGACCCTTTGCCGGTTTGAGCCGTTGTGCTGCCGACCCGTAGGGTGCCATAGACGCCTGCTGTCCAGATGTACGGTCTGATCTCGAAACGCCACGTTGGGTCGCCGTTGGCTGGTAGAGGCGAACGGGCTGAATCGTCGCTCTCAGTTCGTTTGACCGGCGCGGCGAGCGCTGGTTGTGACACTCTTGGTAGTGAGTCTGTGGCGGCTATCGTCGTCATAGAATCGGCTGGGACGTTGCTGACACCGATGTCCTTTGCGGTCTTCTGTACGCTGGCAGTCTCACCTTGCGCAGAGGCAGTGGCGGCCATTAACAGCATCAGAGCGAAAGCCGTAATCGAAGTCTTAAAGACTGTTGTCCTGGTTGAGTTTCTCACTTCATTTCTCCTTATCATCAGACCGGGATTGCCGTATGTTTCTTCTTTGTTCTCAATTCTTGAATGGAAAAATGGTTTTCCAATCCTTCTTCATGTCCACCACTGTCCAGCCGCGTTGTGCCGCTTCGTCCAGTCCCTTATCGAGCTTGCCGATGTGCGACGTGCGGTCATAAGCCCATTCGCGCTCGGCGTCGGTGTGATGGACGTAAAGGCAAAAGCGCGCCGTTGCCTGCCGCAGTCCATTGGAGCATTTGCAAGTCGCCGTCCGAATTGCCGAACGCAGCTATCGGACGGCGGCCAATGTATTCGTTGATGCCAACGACCTTGCCGGGGCCGTCGTCAATGAAGTTGATCTCCGGCAGGCGCATGAGCGCGGGCTTGCCATCGCTCATGTCGAATTTCGTCTTGATGCTGCTGCCGATGACCTGTTCGGTTGGGATGCCATAAACCCGCTCGGAGAAGACGCGCATGAACTCGATGCCGCCGCCGGAAACGATGAAGGTCTTAAAGCCGTGCACGCGCAGGTAGGCGAGCAATTCGAGCATCGGCTGATAAACCATCTCAGTTAAGAGCCGCCCGGTCTTCGGATGTTTCGCGGTCGCGAGCCAGTCCTTCACAATCTTCTCGAACTCCTCGGTAGACATCCCCGTGTGTGTTGCCATCATGATTGCGAGCATTGCCTTCTTCGCCACCCGCGAGCGCGCCCTTAACGTCACCCTTGAGCAGCGAAGCAAACGGCTCGGTCGTTTTCCATTCCGGATGTTGCGGCGCAAGCGCCTTCACGCGGTCGAGCGCGAAGAGCAGTTGGAAATACATCGGCTGCTCGGCCCAGAGTGTGCCGTCATTGTCGAATGTGGCGATGCGCTCGGCTTCCGGCACGAAGTCGGGCGAGCCTTTCTTTGTCACCTTCGAGACGAATTCGATGATGGCCTTCTTCGCCGCGCCGTCATTCCAAGAGGGAAGCGGGTCGGCGGCGCGAGCAACGGTCGTAGTGAAAGCCAGCGCACAAAAGAGCGCGGCGGCCATGAGATTCTGTGTGTGTCTCGATTTCATTGTCGCGCCTTTTCTGGCGAGTTCATCACCTTCATAAGTTCACCGGAACCGACACCCCAACGCGAGACGCACTTGATGGTTTTCAGAAAGGTAACGTCCAAAAGATGCACGCGGTCTTTAGCCATGATGTAAATAGCACCGACACCGGGCGTCGGCGAAGAAGGCACGAACACGGTGTATCGCGCGTCTGCATGTTCTTCGACAACGAAGGCGGGAACCAGTGCTTGTTCAATCTCCACGAGCGCTGGCGCGAACTTTTCACTTTCTTCGACGTTACCGATGCGGCGCGTGAAACTGCGTAAAATAGAGTAGCCAGGAATGTGATTGAGAACGGTGTGCTCGAAGGAATTCATGGTGTCTTGTCCCATGTGCGTTTGCCCTATCAAGCCCGCGATAAAACACAAAAGCAACAACAGCACCGAGACAATGACGGTGGGGAAATGCAATCCACCCGGCAACCACTCGACAATCGGCGTTTCCAAGTGCTTGAGCATCTCGATGATTTTCATAACGATCATCACCAGAAGTCCAAGCGGCAGAATGACGAGCAGTCTGCCGACGATGGTCGATTTGATGAATTCGCTGATCGGCTTCATGGCTGATATTTTCATTTCCCTTCCCGATGTCGCCGGGCTTCCCAAACTAGTTCTAACTTCGCTTAGTCAGAAGGCAGGCGAGGCACCAAACCACCATCAGTGCGTGAAACACAACTGCCGGCCATAGGCCAACTCCGAATAACCGCCAACCTAACCCCGCATAAGCGAGCACCAAGACAGCGGCGACGTTGTAAAGCAACATTGACCCTATCAGCCCTGTTGCTGCTCGGCTGGGTCCATCATTGCGCGCCAGCCAACAGGCTAGACCCAGCGCGAGCAGCGCCGCACCAGCCACGCGACCGACGACTGAGTCAGCCGACGTGTCAAACGGCGCACCGATCAAAATCGATGCCAGCAACGCTGGCGACACCAACAGCGCCAGACCCGCGCCTACCTCAATCACGGCTGTCACGATGAACAGCGGCTTGGTCTTCATCGTTGAATGCTTTCTGCGACCAATTGGCTTGATTGACTACTTTCTGTCATCTACCAATGCGCTCGCTCCAGTCATAGATTCATGGGACGGTGCGCCCCCGGTTTCAGTTCAGCTCATCATCCTTGTAGTACTTGCTGCTCTTGACGGTGATCTTTGCGGCCAGACCCTTGTCGGTGAGTTGATACATCCAGAAGCCGTCCACCGCGACATGATGAAACGGTCGAGCGTCACGCACCTCCGGGTCATTCACCAAGTCCATCGCTCCCTGTAGCACAGCAAACTCGGTTGACCGAAAGTTACACTCCCAATCGTTCCTTGTTTTCTACTCTTCGATCAGGACAATCACGTTATCACTATCGACCTGGCGGTAGACTCGACAGCTCCGACAACCCTTTTGCCTCATGATCGTCTCGGCCAGAGAACCAAGAGTTTTGTGTTAGCTCTTTCCTGTTTTCCCGACTAATTCGCAAGCGAATTGTGGCAACTAACATTTGGACTTCCTCGGACTCATTATCGTTTTTCACATAAGGGCTATAGCGAAAACCATGCCGGGCGGGATCCAGTGCGACTTGTTGAGCAATAACCTCATAGAACAAAGGGTACAGAAAAGGGTAACTGCCTGGTAACTGTCACTTTTGACAGGTATCAACAGCGCCGTAGCAAGCTGCGGTGTATGAAGGTCTTTGCAATCGGCGAACTTTCGCAGCAAGCTGAGGGGAATGTACCCGCAGAGATTCAACCGGACTGTGAAGTTAAAAGAGTCGCTTACAGCCGAATGTGGAAGGAATAAAAACGGGACTTTTCTGGATGGCAGTCGGGGTGATAATAATGGGGCTTTCGATATGGCGAATCGTAGTGAGCATTCAAGATTATTTTAGATAGTAACGCATCTATTAGGACACTACCTCCCGGACTCATACTTTGACAGTGTAGATAATCCATCTTATGCAACCGAGTTCAAGGCCACAGAGGGGCGCATCTTTATCTTATCCTCCATCGGAGGAGCGCATGTGAATGATGACTCGCGTGAACTCCTGGGCTTAGGCCAGTCGCGTCCACTTGATTTCAGTTTTTCGCCGCAGGCATCACTCTTTGTTCCGTTGCATAAATATAGAATTGTGAGGTGGCGCAATGCCGCCATCATCACAACCCGGGGGCGTCACCCTGTCCCATAGCCTTCCGTATGAAGGTCAACTCCGCGCGTTTCCTTACTGGAATAGTTATTGCTTTAACAGATGCCCGTTGACTGTTAAATGTGAAACTGCCTGATTGGTCGGGATGCTTGGCTTTCGCTATGGTGTTCGAGGGAGATTATTTTTCACTTTCGGCGTAGACTATGACAACAATGGCGCGGTGTTACTCAGGCCGGGCAGCACTTTTAGCTTCAATCGGCCTGGTCGTACACGCACCCAATAGGATTTGTTCAGGCTTAACTGCCCGGAACGCGTTCGCAAGCAGCGGGGGTGATTAATGCACAGTCGGCTGATGCTACGCTTATTCGTTATTGCGTCAATACCCGTAGGGCTGGTCGCCTGGATTCGGCTTCCGCCTCTCTTCTCATTACTGATTATTCTTGCGCTCTCATACCTGGGCGAGCGCTTCATCAAGGCGCTCAAGGCTGAGACCGAGAAGGGGTCACAACCAGAAGAACCACCGTGTCAGAACAGTCTTGAGATAGTTGCCAGCGATGCTACGGATGTTCTTGAAGGAATTGCCCTGAAAAGTCGAACCAGACTCTCGTGCTTTCTCATTCTATTAAGCGCTTCTATATTTCTTCTCTTAACGTCCCAGACATCTACGGCGGCACTTTCGGCCAGCGCGGGCAGCATCAAGGGCACTGTACGGGCGACGACCGGAGCCATAAATACAACTCCGGTTTTATTCTCAGGCGCGCGCCTCACGCTCGTCAATCGTGATCTGCCAGGCCAAATTGTAAGGACTGTGACGGACGAAGAAGGTAATTTCGCTTTTACGGAATTGCCCGCTGCGAATTATGTCCTGACCGTTGAGGCCGACAATTTGCCGACCGTGACGCGAGAGATTCGCCTGACCGAGGGCTCATCTCTCATCGTTGAGATTGAGTTGACCGCGACGGTCTCGGAATCCGTCACCGTCCGCGATGAAGAAGGCTTGCTGAGCACAGCGGAGACTACAACATCCAATGTGGTTCGCGAGCGGACGTTGAAGACTGTGCCGCTGCGCTCAGAGAATTACCAGAGCGCAGCGCTGCTCACGCCCGGCGTCGTGCGCGGGCCTCAGGGTGATGACCATCTGAAGGGCGCACGCTCCGGGCAAAGCTCTTACACTGTCAATGGCGTAGACGTTACCGATCCGGTCACAGGCCAACTGGCTTTTGACATTCCCATTGAGGCGGCACAGAGCGTGCAGATCGAGGAGAACCCTTACTCGGCAGAGTTCGGGCGGCTCACAGGCGGCGCGACCAACCTGGAAACAAAGGGCGGGAGCAATAACTTCAAGCTCAGTGCCGCGCGTTTCTTCCCAAGCTTTCGCTACATCCTGACGGGGCCGATAGATTCCTTTCGCCCGCGCGTGACCTTCAGCGGCCCCGTAATCCGTGACAGATTTTTCTTTCTTCAATCATTCGAGTATCGCTTTACAAGGACGCGTGTGCCAAGCCTTGTCAAACCTGTAGATGATTCAACCTCGGAGGCTTTCAACTCCTTCTCGCAGGCTGATCTCATCATCAACAAATATAATCGCGTCAAATTTATCGTCTCTTTCTTCCCCCAAAAGGTGCGCTACGTCGGACTGAACACTTTCAACCCGCAAGGTGTAACACCCAATTTAAAGCAGCGCGGCTCGCTCTTTTCAATCTCCGAGCAAGCTATCTTTGGCGCAGCCTCGTTTCTCTCATCCGCGTTGAGCTACAAGAACTTTGAGGTTGATGTGTTCGGGCAAGGCGAGCAACCCTTGACGCTCTCGCCCGAAATCAATTCCGGGAACTACTTCGCCGATACTCGCCGCCGGACAAGCCGTGTGCAATGGCAGGAGACCTACTATGCAACGCCGTTCAGGCTCGGCGGCCAGCACTCTTTGAAGGTTGGCATCGAGCTGGATCGTACCAACACTTCGGCCAGCTTCCGCTACAACTCTATCCTCATCCGCCGCACTACGGGGACGCTGGCACAGCGCATAGATTTCACCCCGCCGAGTTCGATTGCGCTGCGTGTCACCGAATTTGGGGCCTTCGTGCAGGATCGTTGGAATGCGAATCGGAAGCTGGTGATTGACATGGGTCTACGACTAGACCGTGACGGCATCGTACGACAAAACAATCTTGCGCCGCGCCTCTCTTTTATGTTCCTGCCGCTCAAAGGCAATCGCACTATCATTCGCGGCGGGATCGGCCTCTTCTATGACCGCATGCCGCTGTCTGTAGGTTACTTCGACGCCATCAACCAGAGTCTGGAAGATGACGAGCGCGAACGGCTGGCGGGTCGGCCTGACCTCTCGCCGAGTTTCGCGGAGTTGCCTGAGCGAGTAGTGATAAGGTACGCCCCAGACGGGGTTACTATCACAGATGGCCCCAGGCTCTTCAGCAACGAAATCGCCAGGCCCTTGCGCAATCTGCGAAGCCTTCGCTGGAGCCTGCAATTCGATCAGGGGTTGACGAAGAACATGACGTTGCGGGTCGGCTATCTTCAGCGAGCGACGCGGAATGATCTGATTATAGAGCCGCGCGTGGTCGCGCCCGATACCGGCACGCTCCTTCTCAGCAGCAGTGGGCGTTCACGCTACCGCGAGCTGCAATTTCTCGCCGTTTATAACGCGCCCCGTTTTGGCTACTGGAATGCTTCCTACGTGTGGTCTAGCGCACGCGGCGACCTTAACACGGTGGATTATTTTCTTGGGGATTTCCCGTCGTTCGTCATCCGCCCCAACGAGTACGGCCCTTTACCGTTCAATGCGCCGCACAGGTTTCTCGTCTACGGCGAGTTGAAGCTACCGGCGGACATCAATTTTTCGCCGTCTTTGGAGATACGCTCAGGATTTCCGTTTTCCGCCGTCAACGAGCAACTGGATTTCGTAGGGCCGCGTAATCAAGCCGGAAGCTTTCCGACATACTTCTCTCTCGATGTGCAGGTCACAAAGGGCTTTCGTATCCCTATGTTTGATAAGCGAAGGATGCGCGCCGGAATAGCTGTCTTTAATGTTACGAACCATTTCAACCCACGCGATGTTCAGAACAACGTGAGCAGTCAACGCTTCGGCCAGTTCTTCAATAGCCTGGGAACATCAGTTCGAGGAAAATTTGAGATTGATTTCTAGGGTTGTAGATTTTGATATAAAACCCACGGCGCAAAAGTTTCTGCCGAAAGCTTCTGGATACTGCTCAAGTCTCGGTTAACGTTCGCCCTGCTTGAATTGTCTGACATTCAGCAAGCTGTGAACTCTCTATAGTGAGTGCTTCTGGTAGGAGCGCAACCTCACTTCCAGAGTACGTACCTGCCACCATTGGTGCAAACGATGACCAGGTTCATCAGGATGAGCATGAGGTCGTAATGCCAGCCGTACGTCTTTTCGCCCCCACGCTCGGTCGCAAAAAGTAAACAAGCGCCAGCCAAACGTAGATGATTGCGGCGGGAGAACTCGCCCTGACGGGACTTTTCAAGACCGAATTCGGGTCTGTCAAGCATCGGCTGCACTCGTCGCAAATAGCTGCAAAAGTGATTTTCTGCTATCGTCTCAACATTGCTCTCCTGACTTTGTAAATAAGGGACATTCATAAGTTGAAAATCAAAATCTATAGGTATGCTGCTTTAACCTCCATGTTGTTGATGCTTGCCTTCGGACTAAATGCCAACCGATCAAACGCGCAGGAATCTGCTGGCACTCAGTTTAAAGGCAGCGTCGCCCAGTCCAAGTTTGAAATGACCTTGAGGCGTGAAGGTAACAATTTGAGCGGCAGTTATTTTTACGCTAAGTCGGGCAGCGCGAACAAACTTTCCTTACGCGGTGAAATTGACCCGAATGGAAACTTTACCATGCAGGAGGTTGATTCCTCCGGTAAGCAAACGGGTGAATTCAAAGGCATTTGGAAGGACAATCCCAATCAATCCGGCGCGTCACTCGAAGGCGAATGGAAGAAACCGGGTGCCAAAGAAAGTCAAAGTTTCTGGGCTTACGAACAGACGGTCTCTTTTACTAACGGCACGCGAATTACTAACAGACAGATCAACGAATCCGTTAAAGCCAAAAGGCTTGATCTGACAGCCGAGTATCCGGAATTAACGGGCGGCACGAACGCCGCGGGCTTTAATCAGATAGTCAAATCCCGCGTCACCAAAGAGCTTGCCGCTTTCAGAAAGCAGATGATGGGTTTAAGCGCCGCTGACCTGAAAATGCTTCCCCAGGGCATGAACAATTACATAGACATCGGTTACAACATCGAATATGCCGACAACGATCTGATCAGCGTCAGTTTTCTGGAGGGTAATTTTACAGGCGGCGCGCATCCGAACTACAACTACTTCACGATTACCTACGATCTGAAAAATGGCAGAGAGTTAAAGCTCTCGGAATTATTCAAGCCGGGCGCAAAGTATCTAGAAGCGGTTTCGGCTTACGCCACCAAAGATTTGCAGAGCCGTAAGATGCCTGACAGCAATGAGAATATGGGTCTGGCGCAGGATCTATTCGCGGACGGCGCGACAGCAAAGGCGGAAAACTATCAGAATTGGAACATTACGAAAAAGGGTTTGATGTTTACCTTCGATCCGTACCAGGTAGGGCCTTATGCCGCGGGGTCGCAAACCGTCATCGTGCCTTATGCCAAACTTAATGAGATAGCTAAGGCGGACGGCGTGTTAATGAAAATGATGAAGTAAGCTCAGCAATGTACAGAGTTGTGTGCCAACTCATGGGCGCACGCGATGCGTCTTTATTCATTTCTTATATGCCGATCTCAGGCCAATACTGATGCACAAACGGCCCCTTTGTGTAGCCATAGACTTCACATTTGCCCATAAAGGCCGCTCTGAAATCTTACAAAGATTTGCTCATTGTAGAGAAACATAGCCCTTAAATCGCTCTTGATGGTCTGCTCCGTCGCCCCTGACGGAAGCGAAGCGGGCTTGCCGTGGTAAACTTTCATTCGGCAAAGAGGAGTGTCTAGTGAAGACTCGATCATTCAACTGGCCTGTCTGGGCAGGCTTCTTACTTAGCCTGGTTGCCTTCCTCAGCTATTTTTTTGTGTTCGTCAGGTTTCCCGTCACACGCGATTTCCCCTGGGCTAATCTGTTGCTATTCGCAGTGGCGGCGGCGCTTTTGCTGGTCGGAGTTCGACGTGCGTTTGCACCTGAGCGGTGGCTGGGATCGAAGCTCTCCGCTTTAGTCGCCGCTACTCTCAGCGTAGCGATTTTCGGATTCTTTGTTTTCTCAACTTTCATCATGGCGAGGCGGCTGCCCACCGCTCACGGCGCTCCCCAGGTAGGCCAGAAAGCACCGGACTTTAGTCTCTCCGATTCGGACGGCCACACAGTGTCGCTTTCCGAATTACTGAAAGCCCCCATCAACGGAAAACCACCCAGGGGCGTGCTTCTTGTCTTCTACAGGGGTTATTGGTGACCATCCTGCCTCTCCGAGTTACGGAGCATTGAAAGCAGTTTACAGCAGATCGAAGAGGCTGGGATTCGCCCCGTGGCGATTAGCGTAGACGCGCCAGAGGTCTCGCGCGATCTTCGTGAAAGGGTCGGCTACACCTACACTTTTCTTTCCGACCCTCAGGCGGAGGTGATTCGCCGCTACGACCTGGTTCACCCGGGCGCAGGAGAAGATGGTCGAGACATCGCAAGACCGGCAGAGTTTTTGGTGGATTCTTCGGGGACGGTGCGCTGGGTGAACCTGACGGAAAACTACTGGGTTCGTGCAAGACCTGAACAGTTTATCGAAGCGGCAAAGGCTCTCCGCTAGAGTCGCAGCCAGAGCGCAGCCGATGTAGTCAACACACGCAAAGTCCTTTTGCGTAAGCCTGTAATTCTCCCTACCGTGCTTGCAGGTTTGACGCTCGGCGTCGGCGGCTTTCGTGAACGTGTATCGTTCCCACGGCAATTCTTCGCAAGCGCATTCGACTACTCGCCGACCGCTTTCTTAGAGATAGTTAAGGCATTCATATATTTGATTCGTGACCACTCGCTCATTTATCAAATGCGTTCAAACATCCGAGCATAGAGATAATCCCTGCAACAGAATCTATTATTATCACCCCTCGACGTATTAGTAGAAAGGGAGAGCTTATGTTTGAAATTACGATAACAATCCTTCTTGGCATTCTGGGCGGCGTTGCCGTTGGAACGCAGGCTTCGATGGCCGGTGAAATGAGCCGTCGTGTGGGTGGTACTCCCACCAGTTTCTTCATTCACCTCAGTGGAGCTATCCTGTCCGGGATTTTGCTCATGATACGCGGCGGTGAGCAGCTTCATAACTGGCGTAAACTTTCCTGGTGCATGTGGGGGGCAGGCGTGTTCGGTGTCGTGCTCTATCTTTGCCTCGCACGCACGATCCCGCGTCTAGGCGCGGCGACGGCCATAGTTCTTCTCATAATCGGGCAGTTGGGTATGGGGATGCTGATCGATCACTTCGGTTTTTTTGGCCTTCCCATTCGCCACCTGGACGGCTGGCGGGTAATGGCACTAATACTTTTGATAACTGGCGGGTATTTAATGGTGAGGTGCTGAAGTCTGGACACATTTGACAAAGAAGCGAGTGGTCACGAGTCGCTGACTCGTGAGAGCATCGGTTTGCGATGACTCGAAACTCAGTTACCACTCGCCTGCGCAAGTATATCAGCCAAGTTTTGCCCGATGCACATGG
>DASWQH010000009.1:0-68110 GCA_036403815.1 Pyrinomonadaceae bacterium | reverse complement strand
CGGCGGCGGGCGCGCTCGGAGTTGAGCTTAGTGCGCGCAGTCCTTGAGTTGCTGACGCAGGATGGCAGCTTGTGGCAACTTCTCGATCATCAATGTCGGCTCAATCTGGAGGCCGATTTATAAATGTGTCCAGACTTCAGGGTGAGGTGATAATTTACATGAAGCAGAAATCCGCCAAGACTCTATATGATAAAATTAGCGCAAAGTATGATGATAATAGATCGCGAGCGGTCAGCGATTACACGGAATTGCCGACGGTTCTTCGGCTCGCCGGTGGCGTAGAAGGCAAACAAATCCTTGATGCTGGCTGTGGGCCAGGCCGACATGCAAAAAAGCTACTGGACAAGGGGGCGCATGTGACAGGCATAGACATCAGCTCAGAGATGGTCAACATTGCCAGGGATCGCTGCCTGAATCGAGGGCGCTTCTTCCAGGCAGACTTTGAACAGGCCGAATTTAATCCGGCTTCCTTCGATCTGATTATTGCCAGCTTGAGCCTGATGTATGCCAGAGACATCCATCCGGTCATTAAAAATTTCAGCGGCTGGTTAGAGCCTGATGGCAGGCTGATCTTCTCTCTATATCATCCCGTCAGGTTCTTTCATAAGCTGGCTGATTTTGATTTTTCAAAGCAGCGTAAAGTCTGGATTCATCTTGCGGGATGTGACGTTAAGGTCTTCAATTACTATCATCCAATGGAAAAGTATTTTGATGCTTTACACGAAAGCGGCTTCGAGGTCGTAAAGTTTGTCGAGCCGGTTCTTAGCCGTAGATATAAGGGCTGGCCGGAGGACAATTATCGTATTCCTCGCTCGATTGTTATTGAAGCGAAAAAGAGATAACGCCAGGCGAAAACAGTTAAGGTTAAACCTATCTGCTTCGCCCCGGCCTCTTGCACTGGAAATTTTAAGCACATCTCCGCAATTTTGATGAACAAGGCTCTGAATAAGATTGATGTCATAGCCTTCGATGCCGACGATACAACTACGGAGAATCATTCATCAGCGAATTATGGTGCATCTGCCGCCGTCCAGCATCACCAGATTATTAATCTGACAATATCCCCCAAGCCTATTGTCAACTGGGGTAATCGACTGAAAGATAACCGATATTGCCTGTGCTCTTTTGTCTTGCTGTGAAATTCACCAGCTTGATGTTTGCGATGTCATTTACGGCTGCATGAAAAAGTGAGGGCGTTGCATCGGACGTAAAGGTAAGGCTCTGCCTGTCGCTCCCTCCGTTTTTATAAATGACCTGTGCAGACACGAGAAAGTCATTTTGTGCCCAGTAGGACTTGGATATCCCTGTTGTGATGGGACATCCGCACATCATCTTAACGTATACAAAAAGGCTGTTGGACATATCGGGCATTGCTGACGCTGGGGGAACTTCCAGCAGAAGCCCTGGCACCACCACTATCACTTTGTAGTCTACTTGCATCTGATTAAGTGCAATACTTTGTATGAGCACAAGGTCATCTCCTTGCGGTCTTGGGATACTCACGCTCACGGTGCCAAGTACGGTTGGTTGGGAAACGGTAACGGCAACAGTTCCACAAATTGTGAGGTTGTTTGGCGTAAGGTAATTCACTGCCGGATCGCTCCCGGTAGCAGGCATCGGAGTAAGTATGGGCAAGAAGGAAGATAGTCCTTTAATTGAAGGAAGGCTGTAAAGGAAGTTGGGACCTATCCCCCCATCGTTAACGTTATCACTTAACTGGTAAGTAATAGGAAGGGTGTTGCCCTGCAATGTTATGTAGAGTTTGATGCTGTCGGTTTTGTAAGCATTAGGGCCTAGGAATTTACCTCCCAATGCCTGGAGATAGACGGTAATTTTGGCAGTTGTTTGCATGGTTTTGGTTTCCTGTTCTGGATAGATTTGCCGCCGAAATTATTTAGATGCCTTCTTGGATTAACCTAAGATCGAATGCCAGACACCAGAGAGTCCATGACTATGCATTTGACCTGAGTACCTTGTCGAGGCTTCTCTGCGCTCGATTTCAGCCCACATTTCGTCCCATATCCTACACTGCGCGCTACAATTAATGAATCCGGCCATTGACATCATCTTGTCTAGGAGAGCGCCGTCGTAGATCCTTCGCGTAAGTCTGTCCGCGTTGTAGCTCTAAGCTTTTCCTCCTTCTCTCCGAGCACTCTATAGCAAGCGACCGGGTTGAGCATGAAGTAGAAAGCGCACTTGAAGAGGAGCGTCAGAGAGGCCGCACAATTCTCTTCCCCATTCGACTGGATGATGCTGTAATGGACAGCAACAAGGCATGGGCGGCTCTGATCCGCAGGACTCGACACAGTGGCGATTTCAGAGATTGGAAGAATCACGACTCATATCAGAAAGCATTTGATAGACTGCTTCGTGACTTGAAAGACAGTGAATAGAAGAAAGGGAGTAAGAAGGGTGGTAAGAAGTGAGCGAAGACTGGCCGGAATACATCGAAGACAAGCAGCAGAAGGCTTGCCCTGAGTTGAACGCTTCCGTCGAAGTGGTCTAATACGTCACTTATCACTACTTTTAGAAGGAGAGAAAGGTTTGAGCGAAGAGCAGAAATGGCCGGATGTCCTGTGGATTGTGCGGCATGGAGAGAGCGCGGGCAATGTAGCGCGGGATGCAGCGGAGGCTGCGGGGCTTGCTTTGATAGACATAACGACGCGCGACGTTGATGTACCACTCTCGTTATTGGGTGAACGTCAGGCGACTGCACTCGGCCAGTGGTTGCGGCGGCTTCCTCTGGAAGAACAGCCGACAGTCGTACTCACGTCGCCCTATGTTCGCGCACGCGAGACGGCACGCCTGGCTCTGGAAACGGCTGGCATTGATCGTGACGGGATTACATTCACGGCTGACGAGCGACTGCGCGAAAAAGAGTTTGGTATCTTTGATCGCCTGACGCGGTTCGGCATTCAGGAAAAGTTTCCGGATCTGGCGGAAGTGCGCACGGCACTCGGCAAGTTTTACTTTCGCCCGCCCGGTGGCGAGAGTTGGTGTGATGTCATCTTGCGTCTGCGGAGTGTGATTGACGCAATCACGCGCGACTATCGCCGCGAGCGCGTCTTGATCGTTAGCCATCAGGTCGTCGTCAACTGTTTTCGCTACCTGCTTGAACGCATGACCGAAGAGCAAATCCTGGCTCTTGACCGTGCGGAAGAGATTGCTAACTGCTCCGTGACTTCTTACGAGTTCAATCCGCAGTTGGGACGGCACGGTAAGCTCCAACTACAGCTCTACAACTTCGTCGCGCCGCTCGAAGAGGCTGGCGCGCCCGTCACTACGAAACCAGATGTCCCAGTCGCTCCGAAATAAAGGCAAGAGCCGGGCAGGCAAGGGTCAGTCAAAAAGTAAAGACCGATCTCGCGCTATTAATAGCAGACCTACAGCCCCCGGCTCCCGCCCTCTTATCATCTCCCCCGCGCTCTTGCGCCGGATGCCTTTGCCGCAGCCGGACGAAGAGGGCGATAAGGAGGAACGTGGGCGCGTGCTGGTCGTCGGTGGCGCGACCGAGATGCCGGGCGCAGTTATCCTTGCGGCGACTGCCGCATTGCGCGCGGGCGCAGGTAAGGTGCGGATTGCGACGTGCCGGAGTATCGCGCAGTCGGTGGCGGTCGCTGTGCCGGAGGCGCGCGTCTTCGCGTTGCCGGAGACGCGCGCTGGAGCGGTTGCTGTTTCGGCAGCCAGCGAGATTATTAAGCGTGCAAAGGAAGTGAATGCTGTGCTGATCGGGACGGGCATGATTGATGAGGACGCCGTCGCGCGTTTAGTGCAAAAGGTGCTGCCGCAAATCGGCAAAGCTACAGTTGTTCTGGACGCGGCAGCGCTCTACTGCTTCACGGAATCGCCACAATGCTTGCATGAACTTGATTGCAAAGCGATATTGACGCCTCACGCGGGGGAGACTGCAAAGATGCTCGGTATTAGTAAAAGCGCAGTCACGCGCGACCCGTTAACAACCACGCGAAAGATGGCGCGGAGCTTACGCGCTGTCGTCGCACTCAAAGGCGCGGAGACGCACATCGCCGCGCACAATATCTCAAAGTCTTACTGCAACCGCGCTGGTAACGTTGGGCTCGCCACGTCCGGCTCAGGCGATACGCTCTCCGGCATCATCACCGGACTCGCGGCACGCGGCGCGACACCTTTGCAGGCCACAATCTGGGGCGTCTATCTGCATGCGCGTGCGGGCGAGATGTTGGCGAAGCACATAGGACGACTGGGATATTTGGCGCGCGAGCTTTTAGCGGAAGTGCCCGCGTTGATGTCGAATATGCTTTCGTGACTACTCCTCGCGCTGAAGCACAACTCAAATTATTTAACTCACTATTGCTGAGCTTCATTTAACGAAGGCATCCTTGCTGTCATGCCGCGTCTAACAACTCATTCAAACTGATGAATCTGGTTCACTCAAAATCTTAGAGTTCCGGATGAGACATAAAGAGGCTTGCCGGGAGACGCTTGGTCGTGCCGGGAAGCTTGAGACAACGTTTGAGCACGAAATCGAAGAGCAGCGGATTGAAGCCGTAAATCTCTCGCAGAGAAGCGCGCTCATCGGCGTCTATGTAGCCCGCTTTTAGCAGCGGCTTTGTCCTGATGAGCAGGTTAATCGCGGGCAAAGGATAATCGCTGCCGTTAACTAGACGATGATGAAGGTCTGTTCGCTCGATGACGGTTGAAAGCGGCGTGCCGATGCGATTGAACTGTGTCATTGCGGAGATTTCTCCGAAGACCAGGCCATTGTAGCGCCTGTCATCCATCAGGCGGATGAAGAGATGGAAGTTGTGGATGCGCTTTCTCTCCGGATCGTCGAGGTCTTCGTTGTGCCCCAGACCGGCGCAATGCGCGACGATGGTTTTGACGCCGTGATCGAGCGGCCTGCGCAAGAGGAGCGGGTTGCCCATACGTTGATCCTCTTCTGCTTCGACGGCCTTTTCTTCACCGCCGTGACTTAGCAGCACCAGTCCAAGCTGCTTCATCTTTTGATAAAAGGGATCACACTTCTCGTCGGATGGGTCAATGCCCATAGCATTCGGCAGCCACTTGACGATGTGCCCGCCGCGTTGCGCGCACTTCTCTAATTCATCAATCGCATCCGGGCGATAAGGATTGACGGAGATGATAGGCTCGAACAGGTCCGGGTGCTGCTCTGCTAGAGCGAAGACATATTCGTTGGGGACGTAAAACTCCGTCTTCAGTAGGTTCGCCGTCCCGTCCCGGTTGTAGTTTTTGTCGAACGCCAGAAGGCGATACTTGCCGTGATGCTCTATGTGTCGAACCAGATTGATAAGCCGCGCGGCAAACTCACTGTCGGCCTGCTCTATGTCCTCGACTCCTGCGGCGCTCAGATAGACGGCAAACTTGAGGCGGTGAAAGGGATGCTTCCAGGTTTGCATCTTTGGATTGACGAGGTTGTTGGTGTCGCCCGTGCCTATACCGGCAACATGCGTATGGTAATCAACGAGGCGCGCAGGGTCTACATCCTCGAAAGCCTTTTGGATCAGCTCGGAAGCCTTGGAGCTTAGACGGTCTTTCAGCTCTTCAGGCCGATGCGTGAAAGCTCCACCCATCTCTCTTAACAAGCACATGATTCAACCTCTAAGTGGTTTCGCTTTTATGAAACGTCGCGCCTCAATGATAAAGATAGTTAAGCAGTTATCAAGCCAGACGATAAAGTTTCCGCGCACGCCTTTACTTTCAGTATACATCTGACCAGTCCCGGCAGCTTAGCTTCCAGTCGTGGCCTTCGACCATGATTGAGCCTACATAATCCGGGCCAAGATTTAATTCTCTGAGAGACCAGCGGGCGGTCTCTTCCGCATCTCCTTCGACCTCGACGAGCGCCGCCGCCTCATTCGGTCTTAAAGAGACTGCAAACCTGTCCAGCGGAATTGAAAGGCCGCCTCCCTTTGCCTTGATATAGGCTTCTTTGCGAGTCCAGCAGTTATAGAAGGCTTTGATTTGTGCTTCCCGCGGCAAAGACTCAAGCGTAGAGAACTCCCTGCGCGAGAAGAAAAGCTTTGCAATTTCTCTGTATTCAATCTCGTCCCGTACGTGCTCAAGGTCAACGCCTATCTCTCGGCGGCGAGTTATCCCCAGAAGAGCAATTCCGTGTGAATGAGAATGGTTAAAGCGAATCGCGCCATCGCCCGTTTTGTTTGCCAGCGAGGGCTTTCCGTATTCGCTATAGCGAAAAGATATCCGTCCTGGGTCTATACGCAAATAGCGCGCAAGGATAGACCTTGAAATCCCATGAGCGACGATAAAGTGTTGCCTGTCTCTGGTAAAGTGAAACCGCTCCGCCTTTATCATCTCGTCCCGGTCAAGGATTGTTCGTAGTCTCTCCATCTCCGCCCCGGTTTGATCCAGACGGAAACGCCAGACGTGTACATCATCATCGTTCAAAGGTGGCGGGACTACCGGCTGAGCAGGCCAGGCGGAATCAAAACCTCTCACAACTCTCAGCTCCATTTAACCACGCAGATAGGGCCGGAGACTATTAGAGATGACTTGCAAAAGCGGCGGGCTGGCATCTTTGACGAATAGATGTCCGCCGGGCAGCATAAGCAGGCGAAAGGTCGAGCGCGTTTGTCTATCCCAGGCAGCAAGCTCGTCCCTTTCCACAGACGGGTCTTGAAGGCCACCGAAAGCGCTGACAGGACACTCCAACGGCGCGTCCTCTTGATAGCTCCAATTTTCCAGCAACTTTAGGTCGGCCCTGAGCGGAGGTAAAAATAGCTCTACCAGCTCGCGATTTTCCAGAACCTCCTGCGGCATCGCATTATAACGACGAGACAACTCCGCTAGAAATTCATCGTCGGGTAACTGCTGAATCGGGTGTTCTCGCACGGGCAGGTGCGGCGCTCTACAGGCGGCAACAAAAAGATGGCTCGGGCCGCAGTCTGCCAAAAGTCTGCCAAATCATAAGCACGAACGGATCGCAAGCTCTAGCCCTCAGTTGAGGCAATAACAGGGTCGAAAACCTGTTGACTTTCCTGCCGGACGGGAATATCGTCCTGGCGTTCTTTAAAAATGGCTGAATTCTCGGCAGCCTCTGCCTCATTGCACACTCGCCAAATCCAGCCCCCGACCCCAGTTCTGGCTGTTGCCTAGACCATAGTGCTTTTCTCCCAATTGAGGAAGAGCACTTAGGCGTTTCCGGCTGCTGGTGATGGAGCTTGGCGTCAAAGCAAAGCAGGTTAAGCTCGAAAGTCCGGACATGAACATCATCGTATTGACCCCTGTGCGATTGCTCGGCGATGGGTTGGCCGCCTGCTTTAGCAGCCGACCCGATATGCGAGCTATTGCTGTGGTCAATGATCTCGCGAGCCTTCGCGACAAGCTCTCGACCACCGAGACACATGTGGTCTTAATAGATGTGACTCAGGGCGTCGATCTTTTCGACGTGCGGGCCATTGCCTCCGACTGGCCTGACGTACCGCTGGTCGCGCTCGGTCTCAACGAACAGAGGCAAGAGGTCATTCGCTGTGGGCGCGCCGGTTTCGCGGGTTACGTTGCACGCGACGCGTCGATTGACGCATTGTGCAATGCGCTTTCAGAGATAGTCGCTGGACGTCTCGCGTGTCCGCCCGAGATTTCAGGCGGCCTACTGCGCGCCCTGTTTCGCAAGGAACCTCAAGCAGACGATACTGATGTAGACCTTGCTTTAACTCGGCGAGAGAGCGAAGTATTGGAGTTACTTGGCCGCGGCTTTTCCAACAAAGAGATTGGATCCGAGCTTTGCCTGAGTGTGGCGACGGTCAAACATCACGTCCACCATATTCTAGAAAAGCTCAAACTGGAAAGGAGAGCGCAGGCAATGCGTCGGGTGCGTGATGCCCCGTGGCTTGGGCGCACATCATCCCTAATGAAAAGGAAGCAGGGGTAGAAGCCGCAGGGATTTATTTGCTCAGTGAAGATGCGTTTGACGCTCTCCTAGAAATCGTCCCTGCAAAACAGATCGTGGGCCGTACTATCCAACGAGCTGCGACAGGATTCCTAGGTGCTCGCGAATCTTGACCCGGCGAATGGTTTCTAACGTCCCTGGTCCTCCTAGCGCCAGAGCTGGCTCGAACGCGTAACACTCGTCGCGCGCAGGTGCTCCAAGCAGCGGCAAAGCCTTCTCGAACAAAGAGGCGCGCAAAATCTTTTCCTTAATCTCAGGATCACAAAGAAGCGTAAACATACGGCCGATCCGTTTTGTTACTTCACTGAGGCTGCCGCGATGGACATCGAGACTATATACGGAGCCGTTGTGCCAGAAGTACAGATGCGCGAAGGCAGTTCGAAGAAACACGAGCGGCTTTGCGCCGTCCAAATCTACCCAATCATCGATCACATCACTGAACTGCATTGGGTCGACAACCCAGAGCAAGCCTTTGCCATAAGAACACCATCCGACTTCGCGCCAATGCGCAAGCAGCTCTTCAGGGAGCGCCCCCTCATAGGTGAGGAAAACGTCCTCGCCTGGAGTGATGCAGTTTTCTGGTGGGCCATATTCGTGTTCGAAATCTGGAAATTGACTCATGGCAAATTGCTCCTTCTCTACCGATGCTCAAGGAGTAAAGGCTACCGAGGTAAGCTTCACGTTAATGCGCCGCTTCAGTTTGTCTTCGTTCGAGAGCTTGTCAACAGCAGACTTGATCAACAATACCTTAGTCCGCCATTGCGACCCAATCGACGAGTTAATATAGCGCGAGCCGAGTTTGCCAATTACGTTGAAGCCCCCTGCTACCAGATCGGGTTCGTGAAGGGCGGCAAGTCGCTCCATCTCGGCCTCGACCTGTGCCTCGGTTTTTCCCCGAGCACGAAGATCCTTGCGATATGCCTCTCGGATTTCCTCTTGCGGCACGGCCGAACCGCGGCCGTTCTTATCGTATTCCATCCGATTGCGCTCCCAGTCGGGGACTGATAGCGCGTTCAGCCCGGCTTCTTGCCCTGCGAGCTGTTGGTTGTAGACGCTCTGGACGTACTTCAGTGTATTGCAATCGAAGCTGATCGGAACCAGGGGCATCGGTTCCAGTGTGCTTGGCGGAGGGGCGGTCGTGGGCGTGCTGACTACAAGAATGCCCATGTTGCGCTCAACCTCGGGGCTGGCCGCTGCCCGAACCCACCAGACACCGCCGCGTTCGAAAGCTTCGAGCTTCTTCAACCCGTAACGAAGCTGAATTCCGGAAAAGATCGGCTGTAGCAGCGGCTTCGTAATTCCTCGGCCTAGTCCATTGGCAGCAGCGATAGCCGCTTCCGTGCCAAGCCGCAGTCGCTCCTTCGGATCCTTAGGCACTCCGGCTTGGGCAAGGAATTTCCCCGCCGCCTTCACTCCTTTCACCGCCAAATTAATCGCCCAGTCGATTGCCTTGTTGACCGGCGCGCGCGCCTTCTCAATGAACTCTCGAACAGGCTTTGACGGATCACCCAACCCGAGCAAGCTTGCGAGGAAACCGATCGCGACCGGGATCGTCTTGGCAAGGGCATTTTCGACAAACCCGGCGGCCACGCCGACGGCGCCCTTCGCAATCGCTGACATGGAGTCGATTATCGCGTTGACCAGTTCCATGATCTGCCGACCGCGCGTGATGAAGAACATCACGATGTCGTAGATCGCCTTGCAGGCTTTGAAGAAGGCGGATACCGGGTTGAGCAGACCGATGATCCAGGTGATGCCTGCCATGATCACCTTTTCTTTGATGTAGGCGAAAATGGCGTCGAGCACCATGGACTTGAGGTTGGTCAGTTGATCCTTGATGAAGCGCCATAAACCAGATATTCCTTCCGTCGCGATGATCTTGAAGACTTCTGCTGTTTTCTCGATTGCGGCGACGACTGGTTCTCCCACAATTGCCACGGCGCGGGCGCGGAAATTGGCGTATGTCAGCCCAAGAATCTGTAAGACGATACTGATAATGCCCTGTAGATCGAACTTGTCCGGTAGCTGAAGCCCGGCCCCGGCCATGGCGCCAAAGAGCCAGTCCATCAGCCCCTTTATCAGATGAGTATCGAGCCTGGACTTGAAGTTGTTCAGGCCCTGCATCACGCCCGTCACCAGATTGCTTAGGAAGCGGATCGGGTGGGCGATGATGTCGCCAATGACCGCCGCGGCTTTCCCCAGCGTGCTGAGCAGCATGTTCTTGAACTCGATGATCTTCTTGATGAGGCCGACGGTCGCGTCGTACACGCGCTGCCACAGCGACTTGTTCTCCTCGCGCAGCTTGTTTTCCATGGCAGACATGCGTTCGTAGGAGGACTTGTACTGCTCCGTGAGCTTATTGATGAGTCCGTCGCGGCGCTCGTCGATAAAGCTGCCCATTTTATCAAAATCGTCCGACACCGCTTGCAATGCATCCTCGCCAAATTGTTTGACGCTGGCGTCGAGACCCTTCACGAAATTCTCGACTTCTTTCCGGCCATCTGCGACCCGTTGCTTGGCGGCTTTCAGCTTCCCATCGACAAAGGTCGAGACTTCATCGATAGCCAAGTCCACCTGGTGCAAATATTCGGTGCGTGCCTTGCCGAGGGATCTCTCAATTAGCTTCTCCCAGTCGCTGCCCCAGGTTGTGAGCCAGGTTCCTACACCGCCCTTGGCTTCTTCGAAGGTGTCTTCGTAAGCCTTCTCGGCACGCTTTAGTCCGGCCTCGAAAATATTGCCAGCCTCGGTTTCCATCGACACGAGGATGGTTGCGACATCGGAGCGGGTTTTGTCCTTAATCCCATTGATCGTATCGGTGACGCGTTGCCGCTCTTGTGTATCTTTCTCCTTGGTTCCCAGTTTTTGGAAATCGACTTTCCCGAGTTGTTGTTGGCGGATGCCATGCATACCCGCTAGATCCATTGTGAGTGCCTGGGTCGCTGCGGTTTGTGCCTGGTCCTGGACTTTGCTTTCCCCTTGGCGGTACTCAACCTCGGCGGTGGCCTCGTGCTTCTCTGCCGAGGAACGGGCCGCGATAGTCGGCCCAAATGCCGGGTCGTTACCCTCTTGCAGTTGTTCCTTACTGACGCTGTTTTCAGCCATCATCTGATCGGTGGGGCCTCTATCGGCGGAATAATCGAGCTGTTCAGGAGGCAAGGGTGCCGGAACTACTGGTGCCGCAGATACCGGCACCGGCGGCGGGCCGATAGGCTCCGACTGGAGAGGGGCGACCGGCGGTGCAGGCTGTGACGAGGTCGGCACTTCGGTGCCAGCAGCGGACTTCATCGGGCCAGCCGCCGCATCGCGCTCCGTTGCCAACTGCCCGCGAAGAGTTCCACTCGCCTGCGCCGCGCCCTCCTTCATCACCTTGTCTGCTTCCGACTCGGACGTGGGCTTTGGTGTCGCCGCTTCGATGGCCTGCTTGAGTTTGGTCTTGAACTCGTTGCGCTTGATCTCTTCCGTTTTGGCGGCATCGAGATTAGCAATCGTCTGCGTGGCCGCTGCGCGTTTCTGTTCTGCCTGCGGATTAATCGCGGCAGCTTGCGCCGAGGCAACGGAGACCCCAGGCGCGCCATGTTTCCGCGCACCTGCTGCTCTATGGTGAACCGCCGTTATCGCAGGCGCGATCGCCTTTCGCGCGTTTGGGGCAGCGGCTTTGGGACCGCCTGCTTTCCCGCCTGGTCCGCCGGTTGGAGCTTTCGCGCCTACTGGAGCGGTGGTGGCCTTTCCTGGCTCCTCGACTGCTCGTCCGGCGGCTGGCTTACTCGTTGAGGGAGCACTCCCTGGGGCACTCGACGGGCTTTGTGGCGGGGCCTTTGAGCTTGGCGCGGATACTTTCGAAGCGGATGGTGCGGGAGCTTCTTTCTCGGGAATGGCACCCGATTTTGGTTCTTGGGCAGGAATTAATGGCGATACGTGTTCCGCAGCGACCGAAGACTTTGGTAGCGCAGTGCCCGTTGCAGCTTGCACTGTTGGTGACATGCGAGCTACGAGCGCTTGAGTTCCGTGGTTTCCCAAGCGTTGCTGCAACACTTGGGCTGGCGAGCGTAGGCTCTCGGCAGCACTGCGCTGAACTCTAGTGGAGACAGCGGGCCGTCGTTGGTTCGCGGCGGTCGCGCGCAGAGTTGTGCGGTCCAGGGCCATGTTCAGGTCTTTGGCTGCGCGTTAAGAAGTCTGCGCCTTACGTGGGCGTACCCTTCCCGGTAGCGGCCACTGCTGCCTCCTGCTGCTTTTGCTCCCGCTGTAGCCGCCGCTCTTCCGCCTGTAACCGCAGGCGCTCTTGCCGTACTTCATCAAGCCGATGGACGAGCGCCTGCCCTTGTGGTTGCGGAATCTGTTGAGACTTCGGTTGTGGTTGCTGCTGCTGCTCGGCGCGCTCCTTCACCTCAATCTCGACTTTTGGATCGCGCATTAACACGGGCCGGATAAAGCGGCGAACGCTGTGATCTGCCTTCCAGGCTTTCCCTGCCGCGTCAGGCTCCAGGCGCGCAAGCAAAATGCACTTGCAATCGCAACCGGAGCATTCACCGCAAGTGCAACCACAGATTCCAGCGTAATGAGCTTCGTGGCAGGTAAAGTCTGTGACGCACTTACACTCAGACTCGTTATCGTTGTTCTGATGAGTCGTCGCCGCCAGCGTGTTTGCATCACCTATGGGACACGCACACGCGCAGTTGGGACGCTCCGTCAACAGACGAATCTCGAAGCCATCTTTTTCTCGCGTGCAGTCTGAGGTTGCCTCATCGTCATCGGAACAGCAGGTGGTCGTGCGCGGCGCACAGCACTTCGTAGTGGCACAAAGCACGACCCAGAGTTCCCTAGCAGGGGTTAGGTTGAAGCTCGGTTTCGTAAAGACATCTGTGGGTTTAGGGCCAGGCACATACACGGGATCGCCGGAACACGAGAGCGCCACGCCTGGACGGACGCTGACCTTTAGCTTGTCGCACTCTGGGACTGCTTCGACGACCAAACCGCAAATGACACCGCACCCAAAGAACGACTGGAACAAGAGACGGCTCAGCTCGCGCGTGTAGGTGTTCAATTGCTCCAGGTCTTCGTGTTGCAAGAGCATGCCGGGGCCAAACCTGGCTCTCTCAAGTGTTGACATGCCTGGCGTGCTGCCGACTGGTTCGTTGGTGTTGTTCATCACGAGACTCCTTTGATGCGATCTTCACTGTAATATTCGACGGGACGGGATGGCGTCGGTGCTGGCCCCACAAGAAACGTTGAAAGAAACGTGCTGCCCGGCGTCCCGTTTCCGGTCGGCACCGGAATCCGGCCATGCGGATTTGCGTCCACCGTCTGACCATTGCAGTCAACGATAAAATCTCCGCGCACTTCCAGCTCGACTCTTGTCACCTTGCCTTGAAAAATGCTGGCAGCACCTCTCAAGGTATCCCGAAGCCAGGGACCATCGACGACGATCGTTGCGCGATCAACAAGATCTGTGTCTTCCGCTTTGACGCGCACAATCGGCACGCGCAGCGTCACCCACCAGACATCGTCAGGCTCAGAGGTGATGATGGTCATGACAAAACAATCCCGCCGCACCGTGTCCCGGCGTACCGGACGGGAGAACTCAATCCAAAAGTCTCGGGTGACATATTCAGGTTCCTGGTCGCCTCCCTGGGCAAAAGCATTAGCGAACTCTTCGAACGAGATTGGATCGCTTTTACGATGCCAGTCCGCCCAGCCGATGTCCTTGATTCGCGTAAGATCACAACCGCGGATGAGGTCGAACAGGAGATCGTTGCGCTTGACCAGGCGTCGCGGACCACACGCCTCCACTATCGTGCCGAACGCCAAACCACATTTGTCGGTTACCAGTTTGACGCAGGCTAGAGGAACGCTATTCTTGACGTCAACTCGAACGTTTCCGCACGGCTCCTCGATCTCGCACAGAGGGCCACACTCGCCGCCAACTTTGAGGCGCGTGAGGTGCTTGCACAGACATTGACATCCGCCACGTTGGCGCGTTTCACGAGTCACAGGAACGCGGCCCTTTTCATACGTATGCTCTCTTGGGTCATCGCAGCAGGGTCCCGTCCCACACTCGCACTCAAGTTCGCAATCAAAGTGGCCGCAGCATTTGTCGCAGTCAATTGGTCGGAGTGAGTAGTGTACGGTCTCGCATACGTGATCCCATTCATCGCGCCCGCATTGGCAGCGATCCTCGATTCTGATGTGGTCGGTGCCGCGCTCCGCATAATGCACGCTGAGCAACCAGCACCATTCTTTGAGACCCTCGACTAAAGCTTGCGGAGGATTGTCCCAGGAAAAGCCCGGGGGAGCACCCAAGTGCTTGAATGCATCATCGGGATCCCACCGCTTACCCTCCCTATCGAGAAAGAGCACATCTTTGAATTGGATCGTCGTGCCGGTTTCCAGCAGCTCGCGGCCGCACGCGTCTAGGGCCAGCCCTACGCCAATCTTCAACTGTCCCGACCCATCTTTCTGGGCTTGAGATTCGGCTGAAGTCATCTCGTAACCGTAGACCACGCCCCAGCCGTGAATCGCGCGATTGAGCAAGTGCCGCCGTTCAAGCGAGTAGGTCTGTTCCACGCGAAACGAATCGGTTGTCAGCCGCTTCCCATCGAAGTAGTTGTTCCTGAGTCCTGACTCGCATTTCAACTCCGTACAGCATTCCCCTTTGGCGCTGCTCGTGTGAGGTGCGGTTTTGTGTGTAGTTGGATCGTTCATAGGTGCATTCTCCTATCATCAACGCAAGCGTGTGCCCATGAGCGCCCCACACGCCGAAAGACGAACTCCGCGCTCCGGCAGAATTGCCAGACCGGTGATCGCGTCGGTGCCAAGATGTGGTTCGGGGGGCGACTCCAGCGTCATTGTTCCGTCGAGTCGATTACTGCGGAACGACTGTGCGGTCACCCAACGAAGGTCTACTCGTGCCGTAAGTGGCACCATTTCTGTAATCAAAGCCAATAGCCATGGACTCCACGCTTGCCGCTCCGCGGCTGTCGCGACGACCTCAACCTGAACCCGTCCAGCGAGTCGCGCTGCGCCGTCTTCGAGTTGACCGGCGCAAGGTAGACGCAGGCAACCGAGCACCGCGCTCACATTCAATTGGGGCTGCCAGCGCGTGTTCCCTCCCAATATCGCGGGCAGTGTACTTCCAGCGCACGACTCGCCACCGATCACTGCGAAACCAAAATCAGCGGTAGCATCGGTGACGCGAAAACGCGGCGGTGAACCGGGAATCAAAGCTTCAAGTAGAGCTTCGAGACCTGCTCGCGTTCCACGATCCTTCGCGATGTCCGGCGCTCGCATGATGATGGCCTTTTTCTGTTTCAATGTGAGCGCGTCGTCCCAGGGCACACCAAGCCAACGGGCAATGAAATCAAGCCAGTGCTCCGTTGCCGTGGCTGGATGTATGCGACTACCCATCGACCCAATGCGCCGGTCAAGCCCCTGCGTCGTTGTCTCGAACACGCCGACCAACGCACGCAGAAAACTATCTGATTGTTCTTCTTCTCTCTGGTAGATTGAAGGAAGGTCTTCCATCAGAGTTCGACCGGGATAAAAAACATTCAGCTCAGAAAGAACCGGCAAGCGCGCGCCACTCGCCGCTGTCAGCGATACGCATACCCAGAGATAGCGCTCGCTCACGTCGAACAGCTTCGCGGCGTATACTTTCTTCTCGCTTTCTTCCTTTGAATTGGCAGCGCCTTGAAACACTGTTTGACCACGGGGCAATTCAGGTTCGTTCAGGATTTTTGCAACCACCTGGCTTGACGGAATCGAGTCGTCATTGGACATGGCCTTCAGGCGATCGCGGGTGGCTACATCGTCGTCAGTTGCGATCCAGGAAATTTCGAGCGTGCTTCCTTCCGGCAAGTTCGCCGTCGCTTCCACCCGGAGCCAACGGCGTCTATCCTCGCGGTCGGGTGAAAAGAGCAACGGCGTCATCAACATGCACTCCACGTGTTCAGCGCCCTCGGGCACTACTTCCGCGACGGAGAATTGCATCAGACCGCGACGCCCGGTGACAAGCAGGCCCCCGCGGTTTGCTGCGACTCCCGTCGCCGGTGCATCCTTCGAATCAAGAGGCACATCGCCCAGTGAATTCCCATCGCTATCCAATATAAGCACGTACGGCGCGCCAGACCCGTCGTCGTCCGCGCCCGCCACAAAGACCTTGTCGCTCGAATCATTGCCTAACACGTGAGCCTTGAAGCACGGATGCAGCGCCGCGACTTGCAAGCTGAAAAGTGCAGCGCCACCTTCTGCATCAAACCAGTAAAGCTTCTGGTAGCGATCACCCGCGAGCACGACGAACCGTTTCATGCGTTTCAGAAAGACAAAAGCTTTTGCGTCGGAAATGCCCTGGAAGTGGATCGTCTTCACCTCACGTCCGTGCGGGTTCACTCGAACTGCGTGCCAACCATCTTTGCGTTCAATCAGTACCCAGACAGACTCATGGTCATCGCTGGCGATGTCGAACATCTTTCCATCTCGGATCTTTGCAATCAGCAAACGGGTGAATGTTTCCACTTCATACCGTTCGACAAAGTCGGCGTACTCTTCGATCACCCAGAGGCCACTTGTGGTGGACACAATGCGTTTGGCTCGCGCTAGCGAACCGGGTGCTGGAGACTCCTCAGGTGTGTAGTCGCAGCTCGTCAGTCGGTGGACAGCACAATGGTCATCGCGCCAGAAAATCTCGCCTGCGGATGTAATGGCAGGAGCGTGAGCGCCACACGATTGATAAAGATTGGCTTGCCTGCCGTAAGGTGCGAAGGGGCGAACGCCCTGGCCCCTACGAAGCGACTCCCGGTCTGCCTGTGCAAAAAGGCAGGTGTTCCACTGCGCTTCAGTCACGAAGCGGTAACTCTTTAGTTTGTCCGCCTTCATTGCGACCTCCCGGGTTTCGGCCTTTTCACCTCGATCGAGTTGCGACTGAAAAGACAACGGGGCAGACCGTTGCGAGGCACTGCAACCTCTTTCTCAATCTTCTGACCATCGGCCCGGCGCAGCTCTAGCTGGCTCACCTGCTTGACGCCGTCGGTGGCGCGCATCCATGCCCCTACATCGCGCAGCGTTACGGGAACTCCCGGCTGGCGCGGCGTCACGCCGGTCGCTGTGTCGATCAGTGCCAGTCGCTTCTTGAGTTCCACTTCCACCGCTTCCTTTACCCCCGACGGTTTCAAACCCGCATTGGCCTCGAACTCCGCAATAATGAAGAACTCGACGTAACGTGGCGCGGTAACCATGAGGCGCGAACCGAGCGGCATTCGCGGGGACAAACGACGGCTAATAGCGTTCAGCCATTGCGCAGTTTCCGGAGGTTGTTCTGGCTCTTCTCCACCCGCGCGACTGCGTAGTACAACCAGGGGAACCGCGCCAGTCCGCGGCGCGTTGTTGGGAGGAGGAGGCACCCACGCACGGGCAACTTCCAGCAGCGGCAACGCTTTCGCTGCCTCTGCTATGTCGCTTGAACTTACCAGAGCGTGATCACTACGCACGCGGCGCCTCGCCTCGCGGCGGTCGTCGAGCAGTGTGGATGCCGCCTCACCTCCGGCAATCGGATCCGGATTAACTCCGAAAGTGTTTCCGAATCCCGCAACCTTCCATTTGCGGTTGCGCGCGACGCGGCCCTCTTCGCCATCCGACACCGAGTAAGTGAATAGTATTTGAGAGTCAGCAGGCGGGATGCGCCCATTGACGCCATTGCCAAAAATAATCTGGCCGGTCGCTGCGTCGAGTTCGTAGACGTTGTCATCAGGACCGTGCTCGGATAATCGTTCACAACGCTGCCAGGTGTTCAAGCCAGTCGCTTCGGCCACTTCCAGAGTTAAAGGCTCTTTGCCTTCGGAAAAGCGCAAGCCAGGCACTTCGAGCAAGAAGCTTAAATCAGGCATGCCGGTAGCGATTTGAGTCTCGCGGATAATGGTTTGGCCCTGCCTAATCGGAATGACGTTTGGCTCAACGCGCAGCACGCGCGGCGGTCGTGAAGAGCTTGCTCGTGAACGCAACTCTATAGTGAGCTGCCCGGGAGAGATCGCCACGTTGTCGAGGTCGAGCAGGAGCGTACCCGTAGCGAGAAACCCGTCAGTGGTATCGGACGCAATTCGCAGGTTGACGCGGACATTGTCAGTAACAAGAGTGGCCGTAAGCGTTGACCGATCTGACCCAACCAGTGTTGTCGTCTTGGTTGTCGTCTCGACGGCGTCTCCAACTGGCGGCGCGACAAGAACCCCGATAGGCCAGTACGCGCCCTTCGCACTTTGACGATCGCTGCCGAATAGACCCGCTTGGTCGCGGCAGTCGAAGGTCAAGGCCAGCACGTTTCGTCGTCCGCCTTGTTCGCCAAACGGAAAGAAAGGCAAGCCACCGCGCGCATTCGTCGCGGTGTGATCGGTGGTGCGACCCTTCGTGCCACGAGTCTCCAATTTCTTAATGCGCCCGGGCACCCAGAGGAGCTTGTGCATCAGTCTGAATGTTGGACTACCACCATCCGTCGCATTGATAACCGTGTCCTCTGACAGAACGACGGTCTTGGTGAACGTCGTAGCTGGCGAGTTAGGATCAAGGCGGTCAGGCCAGATAAGTCCAATCGCGCCGCTGGTTCCGTGCTGAGAAATGCCAAGCAGTGCGGCGTAGGCGGCGCGTTCGTCACGACGCAAACGCGAAAGTGAATAAAGCTGCGCCTCGGCAACCCACGCGAGCAATTCCATTAGAGTAATGCCGGGGTCGTGTGCGTTGTGGTCAGTCCACTCTGGGGCAAGAGATGGCAAGCGCGCGCGCCCGATTTCCACCAAATCCTGGAAACGGCGCTGGAAAAGATTTGGCGCAAGCGTTCTCATACCATCACCTCGGCAGTCTCGAACTGGATGCGAATAGGATCATCCGCTAGCATCACGATCTCTCTTGAGCCGGGCGCTACCAGTGAAGGAAGCTCATTACCATCCTGAGTAATCTCGTGCAGCTTCACATTTTTGATAGCCTCAAGATATGGGGTATCGCTGATGGCTAAGGCGATGTCTTCTTCGCTCGGACTAGTAGCCAGTTGCCAGCCGTCCTTATCAATGCCGCCCGTGCCCGTGTCGAAAAAGTCGGCAAGTTTCTTCTTGACGAAAGTGGAAACCTCTCCGGCGCGATCAAGCGTTTCCAGCAACAACGCAAGCTCAATCCGCAGCCTGCGAATCTTTGGTCCTTCGATCCGTAAGGTGCCTGACGCGCTCAACGACGCTGGCGCTGCACCGAGCAACAACCGGCGCAACTCGCGAATCTGTGCGGCATTCGGCACCGGCTCTTTGCCATGCATCACAACAACGAGGCGAATGAAGCCGCGTCGTACGAACGCGCGCGCCTGAACAATGTCAGGCGAACTTTGGAGCGCCAGATCTTCAAGGTCCTCCGCAGTCACCGCGCGACTGCGATGCCGCAACCGGGTAAAGCCAAAGCGCAGTACTCGATCGTCAGACTCTGGCGGGGCACCTCCCGCTGCCTGATCAGCGGCTGTCATGCTTTCTACTGTCTCGACAGGAGAAACTAAATTGAGCGAAGTGCGAGCGGCGATCGTGTTGCCTGGTACGCTGTCACCGCCGGTGGGATCCGGCTCGGTACGGGCGTAGCTAAAGGCAACAATCGAATTGCGGCCGATTGGTGGAATACGGCCGTGCCGTCCGTCGCCGAAACGAATTTCGCCGCTAGTTTCATCGAGAGCGTAGACTCGCGCGGCTGCGGGCTCGTCATCTGGATCGATCACCTGCTTCCACAACACCCAATCTCCAGGCAAACCCTCCACAGTGCTCAACACGCTCTTTGCATCCTGCTTGAGAAGTGCCTCGCGCTCTTCTTCGCCGAGCGACTCCTTGACGCGCAGTTCGAGCGTCTGGCGAAGCACTGGCGGACGCGCCAGAAACACGGTGAGATTCGGTGCGCCGTCGGAAGAGCCTAGGAGTTCTCGCGTCAGAGTTTCGGTGGCACTGGCCCAGGCTGCATTAAGATAAGCGCCGCGCAGCGTGGGAACCCATTTGTCGTTCCCGTGCTTCGGAATGAGACGCAGCCAGGTTAAGTCTTTCTTACCGAACAACTCGCTGCGCGTCGGCGGAACTGCGAACGTCAGCGAAAGCAGACCGCTTTCACCGAGAGCCCGCGTGGCATCGTCGGCGACGATCGGGACAAAACGGTCCGCGGCCAGCGCTTCGATTGACATCGGCGCGAAGTTAGTGTGAGGGCGTTCCTCAACCAGCAGCAGCACGTTGACTGGTGCTTCCGAAAGCGTTGCTGCCAGGCCGATGTAGACCTCGCGTCCGGTAACTCTCGATGGTTCAGTTGCGGCAGTAGTTGTCACACCTGACGGCGTTTCTGCTTTGATCGGATGTAAGGTCTTGCAATCGCAGTCGGGTGGACAGTCTTCGCCCGGCTTTGGTGCCTCGGTCGAAGCGACGGTCTTCGTCAATCGCCCAAGCGTCAGCGCGAGCGGGACAAAGGCTTCGACGATCGCTCCCTGAGTGCGATTCGCATCGCTCTGATCGCGCACAGTGCCGCTGTCTTCGGCGAGCACGAAGGTTGGATGGATGCTGTTGCAGAATCCATATGAGATGTGAAGCTTGACGACGGCAGGTGGTCGGATACCTTTGGTCGAGCGGTCTACGGTCTGCTCTGAATCACCGCCGCCAAGATTTTTGATCTTGATCTTGATCTCCTCGCGTCCGTAGTCGCCGCCGATCAGACGCGCACGAATCCAGTGGCTGGTCTTTCCTGCCCAATCAATTGCGGCGAGATTGTCAGGTACTCGAAACCTGACCGCGCCGGTGTTCTTGAAATTGAGAGTTCCTTCTTCCTCCAAGATCAGTGATTCCCAGGCCGTGCCGTTGGAGTATTCCCACGAGAGTTCCGGATTCGATGACGTATCGGCGAGCAGGTGCTGCCATTCACCAAGCGTGGCATCGATCACGTAGTTAATATTTGCCGTGGGCGGAGTAATCCAGGGCGTCTGAAGCGCTATTACTGTGGGATGGCTTGTGTTGTCGGGCGCGAACACCTTTGCCCGCTGTACCTTCGGCTCAGTCAGGTCGGGAAGGCCGGGAAAATAGAGCCGAGCGTGCTCAAGAATTGAAGCGGGCCAAGTCCCACTGGTCAACGGGTCGAGTCGAATAACCGGCGCGACGCGACCAGTGACTGCTTCTGGTTCCCAGTAATCTGCCGTGCCATTGTTTGAGAGAAGAGCGGGAGCCAATACTGCCACGCCAGCCTGGATTGAGTTCACTTTTCGGACTACAAGACCGGTCGGGTCATTAATTAGAAGAAATGTACCCTCGACCGTTTTCGTATCTCCGGGGTCCAGTTGGAAATGGGTTGAATCGTTGATGTTGCCATTGAAGGGTGGGTTAGGGGGAAGAGGAAGATCGCGACGATAAGCGCGCAACTCTGGATCGTTGCCCACTGCACCAATAAAAGGAGGTTTGACCGGGTATAGGAATTCCGGATCCGGCGGAATGGTCATCGGGTCATTAACTAAATAGGCGTCTGTTCTAGTGTCGATCGAGAACACATCATCCGTAACGAATGGGTTAACGGTTGACGAAAGCACGACACCATCTTCGTCCGCGTTCACAGCCGGCATTTGAAGTTCATGCCGCTGTAAACGATAAAACGGAGCAACGAAAAGATCGCCACGCGCGCCCGGCGCCACGATGTGGGTCGGTAGCGTGATCGGTGGCCCAGCGAGGCTTCCTAAACTGGAGATGTTTGATCTGAAGAGGATGTCTTTCACAATGATGCCGGTAGCGAACGGCTGCCACGAGGCAACATAAGTGGCACCAGCCGGGGTCTCACACAACACGGAGAACTGCGGTTCGCCTTTTACAAACGAGATTTCCACTGTCGTGCCAATGAGCTGATCTTGCAGATCGATGCGATGAACCTGCGGCGCAATATTTGAATCAGGGTCACCTCGATACATGACCAGTTTGTCACGAGCGTCGTTGGCTGTGACGACCACCAGCGTCGCGCCAAACTTAAGCGTCGCGGGCCGCATTGCGCCGATGTTGCAGGTCGAGTTTTGCGGCGCAGTTCCTGCATCAACCAGTTCCTCATCATTTAGACCGAAGACAAGCGGCAAAGAAGTGCAATCCCCGGCGGTGGTGACCCGATAGAGCAGGTTGTCGTCCGAAACTCCGATCATGTCTGCACCAGCCTTCAGACCGTCTAGACCACCGCCTGTGTCTTCCAAGACAGGGGCCAAGGTAACCAGGGTCACTGGCGGCGGATTAGTCGGGGCGCCGGTAACGTCTTTCGTTTCTTTCTGCGACCACTCAGTTCCGTCATGTACAAATAACCGACAACTGCTGAACACCACTCGCGTATTGGCGATGTTTACAGGGACAATGTCGTCAATGCGCGCGGGATCTTTCGGAGGTTCGGGCAGAGGATCAAATGCTTTCCAGCCGCTCAACTTTCCGTCGCCAGCGCTCTCGTGCCACGTCCAGATCGTTCCACCGGATGCGACGTCGACAAAGAAGTCGTTGTTGACGGTTGTAATGACAGGCCTGCATTTCGGATTTAAGCCAATGGGTTTTGTTGATGTGGGCACAGCACCGGAGTCGCCGGGTATCGGCGGTCGTAACGGGTCGCGGTCGCGAAATCTTGAAACGGTTGCGTCCGGCAGAACAAACTGAAACAGGTGGAGCGCGTGGTCTCTGCCAATGCCAGCCAAAACGTTGTTGGCAAATTGTCCTGTACCGCGAACTGCTGCAAGCGACGCGAATGTCGGATCGGCCAGTTCGAAACAGATGCGAACCTGTGCGCCTTTTTTCGAAAACGCTTCAGATGATCCTAGATAAAACGCGTCGAACTGGCGCGGTTCTCTTCCCAGAGGAAGAAAGATGTTGTCCAAAACGAGCGGAGTACTATTTGCCAGTGCCTCCGCTTTGGGCGACTCAGTAACCGTGACTGGCGGGCAAATGGTCGGGTCATTTCCGCAGGCAGAAGCGTTGATGCGCAAACTGAAGTCTTCGACATTAATCGGACTGGCATCGGGCCTAATCGTCTGGACAAAGGCGCGGATCCAGCGACCCTTCTTGCCGCCGATTTCGCGTTCCACGACCTCGCCCTTCGGTTTCTCCAAGACCACTCCGTTGGCCTTCTGATCTTTTGCTAATTTGAGCGGCTGCCATTTCTCTTCGTCATCGTCACCGAGTTTGCCCCAGTACTCCCAGACAAAGCCCTCGCGCAGCGCCGACGCGCCGACGACTTCGATCGTGGCTTCTGCTTCTACGTTCAGAAGTTCTGAATCGCCGAGGTAAAGCGCGTGCTGCTGTTGGTTGAAGGTTCTGCCGTCGAAGGGAGAGAACGTCGTAACTTTGGTGACAACAGACCCTCCGTCCAGAGCGTTGACCAGCGGCCTGTCAATCGTCACGAGGTCCTTGTCAGCTTTAACGATCCGGTATTGTTGGCTGGCGGCTTCAATAATCGTGTCTGGCAGCAGTCCCGCTTCCGGGTCAAGTTGAAAGTTGGTGACGCCAGTCGCTGCGAAGCTTTTCACCTGCCACTGCGTTGGCAATGACTCAAGTGGATTAAGGTCACTTAGACCCGGCGGCGGAAGAAAAAACGCGTCGTTGTCTGCATCGACACCGACAACAACTTCGAGGCTGCCAGGCACGACACGCACGTCTTTTTCGGTTTCGAAAACGACTGGCGTACCGCCAGCATCTGCCTGCATTCGCACCGGCGCCGAAGCCAGCACACTTTCTCGCGCGGTGTCTGCCAACTTAAACACAACAGGCATTCGCGCCGGTCGCGCCGCTTCCCCGCGTACGCCAAGCCAGTCTAGAAGACCGCGACGCATCTTCTCGCCTGCGCCGTCGAGACGCTCGGCAACTTCAGAATTGAAGCGGGCTGCGATCTCCAACAACGCGCGCCCGAAATCGTGTTCGCCATCGGTGAGTCCCCACGCGGGAATCCACGCCCGCGCGCGCTCTTGCAGCTCCGCGGAGAACTCTGCGGCACGTCGCTCGTCGAGCCGTGGTGCATGCGGTGCCTTCATGCCCGTCCTCCCTCGCGGAAGTAGAACGGGAAAACAAGATTGCCGGTCTGGTTAGTCTTGCGCACGCGATACTCGATCTCGACCAGTAACTTGCCTTCACTTGTCGCTTCCTCGTCAACCGTGATGTTCAGAACATCGATGCGCGCTTCGCAACGGACGAGCGCTTCTTGGACGGTTGAACGGATGAGTTCGATTGCAGTACTGTCAACCGCGGTGAACACCATCTCGTGAATGCCGCAGCCGAAGTTGGGCCGCATCACTCGCTCGCCGGGCGCGGTCTCTAGAATGATCAGGATCGACTGTCGAATGTCTTCCTCGTAGGCAACGCTGGCGACCTGGCCCGTGCGCGGATCGAGTTGGACGGGCATCGCCCAGCCGCGGCCAAGGAAGTCCTTTCGTTCGATGGAATCGCTATTGTTCATCCAATCATCCGATCATCACCGTCAGGCAACCCAGCGCGATCGCATTGGGAGCACCCACCTCCACCACCATGTCACCTTGTCGCGCGGCGGGCAGCCCGCAGATCATCACGGTCACGCTGCCCACGGCCACTACGCCACCGACGTGTGGCTTGACACCATCGACCAACGGACAGACGTGCGTATCCGCGGTCGCACGCCATGCTGGCTGGCCGCCAATCAACACCGTGGGACAGCCCGGGCCCGGCACCAGTGGCGTTCCGTGGCTGGTCATGTCGCCGACGCGTGCGGCCGGTTGTCCCATCGTCTTCCGCCTTAGTTAATGTTCACGAGCGCGCCGCGAACAGTGAGTGTTGCGCTGGCCTTGAGCTCGAGTGTTCCGGTCGCTTCGATACTGATCGTGGCTGCTCTGATGTTGAGCTGCCCTTTCGCCTCTATAGTCATCGCACCACTGTTGCTGTCAACTTTCACCACGTTTCCATTTTCGTCCTCGACAGTGAAGCCGTTGTCATCGAAAACGATCTTGCGGCCTTTCTCGTGAAGCAGTTCCACCTTGCCACTTGCTCCGTCGTCGAATAGCAAGTAGTGTTTTTTCCGCGATTGGATCTTTCGCTTGTCGTTCTTACCGTCGTCGTTCGCGATGGGAGGCTTGTCCTTTCCATTCCACAACGCGCCCAGCACGTATGGAAAGCGCAAATCCTCGCGGTCGAAGGCGACCAACACCTCGTCGCCAACCTCCGGGATCATCACGAAGCCGCGATCGTTTCCAGCCATCGGCACGCTAAGCCGGGCCCAGTAGCTTTCGCTCGGCTGCTCGTGCCAGGGAAATCTAACTTTCACACGGCACAACTTCTCAGGGTCGTTGTTCTGGGTAACGAGCGCGACCGCCACACCTTTTACATATCCGCCAGCTTCATGCGCGGTTTCACGCGGCCCCTCTCCCATTGGCGTCATAATCCCGTCTCCTTTACTTTGAATCTAGTGCGATAGCCGTTGGCGTCGATCTTGTGAGTGGCCTGCTGAATGTAGTAGGTCTTGGAAAACGGCACGCCAAGACTAGCAAGCTCGACATTGCGGTCTGGCCGCACCTCAGGCAAGCCAATCGACTCTGCCTCGCCCGTCAGAAATTGCTTGGCGCGCTCGTTAAGAGCAGCTTTGGCCCGCTGGTCGGCTTCGGCCTGCGTGAATACCGGCTGCCTTATCCGCAGGGTTGGTCGTTTGGTTGGATCACGAACGAACGAGTTGAGCTGCTGGCCTGCGCTCTTGCCGCTCAGTCCGGATTCTTCTCCCGCGCTGGCGACGCCGATGATGGGCTTTTTCGTCTTTGTGTCCCAGCCATAGACCTCAACCTTCGAAACCTGTCCGGCGAGGTTCGCCTCTGGCTTGAAGCTCAGGAGTCCTTCACCGTAAACGAGCCGAACCACCGCGCCAGCCTTGTCGTTCGGCCTTGCGAAATGCAAAGTCTTGCGCTCGTCCACGTAGAGCTCGAAGTGATTGCGGTCGGCAAGTTTTTTTAGAAACTCCCAGTCGCTTTCCTGGTTCTGCTCAATCTTCTTGTGCTGTCCACTGGTGGCCTCTATGGTTGCATTGAGGTTATTAAAGCTCGCAATCTTTTGTGCAAAATCGCTGTCCCTGGCGTCCGACAAGGTACTAGAGTTCTTGCCGATCGTGAGCGGAAATCCATGATCGAAACCGGCGATAGAAAGCTCCGGAGAGCCGCTCTCGGGAAAGTTGGTGGTGATTTCGGTGATCATTCCGCTCACCGCAATCGGGGCAGATTTTGTGTCTCCGTATCCCATGTAAACTTCTACTTCGGCACCGAAGGTAAGAGTTTTCAACAGGTCGTCGCCCCTACCCGTCTGAAAGGCGTGCAACTTATGGCTGTAACAATCGGTGGCCGTGAAACTAAAACGCGATGCCGCCCCCAGCATTAGGTCAACTTCAACCTGGCTAACTGCAACGGCGAGGTCGCGCATGAGGTCCGCACGCCCGATGCGTACGACGTAACACGGCGCGTAGAACTCGCGATAGGTTTTAGCGAGCGTTGTTAGTTCCATTCGAATTCTCAATTGGCGGAAGCAGGAGCCAGTCGCCGGGCTCGATCTCGCGCGGATCGTCCAGGTCGTTGGCGACGGCTATCCGCGTCCATTCGTTCGCATCGTCGTATTCACGCGCAGCGATAAACCAGAGACGCTCTCGGCCGACCACCACACGGCGCTTGGTCTTGTCGGCTGACTCGCGCCGCGGTGTTCTAAGTTGCTCAGTAAGCGGGCGATATTCTTTGAAGCTGACCGAGATCGTTGCCCGTGCCGGTGTACCGTCGGGATAGAACATCGTTACCTTGCGGCTTAACTTCTCGATGACGGCGCGGAAACCAAGCGTTCCCCAGTTGAAGCGCACCGTGGGCGGGGCGTGCAAGTCGCGATCGATTTCGAGCAGGCTGAAAAGCGCGTCTAGCCGCTTCGTAAGAGGTTTCTCTTCTTTTTGTTGCAGCGATGTCGGCCCTTTGGGATCTGTGTAATCGTCTAGAAACAGATCCATGCTGAGATGGTCAGACTCGCCATTCACAAACTGAAGCAAAGGCGAGCCGAGACCCGGCACGGCAATGGCCTTGTAAGAATTGGTTCGTTCGAAGCTGTACTCAGTGGGATTAAACAGCGCTGTAATGACGTCGCCCTTATGCGCGCCATCCATTACCGTGATAGTTGCCTTCTTGAGTTGGGCTTTGCTCATTTTGCGCTCAGAGTCCGCGCCGCTGGCGCTCAATTCGTGCGCGTTGTTCTACGCGGCGAATCACGTCGTCTGTCAATCGGTCAACGAAGCTCGGATCGAGTTTTGTTATCGGCAACAGCACCGCTCGCTCGGACGAAGGTGACGAATTAAGCACCTCCTGGCTTTGGAAACTGCGCACGCCGGGACGGTCAAAAGAATCGAAAGTCGCTTGTTGATGCTCGACGTCAACGACTTCCGTCGGCGGACGCTTCGCGCGGTGCCATACAAGTTCTTCAGTAGCATCGAACTTCACTCGCACAGCTCTAGGCTTGGGCGTACGATGCGGAAGGCGATCACCATGCGTCGGCAGCCGCGCGCGAAAGATCTGTAGCCAGTGCTCCCAAATTCGCGACTGCGTTTGAAAAGGTTGCGAGCGCTCCTCCCTCTTCATGCGCGCGCGAAAGACTTGCGGCCTCGTTCCGAATGGCGTCCCGGGCGGGCGACCCGCGGCTGGCGGCGCAGTTGAGTGCGTAACGCGTGGTTGCGACGAGCCTGGTGAAATCGACAACCCGGCATCGATCTTCGGCCAGGAACCTTGGCCTGCGTGGAAGAGACGCAAAGGGCGGTAGGCCCAATGCGGTTGGCGTGAAAGCTCGGCGCCTCGCACGTACTTCCAAGGTTGATCCAGCACTATTCGAGTTTCCGAAACACCTGTCGCTGGTACGGAGCCAGAGGCGCGGTCACGCCATTTTCGATTGCTAAGATACGTGGCGTAATGAAAATGAAATTTCGGGAACCATAAGATTGACCCAGAAGTGGCTGCGCGAGCAGTTGGCAGTTCCCTCTGACGCTTGCGACGCTGCCTCCATCGTAGGATCAGTGGGTGCCATGAACCGCGTCGGCCCTTTCCGCTGCCATGACCAAACGCGAAGCGCCTGGCCGCGTCGCGCGCCACCAGTAGGAATGTCCCGTACAGCCATTTGCCACGATCATATTTCATGTCGCCTTCCTCAGTCCGTGGTGAGCAAGTTCCAGGGTTTCCATCACTACTGGCGAAGCCTGCGCGTCCAGGTCCGACGCTGTCCACTTCACCGGCAGCGCATACTCAACCTGCCACGCCCACTTCTTCTCGTTCGCTTCGTTCTGAAGGCGGATACGGATCGTCCTGCGCCGGACTTCGCCGTCGGCAGTGGCAAGGGCCCAGTTCCACAAATCTTCGAGGGCTAAACCGCGCTCTAGAACGACTACCGGGTACGAGACCTGCGTGATCAGCTTATGCTCGTACTCGATGACGCCGCCCTCGCGGTAAGATTCGTACTTCACTTCGCGAGAGAGACCCTTGACTCGCGTGAAGCCTCCGCTCGTAATTCCTTCTATCTCGACGAGGAAGCGAAATCCGCGCAGCGGATCCTGACGTGTCATCGTGGTCTGCTCCCTACTTCAAAAAGATTAGCGGGAGCGCCGTCGAGGACGCGGTTAATTGCCGATATCTCCCGGCACCAACGTCGGCGCTCGTGATGCTCAAGCTGCATTAGCTCGCCGTAAGACCAATGAAAGTGGCAAGCGATAAAGGCCATCTCCTCGTACAACGACTTCACGGGATAGGCCTTCAAGCTTCCCCCACGGCGGTAATCCTCCGCAACGCTTTGCCTCCGGTCGCCCATTGTTTTTCGGACACCAGCTCCGGCTCGGCGTCGTCGCTGGCGTTGAACTTTTCATACAGCCGTTGTAGGTAGCCGAGGTCTGAGGCGTACAGGTTCTCGATGACGCCGGTATGGATCTCCGGCAAAGAGCCGAGACGAATGACGACGCGCGCCAGGACAATCACCGCGAGATAGGCTTCGTTCTGCTGCACGCGCGGATCGCGAAGTGGCAGAATCTCGTCGGCAGCCGTGGCGAGACGCATGGTTCCGCGCCGATGCAGCGTCCCCGCCTCGTCCACGTAGCCCTTGGGCAATTCGAATTCGATCTCGGTCTGGAAGCCGGTATGCGTGGTGCTCATGTTAGCCTCCCCTTTTTAAGCTACGCGCTCGATGCCCTCGTTGGCGAGTTCGAGCAGCTCAATCAGTACCTCGTTACCCTTGGCATTGAGGTCGCTAGGGTCATACTTAATGGGCCAGGCGTCTGTAATAACGAACCGCGCACTATCAACGCCCGCCTCGTCCTGGACTACGATAACCACTTTCTTGCGCTTCTCTTTGATCTGACCCGCGGAGATATCGGCGTGCCACCTGAAGAGGTCGAGTGCGCTACCGCCGATGGTCAAGCCCCACTTCAGCGTGATGTTTCCGTATTTCGTGAGGCCACTAAGTTTTCTCACGTGCGGCGGGTCAGTGCCCTCGCGATAATCAACGGCGTCGATCGTCGTTTCGGCGATCATCACTTCGCTGAAACCGGCCTGCGTAACGCTGTCGATCTCAAGCCGGTATCGGAAATTGCGTAATGGATCGATTCGTGCCATGACTTAGCTCCTAGCGCTGAGACTCAGCGGTGTTTTGGAAAATGCGGAAAATAACGAACTCGGCAGGGCGAACCGGCGCGATACCGATCTCGCAGATAAGTCGACCATTCAAGATGTCGTCCTGGCTCATGGTGGTGCGATCGCAGGTAATGAAAAACGCTTCCTGCTCGGTGCGACCGAAGAGTGCGCCGAGACGCCACTGGCTGCGAAGGAATAAACGAACCGTGTCGATGACTCGCGCCCACAGCTTGTCGTCGTTCGGCTCGAAGACGACCCACTGTGTGCCTTCGTAGATTGAGCGCTCTAGGAAAATAAACAGTCGTCGGACGCTCACATACTTCCAGAGAGTGTTCGAAGTGATGGTTCGCGCGCCCCAAACGCGGATGCCGCGACCGGGAAAACTGCGGATGACGTTTACGCCTTTCGGGTTAAGGTCATCCTGCATGTTGTCATTGATGTCGAACTCGAGCGCGAGCGCTCCGCGAACGATCTCGTTCGCTGGAGCCTTGAAAACTCCTCGTTCAGTGTCGGAGCGGGCATACACGCCAAGGACAGTACCGCCTGGCGGAATGAGTTTGCGCGCGCCGGTCCGCGGATCGGCAGTTACGATCCAGGGATAGTAAAAAGCGGCATAGCTGCTATCGGTGATAGTGTCACGCGGATTAAGAGCAGTCGTGCTGCTTTGACCCTTGTCACTATCTATAACTGCAAAACGGAACCGCAGCCTTTCGCAATGCGCGACGATCGCCTTCGCAATGTCGGTCGATACGTTTGGAGCGTAAACGAGCGCGACGTCGCGATACGGATCGAGTTCGAGCGCGGCAAGTCCCTGGGCGCTTCTGCCGCCCGGCACCGGATCGCCTCTGTAATCATCCACGCCGAGCGCCACCGCATCGTCTGCGCCTCCGGCCAGGACCTGTGTACCAACTCCAGGTTGAGCGTCGGTAGCCACACCCACAGGGCGAACCAGGATGCCCAGCGCGGAGCTTTCCGGCCCCTGATTCGTTTCCCCTTTCTCAAGATCGATGAAGGGCACACGCTTACCGTAGTAGTCAGGCGACGACTCGTCGGTATCGAGATCGTCGAAGTCCTCAATCAGCGCCGGTCGCGGCAGCGTCGTCCGGTCAGTGAAAGGATCGAAGGCGGGTACGGGTTCGCGCCCCCAGTAAGCCACTTGCAGACGAAAGCCAACGGGCGTGCCGTCACCTTTTTTCGTTGTGCTGGGTGAGATCTTGACCATCACCCGGTTGCCCCAAAGGCCGGGTCCTGCCGCGCGCACGACGAACTCGCCGAAGATTGCAGAAGCGAGCGCTGAAGCATCGCCCACCAGCCGGGCAACGAAGGCGCGTTTGCCTCCATTCTCAAAAAAGCCATTGGCTGCGTACGGTAAGAACTTGCGCGGATCGAACACGTCGCCGAACCAACGCTGGTAGTCCTTGTAGCTCGTGACCAGGCGCGGAGTAGTTGAACCGCGCTCGGCCTCGCCGAGCAGGGCCGCGGTGCTCGTCGGCACTCCTTCAATGGGCCGCGGGCCACGCTCGATTTCTTCGATGTAAACCCCGGGATGCAGATATTCAGGCATGGTGATTCTCCATGTTTAGCTAGCTGTTTAGGTCGGCTGCTGTTCGGGTTTCGGCAATTTTTCGCCGCAGCATTCGATCGGGCTTGGAATCTTGGCCTTAGCGTTCTTTTCGAAGTTCTTGAGACCGTTTTCAAGCTGGTCCTTGTAGCGCTTAATGGTGTTCTCAACTTTTTCCAGCGCAGCGGTCGCTTCCGCAAGCAAATCCTTCGCCGGGCGGTAAAGGTTATCGACTAGACAGCAGATGAGCGTGAAGTAGTGGTCTGGTTTTATGAGATAGGGCTGCGGGCCTATGAGGCGATCTCGCAATCTCCATTCGCCGACATCGGGACCGCAACATTTCTCCGGCTGCCCTTCGTCACACTCACAGAAGACCGTGAACTTCTTGGCGATTTTGGTTTTCTTTTCAGTTGCAGGCGGGGCGATCGCCAAGTGCATCGGCACCAGCTTCAGGAAAACGTCATAAACTGTTGACGGGCTGACTTTCTGGGAGTCAGCAATGAGCTTCGCATTGTCGGTGAGAATCTTCTCAATCGTCTGCGCGGGCTTCTCCCAGACTGCAAGCACCGATTTGATGCGTTGGAAAATGCGGTCTTTCGACTCCTTGTTGCGCTCATGCCAGTAACGCTGGTCGTAGATGCTATGCATGTCCCGGCAAAGCTTGCCGTCACCGTTTAGCTGCTGTTCGGCTTTACGCAAGTCGTCGAACAATGGACATACGTAGCACTCTATGATGCAACGCCAACACGGGTACGTACACACCAGCGTCTTGATGAGGTTGACGATCTGTGCGTCTTGTTCCTCCCATTGCTTAACGAGCTTCCCGTATTTCTCGACTGTATATTCCTGGCTGGCAGCCTTCGCCTTAGTCAGCAATGCTTCGAGTTCTGCCTTAAAAGCCTTTGCTTTCTCCGCAACCGTCACTTGCTCGGTCTGCTTATCGATCAGATCTTCGAGACAGTGCTCAGTTGCGCCGGGCGGGTCTGGACAATTGCAGGGCAGTGTTTTGTTACACTCCGGTGGTTTGTAAGGATCCGGTGGATCGTTCGGCGGCAGATCCGGGCACTTCTTTTCATCAGATGGCGGCTGCTCAGCTCGGTCACCGTCGGAATCACACCCATTATCCGGGTGGTTTTGCGAATAGTCAGTCATAGCATTGTCTCCTCAATGGCGAACTCAGGGTTGCAACTCGTCCCAGGCAAACGTCAGTGGATTCAAGGTCGATGGGTCGGTGATGCGACCTTGCGAAAGTTTCAGATCGTTAGATCCGCGCTCGGTTCCCCCATTACGACTTGCGCGCAAACGCACCGTGACGGCTCCCTTTTCAATGTGTGGCACTTCGGTTGGCGCGAGCCGGAGTATCGAAACGAAGTCGCCGCGTTTTCGGTCGGTGTGAGAAGTGGTCGGCGCATTGTGCCAGTTGAGTTCATCGTCGAGCCATTGCAAGCGCACTGCGGCATCGCCCACCGGTCTGGGTGGATCGGCTCGCTCTTCGATAAGCATGCCTCGCAATCCCGTAATTCCGGGTGCGAATGAATAGTCGACGCGCGGCTGTAACTCGATAGTGGTTACGTCAGGGGGAAGCTTGACTTCTGTTGGTTCCAGGTCTCGGCCTTCGTATGACAAAGTTCCGGGGTTGATCGAAATCTTACGCAACTTGTTGATGTCCTCATCGAGCCATACGAACACGCCACTCGCATTCACGATTGGTTTGCCTTGCAGACCATCAGCAACCACCTTTACACCCTGACTGATACGAAACAGGGTTACTGCGTCGAGCAACTCAAGGGCAAACAGCACGCGGCGGCGGTACGATTCTTCCAACGGCAGGCGGACATCGAATCGTTGGCTCATGACGCCACCTCCCCGGTCCGGGACCCTGCCAGCAATCGATTGTCAACGACGGGCACGGCCAGCGGCAGCACGTCAGGTGGATCGAGCCAGACGGGTGTCGCCAAGTAAGCAACCGACGTCCGATAGTTTGCCGTGGGAAATAGAGCCCAGATACGACTGGCCTCTTCTGTCGAGAGTGGCTCCAGCGTTACGTGTACTGTTTCCTGGCCCACGTCAGCTCCGGTTAGATCTGGTGCCGCCTGTATCGCCTGAATGGCGTAGCCCAGTGAACGGAGCGGTGCTTCTTCGTTGGCTTCGGATGTGGTGCCAACGGTAATCAGATAGTAGAGATCCAGAGGCAGAGAATTCTGGTAGACCGTTGGCGGTGCGACATTCGAGGGAATACGATGCTCGCTGTTGCGCAGGTTTGCATTCGGAATGATGCGGTAAAGAAAGAGTACGAGCGCTGCGCCGCTTGCCTCAGCATCGTCAAGTGGGCCAACGAAGACGGTGCCGGGCATACCAGAACTTACGAGCGCTGCCTCCAGACGCTTTCGCAATAACTCAGTCACGCGCAGGATGGCGTCAGCTTTCACGCAGCGGCCCTCCTGATCTGGGTTAGATCAATCTCGATCGGAGGCATTCCCAGCTTAGCGAGTTCCGCGGAAGCAGCCTGAACGACATGCTCCAAACCAATTTGTTTTCCGGCAGCAGCAGCGATGAAGGCAGCGCGCAGTGTGATTTGCCGGATTTGCCCACCGGTGACGTCGATCCTGCGCGCAAGTTGGCGAAAGTCGGCATCGTTAAGTTCGTGTGATTCATGGGGCAGGCATTGACGCCAGATTTTTTCCCGCGCCTCAGCGTCAGGTCTGGGAAACTCGATGATAAAACGCAGGCGCCTTAGGAACGCCGCGTCGAGGTTCTTCCGCAGGTTCGTCGTGAGAATTGCCAGCCCTTCGTATGCCTCGATTCGCTGCAAGAGGTATGCAACTTCAATGTTTGCGTAGCGGTCGTGGGCGTCTTTCACCTCACTGCGTTTGCCCAGCAGCGCGTCGGCTTCATCGATAAGGACTGCCGCGCCTGATGCCTGAGCATCGGTGAACACTCGATCAATGTTCTTCTCGGTCTCGCCGATGTACTTGCTCACGACGCGCGAAAGATCTAACCGCAGAATCTGGATATCTAGCTGGCGGGCTATGCCCATCGCCGCCATCGACTTGCCGGTTCCACTGGCACCAAAAAAGAGCGCCGCAACGCCGCGTCCGTAAGGGAGTTGGTCACGGAACTTCCAGTCGTCAAGCACGCGCGGCGCGAGACGAATTTGGTCGACAATTTCGTTAAGCTGCTGTTTACGGTCGGGAGGCAAGACCACTTCTTCGAGACTGAAAACCGGCTCGATCCTTTCCACAAGGTGGGATACTCCTTCCGACGCCAACTCTTTGAACGCTGTCGTCAAGCGTTCGAGATCAGGATTATCGGCGTCGAAATTCTTCGGACGGATGACTGCCAGTCGCATTGCTTGTTCCAAGCCATCGACATGCAGCGGGTATCGATTGGCAATCGACTCAGCAGACTCTTGTGTCAGGTAGGCCTCGGCGCCAAGCGCGGCAGCTCGCACTGCTTCAACGCGGGCAGCTTTCGACAGCGCTGGCTCGCTCTCCAACTCGTACGACGCTTTACCAAGGATGCGGATGATGCGCGCTTCCTCGCGGCTAATCACTGCCGCCTGGCAGTTTCTGCTATCGAGCGTTGCGAAAAAGACTTGCAACAAGTCATCTTCCGCTTCGGTGCCCTCAGCTTTCGCTACATCAATGATCAACGGCTGACCGCTGAGACGCGTCATCCGCGCGAGACGGCGCGCGGAATCTTCAACGCCGCTAAAGTCGATGCCCATGAGGCGTACAGGTTCGCAACGAATCAGCTCGACTTCAGCGGCAGGAGTCCCCAATTCGAGCAACGCTCGCCAGCCAGCCGGATCGCTGCCGTCGAGCAGAATCCATTGCCTGTCATACGCGTTTAGTAATTTGTTGATTATTCCGGCTGCTTTAGCGCGTTCATGGTGACCTGTCAGAAGACTGGCACCGGGCCAAGCTTCTAAGCGGAGAATGCGCCGGACTCGCGGATCGCTTGCGAGCGCCGCGCGGTCGTCAAGCAGCCATTGCGCCAGAACTGGATCGAGCCTGAGCGGTTCATCTGCTGCCGACGGATGGCCTGCCAAGCCTTCAAAGACAAGCCAACGCTCCAGCCCGGCGCTGCCGATCAGCTTATCGCGTTCGCTCGCTGTAATTCCTAACAGACTACCATACAAACTCAGCGTGCCTACGCGACGTCCGATTTCGTCTAGCAGGAAGCCGATGCAACGTTGATAGCGGATATCCAATTCGGGTGCGAGCCCCAGAATCATCATTCGGAATCCGACTGGCTCGAGTCCAAACTCGCGAAACGCAACAGCTAGGGGCTCGGTGCTCGTGTCGGCTTTGGCGAGAGCGCTATCAAGCTCTTTGTCGAGCGCCTCCAACGCATCGGGGATTACGCGCTGCTCGCTCTCGCGAAGCTTGGGCGGTGCTTCGAGCGATTCCAGAATGCCCTTGCGAGTTACTGTGAGGCCGTTCACATCATCAGAGCTTGTTTCCACCGCATTTCGCAAAAGCCCATGCACCCACTTAATGGACGCTTCAAGCAGAGAATGTTCTGTAGAAATCTGGTGGGGCGGAGCGCCGCTTTCGAAGGGCGATTTGACCGGTCGCAGTTGAATGCGCGTAACCCGTTCTCGCTTCTGCGTACCAGCGCTCTCCACCAGTTCACGCAGCGCTGTTAGTAGTGAGTGGAGGTTGGAATCGACCAATCCAATTCGCACCACGTAGTCAGCTACGTCTACATGCATCACCGCGAGGTCATCCCGCAAAGTGAGCCAGTCTTTTGCCAGTTCGTTTGTGTCAGCCGGAGGACCCACCAGAACCAATGCACATCGAACCGAAGGATCAATTGATCGGAGGATGCCATCCACCTCATCTACGGGCACACAACCACTCTCATTTTCGGAACTGCCTTCGACAAGATTCATGTCAGAGCGATCGGCCACAGAGTTGGCGATGGCCTTCGCAATGGCCGCCGCTTTCACGTCCCGCGATGCTCCTATGACAAAAACATTAATACGCGACAAGCCTTGGCTCCTTTTTCAGTCTCTTATCAACGCCTGCTTATCGCACAAGTGCCTATCGCTGTATATGCTGCGTGACGGCTCAAAAGAGATGCATCTTTACAGGCTTAACGATTTAGCTCTAACGATCAGCACTAGCCATCACACTTGTCATGCTTTCCTAGATCTAACGATGGATACCCTTAGTCGTTGAGCCACTTTTCAGTCTGCACTTCCACGTCATCATCGAAGCTTGAACGAGATGCAAAGCGTTCTCAGTGACCGCGATCTGGTTTGTGTGTTGAGTTTTGGATTGCTAAAGGGAGTGCGATAAGCAGAACGGGATTCATAACCGGCCGGGAGGTTCGAGCCGGCTATGCTAAACAACAAATCAGCTATTTAACTGTGTGATTCTCCGCTGGCTTCACAGCGTTTGAGAGCAGGCATTTCTCGCAACTGCGGCCAGGCGGGCGGTTGAGTGTGTTTCCCTGATAGACAGCTCATATATGAAGCCTGGAACAAATAGAGTTAGCCAGGTGGCGAATTCAGTTATGATTTATGTCCAAGCTTCAATTAATTACATGATGTGTTGCGGTAAAATATGCTTGTATAGTTGATTAGGACGCTAATAGCGGTAAAAGATGGTTTTTGGAATAATTAGACCGCTAGCGGTCTAATTATAAGTTGGGCGCTTCGCCTCTCTCACTCAGTAGAGTTGAAGGTAAAGAAGCAAAAAGAGAGGTGGCAACTCGCAGTGAATGATCATGTCAAAGGCGCTGCCCAACAACTCATTGAACCGGAGCGGAATGAGCTTGGGTTTCATCGACAAATTGAATGCCATTCGATGATACTTCCCGCCCGGTTAATTCGGGCGTTGGGCCGCTTCGCATTACAAATCAGTCGAAGTGAAGGTGACGAAGCAAGGCACAGCTAATCTGCAAGTTGAATGGTGAAGTCGAAAGAACTGCCCAACAAGTCATGCTTCTTGTCGGGAATTTAACTGTCTGTGGTATTGTTTTTCTAGCCATCTGAATCCTAGTGATAGAGAATGAAGGAGCGGTGGCGTGACATTGATGAAAAGCAACTGCACTTCAGTTTAGAGGGAATAGAGGATGACAAGTTTCAATAGTTTTTTCGAGTTTTCAAAGTTCGAATCATATGGTTCGTCTTTTCAAGTAAAGAAACTGGCCCTGCTCCAAGTGGATATTGCGGGCCACAGCAAAATGTCCAAGGATTTTGCTGCTGATAAAGTAATGGAGGTTAAGGTCAAACTTGCGGAATCCCTCGTAGCTGATCTAAGCACTCTAGGTTTTGGTGGTGTGTTCTGGGCTGGTGATGGCGGCATGTTCATGATTGAGGTTACACATAATCGAGATACTGTAGCTCTCATCGACGCTTGGCGACGAATAACGACACTACTCGGGGGCATAAACCAACAATATCGGTCATTTTTCGCTAATCACGATATCCAACTACGCGTGTCCGCACACATAGCCGACGTGCTTGTTCACACTCACCCAAGATATTGGCACAGCGAAGAACTCAATTTCTTTGCGAAACATGAGCGAGATATCGGAGAGATTGACACCTTTCGGGTTACCGGGGCAGTTTTTGATATGCTTCCTCATGAACAACGACAGCTATTCCAGAAAACAGCGACCTCTATTGATGAAAATCGCGCTCACTTGGTCTATGAGTACTCAAGTGAATTGGAGAGAACGGGTAGCGACTTTTCAAACCAGATGAGACAAATCGCTCCAGTTATTAAAAGTGTCGTTGAAGGAAGCCGTGCCTATCGGGAAGGCATAAGGCAAGCTAAAGGAACTCCAAAGGACGGAAAAGGCGACATTCTTTTCGTCGTTGATGTACAGAAGGATTTTTGTGACCCGACATCAGAGCATTTATCTCATCTGTATGTAGAACAGACGGAATCTTTGGTTTCGTCTCTGAATGCTCTCATTGCGCAGGCCGAGATTAAGGGTATTCCTATAATCTTCACAAGGGATTGGCATCCTGATAAACACCCATCATTTTTGGATAACAAAGGTGTTTGGAGGGAACATTGCGTCGCCGGAACTGAAGGGGCAGCATTTCATGAACGCTTGGAAGTGCCCGAAAATTCACATATCGTCAACATTGGGGCATCCATAAAGGGTCGAGATTATACACCATTTTTGGATGATTCCTTGCTTCAAATCATTAATGTCCTTAGACCCAAAAGGATGCTCGTTACTGGGATCGCGCTTGAATATTGTGTACTTGCCACTTGTCTTGATGGTCTCGCACACGTTGAGGAAGTGGCTATTCTTGAGGAGTACGTTCGGGCGGCTGACCTGACATCAGGAATTATTCAAATTGTTTGGGATGCTCTTGAACAGGACGGGGTCAAGAGGATCAAGACTTTTCCCCTGCACGCTTGGGAGTAGTTTCAAAGGCGCGTTTGGCCGCATGGCATACAAAATGAGTCGAGTTGAATGTAGCCGAGCAAAGACAGCACGCTGGGCGAATATTCATGTAGAAAGGGCGGCCCAACAACTCATTCAACCCGAGCGGAATCAGCTTGGATTTCATTCGCAAGATTGAAGGCTTGGTTAGATGCTTCCCGCCCGGTTAATTCGGGCGTTGGGCGACTCTGAAAGAATGAACCTTGTACCGAGAATCATCTTCGTGCTCTTCGTGGCTTGCATCGCGTTCGGCGGATGCACTCGCAAGAGTAGCGGGACGCCGCCCCCCGGTGCAGTCGATGCTGGATCGGAACCGGCGGTCGCCACGTCCGCACGATTCACGACGGTTCGCGTAGATGTGCGAACCAACCGGCTTGAACTTTTCCTGCGAGACGAAAAGGGACGCACATTCAATCGCTTCGACCACCTTGCAGCTTGGCTCGCAGGCCGGAACCAACAGCTCCGCTTTGCCATGAACGCCGGGATGTACCACCCCGATTTCTCGCCGGTGGGCCTCTTAGTGGAGGACGGTCGGGAGATTTCTCCGCTCAATGTTGCCGACGGCACGGGCAACTTCTTTCTGAAGCCCAATGGCGTGTTCTTCGTTTCCGCGTCCGGCCCTCGGATTGTAGAGACGACGGAGTATCCTGCTCTTGCTCCCGGCGTGCGCCTGGCAACGCAATCGGGTCCCTTGCTCCTCCGAAACGGTGTTGTTAATCCAGCGTTCGATGCTACGTCGACGTCCCGGCTCATACGCAATGGAGTCGGCATTTCGAAGAACACCATCGTGTTCGTGATCAGCGAGCAACCAATCAATTTCTACGAGTTCGCCATCTTCTTCCGCGACGAACTGCAATGCCAGGACGCTCTGTATCTGGATGGCGTCGTCTCAAGCCTGTATTCCGTCAAACTGCGGCGGAATGACTCCAGAGCGGACTTGGGGCCGATTATTGGAGTTGTCCAGTGAAAGCATCGCCCAACAAATCGTCGGACCGGAGCGCGAATAGCGCGTCTTTCATCCGCCGGACTTGAAGGCTTGATTGAATATGGAAACGCAAAATATGGAAAAGACATACCGGAATGGCGCTATCGGAGCGTTAATGGATGAATATGAGCGCGCGGCGTCGGAACTCAGGCGCTTGGTCGAGCGAATCCCCCAAGATGATTTCGTGCGGGTCGTTGACGCACAGACGAAGGATGATGACTGCCGTTCGGCACAAACCATCATGTCCCATGTGGTCAGAGCCGGATACGGTTATGCCGATTACATTAGGGAGCAATTTTCTATTGAATCAACACGCCCTCAGAACAAACTTCTCTCACACAGGGAATCGTTGGAGCAACTTGATGGGGCGCTGCGCTACACCGCCCAGACATTAGAGGGCAGGTGGGAGATGAGCGACGAAGAGATTTCGGGTACAGTCATCAAGAGCCGTTGGGGAGCTGTATACGACGTGGAGGGATTGTTGGAGCACGCCATTGTGCATATTCTGCGGCATCGACGACAGATAGAGAAATTCATCTGGCGGGGGCTGATCACTATGAATCCCGGCGTCTGACAGGGCTTGATACAAGTCCCTGAACCGGCGTTGATGGCGGGATGATTATTGAAATAGGTAGACAACGTGAGGCGCGACATAAAACAAGGGAAGCTCCGTAGGAGCCGTATATTTATAGTTCTATCAACCAAGTCCGAAGCTCCGCGAGGTGCGACATGTAATAGAGGCCACAAATGCTCGTTTGAGTCACAAACTCGAATTCAAGGCGAGGACGAGATCAAAGCAAATCTGAATCTATACTCATCGGATTGCAGGAACCCTCCGACCATAAAGCGGTAATCCTGTTTGTGCGGCGCACCTTGTCCAATCAATTGCCCGACCCAGAAAGTGAAGCCACCAGCGTCCGGGTCTCTTCTCAAGTATCCGAAGTATTGCATGGTGATGAACCCACGGTCATAGTACAGAGTCCCGACACTGCTCATCTCCGCAGTCAGTATGAAATCCTCCAATGTGTGCGCGGGGTCTTTAGCCCCGGTTTGCAGGTTATTTATCAATGTCTGCTTGCTTGCAGGTGTAATCCCCGCTTTAGCACACAGCGCATTGACGAATCCTGCGGCATCCGTAGCTGTCTTGAGGTCGGCAGATAAATACTGGCCGTACAGATTCCTGAACTCAGCCTTGTTCATGAAATCCAGCAGATAAATATCTTTGCCGAGTCTCTGCTCGGCGGGAGTCTGCGAGCCGTTCAAGCGTGCAACGTCAAGGACGAACTCTGCATACTTGGGCAATCTTCCCATCACGGCATCATAGAGGCGATAGACGTAGAAGCCTCTTTCTTGAAATTCATCACTCTGGAAGAATCGCTGCGAGGTATCTGTTCTATCGCACATATCACCGGCAGGACAATTGTTCATTCTAGTTGTCCAGAACAGAAGCCCTGCATCTTCGGCCATACGTCCGAGGAAATCTATGTACTGCTCTTTGATAAAAGTGGTCTGGTTGTCTATAGGATTAGTTGTGGCTGTCTGTGTGTCATCACTCTGGATGGCAACACTGGCTGTGATAGTAGTGTCCAGACTTCCTCCCTGCGCATTTCGTAAAGTGACAGTGAAGGTCTCAGCCTGCTCTACGTAAGCATCGTTGATGATGGGAATCTGGATTTCCCTGTCTGACTCTCCTGCGGCAAACCGAAGAGTTCCGGCAGCCGTGGCGTAGTCGCAGCGCTCAGAGGCGCTCGTGCCGCCGTTTGTCTGGCATGGTGTCATGCCTGCTTGGTCGCTCGTAGCATAGTCCACTGAGACCGCAGGCGCGTTGTCGCCTCCGCGATGCACTATGATTCTCGCTACTCCCGCCGGATCATTCTCGTTAACTGAATAGGCCGACGAAGTGAAGGTAAATACTATAGCCCCACCAGGGTTTACTGGCGTCGGCGTCGGTGTGGGCGTCGGAGTCGGAGTCGGTGTGGGGGATGTTCCACCAGCGATATTGAAGTTGGCATCCGATATATCAAAGAAGATATTTCCGACAGCTTCTACTTTAATTCGCGCCGTGGAAGTCTGGGAGCCAGGCACCGTGATTATCTCTTCACCATCGTTGGGAGTGCTCGTGTTGAGAACGATGGGAAAGCTCAAGCCGCCGTCAACCGAGAGCAGGATACGTACATTTACGCAACTGACCGGCGCGTTTGAGGTATTAGCTACGTTCCACGTCACGAGCTGACTTGAACCGGCTGACCAACTGGTTGAAGAAAAGGGCTGCGTGACAACAAAAGGGCCGCTGCCGGAGACGACGTTGACAAGCATGGCGTCAGTGCTGCCACCGCCCCCACCTGGATGATTATCACGGAGCGTGACACGGAAGTTCATCGTGCGAGTCTTAAGGGGAAGTGATTCACCAAGCGTCGAACTGTTGGATAAAATATCCGACAACTGTGGAAATGTCCGCGCGGAGGAGGCATTCGGGGCAAAAGAGCGAAAGATAGGACGGTTGCCATCATCTGTGCTGGGCGGAGAGGGCGCGCCCAAGTCCAATTCCTCCCAGCAGTAGGTGAGCGCATCGCCGTCCGGGTCGCTGCCGGTCGCGTTGAGCGTGAAAGGCGTACTGCGTGGAATAGTATAGTCAGCCCCGGCATCAACCGTCGGCGCATTGTTGCCCGTAGCTATTTGAACGGCACCACTCGCTCCGTTACCAGTAGTCGTGTAATTAATAATCTGTGAAATGCTCGCTATATGGAAATACAGATCGGTTGAATGTAAATCCTCTGCTCCGCAAAGATTGAAGTAAGGGTAGTTGGTTCCGCTGCTCCCCCTGTAAGCCATGATTGTCGAGCCGGTTCCAGGCTCAAATGCGCTGGAGGCGACTCGCCCGTTCAAACAGTCTGAGGTTGTCGTCCCGTTAAAGGAATGGCTTGCGCCGAACTGGTGACCCATTTCATGTGCGACTACATACACGGCGCTAACAGCAGATGGCTCAAGAGAGCGAAAGACTGACACACCTTTCCCCTTTAAGCCATCTACGCAGACGCTTCCCACCTGCCCTCTTCCCTGAAAGAAAAAACGACCTGATGAGACGGTAGTATGCCCGTCAAAGACATGTCCTATATCATAATTACCAGCGCCAATCCTTGAATCGAGCACCGCCTGATTCTGATTGAACATTGTGTCGGCGTCGTCGCTTGTATAACCGTCCGTCGCGGCATCCGTAAAAATAATGTTGGTCTCACTGGCAATCAGAATCAGGCGGATTGCAACGTCTCGCTCATAAATTGCGTTGACAAGATTTATGGTAGTCGTCACCGCAGCCAGCGCACCGCCGACGGTTCCACCGCCGTAGACCTGCGTGTATTCGGCAGTCGCCGCCACCGCCAGTCTGTAAGTACGAAGTGTTCCGCCAACGGAGTCAGCCTCGCTTGTAGGGACTGTGAGCCGAAGTTGCTTGTCTTTGATGTTCGCAGAGGTTTGCTCGGCATCCGGGACAGAGCACATTAAAGAGTCGTTATCCGCCTGCACGTTGCTCCTGTCGTAGCTTAGATATATGTTCGGATTGTCCTGTGACGCCGGAGCTATAATGAATGTGCCATGAGCTGAAAGCACTATGGCGTGAAACCCTGCCGGGGTCGAGTCGAAGCGTGCCGTGGCGGTCGGGTCATCAATGCCCTTACCCTTGTAGGTCTTAATCTGTGGGAAGCGTGCGGCCAGCCCTGGAGCCATCACGGGCGATTCCTCCACGCGGAATCTTGTGAAGGTTCCATCGGGCATGGGTAAAGTGATGACGACCTGAATTTCCTTCGCCGCTCTTGTGAACTCCATAGGAGCAAGACGCAGCAGCTCTGCCTGCGCGGCTCGATTAAGGCTTAATCTACTGTATGACTTCGCACCCCTTTTTTCATCTTCGCCATCACCCCTTATTGCCGCACCGTCATCAATCCTTTGCCAGAGACCGTCTTTTGATGCGACGGGTTTGGTTAAGAAACTACCGGGTGCAGATAAAAGCGGGAGAGTTGCCATAAAAGGACTTCCGGCTCCTTCTTCAGCCAGAGACAATGGGCGCTCTGGGTTTGATTCCACCTGCTTTTCAGAGCCTCTTTGTACTTCTCGCGCGGAACTGACCGGCAGGCTTCTATCAGGCAGGAAGCTGACGATTGCTCCAATCAAGACGACACACAGAAATGTAAAAGGCAGGTGAGAGCTTATAGAACTCCTGCATACGGCGCACAGCATGGAAAAGGAGGGCTTTATTTTCATCGTTTCCTTCATAATATACGGCTCAGGATTTGAAGTATGCTCGAAGGTCAACCGGATGAAAGCGTCGCACTTGTCTTCTCAAGGGACACTACCGGGGAGATGGGTCAAGGTATAGACTTTTCCCTTCTGAAAGTCGTCCTAAAACGTAAATCGGGACGTACGGATACGGATTTTCTGACTTTTAGATGAGTTTCTTTGATGGGCGCTGAGCCGGTGCGCGTTGAAATTGGTACGACCAGAGGGCTAAAGCGTTGTTGGAATCTATTAGAACGTGAGGCGCGATATAAGAATAAGCAGAATGTTTTTAGCTCCGTAGGAGCTGTATGTTTATAGTCTCCAGATGACATATAAACCTAGCTCCGTAGGAGTTATATGTTCTGCCTTAATTAACATATCGCACCTCGCGGAGCCAGGTTCTTTTTGAAAACTTTAAGCTATAAACATCCGGCTCCTACGGAGCTTTATTCTCTTACGTCGCGCCTCACGTTATTAGGGCAGTTACAGGAAGAGCGACCGCCGTCAGGTAGTGGAAGCTCTACGGGGACTATCAGCAGATCATTGCTTGCCTTGAGCGGCCTTGCGGAATTCGGAGGGAGTCATACTGGTGTGCTTTTTAAAAACAAGATTGAAGGAAGATTTCGAGTTGAAGCCTACCTCCTCGGCAATAGCCAGGATGGTGTAATGTTTCTTTGCCGGAGCGACCAATCTTTTCTTGGCTTCTTCCACACGGTAAGTATTGATGAAGTCAACGAAGTTTTGATTCAGTCTTTCATTGATAATCTGTGAAAGATGCTGCGGCGAGATTGATAACTTCTTCGCCAGCTTTTGCAGAGTCAGCTCGCCATCCACGAACGGCTTCTCCGTTTCCATGCAGTGAAGCAATTTCTGTATGTATCTCTCAGACCTTTCCGGCGTCAGACTTGAAGTTTCATACCTGCGCGCGGGCTGTTGGTCGCCCACCACCGTCAGACCTTCAGGCTTTCTGAGGCCAAGATAGGCCAGCGCATAAACAAATGCCGTGATGCCTAAAGGGATGATCAAGTCCGTTTCGGGGGTATTAAAATAAGTGGTCGAGAGCAGGCTGGCTATGTAGTGTAGAACTCCTATCGCCCAGAGAGCCAGAAATGTTACGAGCAGAAACCTTGTCTGAAAAAGGATCGTCTTTTCGGTTACAGCGTCTACAGCGTCTCGCCTCTTCTCTTTATGCGAATATCTGACCAGCATCACGATTATCAGGATGAGGTAGATGAGAAATTGAAGAAGCAACAGCGCCGACCTGATGCGATACCACTGCGCACTGTTATAAAGCCGGACTGAGATTGTTTTGTTTGCCCCACTTTGAAGATAAAAAGGCATCAGGTAGATGATGCAGAGACCAAACGGGATGAAGTGCAGCAGGTCTTTCTTTTCAAATGCCGGTTTTCTTAAGATCAGCGCCCTGATATATAGAAAAAGCAACGGAGCGCCCAGAAAATAGAATGGCTGATGAATCAACCTCAGATGAGGCAACGATAGAATGTACGGAGTTTTGCTCAAACTCACGCCGCCGATACTGATGGCTATTACCGCCGCGAAGACTGCCAGCAGGCGATTGGTGGTTCTATTACCTCGCTTTGTACTAAAAAGCGCACAGGCCAACAGGAGAGCCTGCGTTGCTCCCAGAAGGTTCAAAATCAGAAGTAGATTAAGAGAAGACCTCATGCGACAATAATGTATTTTTACCCGGACGCAACTTTCAGTTCAAGCGCACGTACGACTACTGGCCTATGATTATAACAAGACAATCATACACTCTTTTCTCCTGCGGCTTTCTCGGATGTACGGGCAGCGTTGAAGTGAAACATCACCTGAATCCGTTTCAGAAGCTTCCGTCGTAGGTCTAATAGTTATACACATCCACACTACAAAGGAATAACCCGTGCGCTCAACTCTCTTGCAATACAGGCTTGCTATTCTGGTCACGCTAACCCTGCTATTGTTTTCCGATGCCCTCGCGCAGAAGCCTTCGGAAACAGCTAAGCTTAAACCTGTAGCAGTCCCGACTGTTGCGCCTCGCCCTGAAGATGTCTCAACGCTAGACGGCATTATGAAGGCGTTTTACGAGACCATCTCCGGGACTGCCGGACAGCCTCGACAATGGGGGCGGGATCGTACGCTCGGCTTTGCACAAAAAGTCAAAAACGGCGCGAGATAAAGTAGTTGAAGATTTCCCAGCCGCTATTCATTGTGGTCTCACCCGACTTTTTGTGCAAAGCCCGTACGCTCTACATTCCGGGCGTGCGCTTCGTCTCAATCGAGGTGCGGGACGGAAAGGTTATTGCGAACGTAATGGATCATCAGACGTATGTCGATCAGGTGAATGAATTCTTTGTGCGCGGCGGCTTCTTTGAGCGTGAGATTAAGCGTGTGACAAAGACGTTCGGTAACATCACGCACGTCTTCAGCACTTATGAGTCAAGATTGAAGGCAGATGGGGCAATCGTTGATCGAGGCGTCAATAGCCTGGAGCTATTTTACGATGGAAGCCGCTGGTGGATCGCCTCGGTTAGCTGGGATAGCGAACGTCCCAACAATCCCATCCCTAAAGAATTGTTACCGTAAATCGGTATATCAACTCTCGTATTATTCTTTATCCTTAACTTGCTGATGAAGCAGAAAAGTAAAGTGAAGCTATGCCGTTTGCCAAGACATCCGCATACCCAATCCGGTCTGCTCCGGATTTACTGTTAGTAAGCACGATGATCGTGACCTTATCTTCAACGAAGCGATTGATGGTGGCTGAAAACCCGGAAAGAACGCCGCCATGCGTGAATAACTTATGACCTTTGTAGCTCGTCAGAAACCAGCCGAAGCCGTAGCCCGCTTGCTCCCCGCGAAACTCAAAACTTCGCGGCTGCCCGTTCGCCAGTTTGACAGGTGACCATATCTGCTCAAAGCTTGATTGCTTGAGCAGTTTCCCAGCGTTGAGTGCTCGCTCCCACTTTGCCATGTCAGCCACGCTCGAAACCAAGGCACCCGCGGAATAACCGCCAGCGAAATAGGGACTCTGACGGAAAGCACCGTCCAGCCAGTCATAGCCTACGGCGCGCGTCGTAGAGCCACCGGGCGTCTCGTTGTATCTGGTGTTATTCATGCCGAGCGGCTTGAAGATGCGTCGGGTTAGAAAATCGCCATACGACTCACCGCTTATCACCTCGATTATTGCCCCAAGCAAGATATAGCCGGTGTTGGCGTATTCCCATCTTTCGCCCGGCTTGAAGGATGCCGGTGCTAAGGCAAGCCTTTTCTTAAACTCATCCAAAGTAAAATTATCCACGTTCCCGGTTCGCACGTCTCTGTTCACACCCGAAGTGTGGGTTAATAGCTGGCGCAACGTGACATCACTATAAATGGCCGGGAGCCACGGAAGGTATTTCGCTGCTCTTTCGTCTAACGAAAGCTTACCGTCTTCAGCAAGCATCATGATTGCCATAGCTGTAAACGGTTTAGTAGTCGAAGCGATCTGGAACATGGTGTTCGACGTAACGGGTACATTCCGCTCAACGTTCGCTAAACCATACCCCTTCATTAACTCAACTTTGCCGTTGATAATCACTGCCACCCCCGCTCCGGGTATGTGTAGTTTAGCCATCTGCTCCCTGATGTAGCTATCTACTTGCAGCTTTCTCCCCTGTGTGTTTGCCTCGAAGAACTTAACAGGAAAAGGATATTGATAATTAGTCAGCTCAGGATCAAGAGCCGTTGCCGCCTGGCTTCGCGCAGCAGGCTCTTTGCCACGGGCGTGACTTGCTTCCGAAAGCTCGCTGAATATCATGACAAACAAGACGATTAGACAAGCAACTTGTTTTCTCACTTCTCTCCTCCCCATGAATAAAAAGAGTGTGCATAAGAAATAATAGCCTATAAGATGCCCGGAGCGGGTCAGTTAAAACGCGCTAATTCGGCTCATGGAGAAAAGAAATGAATCGCTTGAGATTGCTGCTGGTCATTGTGCTGGCCTGTCATATCTCGGAAGCTAAAGCGATTGCGCTCTGGAACTACCATTCATCATCGCAGACGCAGGCCAGAGTCGGCATGATGACGCGCAGCTTTACGGACGAGAAGAGAAAGAACTGGCAAGGTACAGCACCGCGCCCATTAAAGACCGCCATCTGGTATCCGGCAGCAGCAACAGCCATCAAAGAAGAAACAATCTTCGGCGGCCTGCCTGAGAAGGAGGTATTTGCCCCCATCACAGTTGCGCCGGACGCAGAAATTTCGCGAGCCTCGCAGAAGTATCCGCTCATTCTTCTATCTCATGGGACTGGAGGCTCTGCCTTGATGCTGATGTGGCTGGGGTATTACCTTGCATCACGCGGCTATATTGTCGCCGCCGTCAATCACCACGGCAATACTGCGGCAGAAAGAGAGCGTACCGCGCAGGACTTCATGCTCTACTGGGAACGCGCCAGAGATTTGACTGCGGTGCTTGATAAGCTTTTGGCCGACCCGGTTTTCGGTGCGCGTATTGACAGAGACCGCATTGGCGCGGCAGGCTTTTCATTGGGCGGCTACACAGTCATCTCTATGGCCGGAGGCGTATTCAGTCCGCAGGAATTTGAAGCCTTCTGCCGCTCTACGCGAAGAGACTTCACCTGCGAGCCTCAACCCGAATTCCCCGACGCGCCTGCATTATTCGAGAAGCTAAAAAAGAGCGACCCGGTCGTGCAGGAATCATTACGCCATGCCGCGGATTCCTTCTTGGATAAAAGGATCAAGCGCGTCTTCGCCATAGCCCCTGCGCTGGGCAGCGGGTTCACCAAAGCGGGGCTGAGTAAGATAAAGATTCCGGTCTTCATCGTCATAGGGCAGGCAGATAAAGTAGCTCCCCTCGCAACCAACGCTCAGCTATATGCGAGTCACATCAAGGGAGCAAGGCTGACGATTCTTCCGGGAGAGATAGGCCACTATACATTTTTGGCTGAATGCAATCCCCACGGTAAAGCAGTCCTTGATATATGCAGGGACGGTGCGGCAATTGACCGCGCAAAGGTACATCAGCAAGTCGCCCAACTCGCATTCGAGTTTTTCGAGCAAGGTTGGGCGAATAAGTGAGCAGCTATTGAAGCCGGAAAAGCGAGCTGATAATTAATTCAACCCGATGCGCCTTCTATAAATGTGAGCGATGACACACTTAAAACTGCCCGACATCTCTGACGCCATCGAGTACGAGCGCCATTTCAGCAGCGAGGTCTGGCAGAAAGCCGCTGCGATTATCTGCGCTCGCCATAATCTTCATCACATAAACCTGCAACGCTCGCAGCAGGGCGAGAACATTATTTTCTTTGTTGATGAACGCTCTGTCATCAAAATTTACGCGCCCTTTCGAGATAGCTACTTGCGCGAAAAAGCAGCCCTCGAATTTGCTGAAGATAAACTCTGTATTGAAACCCCTGCGATACTACATTCGGGTGAAATCGAAGGCTGGTCATATTTGGTGATGATTCGGCTTGCGGGATTTCCAGCGACGGCGGTCTGGTTGGAAATCGAAATGGGCGAGCGTATCGAAATTGTCTCGCAGCTCGGTATTGCTCTGAGGGATTTGCACAATCATACCGCACCGCTTTCATATTCTGCTTTGAGTCTTGACTGGCAGGGATTTATTGAGCGGCAGGCGCAAACGTGTGTCGAGCGACAGCGAGCCTGTGGGGCAAATCCTGAATGGCTGGAAAGCCTGCCCGCTTACATAGACGCTGGACTGGAACTACTGCCGAAAACATATAAGCCCGTTCTGCTTCATGGCGATGTTCATCTTGGTAACATCTTGCTCGAAAGAGAAAACGGACGTTGGAAGCTTTCAGGCTTATTCGACTTCGGCGACTCTTTGTGCGGATTTCATGAATACGAGTTCGTCTCACCCGGCGTACTCATGCTACAGGGAAACCGCGAGCTGCAAAGGGCGTTTCTGTTCGCATACGGCTACAAGGAATCGCAGCTTGATGCGAGCCTGCGTACACGCTTGATGCTGTTAACTGTGCTGTACGAATGCAGCAATTTGCGAAAGTATGCGTTGCGTCTTATGCCCGAAGCCTTTAATTTCACGCTCAGCGAACTGGAAGCCGCAATATGGACATTTACAGCGAAGTAATAGCGGCGTCCTACTCTCCCAGAGTCACCACTTGACCGACACGAAGCTCGCCCGCTCTGACCACCGTGCAGTACACGCCTGCGCAATTCTCGTTCATACGAACCACAGTCTTCATCACTTTAGAATCTCGCTCGGCTGTGTCCGGGTCAAAATTAACCATGACACATCGCTCGTCCCTCATAGTAACATTGAGGGCTGTCATGCTGTTTCCTTCACCAAACATCAATGTACGCCCCACCCATCCATCTTCCTCAAACGGCTCAGCGCTAGCTGTTTCGATCACAATGTTCGGTCGAAATCTGCGAAGGTCAAGGTCTCGGCCTGCTTCGCGCTCGATGCTATGCATTGTGCCGAGGCTGATTACTGAAATACAGGCTTCGTCGAAGATGCCCTGCTTGAGATTCATCAATTCAACATCACTGCCACACCGGCTCGAAATTTCTTCCCGTAGCTCATCGCTTCTAAGTTCGTACTCTTTCCCTTCCGGCGTGCGAACGTGCGTCGGGAGCAGTTCGGCAGCGTTGCTGTCGAACCCGAATGGTTTATAGAGGAGCAACTGCGGTAATTTGCTCGCTATCAGCCACGGGAACCCACTTTTGTCAGCGAGTCGCCGAAAAGCCAACCTGCGATCACCCTCTATGCCATGCCAGCCCAGCCTTGCAACATCCATTGATTCACCGGCCATAGACTTAACCGGATAACGAAAGATGGCACTAATTCTCCCTATTTCCATATGACTCCATGGCAACTCTGTACTGTGACAATGTAGATGCCCAGCACTAGAATTGACCCGCGCCGAGCAGCACACAGCCGGAAATTTATCACACAATGATGAAAGGAATGCTATTGAGGCGTTCGCGTTGAATGAGTTGTTCAGTCAAGCTGTGGGTTCGGTGAAGAGTCCTTACGCAAATATTAATCTGCCTTTCGGCTCAGGTATCTCTCGACCTAAATCCTTCGCCGTTTCAATCCACTCGTCAATGATTACTTCGACATTAGCGATAGCTTCTGAGTATGTAGCTCCATCCGCCATACAACCGGGCAACTCTGGTACTTCAGCTACGAAAGCATTATCCTCTTCACTCCAATAAATGATGACCTCGTATTTATATTTCCCACTCATCGCCTTGACCTCCGAGCTTGTGCTTCAAGATAACACCGCGAACCTGCTTGACTTGATAAGCTTTAGCCTTCGAGCCTATCGGTTGCAAGTTCAAGATTTCCTCTATGCCTTCTCTTGTAAAAATGTGATGGCTTCCACGAATTCGCTCAGCGAATCCCAAATGCCTCAACAACTGACATAACCCATCAAATGAAACATTAGCATCAGAAGCTCCACGCAGAATTTGCACCAGCAGCTTCTCGTATTTGCTCATGCTATAAATTTATCATAGGTCAGCATTCAATAGCAGCACAACGCCCAAATTGACCCGTCAAGCGCGCTCAGCAGAAGATTATTGCAAAGAGCAATGCTGAAAGGAATGCCATCGCAATCCGTTTGAATAAGTTGTCAGGCGTCGCTCACCGCCTCGTAATCCTCACACATATAAGGCACATAAAGTTCTTCTCAAGGAATTAAAAAAGCGGCAATTGAATCTTTCAACTCAATTACCGCTACCACATAAGCTCAAACTTTAGTCCAGCGCCTAAACCGGGTTGGGCTTCGGGCTAACGTTGCATGCTTTTAATCGTTGTTCCAATGCTGTTGGCAACTACATTCCATGCCATCCTCAATGCAAACACAAAGGGCTGCAAATCTTCCCAACCCGTCATTGAAGCTTCATGGTCGGGTCGCCAAACAGAATCCATGTTCTACGGACATCCATGTCCGTGACGCTCTCCTTAGCTTTCTCCGCAGCCTCTCCTAAAGTCATTCCGTTATTACCGAAAAGCAACCTGTAAAACTGCTGGTTCATAGCCGCCTGCGAATTCGGCTCTGTCATCCCGGAAGATGCCCACACTGCGACTGCTCCGCTGGAATTATCTCTAATCAAGGCTTCGGCAAGGCTTTCTCGCGCGGAGTTCTGATAGTAACCATTCAGACAGGTCATCATGATAAAGACCGGCAGATGGTTGCTGTTATTCAGAGAAGCCATATCGGCCGTGCTCAGGATAGGGGCACCAGTCCAGACTTCCACGGAGCCGTGTCCTATGTAGTTGACCATGAGCGGCCCTTGATTGACAGCGTTCACAATCTGGCTGTGTACTGCATCGTCCGAGCTGCTTGCACGGTTAATGGTGTTCACAGTAAGCGACGGAGGAAGGAGCGCGCTGACCTCTTGCCCCGACTGAGCGAAACTGAAACCGTCGCTGCTGTTATTTTTGTCAACGACCATCAGCACCTGCTGAAGAGCTTCACCCGGCTTGTAGCCTACAATTTTTGCAACTACACGGTCGGCTTCGGTTGTGCTGCTAACGGGCAAGCGACCGACGGCCATGTCGGGTAAGCCGTCGTTATTGAAATCAACCAGCCAGTCGTCGGAAGCCGTTTCCATGGAAGCGGTATCTATCAACTTCGTGGGCACAAAATCAGTTTGGCCGTTACCCAGATAGTTGCGCGGGTCTAGGCTAGCATCACCGACAAAGAGCACAGAGGAAGGCGCTTTCTGCCAGCGCTCTTTCGCCCAGGAGAGAAAATCCTTGACCGCGTAAGGGCTATGCGCGCCGTCGCCGAATTCGTCGTAAACATCCTGCACATCTACGACCAGAACCTGTAGCCCCTGCTCTCGTCTCTGTTTCGCCAGCGGCTCGACGTTACTGCGGAAGCCGCCGTAGGAAACGATAACCAAATCTGCGCTCTTGTCGCTGCTCTTCAAGGTTGAAGGATTATCCAGTTCAATTGACGCGGGGCGCTGTACTTTGTCATCAGTGAAGGCTAGATAGTTCCTTCCTTCCGACACCTGGACGGTTGCGGCAAAGCCCCCGGTCGTAGCCTCCACGCTGACGGCGAGCTCCTTTATTCTAAAGGGGTCAGAGATGTCCATGACTCTGACGCTCTCGCTACTGAATCCGTCAATTCGCGTCTCTCCCTGCGCCGTAAAATAAAGGGTGTTTCCATTCGCACGGTAGCCGTGGTCATAGGTCAGGCGAACTATATCCACCAGACTGAAATCCGAACTCCCGCCAGTTCTTTCCAGTGTGACTGTATTTGCCCCTTCCCGCAGCAGCGAAGACGGTACGAAGAATTGAGCGGTCTTGTACTCCTGATTGTCAAAGCTCAAAACGCCGACCTCTTGATCGTTGACCTTAACCTTGATTTGATGATTCACAAGCGTATAACCCTGAAGCGCAACTTCTAAAATCGCCGTCCCGCCAGCGCTTTGATTCGGATTCTCCAGAAAGAGATTTTCATTGGCGGCGGCGCTGCCGACTACCTGCCCGTAAAAATTTTCTTTCTCGCCATTCAGCAGGCTTGAGACATAGACCAGCCTCTCCTTTAGCTCCACCGTATACGGATAACTCTGACCGGGTACTGCAATAATCCTGGCGTGATTCAGCGACGAAGATTTACGGCGCGGCTTTCTGGCACGCCCTTTACCCTTATTAGTTTTCTTTGGAGGCGCGGGCGCTGTAGAAGCATTTTCCGAATCGGCTTGAGGGGGCGCTGTGCTTCGTACACTGTCATCATTCTGCTGTTCTGCAACCTGCGGCTTTGGAGGAGTGATAATCATCGGCACTGCGAACCAATCCCAGCGATTCAACTGGGGTACGCTTGAAGGATTCACGTTGACGGGCAGAGGCGACGCCGGAGCGACGATGATCGGACGATTCTGTGCTGGCACAGCCGTCGGACGATTCTGTACTGGCGTAGCAGGCTGCGGAGAATTACCGACCGAATTAGTCTGTTTAGACGCATTCGCACGAGGCTGCGGAGTGATTCGCAATCCCTTACCGTTCCCGGCAACCAGCCAGTAGGTATTTGTATCGGTCGAAGAAGTGTCCAGCCCCGTACCGTAAAACTCAAATGAATCGCCCGCCGAGAACTGCCCGCTCTTGGCGGCGTTCATTAGGATAGGCACTTCCCTGCCATCATCAAAGAGTTGCAGAAACTTCGGATCAACCTTCGTATTGAATCCCGCCGCAACCAGATCGGCCTGCGTAACGCGATACCAACCCTCTCTATTCACAGAAATCTTCGCTGCCTGCTGTGAGGCAATGAGTTGTTGCAGCCTTGCGCTCGCCTTCTCATCAATGTCATAGAGCAACTCCCGCCCGCTGCCAGTGAACGCAGGCCACCCATGCTGCCATATTGAGACACCGCCAGTCGTAGCGCTCTGCTCGTTCAACTGATTCAGCGTTCTGGCCTGTTTCATCCCCGGCCTGAAATTGGCAGAGGTAGAGATAACAGGCACAGTCGGGCCATGCAGCTTTCGCGTGCCGTTCAAATCAATGTCTTCCAGATAGTAGGTAGAATCAGATGTGCCCTGCGGGTCGAACCACGCGTAGGAATCACCGGCAGTCATGGCCGCACCCAGGACTCGCGCGCCTGTCTGGGCCAAGCTCAGGGCTGTATTGACAGCGGTCGTCGTCTTGCCTTCAGAGGGCATGCTGGAGGTCACCAGAAGAGTCTTCGGGGCGTGACCCGCCGTAGAAAGGAGCACAGAGGTGCGCAGGTGCTTGTAGGCTTCGGCCAGCGCAGATTTACCATCGGTGTTAACGAGCAGCTCCGGCGATGTCTGCCCGTTATCCTGGCGCAGGAGTGAGGAAGAAGCCGCAAGCAGTTTTCTCTTTTTAATGCCTCCGACCGCCGGGATGACGCCGATAGAGGGGAGGCGCAACCATCTATCTACATCGTCGGTCGAGCGCACGGAGTCGTTCATATATTCCAAGAAGATGGCGAGCCCTATGCCAGCGGCGAGCGAGAGAAAAAATGCCATGATGACGCTTCGCATGCGTTGTGGGCCGATGGGGTAATCCGGGGCGAGGGCATAATCCACGACAGAGATATTGTTGGGTGTGCCCGCCACCAGCACATCATTCTCTTTCGAGCGTTGCAGAAGACCTTCGAGCAGTTGCTTATTGGTCTCTATCTCCTGCTGGATGATGCGGTAGTTGATGGCCGCTTCGTTCTGCGTGACGGTCTCGTTACGCTGGCGGTCAAATTCAGCACGAAGCGCCCGCTCTTTATCCAGCGCCTGTCGATAGCGCGTTTCCAGATTGGTGGTCAAGACCTTCGTTGCCCGGCTGCGCAGTTCTGCCGCCTGCTTTTCGAGCGTCTCTATCTGTTTAGTAGTCTCCTTGACCTCAGGCCATTCTTCTGTATTCTCGACTAGAAGCTCCTGCCGCCTCTGCTTGAGAGTTGCGAGCTTGGATTCAATATCCTGAAGTTGCTTGGCGTCCCCTTCGGCTAAGGCGCTTGCAGCACCGGGTGCCTGTGCCGCTCTATAAGCGGCTTCGGCAGTCTTACGATCATTCTCAGCCTCAAGTAGCTGTTTATTAAGACCCACAAGGCGGTCTACGACCGTGTTCTGGCTGCCATCGAGAGAAAGTATCTGGTGCTCCTTGGCGTAATTAACCAGACGCTCCTCGCCGTTACGAACCTCAGCCTGGAGTTCGGCCACGCGCTTTTGCAGTAAATCCCCGGTGTTGGCGGTATTCTCAGTCTTCTTTTCCAGATTTGAGAGGGCGAAAGTGTCCGCCAGGGCATTAACTATCTTGGCGGCCACCTGCGGATCAGCATGAGTAAAGCGTATGTCAATCAGCCTTGTGTCTTTTGAGTACGAACTGGTGCGCGTCTCCTTCACAGGCTCGACTTTAAGCCCAGCCTGCAAGATACGAACGAAGGGATCCAGCTTTTTAGCTTCGGCCAGATCCTCTCGCGCCGTGGCCGAAGCGACCTTTCCGGTCAGAGGCAGAGTATTCTCCGTCTTATTAATATTCTTATCTATGTTTTTCTTGCCGAGGCCGACCATCCGCAAAAGGTTCTGCCAAGTGGAGGTGCTCTCTTCGTGAGTGGGGCGAAGGAAGGAGCTGTTATGCTCCAAGTCGAGCGTTTTGACGACGCGCCGCAGAAGGGCAGGGCCGGTCAAGTTCTGCAACTGGGTGTTGAAGTAGGCGGGATCGCTCGTCGGAGAGTTGATAACAACGGTGCTGGTCTTGCCCGCTCCGGCAGCAGGGTTGTTCTCCAGGCCCACCTCGACGCGCGCCTGTGCTGTGAAGATGTCGGGCTGGCGCGCCATGTAAACGGCGGTCAGAGAGGTGACAATCAAAGTCAGGCCGAGTATGAGCCAGAGGTGCTTGCGGACGGCTCTCAGGTACTCCCGAAAATGGTTCTCTTCCGCCTCTTCGACTCCGGCACCGTAGTAACTTCCGTTTCCATTCGTATGAGGCACGTAAACCGGAAGCGGTTTATCAAGAGCCTGTGCTGCCGGAAGACTGAGCACCTGTCTTGGATTATCTTTCATGGCGATTCTCTAAATGGAATTGGCCTAGGGTATGACCCTCACGGGCATTTGGGCAATTGAAGGTACGACTGCGCCAGCCAGAGTTCTCAAGAATCTCTTTCCGCTAGACACCTGAACCTCGATGATGTCATTTGGAAGGAGCCCGACGTCCGGGGTCTTCTGCTTATTTATCGCGTCATAGTCAACCAATATCTCTTTCCTTGCGCCGCTACCCTGGTCCTGGCGGATGATTTTAATGCGGTCCCGCTTCGAATCCTCTAAGAAACCACCGGCCATTGCTATCGCCTTGGAGATGGTCATGCTGTCGTCTTTCAGGCTGATAGGGCCGGGGCGAACTACATTGCCAATCACGTAGGCCTCTTTTGCTTCCGGCAGGGTAATAACGTCGCCGGGCTGAAGGTAGGGGTTAGAGGCTTCGATGCCGCCCAAAGTGTCTTTCAGATTGAATGCCAGAAACTCTATGGATGGGGGAGGCGTGGCCTCTGTCCCTTTACACATCAGAAAGTTGTTTAGGCGCGCTATCTGAATGCGGCCACCTGATTTTTCCGTTGCCCCCCCGGCATAGAATTGCACGAGTTCCATGAGTTGGACGGGACGGCGCATTTGGAACAGGCCGGGCTTCACTACTGCCCCGTTAATCGCCACGGGCTGCGAGTTGTATTCCTTGACTATGACGATGACCTGCGGGTTTCGCTTGTACTTCAGGAAAAAGGTGCGAAGCTCTTCGGCCAATTCAGTCCGGGTTCGTCCCGCAGCCTGAATATCATTCCGCTCTTCATACTGCACAGAGGGCAGTGGGATACGACCGCACTCGTCTACTTCAACCGCCTCGAAGGAAAGCTCCGGTACTGGGCGACCGGCGTTGACGCGGATGGTGAGCACGTCGCGCGGCCCTATGCGATATTGATCTCCAAGAGTACGCACAGCAGAGGCACTACTGGAATCTGAGGCAGGAGGACTCGCAGATGTGCCGGATGAAGAGGACGGAGCACCGCTTTGCTGGGCATTGAGAAGTCCCTGTTCCATAAAGAAGAGTGCGATGATTAATATCCATCTAAGGGAGGTTTGGGCGCACCTCTTTTTCATCTCTTTGCTCCGTAAGATTCGCAAACCGTTTTCATTTCGAGGCCAATCCAATGCGACGTGACAGAAGTGACTCGCGCAGGTGATTCGGGCAGGCAAGATTGAGCACAGTGTTGCTTAAGAGAACCATCAGTTCTTCGTGCTCTCGCAGAAATGCCCCTGTGAGAGGCTTGTCGCCGGTCTTTTCTATGACGCCCTCTCTGACCCACTGCCAGAATTGGGTCTGTGTCGTCCAGAACTCTTTCCGGTCGCGGCAGACGACGAGCGCCGTCTTCTTTCTTTTCTTTCTCTTTGCTTTAATCGGCCCCATTTTTCTATACCTTTCCCTCAAACACACTTCCACGCTCGCCTGACCTGCTCAAACCTCAACTTCTTAAGAGGTTGTGAATGTCACGCCTGACCCAAATAGCGGGAAGCCTCCTATGGCGCGAGGCGAGCGTTAAATTTTCAAGTATTCAGATAAATTCTGAATTCAAGTCATATCCTATAACTGAACCCTCTGTTCGATTCGTTTCAGCTTTCATGCTACCTGCGCGAGCAGGCGCGAGATTAGTTCCGCTCTGCGCCTGACGCCGAGTTTGACGAAGATGTGGCTCAGGTGAAATTTCACGGTTTGCTCGCTGATGAAGAGTTTCTTTCCTATCTCGGAATTGGTGAGACCTTCGGCGCATGCTAATGCCACTTGAGCTTCTCTTCGGCTCAGGTAGCAACCATCAAGCACGCGCTTCAGGGCGCGACCGTATCCGGGCACTGATGCGTAATTATCCAGCTCCTTCGGATAGGGAGCGATGCCCGCCTCTCGCCGTCTGGAGAAGATTTCGAGCGGATTGAAAATTGTATAAATGGTCTGCCTGGTGCCGCTTGCGTTGGTCTCCGTCACCTCGATGCTCTTCTTGCTCAGAAGTCCGTCACGACCACGCCTCACAGTGCTGTAGCTATTTAAGCCGGTCAGTTGCATGAGGCGTCGGACGCTGAATACCCCGCTGTCTTTCTTCTCCTCAAGCGTCTCCTTGAGCATCACCTGATAGAGGATGTGCTCGACGGGCGTGTGACTCAGGGCGAGGAGCGCCATCTCATCATTCTGCGCTTTTGGATAGGCATCTCTACCTCTAAACGTATAGCTTTCCGGTTGGTCGGGTGCTTCTGATTCGGGGGATTTTGAGAATGTTCGCATAGCTTTATTCGGCAGTGGGGGTTTCAGACGTGAAAATTTGAGAGACGACTGTGGCTTGAGATAGAAAGTTCCTCCTGAAATTACAGGGACCTGGGCGTATGGGTCTCCCGCACGTAGATTCCATTAAGGAATTATTTTGATTAACAAAGATAGAGGGTTGATGCAGGGTTAGAGAATCAATTCCCTCTGTACTACACTGGCAGGTAAATACAGAGCATTTACCTCAAATTGTGTGAATCAACGCTTGCGGAGCTTAAGCTCACCGAGGTGAAATGAGCATGCGCCTCCTCTTAAAGTGGAAGAGATTCCGGCGCACAAAGCGTTCTATTCATCACCTAATCAGGCCATGCATTCTATAGCTTAAATAAGATTTGTCTGTCAGTAAGTTGGACAGGGCGTGTAGGATTTTTCCACATCGAAAGGTGTCAGGATTTAAGAGCCTACCTGAGTAATGCCTGTCAGGTAAAATCTACAGGCATTACTCATCCTCAAGGATGCCCTAGTGCTTTGCGCATGAACGCTTTCAAGCTGTGGATGATGCGCTTACGATCTATGTTGAGAAGCGCTTCCGAGATATTTGGCGATTACAGAGGCGGCATCTGCGTCCAGGTAAAGCAGGCCGGACTCGATCAGCAGCACGCGATGGCACAAGTCCCGAATCATGGCTAAATTGTGACTAACGAAGAAGACTGTATGGCCTTTGGGCGGCATCTCCAGTAGTTTCAGGACACACTTTTTCTGGAAAGCGTCATCGCCAATGGCGACGACTTCGTCAAGCAGAAGGATTTCAGGCTCGGCATGGGCGGCGATGGCAAAGGCCAGGCGCACATACATGCCCGATGAATAATGCTTGACGGCTGTGTCTAAGAATTGCTCCACCTCTGCGAAAGCTACTATCTCATCGAACTTGCGCCTTATTTCCGCGCGACGCATGCCCAGAAGGCTGCCGTGAAAGTAGATATTCTCGCGCCCCGTTAGATTAGGATGAAAGCCAGCCCCTACGCTGAGCAGGCTGCCCACTCGACCGTAGAGGTCTATTTCGCCTGTCGATGGCTTTGTTATACGCGAAAGGATTTTAAGCAGGGTGGACTTGCCCGCTCCGTTGGGGCCTATGACGCCCACCACTTCGCCCGGCTCCACGTCGAAGCTTATGTCCCGCAGCGCCCAAAGGGCTTCGCCTTCTGGCATGCCGAGTCTTGAAATGCGGCGCACAGGCGCTTTCAACGCTTCCACGAACGCCTGGCGCAGGGTCTGGCGTGTGCCGCGCGGTTTAAGCAAAGAGTAGCGCTTGCTCAGATTCCTGACTCGGACGATTGGCCTCATGCTAGACCTTCAGATGATGTCTGCGAATCCGTCTTCCATACGCCGGAACGAAAATGAGATAAGGACGAGCAGGAAAATGGTTACCAGAAAAGAGACGAGCAAACTCGCCCGGTTGAACTCAAGATTGAAAAGCGAAGCGCGGAAGCCTTCGATGATTCCGGCCAGCGGATTAAGATAATAGAGCCATGTCCATCTACGTGGCACTAAGCTCGAAGGGTAGATGATGGGCGAGACGAACATCCAGATTTGCAGTAATACTGGAAGCACCGTGCCTACATCTTCGTACCTGATATTGAGGGCTGCAAGCCACGTCCCCAGCCCTACGGTGAAGAGGAACAGATTCAGTACAACCAGCGCCATCCACAAGATGGAGGCTGTCGGATACACGCCGTAGTAGATCATTAAAAAGATGAGTGCCGTTAAAGAGATGATAAAATCGGACAGCCGTACGGCAACAGCCGCCGCCGGAAGAAGCACTCGCGGAAAGTAGGTTTTTCTGATCATGTCGGCCTGCGAGATCAGGCTATAGCTGCTGCCGAGCACGGCGGTGGAGAAGAATGTCCAGGGCAGAAGCCCTGCATATACAAAGAGCGGATAGGGAACGTTCTTCACAGGGGGATGACCTATGAGTCCGAAAAAGACTGTGAAGACCAGAGTCATCAAGAGCGGTTGAAGAATCACCCAGGCAGCGCCTAACAGGGTCTGCCGGTAACGCAGCTTGAGGTCACGCCAGATCAGAAGGAAGAAGATTTCCCGGTGCGCCCAGACCTCTCGCAGGTCAATCGCTGCCCACGACCTGTTCGGCCTGATTTTGAGTAAGGGTTCACGGGGTAGAGCTATAGATAGACCATGTGCCGTAGAGGATGAGCGCATGTTGGAAGAAGCGGCTGGCATGTCTACGCTTTTCTTATAAGCTGAATGAGACAAGGATTATCCGCTCTCTTCCCGGCTTTTAGATTCGATGGCAGTTTATAGACGAGTAGTCAAGCGCGTCAAGATCAACTATTAAACACAGAGCCACTTGGGAGATAGAAAGGCAGTATGCCGCAGGTCAGCGTTATCATCCCCACGCACAGCCGCCCGCACTTGCTGCCTCGTGCAATTGAAAGCGCCCGTAGAGCTGGCTCCGATGTAGAGGTTATTGTGGTTGATGATGCTTCCAGCGATACGACCGCGCGGGTGTGCAAGGCCATTGGAGGCATTAAATATATTCGACTGGACTTGAACCAGGGCGTGGCAGGGGCACGCAATGTTGGCATTCTGGCAAGTTCGGCTGATTACATAGCGTTTCTGGATGACGACGATCTTCGTTTGCCGGGGTCGCTTGACCTGCAAGTCGAGGCGCTGATGGCCGACAAAGCAGCAGGCTTCGTTTGCGGGGCGATGTTGATGGCCGATCAGGATGGTCAACTGACGGGGGAAGTTTCAGCGCCTCAATCTACCGGCGGAGACATCTTCTGGGAACTACTTGAACTCGCTTTCCCTGTCTTGCCCATCTCAGTTGTGATTCGCAAAGAATGTTTCGCAAGCGTCGGACTGCTTCGGAGCAGTTTGCCGGGTCTGGACGATTGGGATATTTTTGTGCGCATCGCGGAACTGTACCCGGTCGTTGTTTTAGACCAGCCCGTGAGTATTTATAGAAAGCCAACGCCATCCTCAAAGCAAGGCTCGTCCGCCCAGGCGCGCTATCTTACCAGAGCAGCGCGTCATCAGTTGCAGCTATTTCGTTTGCCCAGAGCCGGAGCCGCCCCTGCAAGCAAGATTAGAGAAGTCCGGCGGCGAGCCGTCAACCGCATTGCAGATACTTTACTCTGGAACGCAATGCGCAGCGTGCGTGAGGGTGCGTACATGTTCAGCTACTCGAATGTTCTGGCGGCCTTACAGTTGAACCCGTTTCGCGCTTTGCGTCCCGCAGCCTATAAAAAGCTGGCGTTGAGGTTTCTCAAGCGCGAGGCATTAGAGGCACCTCGTCAGGAAGGTGGGGATAAACTTCACCTTTAGAAGCTGTATGAAGACTCTTTACCACTGCGCGAGCGGCGACGAGAAGGTAGCCAGACGTGCAACGTCTGGAACTGAAGCGAGTTTAAGGTCACGCGCCCTGAAAGAGGCGCATAGAATCTACGCGCTCCCTTCAGGGCGCGAATGATTGCTACACTCTGACCAGAGGCTGAGGTGGCCTCGCGTCCGCCTCAGCCTCTGGCTACCTTCTGGCTGCGCCTTCGGCGCACACGATTGAATTCTTAAACGGCTTCTTACATCAAATGTCCGGTGCCGTGACCTTTGTTGGGAGCGCAACTGCCGAAACTTATATGCCGATTGCCAGTATTATCATCACCAGCCATGACAGACCTCATATGCTTCCGCGCGCAATTGAGAGCGCCCGCGCTGCCGCAACAGCTGTTGAGGTGATTGTCGTCGATGACGCTTCGACTGGCGAGACTGCCGCTGTCTGCCGTAGCATTCAAGGAATTCATTATATTCGTGTCGCGCGCAACCAGATGGTGGCCGGAGCACGCAACATCGGGATACTAAAGAGCAAAGGAGATTACATCAGCTTTCTGGATGATGATGACACGCGGCTCGCCGGGTCTCTCGATTTACAGATTGAGGCTTTAGCCTCCGCCCCCGAAGCAGGCTTGATTTACAGTCAGGCATTGATTGCAGACCAAGACGGCATCGCGACGAGCGATTTCTATCCAAGGCGTTGCCCGCAGGGAGATGTCTTCTGGGAACTGCTGGGACAGAATTTCATCCCGTGCGGGACAGCCCTTTTCCGCCGCTCCTGTCTGTTCCGCGTAGGGCTGCTGGATGAATCCATACCGGGAATTGACGATTGGGATTTATGGATTCGCATTGCCTCTCTATACCCTGTCATGGTATTGGAACAGCCAGCCATGATCTGGCGCAAATCGACGCCTGCTTCGGGTCAAGGCACTTCCCGTGCAGACCAACTGGTTGCAAAAGCGACGCGCCAGTTCAGAAAGAAATGGCTTCGACTGCCGCGAGCGACAAAGGCTTCCATCAACGCCAGGCTGGATGCCCGGCGGCGATTCTCGAAAAACATGGCGGGGCATCTGGCAGTTGAAACAATGCGCGCTCTCAGTCATCATCAATTCCTTCGCGCGCAGAAAAACATCCTCGCCGCCGTACGCCTGCACCCTTTGGGACTCGTGCGCGCAAGCGTAAGCCCTTCTTCCATTCGATTCCTGTGGAGCAAGGCTAGAGACAAGGGGGCGCAGGGAGATGGCACGAACCGCTCCGTACAAAGGTAACTCCGGGCGAAAGCGATGAGAATCATTCTTTGCAAAGGGCAATTCATGGGGCCGATTAGCGGCGCGGACGAGATTCTGGTTAATTACGCCACCCAATTGCAAAGGCTGGGGCATGCCGTCTCCGTGCTCTTACTTTACCCGCACCTGCCGCGCGATCATTACTATATGCGTCTTCATGAAGCGGGCGTGCCGGTGCGCACCGTCGCTTCCAACTCCGTCAGCACATCCCTTGGGGCTGGAAGAAAGATTGCGATGAAGCTGCTGCGCGCCATCCCCTCATCACAACGATTTCTGCGAAATAAGGCGCGAAAGATTAGCACTACAATTGCTTCCAGGTATCACCAGCAGTGTCTGGATTCTTTGAAGCAGTCACGCGCCGACATCATTCACGTGTTGACGCCCGACCCCGCAGCGATGGTCATGATTAAGGCTGCGCATGACGCAGGCATTCCGGTCATTTATCAAGAGGTCGGTATCCCGTATCACCCGCCGGGTTTTGAATCTTACTACGAGCAATTCTCTACAGTACTCCCGCTCTGCTCGGAGGTTGCGGCGCTTTCGCCGCTGCTCTTGCAGCAGTTTCAGGAGAGATTGCCACACTTAAAAAGAGTGTCAGTCCTCCCGCTCATCACGGATGATTTTAGCGAGGTGCGCCTCTCTGCATCACGCGCTGCTTCGACGGACATACACCTTGGCTTCGCCGCACGCATCGAACACCTGAAAGGCCCCATGACTCTGCTGGAAGCTTTCGCCGTTGCCAGCCGTGTCTGCCGTGGGCTTCGCTTAATGATCGCCGGTGAAGGCTCACTGGAACAGAAATTCAAGGCGCATGCCCGCGCGCTCGGCATTTTTTCACGTTGCGAGTTCAGCGGCGTTTACACCAGTCCCGAAGAGCGGCGTGGCTTTATGGAGGGCATGGATATTTTCGCGTTGCCATCCCTGACCGAGGGCACGCCCAACAGCATCGTCGAAGCTATGTCCCACGGGGTGCCGATTATAGCCTCTGCTGTGGGCGGCATACCCGATGTCGTTACGCCGGATTCGGGCATTCTCATCTCGCCCGGCGATGTCGCGGCGTTGGCCGAAGCCATCATACGGCTGGCTGAAGATAGAGAGTTGCGGCTGCGCATGGGGCAGGCTGCGCGGGAGCGCTATGAGAAGCTTTTTTCGCCGGAAGCGGTGCTGCCCATTCTGCTCAGTACCTATGGAAGGGTGGCTGCGAAGGAATCTTCAGACCAGCCTGTACGATTGAAAGATTTCGAGTGGCATCCGTGGGCGCGTGAAAAATTCTTTGCCGTTTAATCCGCAATACCGACCGTCACGAAGAGCGAGACTAAAGAGAGATTAAGGTGGCGTCTGGATGCATCCGAAGACCTTAAGAATCGCGTTTGCAACACCGGATTACGTCACGGAAAAGTATTTCGATAGCGGCATAGCCAAATCTATACATAGAATAGCGAAAGCGCTCGCGGCGCGTGGGCATGAGATACACGTCCTCACTAAATCGGAGATAGATCAAGATGAGTTTGTGTACGAGGGCATCACAGTCCATCGCGTAGGATTCGGCAAAGCTTGGCTACAGTTAAATCGCCTGACCAGGTATCGCCTGACAAACACCATGCACTTGTTGGGTTTGAGTTCTCAAGTCTATCGCAAGCTGAAAAAGCTCAACGCCGAGCGCCCTTTCCATCTGGTTCAGTTCCCTAATGCTTCTTATTGCGGCCTGTTCTCGATTCTACTGCTGCGCCTGCCGCACGTCTTGCGCGCTTCGTGGTTCCAACCCGTCTGGAGCGAGTTGAACGGAATGGAACGGAATCTGGACGCTAAGGCCCTGGTGTTGTTAGAGCGTGTGCAATTTCGGTTCAGCCCCCATATTTATGCCCCCAGCTATAACCTCCAACAAATATTATCGAAAGAGCTTGGTCTAAGTAGCGTGCGGGTAATTCGCACGCCGTTTTATATAGAAACAGAAGACTGGGATGATTCCGTTTATAACCGGCTACTGAAAGGCAAGAAGTACCTGCTGTTCTTCGGTCGCTTTGAGCTGCTCAAGGGCTTTCACATTCTGGCTCAAGCTCTGCCCCGCTTTCTGTCGCAATACCCGGACGCCTGCGTGGCTCTCGTCGGTCGTGACACGAAATCTCGCCTGGCTCCATCAATGGCAGATTATGCGCGCTCCTTCAGCGGCAGCTCGAAAGAGCGTCTGATCCTGCTGGAAGAATTGCCGCACCGCCAGCTCTATCCCGTCGTTGCCGGAGCACATTTAGTCGTCCTTCCATCATTGATAGACAACTTCCCGAACGCATGTCTGGAAGCGATGGCTCTGGGTAAAGCTGTAATCGGAACTTCAGGCGCGAGTTTTGATGAATTAATCAGCGACGGAGAAACGGGATTTCTAGTCCCGCCCAATAATGTGGATGCATTAGCTGAAAAAATTATACGCGCCTGGGAGTACCCCAAGCTACAGGAGATCGGTCACGCGGCGCGACAAAAATCGCTCGAATTTTCACCGGAGAAAACGGTCGAGTCTCTACTGACCTATTACCGTGAAATTTTGCAGGGGTGAAAAGATATATGACTCACGACTAGGCCGTCGCTCTTTGAGCCGTTTGGCTAAGTCAATTATCATCCATCAGCCCTTGACGCTTTGCGTACTGGACTATCTCAACCCGATTCTTCAATCCCAGCTTCTCCATGAACCGCGTCTTGTAGGTATCCACCGATTTGATGCCGACCTTAAGTCGCGCCGCAATCTCCTTGTTGCTGTAGCCCAATGCGAGCAGCCTCAGCACATCCTTCTCTCTTTCGCTCAACTCTTTCTGAATCCCATTCCTGCCATTACCATGCGCCTGAGTTGCGTTATCCGAGAGCAGTGAGACCAGCCCCTTAGCCAGCGAGGGATGAATATAGATGCCGCCCGAAGCTACCGTGCGTATGGCTTGAATCAACTCCGAGACGGCTGCACGTTTCGGCAAGTACCCTGCCGCTCCTTCGCGCAGGACTTTACGCAGATGATATTTGTCTTCATGCACGGAGAGCGCCAGGACTCTTACCTCCGGGCATTTCTCATTTATTAGAGCGGCGGCCTCGATGCCGCCAAGTTCAGGCATATTGATGTCCATGATGATCAGGTCAGGATGAAGCTCATGGGCTTTCTGCAAAGCCTCATTTCCGTTTCTAGCCTGGCCTACAACCTCCATATCGCTCTCTCTATCGATGAGCGCTGCCAGCCCCGCGCAGATAAGATTATGATCATCCGCTAGTAAAATCTTTAGCTTTTCCATTTCCATTCTCCTCATTTTCTATAGGCAGACGCGTGAAAAGGGATGTTCCTTTTCCCGGATTAGATTCGATCTCAAAACAACCTCCCAGTATTTCGACACGTTCCCGTATGCTCCTCATGCCCAGCCCGCCGTTTTTACTAAATGATTCCGGCGATTCAATTAAATCAAGCCCGATCCCATCGTCCTCAACGACCAGAATCAGTTCCCTGTCTAGCTGCTTCAGGGTGACGCCTACTTTAGTGGCGCAGGCATGCTTGTAAATGTTCGTTAAAGATTCCTGCACGATGCGGTAAAGGCAGGTCTTAACGGGCAGCGACAGCTCCTCTTCATTCACATTAAAATCCGAGCTTAGAGAAATCCCGGTCTGCTCCGACCACTGCTCTCCATAATCCTGAAGAGCCTCATGCAGTTGTGCCCCTTCAAGCGCCGCCGGATGAAGATTATGTTCGATGCGAGTTACTTCCTGCGACAGTGCATCAAGAATATCCTGTAAGCTCTTCACCCTCTCAAGAGCTTCATCAGGTAATAATTGGTAGCCTTTGAGAAATTCCAGGCCGAGATTCATGGAGATCAGTTGCTGGCTTAACTGGTCATGCAGCTCGCGCGCGACCCGTTTTCGCTCCTCTTCATGCGCCGCCACCACGCTTTGCAGTAACTTCTTGCGGGCATCTTCGGCCTGCACACGGGCCGAGATGTCAGAGATCGTGCCTACGAAACGGCGCGGGATGCCTTCTTCGTCATAAATCATATAAGCCTGGTCGTGGAGCGTCGCGTAGGAGCCTTCAGGTCGGCGAAAGCGGTATTCCGCAGACCATAACTGCTGCTCTGTTTCGAGGAATGTCTGAAACTTTTTTTCAAGCCACTTTCTATCCTGCTGGTGGACTAGCTTAAGCCATCTTTCTTTGGCCTCCGAAACTTTACCGCCCGGATGCCCCAGAATGGATTCTGCGGCTTCATTGAACCACACCAGATCGGAGGCAACATCCCAATCGTAGATTATGTCGTTGGTGGCGCGGGCTACGAACTCAAAACGCTCCTGCTGGCCGTTGAGCGTCTTCTCCGTCTCCAGATGGCGCGAGATTTCACGTCGGAGCGCTTCGTTAGCCGATGAGAGTTCCCCGATGGCAATCTCTACTTTCTGCTGCAATTCATCATTAAAACCGCTGATGCGTTTAAGCAACTCCTCACGCTCCAAATCGCGCTCCCTGATATTATCCATCAAACGCTTACGCGTAGCGTTAAGCCAGCTAATCATTACGGCGACGAGCATAAAGATACCGGCCCTTACAACATTGGAGGTGCTCAATTCGAGCATGTTATAAGGAGGTATAAAGAAGTAGTCGAACGCGAGCGTGGAGAGCGCAGAGGCGAGTAATCCCGGCCCCAGGCCGCCATAATACGCGGCCACCATAATGGCGGCGTAGAAAAGTATAGTTGCCGATGGCGTAATCAACGGCCACAGCAAGTGAGTGAACAGCAGGGCCAGACCGAATACGCCTATAGCCAGACCGTACTGCCAGACTGTCTCTTTCTTTAGGGCTAACATATCGAGCCTCTATTCTAAGCTGGACTTTATCCATTTACGCTGCATAGCACAGCGTATCCGTCAGGCGCTCTAGTAATGAGCGCGGGACTTTTATCATGTCGGCTTTCTTACCCGACATGGAAAAATAGGCATGGCTCCACAAGTAACGCCGCA
>DASWQH010000008.1:0-204841 GCA_036403815.1 Pyrinomonadaceae bacterium | reverse complement strand
TCTTTTACCGTCACCTGACACCCGACACCCGTCACCTGCTTTTATAGCTGCTGGGTGTCGAATTTCTTGCGGTAATCCTCGCCCTCGATGTGTATGGTCTTGCACATCTCGTAGAGTCTGGAGCGAAGGCGCACGCCGATTCTATCCTCTAAAGTCTCATCTCTTTCGGCACGCCGCCCGTCAAGATAATTGGTAGTGAAGATGGTCAGCTTGCGGTCGTTATAGCGTGTGTTGATGATCTGCATCATCGTATCTCTGACCCAGTCCGTAGGCTTCGACGCTCCCAGCTCATCCAAAACTAATACTTCCGCTTCAAACACCGGCGCGAGCACCTTTAATTCAGAAGTCTGCGAGATTGGATTGTAGGAGTTCTGTATCTCTTTCAGGAGCGAGCCGAATTCATAGAAGAGACAGCCGACGCCCTTCTCCATCAGCGCGCGAAGGATTGCTACGGAGAGGTGCGTCTTGCCGACGCCGACCGGCCCCATGAAGACCAGCCCGCGATCAGCCGCAGGATATTCGCGCGCCAGTCGCCAAGCGTATTGAAAAGCGCGAAGCTGCGTGCCGTTCCCCTTAGACGGATAGTAGTTCTGAAGCGAGCACTCGTCGTAACGACGCGGGATGCGCGCGGCTTCCAGAAGCCTAGACTGTGTCTGCTGTGTTCGACAGCGACAACGGCGCGCACCCTTGCCCGCGACTATCTCCATGCCCGTGCCGAAGCAGTACTGGCAGGTGGAAGGCTCTGCGGATGAGACGTTTTCATCCATCGCAGACGCTTCTTCCTCCGCCGCATCGTCATGCACGGGAAAGAGCGAGCGGATTTTAGCGTTGTCCGACGACATCAAAGAAGATTCTGAATCCCTGTTAACTTGAAAACGCCTTAGGGGTGTGACTCAGGCGCCGGGCGGCCTTTTGAAAACGGATACTCGCTTCTCATCTCAAGAGCGGATTAGAAGCGAGCGGATTATAGCATCCAAAGATGAGATTGCAAGAGTGTTACGTGAAATGATTTGAAAGAAAAAGTTTTCCACATGTGGAAAACTTTCAGACCTCTACCGGCAAGCCTGTGCGAAGTGATTCCAGTATGCGAAAAGTGGCGCGCGTAGTTGTCGCCAGATCATCTAAAGCAATGGGAGCGCTTAGTCCTTCACGCACCACAGCGCAGACTTTAGCCACCTCTTCGCGTTGGCCTTTATCCTGGCCGCGCAGCTTCATAACCTCTTCGCGCCCGTTACGATAGAGCGTTGCCGTGCGAAAATCATCGAGGACAAAGCTCTTGCCTTCGCCGAAAATCTCTACGCGCTCTTTCGGCAAACCCTTATCGCCTTCGGCTATGTAGGCTATGGAACCATTCGAGCCGTCCGAAAGGCGTAGGGTGATAAAGACCGAATCTTCGTCCACAACTTCGGCGCTGCTGCTCTTGATGGCTTCCGCATAGACGCGCGTGGTGAGCGCGCCCGTCAGAAAATGCATGAAGTCTATGAAGTGGCAGACTTCGCCAATGATGCGGCCTCCGCCCACTTCAGGGTCTTGCACCCAGTGCGAGCGCGGGATGCGCCCGGAGTTGATGCGGTAACTGATTGAGAGCGGGCTTTGTCTTCCCTTGAAGAACTCAAGCGCTGCGCGTGCGTGCGGCGAAAAGCGTCGATTGTAGCCGACCATCAACTGCCCTACAGACCCGCGCGCGGCTTCAATCACAGCGTCAAGCTCTTCCGTCTTCATCGCCAGAGGCTTTTCGACGAAAACATGCTTGCCGTTATTCAGCGCACGCGTTGCCAGCTCTGCGTGTGAAGCATGACGCGTTGCGATGACGACCAGATTAACATGCTCGTCCTCTATAATCTCATCTGCGCCTGCGACTGCATGACTAAACCCGTACTTCTCGCCTATGCTGCGCGCCGTCAGCCCAGTAGCCGTGGCTATCGCTTCAAATTCCACGCCTTCCGCTTTGAAATTAGGTAGGAGCATCCCCTGCGCATAGCCGCCCGCACCAATCATGCCTACGCGAACGCTTCCAGCCGTTGACGCGCCGCTCTTCTGCTTTGGCGCTATCTCAATTCTTCGCTCGACCTCGCGCTCCGTGTCGTATTCAAGCAGAACTCCAAGATAAGGCTCACGCGTGGAGCCGGAGATTAACTGGTAAGCGCGCTCGCCGTCTTCGACCCGGAAGCGATGCGTGATGAGGCGCTCAACGTTGACGCGCCCGGTCGAGATAAGGTCAAGAAAAGCTTCTATGTTTCGCCCTTCAGTCCAACGCACGTAAGCGAAGGGATAGTCGTGGCCGCGCTCTTCATATTCCGCATCATAGCGACCCGGCCCATACGACATGGAAATCTGAAGTGAAAGCTCGCGCGCGAAGAAGAGGTTGCGAGGGATGTCCAAGCCAACCATGCCGACCGCGACGACGCGCCCCTTCAGGCGCGAGACTTCGCCAGCCAACTCTACGGGTTGATTTGAAGAGGTGGCAGCCGTAATCAGCACCGCATCCGCGCCGCGCCCGCGAGACCAGTCCATCACGGCACGCTTTGCATCCGAATCGCTCAGAGCAGTGGCGTCCGCGCCCAAGGAACGCGCCAGTTCTAGCTTCTCCGGGTCAAGATCGATGCCGAAGACTCTACAGCCGTTCGCTTTCAAAAGCTGCACGGTGAGTTGACCCAGAAGCCCTAAGCCTATGACGACTACGGATTCGCCCAGCGTAGGCTCCGCCAGCCGCACGCCCTGCAAAGCGATTGCGCCCAGGGTTCCGAAAGCGCCCGCGTCGAAGTTGACGCCTTCCGGCAAACGCATGCATAGATTTTTCGGCACGGACAGCACTTCGGCGTGCGAAGCGTAGCCTACGCCTGCACACGCAACGCGGTCGCCCGCGCGAAACTCCGTCACATCCTCGCCGACGGAGATAACAATCCCGCTCGCGCTATAGCCCAGAGCCGTGAAAGACCCAAGCTTGGAGCGAATCGCATTGAAGGTATTGATTAACCCTTCGTCCTTCGCTCTTTGAACAACCTGCTTGACCAGCGACGGGTTCTCGCGCGCTCTCTCCAATAAACTCTTCTTGCCCTGATCCACGGTCATGCGTTCCGTGCCCGCGCTGATTAAAGAGCGCGCCGTGCGTACAAGCACTCGCCCTCTCTGAACAACAGGCGGAGGCACGTCCGCGACTTCCAGTCGCCCTGTCTTATTGTTCTGCAATATCTGCTTCATCTTCTCTATTCAAAAAAAGTAGACCCGGCATCAGTTGAGCGCTCGCGTCTGTAACATCCCCGGCAAGAGTTCCGGAAAGCAAACCCGGATGATAACTCATCTGGACATGCGCGCGCCCGTTTGTGATATAGTCAGACTTCACATGCGAGTCCTACTACAAAAGCTTTTCCGAACGCCATGACCGCCATCTCACCGCGCGAGGTTAATCCATAAATAGATGAGTATCTGGAGCGGAATGCTGAGAAAGCTCGGCATAGAACGGGCAGCCTCTCGCACCCCGATTCGCGTCTTCCTGTTGGATGACGACACGCGTCGTCATGCCTGGTTCACCAAACGCTTCAAGGGCGACCACCTGGACATAGCCGAAACGGTCGAAGGCGCTCTTGAGCTTCTAAACGCCAATCTTTACGACGCAATCTTTCTTGATCACGACCTGCTGCCCGAACACTATCACGCAGAGTCAACGGATGACGAAAAAACCGGCTACGCCGTGGCGCTCTGGCTCGCCGCGCGTCCAGACCGGCAGCGCGCCTCGACCATCGTGGTTCACACACGCAACGCAGACGGAGCCATGCGTATGGTTGAAGAATTACGCCGCGTCGGACGCCAGGCCGAATACGTCCCCTTCCCCCTGCTCGCACACAAAATCAAGCACTACTGGCAACGCTAAAGAAGGCAAAATTAAAAAGGTAAAATGCAAAAGGAAAGAATCGCTTCTCTTTTTTTGCATTTTACCTTTTTAATTTTGCCTTGAAGAAGTGGCCAGGGACGGAATCGAACCGCCGACGCCGGCCTTTTCAGGGCCGCGCTCTACCAACTGAGCTACCTGGCCGTGGATGTTCACACGTTCGTTTCAGGCGGAAAAGAGGGCAGTATAAAGTGTCAACTCGTTGGGTGTCAAACACGCTAATGTAGTTATACTATCTTACGTCGTTAATTGGTTCATACTAGACTGAAAACAGATGCAGGCAGAAGACTACCAAGACTTATACACGCTGGAGCAGGATTTCTGGTGGTTCGCGGGGATGCGTGAGATTACAGCAGCCATGCTTGATTCTGCGTACACGCAGACACGCGAGAGGCTCATACTCGATGCCGGATGCGGCACGGGTGGAATGATTTCCTGGCTCACACGCTACGCCGGAGCGGGAAGGGTTGTTGGGATTGATCTTGTTTCCGACGCGCTGAAGTTCTGTCGAGAGCGAAAGCACGAGCGCCTGCTTCAGGCTTCGGTGACAGACCTTCCATTCGCGGACTCAACCTTTGATCTCATCACGAGCTTTGACGTTCTGGTACAGTTGCCGTGTAAGGCAGCGGACGAGCGTGCGATGCGCGAGATGCACCGCGTGCTTCGTCCCGGCGGCACGGCCTTCGTGCGTGCGGCTGCTTATGAATGGATGAAGAGCAGCCACGATGAAGCCCTGGGCACACAGCACCGTTACTCTATTCATGAACTCACCGGAAAGCTGGAGCGAGCGGGTTTTACCATCTTACGCGCATCTTACGCCAACAGCATTCTCTTACCTATCGCTGCCATAAGGCGGCTGCTACTGAAGCGCATAGGCTTAGCTGATAGAGGGTCGGACGTAAAACCTCTCCCGCCAGGTCTAGGATGGTTAAATAGTGCGTTCCTGGGATTGCTTAGGGGAGAAGCAAATTTAATCAAACGTACAAAGATTAATTTACCCGTGGGTCTTTCCATTATTTGTCTGGCTAAAAAATCTTAGAAGCTGTTAGAAAAGTCCCGTAGGGACGATTAATAATAGCCCAGCCATTTATGACTGGGAATAGAAGAGACAAAAAGAATTGAGTCCCGTAGGGACGACTGAAAGCAAATGTTCAGTCGTCCCTACGGGACTCAACTTCATTTTTCATAACATATTCCCAGTGCTAAAGCACTGGGCTATTATTAATCGTCCCTACGGGACTCAAGAGGAAACTGCTTTTTCAAACAGCTTCTTAATAATCTTCAGAGCCTAAAACTGCGTATGGCATTCGTGACCGCAGAAAGCTCCGCAGATGAGAGATGCGGATAGAGCGGGAGGGAAAGAATGTGGCCGGACAGCTTTTCGGCCACGGGTAGCGAGACCTGTTCGCTGCTCCTGAAAAGGGGCTGCTGATGCAGCAGGTAAGGGTAATGTATCATTGCCTGTACGCCCTGCTCCTTCAGATGTGCAATCAACCGTTCGCGCTTCGGATGGCGCACGACGTATAAGTGGAATACATGCGCATCAGGTGTACGCATCACTGGAGTTTCAACACCTTCGCACGTTTTTAATTCCAGCGCGTACGCTTGAGCCAGGTTCTTTCGTAAACCGTTCCACCTGTCCAGATGTCTGAGCTTAACGCGTAGCACCGCCGCCTGTATCTCGTCGAGCCGTGAATTGTCGCCCACAGTCTGCATACGCATAGCCTCTGCGTGACCTCCCTGACGCAAAACTTTAACCCGCTCGATTAGTTCCGCGTCGCTCGAAGTGACAGCGCCGCTGTCGCCGTAAGCACCCAGATTTTTGGTCGGGTAGAAGCTGAAGGCGGCGGCGTGGCCGTGCGCGCCTGCGCGCTTACCTGCGACTTGTGCGCCGTGTGCCTGTGCAGCATCTTCGATTACGATAAGGCCGTAACGCTGTGCGACTTCGTTAATGGAGACCATGTCGGCCATCTGGCCGTAAATGTGTACGGGAACGATGGCGCGAGTCTGCCTTGTGATAGCTTTCTCTATGGACTCTGGAGAGAGCGTGCAGGTTTGCGGCTCTATATCGGCGAAGACCGGGATGCCGCCCGCCTCTTTAATGGCTAGTGCTGTATAACCGGCTGTGAGTGTAGATGTAATAACCTCGTCGCGGAAACCTGCACGCACTGCCCCGGACGCGATGAGCGAAAGCTTTAGAGCGTCCGTGCCACTGCCAACTCCGGCGGCAGAGGATACCCCGCAGAAGCGTGCCCACTCATCTTCGAAAGCTTCGACTTCGCGCCCAAGGATGTATTCGCCACCGGCTAGAACATTAGACAGTGCAGAGTTGATTTCGGCTTCGAGTTCCGCATATTGTCGCTTCAGGTCAAGAAACGGAACATACATTTGGATTCCAGTAATGGTCACGGTGCTTTTGGTAGAACTCGATTGTAAGGGCTAAGCTCTCGCGCAGGCGTGTGCGAGGTCGCCAGCCGAGCACGGACTCTATCTTGCGGTAGCTCGAATATGCGTTGCCTATGTCAACTAACTGGCGCTCAGGCGTGAAGGGGACAGATTGAACAGAGCCGCGTCCGGTGATGGAGATGAGTTCCTGCGCTAAATCGCGCAGCGTGACCGGCGTATCTCCTCCAAGGTTGAAGATATCCCCTTCGCACGCTTCGCTCGCACCCGCCAACAGTAAAGCCTCCACTACATCGTCAACATAATTCATGTCGCGCTTTTGCCTGCCATCCCCGAACAGTTCGATCACGTCCCCGTCAACTGCCTTACGTATAAACCACGGGATGAAGCCCTGGCGGTCGTGGTTGAGGAGTTGCCGTGGCCCGTAGGTATTTGTCAGCCGCAGGCATACGCAACGCGTTCCGTAAAGGCGTTGGTAAAGCAGGTGATAGTTTTCCGCAGCGTATTTGTTGATGCCGTTTATATCCAGAGGCGCTATACGGTGTTGTTCGTCGAAAGGCAGGTAAACCGGCTTACCGTAGACTTGCCGCGTGCTGGTGAACACGATCTTCACATGTGGATTGAAGCTGCGGCAGGCTTCGAGGAGCACCAACTGGGCGCTACAGTTGAGTTCCAGGTCTCTTTGCGGCTCGCGTATAGAATTAAGGTGGCTAACGCTGCCCGCAAGGTTGAAGATGTAGTCAACGCCCTGAACCAGATGATTGACTACCCAGTCATCACACATGCTGGCGGTATAGACCTTTACTTTGTCCCTGATGCCTTCGATGTTGAATGGGTTTCCGCCCTGGTCTGGGAGCAGCGCGTCCAGAATAATCACTTCGACATCGCTTAACTCTACGAGTTTGCGCGCCAAATTGCTGCCGATGAACCCCAGGCCACCCGTTATCAGCACAGAACGGCCTCTATATTCACTGAAGTCTTTTGAGACATTCATAAGTGGAAAAGGTGTGAACCGGCCAAGCGTTTATTTAATCTCAAAATCCTGAAGAACGTTGTCTTGCACGAATTAATTTATCCACAGGTTAGCCCTAAGCGGATTCTTCTTGATTGTTTGGTGTGCCTGTTGCTCCTTGACGGATACCGTAACCCGGAAGAAAACCGGGCAACACGACCAGTCGCAGCCACATGGAGAGGAGGTCAAAAGCCGTGCGAGCCACACGCTTGGTAGTGAAAAACTGAGAGCGTCCGTGCATGCGAGGGTAGTGGCATACAGGAATTTCAACGAAAGTACAGCCCGTCTGTCGCAGCTTGTGGATTAACTCCACGCAAATAACTCCGCTCGAAGAGACCAGCTCAACTTGATTCAGGGCGTGTCTTCGCATTAGACGGAAATCGCAATCCACATCACGCACAGGGATTTTGAACAAGAGATGCGCGAGACGGTTATAGGCCGCGCCCAACAGCTTGCGATGTCTCTCATCGGCGCGCGCCTCCTTGTAGCCATTAACGACATCAATCGCTGGCGTTAGAAGCGAGTGCAGAGCCAAAAGCTCCTGCACCTTATACTGCCCGTCGCCATCTGTGTAAAAGACCAAATCCTTGCTAGCCTGGCTAAACCCTGTGCGTAGCGCCGCGCCATATCCCAGATTACGCTCGTGGCTGATGATTCTAACATGCGTAGACTTTCGAGCTAAGTCTTCCAGCACATCAAGGGTTGCGTCGGTGCTCCCGTCGTTGATGATCAGCACCTCGAAATCATCGGTCAGACACGGCAGTATATCGAGCGCCTCCGTTACCAGCGCACCGATACTTCCCTCATCATCAAAAGCGGGAAAGAAAACTGTTATACTACTGCCCAAAGACATACTATTTGGAGGAGGGACTGCTGCTGAACCTGCGTACTTTACTAATACCGAGCCAGTTTGTGCAAGAAGATTATAACGAAGATGATTCGAGTGCGCCGAACTTTGGCGATTTTTTGCGTGTCCAGTGGCTTAAAGTCCTGCTAATACTTCTGCTGGCGCTTACTGTGCGCATAGGCTTCGTGGCGGCGTTACCTGACCCCCTGATGGATCCTAGATACAGACCTACCGCAATCAATATTTTGGAGGGGAATGGATTCTCTGTGGACAAACAGGCACCGTATCGACCAAGTGAAGCCGCAGCGCCCGCCTACCCGCTCTTTATCGCAGCCGTATATGCCGTTTTCGGACGAAACGAGTTAGCTGTATTGCTGTCGCAAGCCGTCCTTGACCTGCTTACTTGTTTGCTTGTCGCCTTCGCTGCATTTAGCCTCGCGCCGCCCCGCTTAAAGAGCAGTGCGGCGCTCTGGGCGCTGGCGCTCTACGGAATCCTCTCCTGGCCGACCATCGTCTTAGTCGCGCGCATACACGTCGAGACGTTGACGATATTCTTTATGATGCTCGCAGTCGCAGGGTGTACTTTAGCGATGCGTAAAGGTTTATGGTACTGGCTTGGCGCAGGTCTGGCATGCGGCCTTGCGATTCTGACGAGGCCGGATTCGGTGCTGTTTCTGAGTGCGTTTATATTATTTCTCTTGATTGAGCTTGCGCGGAAGCTGGTGCGCGAGAGGGTGTTCAATCTCATCAGCTTTTCTCTTGGTGTCGCGCTCGTACTCGCGCCCTGGGTAGCGCGTAATTATCTGTCCTTAGGTAAATTTCAGCCACTGGCTTCGGAGTACGGTTGCCCGCAGGAATGCTACTTCCCGACGGGCTATCTCTGGTGGATGCGGACATGGATAAAAGATGAGACCTACTTCGATTACGCTTTCACCCCGGCATGGACTCCGGGGGCGGCTTCTTTCGACCCCGGCCAGTTGCCTCCAGGCACTTACGATTCCGAAGAGGAGCGTTTACGCCTCGTCAACCTTATGGCTCGCGTTAACCAAGCCCGTTTGATTACGCCCGAAATAGATCAGGACTTTCGCAGCCTTGCTTACGAGCGGGTGAAACAAGCCCCCCTGCGTTTTTTCATCCTGTTACCTCTGTACCGAACAGTCTCCATGTGGCTCACAGGTTTCAGCACATCCCATCAAACACCTTATGTGCTGGTACTGAGAGTCCTCTCGGTTTTGCCTATCCATCTGGGGGGTATTCTTGGCCTTTTGCTCTTGTGCCGCCGCCATCCGCTGGTCATGCTGCTGGCACTAATCATGCTGGTGAGAACGGCATTCATGGCATATCATTATGCGCCGGAGACGCGCTACATGGCTGAAGTTTACCCAATGATGATTGCAGCGTGCGGAGTGACAGGTGCCGCGCTCTGTACTTACATTAGTAAACCTGTGGTGGAACTCTTCTCGGCAAGCAAGCGAAAGCTATCGTGGGAAGAGCAAGGCTGAGCCGTCGTGGCTGACTTCAGCGCGGGCGCGCAGCAGAAGATGTTCTATAAAGATTCGAGTATGAGCAATGACCGGCAGACAACCCCTATGAGGCGTCTTAAACGTATTGCTGTTCTTCTTCTTGCAGGTTTTCTTACCTTCGCGCCTCCGGGAACCTTAATATTTGGAGCGATTCTAATTTTAGGGCTGATAGGCAACGTCTGGGTTATAGTCGGAGTTATTGTCAGCCTGATCATATTAACAACTCTACTGCTTCTCCGCAGGCATTCTGCTAAAAAACGAAACCTATAAATTGGTGGCTGCTCAAAATACTCCGGACGAGGAACTTTGTTGTATTTGTCACAAAAAATCGTTGACAGTTTCGCAAAGAGATGTATAATTCAGCGCGTTTAGGATGGACTGGTGGCCCAAACTCCAGTCTGGTCGCAAGACAACATCCCAAGCCCGAACTTCGATAGTGCCCGCCCGTGCCAGCTCGGACGCCGCTCCCGCCCCCCGGAAGCGCAACACCCGAGCTGGCACAGCCATTTTTACGGCAACTCTTGATTTCCCTTAAAGCCAAAAGAAGTTGCGCTCTATTTCTGCTCAAATCTCAAAATTGCACTAAGACTCTGACCAGACGTTTCACGTCTGGCTAGCTTCTCGTCGCCGCTTCGCGGCTGAAAACGGGCACAAAAATTCCCCTTCTCGTTCCAGCCGCCCGGAAACTTCGTGATATAAACGGCAGGTAGAGTTATTATCCGATTCCGCTTTGTAGCTTTCGGAGGCGCTGGAGATGATCCGATGTGATGCCTGTCGAACCTTGAACGAGGATAACGCACGTGTCTGCACAGGCTGCGGGACGAGTTTGTGGCTAACGGGTCGCGCGCCGTCAACTGACCTCTCCAGAGGGCCTGTGACGCAGGAGCAGCAGCGGCAATCTACATACACGCCGCCACCGTCTTACAATCCTTATGCGCCGCCCGCTGTGCAGCCAGCCGCAGGCATGCCCCGCCCCAATCCGGGCGGCTACAGATGTCCTTACTGCCACTCAAATGCCCAGCCCTTCACGCTGCAAAAAATTTCGGAATCTGGGTGGATAGTCTTTGCGATGATGCTGGTCTTTTGTCTGCCGCTCTTCTGGATAGGTCTACTGATGAAAGAAGACCAACGATTCTGTAGCGTGTGCCGCGCGCGCTTAAGCTAGCCCGGCTCGCTCAATTAAAAGCGCAGATTCGCGATTGGCTTCCTCTATCACTTCTTGCTCGTTCAAGGTCAGAAGCTTCCGCTCACGCATAACTATCTGGCCGTCTATCAGAACCGTTTCGACATCGGAACTGGCGGCGGCATAAACGATCATAGAGACTATGTCAGAGGTGCGCGGGCTGGTGTGAGGTCGCTTGAGGTTGATGATTGAGATGTCTGCACGCTTGCCTGTTTCGAGGCTGCCAATCTCGCTCTCTAATTGAAGCGCACGCGCTCCGTCAATTGTCGCCATGCGAAGCGCGCGACGGGCAGGCAGGGCTTCCGTGCCTGCCAAAACTTTCTGCAAGAGTGCGGCGGTGCGCATCTCCGTCAACATATCCAAGCGGTTGTTGCAGGGCGCGCCGTCCGCTCCGAGCGAGACCTGGACGCCCCGCTCAAGCATCTCGGAGATGCGCGCAATGCCCGAGCCTAGTTTGAGATTCGATGAAGGGCAATGTAGAACCTGCGTTCCGGTACGCGCAAGCAAGTCAATCTCCGCATCGTCCAGATGAACGCAGTGCGCCAGCGCGACATCCTTCCCTGTGAGTCCCAGCGAATCCAGATAGATGACGTTGCGCATTCCCGTTTCGCGCTCGACCATCTCGATTTCCGTTCTGTTTTCGGAGGCGTGCGTGTGAATCATCACGCCATGCTCGCGCGCCAAACGCGAAACCGACGCGAGCAGCTCAGGCGTGCAACTGACGGCAAAGCGCGGCGCGAAACAGTAGCGCAGGCGGCCAGCTGCTCGACCATGCCATTCTTCAAGCAGCGCAAGGGATTCGCGCACGCTCCCTTCGGTCTCTTCATGAAGCTCTGCGGGCACGTCCTCGCCCTTGTCCATCATGCACTTGCCTATGGTCGCGCGAAAGCCTGCGGCTTCGGCCACGCGAAAAGCTTCGCCCGTGTGATTGACCGTCTCCATAGTGAGCGCGCATGTCGTCCCGCCTCGAATCATCTCGGCGATGCCCAGTTGCGCAGAGGCGCGCACGGACTGTAGGTTATGCGCGGCCTCCATAGGCCACACGCGCCGCTTCAGCCAGTCAATCAACGGCAGGTCATCAGCCGCGCCGCGAAAGAGCGTCTGGCAAAGATGTATGTGCGTCTGCACGAAGCCCGGCAGCACAGCACACCCTCCCGCATCTATGACCTCGTCGGCAGCATCAACCTTCTCGCCGATGCTCGCAATGCGGCCATCGCGTATGAGCAGATCGCCTTCTAGGATGGAATCGTCTGCGTCCATCGTGACCAGCGTTCCGTTTTTTATCAGGATGGATTTCATCAGCGAAGGAGACAATAAAGTAAAAAGGCAAAATTAAAAAGGCAAAAAAAGAGGTCAGAGGTTAGTGGCTAGTAAAAGATTTACTCCTTACTAACCTCTGGCCTCTGACCCCTAGCCTCTGTACTTATCTTACTTGGCGGCTTTGCGGCTCGAAGCAGCCGGAGCAGCCGTTTCTTCGGCTTCCGTAGCCTCTACAGCCGTTCCTTCGCCCGTAGGAATGCCCAGCGCGGTCTTAACCTCATGCTGTATGCGCGCCAGAAGCTCAGGATTGTCCTTCAGGTTCTGCTTGGAGTTTTCACGTCCCTGACCCAGGCGCTCTCCCTTGTAAGAGAACCACGCGCCAGCCTTTTCGACGACCCTGTTCGTCACCGCCAGATCAAGCACGTCACCCTCTATGGAGATTCCTTCGCCGTAAACTATGTCGAACTCGCACTCGCGGAACGGAGGCGCGACCTTGTTCTTCACAACCTTGACCCTAGTGCGATTGCCGACCACACGGTCGCCGTCCTTGATTGCGCCTATGCGTCGAATGTCCAATCTGAGGCTCGCGTAAAACTTGAGCGCGCGTCCACCCGTAGTCGTTTCGGGCGAGCCGAACATGACGCCAATCTTCTCTCGAATCTGGTTGATGAAAATGAAGCAGGTGTTGGACTGCGCGACGATTGCCGCCAGCTTACGAAGCGCCTGCGACATAAGGCGCGCCTGCAAGCCCGGAAGTGAATCGCCCATCTCGCCGTCTAATTCCGCGCGCGGAACGAGCGCCGCCACGGAATCTATGACGATTATGTCAACGCCGTTCGAGCGCACAAGCGCTTCCGCAATCTCCAGCGCCTGCTCGCCCGAATCCGGCTGCGAAATCAGAAGCTGGTCAATATCCACGCCGAGCTTTCCGGCATACTCCGCGTCCATAGCGTGCTCCGCGTCAATATAAGCAGCAACGCCTCCGCTTTTCTGCGCCTGCGAAACTATGTGCAATGCAAGCGTGGTCTTGCCGCTTGATTCCGGCCCGTAAATTTCTATGATGCGCCCTCTGGGGACGCCGCCGACGCCTATGGCCGCATCAAGACTGATGGAAGTTGTGGAAATCGCCGGGATGTCCGAGACTTCACGCGCGCCCAGGCGCATGATTGAGCCTTTGCCAAATCTCTTCTCAATATTAAGCAGCGCCGCTTCAACGGCCTTGCCGCGGTCAGCGCTCATTCTATCGTCTGCCATTTGATACATCTCTTTCTACCGTTCCTTTTCGCGTTGCGTGATTTTTATAAAGCGTCTTCACGGCGCTGCCGCGAGAACTGCCGTGCAGTATAGCACACTCGCCGCGAGAATGGAACAGCGTTTCACACGTGCAACAAACTTTTTTCATCAGGGGGTTTCAAAAAAACCGACCCGCGCGTGCCTGCAAAAGAGTATGCCCCCTCTCTCGTCTCAGGCCAGATTGTCGGTCAAGTCGGTGAGGCGCGGAGGCTGTATAACACGTTGCGCCGCCCTGCGGCAAGTCTCGCCTTTAAGGCTTACAAAAACTCCTCTACTTTGCGCCCCGTGCGGTGCTCGAACTGCTCTGCGAGCGACGGCACGCCTTCAGCCGGTTCGTCCCTGGTCAGACGCTCCACACGCCACATGGGAAAGAAGAGGTCGGTCAAGCCTATGAAAGGTTCATCGTGAGCGACCGCCTGCGTCCAATCGTCAAACGAATTCAGGTCAAGCCCGCGCACGAAGATACCAGCCGCAGTGATTTCATCCAGCACGCCCCAGCATTTTTCGCGCGGGCTGTGGAGCACGACCAGAACGGTCGCGCCTTGTTTGAATCCTCTTTCACGCTTCTCAGAATTATCCATAGCTCTCCAGCCCGTTAAGAAGCTGTTAGAAAAGTCCCGTCAGGGACGATTGATAATAGCCCAGTGCTTCAGCACTGGGAATTTGCGCCGAAGGCGCAAACATCGGAATTTCCAAACAGCTTCTAAGATTCCTGCACAGGAAGAAGTGCGCGAGCAAATTCTCCAGTACGCTTTGCCAAACCCTCTGCGCCCGATAGCCGGTCAATCTCGGCAACAATCGCCGAGCCGACGACCGCTGCATCAGCATAGCGCCAGACATCTCTAACCTGAGCGGCGTTGGAGATGCCGAAGCCTACGGCTATGGGAAGATTGGAGAAGCGGCGCACGCGGGAGACCAGGGTTTCGGCGTCGCTGCTCATCTCAGCACGCGCGCCCGTGACGCCTGCGCGCGAGACGGCGTAGATGAAGCCTGTGGCACGCGACGCGACCATACGCAAACGCTCGTCGGTCGAAGTCGGCGCGACGAGGAATATCATGTCCAGATTGCGCGCTCTAAGCATCGAGGAAAATTCTAACGCTTCTTCAGGCACAAGGTCTGTGACAAGCAGGCCGTCAACGCTAGCCCGCGAAGCTTCAAGGCTCAGACGCTCCAGTCCAAACTGCAAGAGCGGATTGAAGTAGCTGAAGAGCACAATCGGCACATCCAGCGTTTCTCGCGCCCGCGAAACTAAATTTAAAATCTCCTCGATGCCGAAGCCATGACGGAGCGCTCTTTCGGATGCGCGTTGAATCACGGGGCCGTCGGCTACGGGGTCACTGAACGGCACGCCCAGCTCTATCAGGCTCGCGCCCGCGTCTGCCAGTTCTATCAATAGCTCATAAGTCGTTTCCAGATCAGGGTCGCCAGCCGTGATGAAGGGGATGAAGCCGCGCCGCCCTTTGCTTTTCAGGCGGGCGAATCTTTCAGCGATGCGGCTCAAACTGCTTCACCTACGAGCGCATCGGCCACGGTCGTCACGTCCTTGTCGCCGCGCCCGGAAAGATTGACGACGATTATCTCGTAGGGCTTCATACGGGACGCAACCTGAAGCGCGTGCGAGACGGCGTGCGCGGATTCCAGAGCAGGGATGATGCCTTCCAACTCCGAAAGAAGACGGAAAGCTTCGAGCGCTTCCCGGTCTGAGGCCGATACATAATGGACACGCCCGGTGTCATGTAGAAAAGCGTGCTCCGGGCCAATCGAAGGATAATCCAGCCCCGCAGAGATGGAATGAGTGGAAGCTATCTGCCCGCGCTCGTCCTGAAGCACGTAGCTCATGGTGCCCTGCAAGACGCCCGGACGCCCGCCTCCGCTTTCGTTAAAGCGCGCAGCGTGCTCGCCCAGCTCATTTCCCTTCCCGCCCGCTTCGACGCCGATCATAGAGACATTCGTTTCATCAAGAAACGGATAAAACATGCCTATGGAATTCGAGCCGCCGCCGACGCAGGCGACGAGCACATCCGGCATACGCCCTTCTTTCTCAACAATCTGCTCGCGCGTCTCAAGCCCTATGACGCTCTGAAAATCTCGCACCATCAGAGGATACGGATGAGGCCCGAGCGCGCTCCCCAGAAGATAATAGGTGTCCGATGGTGTAGCCACCCAGTCGCGCAGCGCTTCGTTGATAGCATCCTTGAGCGTGCGCGAGCCGCCCTCGACCGCGCGCACCTCTGCGCCCAAGAGCCGCATGCGAAAGACATTCAAGCTTTGACGACGCATGTCTTCCGCGCCCATGTAGACGACGCAATCAAGGCCGAAGAGTGCGCAGACGGTCGCGCACGCAACGCCGTGCTGCCCCGCGCCCGTTTCGGCTATGATGCGACATTTCCCCATGCGCCGCGCAAGCAGCGCCTGTCCCAGAGCGTTATTGATTTTGTGCGAGCCTGTGTGCGAGAGGTCTTCGCGCTTGAGATAGATGCGTGCGCCTCCGGCCCGCTCGGTCAAGCGGCGAGCGAAGAAGAGCGGCGTCGGTCGCCCTGAATAATTGCGTAGGAGCGAGGCGAACTCTCTCTGGAATTCTTCATCAAGCCGCGCTTCATTATAAGCCGCTTCCAGCTCTTCGAGCGGAGCCATAAGGGTTTCCGGCACGAATCTTCCGCCGTACGCGCCCCAGTGCCCGCGCGCGTCAGGCCATAGGTTACGAGTCTCGTTCATGCTGGGATTATAACGCCCCTGCTCTTAAAGGCTAATCAGCGGAGCTATGGAAACGCGGTCGCGCCCTTCACGCTTGGCCGTGTAGAGCGCTGCGTCCGAGGCTGCATAAAGATCGCGCTCGCTATGTGCGTGAGCCGGACATGCTGCGACGCCCAGACTGATGGTGACGCGGCCAATGCCTTCGAGGGCTTCGGCTGCGACCGTCTGGCGCAGGCGCTCTGCGGCGGCGATTGCCTTTTCCGCATCCGCGCCCGCCAGCAGCAGCGCGAACTCTTCACCGCCGAGCCTCGCCGCCGTGTCGTTGTCACGCGACATCTGCGCCATAGCGCTTGCGACGTGACGTATCACCACGTCGCCAGCCGAATGGCCGTGTGTGTCGTTGATGCGCTTCAGGTGGTCTACGTCCACTATGACAAGGCCGCAAGGCGTGTTGTAGCGCCGCCAACGTTCGACTTCCTGGCCGAGCGCCGTGCGGAAACGCCTGCGATTCAAAAGCCCCGTCAGGTAATCGCGGTCGGCTTCGGCACGCAGGCGATCCACAGTCTGTCGTATAGAGACAAGCTGAGCCGTGCGCGCTACGAGCAGGGGAAGCTCTGAGGGAAGCTGAAAGTAATCGAACGCGCCCGCTTCCAGTGCCGCGCGGCGACGCTCAAGAGTGGAGTCATCCGTGCCTACCAAGAGGAACGGAACGGCGCTCTCTTCGGCGCGCTGTAACTGGCTTGCAAGCTCTTTTGTGCTCAAGCCCTGAAGGCGTGCGTCGGCTACTATGATGTGCGGGCGCGCTCTACGCAGGGCGATGATGGCGGCGACCGATTTGCTTGTACCGACTACTGTAAGCCCTGCATCTTCGAGCGCCGGTGCGAATTTGATTGAAGGCGGATTGTCCGTGACTATGAGGACGCGCCCCTGCTCACGCAGACGAGCGCGCTCCTGTTGTGCCAGTGTGGGAGAACTCATTCAATTTGTCCTGTCGAGGGAAGACCGTCAAACTTAACGCAAGGGGAAGTGAGCTTAAGGGGCAAACGCGAACCTGCTTGTAACCTTCACAAATTATCCGAACCACATTGCCAGCATAACCGATTGGGGGCGCGTGCCGTCAAGGTTTAACATGCACGGCTGAAATAAAGGAGCGCACGCGCTCCGGGTCTTTTCTGCCCGGCGTACTTTCAAGGCGGCTGCACGCATCGACTGCGTAGGGACGAACCGTTTCTATAGCTTCAGAGACATTCTCCACCGACAGTCCTCCCGCAAGATATAGTTTAGGGACAAGCGCGCGAACGCGCCGCGCAATATCCCAATCGAATGTGCGCCCCGTTCCGCCACGCTCCCGACGGTCAAAAGCATCAAGCAGAATTGCTTCCGTTTCATACTCAAGCACGCTCTCCGGCACGAAAGCTTCGGCGACGCGAAGCGCCTTGATGACATAAAGATTACCAAGCGCGCGGCAGTACGCTGGCGATTCGTCGCCATGCAACTGCACCGCGCCAACATTCGATTCCTCTGCCATGCGCGCCAACGCTTCCGGCTCGGCCTCATTAACGAACACCCCGACCGTCAGGATATCTGGAGGCAACTGCTCTATGATGCGCCGCGCATCCAATCGGCTGATGTAACGAGGGCTGCGCGGATAAAAGTTAAACCCGAGCGCATCCGCACCCGCCTCAACCGCCGCGCAAGCATCCTCAAGATTCGTAATCCCGCAGATTTTGACTCGAACCATAATCAATTAAGAGAGGTCAGAGGTTAGAGGTTAGAGGTCAGTAGTTGAATTTCTTTTTACTAACCTCTAGCCTCTGACCTCTGACCTCTTTTCTTCATACAGCAGTTCGCGCAGAGCCTGTTCCGGCTCTGTTGCACGCATCAGAGTTTCGCCGATGAGGAAGCCGCTGTAGCCGAGCGCGCGTAAGTTTTGTAAATCATCTTTCGTTCGGAGGCCGCTTTCGCTCACCATCGTCGCGGCTGCGGGCGCAAAGTTTGCCAGTTCGACAGAGACCTCCATTGAGACCTCGAATGTGTGCAGGTTGCGATTGTTGACGCCGATTAGAGTTGCGCCGGAAGCCGTGGCGCGCTGCAACTCTTCTCTGGTGTGAACTTCTACGAGCGCATCCATTCCGAGTTCGTCCTCCGTGATGCGCCTTAGATGCTCAAGCCGCTCGTCGTCAAGAGCGGCGACGATTAAGAGCAAAGCATCAGCCCCGGCCTGCGCCGCTTCGTAAAGCTGGTACCCGTCGAAGATGAAATCCTTTCTGAGCACTGGCAGACCGACAGCCGCACGCACACTGCGAAGGTCTTCCAGCGACCCGCGAAAGCGATCCTCTTCAGTCAGGACGGAGATGGCGCACGCTCCGCCCGCCTCATACGCCCGCGCAACCGCAGCCGGATTTATATCTGCGTTAATCACCCCTCTGGAGGGCGAAGCGCGCTTCACCTCTGCTATAACATGAAGGCGCGAGCCATCCTTCAAAGCGGCCAGCAAAGCATGAGAGCGCGCACATGCACGCACCTCAAGAGCCTTCGCACGCAAAGCCTCGACCGCACACAACGCCCTGGCTTCCGCCAGGCGCTCACGCTTGCGCGCCATTATCTCCGTCAGAAAGTCCATGAATAAAACTTAAGAAGCTGTGTTCAAAGTCCCGTAGGGATGAAACGATAATAGCCCAGTGCTTCAGCACTGGGAATACGTCATGTAGAAATAAAGTAGAGTCCCGTAGGGACGACTGAACATGTGCTTTCAGTCGTCCCTACGGGACTCTACTTTATTTCTTACCCTTTAACCCAGCCATGAATGGCTGGGCTATTATCAACTGTCCCTACGGGACAACTGGCGAATCTGACTGTTCAAACAACTTCTAAGCGGTAAAAGGTGCAGAGGGTAAAAGGAAAGAGCTGGCTTCCAGAGAAAACGTATAACCCTTTCCCCGTTTACCCTCTTAACCCTTTCCCCTTTCTTTATTTGTCGCTTCGACCAGTCGGCTCAGCCTGTCATGCGCGGCACCAGTGTCCAGGCTCTGCGCTGCAAGGCGCGCGGCTTCTGTTAAGTCTTCAGCCCTGCCGCCGACGAAGAGCGCTGCTGCCGCGTTGATGATGACCAGAGAGCGCGCTTCGTCGCGGCGCTCGCCCGTTAAGACCTCGCGTATCATACGCGCATTCATCTCAGCATCTCCGCCGCGCAGGTGCTCAAGGACGGAGCGCTTGAGGCCAAAGTCTTCCGGCTCGACTTCAAAAGTTTTTACTTCGCTGCCTGTGCTCGCCTCAGCGACGAAACTCTTTCCCGCAAGCGTCAGTTCGTCAAGACCGTCGCTGCCGTGCATGACCCATGCCCGCGTCGTGCCAAGCAGAGAGAGCGTGCGCGCCAGAGGCTCGACCAGAGCTTTGTGCCATACGCCTATAATCTGGCGTGGCGCTCCCGCAGGGTTCGTGAGCGGGCCTAAGAGATTGAAGGTCGTATGCACGCCAAGCTCTCTGCGCACACCGGCCACGCGCGCCGTCGCCGCATGATAAAGAGGCGCGAACATAAAGCAGATGCCAAGCTCATTCAGGCACATCTCTGAGACTGCCCGCTCGGCAGAGACGTTGACGCCGAGCGCCGTCAGCACATCTGCGCTTCCCGAACGGCTCGTCGCCGCGCGGCTTCCATGTTTGGCTACGGGCAAGCCTGCGCCCGCTATGACGAACGCGGCGGCGGTAGAGACATTGAAGGTCTTCGCATAACTCGAACCCGTCCCGGCTGTGTCTATGAAATGCTCGTGGCAACAGTTGACGCGAACAGAGCGTGCGCGCATAGCCTCTGCCATTCCTGCCAGTTCTTCAACCGTCTCACCCTTGAGGGCAAGCGCCACCAGCGCCGCGGCAATCTGAGCATCCGTCGCCTCGCCGTCAAGCAAAGCATCCAGCAGCGCCGAGGCTTCACCACGCGCCAGATTCTCGCCCCGCATCAACCGCAGCAAAATAGCGCGCAAGCCCCCGCCCGCCTGCGGCTCGTCCTTACGCGCAGGCGTCGGCAACAGCCACAACGGCCTGCCTCCTTCGGCTCTCTGTCCATCAGCCATAAGAACAATTAACAGTTTTCAGTTTTCAGTAAAAACGGGCGCTCTTCTTCTGAAAACTGAAAACTTCTCTCGTCACAACTTCAAAAAATTGGCGAGCAGCTTCTTGCCTTCTGTGGTCAGGATTGATTCGGGATGAAATTGCACGCCCTCTAATTTCATCTTGCGGTGTCGCAGTCCCATGATGATGCCTTCGGGGGTGGTGGCGGAGACTTCCAATGAATCAGGCAGGCTGTCTCGTTCGACCATGAGCGAGTGATAGCGCCCGGCCTGGAAGCGGTATTCCAAATCTTCAAAGATAGTTTTCCCGTCGTGGCAAATCTCGGAAGCTTTGCCGTGAATAAGCTCCGGCGCTCTGACCACCCGCCCGCCGAAGACCTGCGCGATTGCCTGATGCCCCAGACAGACGCCCAGGATTGGAATGCGGCCTGCGAAATGATCAATCATCTCAAGCGAGACGCCAGCCCCGTCGGGCGTGCCCGGCCCCGGCGAGATAAGTATCTTGTCAGGACAACAATCGGCCTCGACTTCCGCGACCGTCACCTCGTCGTTGCGCCGCACCTCTATTTCCTCGCCAAGCTCGCCCAGGTATTGCACCAGGTTGTAGGTGAACGAATCGTAGTTGTCTATGACTAAAATCATAAGAGTAAGCGGTGAGCGGTAAGCGAGTCGAGCAGTCATTACGTTCTACTGCTCACTGCTCACTTCTTATTATGCCTTCCCCTCTTCGGCGTTGCGAAGAAAGGTTGCAACCTCTGTGTGGTTGCCCTTCTCAGCCCACATGCGAGCGGTGCGTCCCTTTTTATCTTTGAGGTGAATGTTCGCCCCGCCTGCTACAAGCTCGCGCGTGACATTTATGTGGCCGTTGGCGGCGGCGAACATCAGAGGCGTGCCGTCAAGTATGTTTTTGAGATTAGGGTCTGCGCCTTTCTGTAGCAGTGCGCGCACAACGTCTGCGCGTGCGGCCATTGCGGCGCGCACGAGCGCCGTTTCACCCTCATTGTCCTGAAGATTGACGTTCACGCCCTGCTCTAACATTACAGGCACAAGCCCTGGCGCTCTCCACGAAGCTATCATGAGCGATGACTGGCCGAACTTCTCCTGCATATTCAGATCGGGCTTCCTGTCGAGCAGCATTCTAGCCACCTCCTCACGCTCATATATCAGAGCGCGCATGAGCGGCGTGCGCTTCTCTCTGTCCACGGCGTTGATGTCTGCGTTTCCATTGAGCAGCGCTTTGACTATCTCAACGTCGCCTTTAGTCGCAGCCACAATCAAGGCGGTCTCGTCCTTCTCATTTCTGGCGTTCGGATTCATACCTGCGGCCAGGAAAGCATTCACAGCCCAGACATCGCCCGCCGCTGCATAGGCCAGAAAAGATTGCTCGCTGTACTCTATCCCGCGCAAATTAAGAGCACGCCGCGCATTCTCTCGACTGGGCTTGACGTTGCTCTGGTCTACGCCGCATCCCGCAAGGACGAGCAGCATAGAGATTAAGAGGATTACTGGTCTGACAATCAACATACTTCTAAACTTTCTGATGAGGATTAGCTTCCCTTTCATTACCGTTATGGCTTCACACAGGGCGCAACAGTTGCGCGCTTGATGCGCACGGGCTTCGCAGGCTTTTCGCCTTCGGTCGTCATGTTGTTAATGGCGTCAACGACCTCCATGCCGTTCTTGACGCGCCCGAAGGCTGCGAATTTACCGTCAAGGCTTGAGGCTTCCTGGCTGACTACGATGAAAAAATGGGTCGTCGCACTGTTAGGCGCATCCGAGCGTGCCATAGAGACTATGCCGCGCACATGCTTAACGTAGTTCGGCTCATCAGGAATCGTGCGCCGCGCACGCTCCCAGAGCACAGCGCCGCCGCCCTCGCTCATGCTCCAGCGCTCGCTCGTGGAGAGATTGCCGCCCTGTATGACGAAACCCTTAACGATGCGGCTGAAGGTGGTCGTATCAAGCACGCCCGTTGCGGCCAGATTGAGAAAGTTTCTTGCGGTCTCAGGCGCAGCCTCTGCCAGCATCTCTATCACAATCACTCCGCTTTCCGTATCGAGCGTCACGCATTGCTCGGCCATCTTCGTCACGCTCGCGCCGTCGAAAGGCTCCGGCTTCTTCTGCGCCGTTGCTGCGGCTGCCGCGCCACGTTCGTTAATCTTCTTAGGCGCTTGAGGCGCGGAACCTTCCTGAGCATTCACGATTGAAAAAGAAGCTAAGAGCAGGAATAACAAAACTGTAGGGGCGAGGGACAAGTCCTCTGCCCGTATCGTGCGCGAGCGCGATGATAAACCACATCCTTTATTCAAGATTGAATAAATGCGTATCCATTTTCGCGCATTTGCGCGACGGGCAGGGACTAGCCCTGCCCCTACAATTTTGCATCTATGATTCATAGTCCCTTCTCGGCCATCTCGACGGCGCGTACGAGCGCGCGCGCCTTGTTGACCGTCTCTTCATACTCGCGCTCCGGCACGGAGTCGGCAACAATTCCGGCTCCGGCCTGCACGGTGGCTTCCCCGTCTTTGATGACGATGGTGCGAATCGCTATGCACGAATCAAGATTGCCAGCGTAGTCCATATAGCCGATTGAGCCTGCGTAAACGCCGCGCGCTTCCGGCTCAAGCTCGCGTATGATCTCCATCGCGCGAACCTTCGGCGCGCCCGTCACAGTGCCAGCAGGAAAACAGGAAGCCAGCGCGTCGAAGCGATCAAGACCATCGCGTAGGCGTGCGCGCAAAGATGTGACCAGGTGCTGTACGTGCGAGTAGCGCTCAATCGTCATTAGCTCGCCGACTTCGACCGAGCCATAATCCGCCACGCGTCCAAGGTCGTTGCGCCCCAAATCAACCAGCATCATGTGCTCTGCTATCTCTTTTTCATCCGTGCGCATCTCTTCGCCAAGGAGCCAGTCTTCAGTTTCGGTCGCGCCGCGTCTACGCGTACCCGCAATCGGACGATAATCGAGCCGTTGCCCGCGACACCTGACCAGCATCTCCGGCGAAGCGCCTATGATTGCTTCACCTTTCAGGCGCAGCAGATACATATAAGGCGACGGGTTCGTAGCCCTGAGCGCACGATAGATAGCAACGGGATCAACCGTCACACGCTTCCTGAATTTCTGCGAGAGCACCGCTTGATAACACTCACCCGCCGCTATCTGCTCTTTGATGTCACGCACTGACTGTTCAAACTTCTCGCGCGTCCAGTTCGATTGAAACTGCGCGGAAGCCCCCTCGTCCGTCTGCCGCTTAGATTCCGCTTTGAGTGCGGGCGTTTCCAGTAAAAGATTTTCGATGCGCTCGGTCTCCGCCACAGCACTGTCATAAAGCTCGCGCAGGCGTATGCGGCTTCCACCGGCCTCTTCCGTAAAGACCACAGACGTTATCAACACCTGCTGGCGCACGCGATCAAAAGCCAGCAGCGTGCGATAGAACATCCACACTGCATCGTCGCACGCAGGCTCTCTCTCATAACCTTTTTCCAGAACAGGCTCGAACCAGCGCGCCGCGTCATAAGAGAAAAAGCCAACTGCGCCGCCCGCCAACGGAGCAAGACTGCTGCGCGTGCGCGCTAATTTTCTAGCCCTGAAATGCTCGCGCAGGAAATCAACCGCGCGCTCATTGCGCCCGGTCATCTTTTCACTGCCGACTTCTATCAAAGTTTTCCCGCCGCGCCCGCGCACGACCATCTCAGGATTCGCGCCCAGGAAAGAGTAGCGCGCGACGCGCTCGCCGCCTTCGACCGATTCCAGCAGGAACGCATAAGGCGCATCGCCCGCCACACGCATGAACGCGCCCACGGGTGTCTGTAAATCCCCAAGCACAGTTCGGACAACAGGCACGACGTTGCCCCGCGCCGCCTCGCGCACAAAATCCTCAAATGTCGCAGGCTGAAGTTCGAGCATAATCAGGTTTGGGTGAACTGCTTAACTTTCAGTTGAGCGTAAAGTTGCTTGATTTTCACCACAGAGACGCAGAGGACTCAGAGGGGCACAGAGGCGTCCATGTCAGTACCGCCTGCTTAAGCCGGGCGGGTCTCAAGTATAGCTATCACCCGCCCGGCTTAAGCAGGCGGTACTGACCAACTCTCCGCGTCTCTGCGGCGGTGAATTGCAGCTCACGTTACACTCATCATCGGAAGCCCGCTCAACCTCATGCATCCGCAAACCGGCTGGTCGCCAGCCAATGTCCGCCGTCAATTACAATCACCGCGCCGTTGATGAAGCTCGCCGCATCCGAGCAGAGGAAGACCGCAGCACGCTCTATATCTTTAATAAGTCCGAAGCGCCTGAGCGGGATGTGTCCTCTCAGTCTCTCTTTGACATCTTCGGGGACGAGCCGCTTCATGCCTTCCGTATCTTCAATCGGCCCCGGCGCGATGCCGTTCGTGCGAATCCCGTAGCGCCCCCACTCGACCGCCAGATTGCGCGTTAAGGCGTCAACGCCCGCCTTCGCCGCAGAGACGTGAAGTTGCAAGGGCGTGCCTCCGTAATGAAGCGTCGCGCTGATGTTGAGAATCTGCCCGCGATTCTTCTTCAATTCCTCGAACGCTGCGCGCGAGACGTTGAATGTGCCCTTGAGGTCTATGTCCACCACCGTCCCGAAGCCGTTCGGTGACAGCTCTTCCGCAGGGCATAGAAAATTTCCAGCCGCGCCGTTGACCACTATGTCCAGCTTCCCGAACCGCTCGACCGCAGCCGCGACCGCCTGCTCCACCTCTTCCATGTTACGCACATCCGCGGCGACAGCCATCGCCTCGCCGCCTGCGGCGCGAATCCTCTCCGCCGCAGGCTCAAGGTGCTCCATGCGACGGCTGACCAGACAAACCTGCGCGCCACTTTCGGCCAGCGCACGAGCCACGCCGCCAGTAATGCCAGTCCCCCCGCCCGTCACAAAAGCAACGTGCCCCTTCAACAACCCATCAACAAAATATTTTTCGCTCATAGATTAAATGCAGTTTTTAGTTTTGAGTTTTCAGTTTTCAGCAAAAGCGACTGGCTCTTCTGCTGAAAACTGAAAACTCAAAACTGTTCCTGTCACTGTTTTAGTGGTGTAGGCTCAGCGCCTTCTGCGGGCACTGCGCGGTTCATCTGCTTCAGAATGCCTATAATGATGTCAGACCAGCGGCTCGCTTCTTCATTGTCCGGGTCGTAGCGCAGCGTGCGTCGGTAGTCTCCGAGCGCCGACTGGTATTGCTTTGCCTGCGTGAGCGCGTTGCCGCGCTCCAGATAAGCCTGTGCAAGCTGCTTGCGCGTGGCCTCATCATCCGGCTTCTTCTTCGCCTGCTCCTCCAGCCGCTTGATTCTGGCGTCGTATTCCGAAGTATTTATAGCCTCGCCCATCGCGGGCTTGCCCGGAGCAGATGACGAGTTTGCCGCAGGCGCACTCCCTTGCGCCTGCTTGTTGCTTTGCGTGTTAGCATTAGCGACCGTCGTTTGATTACTAACCAGCTTCGGCTCATTGCGGTTGCAAGCGCTCAGGAAAAACAGAACGGCGCAACACGTCATGCCAACCAGAGCAATCCTGCTCACTCTATCAAAGCCACGCTCTTTTCTTGTCACTTGTCACTCGTCACTTGTCACTGTTTTATTTGTCACTGCCTTCAATATACGGGCGTGACTGGACTATGTAAATCTGGTTGCGCATGTAAGCCCACTCGATGTCCTGTTCGCGGCTGCCGAAGACGCGTTTGATGTCCGAGGCGGCGCGCACCAGCCTGCGTACGACTTCATCTGTGAGCACTGCGCGGTCGCCTGTAATCGGAATCTCCTTAACGCCCCCCTGCTCGTCAAAGGTCAGCAGGCTGTCTTCAGCCGAGCGCGTCAGAACCTGCATGGCGTTGGTGCGCGGGCGAAAGATAATCTGCTCGGCAATCTTCTTGCCCTCTACAACCTTGATGCCCAACCCACGCTTGGCGCTGATGTAGATTGCGCCACGGTTGTCTCTGTCGAAAGGGTCTGTGGTAATCATCACGCCGGAGCTTTCCGAGTTGATGCCCTCCTGAAGCAAGACAGCCATGAAGACTTTTGAATGGTCTATGCCTGCTCGCTCTCTGGCTTCATACGCCTCGAATTTCCAGAGCGAAGCCCAGACGGTTTTGATAGCCTCTATAATCTGTTCGTCGCCCCGCACGTTCGGCACAGTGTCGTAGAGTCCTGCGCCGCTAAAATTCGGCAGGTCTTCCGTGTTGGAAGAGCTGCGCACGAACAGTCCCCTGTCTGGAAATTCCTTTGCGGCGCGGCGAAGGACTTCTGCGCGAAGCTCTGCGCTCACCTTCCCCTGCTGGAAACGCTCGCGCAGGTTGGTCAGACGCTCGCGCCTATACGCAGGGTCGTGTACGAACTTCTGATCGTCTCGCAGATACGTGATTAAATCGTCAAGGCCGTTCTCTTTGGTGAACTGGTCGTAGTAATAGAAAGGAACAGTGAAGCCCGCGGGAACAGAGATGCCGGGGACGCGCGCGTTCATGACTTCGCCCAGATTGGCGCTCTTTGCGCCGTAGGCTATGACCGATTTAGCACGCTGCTCAGAGAGCGCGGCCAGTCGCTTTTCCGACAGATCGAAACGCGGAGCCATCATCTTCAGCCGCTCGGCCTCGCGTCGCTGGTAATCTTTAATCTGGGCGAGGTCTGCGCGCTTGATAAGGTACTGGTCGCGGCGCGTTTCAAAAGATACCCACCAGGTATCGTACTGCTTGAAAATTTTGTCTGCGTCCTTGATGTAAGCGTTCGGGATGCCCCATGACTTCGCCAGTAGATTGACGTGCGAAAGAGGCGTGGAAGGTTTCGTGACGATGATTCCGGCCACAGGCGGCAGGTTAAGCGGCACTTCGCTCAAGACCAGAATCTCGTTTGCGCCAATCTCCACGTGCTCGTCCAGCTTTTCGATGATGTGAATGCGGCCAATGCCGCTCGCAAGGTTCAAGCCCTGATAGGGCTGATCCTTTGTCATCTCGCTTTGCAGCACACGCTCCATGCCGGTAAGCGTTGCGGACGCTTCTTCCTGTCTTAAAGAGTTAGGCTTGTAGGCGACAGGCTCGAAGAAAGTTTTGTTGATGATACCGTAGGCAAGCTCAATCTGGTCTGAAGGAATCAGGTCGCCCTCCCAGAACTCGAACGTCCAGCGTTTGATTGGATTCTGATAGGCGAGGGTGCCCAGGATGAAGCGGCGGTTAGGCTTCAGATAGTTGTTCTCGAAAAATTCTTTCCCGCGCTCAAGCGAAAGATACGTGCCGTTGACGAAATCCTTGTGAAAGGTGTAGCGCCGCGAGTTGACGTAATAAATTCTATTCTTGTCGCGGCGGTCGATGACGAACATGATGTGCGCCAGAGGATTGGGCGTCTCAGAATTGTAGACGCGGGCAATACGGTCAAACTCCGCGCGCGTCCTTATCGCAGGCAAAGAGTTCGGCACACTTTGCGCATCCGCATCGGCGAGAGAGATAACTGTCGCCGCCATAATGACGAGCAAAGTGATAGCAGACAGCCGGGACTTTGCGAGACTCATTTTCTTACACCTCTTCTTTTGTGGCCTGATGCCAAGGCGGGAGAGCCAGCCTTGATTGTACAGAACATGTAGCGCAGCCTTCAAACCTTTGTGCAGGATGCGAACAGTTTCGTGTAAGCTAAAGCGAGATGACAGCCGAGAAGCCCGTCGAAGATTTTATAGAAGTCCTTAGACGAAGCGCGCACGCGTTCGGTGTTCAACTGAGCGCCGAGACGGAGAAGCGTCTAGGCGATTACTATAAAATCGTCAGCCGTTGGAACACACGGCTTCATCTGGTTGCACCCTGCTCTGCGGTGGAGTTTGCGACGCGCCACGTGCTGGAATCACTCGCGGCGCTTCCTTTTCTTTCAACGCTCGCGCGTGTCTTGGACGTAGGCTCAGGCGCGGGGCTGCCAGTAATTCCCTGCCTCATTATGCGCCCGGACATTCAGGCCACGCTCGTCGAAGCTTCACAGAAGAAGGCAGTCTTCCTGCGCGAAGCCCTGCGGCTGGTTGAAGCGAATGAACGCGCCAGAGTTATCGCAAAGAGATTTGAAGAAACTCCTGCACCGGAAGCAGACTTCGTTACCTGCCGTGCTATTGAACGCTTCACGGAAAAGTTCGCAGAGCTTGTCGCATGGTCGCCGCCCTCAAGCACGCTACTCTTTTTCGGCGGCACGGCACTTCAGGAACAGATTGAAAAAGCCGGGCTCAGTTATCAATCCGTGCTCATACCCGAATCCGAGCGCCGTTTCCTTTTCATCATCGAACGACAGGCTTTCAATTCCAGATAAGCAAATTAGAAACGACCTTATAAAAATCTGCGACTCAAGAGTCTCTCTCGCTCTCCGCTCCGTAGGAGCCGAATGTCATTGTTACAGAACATGCCGCACCTCGCGGAGCGGGGTCTATGCTCATTCGGATTAACTATAAACATTAAGCCCCTAGCGGGGCTTTTCAAGCAGCTACCAACGCCTCTTTTTGAGGCAGAAAGAAAAGGCGAGATGAGATTTCAATTATCTCACCTCGCCTTTTTGTCTCTTGCTACTCTTTATCTCTAACGCAGCACGTCTATGCCTATGAGCTGCTGCCCCGAAATGACGAACTCCGCGGGCGGCAGTTCTTTCTCGTAAATCGGCGAGAGGTTGGTCTGCGTGTAGCCGCCGGAAGCGCGGTCGCTGTTAAGTGTAGCGACGACAGAGGGCGGCAGGTTCGGCATCTCGCTTGTGCCGATGACTGCGCCCGGTGTGACGCGATAGAGCTTCACGTAGAGCCGGTCGTTCTTCTTGACGTTGTTGATGGCGTTCACGAGCTGCCCAAGATTCTGCGGGACGAAATTCTGTGCGGCAGAGGCTTGCTGCAAGGACTGGCCGTCGCCTACGAAGAGAATAAGCTGGCCGGGCGGAATGTCCGAGGGAATCTGCACAGGGATGCGCTGCACGAACTGCTTGCCTGATTCCGTGCGGACGTAAGCCTGCACTTCAACCGTTTCGCCTCGACGCGCTTCCGTGCGGTCGAGCGAGACGCGTTCCAAGGTGCCTGTGTATCTGGTATCGGAGGAAGAAATTTCGAGCGTGACGCCGCCAATCTCCACATTGTCAAAGCCGCTCGAAAGCAGAGCTTGCAGGGGCACCGCAACCGAGCCTGCGGCGAGCGTGGCTGCATTCGTAGCGGAGAAGCGACGCTCAATCTGAATGGGGTTGTGTCCCTTGACGTTGATCTGGCCTTTGACGCTGATGGTCGAATCGCCAAGCCCGCGCTCCGTTGAAGCAATGGTGTTGTAGATGGTCAGGTTCAGTAGAAGCGGCGTCAGAAAAGTATCGTTCGCCACCTCGTAGTTGAAGGTCTCGACGCGGTCGCGGCTCGTGCGCAACAGCACGCGCACAGGAATCATGCGGGGCGCTTCTCCCAGTTGGCCGTAAATTCCAGTAGCCCTGTCCTGAGAGATGCTGCCGACCATCTGCCCCGGAACCGTCAGCTTGAAGGAGCTGTTCGCATTGGAAATCACAGTCACGACAGAAGCTTCGGTCATGGGCATATCGGATGAGCCTAGACTCAGGAACGGATGGCCGAAAGCGTATATACGATTGCCGTCGCGGAAGGTCACAGTGCCGGAGGCTGCTATGGAATAGTCGCCGCGCACGAGTTGTACGCTGATGGACGTGCCGGGAGCGAGCGTCTTGTCGGTAATCTTGCCCAAGGGCGTGATGCTGGCAGCGCCGCCCACGCCCGCGACCGGCATCAGGCCGCTGGCAATAAGCTGCGGCGTGAACTTGGCGAGCGCTTCCTGGCTAATGCCGCCGAAGACTACCGGCGTAGCAATCGGCGCGAACTGCTGGCCGAGCAAAGGTACGAGCGGCGAGCCTGCGGAAACAGGAGCAATAAGCGGCGCGCCTGTCATGGCGGGCTTCAGAAAATTAGGCTTCCATTCGGTCGAGGCTAATTGTGTGAAGGATACAGAGCGCGGCTCCTGCGGCGCGCTGCGGTCTGTCCCGGCGGAGTTGCGCTCGAAGATGTCAATCATCTGCTTGATCGGGGTGATGCCCGCAATCGGCTCTTTGCCGAACGGAAAGTTAAACGAGATAGCCCCGACCAGTCTGCCGTCAATATATACGGGCGAGCCACTCATGCCTGCAAACACGTTGGTCTTCTCAACCTTCGCCCCGGAAAGCCTGGCAATGATGGCCGACTGCCGCGGCCCCATGAAACCGGGCAGCACGCCCAGGATTTCTACCTCTATCTTTTCCGGCTCCGCGCCTTCAAAGACAGTCCATGCCACACCTTTCATGCCCGGACGTATATCTTCCAGGGGAAAGAAGCGAGCTTCGCCGACCGTGGCGCTGGCCGGAACAGCTTGCTGCGCGATTGCGCTCGTGTGTAGAGCCGCGACCGCCAAAGCTAACAGGAAAGTCACTGCGAAAAACTTTTTCATTAAAGAACCTCTGGGAAAATACAGGTCAACCGGAAACTAAAAAAGGGTAAGCGCCTGCCTTAAGCGGCAGAGCGGGCAGCGCGTCCGGGGGAAAGAAAGGAGCGCCAGAGCGACTATAACTTCGGCTTTCGATGGCGGTCAAGGAAGTATTGGAAGGCAGAATGCAAAATTAAAAATGCAAAAGGTCGGACAAAGCTTCGCTTTGATTCTTTTATCTGATTCAAGCTCAAAGAACGTATCTTTACTTTTGCCTTTTTCCTTTTTAATTTTGCCTTGCTCTCCAGCGCCGCCTGCCTGTGACCATGCCGTGTACTTGTATGCAGCATCTATGATGCAGTCTACAGGGAAAACGTTTTACTTGCGGGGCGTGCCCGCACGTGTTAATTTGCGCCTTGCAAGGTTTTCGCAACCATCCCTGAGCAATGCTAGATACTTTTTCGGTTTATCCCTCACCCATGCTGGCGATGGATATAGAAGGCTTCGTCCTGGTAGGCGGCGCGTCGAGCCGTATGGGGCGCGACAAAGCCCGGCTCACTCTGAACGGACGTTCATTTGTGGAACGCGCAGGGGAAGCCGTCCGGCTGGTCGCCGAGCGCGTAAACCTTGTAGGGGCGAAAGACGTAGATTCTTCTTTGAAGTACGGGAATGTGCCGGACGTTTACGCGGGCTGGGGGGCGCTGGGCGGTCTACACGGGGCGCTCACAGCGTGCGAGGCAGAGTGGGCGGCCATTATCGCCTGCGACCTGCCCTTCGTGACGGGCGAGCTGTTCGAGCGGCTTGCGGCCTTACGCACGGATTCGGAAGCGGTCGTGCCCGTTCAACCGGACGGGCGATTGCAGCCGCTCTGCGCTCTGTACCGCACGCATCCTTGCAGGGAGCGCGCAACGGAATTGATAGAGCAGGGCGAGCGCCGCCCGCGCGCTTTGATTCAGATGGTGCGAGCGCGCATAGTCGCCTGGGAAGAGCTGGCGGATTTACAGGGCGCGCAGAGCTTCTTCGAGAACGTCAACACGCCTGAAGATTACACGCAGGCACGCTCTCATTTTGTAGAAGAGTGAAGCCGGATTGTACTATGCAACGTAAAAGTTCAAGTCTTTATCCTGAGTTCGTCTTCGCCGCTCATTAATTATGATGAGGATAGATGCCACCTCGTAGAAGAACCGGAAGAAGGATTGTAAGGGCTTTTCTGCCCATTATCTTGCTGCTCGCGCTGGTGCTGGTGACTATTACCGGGTGGCTCGTTTACGGCGCGACGCGCCCGCCGCGCCAAGAGTATCTGGTCACGCCCGAAAAGTTCACACAGTTGAGCGGGCCGGGATTGAAAGCGACCGAAGAGACATGGACTAACCGCGACGGCACACGCGCACGCGGCTGGCTCCTGCGCGGAGGCGAGGGCGCACCCGCAGTCATTCTTCTACATCGCTACGGCGCAGACCGCTCCTGGCTCCTGAACCTTGGCGTCAAGCTCAACGAGACGACCAATTTCACTATTCTCTGGCCTGACCTGCGCGGCCACGGTCTTAACCCTCCGGTCAACTGGACATCCTTCGGCACACGCGAAACGGAAGACACACTCGCCGCGCTGGATTACCTGCGCTCGCTTAAGACTTCGCAGAATCGCCCGCTCGTAGGTTCCGCCATAGGACTCTACGGCGTAGAGCTTGGCGCATACACCAGCCTGCAAGCTGCCACGCGCAGCCAGGAGATACGCGCGCTCGCGCTCGATTCGATTCCGAACGCGCCGAACGACGTGCTTAACACAGCAGTGCGTGAGCGCACCGGCATGGACAACGGCTTCGTGCAATGGCTGGCGCGCACAGGGATGAAAATCTATTTCACGGGCGGATACAGCAATGCCCCGGCCTGCGCGGCGGCTTCGACATTGCCCGACCGTCAGGTGCTGTTGCTGGCGAGCAACGACACGCCCCCGCTACACAACTCCACGGTTGCGCTGGCTCACTGTTTCCCGCAAGGCGCAAGCGTAGAGCTTCAAAGCGAGCTGCCCGTCTCCGGCTACAACCTGCGTCTGGCGACGGGCGAGCAATCCGAAGTCTACGACCGTCGCGTCATAGACTTTCTGGATAGAGCGCTACGCGCCACACCTTAAGCAATGCAAAATTAAAAAGGTAAAAGGCAAAAGTAAGAAGCTGTTTGAAAAATCAGCTTCGCCAGTTGTCCCGTCAGGGACATTTGAAAATAGCCCAGCAATTTATCGCTGGGTCAAAAGATAGGAAAAAGAGTAGAGTCCCGTAGGGGCGACTGAAAGGAAATGTTCAGTCGCCCCTACGGGACTCTACTCTTTTTATCCGCAACGTATTCCCAGCACTGAAGTACTGGGCTATTATCAGTAGTTCCTACTGGACTCAAAAGGACTTTGAGAATTATTCTCATCAAGGAAGATGACGGAAAAGCTTTTGGAGAGTCCCGCCGGTCGCTCGTCGGGGTTTAACCTGTTGTCGAGCATCGGCGGGACGCCGCTTTTACATTTGGGGCGCGTCGCTCGCGACCTTCCCACAGGGGTTGAGGTCTATGCGAAGGCGGAGCATCTCAATCCCGGCGGCTCTGTCAAAGATCGTGCGGCGCTTTTTATGATTCTTGACGGAGAGCGGCGCGGTCTTCTGCAACCGGGCAAGACCATCATTGATGCTACGAGCGGCAACACAGGCATCGCTTACGCTATGATCGGCGCACAGCGCGGCTATCGTGTCACAATCTGTCTGCCGCGAAACGCCAGCGTGGAGCGTAAACGCATCCTGCGCTCATACGGTGCGGAGCTTGTAGAAACCGCTCCGGTAGAAGGCATAGACGGCGCACAGCTTCGCGCACGCGAGTTGGCCGGGAATGAGCCGGAGCGCTATTTTTATCCAGACCAGTTCAACAACCCCGCCAACTGGCGCGCCCATTACGAAGGAACCGCGCCGGAAATCTGGGAGCAGACTGCGGGCAGAGTCACGCACTTTCTGGCGGGCATGGGAACTTCCGGTACTTTCACAGGCACAACGCGCAGGCTCAAAGAGTTCAATCCGAGCATTCGCGCCGTCTCCATGCAACCCGATTCGCCCTTTCACGGCCTTGAGGGCATGAAGCACATGGCGTCTGTGATTGTGCCCGGGATTTACGACCCGGCGCTGGCGGACGAGAACCAGACCGTCTCCACGGAAGAGGCGCAAAGTGTGGCTAGACTTTTGGCGCGAGAAGAGGGGCTTCTGGTCGGCACAAGCTCCGGCGCGAATGTCTTCGCCGCCTTGAGGCTTGCGAGCAAGCTACCGGCAGGCTCTCTTGTTGTTACAGTTCTTTGCGATGTGGGCGAACGCTATCTGGACGAAGAGTTCTGGGAAGAGGCGCGATGATCTATCTCAGGGCTGAGCATCTGGCAGAGATGCGCGCGCACGGCGAGCGCGATTACCCACACGAGTGCTGCGGGCTGCTCATCGGAAGCTTTAAGGAAGATTACAAAGAAGTTTCAGAGGTCTATCCAATTTCAAATGCGCGCGAAGAAGAGGCCAAGCGCAATCGCTTCCTGATTCGTCCCGAAGAACTGATGCGCGGCGAGCGCTATGCACGCGAGCGCTCGCTTGATGTAGTGGGCTTTTATCACTCGCACCCGGATCATCCGGCTGCCCCTTCTGCTTACGACCTTGAGCACGCGTGGCCGTCCTACTCTTATATTATAGTCTCCGTCAGAGAAGGCATCGCGGGTAATCTCTTTTCATGGGAGATGTTGACTGATCGTTCAAGCTTCGCTGAAGAACAGATAAAGGAGAGAGACGAGCTATGAGCTACCGGCTAAGACAAATTCCAATTCCCTTCTTCAGCCTGCTGCTTACGCTCGTAGTATTTGCAGGCGCGCGGACGGCAGCACAGGAAACGGCGCGGAGTTCAGAACCGACAGCGCAAAAGTTCGATGAGTTCGAGGCAGCTTACGGCTGCGACCTGGGCGCGCGGCTGGATAATTTCGCCATTCAGCTACAGAACGAACCGCTCACAACCGGGTACATCATCACCTACGGGCCAGAGGGTGAAGGCTCAGGCAGCGGAGAGTTTCGGCAGAAAATTTCAGAGAACTATTTGATTGCAGCGCGTGGCCTTGAGGCATCGCGTATCAAGTCTGTCTATGGCGGTCGCTATAAAGAATTGAAGATGTCTGCGACGGAGTTCTGGATACTCCCGCCCGGAGCCGAACCGCCCGAGCCTCAAAAGTATGAGAATGAAACAAAAACCTTCACAGGGAAATTTCTGGAATACAACTCGTCGGAAAACGTGGGCATGTATGTAGAAGATGGGCCTTCTATAGGGAACGTGACGTTCGCGGCTCTGGCAGATGTGCTGCGGCAAAAATCTTCTGTGCGTGCCTATGTCGTCGCTTATAACGCTAAGGGCGCAGCGCCGGGCGCTTGGCGCAGGGCAGCCAAAGAGGTCGCAGACAATCTACAGGTTGACTACAAAATCAGTGCCGGGCAGATTGAAATAGTCTGCGGCGGATACGACGTGCCGGTCGAGACCGGCTCCTACAGGATAGAGATTTGGGTTGCGCCCGCGAACGCTTCGCCGCCCGTCGCGGAAGCGAAAGGGGCTGAGCCTGTGCCTGACAAGGCGGTTCGTATAAGCTCTTATGAACAGTTTGCCTTGGATGATGAAACCGTCACTCGACAAATCTTCGAGGGCTTCGCGGACGTGCTAGACAAAAACGAGCGCTTGAGCGCGTGCGTCATCATACGCCCTGCAAAAAAGATTGTAGAAAAAACGGAAGATGCATCGAAAGATACACCGGCTGAAAAAGAGCCTCAAGTGGATATGGTCTCGCTCGTAGAAGGATGGAAATCTAAGCTTGAGGAGAAATACGGAGTTAGCAGAAACCGTCTCTATGTTATTGTCGCGCCGGTTGAGGAGAACGACTTGACAGACTCCGGCTCGCTCGAAACCTGGATTGTTCCGTCCGGCGCTCAACTCCCCAACCCTAACGAGGTCGAAGAAGAGAGCGTGGAAACGGAAGAGATAAACACAGAGGCTGTAAACAATCCACAGGAGTAAAGAAAATGGCAGTGACAGTTTTCATTCCGACGGCGCTACGGCAATTTGCGGGCGGGCAATCAGAGTTGAAGGTTGAGGCAGGAACGGTCGGCGAAGCGCTCAATAGTGTGACGGGCGTGTACGAGGAGTTGCGCAAGCATCTCTACAGCGACGAAACCACTTTGCGCAACTTCGTCAACGTTTACGTCAACGACGAAGACATACGCCACTCGTCGCGTCTTGAGACGCCTGTGAAAGATGGCGACACCATTACGATTGTGCCTTCGATTGCGGGCGGCGCGGCGACGGAAGAGTTGATAGCGGAAGAGCCGCTACCAACGCTCTCCAACGAAGAGATTGCGCGCTACAGCCGCCACCTGATTATGCCGGAGGTAGGCATGGATGGGCAGCGGCGTCTGAAGGCCGCGAGCGTGCTGATGATTGGCACAGGCGGATTAGGAGCACCGCTCGGCATGTACCTGGCGGCGGCGGGCGTTGGTCGTCTGGGCATAGTGGACTTCGATGTGGTTGACGCGTCCAACCTTCAGCGACAGATAGTACACGGCACGAAGGATGTCGGGCGAGCCAAGATTGAATCGGCGCGCGACCGTCTGGCAGACATCAACCCGCACATCAAGCTTGAGCCGCACGAGCTTAGATTGACGAGCGAAAACGCGCTTGAGCTTTTTCGTGATTACGACATCATCGTTGACGGTACAGACAATTTCCCGACTCGCTATCTGGTAAACGACGCGTGCGTGCTCACAGGCAAGCCGAACGTCTACGGCTCTATCTTTCGCTTCGAGGGACAGGCGAGCGTGTTCTGGGCTGAGCGCGGCGCGTGCTATCGCTGTCTTTATCCGGAGCCGCCGCCGCCCGGTCTAGTCCCTTCCTGCGCGGAAGGCGGCGTGCTGGGCGTGCTGCCCGGCATCGTCGGCGCGATTCAGGCGAACGAAACCATCAAACTGATTTTGGGTGACGGCGAGCCGTTGATAAATCGCCTGCTACTGTTTGATGCTTGGAAGATGCGCTTCCGCGAATTGAAGTTGAGGAAAGACCCGCAGTGTCCCGTCTGCGGAGTGAATCCGACTATTCGCGCGCTGATTGATTACGAAGAGTTCTGCGGCCTTAGACCGCAGCCGGAACCTACTGCAACGGCGCAGGCCGAGCAACCCCTGGAAGAGATTACGGCCACACGATTCAAAGAGCGTTTGGACACGGGCGATGACCTGCAAATCATAGACGTGCGCGAGCCGAATGAGTATGAGATTGCGCGCATCCCTGATTCCCGGCTCATCCCGCTCAAAGAAGTGGTGGGTCGCATGAGCGAGATTGACCAGACGCGCGAGACGGTTGTCCACTGCAAAGGCGGAGTCCGAAGCGCAAAGGCAATCGCCGCGCTTCGGGAAGCAGGCTTTCAAGGCAAGCTCCTGAACCTAAAGGGCGGCATCACCGCATGGTCGGATGAAGTAGACGCGAGCGTGCCGAAATACTGAAAGGATAGAGCAGGTCAGTACCGCCTGCGGTAGCGGGCGGGTCTTTGGCAACGCGACCACCCGCCCGCTACCGCAGGCGGTACTGACCTTAGTTTTTCTATGGAAGCTACCGCAAAGCCGAGGGTCAAGATTTGCTGCATTGGCAGCATCGAAGAGGCATGGATGGCTATCCGCATGGGCGCGTCTGCGGTCGGCCTTGTCTCCGAGATGCCGAGCGGCCCCGGCCCCATCAAAGAAGAGTTAATCTGCGAGATAGCCGCGCGGATTCCGCCCGCAGTCGCCTCTTTTCTTCTGACCTCGAAGCAGGAAGCGGCAGCCATCATAGAGCAGCAGCGCCGCTGTAATGTCAATACAGTTCAAATTTGCGACCGGCTCCAACAAGGGAGCTATGAGGAGTTGCGCGCGGGGTTGCCCGGCATCTCTCTGGTTCAGGTGATACATGTCGCAGGCGAAGAATCTCTGGAAGAAGCCTTGAGAGTTGCGCCGCATGTTGATGCGATCCTGCTCGATTCCGGCAATCAGGCGCTGGCTGTCAAAGAGCTTGGCGGCACAGGCCGCAGGCATGATTGGACAATCAGCCGAAAGATTCGTGAGCAGGTCGGGGTGCCTCTCTTTCTGGCAGGCGGACTGCGCGCAGATAATGTTCGGGAAGCGGTCGAAACAGTCGCGCCCTTCGGCCTTGATGTATGCAGCGGCGTGAGAACCGATGGACGCCTTGACGAGCGAAAGCTTGAGGCTTTCTTCTGTGAACTGGAAGGTTGCTGACGGAAGGCACGCTAAATTAACGTGAGGCGCGCGATAAGCACACTATCTTCTTAGCCCCTTGCAGGGGCTGAAGATGCAACTCGCGCGCGTGGCTTATGTCGCGCCTCACGTTATTTACGTATTCGCACGGCGATGAGCGCAAGGTCGCCGTTGTCTTCTATGACTTCCGTTTCAAGCGGCGCGTAGGTTGTAAGCTGCCACGAATACTCCGAAGGGACTATGACCAGCACTGTGCCTCCGGTCTGTCGCGCCGCCGCTTCGACCTGCGTTGCGCCTTCAAACCTTACAGGCTCGCCGTCCGCGCCATATTGCAGGCGACCCGCAGCATAGTATTCCGCCGTGCGCTCAAGCGTGTGAAGCTGGTAGACCGGCGCGAAAGTGTAGCCACGCGCCGCCGCCTGCTCCAGAGCATGTGCAATAGAGACGTGTCTTGAAATCCCCTCTATACCGCATTCGAGGCTCACAACTATCATCAGGAACATGCCGCACACGATGGCACCCGTCGCAAGCCAGCCCTTCTTCGTCAGAAGGAGCGCAATCAAGCCGCCTGCACCGAGCAGCACAGCGCCCACGACCGCACAGGCCAGAATCGTATAGCCTTCATGCCTGACATAAATGACGACTGCCAGCGCAAGCGAGGTTACGAGCACGCCAGCCGCTCGCATAGAGCGTATGCCCCCTTCGCCGCGCAGCCGCCGCGCCAGTCTTTCCCCGACCAGCATCATTGCGCCCGGCAAGGCTGGCAGGATGTAACCGGGCAGCTTCGATCCAGAAGCCGAGAAGAAGAGGATGGGCATGATGAGCCACGCGAAGGCGAACGCTCTCCATTTACTCAAAGCATCAGGCGAGCGCCACGTCCAGTGCCTGGCCTCTACAAGCGCCTCCATTAGATACGGCGTCCACGGCAACGCCATCATCACCATAACTGGAATATAAAAATAGAAGGGCTGCGGGTGATGAAACTTGTTCGAGGTATAGCGCGCGAAATGATGCTGTATGAAGAACTGGTCAATGAAAGTCCAGCCGTGGCGCGCGATAACGGGCACATACCAGACGGCAGACACCAGAAGCGCGAGCGGCACGCCCCACAAGACGCTCAAAAAAATCTCTCGCCCAGGCCATGCACGCCGCAGGATATAGTAAGTGGTGACGACGCCGAACGTGATGATGAAGCCTATCAGACCTTTGGCAAGCAGCGCCGCACCCATGCCACCGTAAAATCCCGCGAGCAACCATATACGGCGTCGCCGCTCTCCTTCCAGCTCAGAGACAAAAAAGCAGCCGAGCGCGATTGTCGTCGTCAGCGTTAGCGGGATGTCGAAATTAACGCCGTGCGAGAAGAGCACAAGGCCAGCGCTCGAAGCCGCCGCCACGCCGCTAGCTAAGGCGAGCCATCTTATTCCTTCTTTATCCGCACACGCGCTTTCCGTGCGCGAGCCTATCCAGTAGACGACCCATCCCGTCAGCAGACCCATCAGCGCAAAGCCGAGCCTCGCTGATGATTCCCCTGCGCCGAACAACCTGTATCCGGCGACCATAATCCAGTAAGGCAGCGCGGGCTTTTCAAACCAGGGGTGCCCGCCGAGCGTCGGCGTCACCATATCGCCGCGCGTCAGCATCTCGCGCGCGACCTCTGCATAACGCGGCTCGTCCGGGCCGACGAACGGAAAATTTCCCAAACCGTAAAGATAAGCGAGCGCGGCGGCAAGAAAGAAGAGAAGCCAAGTGCGCTTGGCAAGGACAAATCGTTGCAAGTATAGTCACCTGAAAAAAGTAGTCAGCAATCAGCGGCCAGCTTTCAGCCAAATGCTTTGTCGTGTAACTTGTGAGTATCATCGAAGATGCTCAGATGTTCAAATCTACAGCATAAGCCGGGCTTGCGACCTGAAAGCTGACCGCTGATTGCTGAAAGCTGATTGCTCATGACCATAAGAACAGCCGTCGTCGGCGTAGGCCATCTTGGCCGCCAACATGCTCGCATACATGCTGCTCTTGCCTCGGAAGGCAAGAGCGAGTTTGTCGCCGTCTGCGACATCAACGAAGAGACCGCCCGCACAGTCGCCGCCGAAAGAGAGACCGGCTGGACGAGTGACTGGCAGACCCTTATTGGCCGCGCGGATGCAGTGAGTCTGGCAGTGCCTACGGAGTCTCACGCAGAGATTGCCTGCCGTCTACTGGAAGCAGGTATTCATGTGCTCGTCGAAAAGCCCATCTCGCGCACGCTCGAAGAAGCAGACCGTATGATTCAATCAGCCGAGCGCGGCGGAGCGCTCCTGATGGTCGGCCAGATGGAGCGATTTAATCCGGCGCTCACTGCGCTCAGACCCTTTGTACGCAATCCTCTCTATTTCGAGATTCATCGCGTAGGGCAGTTCACAGCCCGCTCTCTGGATATAGACGTGGTGCTCGACCTGATGATTCATGACCTGGACATAGTGCAGTGGCTTGTGGGCGAAGATGTGTTGGTGACGGACGTGCGCGCCGTGGGCATTCCGATTTTGACGAACCGAGTGGACGCGGCCAACGCCCGAATTGAGTTTGCTACCGGAGCGGTCGCCAACATCACTGCCTCACGGGTCGGCATGGAGAAGATTCGCAAGATGCGTTTCTTCCAGCCGCACGATTACATAGCTGTTGACTATGCGACGCGCTATGCTGGCATCAGCGGCCTTGCGCCGCCCGGCGCTTCCGGCCTGTGGCCTGGCGTCCAGACGCGACATCTTGAGATTGCCGACATCGAACCCTTGAGAGCAGAGATAGAAGCATTCATAGAAGCGGCGCAAGGGGGCGGCACCTCGCCAGTGTCGGGCGCTGAAGGGAGACGCGCTCTGGCGCTTGCGCTCCGCGCACTCGAACGCATCGAAGAGCACTTCAAGCAAACCGGGCTTGCCTCTTTCAAGCTGCCGTAGGAAATCAGTCAGTACTGCCTGCGGTAGCGGGCGGGTCATAGCATAACTTGAGACCCGCCCGCTACCGCAGGCGGTACTGACATGCGGAAGGCCGTTGGTGATTCTTAACTCATGGATGAAGGCGAACGTAACGAAGAGATTTCAGCTTTTCTCAGCGAGAGGATAGCGGCGGGCGACTTCCCTTCCGCCGTTTATCTGGTGGCTGAGAAGGGGCGCGTGCGTCTGCGTGACGCGCTAGGGCATGCTGTGATTGATCCGTTTGAGCACATGGCCGCGCTCGATACTATCTACGATCTGGCATCGCTGACCAAGCCGCTCATCACCGGACTACTCTGTGCGCGGCGTGTTGAGACGAATGAACTGAAGCTTGACGAAGAGGTGCGTACGTTTCTGCCGGAGTTTGATGTAGCGGACAAGCGAGCGATTACAATCCGGCAACTGGTCACACACACATCGGGTCTTCCTGCATGGCGACCGCTTTATATTACGAGCGGCGGGCGAAAGGAAGATGCGCTTCGCTCGATTGCCGCAGAGCCTCTGGAAACAGAGCCGGGCACGCACGTACGCTACAGCGACCTTGGATTCATCACGCTCGGCTTTCTGCTCGAAAAAATTTCCGGCGCGTTGCTCGCGCTGATTGCGCGGCGTGAAATCTTCGAGCCGCTCAAACTCAAGCGCACTTTCTTTAACCCTGAGATGGCGCTGCAAACGGAAATGGCAGCCAGCGAGACGGGCAATCTGTACGAGCGGCAGATGTACAGCGAGATGAAGCCGGGCGATTCCTACAATAGCTGGCGCGAGCAATTAATCTGGGGCGAGGTACATGACGGCAACGCTTTTTTTCTGGGCGGCGCTGCGGGACATGCTGGACTTTTTTCGACCGCGCGCGAAACCCTTCGGCTTGCAGAGCAATTCCTGGCTGGCAGCACGAAACTTCTCAAGCCGGAAACCTGCGCTCTCTTTAGTACCAATATGACAGCGGGGCTGGAAGAGGCGCGCTCGCTCGGTTGGCAGCTTGCGGCGACGAAAGATTCTACGGCTGGCACTGATCTTCCTCCAGAGAGCTTCGGCCACACGGGCTTTACCGGCACAAGCTGCTGGATTGACCCGTTACACGAGCGCATCTTTCTGCTCTTCACCAATCGCACGCACGCCGCTCGCACGCTGCCCTTCGTCAACATCAACAGCACGCGCCGACGCTTTCACTCGCTGGCTGTGAAGGCACTCGATAGAGAAAGCGTATGAAAGAGAAATAAAGCCGGGTTGAGAATAGCCGTTGCTCTTAAGCCCCTGAAAGGGGCGAAAGGTTTATAGCCCACGGCGTGAGCCGTGGGAGTTGAAACATAGTAATAGTTAAGAAGCCCCGGTAGGGGCGAAAGATTATCAAGACTGAAGTCTCTTTCGCCCCTACCGGGGCTTCTAACTATCATTCGCTGCTCGATTCCCACGGCTCACGCCGTGGGCTACACTCTGCCGCCCCTTTCAGGGGCTACTGCTCTGAAAATGTAGTAGTATTGCGGGTAGCGCGACCCTTCTGGGGAATCAGCCGTTGGAAAGGATAACAGCGAAGTGCCTCTTTTCCCCTGCTCAAAGATAATCGCCTTCATCATCGCATACGCTCTGCTCTGCCCGACGCTTCTGCTCGCGCAAAGCGAGCGAGAGTCCAGGCCGCGACGTATACAAAGCTTACCAGAGCCAGCCGCACCGGTTACCCAAACGGCTCGACTGTCCGCAGAGCCAACCGTGCGTATAGGTCTTGCTACAAACGCGCGCTCCGTCACCATCTCAACCAGTGGGCGTTTGATGAAGGTGGCGGACGAGAGTGCAGCACCAGAGCTTCTTTCGGTGGCGCGCGTGCGTATAGAGCCGCGTGTGCTCGCTCCGCTTCCACCGTCGCAAGGCTCGGACTTCAGCGTGGAGATTCAGGGCGCGGCAACGCGCGTAGACGCGGAGCGCGCCGCACGTGAGATAAAGGAGCAGACGAACGAGAGCGCCGTAGTCGCTCTGGATGCGCAGACGAACACCTGGAAGCTGCGCCTCGGCGGAAATCTTTCGCGCGCCGAAGCTGACGAGCTGCGCGAACATTTGGAAGACGCGGGCTTTGTCTCTGCCACAGTCACGAGCGCTCGCACCAATTCATCTTCAACCGGCACAGGAAACACACAGCCCGGCGCAAAGACAGGCGCAGCTAATTCTTCCAGCACAAGGACAGGCGCGGGCAATCCTCAGAGCGCAAATCCGCAGGGCATCACGCGTCCCGTCTCGCGCGCCAGCAGCCCTACGCGCGCGGCGGTCGTCTATGCTGCGGGTGCATCAATGCTCTTCACTTCCTACGCGCCTGTGGTTTTCGCTTCTGACGACGAGCGCAACATGCCCGTGCGCTTTAACGAAAAGCCTTATCGTGGCCGACTGGAAGTCTTCGCTAATGCTCAGGGCAGCCTGACGGTCGTCAACGTTCTGGGCATGGAAGATTACGTGCGCGGCGTGGTGCCGAACGAGTTGAATTATCCAGCCATCGAAGCCTTGAAGGCGCAGGCCGTAGCGGCTCGCACCTACGCCGTCAGGAACAAGAATCAGTTCGCCTCGCAGGGGTTTGATCTTCTGCCGACGACGCGCTCGCAGGTTTACGGCGGCCTTTCGACTGAACAGCCGCTCGCCACGCGCGCCGTCGAAGAGACACGAGGGCTGATAGCCACGTATCAGGGCGCGCCTATCAACGCGCTCTACACTTCGACCTGCGGCGGGCGCACAGAGGATTCCGAAAACATCTTCGCGAACGCAGAGCCATACTTGCGCGCGCGCGAATGCTCAATCGAAGGCCGCGCCGCTTTCGCTCCCTTCATCGTCAAGACCTCGCGCGAGCCTGCGGAGATACGCGAGGATGCAAATCTACAGCTTGCGCGTGACACAGCGCTGCTTTCCGTCAACGGTTTCTCTTTAGGCTCGTCACGCATCACGGACTCATGGCTTTCGGCGGGTGCGACTATTTCGGAGGTACGCAACTGGATTGCTGTGGTCGCGCGAATGGCGCGCAATCCAGTGCCCGCCATCACGGACGATGCAACGCGCCCGCCCGCTTTCAGCACCGCGCTCGCCGCCGCCCTTTACGGCGAAGGTCGCGCAGACACCCTGATGGACGCTGCGGACGTTGAATACATTCTCTCTTTCCGCGACGCAGCGGACATCCCCGCGCGCAACCGCGCAGACGTTGCGTTCCTACTTCGCGACGGCTACCTCTCTCTTTACCCGGATGTAAGTTTGCGCCCGCGCGAGCCTATGACGCGCGCACGTATGCTTCACACCATCGCGAGCCTTATGGAAGCGCGAGGCAAGCTTCTGCTTCAAAAAGGAGTTGCGAAGCCTGCGTCTGCCGGAGCGCTCGTCCTGCGTTCTACAAAGAGCCGCGATCTGACGGTTGCGGTCGCAAGCGACGCCTTTCTCTTCAGAGCCTTCGGCACGACTGCCTATCAAATGCGCTCCCTGACAGTTGTAGGCGGCGAACCCGTTCAATTTCATCTCAACTCACGCGGTGAAGTTGATTACCTTGAAGTGCGCCCGGCGGCGGACGGCGCGGCAGCCGAACGCTTTTCGCCTTTTACGAACTGGACGGCTGAGCTTTCTCTGGGTGAGGCACAGGCGCGGCTTTCGCGCTGGGCGCGCGGGACTGGGCAACTCACAGACCTGCGCATCGCCGCGCGCGGCTCGTCGCGTCGCGTCACAGACCTTGAGCTTATAGGCACCAACGGCACGGCTCATGTTCGAGGGGGTCGCATACGCTCAGCCCTTGGCCTGCGCGAACAGCTCTTCGTCATCGAACGCCGCTACGACGACACGGGTCGCATTACAGGGTTTACATTCACAGGGCGCGGCTGGGGACATGGCGTAGGCATGTGTCAGGTCGGAGCCTACGGCATGGCACGCGCCGGTCTCACCTACGACAAGATTCTGAAGGCTTACTACACCGGGATTGAATTGACGAAGCTCTATTAAAAGTGAATTACAATACCGGAAGCTAATCACGGGAACACTTCTTACGGGGACACCTCATCCGTTTGCCCCGTAGGGGCATTTGATAATAGCCCAGCGATTTATCGCTGGGAACAGAAGGCATGAAAAAGCGCTGAGTCCCGTAGGGACGGCTGAAAGGAATACTTATGCCTCACTCATACGTCAGCACCCTGATTCATTGCGTCTTTAGCACTAAAGAACGACGGAAAATTATCTCCGCAGAACTACAGGCAAGCCTCTGGCCTTCTATAGGCGGTATTGCGCGACAAAACGGTATGAAGGCGCTTGCCATCGGTGGCGCAACAGATCATGCGCACATCTTGCTATCTCTTACCGCAGTAATGCCTGCTTCTAAAGCAGTTCAGCTAATCAAAGGCGGCTCTTCAAAATGGATTCACGAGAGCCTTCTGGCACAAAGAGATTTCGCCTGGCAGGAAGGTCACGGCGCATTCAGTGTTAGTATCTCTCACGTTAAAAACACTATCGCTTACATCCAGAATCAAGCAGAGCACCATCGAAAGAAGACATTTGAAGAAGAGTTCTTAAGCTTTCTGAAGAAACATAATATCGAATATGATGAAAGGCATGTGTGGGGTTAGAATTCAGCCGTCCCTACGGGACTCTGCTTCTTTGCGCGTTGCTTTTCCACAGCAATAAATTGCTGGGCTATTTTCAAGTGTCCCTACGGGACATGCAGAACTACTATTGATGCGTTTCTCCAGAGCACAAATTATGGGTGCGCTCATCTTGCTGGCGCTTGTCTGGTTGATTGTCATCGTTCGTCTCGTCTCTTAATTCTCCTTTGTGACAACCGCAGGTTCATCTCAAAAGCCTATCATCGCCATCGTGGGGCCGACCGCGTCGGGTAAGAGCGAGCTTGGGATTGCGCTCGCCTTGCGCTACGGCGGCGAGATTATTAACTGCGATTCCGTGCAGGTTTATAGAGAGATAGAGATTGCGACGGCCAAGGTTCCTGTCGAAGAGCGCCGGGGCGTGCAGCATCACCTGATTGATTTCGTGCCGCCGGAGGTCAACTACACGGCGGGCGATTGGGCGCGCGATGCGGCGCGCAACATCGAAGAGATAGAAGCAAGGAGAAGACTTGCGTTCATCGTCGGCGGCACTGGATTTTACCTGCGCGCCCTGCGCCAGCCCTTTTTCCAGACACAGCCTACGGATGAAGGTTTGCGCGCCAGATTGACTTCGCTTCGCGCTAGGCGCGGGGCAGAGTATCTGCATCGAATGCTCGCGCGTGTTGACCCTGCTTCGGCTCTTAAGCTCTTTCCGAATGATTGGCCGCGTGTGCAGCGCGCTCTGGAAGTTCGTTTCCAGACGGGTGTGAGAATGTCCGAACAATCGAGCGCGCGGCCTGCGCCCCCTGCGTGTGCCGAGCGCATACACGTCTTTGCGCTTTCTCCGCCGCGCGAGGAGCTTTACCGGCGCATCAACGAAAGGACGGAGGCTCATTTCAAGATGGGTCTGGTCGAAGAGGTTCAGAGTCTACTGGAGCGCGGTGCGGCACGCTCGTCCACGGCGCTCGGCGCGCACGGTTATCGCCGCGTTGTGGAGTATCTTTACAACGAGCGCACACTGACGAGCGCCATAGAGCAAACCAGGCTGGATATACGCCATTATGCCAAGCGGCAACTGACATGGTTTCGCCGTGAGGCTGGTGTCGAGTGGTTCGCGGGCTTTGGCTCTGACCCGGATGTTCAGGCGTTGGTCGCCGCGCGTGTCGAAGAATTATTGAATGTCGGTTGAAAGGTTTGCTTTCGCTTTGTGCGTGGTGTAATCTTTCAAGACCGCAGTTTTCCGTATCAACAAGACGAACCCGACCGGAGGACTTGGGTGGACTCGAAGCCGACACCTCAGAACATACAGGACGCGTTTCTAAACACGGCGCGCCGTGAGCGGAGCAACGTCACAATCTATCTCATGCACGGCGCGAAATTGACTGGACGCATTAAGAGCTTCGATAAATTCTCGGTGTTGCTGGAGACGGGTGCGCAGGAGCAGTTAATCTTCAAGCACGCCATCTCGACCATCTCGCACTCGCGCCGTCATTCGGGCGAGATGCGTGCGCCGCAGGCAGTGGCTTCAACCGTAGACGACCAGCCGGACGAAACACCAAGTCATTCCGAATCCTGACGCACTTCTCTAAAATTTCAACCTATCGAAGAACACGAGTGGCGGGCATATTCATCACCTTTGAAGGGATTGACGGGAGCGGCAAATCCACGCAGATGCGTATGCTGGCAAGCGCCCTGCGCTTGCGAGGGCTGGATGTCGTCTCTACACGGGAGCCTGGCGGCACGCCCTTCGGCAAACGATTGCGCGCGGCGCTCCTGGATATGCACGAGCACGTTGACCCGCTCGCAGAGCTTCTACTGTTCGCAGCCGACCGCGCACACCACGTGCGCACGCTTCTTCGCCCCGCGCTTGAATCCGGCCACATCGTCCTGTCTGATCGTTATGCGGACGCAACGCGCGCGTATCAGGGAGCGGGTCGCGGATTTTCAAAGGAGCTGATAGGAGAAGTCATAGAGCTTGCGACCGGCGGTCTCAAGCCCGATCTCACGCTCATCTTCGATCTCTCCGTGGCCGAGTGCGGCGTGCGTGCGCGGCGGCGTACACACGACGGCCATAAAGGAGACCGGCTGGATTCCGAAGACGCAGCCTTTCATACGCGCGTGCGCAACGCTTATCTTGAGATCGCGCGCCTTGAGCCACAGCGTGTACGCATCATCGACGCAAGCGGCTCGATTGACGAAACGCACGCCCGCACCATGGATGTCGTGATGCAATTCATCAAGTCTAGAGTAAACAGTCAGGAGTCTTAGAGTCTGGAGTCTGGAGTCAAAAGAAAGCGCTTCTTGTTTTTGACTCCAGACTCCAGACTTTAAGACTCCTGACTCTTTGGCTTATGTTTAGTAAGTTAGCCGGTAACGAGCGGATTAAAGAGGTCTTGCGGCGCATGCTTGAGAAGGGACGTGTGCCGGGAGGGCTGCTTTTCGTGGGCGAGGATGGCGTCGGCAAGCGTCGCTTTGCGCTTGAGCTGGCAAAGGCCATGAATTGCCGTGAGCCGAAAGGCTTTGAGGCTTGCGACCACTGCGCGTCGTGCGTGCGCATAGAGCGTTTTCAGTTTCCGGCTGCGGATGATGCGGACGCGAACAAGCGTATTATCTGGAGCGATCACCCGGACGTTGGAATGGTGCGTCCCGCAGGGAGATTCCTGATTGTCGCGCAGATGCGCGAGATAGAGCGCGAGGCCAACTTTCGTCCTTACGAAGGGCGCGAGCGTTTTTTCATCATCGAAGAAGCGGACAGGTTGAACGAGTCGTCCTCAAACGCGCTCCTTAAGACTCTGGAAGAGCCTCCTGAAACGTCGCATCTTGTGCTTTTGACCGCGCGCCCGGCGGCGCTGCTGCCGACGATTCGCTCGCGCTGTCAAATAATTCGCTTCGCTCCGCTCAGTGTAGAAGAGATGGAGAAGCATCTGGCGGGTGTGCGAAAGATGCCCAAGCGCGAAGCGAATCTTCTGGCGCACATCGCGCGCGGAAGCATAGGGCGTGCGCTCTCCACAGACCTTGCATCCTTTCGCGAGCGGCGCGATGTGATGCTGGAGGTTCTTTCAACGCTCGCGCTGACCGGAGATCGTGCGCGCCTGCTTCGCATCGCGGAAGAGATGAACGATGCAAAGCGCAGGGACGAGTACGAGCCGCGACTTGACGTACTGGAAGTGCTGGTTCATGACGTGTGGGCGATGCGCTTGGGCGCTCCGCCTGAACAGATCGTCAATCAGGAGATAGACGCACAGCTAAAAAAGATCAGCGAACGCGTTTCGTCCCCACGCGCCGCGCGCTGGATCACAGAGATTGAAACCTTGCGCGGCCAGCTCTCGGTCAACGTCAACCGCAAAGTGGCAACCGACGCGCTCTTTCTCTCAATGGCAGAAGAAAAGCAAAGCGGGTGACAGGTGACAGGTGCCGGTAAAAGAAAGAATGCTTGATTCTCTTTCACCGGCACCCATCACCTGACATCCGTCACCCATTCTCTGTTATATTCCGGCGCAACGCTCAAGCTGATTTAAGGGAGACCCGACTATTATGGCAAAGACGATTCTGGTGGTGGACGACGATCCGGAGCTGCATGATCTGATTAGCTTCGCGCTTAAGCAGGAGGGCTACGAAGTCCTCAACGCACGGAATGCGTTTGAGGGATTGGACATGATCGAAAAGCACCGGGTTGACCTTGCTCTTCTGGATGTCATGATGCCGAAGATGGACGGCCTTGAGATGCTATCCAGGCTACGCATATACAACAAAGACCTGCGCGTCATCATCATGACGGCGCTCTCCACACCGGAGACGGCCATCAGCGCCATGCGCGACCATGCATCCGATTTTTTAGCCAAGCCCTTTGACGTTAACCAGCTTCTCTCTGCTGTCGAGAATGTTTTTCAGCTTGAGCCTAAGGACATCAAAATAGAGGTGCTGTCGGCGCGTCCGGAATGGATAGAGCTGAGGGTTCCGTGCGACCCTGCGGCGATTGAGCCGCTTGAGCACTTGATGTCGCAACTCAAAACCGACCTGCCGCGCATTACACGCGAGAGCGTCACCTACGCCTTCCGCGAGATTCTCAGAAACGCCATAGAGTACGGCGGCAAAAACGATCCGACGCAGTTCGTGGAGGTCGGATACCTGCGCTCGCCCCGCATGATTCTCTACCGCATCAAAGACCCCGGCGAAGGCTTCAGCATCGAATCGCTCTACCAGCCCTCCGGGCCAATCGCAGCTTTTCTCAACCCGGAAGGCGACCCTATGCTGCACGAGCGGGCGCGTGAAGATCAGGGCATAAGACCCGGCGGCTTCGGCATCCTCATCGCCCGCGATATGGTTGACGAGATGATCTACAACGAGCGCCATAACGAGGTCATACTGATTAAGTATCTGGACGGCGAAAGCCAGCAACAAACCACGCCCCCGTCCGGCGCAGACGGATAAGCCTCTCTGCTGGAACACGGGTTGATTGTAATTATCTTAAATGTCATTATTGTCGTCGCCGGTATGAAGTAAGGGAATACGTTTAATGCAGGTGATGGACACAACATATTTTGAAGAGCGCGGGACGAGCGTTGCCGCGACATTGCGTACGCGCCTCTTTGCGCTCGCGGTCATTGCGACCACGACAGCCGCCCTCGCTTACCTGCGCTTCTTCAATCCGGCCACACCGGGCACGAGTTATTATCCTTCATGCCCGTTTCACACGCTGACCGGACTGAACTGCCCCGGCTGCGGAACGCTGCGCGGTCTGCATCAACTGACCCACGGGCATCTCATTACGGCCTTAAACTACAATGCGCTGATGGTGCTCTCGCTTCCCTTCCTGGGCTACACCTTCATCTCCTACGCGCTCGTCGCGGCTCGCGGACGCGGGCTGCCGAAGCCATTTATAAAACCCGTCTTTATCAAAGCCCTCTTCTGGATTGTGCTTGCCTTCTGGATTCTGAGAAATATTCCAGTCTATCCGTTCACGCTCCTCTCGCCATGAGTTCTGAAACATGAATTGTTATCACTCTTAGAAAATAGTTAGACGCTGAAGACCATTCATAACCGTAGCCGTTATGGGGGAGATTGAAATGAGCAATCAAAAGAGCGTGCTGCTGACTTCTGCTCTCATCATTGCGGGAGGCTCTTATGTCTGGTCATGGGTCGTTAAATCCCCAGGTGAGTCCATGACCTGGAAAGACTTCGTGCTTCTGCTTCCCGTAGTCCAGACCCTGATCGGTCTTAATAAAGAAAGGAAGAAGCAGAAGGCCAGACCATTTCGCCTGACTGCATCCTTCGATAATGGACTTTATGGAGGTCTCATTGGCGGGGGACTTGCAGGCTTGATCATCGGGTTGGTGTATTACGCTGAGGCTCGAACTGCCGGCATGAGCATTATTCCCTTCATAATTTTGTACTCCCTGTTTTCGGGCATGGTTTTAGGCGCAAGCAGCCAGTTCTTTATTCTCTGGTTTCGCCACCTTGCTAAAGAGAAGAAAGAGTCCGAGCTTTTTTTCAATGAATTGACCGGCGGGTTGCTCGGAGGAGTGATTGGCGGAGTGTCAATCGGCGCGCTTTGTGGATTTCTTTTCGGGATGAGACCTACACAGTTCGTTGATGTCGCAGCATTAGCAATCGCGGCGGCCTTAGGAGCATTTTGTATAACATTGGGTGCCCTCTTTTATAATTATGGTGGACGGTGGCAGAACCCGCTTCGTGCACTGGTCAGGGCAATTCCAATTACCGGCTTGCTGGTTGTGCTCGGTATTATCTTATTGCAGGTTTTAGATATAGAGGGACGATACTTCCCGAAAGAGCGGACTCAAAGTTCCGTGACGCTGGGAGGAGCAATCATGGGCGCATTGTTCGGTGCATTGCTGGGGCTTCAAATAGGTCTGACGCTCTGGTTATATCGGTTAAGAGAAGAGCCACCTGAGCCGAATAAGAAAAAGAGATTATCAGCAGAATAACGAACCTGTCTCATCAGCCATTCGAGATTATGTGATAGAGACTAGCTCAGGATTATCCTCTGCTTTCTCTTCTTTCGCATCAGTGACCTCGGCGACCAGTTTCTCGGTCTCGCGCACGAAGGCTTCGACGATGTCCGCGCCTGCGACTTTGCGCATCGGCACGCCGTTCTTGTAAATCATGCCGACGTTGCGACCGAAGGTGATGCCGAGTTGGGAATCGTGCGCTTCGCCGGGGCCGTTGACGGCGCAGCCCATGATGGAAAGATGCAGCGGTTCTTCTATGTGAGCGAGGCGGCGTTCAATCTCCGTGACGATACCTACGAAGTCGTCAACATCCAGCCGCCCGCACGTAGGACAGGCGACGACCGTGACGCCTCGCTTTCTAAGCTCCAGCGATTTCAGAATCTCCCACGCCACGCGCACCTCTTCATGCGGCTCTGCGGCTAAGGAGACGCGAATCGTATCGCCTATGCCTTCATGCAGCAGAATGCCCAGGCCGATTGCAGACTTAATGGTGCCGGAGAAGGCCGTGCCCGCTTCCGTCACGCCCAGGTGAAACGGGTAATCAACTTTTTCTCTAAGCAGGCGATAGGCTGCGACGGTGCGGTGAACGTCCGAAGCCTTTAGAGAGATGATGGTGTCTGTAAAGCCTAAGTCTTCCAGAATGTGTATGTGGCGCATGGCCGATTCGACCATCGCTTCGGGCGTGGCGGTGCCGTACTTTTTCAGCAGGTCTTTTTCGAGCGAGCCGCCGTTGACGCCTATGCGAATAGGAACCTGCTGCGCCTGCGCTGCGCGCACGACTTCGCGCACGCGCTCAATCGCGCCGATGTTGCCCGGGTTCAGGCGCAGCTTATCAATGCCCGCTTCCAGAGCCATCAACGCCAGCTTGTAATGAAAGTGTATGTCTGCGACGAGCGGAACCGAAGGGACACGTTTTCTGATTTCCTTAAGCGCGATGGCGGCATCGTTATCCGGCACGGCCAGACGCACAATCTCGCAACCCGCGCGCATCATCTCTTCAATCTGCGCAACCGTGCCGTCTACGTCCGCCGTATCCGTCTTCGTCATGGACTGAACGACGACCGGCGCGCCTCCACCAATCGAAATATCTTTGACCTTTACCGCTTTTGACTTTCGCATAAGCTTAAGCTTCTCTTCTCTGGCTGTCCCCTTTGGCCGCTCACACGCGCGGCTCGGACTTCATTATACGCTCAAAAAAATCAGAGGCCGAATCCCTGGTTCGATTGGCCTCTGATGATTTTCTCATTACCGTCGCGCCCCGCGCAAGCTGGTTCTACTTCTGCGGCGCGGGCGCGGTCTGCGCGGGCTTATCGCTTGAGCCGCTACTCCGAATCGAGACCTCTTTCAGAATATCGTTCGAGATGACGAAGACCATCAGTAGAAGCAGCATCACGAAGCCCACCTGCTGAATGCGCTCGCGCAAGGCCAGTGAAAGCTTTATGCCGACCCAGCCGAGCATAGATTCCAGAAGTAGTATGAAAATAGCGCCGCCGTCCAGCACAGGGATAGGCAGCAGGTTAAAGACGCCAAGGCTCAGGGAAAGGAATCCGAGCATAAGGAAGACGCCACCCCAGCCAAGCTCGTTAGCCGAAGTCGAAGCGGCACGGGCGATTCCAATCGGTCCGGAGATGGTGTTGCGCGCAGAGCGCTGGCCTGAGAAGAGTTGCGAGAGTGCTCTGCCCGTCAGGCGCAGGATTTCCAGATTGTAATTGACGGCGTAGCGTGTCGCCGCGATGGGGCCTACGGGCTGGCGCGGCGGATCGTCCGCCAGTCCCACACCGAGCCGCGCTCTCTCATTTCCTTTATCATCACGCTCGCGGTCAACACCCGAAGCAATCTCCATCTGCTTCCCGTCGCGCACAATGCTCAGGCGCAACTGGTCGCCCTTGAACTCGCGTATATACTGCGTGGCCTGTTCGCTGTTGCGAATCTGTTCGCCGTCTATGGCTATAAGGCGGTCGCCCGGCTTCAATTGCGCGCGGTCTGCGGCAGCCCCCGGAGAGATCGCAGTGATCACGACCGGCACCACACCGTAATCCGGCAGGAAGCCCAGATCGCCAACCGTCTCCGTTCCCTCTTTGCGAACCTTCGGAACGATGCTCAACTGCTTGCGCTCGCCACCGCGCTCGATGGTCAGTGGAAGAGGCTGCGGCTGGTCAGGCACTACTAGAGCGTCGCCGCGTATGCGATCCCATGTAGGATTGTCCACGCCGTTGAAAGAGACTATGCGGTCGCCGGGTTGTAGCCCTGCGGCTTCCGCCGCACTTCCAGTAGCGATGCGTGCGACCACAGGAGAAGTCGGCGTCACAGGGATGCCGTAAATCATGGCCGCGCCGAGCGGAATAGCGAGCGCCGTCAGGACGTTCATCACCGGCCCTGCGATGGCAACTGCGATGCGTTGCCACTTAGGGCGCAGGTTGAATTGCTCTTCGGGTGGAATATCAGATGCACCCTCGCCTTCAAGCGGGGCATTGGATTCGTCGCCGCCCAGCTTGACGTAACCGCCTAAGGGTATGGCCGACACTCTGTAATCCGTAGTACCCCACTTGCGCCCGAAAAGTCTGGGGCCGAACCCGACAGAAAACGTCTCGACCCGAATCTTCAGCAGCTTTGCGACGGCAAAATGTCCAAACTCGTGTATCACGACCGCCGCGCCGAGAATGAAGATAAAAGCCAGAGCACCTATAATATAAGTCATACCAGAAACTCTCTATCCGTCCGTGAACTCACGCCAAAACTCCACAATCCCGGATTAGAATCCGACGCCTAAGACCGGGTTGCACATAAAGAGAGAGTTTAAGCGGCAACAGGTAAAAAGGCAAAGGAAGAGGTTAGAGGTCAGAGGTTAGTAACAGAAAGTTTTTACTAACCTCCGACCTCTAAACTCTAGCCTCTATTTTCTGGCGAGGGCGTCTGCGCCAAGCGCAAGGCGCTCGATTGCCGCCGATGCCTGAAGGCGAGCTTCGCTATCCGTCTTGAGCACTACGTCCAAATCCCTGACAGCTTCCGTTTCATGCTCGTTCATCACCTCTTCTATGACGCGCGGAATGTCGTTGAGAGAGATGCGCTCGTTAATGAAGGCTTCGACCGCGACCTCGTTGGCCGCGTTCATCGCCGCAGGAAGCGTGCCGCCCGTGCGCAGCGCCCTGTACGCGAGCGCGATTGCGGGGAAGCGCATCACATCCGGCTCTTCAAAATGCAGCGCCGAGAGCTTAGTCAAATCCAGCGGCGGCAGCTCGCACGGTCGTCGTTCGGGATAAGTCAGAGCGTATTGAATCGCGTGGCGCATATCGGTCACGCCCATCTGCGCTATGATCGAGCCGTCAATCAATTCAATCATCGAATGGACGACCGATTCGGGATGAACCACTATGCTGATTTCGTCTGCCTCAAAGCCGAAGAGCCAGCGCGCTTCTATGACTTCCAGCCCCTTGTTCATAAGGGTTGCCGAATCAATGGTAATCTTCGCGCCCATATTCCACGTCGGATGCCGCATCGCTTCATCCACCGTGGCCGCTTCCATTTCTTCACGTTTCCGCGTGCGGAAGGGGCCGCCCGACGCAGTCAGAATCAGACGACGCACCTCGCTGCGCTTCTCTCCACGCAGGCATTGATGAAGCGCGTTGTGCTCGGAATCAACCGGCAGGAGTTCCGCGCCCGACTGTGCGGCGGCTCTGGTCATCAACTCGCCCGCCATCACCAGCGTCTCTTTGTTGGCAAGCGCGACGCGCTTACCCGCTTCAAGAGCGCGCAGCGTCGGCACGAAACCGACCGCGCCGACCGTAGCGGAGACAACGCAATCGGCCTCTTCATGCGTGGCGACCTCAACCAGCCCCTCGCCTCCGACGACGATGCGCGGCAGGTCAACGTCTTTCTGGAAAAGCGCCGAGCGCAACTCCCTTGCGCTCTCTTCGGTTTCGACCGAGACGAGTTCCGGAAGATGGCGCGCCACCTGTTCGGCCAGTTTCTCTACGTTGCGGCCTGCGCCGAGCGCAACCACACGGAACTCTTCGCTCAAAGACTCCACCACGCGCAGCGTGTTGCAGCCGATTGAGCCGGTCGAACCCAGAATGCTGATGCCTTTAGTCTTCATACAAAGTCAATTATGGCGGCGTCTCTTCGTACTTATCCAGCAGATAAACGGTCTGCCCTGCTTCGTTCACATAAGCGGCATCCGTAACGCGCCATGCGCGCCCCTGGCTGGAAATCAGGCTGACAGTGGCGTTCACGTTGCGTCTGGCACCTATAACTTTCAAATAGAGCGTCGCGTTGCCGTCAGCGTTCTGCGTGTTGAGGCTGCCCGTGATGAAGCTTCCGAAATCCCGCACCTCACCTATGTCCTGCTTCAATTTCTCATTCTGCTTCAGAAAATTCCTGGCAGTCTCAGCCGCTTCGCTGTGGCCTATAGCATAGTAGGCCAGACCAAGGATTGCTCCGACGAAGAGCGCTACAAGTAGAAAGAGCGTTCCCACGATGCTGAAAATAGTGATGAGCAGCTTTTTCGTCGTCACGGCTTGGTCGCGCAGTGCTCAGGCCACTTTTAATACGGGCTGAAGTAGTACAAGCCGAAATAGTAGATGACCGGCGCGTTGAAGAGCAAGCTATCCAGACGATCAAGCAAACCGCCGTGACCCGGAAGAATCTGCGCGGCATCCTTCGCGCCCGCGCCGCGCTTCAGAGCGCTTTCGGTTAAATCTCCCAACACGCCCAGCACATTCATCAATGCTGCCAGAGGAAGCGCCGCCTTCAAGCTCAACTCCGGAAAGAACCAGTAGTGCGCCAGCGCCGCCATCAAAAGACTCGCCAGCATGCCTCCCACAGCTCCCTCCCAAGTCTTTCCAGGGCTGATGCCCGGCGCTAACTTGTGACGCCCCAGCGTGCGCCCGGTGTAATACGCGCCTGTGTCTGAACCCATGATGATGAGAAAGAAGAAGGAGAGAAGATCGGCTGCGTGCGGCTGAACATACAGGTCATCTATGGTACGCAGCGCAACCAGATGACCGCCCAGCAACACGACGTAAAGGACTCCCAGCACGGTTGCTCCGACCGACGCGATCATCTTATCGAAAGGCGCACCTTTCAACATGGCTGCGGCGAGCGCGGCCATCGTGAACAAAATCAGGATGAGAATAATCAGGATCAGGTTATTAAAATAGAAGGCTGTGAAGAGCGCGGCGGCGGCGACGAAGCCTACGACCACGTCCGGCTTCATCTCGCGCTTGCGCGCCAGCCACCAGAACTCATACAGCCCCGCCACCATCGCAAACAGCGCGAGCGCGACAAAGAGCGGCCACAGCCACGGAACCAGAATGGAAGCGATGATTAGAGGAAGGGCTATGAGAGCAGTGATGATGCGTTTCATTAAGCTATTGATTGCAGCCCTTAAAAATCGAGTTCGGCAAAAAGTTCGGACACGGGCATGGAAAATCCCTTGACGACATCTTCTCCGTCAAGCATATCACTTGCGCGCAAGAGCTTGTCCGGCTGCGGCGTGTGGTAGACGAGCACGGTCTGCTCTTCAGGGTTCAGCACCCAGATTAACTTTGCGCCGTTATCGAAATATTCCACAATCTTATAGTGCAGCTTATCTATCGTATCGCTCGGAGAAAGAACCTCCACGACCAAATCCGGCGCGCCGTCAAAAAACTTCTTCGGCGCTCGCTTTGCACCTTGCAGCCGCTCCTTCGCTATGAATGAGACATCCGGCGAGAGAAAAGATGTACGCTCCTTCATCCAGTAACCGGCGCTTGAGCCGCACACAATTCCCAGCTTGTGTTCACGTACATGTGTTCCAAGCGCAAGGATGAGGCGCACTCCAATCTCTTCATGCTCAATTCCAGCAGGACTCACGACGAGTTCTCCTTTGATGATCTCGCACTTCTTGCTGTCGTCGGGCAGCGACAACAATTCCTCGTCCGTCCAGACCTTATTTTGAATAGCTGTATCCATTGCTTCTCACCTACTTCGCGTTGGCGACCAGTTGCAATCCGCCGAAGCGGCGGTTGCGACGCTGAAAATCCGCGATGGCTTCCAGCAGATGCACGCGACGGAAATCAGGCCAGAGAGTTTCGGTAACGTAGATTTCGCTGTAGGCCGCCTGCCATAGTAGAAAATTGGAGATGCGCATCTCGCCGCTCGTACGCACCAGCAGGTCAAGCTCCGGCAGTCCGCGCGTGTAGAGCTTGCTCTCGATTCGCTCTTCGGTGAGCGCGTCCGGCTCAAGCCCTTCTTCCATGAGACGGCGCATGGCGGAGCGCGCCGCGTCCAGAATCTCCGCGCGTCCGCCGTAATTCAGGGCGACGCTCAGGATCATGCCTGTGTTTTTGGCCGTGCGCTCACGCGCGCGTGTGATTTCGCGCTGTACATTTACGTTCAAGCCTTCGATGCGACCGATGGCTTGAAAGCGTATGTTCTGGCGATCTATCTCATCAAGCTCAAGCCGCAGGTAGCGACGCAGCATGCGCATCAACGCGTCAACTTCGAGGCGCGGGCGCTTCCAGTTTTCGGTCGAGAACGCGTAGAGCGTCAATGCGCCTAAGCCCAGGCGCGCGCCTGTGTCCACGGAAGCGCGCACGGCTTCGACGCCCGCCCGGTGCCCGGCGATGCGCGGCTGCCCGCGACCCGCTGCCCAGCGACCGTTGCCGTCCATGATGATGGCGACGTGGCGCGGCAAGCGCTCCCAGTCAATGCTCGCCAGCAGCATCTCATCGCGCGTTCCCGGCTGCACGACATCTGCAAAATCCGCGAGCATCCCTTTAGCGCTCTCCTTCGATGGAGTTGGGTTTAAGATTTTGATTCACTTGTCTTGTCGCCCGTGTGGTTTAATGGAACGAGCCGTCTTTCAAGCAACACATTCTCACTTTAAGAATGCCCGGTGTCAATCGTACTGAACGCTGACGAGCGTCAATCCATGAGCAGGCGCGGTCGCAGCCACAAGGCTTCTTTCGCCCGTAGAGATTGCGCGCTCGACCTCTTCAGACAGCATCTCGCCACGGCCTACGGCGAGCAGGCTGCCCGCTATGGAGCGCACCATGTAGCGCAGAAATCCTTCGGCGCTCGCGTGAATTTCAACCATGCGCCCCTGCCCGCGCATCTCCCAACGGGACGTGACCGAGACCTCCGTCACACGACGCACACGAGATTCCGCATCCGACTGTGCAGCAGAAAAGGCAGTCCAATCATGCTCGCCCACAAAGAGCCGCGCAGCCTTCTGCATGAGCGCTAAATCAAGCGGGCGCGCCTCTTGGAGCGCATACCTGTGCCAGAAAGGCGACACGACCTGCTCATTGAAAATTCTGTAAACATAGGTCTTGCTCCGCGCAGAATAGCGCGCATGAAAATCATCTGCGACCCGTTCAGCCTTAGAGACTCTCACATCGCGCGCTAGATTGGCGTTAATCGCACCGCGCAGCTTCTCCGGCGTAATCTCGCGCTCCATGTATGCGCTCGCCACCTGTCCTTCTGCATGAACGCCCGCATCCGTCCGCCCGGAGCCATGCACCGACACCGCTCTACCTTCAAGCAGCGAGAGCACACGCGTCAACTCGCCCTGCACGGTACGCTCCTCGCCCTGCATCTGCCAGCCGTGAAAATCCGTCCCGTCGTATTGAAGAGTCAACTTGAAATTCATAAAAAAGTGAGCGGTAAGCAGTGAGCCGTAAGCAGTAAAAAGAGATTGCGCGGCAATCGAGTCGCGTAGTTTTCCGTTCGACTGCTTACCGCTCACTGCTCACTGCTTACTGTTTTCCTGCTGCCCGGTTTGATTGCCTCGATGCCTTGGGCGCAGAGGTCGCAGGCCACGGGGGCGACTGAAGGAACGTCCAGGGTGGCGAGGGCAAAGCGTGGGACGCCCACGTCTGCGCGGCCAGAGGAGCGGTCTATAATGGAGGCTGCGCCGATGACACGCGCGCCCGATGTGCGCAAGACTTCAACGGTCTCGCGCGTAGAGCCGCCCGTGGTGATGACATCCTCTATAACGAGCACGCTTTCGCCGGGACGGACTGTGAAGCCGCGCCTCAGAGTCATGCGGCCATCAACGCGCTCCGTCCAGATGAAGCGTGCTTCGAGTGAGCGCGCAACTTCATAGCCTATGACGATGCCGCCGATGGCAGGCGCTGCGACCGTCTCTATCCCCTGATTACGATAATGGTCGGCCAGAGCCTGACCGAAGGCAATAGCCTCAGCCGTATGTTGCAGCAGGAGCGCGCATTGAAGATATTGTGTGCTATGCAGGCCGCTCGTCAGTATGAAGTGGCCTTCAAGGAGCGCGCCCGTTCGTTTGAATCTCTCTATGACCTCTTCGGCCTGCAAAATCTCTCCTCCCTTATGCAAAGCTTTCGCCTTAAACTTTAATGGGTCGCGGGTCGAAGAAGGCGCGTGCCTCTTTGATTCTTCCATCCTCTATGCGGAAAAGCTCCAAGATAGGGATGACGCCCCAGGCTGTGTCCGCCTCCCACTGCGTAGCGACATAATCGCCTTCGGCTACGTGCTGTTTGACGCGTACATCTTTGAAGGCCGGAAGTATGGGGGTTATAAACTCACGCCATGCTTCCTCGCCCGTCAACTCCCCTATGAGGGGGTCTGTAAAGAAAATGTCGGCTGCAAGCGGCGCGCGGCTCAAATCCTTTGACCTCAGCGCATCAAGATAACGCTCGACTGCTTCGATGTTAGATTCTCTCATCTTTTATTCTCCGAAGAATTATTGAAATCCGTCACAAGCAGTTACGCTCAGCCAACCGGCAACGGATTCAAAAGCAGGGATGAAAGCGAGGGATGAGGGATGAGGGATGAAAGGTTGGACAAAGCTTCGCTTTGATTCTCTTAATTTAATCACGCCTGCAAGGCGTGTCGAATTTTCATCCCTCATCCCTTATTGCCCTCCCTTGCTTTTCCGCCTTCTATTTTTTCGTGCGTCGCGGTGCATGCTACAATGGGCGTGTGATGCCGATGCACCGCAATCTAATCTCAGATTCGCCGCTCGTACAGGAAACCGTAGAGTTGCTGCGCGTGTGCGGCGGCTGCGCTTCTGCCTCCGAAGTTGCAAGCCTTGTGCTTAATCTCCCGGAGGTTGAATCCGAGCTGGCTTCGCTTCTGGTCGCAGACCTTATCAAAGAAGATCACCGCCTGATTTTGCGTGACGACCACCGGGTTGAGCTTGCGTGCGACGATGCCGAGCGAAGACTGCTGCGCGAGTCTGACTTTGTAGTCGTTGACCTTGAGACCACGGGAGCGAAGACGCCTCCGGGACGCATCATGGAGATCGGCGCTTATCGCGTGCAGGCCGGGCGCGTTGTGGCAGAGTTCCAGACGCTGGTCAACCCGGAAGCTGCAATCCCGCCGTTTATCTCAAGGCTCACGGGCATCACGGAAGAGATGGTGCAGAATGCTCCGGTCTTCTCCGAAATCGTTGTAGACTGGCTGGACTTCGCGGGCGACGCTGTGCTCGTCGCGCACAACTCTCATTTCGACGTGCGCGTCCTGAACCACGAGATAGGGCGCGTCTTTCCGGGTCGCCGGATGATTAACGTCCATCTATGCACCGTCAAGCTCTCGCGCTCGTGCGTGCCGGGTCTGACGAATTATCAATTGTCCACGCTGGCAGAGCATTTCAACATCCCGCACCCCAACCGCCATCGCGCGCCCGCAGACGCTCTTGCGACCGCAGAGCTATTTATACGAATGCTCACGCGACTGGAAGAGCACGGCGTCGAAGACATAGCCTCCGCCAGAAGATTTCGCTTCCAGAAACAGATGTTAGAGGCTAGAGGTTAGAAGTCGGTCTAAGGCTCCTCTACTAACCTCTGCTCTCTGGCCTCTGATCTCTTCCGCCATAAGTTTCTGCCGACGAATACAACTATAAGCAGTACGGCAAGGCCGATGCCTATGGCCGGATAATAACGCGCGAGCAAGTCCTTTGCGTGCTCGCCGTAGTTTGCCGCCAGATAGCCTTCAAGCAGATAGCGAAAGGCGCGGCCTATGGCGATGGCAATGGCAAAGCGCAGGATGTTCAGGCGAAACACGCCAGCCGAAACAACAAACAGCTTGAAGGGGAAAGGCGGCGGCAGCACGGACGCCACCAGCACAGATAGAACGTCGTAGCGGTCAAGCAAATCTTTGACGCGCTTCTGCTTTCGTTCAGAGAAGCGCTTGAGCGCGCGGCTTCCTGCGCGTGCGCTCAGGTAGTAGAGAATGATGCAGCCCGCGACCGAGCCGAGCGTCGCCGCCGCCGCATAAAGCGGCCACCATCCGGGCTGCGCCGCCGAAAGCAGCATCAGCACCGCGTCCGGCCCGCCAGCCATAGGAATAAGCGCCGAATCCAGCAGCGCGATGCCAAACAGCCCGAACGCCCCGTAGGTCACAAGATACTGCGAGATTGCCGTCAGGCCGTTCGTGATTTTACGTATGAGCCACTTCAAAGTAGAGACAGGTTCCTTTCGATATATGTAGGGGCAGGGACAAGTCCTCGGTCCGTATCAGCGAAGCTGATAATCAAGTGTCGTTACGTTTCAAGGTTGGAATCTACCTCTGATTAATTATCGCTCTAGCGAGCGATACGGGCCGAGGACTAGCCCTGCCCCTACAAGTTTTCTAATCGCTCATCATTACATATCGGAGGTGGTCGCCGCCGCCTCGTCCGCTTTTTCCACCGCCGGTTTTCTTCTGTGCTTGATGAAATAGATGAGGAGTCCGCCGACGAAAACCGTAGCCACAATCAAGATGACCAGCGCGCCGTTCTCCTTCATCCATGACAGAACGTTCTCGCCGTAAAATACCGCCAGCGTTCCTTCTACATAGTAACGAACCGAGCGCGCGATCATCACGGTCAGCATAAAGCGCCAGCGCGGATATTCGAGCGCGCCCGCCGTGGCGACGAAAATCTTGAAGGGCATCGGCGGTGGCAGCAAGGCGGGCACGGCCAGCGCCAGAAAACCCCACTTGGCGTAGGCTCGCTCGACCCTCTCTATATGGTCTGCGCGAAAGCGACGACGCATTATCGCCTGGCCTCCGCCGCGTATGATTGTGTAAAGCAGGAGGCATCCGAGGACGGAACCGGCTGCGGCGAAGAGCGGGAAATAGAAGACCGCCGAAGGCTGTTTGGCGCAGCGCATCACTACCAGATAGTCGTTGATTTCGGGGAGCGAGAGAAGCGAAGAATCCAGCGCGCCGATGAATATCATCGAAGGCGCGGCCACGTACATCGGCACACTGATAATGAAATGCTCAAGCCACTCGACCGTACCGGCAAACGCCTGCTGAAGCCGTGCAGCTATCTCGCGTATCCAATCAAACATAAAAGCAGTTTTCAGTTTTCAGTTTTCGGTTTTCAGGTTTCAGAAGAAGCTCTACTTGCTTTTACTGAGAACTGAAAACCGAAAACTGAAAACTGTTCTTCTCACTTGTCACTCACTGAGCCTATTTGACCGGGACGAAGATGGGAGGGGTGTCGTAGGTGACGCCGAAGGTGACGCCGGAGCGTGGACTGAAATCCGTCAACCCGGCGATGCCTGCGAAATCAAAGCGCAGCCCGGAAGCTTTGACCTGCACGCCAAGGCGCGCTTCCGAGATGGATTCCGTGCCGAGCGGTGCGCCGTTGCGGCGAGTGTTGGCGCGCCCGTTAATCTCGCCCGCGAAGTTAATCTGCTTGTTCAGGCGCACGATGCCGCCGAAGCCGTACAGCAACACGTCGTTCTGTATGTAGGGGTCGGTCGTGCCGAGGATTGCTATGCCCAGATTGCCGAACAGATTGACGCGACGCTGCCCATCAAACTGCCTGCCGAATTTTTTACCCGCTAGAATCATGCCGAAAGCGTTCGTCTGGTTCGAGCCTATGCCGCGCTTCTGGTTCGAGTTGGGAAGCTGCACGCCGAAGCGGAAGCCAAGGCTGGGGCCTCGCGCGGTCTCGTTGCGAAACTTGATTTTGGTCGAGAGCGTGAAATCGCCAGTGTCGTTCGTAGAGTTCTGTCCCGGCTGAAGGGTCAAAGGAATCGGCGACGGGATGGTCACCGAATTGATGCTCAGAAAATTCTGCGCCACTCCGTCCACCTGCACCTCTACGTTGGGCGAAAGGCCAATGTTGATGCCTATGACGCCGACGCGCGTCAAATCTCCCGTTAAGCCGGAAAGCGGAAACTTGGCGTTCTGGTAGAAATCAATTCCCGCCTCTATGCGAAGGCTTCCAGGCGGAATGATGTCCACATCTTCCGTGATAAGGGGTCGCTGCTGCGCGCTCGCGTGAGCTACGCAAAGAAGAAGGAGCACGACCACGCCGAAGATGTGAGCCGGAGTTGTGCGAGCTGAAAGCTTCATCTGCGGAAACCTTTATACAGAGCTGACGAAAGTATTAAAGCTTGTACGAGTCCAATTTCAAACTGCTCGATTGCCGTGAATCCGGGCTGGAAAGCCTGCGATGCTACATCTCAGGAATCATTAACGCGCGGCAGCGTCCGTCGCCGTCAGAAGCTCGAATGAAGTTAAGAACTTGTCGGCCTCAACATTGCCAGCAAGCGTCGCGGGCGTAATCGTCACCAGTTGATAATAGCGCTTGCCGACCAGAAAGATTCTGCTTCTGATGCTCAGCTCGTCGCGCACGGCCTTGATCTCGCGACCCGGATTTTCCTGAAGCTTTATATCAGATTCCGAAACCAATGTCGCCTTCATTCCTTTAAGAAAGCTGTCTCGATTGGCGTCCAACTCCCGCTTCACCTCACCTATGGCGTAGTCCGCGTAAGCGACTATGAAGACGCCGCCCTGCGAGCGCGCGGTGAAAAAGTGCATCACTACTTTCCCGACACGAGTATCCTTGCTCTGGTCATCTTGCAGCGGCCTCTCCGGAATGAGTACTGAAAATCCCCCTACCGGCGAAGAGAACTTCGTCCACGGCGGCGTCTGAGCGAAAGCCTGCGTGATGAATGACACGCAAATGATGAGAGAGATAACAAAATATCGAACACGCATAAATCCAGATTTAAACTCCGGTAATAAGAGCACGAGACGTTTTCGGGAGCCAAGACACCCTGATTGTAATGATTCTGTAAGCCGAGCGTCAATCGAGACGGTCTTAACAGAACAGACGCGCGATGCTAATGCTTAAAAGCAATGTCCACGCGCACAAATGTTCATAACTCCGCAGGAGCCTTCCCTGAAGAATCAAATTCCAATCGGCGTTGTGCTACTATCTGCCTCAAACAATGGACACCAAACCTCTTCTCATAGGTGGCAAGTGGCGAACGACTGCGAGTCTACAGGATGTGCGCGCACCCTACACGGGCGAAACGATTGCGCGCGTCTCGAATGCTTCGGAGACGGAAGCTGAGGAATCAATCGCGGTGGCGGCACAGGCCGCGCTTGAGATGCGTGCGCTTGCGCGCTATGAAATCGCGGAAGCGCTACGGCGTATCGCTGATTATATAAAGGCGCGGCGAGAGGATTTCGCGTACACGATTGCAACGGAATCCGCAAAGCCCATCACCTCTGCGCGTGGCGAGACAGACAGGGGCATCTCTACCTTCACCTTCGCGGGCGAAGAGGCACGGCGCTTCACTGGCGAAACCGTTCCCATTGATACGCAGGCAATCGGGCGCGGGCGTTTCGGGTGGACTGAGCGTATCCCGCGTGGCATCATCTTCGGCATCACGCCCTTTAACTTTCCGCTCAATCTGGTCGCGCACAAGGTTGCGCCCGCGCTTGCGAGCCGCAATGCGATCATCATCAAGCCAAGCCCGCGCACGCCTCTGACGGCGCTCCTACTGGGCGAAGCGTTTCTGGAAAGCGGTCTGCCTGCGGGCGCGCTGCAAGTTGTCCCCATGGAAATCCCGGTCATCGAGACGTTCTTAAAAGACGAGCGCGTTCGCATGATCTCTTTTACGGGCAGTGCAGAAGTCGGCTGGCGTCTTCGTGCTCATGCGCCTCGTAAACAGGTTACGCTTGAGCTTGGAGGCAATGCGCCCGTCATCGTTGACGAGACGGCGAACCTGGATTATTCGATTGAGCGCACGGCGATGGCTGCTTTCAACTATGCAGGCCAGGTCTGTATCTCAGCCCAGCGCATCTTCGTGCATGAAAAAATCAGTGAAGAGTGGACGCGCATGTTCGTCGCTCGCGCCAGAAGTTTACGCATCGGCGACCCTCTGGACGAAGAGACGGAGCTTTCTGTGATGATTGACGAAGAGGCTGCAAAGCGCGCCGAAAGCTGGGTCAACGAAGCGGTCAGAGGCGGTGCGCGACTGCTTTGCGGAGGCGCAAGGCGCGGCGCTCTGCTTGAAGCAACGGTGCTGACGGATGTAGAGAGCGAGATGCGCGTCTGCACCGAAGAGGTTTTCGCGCCCGTCGCTACCATTTCGGCTTTCAGCGATTTTGAAGGCGCGATCAATGAAGCCAACAACACGCGCTACGGTCTTCAGGCGGGCGTTTTCACGCGCGACCTGGAGCACGCACATCTTGCAGCCGAAAGGCTGGACACGGGCGGCGTGTTGATTAATGATGCTCCGGCATTTCGCGTTGACAATATGCCCTACGGCGGCATGAAGATGTCCGGCACAGGACGCGAGGGCGTGCGCTCCGCCATGCTCGACATGACGGAAGAGCGCATCATCGTCGTAGACCCAACGCACTAGACAGGTCAGTACCGCCTGCGGTAGCGGGCGGGTCTCAAGTGTAGCCAACACCCGCCCAGCTTAAGCAGGCGGTACTGACCTTCAATTACCAATCGAGGCTTATTTGATGAGAAGACGACCTGTCCTTCCCTGCTTGATTCTTTCGCTCTGCTTATTCGGCTCTTTCACTTTTATCTTTCCCGGAACTGCGCAGCCCGTCAAAGCTCTACAGGCGCAGACCGATGCCGCAACTTTGCGCCTGCCGGGTCTACGCGAGCGTGTAACCATACGCCGCGACGAGCGCGGTATCCCTTATATAGAAGCAGCGAATTTGACAGACCTCAGCTTCGCTCAGGGCTTTGTGACGGCGAGCGACCGCTTGTGGCAGATGGATTTCGTGCGGCGTACTATGCGCGGCGAGTCGGCTGAGATTCTGGGGAACGCGGTGCTGGCGCAGGACAAGCTTTTTCGCACCTACGGTTTCGCTCAGGTGGCGGAGGCAGAGGTTGCAGGAGCTTCTAAGGAAGCGCGCGAGCAACTGGAAGCCTACGCGCGCGGCGTCAATGCTTATATAGATTCGCTCGACGCGAAGGGGCTGCCGCCTGAATTTCAGATTCTACAGTTTCGCCCGCGCCCCTGGACGCCCGCCGATTCCATGCTGGTCGTCAAGCTCTTCTTTGAATTCCTCTCCGACACATGGCAGACGGACATCATGCGCGCAGCGCTCGCGGGCGTACCCTTAGAAAAACGCGAAGCGCTTCTGGTCGAGACTTCCCCACTCGATGTCATCGTCGTAGGCCGCGACGCCGCGAAAGTAAAAGCCAGACTTTCGCCGCAGAAGGATGTGAACATCAGGACGGATGTTGCCGCTTTGCGCGCGCTTAATGAAATGAGAGCGAGCATGCAGCGTGCCGTAGAGCGGCTGGGCGTGCTGGAGCTTAATCGCGAAGCGAGCAACAACTGGGTCGTCTCAGGCAAACGCACAGCTTCTGGCAAACCCTTGCTCGCCAACGACCCGCATCTGCTGGCCTCTGCTCCCTCTATCTGGTACATGGTTCATTTGAGCGCGCCGGGATTAAGGGTCGCAGGCGTGACTTCACCCGGACTGCCCGGCGTAGTCATAGGCCACAACGAGCGCATCGCATGGGGCTTTACCAACACAGGGCCTGATGTGGCGGACGTGTATCTGGAAAAGTTCGACCCGCAGAATCCGCGCCGTTACATGACGCCTGCGGGCTGGCGCGAGGCTGAGGTGCGACGTGAAGAGCTGCGTGTGCGTAAAAGCTTCGTGAGCGCAGAGACGGAGACGCAAAACTTTGAAGTCACAGTCACGCGTCATGGCCCCGTCGTCTTCGAGCACGAGGGCAAACGCTACGCGCTTAAGTGGACGGCGCTCGACCCGAAGCTGAGCGCGGCGGAAGGCTTTTTCGCTATCAACATGGCGCGCAACTGGACGGAGTTTCAAACGGCGCTGAAGCTCTACACAGCCCCCATGCAGAACATGGTCTACGCGGACGTTGACGGCCACATAGGCTATACGGCTGCGGGTCGTGTGCCCCTTAGACAATCGGGAGACGGCAGCCTGCCTTACGACGGCTCTACGGACGCAGGCGAATGGACGGGCTTCATTCCTTTTGAAAAACTCCCGCGTCTCTTCGACCCGCCTTCCGGCATCATCGTCACAGCCAACCAGCGCGTTGTCGGCAACGACTATCCATACTTTCTGACGCACGAGTGGGCTGCGCCCTATCGCGCTCGCCGTATTCTGGAAATGTTAGAGGCGAAGCCCAAGCTGACCGCCGAAGACTTTCGCGCTATTCAGGGCGACACTTACTCTATCCCCGCCTCTATCTTCGTGCGCGGCGCGATCAAAACTTTTTTCGAGAGTAAGATTGCGTATGCGATTACTATTGATACGAATAAGTCACCAGAGCAGCAGAAAGCTGCCGCCGATAAATTGCGCGCGGCATTCTCGGCACTACAGAACTGGGACGCGCGTATAGTGCCCGAATCAACGATTGCGCCGGTAGTAGCGGAGATGCGCCTGGCATTTCGCAATCGCATACTCAATGCTGCGCTGGGTGAAGCGCTGGCTAAGGAATACGGTTGGGGCAATGGCGGCACGCTCATTGACAGGCTCATAACCGAGCAGCCGAGTGAGTGGCTGCCGAAGGAGTTTAAATCTTACGCCGAATTGCTGATTGCCTGTTATGCCGATGCACGCGCGGCTTTGACGAAGCGTTTGGGAGCGGATGAAACACAGTGGACTTGGGGGCGCTACGCGCAGGTTAGTTTCCCACACCCGTTGGCGCGCGTGCCGCTTATCGGCCAGCAGTTTTTGATTCCACCCTTTCCGCAGAATGGAGCGGGCGCAAATCTCACCACCGTCAACGTAGGGCGCAGCGTCTCCATGCGCTTCATAGCAGACCCCGGCGATTGGGATAGAACGCAACAGGGCATCACGCTCGGCGAATCCGGCTTGCCATCAAGCCCGCACTGGCGAGACCAACTGGAAGACTGGCGCAACGTCACCCCGCGCGCCTTTCCCTTCACTAAACCGGCGGTCGAGCGTGCGACCAGAGAGACTATAGTGATAATTCCTGCAAACCAATGAATCAAAGGAACCACTAAATCACACGAAGCCGCACGAACAATAAGAAGGAATGCGTTGAGCGTGTAACGTGGCGAAAAAGAATTCAGAGCATACTGAAGAGCAGCATGGACACGATGCGACTTCAAGAGTCTCTGCGTCTGGTCTACGCCTCTTCTGCGCCGTTGAGCTGCCGCAGGAGATACGCGCGCAGGCCGCACGTTATATAGCCACCTTGCGCGAGAGTAAGCCGAGGGGGCGGGTAAGCTGGGACAGTGAAGAGAAGCTGCATCTGACCTTGAAATTCTTTGGTGATGTTGAAGAAGGCAGGGTCACGCAACTGGCGGGCGCTCTGGAGCGCGCGGCTTCTCTAATAAATCCCTTCGAGCTTGGCCTTCGCGGCACGGGCGCGTTTCCGCCAGCAGGACTACCACGCGTGCTATGGCTGGGCGTAACCGATTCTTCAGGCCGACTCGATAAGCTGCACCAGCACATAGAAGACGAATGCGCCCGCACTGGCTATGCACGCGAGCGTAAGAGATTTAACCCGCACCTGACCATCGCACGCCTGCGCTCGACAGAAGGCGCACGCTCCCTTGCAGCCCTGCACAAAAGCCTGGAGTTTGAAGCGCCCGCTTTCCCGGTCACAGAAATTGTTTTGATAAGAAGCGAGCTGGGGGCACACGGCTCGCGCTACACAAAGCTCAAAAACATAGGGATGAAAAGCAGGGATGAAGGATGAAGGATGAGGGATGAAAAGGAACGGAGTGACAGGTTCAATTGAATCAAACACTCAATTCTTATTCATCCCTCATCCCTGCTTTTCTCACTGTCCGGGTAGCTGGCGGGGGCGTGGTGGTGGCGGTTGTTGGCCGCCGTCGGGTTGTCGTTTTTCGCCGGTTTCGGCGAAGACCTCTTTGAGCGCGCCGACGCTGGCGAGCATGCTCGAAGTCTCGACAGGCATGAAGATGACTTTGGAGTTGTTGGTGCGCGTCATGTCGCGCAGGGATTCTATGTAGCGGGCTGTAATCATATATTGAGCCGGATTGCCGTGGCCTTCCATAGCCTGCGCTATACGGCCAATGGATTCCGCCTCGGCGGTCGCGTTGCGAAGGCGCGCCTGCGCTGCACCTTCCGCTGCGAGAATGGCAGACTGGCTTTCGCCTTCGGCGCGTGTAATGGCCGCCTGCTTTTCACCTTCGGCGCGAGTAATGGCTGCCTGCTTGTCGCCTTCGGCCTGAAGCACCAGCGCGCGGCGGTTGCGTTCCGCGGTCATCTGCTTCTCCATGGTCAGGCGCACATCTTCTGGCGGGTTGATGTTCTTCACATCCACGCGCGTCACCTTGACGCCCCACTTGTCCGTCGCTTCGTCAAGGATAATACGCAGCTTGGCGTTAATCTGGTCGCGTGAAGAGAGCGTGTGATCCAAATCCATCTCGCCCATCACAGAGCGCATGCCCGTGATGGTCAACTGCACTATGCCGCCGACCAGATCCGCCACTTCGTAGACGGCTTTAATCGGATCGGTAATCTGCCAGTAGACGACCGAGTCAACGTGAATCGTCACGTTGTCGCGCGTGATGACGGGCTGCGGCGGCAGGTCTATGAAAAGCTCGCGCAGGTCAATCGAACTCATGCCGGGTCGAGTGTTCGTCCAGTAAACGCTGCGCGGCTTATCCAGAAAGGGGACGATGATATTGAGGCCGCTCGTGGCGACGCGGCTGAACCGTCCCAGCCGCTCGATTAGCATAACGGTCGCCTGCGGCACGATCTTAATCGTCTTGACGGCGACAATCAGTATCGCAATGGCTATGAAGATGAAGAAAATCAGGATGCCCAATGCGGCTCCCGTCTCGGCCTGAAGAAGAAATACTGTTGCTGATTGCATGACACGCCTCCGTCATAAAGGGGAATGGACGCTTCAATAGCAGCGTCGCGGATGACTTTGTGTGTAGAACTATAACGAATTGTGTCTCTTTGTTGAAGTAGAAACGGGCGGCGGCTCATAACCGCCGAGCGCCTTCTCAACTATGAGCGCGGCATTCAATACAGATTTTTCGCAGAAGGGACGCGCAGCGATCTGCACTCCGATTGGCAACCCATCACTTGTACGGCCAGCAGGCACGCACACGACCGGCAGGTCAAAGGTATTGAAAACCTGCGAATAGCTGAAAGCATTGAAGACGCTCATTTCCGTGTCTGCGACTTTTACCTTTCGCGTGCCGTGCTCGAAGGCAGCGACAGCCCCTACTGGAGCGACTATGAGCGGAACATCATTCATCCATTCTATTAAAGCTACGCGCCGCATAGAGCAATCTTCATCTATGCGTAGCCGCTCGGCTACGGTTTCCTGCGCACCCGTTGCTGCGCGTGAAAGAAGTGCGCGCACGGCTGCGCCTGCCTTCTCCAAGTCCTGCGGCGTTTGATAGACCTGCCTGATAGCTCTCAGCACATCAGGCGAGAATCTTTTCAGCCACAGAGCGCTTCCGTCTTCAACGCCGGGCGGGGTTTCTTCTATCACTTCAAGTCCCGCATCGTAGAGAGCGCGTCCCACGGCTTCAACCGCCCGCCGCGTCTCTTCCGTGACAGGCGTGGCCGAGTCGTCCAGCCACAGCGCCACGCGCATACCCGTACGAAGCGCGCCTTTCATCTCCCATGAAGCCCTGCCTTCATCGCTTGAACCAATGACAGCCAGCACGTCAATCATCGTGTTAAGGTCTTCGACGGAACGCGCCATCGGGCCAAAGCTGGCCGCTTGCCGCAGGCTTCCTATCATCTCCGGACAATGACCGTAGCCATCAACCGTTGCTGACGTAGGTTTGAGACCGAAGATTCCGCAGAAGTGCGCGGGGATGCGTATGGAGCCTACAAGGTCGCTGCCCAATCCGGCGGCTGAAAGACACGCAGCGATGCTCGCAGCCTCGCCGCCGCTTGAGCCTCCGGGGGTGCGCGTTAAGTCATGTGGGTTATTCGTCCGACCGAAAACAGGATTTTCAGAATCATAGTTGAGCGCCATCTCCGGCACATTCGTCTTGCCTAAAATAATCGCTCCCGCCGCACGCAGTTGCGCCACAGCACGCGCATCTCTTTCAGGAATCAGGTCAGCGCGCACGAGCGACCCGCTCGTAGAGCGCAAGCCCTCGACATCAAACGTATCCTTAACCGTCACAGGCACACCATGAAGAGCGCCCAGAGCTTCACCGCGCATCACCGCGGCTTCCATCTCTCGCGCTCTCTCCAAAGCATCCGGCGCGAGACACACAATCGCATTCAGCGATGGATTCAACGCCTCAATCCGACCCAGATAAGCCTCCAACACCTCCACAGGCGACACAGCCCGCGCCCGTATCAGCTCCGCTACCTTTGTTGCCGATAGACTCGTCAATTCCATAAGAGTCCCAGGTTCCAAGTCCCAAATTCCAAGTCCCAAAGCCAAATCAGTTTTCCGACTTGGAATCTGGGGCTTGGAACTTGGGACTATTCCGTAAGCAGCTCTATGAATTTTCGCGCGGCGATGGAGAGCGTGCGGTCGCTTCTGTGGATAATGCCGACCGAGCGCATCCATTCGGGCTCGCTGAGCGCGACGACTGCAAGCTGCCCGCTTTTCTGTTCGTCCAGCACAGACGGGCGCGGAACAATCGCGCAGCCCATGCCGACCTCTACGGCACGCTTAATCGTTTCTATATTATCGAATTCGGCGACGCGCGCGACCGTCACACTGTGCGACTTCAAAATCTTGTCCGTGGCTCGCCGGGTCGGAATATCGCGCTCGAAGAGAACAAAGTCCTGCCCCTGAAGCTCCGCAGCCTTGACCTTCTTGCGCGCGGCCAATGGATGCGCAGGCGGGCAGATGAGCACCAGCCGGTCGCCGGGCAAAGGGATGACCGAAAGCCCGCGCCGCTTTTCGGGAAAGGCAACCACGCCAAGCTCTACGGCTCCGCTCAGGACATCACGCACGATGCGCGTCGTGCGGCTATATTCAAGATCAATCTTGGCCGCCGGATAAAGCTCCATGAAGCGGCGTACCACGGGCGGCAATTCGTGAAGCCCCACACTGTAGACGGTTGCCACACGAACAGTCCCGCTCACCGTGCCTATAAGCTCTCGCATGCTCTCCTGTAGAAGACCGAAGGCCGCCAGCACATTCCGGCTCTCGCGGTAAAAGACCTCGCCCGCATTCGTCAACTTCACTTCGCGCCGCCCACGCACCCGCTCCAGGAGTCTACGGCGGAACTTCTCTTCAAGCGAGCGCACCTGCTGGCTCACCGCCGACTGCGTCACGAAGTTTCGCTCGGCGGCCTGCGAAAAGCTCCCCGTCTCGACCAGATCACAAAAGATTTTCAGCGTCTCGATTTGCATAAGAACAGTTTTCGGTTTTCGGTTTTCAGCAGGAAGAACCAGTTGCTTTTTCTGAAAGCTTAAAACTCAAAACTGAAAACCGAATTATAAGTTTTCCTGAACTTGGTAGGCAATATTTTTCATTTTACCTTATAAGCTGCGGGGCGTATCATTTTGATGTGGCGTGGACAGGAAGCAGGGCGACTTAGGAATAGAAAAGCGTTCTTCTTCTCTCTAAACTCTCCAGACTCTCTGGACTCTCTAGACTTCTTCGGTCGTTTGCTTTTCCGGCGCGTGCGATTATAATCTTGCGCGTTCGGACTGAAAATTGAATCTATCCCGCTACGGAAGATGTCCGCAGGTGTCTGAAGCGCCTTCCGGCGAAGGAGTGTTTTCCTGACCTATGGCTATTCGTTTGAGCAGGACGTTTATCTTGCGCAAGCTCCACCAGTTGTCGGGCATCGTGCCGCTCGGCGCATTCCTGCTGGAGCATTTCTACACCAACTCAAAGGCGATGACGGGTCGCGCAGACTTTAACAAGGCCGTTTCAGACCTGCAATCCATCCCGTACATTCTCTTCATAGAGATCGGTGTCATCTTCATCCCGCTTATCTATCACGCCGTTTACGGGCTGTTGATAACCGTCGAGGCACGCCCGAACAACCTGCACTACCCGTACCCGCGCAACTGGTTCTATCTCATCCAGCGCATCACGGGTGTGATTCTCTTCTTCTTCATTCTCTTTCACGTACTGAACTTCCGCTTCGGACTCGTGCCTGGCCTGAACGAGATTTCGGTAGCCCACGCTCCCGACCAGGCGTTCGACATAGTGGCGCGCGAATTCCGCATGTTCCCGATTCTGCTGGTCTACACCATAGGCATTACGGCAACCGTCTGGCACTTCGCCAACGGCATCTGGCTTTTCATGGTTGACTGGGGAATCGCCATCGGCGCGCGTGCGCAGCGCCTTACGGGCTACGCCTGCATCGCCTTCGGCTTCGTGCTGCTGGCCGTAGGCTTGAACGCGATGGTCGCATTCGTTCGTCCGGGAGGATTGCTGGGAGGTATCTTGTACTGAGATGGGAGAAGTTCGCACACAAGCTTTAATTGTAAATGCTGTTGACGAATCTCTGGCGCGGCAAGGGAAGATCAAGGCGGAAGAGGTGCGCCGTTATGAAGCCGACGCATTGGTAGACACGGGCGCAGTACGATGCATTCTTCCTACGCAGGTTGTTCAGCAACTTGGTTTAGATATTCGCGGGCAGCGCGTAGCCGAATATGCAGACGGGCGCAAAGAGACTGTTGATGTCACAGGCCCTGTAATCATTAATATCAACGGTCGGGATACTCTGGAAGAAGCTCTTGTGCTGGGTGATGAAGTGCTCATCGGACAGACTGTGTTAGAAAAGCTGGATTTGCAGGTTGATTGCACAAACCAAAGACTCGTCCCGAATCCGGCTCATCCTGACCAGCCGGTGACAAAGGTTAAATAAGGAGAGGTTGCAAAAGATGGCAACTGCGGGGAGTAATGGCATCAAGATAGCGATTGTCGGCGGCGGTCTTGCGGGCTTAGCGGCGGCGATGAAGATTGCCGAAGCGGGACACGAGGTTGACCTCTTTTCCGTAGTGCCTGTGAAGCGCTCGCATTCGGTCTGCGCGCAGGGCGGCATCAACGGAGCGGTCAACACCAAGGGCGAAGGCGATTCGCCTCTGAAGCATTTCGACGATACGGTTTACGGCGGCGACTTTCTTGCCAACCAGCCGCCCGTCAAGGCCATGTGCGAGATGGCTCCGGCAATCATCTATCTCTTCGACCGCATGGGCGTTCCCTTCTCGCGCACGACCGAAGGCTTGCTGGATTTTCGTCGCTTCGGCGGAACACTGCATCACCGCACGGCCTTCGCAGGAGCCTCCACAGGCCAGCAGCTTCTATATGCCCTGGACGAACAGGTGCGCCGTCATGAGACATCAGGCAGCGTCAGGAAGTACGAAGGCTGGGAGATGATGTCGCTCGTCATGGACGACCATCAGGTTTGTCGCGGACTTATTGCTATGGATTTGAAGACGCTTGAGCTTAAAGCCTTCAAAGCGGATGCGGTGATTATAGCGACTGGGGGCCCCGGACTGATTTTCGGCAAGTCAACCAACTCTATGGTCTGCACAGGAAGCGCCGTCTCTGCCTGTTATCAACAGGGCGCACGATACGCTAATGGAGAATTCATACAGGTTCACCCGACCTCGATTCCGGGCGAAGACAAGCTCAGATTGATGTCTGAATCAGCGCGCGGCGAAGGTGGCCGGGTCTGGGTTCCGCGAGCCAAAGGCGACACGCGCTCGCCCAGCTCTATCCCTGAAAATGAGCGCTGGTATTTCCTTGAAGAGAAATATCCTGCTTACGGCAATCTTGTCCCGCGCGACATAGCGACGCGCGAAATCTTTCAGATCTGTCTGGACGGCTACGGCATAGGCGGGCAGAATCAGGTCTATCTAGACCTGACGCACATTCCTGCGGAAACCCTTGACCGCAAGCTCGGCGCAATTCTTGAAATCTACGAGATGTTCGTAGGCGACGACCCGCGCCATGTGCCTATGAGAATCTTTCCGGGCGTGCATTATTCCATGGGCGGCCTGTGGGTTGACTTCGACCAGCGCACGAACATTCCCGGCCTTCTGGCCGCGGGCGAATGCGATTACTCTATTCACGGCGCGAATCGCTTAGGCGCTAACTCTCTGGTCAGTTGCGTCTACGGCGGCTTCATAGCCGCGCCCGCTGCGATTGAGTACGCGAAGAACGTAGAGCGCAACGGCGCAGACGGCTCCAGCCTCTATGAGCAGGAGTTGCAGCGTCAACAGGAGATCAACGACACGCTCATCAAGCAGCCGGGCACAGAGAATCAGTATTTGATTCACGACGAGATGGGCAAGTGGATGACGGACAATGTAACGGTCGTGCGCTACAACGACCGCTTACAGGCGACAGACCAGAAGTTGCTTGAGCTGATTGACCGCTATAGCCGTATCTCCATCAACGACTCTAACCTGTGGGCGACGATGGCGCTGCCGCACGCTCGTCAGCTCTGGAACATGCTGCAACTGGCGCGCGTCATCACCTTGGGCGCGCTCAACCGCAACGAATCTCGCGGCGCGCATTACAAGCCGGACTTCCCCAACCGCGACGACGAGAACTGGCTGAAGACGACGATTGCAGAGTACTCAGGTGAAGGCCCCGTCTTCTCTTACGAAGCCGTTGATACCTCGCTCATCCCTCCGCGCAAGCGCGATTACAGCAAGGGCAAGAAGCAGGAGACGGCTACAGCAGCAGCCGCGCAATCCGGCGCTTCGGGTCTTCCGGCCAAAGATGGTGCAAAGCAGGTGCCGACAGACGACTTGCAGCAGAAGCCCGAAGACATCACAGGCGCGGCCACCTGGGGTCAGAATAAAGAGAAGGTTCAGGATGTGTCTCACGGCGAGGTTGAGACGCGCCGCGAGCAGGGCAAATCAATCGAGGACGCAGGGGGTAAATCCGACAAGCTATGAGCGCACATGCGACACCAAACGCGACCACTAGACGCACGCCGCCAAAAGCGGTCGAGATTAAGATACAGCGCCGCGAGAACCCGGACTCGCCCGCCTACTGGGAGACCTTTGAGATTCCCTATCGCCCGAATCTCAATATCATCTCCTGCCTGATGGAGATTCAAAAGAATCCCGTCACCAAAGACGGCAGGCGCACCACTCCGCCCACCTGGGACATGAACTGCCTGGAACAGGTCTGCGGCATCTGCACTATGGTCATCAACGGGAAGGTTAGACAATCCTGCTCCGCGCTCATAGACCAACTGGAGCAGCCCATCACACTTGAACCCATGTCCAAGTTCCCGAACATACGCGACCTCAGAGTTGACCGCACGCGCATGTTCGACTACCTGAAGCGCGTCCACGCCTGGATAGAAATTGACGGCTCTTATGACTTAGGCCCCGGCCCGCGCATGAAGCAGGATGACGTGAATGAGCGCTACGCCTACTCTCGCTGTATGACCTGCGGCTGCTGCCTGGAAGCCTGCCCGCAATACGACGGCGACCAGTACATAGGCCCGCAGGCCATCGCGCAGGTGCGCCTGATGAATATGCACCCCTCCGGCAAGATGACCCGCGACGAAAGACTGGAAGGCATCATGGGCGACGACGGCATCACCAACTGCGGCAACGCCCAGAACTGCGTCCAAGTCTGCCCTATGTCCATCCCTCTGACCAAAGCCATCTACGAAGAGAACCGTGAGACCATCGTCCACGGCCTCTTCGGCTGGCTCAAACACTAAGGGAATAGGGGATGGAGGATGGCAAGTAGCTATTTTGAAAAATCAGGTTGGCCTGTTGTCCCGTAGGGACATTTGATAATAGCCCAGTGCTTTAGCACTGGGAATACGTTATGAAAATAAAATTGAGTGCCGTAGGGACGACTGAATAAATCCGGACGAGATTTCAGTCGTCCCTACGGGACTCAACCTCTTTTGGTGCCTTTTGTTCCCAGCCATAAATGGCTGAGCTATTACCAGAAGTCCCTACGGGACTTTTCTAACAGCTTTTAAGACTTTCTTTTACCATCCCCCAACCCCTAACCCCCATCCCCTATCCTTTCCCTGTGCATTTCTCTCTTGCCATCATCGGCCAACCTGTATAAACTGGGTTAAAGACGGGGCCGCTCCTGTCCTTTAGCCACGCCGTTTTAAAAGCTCTCCCAAGAGACCCGCGCATCAGCAGGAGTCTTAAACATTCGACAATGATAGAAACAGAGAAGATCGAGACGCCCGTGTCGCGGCTCGCGTGCGTCATCTCGCTGGTTAATCGCGCGTTGACGCCGCAGGCGCTCACACACGCCCTTTCGCATGAAGATGTAGCGCGCATCGTGCCCTTCGATTATTGCAGTCTGGTCTTGCCCGCCCCGGAAGGCACAGGCATACACGTCTGGCGCGCTTCCAAAAGGAGCGCTTGCTCCCGACTCGAAGCCGCGCGCGAGGCTTTTGAAGCGGCGCATGGTCTTCTGGCGCGCGTGCTCTCGAAGGCCACTTCGACGCTTATTCCCGAATCCGATTTGCAGCACGCTGCTTCGCACGGCCTTGGAGAAGATGCGCGGTCTGCCCTGGCCTTGCCGCTCTCTTTCGGCGGCGAGTGCTTCGGGCTTCTATGCTTTGCGAGCAGGCGAGCAGGCGTCTTTGCGTCAGATGACGGCGAGAAATTACAGTGGCTGGCAGATCATGTGGCTGCGGTCGCGCAGGCCATACTCGCACGCACGCACGCGCAGGCTCTGGCAGAGAAGCTGTGCGAGATAGAGCATCTCAAGAGCGGGTTCGTACACACGGTCGTGCGTGATATGCGATTTCCTTTGACGAACGTGCTGGGTCTGCTTGAGCTTTTCGAGAGCAAGCTCCACGGGCGCGAGCCGTTTGACACGGAAGACCGGCAGCTTCTGACGACTGCAATCGAGAGCGGCGACCGTATGCGTGTACTGCTGGACAACCTGCTGGAGATAGTAGAGCAGAAGGAGCGCCCTCTTTCGCTTGACCGGCAAGACACCCCGGTCGAAAAGATTTTAGAAGACGTGACAGAGCCTCTAAGGGGTGAAGCGGCACTGCGCGGCGTGGAATTGAATGTGCGCGTCGAATGTAAATCCCTTTCGATGAGTGTGGACGAGCGACAGGCGTGCCGCGCTCTTCATCACCTGCTGGCGGTCGCTTTATCTTCAACGCCGGATGGCGGTGCGGTTCGCATCGAAGCTCAGTCAATCAAGGGCACAAGATTGGGCGACGATGGAAAGCGCTTCGTCGTCATCAATATCATTGATTCGGGCACAGGGATTCCGGCGGAAGAGATTCCGTTCGTCTTCGACGCCTTCTGGCAATCGACGCAGGGACACATGGTGCGCCGTAGCGGGCTGGGACTGGCAATCGCTAGACGCATCGCGGCGGCTCACGGCGGCAACGTTTCGGTTCGCAGCCAGTCAGGGGTCGGCACTACCTACTCCATAGTTTTCCCTGCAACGCAGCATGCCTTCCCTTCCGAACGCGGTCGCATTCTGATTGTGGAGGATGTGCCAGAGCTATTGCTGCTCCTCAGAAAGCTCGTCGTGCGTATGGGCTATGAAGCTGAAACGGCGGCGGATGGCTTTGCTGCGCTGCGAACCTTACGCGAAAAGAGTATAGACCTGGTGCTGACGGATTGGGCAATGCCCGGCATGAACGGGGGCGAGTTAATCACCGCCATGAAACGGGACGAGCAATGGCGCGACATCCCCACCATCGTGCTCACAGGCCACGACACGGACGAAGAACGACGCGAAGCCGCGCGTGCAGGCTCCGACCAGTTTCTAGTCAAGCCCGTCAAGCGCGACGACCTGCAAGATGTCATCAGCAAGTTACTTGACGCGACGCGGGTCGCAGTAAATTAAAGAAGATGGCTCCGTAGGAGCCAGATGTTTATAGCCGGGACACGATTAAAGGAATCAAGCTCCGTAGGAGCGACATGTTCGGTGTTTGATAACATGTCGCTCCTACGGAGCTTGATTCTTTCTGGATGCGCTTGAGCTATAAATATCTAGCTCCTACGGAGCTAAGAACTAAAGCAAGAGTAGAAAGAGGCGCGCGTTCGCTCTTCCCTTTACCCATTTCCCTTTTAACCTTTTCCCTCTTCCTTTTTATATTCCGAGCACGTTGACGAGTTCCTGAACGCTGGCGGCGCTCTTCTGTAGCGCGATGCGTTCTTCGGTCGTCAGATTGATTACGATAATCTGCTCAAGGCCGCGTGCGCCGAGCTTGCAGGGCACGCCTACGTAGAGACCGTTGACGCCGTACTCGCCTTCCAGGTAAGCGGCGCATGGCAGAATCTTCTTCTTGTCTTTGAGGATTGATTCAGTCATCTCTACGGCGGCGGCGGAAGGCGCGTAGTAGGCCGAGCCTGTCTTGAGCAGCGAGACGATTTCCGCGCCGCCGTTGGCCGTGCGCTTCACAATCGCTTCCAGTTGATCCGGCGTCAGCAGCTCCGTCACGGGGATTCCGGCGCAGGTGGAATAACGCGGCAGCGGAACCATAGTGTCGCCGTGACCGCCCAGCACAAAGGCCGTGATGTTCTCCACCGATACGTCCAGAGCCTCTGCCAGAAAGCAGCGCATGCGCGCCGAATCCAGCACGCCCGCCATGCCTATTACTCTATGCTTCGGAAAGCCTGAGCGCTTGAACGCCACCTGGCACATCGCGTCGAGCGGGTTCGAGACGATGATGAGAATCGAATCCGGTGAATACTTGACGACCTGATCCACTACGTTCGAGACAATCCCGGCGTTGGTCTTCAAGAGGTCGTCGCGGCTCATGCCGGGTTTGCGCGGCAGCCCGGCGGTGATAATCACAACATCAGAGTTCGCCGTCAGAGAGTAATCGTTAGTCGAACCCGTCAGGCGCACATCAAAGCCTTCAACCGGCGCGGCCTGCGCCAGATCGAGCGCCTTGCCCTGGGGCACGCCCTCCATGATGTCAACCAGCACGACATCGCCCAACTCCTTGCTCGCCAACCAGTGCGCGGCGGTCGCGCCCACGTTGCCCGCGCCCACTACAGTAATCTTGTTTCGCTTGCCCATCGCTTCTCCTCTCAGAGGCTAGAGGCTAGAGGTCAGAGGTTAGTAAAAAGTATTTCACTAACCTCTGACCTCTGACCTCTGACCTCTATTTCATATTCTCAATAATTGCGTCTGCAAACTCGCTCGTCTTAACTTTGGTTGCGCCCTCCATCTGGCGGTGCAGGTCGTAGGTGACGCGCTTCTGGCGTATGGTTTCCGTCAGGCCGCTGGTGATGAGTTGCCCCGCTTCGCTCCAGCCCATGAAGTCGAACATCATCACGCCCGAAAGGATGACGGAGCCTGGATTGATTACGTCCTGACCCGCGTACTTGGGCGCGGTGCCGTGTGTGGCTTCAAAGATGGCGGCGTTGTCGCCTATGTTTGCGCCGGGAGCCATGCCGAGTCCGCCGACCTGCGCCGCCCCGGCGTCCGAAAGATAATCGCCGTTCAGGTTCGGCGTCGCCAGTACCTCGTACTCCTGCGGGCGTAGAAGAAGCTGCTGGAACATGGAATCGGCTATGCGGTCGTTAATCAGGATTCTTCCTTCAGGGAGTTTCCCATCGTGCCTGTCCCACAAATCTTTTTCGCTCACGGTCACATCGCCGAACTCTTCCGCCGCCAGCTCGTATCCCCACTCGCGGAACGCGCCTTCTGTGTACTTCATGATGTTGCCCTTGTGTACGAGTGTGACGGTGCGGCGATTGTTCAGGATGGCGTAGTTGATGGCTCGGCGCACCAGATTCTTTGTGCCCGTAATCGACATGGGCTTGACGCCGAAGCCGCTGTCCTCGCGCACGTCATAGCCGAAGTCTCTAAGGAAAGAGAGCATCTTGCGCGCCTTGTCGGAGCCTTCCTGAAACTCAATCCCTGCGTAAACGTCTTCAGTGTTTTCGCGGAAGATAACCAGATTCACACGGCCTGGGTCGCGCACAGGCGAGGGTACGCCCTCGAAGTAACGTATGGGACGCACGCAGGCGTAAAGGTCTAGCTCCTGGCGGAGCGTCACATTCAGAGAGCGTATGCCGCCGCCAACGGGAGTGGTCAGCGGGCCTTTGATGGCGACGACGAACTCTCGTATGGCGTCCAGAGTATCCTTGGGCAGCCATTCGCCGAAGCGACCATGCGCTTTTTCGCCCGCGAAGATTTCGTACCAGACGATGCGGCGTTTTCCTGCGTAAGCCTTCTCGACCGCCGCATCGAAAACGCGTACGCTCGCGCGCCAGATGTCCGGGCCTGTGCCGTCGCCTTCTATGAATGGGATAATCGGATTGTCCGGGACGTTGATCTGGCCTTCGGTGATGCGTATGCGTGTGCCGTCGGTCGGCACAGGCTGTTCGTTGTAAGATTGCGTGGGCATGATTCCTCCGTGAATCCAGGCGCGCTCTACCTTCAGGCGTACTCTTGACCGAATCATGCCTTTAGCCGGGAGATTAACGGCTGCCTCCGGTCAAGGGACGCGGGCTCGCGTGGCGCGCATCATTTAAGTGTTGAAAGAGCGCGAGTGTACAAGCGCGCCCAAGCGAGTGTCAAGATACGCCAACAGCCCTGCGCTCCCTGAATTGTGAGCTTAGTCGGCTTTAACCAGAGCAAAGGTAACAGTTATGAAAGGTAAGTTTGAATATGAAGCGGGCGATACGGTACGGATTAAGTCCGGGGCGTTCGCTCTCTTTACAGGCAGGGTCATAGAAGTCAACCCGGACGAGTCAATCCTGAAAGTAACAATCAAGTTCCAGAACGAGTGGCGTATATTGAAGCTACGCTTTCTTGATGTCGAAAAAGCGCCCGCGCTCTAAATCTGACTCCGGGCACCAGCAAATTTCATGACGCTTCTCGAATGGCTGAAAAGATGGCGGGCGAAGAATGCTCAATCCAGTTATGAAGAAGACGCAGAGAGCGCAGATGAGGCGGAGGTTGATCCTTTTAATCCCTTTCCTGAAGGCGTGCGTATTGAGATTACGGACATCATAGACCTGCACACCATCAACCCAAAAGATGTGCGCAAGGTCGTCGAAGAATATTTAAGCGAAGCCAGACGCGCAGGGTTTCGTTCCGTTCGCATCATTCATGGCAAGGGTAAGGGATTGCAGCGCGACCTGGTGCGCAGCATTCTTAACAGGACGCCTTTCGTGATGGATTGGATGGATGCGCCGCCAGATGCCGGAGGCTGGGGCGCTACAATCGCGCATCTTTTGCCGGAAGATAAATGAAGGCGAAGCGAGCGCTCGAAGGCGTAGATTTGAGGTGCAGACTCTTTCAAGCTATCGCTTCATCAGAAGCCGCCTCGTGTGAGGAGCAGAAAGAGACCCAGAAAACTCAGTATAATTCCCGCTATGGCTTGCCCGCGCCCGGCATGTCTGGCGGGATTGGTCGTTGATAGTGTGAGCGCGACGGCTCCCAGTATCAGCCCTGCGAGCGCTATTAGAAACGTAAGCGAGCGCGCAGGCCCGATCCACATTCTCATGAATATGGCGTTCTGCATGGTCAAGACGCCGAGCACGAGCGCAGCCGTCCCAAGTCCTCTGCGCTGGCCTTGCGCAGCTTGTGCTCCTGTCGAGGCGAAAGGAGCGCTCTGCTGGTATGGCGACTGTGGCTGCGGCTGTCCCCAACCCGGAGTCTGCTGCTGCGGCGCTCCCCAGCTTGGAGTTTGCTGCTGCGGCGGTGGCGTTTGTGCAGGCCACGATTGCTGGCCGGATTGCATGCCCGGCTGCGGCCATGAAGGCGACTGATTTCCCTGCGTCGAATAAGGCGAGGCGGGGCCGGTCTGTTTGTCCGGGCGGTAGTACTGCGTCGGGTCGGGTGGCTGCGCGGTCGTAGGCGGAGGCGCAACCATAGTTTGCTGTGAATCGTAAGCCGTGCCTTCTTCCACCAGCCGCGCGCCGTCAGTAAAGCAGAAGGCTTGCGAGTCGTCCTCATAAGTTCGCCGGCACGAGGGGCAGCGTTTCATTTGTCCATCTCCGTTTCTTCAGAGGGTGTAAGTTTGAAGAACGTGCTCGATACTTATGGTATAAAGATGCAGGCCGTGCTGCCTGCATTACCGTATCAGCTTCTCAAGCCGACTTGAGAAGCTGATAAAGAGAGCCTGCACGCGTCGCGGATTGTAACAGACTTCGCGCAGCGCAACCTAAAGCACAGGTCTTCAGGCACTCCCCGCCCGTTGCTCTTGGCACGCGCACATTTTTCATGATTGAATCGCTCTGAAGTGAAAGACGAATCGTCCTTTACACGCACATATCTACTGCCGCTCGGCGTTGCCCTTGTTTTTGTAGCTTTGTGGGGCACGCTCTCAGCGCTTCACGTTTTCCCGAAATCCGCCTTCCCTTCTCCTCTGGATGTGCTCTACGGCTTCAGAGAAGAGATACGTACGGGAAGGCTCTGGAACGATCTGGTTGCATCGCTCTTTCGCGTCAGTATGGGCTTCGTGCTGGCCGTCGTGTTGAGCATTCCGTTGGGGCTATGGCTTGGACAATACGCAGCGGCGCGTGCTGCCTTGTTGCCTGCCGTGAATTTCTTTCGCAGCCTCTCGCCTCTGGCGTGGATTCCGTTTGCCATTCTATGGTTCGGCGTGGGCGATTTGCCTGTGGTCTTTCTAATCTTCATGGCGACATTCTTTTCGCTGGTGTTGGCAGTCATAGCGGCTGTGGCAAATATTCCTTCCGTCTACTTTCGCGTCGCGGCGGATTACGGCTTTCATGGCTGGCGGCTGCTATGGAACGTGACGCTTCCGGCCATCATGCCGCAAATCATCACGGCGCTGCGCGTCACGGCGGGGGTCGCATGGCTCGTCGTGGTCGCAGCCGAAATGATAGCGGGGCGCGACGGCCTTGGCTTCGCCATCTGGGACGCGCGCAACGGACTCAGAACCGACCTGCTGGTCTGCGGCATGATAGTCATAGGCATCATAGGCGTACTGCTTGACCGACTGCTCGTGCGATTGACCAGACTGCCGAACGTGCGCTGGGGATATGAGCGATAAACCACTAAGCCTGATAAATGTCTCGCACTCTTACGGCGCGAGCGCGGTCTTTGAAGACCTCTCTGTAGAGATAGAGCGCGGCGAATTCGTAGCGGTCGTAGGGCCTTCCGGCTGCGGCAAGACTACGCTGCTGAATCTTCTGTCCGGTTTTCTCAAACCCACTTCCGGCGTCGTCAACCGCGCAGGGCGAACGCGCATGGTTTATCAGAGCGACGGACTTTTCCCCTGGCTCACGGTCAGAGAGAACATAGCCCTGGGCTTGCGCCACCTTGCGTATGAAAAGCAGCGGCAGGCGCAATTGAAAGACCTGCTGAGTTTGATTCGACTGGACGGATTCGCGGAGCATTACCCGCACCAGCTTTCGGGCGGCATGCGCCAGCGTGTAGAGCTTGCGCGTGCCTTGGCCGGAGAAACCGATGTGCTTTTGATGGACGAGCCGTTCTCGTCTCTTGATTATCAAACGCGCCTGCGGATGCGCCGCATGCTGGTTAGAGTTTTGACGGAGCGCCCGCGCACGGTCGTCTTCGTCACGCACGACATAGAAGAGGCAGCGCAACTCGCAGACCGCATCCTCGTTCTTTCTGAAAGACCCGCGCGTCTTATCAACGAGCTGCGCGTCGAGGTGGAGCGCCCGCGCGACCCTACGCATCCGACGGTTGTTAACACCGTCAAGACAATCCTGGACGAGCTGGGCTTGCGCGAAGGTGAGCCGGAACTTTCCGTTGCGAAATAGGGCTTAAAAAGGTTTTCTTTAAGAACTGGAAAGGTATAGTGCTAATCCTGAGAAGCTGTTTGAAAATGCTTTATTGCCGCGAGAGCGGCAACTAGAAGGTAGCCAGACGTGCAACGTCTGGAATTAAGTGCATTAATATTTTCCGCGCCGGAGGCGCGTAGAGAAGTATCCGGTGCGCTCCTCCAGAGCGCAAAAAAACAACTTGTTGATTACTACCAGACGTTGCACGTCTGGCTACCTTCTGCGTGCGCCTTCGGCGCAACTAAACGGGTGCTTTGATATAAAAAAGAATGTTGAAGGCGAAGAGGTGAAGAAGTGATACGTCCGTCTATCCCATTACGCGCGATTTTCATAGCGCTTGCTCTGGTCTTGAACATGTGCGTGCTGCCGTTGAGGGCGCAGCAGGACATATCCGGCGGCGCGAGCGCCGATGAAGACCTTACGGGCGGCGCAGGCATCGTGAGCGAAACGGTCACCAAACGCCGCCAGCCTACGCGCCGTGCCGTCCGAAACGATGAGAAGTCGTCTTCAGCCGCGCGTGCCGCTACCGCGCGTGCTGCGCGAGAGGCTGAGGAGCGCGCACAGGAGGCTAGCCAGCGTGCGGCTCTGAAGAAGAAGCGCGAGGCGGAGCGAATCGCACGCGAGACGGCGCAGGCGCGTGCTGAGCGTCGCGCACGTAGAGAGGCTGCGGAGCGAGCCGCCGCCAGCAGCACCACAGCCGAAGCATATAACGATCAGGGCGATGATTATCTGGAAGCCGGTCAGAACGAGAAAGCCTTGCAAGCTTACCAGCAGGCCGTGAAGCTCAAACCGAGCTACGCCGAAGCACACAACAGCATGGGCGACGCTCTCTTCAATCTGGCGCGTTATGAAGAGGCGCTGAATGCTTACAAGACTGCTGCGCGCTTGAAGCCTACGTGGGCCGAAGCCTTCAACGGCATGGGCGACGCGAACGTGAGCCTCAACCGCGACGCGGATGCCGTCACAGCATACAGAGAGGCCGTGCGTCTACAGCCCGCGCTCTCTTCGGCACATCACAATCTGGGCATGACGCTTTACAGGCTGGGTCGCTTTGACGAGGCCGTTGAGCCTTTGAAGCAGGCCGCGCGCACTAATGCACAGGATGCTGACGCGCTCAATTATCTGGGTCTGGCCTATGACAATCTGAAGCGCTACAACGAGGCCGTTGATGCCTATCGTCAGGCGGTGCGTGTGAAGGCAAACTTCCCGGAAGCTTACTACAACATGGGCAACGCCTATGACGCGCTGGCGCAGTACACGGAGGCTATGGCGGCTTACGAAGAGGCGGTGCGGCAGAAACCCGATTACACGGAAGCCTACTATGATCTGGGCGTGGCGCATTACAACGCCAACCATTACGACAAGGCCGTGAATTCTTACCGCGAGGCGATTCGCCTGAAGACAAACTACGCGGAAGCTTACGACAACCTGGGCGACGCTTATATGAAGATGGAGCGTTATAAGGAAGCGTCCGAAGCTTACAGACAGGCCATCAGCCTCAGCCCGGATAATCAGGAAGCCTACAGGAATCTGGGGCTGGCGCTCACTAAACAGTCGCGCTATGCGGAAGCGGCTGAGGCTTATCGCCAGGCGGTCAGGCTTCAGAAGACGGACGCCGAAAGCTACAACAACCTGGCCTATGCTCTAGGTAGGCTGAAGCGTTGGAATGAAGCTGCGGAGGCTGCGAAACAGGCTATCACTCTCAAGCCTGATTATGCAGAAGCCTACAGCAATCTGGGCTGGGCATATAACAACCTGAACAGGTTCAAAGAAGCCGTAGAGCCTTTGCAGCAGTCGCTTCGACTCAAGCCTGATCTTTTGATAGCACGCTTCAACATAGGCATCACTTACGGCAGGCTCGGTCGCTTTCAGGAAGCCTTGGATGCTTTCAAAGAAGCTGTGCGCCTGAAGCCCGACTGGCCTGAAGCACATAACAATCTGGGCTACGCCTTCGGAGGCTTGCAGCGTTGGAAAGAGGCTGTGGAAGAGCACAAGCAGGCCATACGACTGAAGCCAGACTATGCCGGAGCACACTTCAATCTGGGCTACGCCTATATTCAGATGAGGAACAAAAAGGGCGCTATGGAGGAATATCAAATCTTACAGACGCTCAACCCGCGTCTTGCACAGCAGCTCTACGTCCTGATTAACCAGAAAGAGCCGCCGCAAAGAATCACCTGAGGAATTAAAAGGTAAAATTAAAAACGCAAAAGTAAGGACAAAGCTTCGCTTTGAATTAGATTCAAGAATTTAATCTTTGATTCACGCTCTAAGAGCGTGTCCTTCCTTTTTAATTTTGCATTTTCTTATGATTGTCGCTCTGACCATACTGGCTGCCGTCTCCGCCGTGCTTCATATTGTGGCGGAGTATGGGGGGGCGCGACGCAGCATTTATGTCTTCAAGCCGCTGACGGTCATTCTCATCATTGCGATTGCGCTTTCTGCGCCGTCTTCTCTCTACAAGTACCTGATAGTCGCGGGGCTGCTCTTCTCGCTGGCGGGCGACATTTTTTTGATGCTCCCCAGAGACCGCTTCATTCCGGGGCTGGTCAGTTTCCTAATCGCGCATCTCTTTTACATCGCTGCGTTCACTTTGGACGGCGCGCTCGGTCGCCCGTCACTACTCGCTACAATTGCGCTTCTGTTTTACGGCGGCCTGATGCTGCGGCTGCTCTTGCCTACTTTGGGCAAGATGAAACTGCCGGTCGTGGTCTACATGCTGGTGATACTTTTGATGGTGTGGCAGGCGTCGAACAGGTGTGTAAATGTGTGGACGACTGCGAGCCTGCTGGCCTTCGCAGGCGCGTGCCTGTTCGCGGCTTCGGATTCGATACTGGCCTTAAACCGCTTTCGCCGCTCATTCAAGAGCGCTCAGCTTCTAATCCTTTCGACTTACTTTGCCGCGCAGTGGCTGATAGCTCTTTCGGTTGCGCTTCAACAGTGATGAGAAGCTTCACGAACGAATAGACGCACATCAACGCCGGAATAAAGAGCCACGAAAGGAGCGGGAATGTTCCCCACTCGCCGCGCCGTATGCTTGAGAGATGAGGCCAGAAGGCGTGCCGCGCCAGATCGCAGTACATCGCGCCCCCCACCGCGCCGACGGCATTGACTATTATCGAGAGCAAGCCCACCAGCACAATCAGAACGCTCCAACTCAAACGCGCGCCGCTTGATTCCAGATAGCTGAAGCCAACCAACCCCAGACAGCCGAAGGCCATCGCGGGCAGCAGGTATCTTGGGCCATACTGGCAAGTCCCGACCGTGTCTATGTTGAAGATGTACGCGCAGAGAATAACGACAGCACCCAACGCCGCCAGCTTCTCTCTTCTGAAAGAACGTGGGAGCCTGCTCAATCCCGCCAGCCCTATCAAGAGAACCGGCGCGTACAAAATCGTCCATTTCAGGTAAAAGCCCAGCTTGTCCGTGAAATTATCCAGGCTCAGATGAAAGAAAGTGTCCGAATAATTTCCCGCGACGTTCGGTAGCAGGAAGGGGTTGCCGAAGTTAACCGCGTCGTAAATCAGAAGCGGCGCAAGCCCCACGACACCGCCCAGAAGAAAATAAGGCAGCCTGGAAAAGCGCATGAGCGAGAGTGTGTACAGGCAGACGGCAATCGCAGGCCAGAAGACCAGCATAGAGGTCGTCACCGTCAACCCCAGAAACGCGCCCGAGACGAACGCTAAGAGAAGGGGCTTACGTACATCTTCAGAGTCGCGCGTCAGACGAAACGCAAAGTAGAAGGCTATGATTACGAAAGCGGATGCAATAGCGTCGTGATGCGCTATGCCTGCGTACGGGAACATGGTCGTCGCAAACGCGTAAAGAAGCGCCGTCAGGAGCGGCCAGAATCGTGACGAGCCGTCTTTAGCCATCGCGAGCGCCAGGCGGTAAAGCGCAACTGCGGCAAGCGCCGTCATGAGCGAAGCGGTGAAGAAGGTCACCAGCGCCGAGGTCATCAGGTAATTGTTAATGTAATCGAGACCGAAGAGGTGCAGGAAAAAATAACAGAGAGCGCCCGTCATGAACTGTCCCGGCTGCTTCGCCGCGTACTTGTGCCCCTGATAAACGAAGACATCTCCGAGCGGCTGCAACTTCGGCGACCTTGAGCCTTCGACATAAAAGCTACCGCGCTCGACAATCGCCTCTACCCCCATCTGCTGAAGATTAAAGGCCTCAAGATTACGCGAATTAATCGTCAAGCCATAGACGAGCCACACAAGTAGAAAGAGGAAAATTTCAAGCCTGTAGTTTTTCAAGCTCGTGCATTACTAAGAAAGATGAAAGAGAAGCTAAAGGCAATATTGACTAATTGAAAATGGTGCCCCCGGCAGGACTTGAACCTGCGGCCCCCTGCTTAGGAGGCAGGTGCTCTATCCACTGAGCTACGGGAGCACGTGTTGAGTCAAAGTTAACAGATGGAACAAGACCTAGTCCAGCACGCTCATGCCTGATATCTAACCTGCTGCGCGGCTATTTATCAAGAAAACTGCTTGAGGCTGAAAAAGAGAAGCGGGTGAGTTGTCAGACTCACCCACTCCTTTAAGTGCTGCCGGTGTCCCGAAGCTACCGATGAAGTAATCTACTTCCATACTCAAGAGAGAGAGGCCACGCAGCTTTTAGTGGTCTCCTTCCACCTTATGGACTGGCGGAGATGAAGGCGAAGCGGAAGTTATACTCGTCGGAATTTAAGAATCCACCCACCATCCATCGGTAATCATGTAAGTGACCATACTCCGGCTTCGTTAGACGATTCCACCAGAAGTCAAATCCCTGATCCGTTCCTGTCTCCGGGTCACGTCTCAGGAACCCGAAGTACTGCATCACTATACGTGCTCTGTCATAGTAACGGGTTCCGACTCCGCCTATCTCCGGTGTCAGGATGAAATCCTCCAGCGTGTGCGCAGGGTCTCGCGTCCCATTCTGCAAGTTAGCAATTAATGTCTGACGACTTGCGGGCGTAATTCCTGCCTTAGCACACAGGGCATCTACAAAAGCGGCAGCACTCGAAGCGTCTTTAGCGTGTGCGTGATCAGGAGTCAAATACTGGTCATACAAGCTACGAAACTCTGCCTTGTTCATGAAATCCAGAAGGTAGGCGTCCTTGCCAAGCCTCTGCTCAGGAACTGTCTGCGCGCCATTGAGACGCCCCACTTCAGGGACAAACTCCGCGTACTTAGGGAATCTTCCCAACCCTGCATCATAGAGACGATAGACATAAAATCCGCGCTCCTGAAATTCATCCGATTCGAAGAAACGCTTGGCCGTGTCTATGCGGTCGCAGGGTTCGGCCTGTCCTGTACATTTACTAGGGTCGGTCATTCTTCCAAACCAGAAGTCGAACCCATTCTGTTCTGCTACGCGCCCTAAGAAATCCACGTACAGTTGTCTGATGAAGAACGACACATCGTTGATGGGATTCTGGGTGCCGGTCTGCTGTTCATCACTCTGGATGGTGATGGTGGCCGATGATGTGCCAAGACTTGCTCCCTGTGCATTACGTAGAGCGATATAGAAACTCTCAGACGGCTCCACGTAGGCATCATTGGTGATGGGAATCTGTATGGTCTTAGTTGTCTCTCCGGCGGCAAAGCGAAGAGTGCCGACCTGCGTGGCATAGTCGCAGCGTTCTGACGCAAAGCCGGAATTATTGTTCTGGCATGGTGTTAATCCTGCGGCGTCAGAAGTTGCATAATCGACTGAGAATGCGCCGGAAGTGCTGCCTGTACGATTGACTGTAATGCTCGCCACTCCAGACGCGATTGCTTCGTTAACCGTGTAGACGGTTGCCGACAACCCTACTGTTGCAGATGCCGGTGTTGGAGTCGGCGTAGGTGCAGGCGTAGGAGTTGGTGTTGGTGTTGGCGTTGGTGTAGCACCCGGCGTTGGAGTCGGTGTAGGTGTAGGTATAGGTGTCGGACTCGGACTCGGTGTAGGCGACGGCGTTGGCGCAGGTGTAGGACTCGGTGTCGGCGTTGGTGTCGCAGTCGGCGTTGGAGTCGGCGTTGGAGTCGGAGTTGGCGACGCAATGCCTGTGACAGTAACACAGCGTGTGTTGCTATAGGGGCCGGGCGCGATGCCTAAAGGCGTGTCGAAGAGTCCGGCAACGCGATAGAAGTATGAGCCGTTGGTGCGACCCGTAATATTCAGTGAAGTCGCAGTAGCAGCCGTATCCGCTATGGTGTGGAAGTCGTCCGAGCTGATAGTGATGTCTTCCACGTACCAGCCTAAAGGCTGTGGCGGGTCGTTCAGCAGGTCGCTCTTCATACGGAAGCGCACCCTTATTGATTGTCCCGCATACGCCGAAATGTCTATGATGCGCGTTCCCCCGAAAGCGCCTGTATAGGTGGCGACGCTGTTGTAATTAGTGCCGCCGTCCGTACTTATCTCCACGTAGCCGTAATCGAAGTTGGGTTCCAGGTCTTGCGTGGTGTTGAAGCTTAAGGTAGCTCCGCCCGCGGGCAGCACGACCGCCGTGACCATCGCCAGCGACTCATTCTGATTCGCAGTGTCGGCAATATAATAAGCTGGGCTGCCCGTGTCAGGATTGATTTGTGAAATCCACTGTGCGCTGCCAGTCCATTTAGAGTTAGCGCCGCCGACAAGCGGTTCATCTGCGTTATCGAAGAACTTCGTTTCCGTGCGCGTTCCCTCCTGCACGCGGAAGCCCACGGGCGCAGGCCCTTCCGCTGGCCTTTCGTATATCCAGTTAAGGGTGTAGTTGCCGTTAGTATCAACCGAACAACTCGCCGCCGGGCTAGGCGAAGGCGATGGCGACGGAGCGGGTTGCTCCGTGCCTGTGACGGCTGTCTGATCCGGAGCGGCGATGTTGGCAATGTCCGGTTTGACCGCGCGATAGTAGAAGGGCATACGCAAAGTCTTGCCCGCTCCGCTGCCCGTTGCGGTGACGTACCATTGAAGCTCTGTCGGATCAGCCGCGACCTGACTTCCCTGAACGGCAATCCGCACGAAGAAGCTCGCCTGGCCGCCCGCAGGTACTGTCACGGTCGTAGTCGGCGTTGTGCCGTCAGCGGCTAAAAAGCTGATGGTCACCCCGGGAACGTTTGTATTCCGGTTGTTCTGAAAAGTAAGCGTGTAAGTGCCGCCGCCCCCGCCGCTCGTCACGTCGCGTATGACAATCTCGTGCGTGCGCACGACCGTTGCATTGACGCCGACGACCGGCACCGAGCCGAAGCTTACGCTCGGAATAAAGACCTTCAGATTATTAGCCGAATCGAAATCCGAACCCGGCGGAGGATCGTTGGCCGGCGCGGTGAACTCGTCCGTGCGTAAAAGCGTTGGCGCGACCATAATCGCTTTGGCTTTGAGCGCACCGTCGATGTTGATTAACCCTGCGCCCATCTCGTTGATGGAAGCTGTAGCTGTGCCGTCCGCCTGCGCCACACCCAGGCCGCTACGCAGATTCGTGGAGGTGTTCATCAAGAGAGCGCGCGACACCGTCACCACATCGAAGCGCTTCGAGCGATAATGAGCATTAGAGAGATCGGTCGTATCCAAACCCAGCTCTTCGCGCACGCGCTGGCGTATCAAGGCCATCGCGCCCGCCGTAATCGGGCTGGAGAAGCTTGTTCCGTTGGCATGCACGTATCCAGACGGATTCGATAGTCCGGTCGTTGCTTCCTGTAAACCGTCCGGAACGGCTGCGCCATAAATGCCGACTCCGGGCGCGGCCACGTCCGGCTTGATCGCGCGGTAACGAGCGTTCGGGTTGCCTTCAGGCCCGCGCGAGCTGAAGCCTGCAATCGAGCCATTAAACTGACTGAGCGGCACGCTTTCCGAGAGTCGTAACGGAAATTGTGAAATCGTGCCGTGGGGAGTGTTGGTGTGATTGTGTGTGCCGTCAATAATGTCCAGCAGGTAATTGGCGTCGTTCGGATTGATGGTATAAGTCGGGATGGCTCCAACTACTACGAGCGCCGTCGCCGATTCCACGCTGGTGATAATCAGGATGGCGGCAGGTTTGAGCGGAGCTACGGCGTTGGCTATGTTCGCAAAGGTTCCAGTACCTTTGACAAGCGCAATGCGATTTGTGATAGAGGTCGGGACAGGACCGCCGGACGTTTCGTCTACATAAACGTAGTGAGCGGAAAGCGAGCCGTCTGGAATCGCGCCAGCACCGGCGACAGGGAAAAGGTTGATGTCCTGTCGTTCATTCGGCTGCGGAGTATTGGCGTCGGAAGCCGCTCCGGTTTCGGGCGAAGGCCCCGGCACGGGCGCTCGCGTTTCTAACGGAATCTGATTCGGCGCAAGCACACCCCCGACGGAGATTGAACCCGGGTCTAGACTGGCGGCAACGGAAATCGCCAGTGTCCCTACGCTGGGCGCGCCAAGGGTGCTTGCTCCGGGGCCTGCGTTGCCCGCAGCAGCGACGACTATGACGCCTGCGAGCGATGCGTTATTCGCAGCCTTGGCACTCGCACTCGTGGGATCGCCTGCCGTGTCGCCAAGCGAAAGATTAATTACATCGGCCACAGGTTTTGAGACGGTCGTGACCGTCTTTGTGCCATCGCTGTTGCCGACGATAGTGAAAGGCGAAGCGGCATCTTCCATCGCCAGTTCTGAATCGCCCAAGCACTGCGGTGCAGGGCCGCACACTTTGTAACCCATCAAGCGGGCTTGCGGTGCGGTGCCGTGCAGTGTTGCGCCGTTCGGGACGGGGCCGACGCCTGAAACGCCGTCTTTGCCCAAACCGTAGCCAGCATTAGGGGGCGTCGTACCATCCACCTTGTAGCCTGCCGCGCACGAAGCGACCAAGGTGCCATGACCGAAATCGTCCGTAGGCTTGCCCGGCGATGAAAGCGCGTAATAGTAAATCACCTTTTTGTTATCGCTGGCGGTTTCGGGCTGGCCGGAAACGCGCGGCGCAGGCGTCGTGAGTCCCGTGCCGCCAAACATCGGATGACGCCAGTCTATGCCTGAGTCAATGACGGCTATGTTCATGCCCTGCCCTTCGAAGCCGTCAATCTTCACCGCTTCGGGCGTTTCGGGATGACCGACGCCGCCGACAGGACTCCATTCTTTGTTCGCGCCGTAAACGCTATCGCGTCGCGTATTGATGTCGGATTGTGTGCCGAGGGTGTAATCAATCGCTTTGTCGAGCAGGAAGTACATGGGCTTCGGCTCGTACACCTTTTTGACTTCAGGCAATGCGCGAAGCTTATCCAGATCGTCGGACGCTACATAGGCGACGAAGCCGTTCAGCAGATAATGGAAGCGAAACTCTATATGACGGACAGAGCCGTCCGCCTGCTCTACATCGGCTTCGCGCATAAGAGCGCGCACGCCGCGCGTGGGAAGCGATGCGCGAAAGGTTTCCTGCTTTTCGCGCAACTGCTGGCTGTAAGCCACCAGATTATCAACAGACATTTTGCGCCCCAACTGTTCGGCCAGGACTTTTCGCACCACGCCCGGCTCGTCCCTAAGCTCGACGATGACGGGCGTGACCGACCCGTTGACAGATGCGCGAAACTGCTTGAATGTCTCAGGCTCAGCCGGGCAAGTAGGGCATGAGTCCTGCTGGCTATCAGAGCTTTCCGTCGCAGCCTGGTTGGCGCTTTGAACAAGATTGCTTGCTTCGGAAGGCCGGGTCGTGCTGAAGCAAAGCGCTATAGTGCAGAGTGTAAGGAGCAGAAGCGCCAGCAATGCTGTGCGCCGCGCAGGGCGAGAGTTTTTCATTGGTGAATATCCCCAGGTCTTCAATTTGAAGCTTGCTCGATTGCCTATTATCAGAGCTATTTGGAACCGGGGGGCTTGGACTTCGCACCGGGCGTTTAATCAAGTGCGTGCTCTGACCTGAAGAAAAGCGACGCGGCGTAACTCTAAGCATCGCTCTCTTACCTTACTGAAAGAGCAGGCATACCTGTTTCAATTAGAGGGGAATCAGGGTCACTCAATTAATCGTGGCTAGCGGGTAACAGTTTCGGGTCAGGATGCAATCGGGACGAGGGGGAGGGTTGTCCTTCAGCAATAAAACTGCTTTCACTATTGGTATTAAACGTGACGGAATCTAACACCTTGTCGGCCTTTCGTCAACTCGTTTATCAGGGCATAAACATGGCACTATGTAGATGAAAGTCCAAAATGAGTTGTCGCCACGATGGGCTGACAACTCACTTAAACGCGACCGCTCCAATAGCATTCTTTTCATTATTGCCTTGTCCCTTGTAGCTTGAATGTTTTATGCTCGCGGCGCATTAATTTGGAGGGTTCGGTTTAATTGGTCGGCGTTAGAGCGCCGCACGGTGTCTCATCATGAAAATTGTTCTGCTCAGGCCGCCGACGGTCTTCAGCGCTGCGGAGATAAGGCCGGGGGCAAGTCCTCCCCTTGGGTTGGCCTACGTGGCGGCCAGCCTGATTCAGGCCGGGCATACGGTCGTGGTCATAGACACTGTGGGCGAGGCTCTGGAGCGCTTCTGTGAAGTCGAAGGAATTCCCGGAGCCAGACGACAGGGGTTGAGCGACGACGAAGTTCTGGAGCGTGTGCCCCTTGATGCCGATGCGGTCGGCCTGTCCTGCATGTTCTCCACCGAATGGCTACTGTCGAGGGCATTGATTACCAAAGTTCGCGCCAGGCTTCCAGAGGCCATCATCATTGCAGGGGGTGAGCACATCAGTGCCTGCCCGGAATACGTCCTTGAGAACTGTCCGGCCATAGACTTTTGCGGTCTAGGCGAGGGAGACGAACTCATAGTCGATTTCATGAGGTGCATGGAAACGGGCGGCGACTTCAAAAAAGTTCATGGACTGGTCTATCGCGGCGCGGACGGCAAGCCTGTGCGCAGTCCCGTTCGGAAGCGGATTCGCGAGTTGGAGCAAATCCCCTGGCCTGCCTGGGAGACATTGCCGATACGGAACTATATAGATGCCGGTGCCATGCCGGGCGTGAATATAGGTCGTTCCATCCCGCTTCTGGCTAGCCGGGGCTGCCCATACAAATGCACCTTCTGCTCAAACCCTGAAATGTGGGGCACCACCTGGAAGGCTAGGAAGCCGGAAGAAGTCCTGCGCGAGATGAAGCATTACATAGCCGAGTATCAGGTTTCCAACTTTGACTTTTTCGATCTGACCGCCATCGTGGAAAAGAGATGGATAGTGAAGATGGCGCAGCTCATCATAGACGCCAGGCTCAATATCACATGGCAACTGCCTTCGGGGACGCGCTCCGAGGCCATAGACGAAGAGGTGGCAGACCTGCTCTACCGCTCCGGGTGCCGTCACATCGTTTACGCCCCGGAGAGCGGCTCAACGTTCATCCTGGACAAGATCAAGAAGTTGATTCGCAAGGACAGCATGCTCAGGTCTGTGCGAGGCGCTGTGAAAACAGGCATCAAAACCAAGAGTAACTTCATCGTCGGCTTTCCGGATGAAAAAATCCGGCACGTCCTGAGCAGCTATGGCTTCGCACTGCAACTGGCCTGGGTGGGGATGAACGATGTCTCGTTCTTCCCGTTTTCGGCCTATCCCGGCTCGGAGTTGTTCGCGCGGCTCCGTAGGGAAGGCAGCATCGAACTCAATGACGAACACTTCATCAGCCTGATCAGTAACCCCGGCTGTTATTCAAACCACATTCCTGCCAAGCTCTTGCCGGTTCTAGCCTATTTTGGGATGGGAATTTTCTACATGCTGAGCTTCATGCTGCGGCCACACCGCATAGTGCCGCTTCTGCGAGCCATACTTTCCGGCAAGCCGCAAACGCGCCTGGACGCCGCCCTGATTCGCGTCATGAACTCGAAACGGACGCACGCCAGACGAAGGCGGCAAGAAGAGCCTGTCATAGCTCGAAGCTGAGGCTTCAAGTAGCGACGCTTTCAGTATTTGAAGTGTCGTAATCCAACGTGAGGTAGACATAAGAAGGAAGAATGATAGCCCCCGTCAGGGGGCGATAGATTGTAGCCCACGGCGTAAGCCGTGGGAATCAAGTCGCCGTTTCAAAGTTAAAAGCCCCGGTAGGGGCGAAAGAAGTCCAAGCCGGAGATTCTTTCGCCCCTTTCAGGGGCTTCTCATATTTGTTGGCATGGTATCCCCCACGGCTCACGCCGTGGGCTACATTCTGTCGCCCCTTTCAGGGGCTAAGACGCTACAACGCACTATAGAGGGACTGCCAGGAGGCGCGCAATAACTCATCTATCTTTCTCCAGTCCTCTTCCGTCACGCCACCCTCCTCTGCCTTTGTGTCGCGGATCCGCATGGCTTCGGCACGCAGGCGCGCGTGCTCCATCATCTTCTCCGCGGGCACCTGGTAAACTTCGGCTGCAAGCTCCGCCAGGGCGCGCTCCAAATCGCCGGGCTGGTATTTAGCCCGCTCTCTATGAATAATCCACCACTCAAGTTCGAGCCGCGCGGCGCGCTCCACGCTGAACTGTATGTTGCTCACTTTGCGTAGCTCTGTGTAGAAGCTGATGAGGCTCGGTAAAGCCTTCTCGTAATCTGCGCGGCTTTTGCCATCCTTGAAGACGAAAGCGGCTTTCGCGGCGTGGTAGGCAGTAAGATTGGAGCGAAGGAATGGCAGACGGTACTGCGTGCGCAACAGCTCCGAGAGCTGGCGGAAGAGTAGGAAGCGCTCTCTTGAATAGTAGGAGCGCCACATGGCTGTATCGAGCCGGGCTACCTCTTGAGGATCGAAGCGGCGTATGTCTGTTTGTCCGGGGGCGTAGATGTCAATCGCCGCCCAGGCCAGAATCGCCGAGACGGTCGCCAGAGAAATCAGTAACCATCTCCATCGCTTACGACGGTTATTGCGACGAACGGATATTGCTCCCTGAGATTGTGTAATGTCTGTCGCGCTCATCAACTATAGATACGCATGAGTGCAAAGCCCGGATTTATCTGCTAACGCAGAAACCCAATTTTATACCTCTGCGCTCTCAGGCAACTTGTGACAGGCAGCGACCTATGGCGATCTACGGCAGACACTATCCACAGCAATACAGGCATCTTTACCGCGGCTTTTCTATGATTGATACTTAATCAGCGAATGTACATCATAGCCTTCCAGTTTTTTTCGTCCTGGCAGGAATTCCAGCTCGACTACGAAGCCTAAGCCGACCACTTCTCCGCCGAGTTCTTTAACCAGATCAACCACGGCGCGGGCTGTGCCGCCGGTAGCCAGCAGGTCGTCGGCGATGATGACGCGGTGCCCCTCGTCTATGGCGTCGCGGTGTATTTGAAGAGCGTCCTGGCCGTACTCAAGATCGTAAGAGATGGAGGCGCATTCGGAGGGCAGTTTGCCCGGTTTACGCACGGGCACAAAGCCCGCTCCCATGTGATAGGCCAGCGCCGGGGCGAAGATGAAGCCACGCGCTTCTATGCCGATGACGGTGTCAATCTTTGTGCCCCTGAACTCATCGGCCATAGCGTCAACCGTGCGACGCAAGCCTTGCGGGTGCTTCAAGAGCGTGGTGATGTCGTAAAAGTTTATGCCGGGCTTAGGAAAGTCCGGCACCTCGCGTATCAAAGCTTTCAGTTCGTCCATGATTCTAAAAAGCTGTCAGCAATCAGCCTCCAGCGTTCAGCATTTGTGCGATTTCAATTTTGAGCCTCAAACTTTCAGGCTCCGAAACTTAAAAGCTGAATGCTGACGGCTGATTGCTGAGTGCTATCTGTACCTTTCTATGAGAGCTGCGTTCCTCTGGCAGAGCTTGATGGAACAAAATCAACAGTTCGCGGGCATTATAACCAGGAACAGCGCGGCATATCTACGAACAAATAATTCTCACAGGATTTTTATCAGGTGCGCGCTCGCTTTCGGAAGATTAATGCTGCGCTAATCTTTAGATACATAGGATTATAAAGGGAGTAAACTATTTTCGATTGGCACAGAGAAAGCGTGGGGAGAGTTTAGCGATGCGGCTGCTGCTGGTGGAAGACGAGCCGGGGGTTGCAAGGTTCGTGGCGAAAGGCTTGCGCGAGCAGGCTTATGCTGTGGACACGGCGGCTGATGGCGATGACGCGCTCTACAAGTTGTCTGTTAATGAGTACGACGCGGTAATACCGGATGTTATGCTGCCGGGTCGCAGCGGATTTGAAGTATGTAGAGAGATGCGTGCGAGCGTTTCTACCGGGTGGATAAAGCACGCTCGCGTAACGGAACGGATGGCGGCAGCGGTGCCGGACTCGGCCTCTCTATCGCGCGCTGGATTGCAGAAGCTCATCAAGGCCGACTCGAACTCCTCAGCTCAGATAAATCTGGAAGCACCTTTGCCGCGACGCTTCCAACTCACGGTTGATATGAATGAAGGATAAAAACAATGCATAGACATTTTGTACAGGCACACTTATGGCGCAGCGCTGTGCTGCTCGCTCTTTTACTCTTCGCCATAAACGTCTCCCCGGCGCAAACTCTTCCGGCAATCGCTTCGCCCACTCCCCTGCCGACACCACAGGCGCGTTCTTCGCCATCGCTGGAAAAACGCTTATTCAGAAATATTCTGCGCGATCAAAAAGATATATGGACTTCGCCGTTTCGCGTTCGGGGCGAGGACGCGCGCTGGATTATTCCGTTCGGAGTCTCAACCGCAGCGCTTATTGCTACTGACCGTAGGACGGCGAGTGAGATACGCGAGTTCGACGATCAGACAGCCCTGAGCCGCAACATCAGCCGTATAGCAAGCTACACATGGGCAGGGGCGGCGGGCTTCTATCTGGTCGGTCGTGCTCGCGGCAATGCGCGTGCGCGCGAGACCGGCCTGCTCGGTTTAGAAGCGCTCGCCGACGGCATGATTGTCTCTCTATCACTTAAAGAAATTACACAGCGGCCTCGCCCCCTGAACGATGGCGGGCGCGGTCGTTTCTTCACCGGCGGCAACTCGTTCCCTTCCGGCCATGCCATCGCCGCATGGTCGTTTGCGACCGTGTTGGCTAATGAGTATCGCAGGAATCGTTTGATTAAATTCGGGGCTTACGGCATTGCATCTGCTGTGAGCATCTCGCGCTACACGGGATACAGGCACTTTCTCTCTGACATCCTGGTCGGCAGCGCAATCGGTTATGGCATCGGACGCTATGTTTATTACAAAAATCACGATCCGAACCTTGATGGAAGTAAGGCAGGAACCACACAGCGCTCGAAACTGATTCCGCTCGTGATGCCAGGCTACAGCGGGCGCTCACGCGGCTACGGCGTGGTGCTGGCGTGGACTTTCTGAAGCGGTCTGGTTTGAAGTGAATCTACAAGTTAATTTTCTGTTTATCTACGCACGTATATATTCGTGCAAGATTCTGAAACATTACGCTCTTCGGAATGCTATCTACAGTCTCCATATTGCCGGAGCGCCAGGGATAGCGTGACGAAGCGCACACACGGGCAGGGTTGTGAGCGTCGAGCAGGAGAACAAGAAGCAGGAAGAGGCCGAGAAGCGTAAGGAGCAGAAGGAGAAGTCCGGCAACAATCGCCAACCATAACGGGAGCGTGTAGTATCTTTCGCAGCCTCGAAGCTGTGTTCTTAAATTTTGTCGGTGTTGATGGCGGGAGCGGCGCGGCTTCTAATCGCTCAGACGATGCGCTGGAAGCGCCGCTCTCGTCCCTTTCAAACATGGGTCTAGGAAAAAGGACAGCCGCGGTCTATGGTCGCCGCCACAGACTGTTTCTACAGAGCATTATCATACTGATGATGTGTGTGCTGGCGTCGTCTATGGCTCGCGGGCAACAGCCCGTGACACCAACGACCACGCGGCAGCCATCGACCACACAGAAAACTTCAACACAACCGCAGAAACCCACGGCTGCGCCGACTCCTGCACCGACGCCCCTTCCAGCGTCAACGCCTTTTCCAGTGCCATCAGGCACTACTCCTGCGGCCACGCCACAGGCATCGCCGCAGACTACATCAACGCCATCTGGCCTGACGCCATTGCCAGCGCCAGCTTCATCGCTGCCATCGCTGTCATCGCCCGCTCCTTCTGCGACGCCATCTGCAACTCCGTTTGTGCCGATTGCGCCAACACAGAGTACAGGCTTGCCTTCATCCTCTGCTCAAGCCGTTAAGCCACTCGTCAATCCACTCACGCGTGATGAAGCGGTTCGTCTGGCGCTCGGCCAGGCATCTACATTTCAGCAGGCAGGGTTTAACGAACGCATCGCTGCGGAAGGGGTGCGGCAGGCGCGCACAGCATTTCTACCGCGCATCGAAGCCGCCCCGTCATATATTTACACTTCACCGGCTAGAGGCAGCGGGAGCACGCCGGATTCTCCACGCGCTCCAAGCTTCATAGCCAACAATGCTATCTCTGAATATCAGGCTCTGGTTAACGTGACGGGCGAGCTGGATATTTCAGGGCGCTTGCGTGCAACTCTTCGGCGCAACGTGGCGCTGCTTGAGGCCGCTCGCGCCGGGACTGCCGTCGCGCGACGAGCTTTGATTGCAGGGATAGACGATGCTTATTACAGCCTAGCCCTCACCACCGCCAAACGCCGCGCAGCCGAGCTGAATCTGTCAGCAGCCGAAGAGTTCGAGCGGGTGACAGCTCTGCTGCTGAGCGGCGGCGAGGTCGCGCCCGTAGACCTTTCACGTGCGCGATTGCAAACAATTACGCGGCGCGATGAGTTAGAGCAGGCTCGTGCCAACGAGATAGTCGCCGCAGACGCTTTGCGCGTGTTCGTGGGTTATGATTTTACAACCCCTATAGCCACGACCGAACTGATAACAGCAATGCCCGACGCGGGTGAGATTGAGCGCTTCACCGCCGAAGCTGTTTCAAAACGCCCGGAGATTGCGCAGTTTGAAGCCGAACGGCGCGCGGCTCAGGAGGATGTCAACCTGGCGCGTCTGGAGCGCCGACCGCAAATCACCTACACCCTGAGCGGAGGCTTCGATACTGATTCGCTACGGCCTCCCAGAATCCAGGAGCACTCCGGCGTCGCAGCGACCATAGGCGTTTCGATTCCCATCTTCGACTGGGGAGCGAGCCGAAGCCGTGAGCGGCAGGCGCAGATTCGTGCGCAGCTTGCAGAATCAACTCGCGTTGCAGCCATGCGCGGCTTCGCTCAACAGTTCTACGACGCGCGAGCACAGGCCGTTTCCGCGGCGGCGCGCATACGACTGGCGAGCGCAGGCGTCACAGAAGCCGAGCGTAACCTCGCTGCTTCTCTGGCGCGCTACCGCGCGGGCGAAGCGCAGATTATTGAAGTAACCGACGCACAGAACACTCTAATCGCACAACGCACAGCCTTCTATCAGGCGATCTTCGATTACCAGACAGCGCGTGCGCGTCTCATGCAGGCCACAGGACAATGAATCATAGAGAGGGACAGGAAGAAGAGCTTCAAGGGGAAGGCGCACCATCGGCTGACCTGCCGGTTGAAGTTTACCCTACGGCTCCTGCGCCCGTAGAGATTGAGGAGGCGCAGCTTGAAGAGGCAGATGCGGCGCGCCGCAGGCGTAATGTAATTATCATAAGCCTCGCCGCGCTCGTCGTGCTGGCGCTTGTGGCTTACCTGTTACTACGCCCCGCTAAACAAGCGACGGATACTGCTGCCGAGACAGCGGCGGTCGTCAGCGTCCGTGTAGCCCGTGCCGAGCGGAAGCCGATTGCGGCTGAAGCCTCTGCGCTCGGCACAATATTCCCGCGCGAGCAGGCGACCGTTGCGCCCAAGATTAACGCGCAGATTAAGAAGATGGGGCTGCTCAAGAATCAGGTAGTGCGCGCCGGGGCAGTCATCGCTGTGCTTGAATCGCGCGACCTTCAGGCGCAGCGCTCAGAAGCCGTGGCCGCCCTGCGGGAAGCACAACTCAACGTTCGCAGCGTGGCGAACGGCGCTAACCCTCAAGCCACAGCTCAGGCCGAGAAAGACCTGCGTGACGCGCGAGCAGGCGTAGATAACGCCCGTGCTCTTTATGAGAGACGCCGCACGCTCTACAACCAGGGCGGCATCGCCCTCAAAGACGTGGAGGCGGCGCAGCTAGCACTGACTCAGGCCGAAGACAGCTTGCGATTAGCAGAGCGCACGCTGGCCTTGCGCACGAACTCGATCAATCCGACCGACCGTGCTCTGGCCGAATCGCGCGTCACACAGGCGCAAGACCGTCTAGCCAATCTGGACGCGCAGTTGAGCTACGCAGTGATTCGCGCGCCCATCACAGGCATCGTGACCGACCAGTTTCAATTCGAGGGCGAGTTCGCCACCGCCGGAGCCAAGCTCGTCACCATCTCGGACATCACAGAGGTGATTGCCAAAGCGCAGTTCGCAGACACAGTAATCGCAAATCTAAAGGTTGGCGATCCGGCGAGCGTCATGCCGACAGATATGCCCGGCGAGCAGATGAAAGGACAGGTCTCGCTCGTCAGTCGTTCCAGCGATCCGCAGAATCGCACCGTCGAAGTCTGGGTTAGCTTAGCCAACGGAGCTGGGCGATTGCGTGCGGGCGGGGCTGCTCAGATAGTCGTCGCAACCAATCAGACGGGCGATGCGATTGTCGTGCCCGCTTCGGCTGTCACGCTCGAAGCCAGCAACGCTGATGCAGGTACGGTGATGGTCGTTGATGCTACAAATGTCGCGCATGAAAGGAAAGTAACCGTTGGCATACGCACGGGCGACCAAATCCAGATTACAGATGGCTTGCAGGAAGGCGAGACGGTCGTCATCGAAGGCAACTACGCTCTGGCTGACGGCACGAAGGTCGAGATAAATGAAGATAAGCCGGAAGGCACCGGCGACCCATCAGGAACAGGCGGCGCAACCGAAACGCCTTTACCGGCAGCGTCACCCACACCGGGAGAGAAGCCTTGACGCTCGCGCGCATCGTCTCAAGGCAATCACGCGCGGTCGTGGTGCTAATCCTGCTGCTGTGCATGGCGGGCAGCTACGCTGCGTGGCAACTGCCGACGGCTATCTTTCCACAGACGGACTTCCCGCGCATCGTCATCGTCGTAGACAACGGCGTAGTGCCCGCGCCGCAGATGCTCGTCTCCGTCACGCGCCCCATTGAAGAAGCCATGAACGGCATCCCCGGCATCGTGCGTATCAAATCCACTACGGCGCGCGGCGCAAGCGACATCAGCCTTTTCTTCAACTGGAACGTGGACATACTGCAAGCGCTGCAACTGGTGCAGGCTCGGCTTTCGCAGTTGACTACGACGCTGCCGCCGACCGCCGCGATTCGCAACGTTGACCGTCTCACCTTCGCAGTCTTCCCCGTCGCAGGCTACAGCCTGACTTCCGACACGCGCGACCCTGCATCTTTGCGCGACCTTGCCAGTGTGACTATCCGCCCGCGACTAGCCAGACTGCCCGGCGTTGCAGATGTCTCTGTCGCAGGCGGACAGGTGCGCGAGTATCATGTGACGATTGACCCACAGCGCCTTGCCGCGCATGGCGTCTCAATACAGCAGGTGGCGGACGCTGTGCGCAACGCCAACATCATCGCAAGCCCCGGTCTGGTCGAAGAGAATCATCAACTTGAGCTGACGCTGGTGAGCGGTCAGGCGACCGCGCCCGACCAGCTCAACTCAATCGTCGTCGCCACCGTCAACAATGCTCCCGTGACGGTGGCAGATGTGGCAGTCGTCGGCGCGGGCGTAGAGCCGCAGTACACCATCGTGACGGCGGACGGCCATCCGGCAGTGCTCCTGAACATCAGGCGTCAGCCCGATGCCAATACCGTCACCGTCACAGATGAAGTCAAGGCCGAACTCGCAGCGCTTCACACGCAGATACCAAAGGACGTAAGAATCGCGCCCTTCTACGATCAATCGCTGCTGGTGCGCGAATCACAGAAATCCGTCAGAGACGCCATTCTAATCGGGCTACTCCTGTCTGTGATAATCCTCTACGCTTTTCTGCGCAACTGGGGCACGACCTTCGTCGCCATCCTGGTCATTCCCGTCACGGTGCTGGCGACGTTTCTGGTGATGTGGCTCGTAGGTCTCTCGTTCGACCTGATGACGCTGGGAGGTGTGGCGGCGGCAATCGGACTCGTCATTGATGATGCGATTGTGGTAGTCGAAAACATCTACACACACCTGGCGCGCGGGCAAGGAAGACGAGAAGCAGTGCAGAGCGCTATAAGCGAGATTACCGTCCCCATCATCGGCTCGACCATCACGCCCGTAGTTGTCTTCCTGCCGCTCACCCTGCTGACGGGCGTGACCGGAGTGTTCTTTCGCTCGCTCGCGCTGACGATGGCCGTCGCGCTTCTGACATCGCTCGTGCTCGCTCTTACCTTTACGCCCGTACTCGCCGAGCGCTTCGTTCGCGTCAAGCGTAAGAAAGGCTATGAAGACGGTGATTCATCTAAGACCGGGATTAGAAATCATGCAGCGGCGAGCGTTGAAAGAGCGGAAGAGGAAGAGCGAGCAGGCCCCTTGCTGGGTGCAATCATACGTCGTTATGAATGGCTGCTCAGCCATGCCTTGGACAATCGCTGGTCGGTCGTCGCTCTGGCGGGCATCATCCTCATAGGCTCCTTTCTGCTCTATCGTTATCTAGGCTCGGAATTTCTTCCGGCCTTCGATGAAGGCGCATTCGTGCTCGACTACACCGCTCCGCCGGGAACTTCGCTCGCCGAGACAGATCGTATGCTCAAGCACATCGAAGGGATGCTGAAGGAGACGCCGGAAGTCGAGAGCTACTCGCGCCGCACTGGACTCCAACTCGGTCTGTCAATCACGGAGCCGAACACAGGGGATTTTCTGGTCAAGCTCAAGGACAGCCGTAAGCGCTCGACCGTAGAAGTGACCGATGACCTGCGCGGGCAGATAGAATCTTCCGAGCCTGCGCTGCAAGTAGAGTTCGTCGGCATCCTCTCGGATTTAATAGGCGACCTGACCAGCTCGCCTTCACCAATAGAGATTAGACTGTTTAGCGAAGATGCCAGAGCCTTGCAACAGACCGCGACGGCTGTCGAAGAATCCATCAAAAAAGTTCCGGGCGTGGTGGATACATTTAATGGCGTCGTGGTCAGCGGCCCGGCCATCACTTTTAAGATAGACCCGCAACGCGCGGCGCGCTTCGGGGTGACGGCAACCGATGTGGCAAACACGGTCACGACCGCTATGAGCGGCGACAACGCATCGTCAATACTGCAACAGGGCAAACTAATCTCAGTGCGCGTCATGCTGCCCGCCTCTTCGCGTGAGTCTCTGGACACTTTGCGCGGCCTGATGATTAATGCGCCAAACACGAGCACGCAGTTTCGTCTGGATCAGGTGGCGGATATTGAATACGAGCAGGGACAGACGGAGATTGAGCGCGACGGGCTGAGACAATCCGTCGCTGTGACGGCTCGCCTTTCGGGAAGCGACCTGGGAACGGCTATCAACAATATCAAGACGCAGCTTCCGAAGGACGTGAAGTTACCTCCGGGGATGACCTTCGAGTTCGGCGGTCTGTATCAGGAACAGCAGGCAAGCTTTCGTGAGCTGCTGATGGCGCTCGTGCTGGCGATTGCACTCGTCTTTGTAGTGCTGCTCATAGAGTTTCGCTCCTTTACACACCCGATTGCGATTGTTGCGGGCGCGGTGCTGGCTTTAAGCGGCGTACTGGCCGCACTCTTCATCACAGGCTCTACGCTCAACGTAGTCTCCCTGATGGGCATGATTATGGTCGTAGGGTTAGTCGCCAAGAACGGCATCCTGATGCTCGACGCGGTTGAGGAGCATCTTTCGGCGGGCGACACGCTGCGCGAAGCTCTGTTGCGCTCAGGCCGTAGGCGTTTTCGTCCGGTTTTGATGACTTCGCTGGCGGCGATTTTAGGGATGCTGCCGCTTGCGCTCGCGCTTGGCTCAGGAGCGGAATTGCTGCAACCACTGGCAATCGCCGTCATCGGCGGCCTCACAGTCGCCCTCATGTTCTCGCTCGTAGTGACGCCGACCGTCTACGCTATGTTACATAGAGAGATTAGGGGTAGATAAAAAGATAGTGTGAAGGTGAAGAGCGATCAGGGCGAGCGCTTTCCGTCAAAGTGCCAGCTCATCTTTCAATGCGGAATGAAGAGTAGAGGCCGGTTGGGTCTAGGCTAATCTCTTCGACCGTTTCGACTTTGCTGTAGAGCGGGCCGGTCGCCAGCTCGTGTTTGAAACCCTCGACATTGTTTGGCGAGCCTTCGGCCAGCGCTTCGACGCGCCCGTCCGGGAGGTTGCGCACATAACCCTGAACTTGATGACGCGCGGCGGCGCGCTGCGCAAAGTAACGATAGCCTACGCCCTGCACGTCTCCATTGATGAAAAACTTTCGCGCAATCTTCATAGCTTAAAAGCAGTGATAAGTGAAAAGTGACGGGTGACAAGTGAGAGGCAACAAGGGTTTATCTCGTCACTTTTCACTTGCCACTCGTCACTGCTTTTTTGAATGATGCTCGCCCATCTCGCCGGTCTTCAGAAAGAGCGGCGGCGACTTGGGCGCGACACGATGCGATCCGCCATGAGAAGGATTGCCCAACTCGCGCCAGCGCGGCTGCCCATCGTCGCCCTTACGCAGAAGTCTTGAGACCAGTAGATACGCCGTCACGAACAGGATAGCGAAGAAGAATCCGATGCCTATCTCTATCATGCGCGAAATTTTCCTCTCAGGAAATTAGGGGATGCGCCGATGCCGCAGGTCATTGTCTGCCCTGAGAAAAGGCGCGGGGCGGAGAATAACACAGACGCGCGGGGTGTCGCATCCCGCACACAGAGCATCAGGTGAAACGCCACCTCAAGCTTCCCGTCGGAGATGTCACTCTCGGCCCTTTGAAGCTTTTTGAAAATCAAGCTTCTCCTTAAGTCCCGTAGGGACATGTGACAATAGCCCAGCACTTCAGTGCTGGGAACAGAAGACACAAGAAGAGTTGAGTCCCGTAGGGACGGCTGAAACTCTTCCCAGATTTATTCAGTCGTCCCTACGGGACTCAACTCTTTTCCTCCACGACTTATTCCCAGCGATAAATCGCTGGGCTATTGTCAATCGTCCCTACGGGACTGCTCTAAAGCTTCTTACTATCGCTCTATCAGCTCGACTACCTGAACTCCGCCGGGCGAGAGGCTAAGGCGTACGCTTTCCCGCCCGCCGTCTCGCGCTACCGTGAGCTTTTTATCTTCCGTCCACTCGTCTGCGCTCGCCAGTGTGCGGCCACCGCGCAAGCTTATCTCTACATTCACCACGGCGCTACGATCAACCTCCGCCATGCCCTGCTGCTGCTTTAAGACTCCCTGATTATTGATGAGCGTGACGACCCAACCGCGCTGTGTGCGATTAATCAGATGCTCCACATCGCCGCGAACCTCTACGGGCGTGGCATCCTTGAAGAGATGCGTGAGCAGGTGTGCGGCAAAGGGCGTCAGCCTCTCGTCCAGTCCGAGCATGTCCGGCACGGCGCAGAAGATGACGCGGCCTCGCCCTATGGTATTGACCGTGACGAGCGGGTCGCCCGTGGTCGTCTCCATTAAAACTTTCGTACTACTTCCCTTTTCAATCCGATTGTAGCGGAACATCTGCCCGCGCAAGCTGGCGCTCTCGTCTCCGCCTATCAGACAACGCGCGTCGTCCGCTTCATTTGTCCCATCCAGCAGGCGCACGCCCGTCAAATCCGCAGGCAGCCCCTTCGCCTGTGCCGCGTTGAGCACAACGACACCGCCCGCTCGCACATAATCGGCTAGCTTCTGCGCCCATGCCCGGCTCCATTCGACGTGGCCGCCGACCACGACCGCTCTATAAGAGTCAATCGCATCCGTGCGCTTATCCGTGGCGGTAATCACGTCGAAGATGTCGCCGTAGATGCCGTTGACGAAAGCCTGCCGGTCGCCCGTTGCCGGTTCGCCTTCCACGACCGGCAGAGGAAAGTAGGCCGCGCCGAATAGTTCTCTGAGCGCGCGATCCGAACGGTTGATCTGCGAGACCTCGAAAGGCCAGTGCGGGTAATCCGTCATCTCCCAGCCGTGGGCGGGGTCTAGCAGAAACGCTACGGGCGTGTAGGGCGTGCCGCGATCCGGGTGACGCTCGGCAAAACGCATGAACTCCTGCGTGATGCGTCCCAGCGGATTAAGCTGGAAAGGATGCTCGCCCGGCCCCGGCTTGAAGAACTGGTCTGCCCCCTGCTCTAAGTAGATGGCAGACGCCCCGGCCATGTAGTAATGGTAGTAGCTCTTGCGATACCAGGAGAGCGACGGCCCCATGGTTGCGCCGTACCGCGTGTGATAGAAGAAACTAGGCCCTGCAAAGACGCTGGTAAAGGTTGTGGCCGTGTCTCCGAAATTCGGCGCATGATAGTAGAAGGTTGAGCCGCCAAACTGACGCGCCGCGCCGCGCGTAAACGCGAAGCGCATGGCAAAGCCCGGCTGCACGGCGGCGGTCTCCAGGCCAATCATACGCTCTCCCCACTCGCCCAGCGCGTGGGCGAAAGAGGTGCTCGAAGTGGATTGCCCGGCGATGAGTTTGTCCCACATCGCGCCCGTCTCGGTCTTGAAGATATTGCGCCATTTCTTCTCAAGCGCCTGCGTGTAAAAGATGCGATGAGCTTCCATAAGCTCGCGGCGCGACATCGTCGGTTGAAGCTTTAGATCGGCTGCCGCGTAATCCCAGACGTAGCCGACGCTCTCGCCGGAAATCCAGCCCAGGAACTGGTCTTTCAACTCGCCCGTCAAAAGCTTCAATACCCTTTGCGCGTCCGCGTCCTCCATCTGCGCCGTGCCGTAGTTGATGAGAATGGCGAAGGGCGCGTGCGTCTCGCGCAGGTAACGTAAGAAGGGATGGCCTTCTTTCATAAACTGCGGCATGTCGCTAATGTAGATGACGGGCGTCACCAGTTTCGAGCTGAAGATTGGAACGTCCTTCGCGCCCTTGTAGGTTGCTACGAACTGGTCTATGGGGTCGGCGTTGAAGGGATAGAGCGGGCGTTCCTCTGGCGGCTTGTCCAAGAGCGGCCAGAACTCTTTCGCTATGTTCCAAGGCATCAGGAAATCGCGCCCGGCAATCAACGGGCGTTGCCAAGCCTTCGGCACAGCCCCGCGTTCATCCGGCTCTAACAGCGGCACGAGCTTCGGGCGGGTGCGAGCATAATCGTTCAGCGTGTTGGTCGCCGCAAACGGCGGCTTCATACGCCCCTGCGGCACAAAGGCCGCGTCGTTCGTCAGCAGCGCGCAATCAACATGACGACGCGCCTCCGCCGACCTTTCGATTTCGATGGAGAGCCGTGCTTTACCCTTTTTAAGCTGAGCCTGCGCGCCGTCCCAGGCGAAGACCCAGCCCCAGTACATGCTCACCTCGTCATGCGGATCAATAACATCGCGAGTGCCGAACTCCTGACGAAACACTTCACGATTATCCTGCGTGATGCGCACCGTAAAATTCTCTGTACGCCCTCCCCAGTCGGCATAACGCACCCACACTTTATAAGCGCCGTCGCGCGGCACTTCCATGTCCTGATAGATTGTGCCGCGCGTCTCGTCCGCGCTCGCCGCGACGCTGTTCCACTCGCTTTCGCCGCCCTGCGTCCATTCTGCGGAAACGCCCGGCCCGTTCATTCCCCATCCGGGCGCTTTATCTTTCGGCAGATTCAGCCACGAAGGATTCGGTACAGGCTCGAAGCGCTCGTTCATGGAAATGCCGCGCATGTTCTCGGCTTCGTACCACAGGTATTCATAAACGGTCTTCGGCTGATTGGTTTGCGCGGGCGCTTGAGCGAAAGAAAGGGATGAGCAAAGCAGAGCGGAGAGAAGGAGGCACGCGCAAAGTATATGCACCTTGCGCGCACCCGGTTTTTTTTCGTTTTTCATCTTATCTACACGGGAATGCGGAACCTTTCAGGACTTCAGCCGAGCGAGTCGAAGCATTCTGGAAGCGTGCGCTGCCTGCACGTGAACATGGGCGTGTCGCGCAGGGTGAAGCCGCTCGCTTTGGATTCGCGCAGCTCCTGCACCAGATCAAGGAAATCCTGTGGATAGTCTGTCTCAAAGGCGACGACGAACTCCTGATCGTCAAGTCCGAACGAGTAGGTCGTGTGCAGCTTGACCGAGCGATACTTGGAGCCTGTGCGTATGTGCTCGTCCATCATCTCCTGCCGCTGCTCTACAGAGCGCGCATACCACTCTCTGGTCTTCACAAACGGGTAGACGAACAGATACTTGGACTGCCCCGGCACTATATGCAGGCGGTCTTCCACATGCTCCGGGTTATCCTTGTCTATGTACATGGAGCGCTTGGTCATAGAGAGAAAAGATTGCGTGACTTCCAGAAAGCGGCCAACGCCTGTGCGATTCAGGCGAGCGGTCATCTCCTGCATCATGTCCAGATCATAGCCTATGCGCCAGATCATAAAGTCCGCGTTTGCGCGCAAGCCTACGAGCGAGTAGGTATGCATCATCAGGCTCTTGTGATATTCCTCGAACGTGTTGATGAAGGCAACTTTGCGCAGGTCTCGCTCACGGTCTTCGCTTGAGTACCATTCCGGGCGTGCCTTATAGAAAGTGAAGTTGACGAACTGGCGCGGCAGCTTCTGGCGGTCTTCCGTTTTCTCATCCGCGCCCGCCTGCGCTTTTGCCAGACGCAGGTTCGGTCGAGTTTCGCTAGGCTCTTCCTTATCAAAGCTCATGATGTCTTATTCTCTCTTCCCGTCGGGGCCTAAAAAATAGGTGTCGCACATCTTAGTTTGAATAGAGTAGAATGCGCCGACGCCTTCGGTCTCTAAGCGAACCTATTCTGCGGCGAACGCCGACAGAATTGCAACTTACGACTACAGTTTTGAGTTTTGAGTTTTCAGTTTTCAGAAAAAGCAACTCGTTTTCTTCTGAAAACTGAAAACTCAAAACTCAAAACTGAAAACTGCTTTTATGGACAATCACGCAACGCATGATAAAGAGGATGCGCCGGACGCGGGGCGCAGGCATTTTCTGCTGCTGGTTCCACTGGGCATCTTCGCCGCCGTGGCCGGAACACTTCTGACCGCCGCCTTTCGCTTTCTACACCCGCATGTAAAGACGACCGCTGCGAAATGGTCTGACATCGCGCCCCTGAGCGAGTTGAAGGGCGAGCGCCCACTGATGCGCAGCATCGTGGCCGAGCACGAGGCCGGATGGGCTAGCACACAGGAAGAGCATTTCGTCTACGTGCTGCCCGATAAGAATCATCAGGTTCTTTCCAGCGTCTGCCCGCACGAAGGCTGCAACGTCAGTTGGCGCGACGACACGAACGGCTTCTTCTGCCCGTGCCATGACAGCTACTTTGCTGCGGACGGCGCGCGTGTGAGCGGCCCTTCGCGGCGCGGCCTTGATCCCCTGCCGACACGTCAGGAGAACGGCGTGCTTCAAGTCCGATACATAACCTTCGCAAACAACACGGAGGAGCGCATAGAGCGCGGGTGATGGCTACAGCTTCCAACACACACCTTCCCCCGCGCATGGAGCGCTGGCTGTCGCGCTGGACGACGCTTCAGGACATAGAGCGCTCGCTGATTGACGAGCCTTCCAAAGGGTTGAGCGCATGGGCGCGCACGACCGCGGGCGTGGTCGCCATGCTGCTGGCAGTCCAGCTAATCACCGGACTGCTGCTGGCCTTCTACTACGTCCCTTCAGCCGAGAGCGCGCACACGACCGTCTCCTTCATAGAGAAAGTTCTACCGGCAGGCTCATGGCTTCGCGCCGTTCATCATTACGGCTCGCAGTGGTTGACGCTCGCGCTGGTGATTCATCTGGCGCAGATGTTCTGGCGCGCGACCTACAGGCGGCGACCCGTTGGCTGGATGGCGTCGGTGGTGCTGTTGATGCTGGTGCTGGCGGGCGGGGCAACCGGATATTCGCTGCCCTGGGATGCTAGAGCCTTCTTCGGCACACGCGTCGCCGAAGGCATCGCGGGCGGGCTGCCCGTTGCAGGCGATCTCTCGCGCCGCTGGCTTATAGGCGGTACGGATATCACGCCCGTCACGCTCGCGCGCTTCTTCGCGCTGCATGTGCTGGTCACTCCGACTTTAATCTTCCTGACGCTCGTGGCTCGCCTCTTCATCTTCCGCGAGCGTGCGCTGGTCAGTGCGGAAGAAGAGCGCAAGTTGGAGCGCTGGATGCGCGGGCAGATGGCGCGCAATGCCATCGTCGCCGGAATAGTCTTTCTGGCGCTAGCCCTCTTCGCATACTGGAACTACGCGCCGCTCGGGCCGCCTGCCGATACGGCTGCCCCTGGCTATCTGCCGCGTCCCGGCGCGCAGTTCCGCTGGCTCTTTCAGCTTCTCAAATACCTGCCCGGGCAGATGGCCTCGGTCGTCGCCGTCGCTTTGCCCGGACTAATCTTTATAGGGTTAGCTTCGCTTCCCTTTCTCAACCCGCCGCGCCTGCGTCGCATGGTCGCGCACCCGCGCCGCATCACAGGCGCAGTGCTCTTTGCGCTCGGCTTCGCACTCTTCACAATCATGACGGCCATCTCTTACTACAAGGACGCGCGCGATCCGGTCATACGTGCGCAGCTCGCCCGACAGGACTCCGAAGAAGCGGCCTTTCGCGCAGCGCCCTTTGTCCCCTTGCGCACGCGCACGAGCGAATCCGCCATAGACGAGACGACCACCGGCACGAACAGGAACGGCGGCGACGGCACAGGAACAACCGGCGATAATTCAAATACATCGAGCAGCAGCAACGCATCACAAAAGGTTATCTCTGCTACGTCTCCGCCCGAAAGCTATGTCGCCAAATGTTCCGGCTGTCACGGCACGCGCGGGCAGGGCGTAAAGATTTACCCCAGACTGATTGGCATCTCTACGAAACCGCGCCGCACGGTCGAAGACCTCATCGCTATCATGAACGACCCGCAATCTTACGGCCTTGACCCATTGATGCCTTCATTCGCCAACAAACTTACAGAGGACGAAAAGCGCGAGATAGCCGAATGGACAGCTTCACTCAAGAAAAGATGAAAAAGCCGTAAATCGTGAATCATAAATCATGAATAGAAGAAATCCGTTTTCTCTATTGACGATTCACGATTTACGATTTACGTCTGTTCTCTTCTTGTTCTATACTCGCGCCGCTCTTTTCCGTAGTTCCTGAATCTTAGTCCCCTTGGAGAAAGCTGTAAGAATGAGAACCCTCAAGCTTCTGTCTATCATCATCGCCATAGCGTTTTTGATTATCGGTTGCGGTAATTCTTCTACAACTAATCAGAACGCCAACACGACGAACACAACCGCGAACACTGCACAGCCGACGCCTACGCCGGACGCGATTGCTGCGGCGCGCACCACCTACGCGGCGGAGTGTGCGCGGTGTCACGGAATTAAGGGCGACGGCGGCATAGTCACGGTGCTGAAGAAGAAGCTGAAAGTACCGAGCCTTAAAAAAGGGCATGCGCTAGACCACACGGACGACCAGATGGTCAAAATAATAAGCGACGGCGAGGATGCTATGCCGTCATTTAAGGATAAGCTCAAGGCGGAAGAGATCACGAATCTGGTGCGGTTTATACGCCAGGAATTTCAGGGCGGCGCAGCGAAAAAGTGAGCCAGCGCGCAAACCCGCTAGTGGCAAGCGGTCGCCACTCAAATGCTCGCCCGATAAGTGTTCGCCCATCGTTCGGTTTTCCAAAAATACTATTGTCGCGCTCTCAGGCTTGGTGATAGAGTGCGCGACCAATTCGCATGTTCCCCTTTATATGGAGTGAACTAGAGCGGATCGAGGTCACCTGAGTTGCGAGGGCTTGGGTGACCTCTCATTTTTTTAAGGAACAATTGTGAGAGTAAGAATGCGAAAGACCTTCTACACATCTGCCTTTTTCCTCCCGCCTTATCCCGGACGTGACACCGAACGAGAAAATCCCTAAAATGCATCCTGAAGTTTATATGCACCCGTAGCTCAGTTGGATAGAGCGTCTGACTTCGAATCCCACTCAAGTTCGAAATCGTTCGTGCTATACTGCGCGACGTGAAGGAGAAGCGTCGTTGTTCAAAATGCGAGCAGATTAAGGATGTGTCGGAGTTTGCCTTTCGCGATAAAACGAAGGGTACAAGGCATTCTTACTGCTTACAATGTGGTCGCTCCTTTGCCAAAAGCCACTATTCCAAGCATATTGGTTATTATGTCCAGAAAGCTCGTGTGCGTCGTCAAGCTTTAATGGGCGAGATTAATGAGAAGCTGTTTGAGTATCTTGAACAACATCCCTGTGTTGACTGTGGTGAGAGTGATCCTGTAGTTCTGGAGTTTGATCACGTTCGCGGTAAGAAGCTTTACAATGTATCTGCGATGACTGCTCTTGTCTTATCGTGGAAGACTATTTTGAAGGAGATTGAAAAATGTGAGGTGCGTTGCGCCAATTGTCATCGCCGTAAGACGGCAGAGCGCAGCGCTTCTTTCAGGCACAGAAGACGTAACGGGCCGTTAGCTCAGTTTGGATAGAGCACTGGTCTTCGGAACCAGTTGTCGGGGGTTCGAGTCCCTCACGGCCCGCCATTAACCTTCGCAGGTTCGAGTCTTTCCGGGTGTATCATCGGTACAAAAGGGGTAGCAGGGATTGCTGCCCTTTTTACTTATCTTCTTAAAGAATGTAGGGGCAGGGCTTGTCCCTGCCCGTATTGCGCAAGGGCGCAATAATAGAGATGAATTACATTCCGGTTTGTGTATACCGCATATCAATCATCACTCTGGCGAGCGATACGGGCAGGGACAAGCCCTGCCCCTACAATCATGCGATCATCGATATCTTTCAAGGGGGATGCTGAACAGGAGTGAGCGCCGGACGTAGATGGTATCTGATGCGGGATGAGGAGCTGCTGGATTTGCGCCTGTGCGATCTTCCTCTGCGCATCGGGGGCACAAATCTGGAGGGCAGAATCAAGCGGCTCTACGAGGAGTTGAACGGGCGCGGGATTCGCTTCAAGCCCCACGTCTGGCTGGGCGAAGAATGGTTCTCGCCCGACGGCGTGCCCGGTATAGCCATTCCTTTTTACCTTGCTCACCCGCGTCTCATACAGCTTGAGCGCAAGCAGATGTTCGAGGTCGAGGGCGGCACCGAAGTAGAGTGCCTGCGTATCCTTCGTCATGAGGCCGGACATGCGCTTGATACCGCTTACCGTCTGCATTTCAAGCGGCGCTGGCGCGAGTTGTTCGGCTCTTTCGCCCAACCCTACCCGGACTCTTACAAGCCCAGACCAAAGAGCCGCAATTTCGTGCTTAACCTGGGCGCATGGTACGCGCAGGCGCATCCGGCTGAAGACTTCGCGGAGACGTTTGCCGTCTGGCTCGCGCCGCGCTCGCGCTGGCGCACGCGTTATCGCGGCTGGCCTGCCTTGGAAAAGCTGGAATATGTTGACGAGTTGATGGATGAGATTAAGGGACAGCCGCGCCGGAACCGCCGACGTGACAAGATTGAGCCGGTGGCGGAAGTGCGCGTAACTTTGCGCGAGCACTACAGGCGCAAGCGGCAACAGTACGCTATAGAGCGCGGCGCATTTTATGACCGCGACCTTCTGCGCATCTTCGCGGAAAATTCTAATCACGCAACGCATCCGACCGCCGCCAGCTTTATACGCAGCATCCGCCGTGAAGTGCGCGAGATAGTTGCGGAAGGAACTGGCGTACACCAGTACACTGTGGATCATGTGATGAAGAACATGATCGAAAGGAGCAAGGATTTGAAGCTTCGCATCGCAGGCTCGAAGCGAGAGACGCGGCGCGCTCTGCTGGTCTCGCTGACCGTTCATGTCATGAATATGCTCCATTCAGGCTACCATCGAATCGCCGTATGAGTTCAAAGCCCAAACAACGCCTTCGCATCAACGTACTGGTTCACAAGGATTGTGTGCCGCCGGAATCGCTCGACGGCGTGAGCGACAAAGACCGCCTGCTCTGGAAGACGGAGTACGATGTCATCTCGACCTTGAAAGAGCTTGGGCATGACGTACACCCGCTCGGTCTTTACGACGACCTTGGCGTCATCTCGACCGCCATACAGGATTTCAGTCCGCACATAGCCTTTAATCTTCTGGAAGAGTTTCACGGCTACCCGCTCTATGACCAGCACGTCGTCAGCTTTCTGGAATTGATGCGCCAGCCTTACACGGGCTGCAACCCGCGCGGGCTGACCTTAGCGCATGACAAGGCGCTCTCGAAGATGGTTCTCTCTTACCATCGCATCCTAGTGCCGCGCTTCATAGTCTTTCCCATGAATCGCAAAGTCGTGCGCCCGCGCCGACTGAAGTTCCCGCTGCTCGTTAAATCCGTCAGCGAAGAAGGCTCTGTCGGCATCGCACGCGCCTCTGTCGTACACGATGATGAAAAGCTTGCGGAGCGTGTAGAGTTCATACACCGGCAAACGAACACGCACGCGCTCGTGGAGCAGTATATAGCGGGACGTGAAGTATATGTCGGCGTCATAGGCAACCGAAGGGTTCAGACCTACACGCCGTGGGAGCTTGTCATGCCGAACCTGCCCGAAGGCGCGCCCAACATAGCCACCATAAAGGTCAAATGGGACCCAGCCTATCAGGCAAAGATAGGACTCGTCACACAGGCCGCGGAGTTGTCAACGGAGCTGACCAAGCGCATCGAGCGACTGTCTAAACGAATCTACAACCTGCTTTTCCTGAGCGGCTACGCGCGCCTCGATTATCGCCTCACAGAAGAGGGCGACCTCTATCTACTGGAAGCCAACCCCAACCCCAACATCGCCAACGGCGACGACTTCGCAGACTCCGCCGCCCACTTAGGCATCTCCTACGACGCGCTCTTGCAGAAGATTATCTCGCTCGGCTTAAGCTATAACTCGGCTGGATGAGAAATGTATAATCAATTCATGTTAGACGGCAGGATTGTTTTCAGCATTACGCCGCAGAGATGTTTAAGCAAACGCGGCAGCGAGTCTGCGTTAGCAGACGGCACAATAAAGCCCCGGACGAGCGCCGCAAGGCGGAGTCCGGGGTAAGCAGTAGAAAAACATCGAAGTCTGCGTTAGTAGACGGCAGAGGCTCAGGCACGGGCGGCACGCCTGTCGTCTGCTAACGCAGACTCCATCGTTAATGGCTGCCTGTTCCCCACACTCCGCTACGCTTCGTGTGGGTAAAGCTGCGGAATAAAGATTAGAGTCTGCGTTGGCAGACAACAGATATTCAGGCTTCTGCCGTCTGCTAACGCAGACTCCGATAATTATTCTGATGCCGGTTCCCCAGGCTGACGCCTGTGGCTACACTCTACAGCCTGCTCCGCAGGCTCGTTATCATGTAACTGAGCGACAGAAACTCATTGGCGAACATCTATGTCCTACACCAATTTGCTTTACCATGTAGTCTTCGCCACGAAAGAGCGCGCTCCTCTCATCACTAATGAGTTGCGCCCGCAACTGCATCAATATCTCGGCGGAACGGCGCGCGGGCTGGGCGGCATAGTTCTGGCAATTGGCGGTGTTGCAGACCATGTGCATCTACTGGTCAAGATTAAGCCGGTCATCTCGGTCGCTGAATTTATCAAGCAACTCAAGGCCAACTCTTCAGGGTGGGCAAATAAACAGACGCGCGGGCGCTTCTCATGGCAAAGCAGGTATGGGGCATTTACGGTCAGCGAATCGCAGATAGAGAAGGTGCGGTCATACATTCTTCGGCAGGAAGAGCATCATCGCAGAGCTTCATTTGAGGAAGAATTCAAAGCTTTGTTACGAGCAAACCAGATTGAATTCGACGAGAAATATTTGTGGACGACCTGAATATTTATCGTAAGCTGAGGCGACAACCAGTCTGCGAAGCAGACGGCAGAATATAGCCACAGGCGTCAGCCTGTGGAACCCGGTCACCACCCGATTCCAAGCCCGCGCAAGCGGGCGACCGATGCTGCTTGAAGATTTCTGTCGTCTGCTAACGCAGACTTCGGACAATTATTCGGCGGGCTATTCCCCAGACTCCGCCTGCGGCTTCGTCAGGGGCTTTAATCTGCCGTCTGCTGACGCAGACTTCATCGAGTAAAATTATTTGCGATACAACCCTACGATTGAGGTGCCTGCCATGACAGAAGCGGAAGCCAGAAGAATCGACGTTTTTTTCTACGGGTTGTTCATGGACGAGTCTCTCCTGCGCGAAAAAGGGATGAGTCCAGAGAATCGCCGTCTGGCTTCTGTTGAGAACTTTTCTCTGGTCATAGGTGTACGCGCCACCCTAGTCCAGTGCCCTGGCAGAACAGTGCATGGTGTGCTCTTCTCGCTGACCCACACGGAAGTGGACGCACTATACTCGGAAGCTTCGGTGAGTGTTTACCGTCCCGAAGCCTTACTTGCACAACTAGAGGACGGGAGCGTCCGTCCGGCTCTGTGCTTCAATCTTCCAGCGCCGCCTTCAACCGACGAGCGAAATCCGCAGTACGCCTCAAAGCTCGTAGAACTGGCTGAGCGAATCGGCTTGCCGCCGGGCTACGTATCCTCTATACGTTAGTGTTGTATTCGCCCCTTCAGGCGCTTCAAATACGTCGCCCGCCTTAATCTTAATTGACTCCCGTACGGATTTAGCATAGAAGAACTAGGTTTCCCTGAATCTTTCATATTCCCCCGATGGAAAAGGAGTTTGCTTCTATGCCGATTAAAAAGCCCGCTACCAGAGACATCATCGTTGCTGTCGGACTGCTGGTGGTCTTCGCCGTAGCGATACTGCTGGTGCTCAACGTCTACAAAAATGAGGGCGAGAAACGCTCTGCCGCTATCTCTGACGCGGGCGAGAAAGACCCCAACCATATAGAAGTTTACGTCAAGCTGCTCTCGGTTGACCCGACCAAGGGAGATGTTTCGGCGCGCCTTGAGTTTATTCCCAAAGGCTCATTAGCAAAGGAGGACGGCGGCCCGCTCACACGCCCGATCAAGCTCTACGTTAACAGCGCCACAGGGAAACAGGAGCATGACTTTCCGAAGGACAAGCGCATGAACCCTGTGGATATTACCATCAGCCTGTACGACGGGCTGGTGACGGACTATCCGTTTGATAAGCATAAAGGATTTCTGGAACTCTATTTCAGTCCAGCCGGTTCTTCATCAGCGGAAAAGCCTGGCGCGGGCAGTGGCTCCTCAGATTCTTCCAAGGCTTCAACGCCCCCTGCGACATCCGCCGAAGGTACGCCAGCCACGACGCCTACACCTGCTGCTTCGCCTGCACCGGCTGCGGCTACAGGAAAGGAAGCGGCAAGCGCCGCATCATCGAATAAAGATTCAGAGGGCGCTCCTTCTGACGACGATGTCTCGATTGCAGTGGATTTCTTCGGCTCGATTCCCGGCATGAAAATCGAAGCGGAGAAGACCAAGGATAGCGACGACGATTACGTGGGCATTGACATGACCATCTCGCGCTCTTCCACAGTCCTCTTCTTTTCGCTCTTCATAGCGGTGTTGATGTGGGGAGCGACCCTCGGCGTACTGCTGCTGGTGCTGAGCATCATCCTGCGCGGGCGCAAGATAGAGGTCGGCATGTTCTCGTTCCTCTCGGCGCTGCTCTTTGCTATGGTCGCCGTGCGTAACAGCCAGCCCGGAGTCCCGCCCATAGGCACTTTCAGCGACTTCATCTCCTTCTTCTGGGCTGAAGTGATTCTAGCCCTCTGCCTGATGACCATCCTCTTCACATGGCTGCTTAGACCGACGGCTAAGTAAGAAAAGCCGTGAATCGTAAATCGTCAATAGAAGAAATCCGTTTTCTCTATTGACGATTTACGATTCACGGCCTTTTGTGTATCTTCGATGCTGTTAGCTTTATTGAGACCAGAACAATCAGGAATGAAAAATATGCATCTTCGTTTTATGCTGGCGCTGCTGCTGTGTCTGATGCTTGTCACACTTACGAGCGCGTTGCGCCAGCCAGTACTTGCACAAACCAGACAGGCCGGTAGCGGCATCGCTTATGCGAATGCGCGCGTCAGGCGCACGCGCATCATGTACCCGCGTTTGACGCGCTACCGCGACGCGAAAGTAATGCGCGAGGTCAATCGGCAGATAGACACTGCGACAAAAGATTTCAACTGTGAGGGACAGGGCGGCAAAGGCTCTTACTTCACGGTGAGGTCGAAAGTGGCCTACGCGGACAATGACATCTTCAGCATTTACGCGTCGGCCTCATACTACTGCAACACCGCGTACCCTACGAACGACGCCAACCTCTCGCAGACCTTCGATCTTAAAACAGGAAAGCTGGTGGCGTTTGAAGAGCTGTTTAAGAATTACGAGGCCGACCGAGCGGAGATAATGAAGATTATCTTCGCCAGGGAGATTGCGCGCTCGGAAAAGCTGGCCGCCTCAGGCAAGCCTAAAGAACAGTCTTGCGAGGGAGATCCTGATATGTACTCGCTCGAACATCTTGAAGGCTCTACTTACTCTTTCAACTTCTCAAGGACAGGCTTGCAGGTGCAGCCGCAATGGGCGCACGTCATAGAAGCCTGCGCAAATATAGTCACAGTGCCCTACAGCAAGCTTCAGAAATTCGCCGCGCCCGGCGGCTTGCTCTCCCGCGTGACAAAATAATAAAAGCAAGTCAGAAGTCAAAATGCAGAATGATGAATGAAGAGGTTCTTTCATTCATCATTCTGCATTCTCACTTATGCATTAGTCTTTAGTAACCGTTGAAGCCGTCCGTGTAGCCGTTCTCGTACGCTTGCTGGAAGTAGCGGCGATAGAGTTGCTTGTCGCCGAGTTTCGAGCTGTAATCCTTTGTACCCTTCTGGTACTCGCTCTTACCGTAGAAATCGAAGCGCTTGCCCTTGCTCCTGTCCTTGCGCCCTTCCTTGTTGCCTTCGTTGTAGCCTGCGTTCAGAGCCGTCTGCCGAAGCTCGTAAGAGCCGCCCCAATTACCGTAACCATCCCAGTTGCGCCCGCGACGGCGACCGCGCCGCTCATTGTCATTCCCCTGACCGCCATAATAGTTGTTATCGCGGGACTGAGCCTGCGTCGTTATGCCCGGGGTCGCGCCAATGCCCAGGAGTATAGAGATACCTAAAATTGCTCCACCGATTCTGCCTTTGATGTTAACTGATTTCATATCGTCCTCCCTTTGACAAAAGAACTAACAATTTTCATGCCAGTTTGCAAGGCAATAAATTTTTCTAAGCTTTGCCTGCGAAACTATTTCTTCAGGTTAATACCTTACACTATATCGTGTCGGCTTAGACGACATCGGTAATTCAAACATGAGTTGATAAGATACAGGATTGCGGATAACCGGGGTCGCGCCGTTCTGAGAAAGAGCGCCCGGACGAAGCTCGCTTCAGTAGTATGATTATTAAAAGCTTATAGCCGGGATTGTCTATATGTGTATCTTCATTCGCGCCTGCGCCCGGATAATAGTCCACAGGCTCTTGCCAGTCGCTCTAATCATCTCGCTCGTCGCTTTATCTGTGACTACGGCGTATGGCACATGCCCCGCCGAAGAAGGGTCTACAGTTCCCTTCGACGGGACGAACGATCTAATCATCGTCAACGTCCTGCTCGACGGCAAAGGCCCGTTCAGACTCCTGCTCGATAGCGGAGCGACCGGCCACTCTATGACGCCGGAGTTGGCGCAAGCGCTCGGCTTGAAGATTCAGGGAACGGGCGTCATAGATGTTGGAAGCAAAGAAATGGTCGGCGCAGGCATAGTCCGTATAGCAAAGCTGGAGATCGGCGGCATCAGTTTGTCAGACCAGATATTCTTCGTCGCTGCGTACCCGCCCTCGTATCCGTTTCAAGGTTTTCTAGGCGCTGACATCTTCAAGCGTTTCGTAATCAGAGCGGATTTCAAGCGCATGACGATTACTCTCACGTCCCCCGAAAACTTTCGTTATCAGGGCACAGGCACAGTCGTACCGTTAAAACTTTACAAGGGCGGGTTTCCGCAGGTGAGGGGCGAGGTTGACGGCCAGAAGGGCTGGTTCAAGCTTGATACAGGCTACAACGGTTCTCTGGCGCTGTTCGGCAAATTCATAGACAAACACAAGCTCTTAAAGAAATACGCGCCTGTCATGAGCGAGCAGGGAGGGCGAACGCTCGCGGGTGAAGTGGGAGCGTCGCCTGTGGCTCGCATCAACGTGCTCAGGGTCGGCGCGCTGGAGATGCGCGACATCACGGCCAGCCTCTTTCTGGAGAAAGGCAACTCCAACGACGCCTTCGCCGGAGCCATCGGCACAAGGCTATTCAAGCAGTTCAACGTTATCTTCAACTACAATAAGCAGCAGGTCATCTTCGAGAAAAGATGAGCTTTCAATAAGCTCCTTCAATCAATGAATCTCTTCATGGCCGCATCGCAATGCCCAATAAGGCTGCGAATACCCCTTTATAGACAGGCAGCAGGATTTGTAGCTGAAAAAATGTGTTGAGATATGAGCACGGGATGTTGTAGTCTGGTAATTGGCGTCGGGCGACCCCGCGCTGCCGCATCAACTCATCCCGACCTGCGGACTTAGCTAACTTCAAGCGTCAGTTTTCAAAGCTTCCACATTACTCTGAGCCTTACAAACTGCACCATACGCACCTGAGCTTCTAATCAAAACTGACCCTTCAATCCCCCACGGAGGTAAATCATGTCTTCACTCAAATGCCCACAATGCGGGCTAACCAATTTCGCCACAGCATCGGCTTGTAAGCGCTGCAAAATCCCCTTCAATGAGCAGGCGGCCTACGACCCGGCAAGCGATTCCCAGCCCGGCGAAGGTTTCTACCAGCCGCAAACTTTGCAGCAGCCCTACAACTTGAATTATACGAAAAGCGCATGGCGCGACGGTTCGCTTCTGGTGATGACGAAAGAGACCATCCTGCCGAACCGTTGCATCAAGTGTAATGCCCCGGCTATTAAACTCTTGAGCCGCACCGTCGAGTGGTATCCACGCTACATTATTCTTGTGTTTCTACTCATACGCATCGTAGGGCTGATACTGTATTTCTGCCTGCGAAAGCGCGTGACCGTTTACATAGGTCTCTGCGAAGATCACATCAACAAAAGACGCTTCGGAGTACTCGCAGGCAGTGTCATATTACTGGTGGGATTCGTAGCGTTCTTCGGCGCGATAGCAAACGGAAACTTTGGGATTGTCTTTCTGGGATTACTGCTAATCCTGGCGGGAATCATTGTCATGGTCAAAGTATGGCGTACCATCACGGCCACCAGAATCGAGGAGCCTTACGTCTGGGTTAAAGGCGTTCACAGGGATTTTCTGGATACCCTGCCAACAGCTTGAGTTGATCTTTCTCTTCCAATCGCAGAAAAGAAATAGAGCCGCCGAAGAGTTTGATTCTACGGCGGCTCTATTTCTTTTGTTCAGAATGGCTGCGCCTCTAGCGGCTCGCGTATGCTCCCGCCGTCCGAGGCTTGTGTGCCGTTCTCTTATTGAGCAGTCAGGCTTACGTTGCAGGTGCTGCCCAGGGCGGAATACTTCAGGTTGCGCTGGATAAGGTAGTTGCGCATCATCCCTGTGCCGCTTCCGAGCGTCATGTTGTAGATTGCGCCGCCCGGCAGCGTGAAGAGCGTCTGGCCGAATGTCCAGGCGCACTTGTCCGCGTTCTCCGCGCCGTTAATATCTGACCAGCCTGAGAGCGGGTCGGGGTCGGTCGCGGCCTCTTCCAACTCGTGTGCGATGATGGAGACCATCGCGTCAACACCGGCATTGCCGTTCGGGCTGATGGTCTGCGCGGCGCAGGCTGAAAGACAACGATTGGCATTGCCGACGAAAGAGTAGCGTATGTGCTGTCCTGCATAAGTTCCGCTACTGATATTGCCAGCCGTGTGCCAGCCGCAGTACTGCGTGCAGAAGCCCGAACTCTCCGAGACGTTGGACGAGCTAAGCACGAAATAGATGCCGTTCGGATCAAGTGGAAACTTCCCTGCGTTCAGGGCGCTGACCACGATTGAGCCGACTCTGGCATCCGTCAATCGTGTACCCTGCGAGCCTGTGTCGGTTGCCTCTCCACCGAAATTGACGCCGCCCGTGATGGTGTAGCCGCCGGTCGAGTAGGTAGTGTTAATATCGTAGTACGGTGAGTTGCCGATGGTGCGCGCAAAGTCTCTGAGGATTTGCTGTCCCGCCGGATTATCCGAGCCGTTTGTTTGATTCCAGTTTCCGTACCAGATGAAATAAACTGTAGGCGACCCTATGAGCGCGCCGCCTCTATAACTAATCTGCGGACTGATAGTGCCGGTCGAGCCTTTCGTCACCGCATCAGCGCCCTTCTTATTATAGCGATGCGGGATAATGTCTCGATCCTTTTTAATGTCTTCCTTCTCTGCCTTCTGCCCGGCCTCTTCCTGCGCACGGACAGTTGTGAAAAGCGTGAAGGTCATGAGTAGTGAAACGGTGAGGGCAAAGCCCAGAATTCTCTTCATCAGTAGTTAAGCTCCTTCTAAATTGTTTAGAGTAATAGTTCGGGGGTAAAGCGAGGGTCGCCCGCGAGGGGGAGCCTCCGGTTCGGGGGAACAATGAAGTTGGTACAGAAACAGATCGATCAACGTCTCTAGCAAGGTGAAGAAGACACATAGAGAGGCGTCTTCAAGAGACCACAGGAAATACTTCAAGGCATGCTCTATAAAATCTGAGCCTGCCCTAAGCTGTTTAAGTGTTTAATATCGGATTCCCACGTTATGACAGCCTGCGTGGCCGTCGCCCTGAGGAGGAGTAGGAGCGACGGAGTATAGTTGACTCGCCCTCAAAGTGCAACCCCAGGCAGGCATTCTTGCAGAAAAAATTTTCGGACGAAGCATTAGACCATGCAAGCGCCGTGAGCCAATCATCAAAGGGCTGCGGTATCTATCTTGATAAGAGCCTAAATCAATAATAGGTTAGCGGTGCCCATGCGCAATCTTGAGAGCTTCGGGCAGACTGCGCAGGCGCAGCATAGCTAGAATCCCCAGAAGAGGGCCGACCGCCAGCGGCATAAAGGCGTAGCGCCAGCCTGCATGCTGCACGAGGATTGGAATAAGCTCTATGGAGAGGGTCGTCAGCAGAAATCCCAGACAGGTCTGAATGGTCAGCGCCGTTCCGATGTACTGCGGGTCGCCCAGTTCCGTCACGCATGTAGAGAACTGAGCAGAGTCCGCGACCACGCTTGCGCCCCAGAGGGTTGCGACCGCAAGCAGCAGCCAGGGGTTCGCGCCAAAGAGAAAACCTATTACCAGACAGCACGCGCCGCTTATTCCCATAGCCCAGGAGGTCGTGAGCGTGCGCCCCGCGCGGTCTCCCGCGAGTCCGCCCGCAACGCATCCAATAGCGCCTGCGCCTATCACCAGAAAAGAGGCGGCTTCGGCCAGAGCGGGCGCGCTGCCCACACGCGCAAGGCTCGCTCGAATCATCACAGGCGACCACGTCCACATCGCATACAATTCCCACATGTGGCCGAAGTAACCGAAGTTTGCCAGCCGCACGCCCCGGTTGCTGAAGACGCGAGCAACCTGCCGTATGTCGAAGCGTGCGCGGGGCAACGTGAACGGGCCGTCATGCACGAAGAGCTGTACGATGAGACCACCCACCACGCCCAGCGCCGAGACGAACAGCACGTTGCGCCGCCAGTCTGCACTTCCCAGCGCGTTGACCAGATAAGGCGATGCTTTGCCGAGCGTGAGCGCGCCAACCATCACGCCCAGGGCCAGCCCGCGCCCGCGCCTGAACCATGTCGCCATGATCTTCATCCCCGGCGGGTAGACTCCGGCCAGAAAGAACCCTGTCAGAAAACGCAGGGCTATACCCACCGTCGGCTCATGCGCGAAAAGAGCGAATGAAGCATTGGCGGCTGCGCCCAGAATGGCCGAGATAGTAAAGAGCCTGCGCGCGCTTAAGATGTCCGGCAGATTCAGGAGCGCGCTCAACATTGTGCCCGCGACAAAGCCAAGCTGCACGGCCAGCGTCAACCAACCTGCGCCAGCCTCGCCCAGATGCCACTCCGATTGAAGCCTCGGCACGATGGCCGAAACGCTGAACCATAGAGACATGCCCAGTAGCTCTGCCACAGAGAGCAAACCGAGTACACGCCACCGCCCGGCATGTATTGATGCTTCTTCCGGTTCGGAAAAATTGTTCAGTGACGTTGTATTACTCAAGAGTTTTCGTCTGTATCTTAATTCACCGCCGCGGAGCAACGCGGAAGCGTTCAGGTCAGTACCGCCTGCGTTAGCGGGCGGGTCTCAAGCGATGCCAACGACCCGCCCGCTAACGCAGGCGGTACTGACCTGTCTCTTCAACCTCTCAGGTCTCTGCGGTGAGAGGTTCTTTCAATAGAGAGAAGCTTCGAGACAATCTCATGTGCGGCGCGCGGGCGTGCGAGGCGACGTGCCGCTTCTCGCATCCTGCTGAATCGTTCAGGGTCATCCAGCAGCTTATCAATCTTGTAAGCCAGCACGGGCAGGTTGTTGCAGCGAATCGCCACGCCCTCTTCCAGCAAATGATCTGAGTTGCGCTCTTCCTGTCCGGGGATGGGATTGACTATGACCATGACCAGGCCGCGTGCGAGGGCTTCCGAGGTTGTCAGCCCGCCGGGTTTGCCTAAGACTATGTCGGATGCGGCCATGTATTCGTCCATCTCGGTCGTGTAGCCTATGGGCTTAATGAAAACGCGCGCGTCCGCTGGTAGATTCGCGGCCATACGCTCCATGCACGCTCTTAATTCCTCGTTGCGCCCGCAGACGACAATTGCCTGCGCTTCGTGTTTGAGTTCGGTGAGCGATTGGAACAGGTGCTCGATTGGGCCTACGCCGAAGCCGCCTGCGGAAACCAGAATCGTCCAGCCCTCCTCATTCAATCCGTGCTTGCGGCGCATCTCCAGCTTATCCTTCTCGACCGAGAACACAGGGTCAATCGGAATCCCCGAAACCGTAAGCTTCTCCGGCGGGATGCCCAGCCGTATCATGTGCTCGCGCGTTTCATCCATCGCCACGAAGTATTGTTCGTAATGATGACAGAGCCACATGGCGTGAACGTCCATGTCCGTGACGACGATGGTTTGACGGCTCGTGATGCGTTCCTTAGCCTTGAGCCATGAAACGATTTCCGCCGGAAGAAAGTGTGTACAGACGATGATGTCCGGCTGATACTCTCTGAGCATCTTGACGAAAGGGCGCGTGTTCAACTTGTCGAGCGCGAGCCTGCGCCGTTCGCGCTCCCACGGCTTATCCAGATAATCGTAGAGCCAGCCCAGCAGCTCAGGGTTCCGGTTCACCATATCAAGATAGGCTTTCGCATAGAGACGGCGAAATAGTTTGTTGGTATATTCGAGCGTATCCACATGACGAACTTCTCGCGCCGCGCCTGCTTCCGCAATCGCACGCTCTACGGCCTGTGCCGCGCGTATGTGGCCTGCTCCGGCAGAGGCCGAGAGTACCAGTACTTTATCGAACATACAGAGTTTGCCTCGACGAAAAAGATTTCAGAGCCGACTCGGTTACCCTGAGCGGTCACAAAATCAAAGCCGGACTCTGGTTATCGCTTATAGATGAGAATGGAGTCAATAGAGAGGCGCATAGCCTATTTCATTTCGCCGCACGGATTCGGGCACGCCGCACGCTCAGCCGCCATCATGGAAGCCGCGTGCAGGAGTGGCTTGAACATACGCTTTGAGGTTTTCACACAAGTCCCGGAGTGGTTCTTCCGGCAATCACTCACGCGCAACTTTGGCTATCATTCGCTTCAAACAGACATTGGACTGGCGCAGACGACTCCGTTCGCAGCCGATCTACAGGAAACCATCAGACGCCTGGATGCTATGCTTCCCTTTGACGCGCGTTTGATAGAAAGACTGGCGCGACAGATGTGTGAGCTGAGGTGCGAGCTGGTCGTCTGCGACATTGCGCCTATGGGAATCGCTGTGGCCGAAAGCGCGAGTCTCCCGTCCATCCTCGTAGAGAATTTTACATGGGACTGGATTTATGAGGAGTACGCCTCCGCAGACCCGCGCATCATGCATCATGCCGATTATTTGAGAGCCGTTTTTGATACCGCGCAGTATCACATTCAGACCGAGCCTGTATCCGTACACAGTGCAGGCGCAACGCTTACTGCGCCGCCCGTGAGCCGCGAGCCTGTAACGCCTGCAAGTCTGGTTAGAGAAAAACTCGGCATACCATTGGAAGCCAGCACTGTTCTTATTACGATGGGCGGAATTGCCGCGACCGATTATCCTTTTATCGAACGGCTCGAACAGGCTGGCGAAATCTTTTTTGTTATTCCGGGGGGAAGCCAGACGCATGAGACTCGTAACAATTTAATCTTGCTGCCGCACAACTCAGGCTTCTATCATCCGGATTTAGTCAATGCCTCCGATGCTGTGATCGGTAAGATCGGCTATAGCACCGTAGCGGAAGCTTTCCATGCTCGCGTCCCCTTCTATTACGTGATGCGAGGCGGTTTCCGCGAATCTCCAGTGCTGGCAAAATTCGTGGACGAGCAGATGCAGGGGCAAGCTATGCCGGAAGAGGATTTCGTGCGAGGGCGCTGGCTGCATCTACTTGATGAGATGCTACAGAGGCCGCGCGGCGAAGGCCGTCACCGTCCAAACGGAGCGCACGACATTGCGGATTTTCTTCTCAAGCTGCTTAAAGCTTGAGATAGAATCTCAAAGATTAAAGAGAGATAAGATGGAGCTTGATACTCTTAAAACTCCCTGCCTGCTGCTTGATGTGGAGCGCGTTCGACGAAATGCCGTGCGCATGTCCGAGCGTGTACACGCATCGGGCGCGCAGCTTCGCCCGCACGTCAAGACACATAAATGCGTGGAGGTCGCACGACTTCAGACCGCTGGACAAGGGGGCGCAATCACTGTCTCCACCCTGCTTGAAGCGCGCGCCTTCGCGCATCATGGCTTCAAGGACATTCTCTACGCCGTGCCGATTGAGCCGGGAAAGTTTGACGAGGCGATTGCGCTCAAGCAAGAGTGCGAACGCCTGGCGCTCATCACCGACGATGTTGAGATTCCTGAACTGCTTGATGCAAGTGCGCGGCGCGCAGGCGTCCACTTTGATATTTTTCTGAAGATTGATTGCGGTTATCATCGCTGCGGCGTCGAGCCTGAATCGGCGGATGCTGTTGATATTCCTCGCCGCATCCTCGCCGCGTCAAATCTTAGCTTCAAAGGTATACTGACGCACGCGGGACACTCCTATCACTGTCGCACAAGAGAGGAGCTGGAGAGTCTAGCCCGGCACGAGCGAGACGTGATGATTGATACAGCCTCCAGCCTGCGCTCCTTTGATATTCCTGTCGAGGCCATCAGCATAGGCTCTACGCCGACCATAACGCACGTAGACCATCTGGACGGTGTGACGGAAGCGCGTCCAGGCAACTACATCTTCTTCGACGCCTTTCAGGCCACGCTCGGCAGTTGCGGCTTTGACGATTGCGCGCTGACAGTGCTCTCGGCGGTCGTACACAGAGACCGCTCGCGCCGCAAGGTTGTGCTGGACGCAGGAGCGATTGCGCTCTCGAAGGATCGCGGCGCGGTCGAGCTTGATCCGGCGTGTGGTTACGGTCGTGTGCTAGACCTGGAAGGACGCGACACGGGCGCAACGCTTCAAGGGCTTTCGCAGGAACACGGCGAGGTCTTCGTACAGGATGAAGAGACTTTCAATAGCTTGAAGGTTGGGACACGCGTACGCATTCTCTGTAACCACTCGTGCCTGACCGCAGCCCAGCATTCTCATTACAACGTGCTCGAAAAGGGGCGCATCGTTGACCGCTGGGAGATTCAACGCGGATGGTAAATCCAGCGGGTCACGAAAGGAGCAAACCATGCGGCGACTGATTGCTTTGAGCCTTCTGGCTCTTCTGCTTCCATTTTCAGCTTATTGCAAAAGGGCGGAAGATTTTTCCCTGGACATCTCTTTGATACGCGGCGAGCGCAGCCGCGACAGCCATTCACAGGCGACCCATATCACCCTCAACGGGCGCGAGCTTGTCTATGAAAAGAGCTATAGAGGTTATCGCGGCGGCGCACGAAGCGAGCCCGTCAAGAAGAGTTTCAAAATCAAAGACGAAGATGTGGAGCGATTGAAGAAGATTGTGCTCGATAACAGTCTGCTCACTTCCGACTCGCTCGAAGTGGAGGGCGCACAGGGCGGCGTGCGTCAGTTTTTCGAGCTGGCGCTGAACATTAACCTGAACGGAAAGAAATCTTCCATAGAAATCTCAGCGCCGAGGAGCGCGACCGAAATCAAGGAGAAGCCCGTTTACGTGAGAGCGAACGCGTTGCTCGACGCCGTTTACAAAATCCTGGCCGAGCAAGACAAAGAGATCGGCTACGAGAATAGAGATTTGATTGACGATAAAACGCGGTGAAGGGATAGAAAGCATTAAACCCATCCCTGAAATCGTGCGGCGCTCTCGCCTGTCGGCCTGAGCCGTGCCCGCCGATAGTCAACTTTCCTAAACATCGTTTCCGGTAGATTGAGTGCCTTTTGCGTTAGACGATTGCTATCAGCCCCGAACGGCTTAAATGCTCTTAACGGAATTTAAGTTGACACTATCAATTTGTTGGGAATATTTTGTAGCCGTTTCCAACATCGACAGGTTTTCCACTGTTGTCCCTAAGCTCTGCGTGAATTTCACTGGCCTCACGCGGCCTGTTTGAAAAAGCCACCTGTTCCCAGCCATCAAGCTGGCGGCCATCGCAAATGACGGATGCAGCGATAGAGAAACCGCCCCGTATAAGGCATCCATTCAAACAAAGGAGTTACACATGGCGACCATTGATATAGTCCTGACCGATTTGACCTTTCCTTTAAAGCTGGAAGATAAGTATTGCAAATTTCGCCCCCTCATCAGCGTCAGGTACAGAGATTCTCAGGGCAATATCAATTATGCCCGCGAGGCTCTGCCGGGTTTAGGTAATCGTGATTATTATGAGTGCGAAAAAGGTAATAAGAACAAGGATAATTATGTGCGAAGCGCAACCGACCCGAAGGTGGATATGGATAAAGTAGACATCTCTCAGCGAGAGATCATTTTCAATGGCCTTGACATCAAGAGCATCGAAAGAGTCGAAATAGAACTCTTTGATATAGACATCAAGGTTGGTTGGGAGAAGGTACTTCAAACTACCCTCAAGATGCTGCCCGCGAATGCATTACAATTTATCAACCCGGCGCTGCCCGTCACTCTAACTCTGGTCAAGGGAGCTCTTGAGAAAGCAACAGGTAAGAATGTTGCCGACCTGGAAAAAGACCTCATCAATAAAGCCATAGGCAAAGAAGACGGCGCGGCGCGCTCAATATGGGTTCGCAGTCAGGATTTAACAAGCCCGCCTCCGCAAACGCTAACCCTCACAGGCCCGGGCACCCAGGGAAACTACTCAATCAGTTTGAAAATGGATGTGAGCTAAGAGTCTATGTAGGGGCAGAGGACTTGTCTTCTGCCCCTACAAAATCCAAAAGAAATCTAACCGCCTCAGCCTCCTCGTATATCCATCAGACTGTTTCGAGTTATTTGACATCGCTCTCTTTATAACCGCAGTAAACCCTCGCTACAGTATTACGTTTCGATACGGTTGGTGTACGAAGCTACCAATCGCAAACAGCAGGTCTGCGCGCCCGTTCGAATCCCGCCTGACCCTTAACCCTTCCCTCGCCTACACGTAAAAGGAGAACCCCAACTATGCAGATAATCAGAAGAACGCGTCTGGGTAACGATACAGAGGACATTACTTTCCCCGCCGTCCAGCTAAGAGGTAATACCGTAGCCATCATGGACGGCTACGAGGTGCTCGGCCTGCCGCCGTCTACGAGTGTGCCGCCGGTCATCGTCCAGTCAACCGCACGCGCTGGAGGCGCGCAGGCCGTGCAGACAGCTTCGGCCACGATTGTCAGACAGGCACCCAAACTGTTCGACGTTTTAGGTCTTAAGCTCAAAGGCGGCCCGCGCGGGATAACCTACGCAGACTCGCAGAGCCTATACGTCTTCAATGACCCGACGCAAAACACCGCGCTCTTTCTTGCAGACAATAGAGGACAGGCTCAGAAAACAATCTTCATACAGTATCCGAATGATGAAGCGCCGCAGGCGGTCGAAGGCTTAGCGTATATTCCCAGAACGGCCACACAGTTTCCAGACCATCTGGTCATGGTTACTTCATTCCCAGACCCTGACAACGGCATACAGGCACGCCTTGAGATAATCAACTTCAAGGGACAGGTAGCGCGTGAGATAGTTCCGCAGGGCGACCTCGCCAGCGTTTTCCTCACAGGCGTATGCTTCAAATCCCCCGGCAGCCTGCTCGTCAGCTCAGATGATGATGAAGTCATCTATGAGTTGGACTTCGATGGAAATCAGCTTGCCTCTTATAACCTGACAGGGAAGCCCACGACCACGGAGCCTGTGCTTCACGGCGTAGAGGGAGTGGTTCAGACGACCGCCGGGCAGATCGCTGCGGCCAGCGGCTTTGACGGATTTCTAAACATCTTCGACTTGAGTTCCGGCACGCGACCCGTTCAGGTGATTGATTACAGAATCGGGCTAGGGCTTTCGCTTCCGACGGGGTTAGCCTGGGATTCATTGACGAACCAGTTTCTGCTCATCTCCTTTGACCGGCAACAACCCAACGGTCAGTTTATCTCAAGAATTGATCCGCTTCTTGCAAAGTTCAAGTCGTTGGTTGAAGTGGATGCACAAACGCGCAAGCTGACTTTCCTGCCGGATGAGAATTTGATTGCCGCCACTCATAATAATAACCCCAGAGGGATACTGCTCTTCGACAAGCAGGGCGGGCAGGCAGGCCAGATAGATACGAGTCAACTAGGTATTCCTCAAGTCATCAGCTACATTCCCACGACGCGCGAATTTGTACTCGTCTTTCGTGACCCACAGGACGCGAGTAAGAGAAGCAAGCTGTTCGTGCTGACAAGAGACGGTGCAGTCTCGCGCATCATAGACCTGGCCCCGGCGGGCGTCGCTAGGATTACGGCTGCCACCTTCTTTAACCCGGAGCATCCGAGCGGCGGACAGTTTTTGGTCATAGACGGCGCACAGAATACAGCCGTCATCACAGATTTCAAAGGAAACAAGCTGGAACAGTTCGGCGTTAGAGATGCGTTTGGTCTGCTGACTCCCAGCGCCGTTACGTCCATCACGACCGGCACGGATGCAGGGGCGCTTGCCATCGTCAACGGAGAGAACAGCGAGATTGTAGTCTTCCGCATGGATTAGCCGCGAAGCTATATCAAGCGAGTCACCGCCGAGACCGGAGAGAGCGCACAGGTCAGTACCGCCTGCGGTAGCGGGCGGGTCTTATCAACAATGAGTACCCGCCCGGCTTAAGCAGGCTGTACTGACCTTCTCTTCAACCTCTCTCCGGTCTCGGCGGTGAATATCAACTTTCCCTATGCTCACTCCTGATTGAATCACTACTCGCCTATGACGCGTTTTGACTTCATCTCTCGTGCTGGTATTGTATGCTCATAAAGTTTTCCAGAGAGAGAGAGAGTGTGTGTGTGCGAAAGAATTCCAGTAGAGTTCTTTTGCTGGTGGCGCGTCACGGGCACACTTCGGCTTTAATCTTTTAGCAAGGGAGTGGGTGATGAAATATCGCAGGCTGGGCAATACCGGATTGAAGGTTTCCGAGTTGTGTCTGGGCACGATGACCTTCGGCGAGAAGTTCTACAACATCGCGACGGTGGATGAAGAGGGAGCCAACCGCATGGTGGCGCGCGCGCTCGATGCGGGGATTAACTTCATAGACACGGCGGATGTCTATTCATACGGCGAGTCGGAAGAATTAACGGGACGCGCCATTAAGGCTGCGGGCGTCGAGCGCGGGTCGGTTATCATCGCGACCAAAGTGCGCTTGGCGATGAGCGAAGGGGCGCAGGCTGGCACAAGCGATGTGAACAACGTGGGCCTGTCACGCCAGCACATCATGGCCGCTTGCGAACAGAGTCTCAGGCGGCTCGGCACAGACTACATTGATTTATATCAAGTGCATGGCTGGGATGTGTTAACGCCTATGGAAGAGACCCTGCGTGTACTTGATGACCTGGTGGGGCAGGGCAAGGTGCGTTACCTGGGTTGCTCTAACTGGTCTGCGCGCCATCTCATGAAAGCGCTCATGCTCGCGGATGCTCACGACCGGGCGCGCTTCACCTCGCTGCAAGCCTATTACTCTCTGGTAGGCCGCGATCTTGAGCAAGAGCTTTTGCCGCTCTGTCTTGAAGAAGGTTTAGGAGTGCTCCCCTGGTCGCCCCTTTCGGGCGGCTTTCTCTCTGGCAAGTACAGGCGCGACAATCCCAATCCTGAAGGCGCGCGCCGCACGGGCTTCGACTTTCCGCCGATTGACGAAGCGCGCGGCTACGATGCAGTGGAAGCCCTGGACGAGATTGCCAGGGAGAAGAATGCGACGATTGCACAGGTCGCGCTCGCGTGGCTACTGGCTCAACCCGGCCTCACCTCCATCATCATCGGCGCTAACAAGATGTCGCAGTTGGAAGACAATCTCAAGAGCGCCGAGATTGAATTGAGCGCCGAAGAGGTCGCACGCCTATCTGCCACCACCGCCCCGCACCAGCTCTACCCCCAATGGATGATCGAGCGCCAGAACATGGGGCGCTCCTAACATAAGAAGCCGAAGGTCACCTGCGCCTGGCGGCAGAGCAGATAATGCTCATCGCGCTTCAGAGTGCGATGAGCATTATCTGCTCTGCCTTTTTATAGCTTTCAATAACGGGTGACTTTCATGCTGAAAGTTTGTTGACACGGGGTCTTAACAGTCATATCCTGCCAGCGCTCTAGCCGTTTGCCTTTCTGTCGGCGAAATCGCCCTTAACAGGACGCGTTCACCTTTAGCTTCAGAGTGAAGTTACTCTCACCCTTGTCCTTTTGATTTTGGGACTCTCTTTTCAGGCAAGCTGGCGCACTCGTCTCTCGTCAACGACAACCAGGTCAAAGCAGCATAACTCAACTCCACTCTCAAGACCGCCCCTGGCTGGGAGGACTTGAGCGCTGGCTCCTCTTTCTCTCAATGGAAGCCGCTCACCAGCCGACGGCCCCATCTCACTCTTAGGAGGTAAAGCTATGTCACCACTCACCGATCCACGCCTTCATGTCACGTCCAAGCTGATGCAGGATTATCGCATCGCGTCGCCGGTAACAGGGGAATCTGAGATTGCCTCTCTTATTAATGTGAACGGCAAGTTGATGCTTTTTTCCATCGGCAGCGATGGAAATGTCTACTTCATATTTCCAGATTCCGGCAGCAGCACCGGATGGAGTCAAGAGAGCTTGAACTTTCAACCCGGCGGTGCGAAGGCAAATCTACTGGCAGCCGGAACGGAGCAGAACGGAACGATACAGGTGTTCGTCTGCGACACGAACAACGTCATGCAGGTGTGTCCGGTGTCGATAGGGTCTGTCTCGACAGGCGATATGAAAAGGGACACATACCTGATAGGTCAATGGACTCCACTTCCCCCTCAATCTTTCATTCAAAATCGCACTCAAGTCATCAATCAAATCGAGATTGGCTACGATAAGGACAAGAACCTGCTGCTCACGGTCTCTATCACTCTGGATGGATTGAGCGATCTGTACTCGATTGATTACAAGAGTCCGGGCAATCCCTGGCAGCGTATAGGTTATCCCATCGCAGGGGACGATAGATATACCACCTATAAAAATATGTCCGACTGTAAAATTGCTATCAATCCCCCTCCATACATCCCTGTGGGTCTCAATGGAGTCTCGGTCTACCAGGCAGCCGATTGTATTGATACCCCGGAGCACACCACCGCCGTTTACCTCAATAACCTGCGAATATCGAACTGGCCTGGCGGGATGGAGGATAAGGCTTCCCTTGAATATCCTCCTACGGGACAACACGAGATTACTTTCTGGCGCATATCTTTTATTCCCGATACCCCTGCGGGCGCGACCGGTGGCGTCTGCGCCATCCAACTACCCGATAGCACGCAGGCTTCCGAGCGAACGCTGGTCTATTGCCCGATTCCCCGTAATGCCAGCAACAGGGTTGTCCAAATTGGCAACGACATGAAATTCCAGAGCCTCGTGGCGAGCCGGGACGCCAGCGGTCTGGCAGAGGTCTTCGCGCTCACAGCCTCTAATACTCTTTTCCATGTTCGACAAGACCCGGGCAATACTGCTTCTTCACACGCGGGCTGGCAAGACGGCGTCGTGATCATGAGCAACCCGCAGATCACAAAGATTTCCCTGACCCGCAACCACGACGGAATCTCGCATCTCTTCGCCGTCGCCGTTGACGGCACCCTGTACCACATCTGGCAGGACAAGGATTCTACGGATTGGAACATAGTGGAAATCGAGCTGGCGGCGACCGGCCCACAGAGCGTGGAGCAATTCTCTTCGTACTGGACTGAAATCACGGTCTATGACAGCGAAAAAGCAGCCGCCGCAAATCGACAGGTGAAGATTTTCAGCGACAACGAGGTCGTACTTAGTATCAACGGCATGACCGTGCTTGTTGATAAGGACACGCCGTGGGTGGGAATATCCAATGCTTCGGGACAGGTGGTCGTCAGCATGAAGACGAATTCGCTTGGGGCACACGCCCTGACTGTCTGGACTGAATTTATGCCGGAGACTGACAGGGTCGCAATTGACCCTAGCGGTTATATACAGACGCGGCTTGAGAACTTACAGAAGGATGCAGGAGACACGACACAAGCCGCCGATACGCTTCTGAACGCCGTAATCACAGACGATAAGGGAAATGAAACCCACCTGCTGAAGGAAGGTACAGGCAACAGAAATGAGCAGGTCTCCAATGCGCTGGTCGATGCCATACACCAGGCGATGTCCCTACACCCCACGCCACAGACGGCGACAGCGGAAACCGCCAAATTCTTCCACCCGAAGACCAATATGAAGGTCGCCCGCTATGTGCCCGACCACGACGGCACCTATCCCAATCTGATAGATACGGCGGCGGTGGCAGAGCAACACTGGCACATAGGCTGCTCTTCAGGCAAACCCGTCTTTCGGACGCTGAGCAGGGACGAGGCAGCAGAGCTTATAGGCGCGCGGCAGCAGGCTCGTTCCGCTTCCACCGCGAAGGGCTTCGGTCTTCCGGATATTGACCTTGATTGGGGAGACATAGTAGATGCGGTGGAGGAAGGTGTTGCCACCGTCGCCTCCGACGTTAGGGATATAGTAGTCAGCACCATTATTGACCCGGTGACGCAGCTCGTCACGGAGATCAGCGCCCAGATCACGCTGGTCATCAACAGCATCGAGTATGTCTGGAATGGAGCGATCAAATTCGTCGAGCAGGCTTATGATATGGTCGTCATGGTCTTCAACATGGTTGGTATAGCATTCGACGACCTGTTCCGCTGGCTCGGCTCTATTTTCAACTGGCCGGACATTATCCGCACGAAAAACGCCGTCAAGCACTGTGTCAACCAGTCGTTCGGTGTCTTACAGGGAGTGCTGGAATATATCCAAAGCCATGCGGACACCTTCTTTGAGAAACTCAGAACTGATACTGACGCGGCGCTCGGCAATCTGATTAGCAGCCAGATCGGGGGCGAGTCGCTCCTGGCGCTTCAGTCAGAAGGCGAGCAGCGAATGCCTGCCGGTGCCGACGAAAGCGCCACCGGTAATGTTTTCTCGTCGGGGTTTACGAATAACATGGGCGGCAGCTCTGCGCCGAAGGTCTACGGCGTCGTAGCGTCCGGCCCCTTTCAGAACTTAATTGACCACCTCACACAGTACACGACACAGTTTCAGAACCAACCGGCATTTCCGGCTGCCCTGAACTATTTTCAGGACGCCGCCACTAAGCTGGAAACCAACCCGGACTATGCGCTGAAATTAACGGTGGCCGGTCTGCTCACCACGTTGCGTGGTCTGGCCGGTCTGGGGATTCAATTGATACGCCAACTTGTTAATGATCTTCTGGACGCATTCTCGGCCATAGTAGATGCCATCGGGAGGGCGTTGAATGCAGAGTGGGACATCCCGTTCGTTACTGACCTCTACAGCTATGTCTCAGAAGGCAGCCCGCTCACAGCCCTTGATCTGACATCTCTAATCATCGCCATCCCGACCACCGCGCTCTACAAGATAACGTACAAGCGCGCTCCGTTTCCGAGCGAAGCTGCGGTCGAGCAGTTCAAGTCCACCCTGACGGCTCAAGCAATGTTGAGGGCTGCCGGACTCAATCCCGCAAGCAATTCGCCAGTGCCTAGAAGCAAGGATGAGAAACCGCTTTCCGAGGGCATGAAAGATTACCTGGGTTTCACGTCGTTTCTTATCCTTTTCTCTTACTTTACATATGCCGGGGCGACAGCCATTGCAGACTTTCAGATGTTTTCCAAAGAAGATGCCCCCGCGACCAAAATTGAGGCCGCATGCTCTCTGGTAGCAATTATCGCCGAGGGAGTCATCCTGATGCTGAATTTCCCGTGGTTCTTCAATATTGAGCCGCCTGAGTTCACCACGCCCACCAGAGCGAATAATGCCGTCTGGCTGTTTTTGACCGTAGCATTTATCACCGACAGTGCCGTATTCCTCTTCACGATGTCCAAATCCGGCGAACGATTTATGGGTAAAAAGGCAAGTCTCTTCGGCAATATAGGAGTGGGGATAAATATGGTTCTGGGGGTGGCCTACATCTCAGTATTTGCGCTCCTGGCAAAAATACAGAGCGACTATCATGAGGACAACCCTGGGGTTACAACAGCGAACATGATGTCCGCTGTCCCGCTGTTCTTTAAATTCTTACGCATCTCAGCATGGGCAAATAACAAGAAGTGCCAGGGTGCGCTAGCAGGCGCTGATCTCTCGTGCAATGTCCTGGCGGGGGTGCTGTACGCCATGGACATAATTGGTAAAATCGAACCCTCTGCCCAACTACCCTCGGACGCAGCATAGCCTCTTCAGACTGCCTGGTGGCCGGAGCGAGAGGTGTTCTCGCTCCGGCCACATCTTTTTTGCTCAACACCTGCGCGAAGGCAATGATTCAACGCTGCTCGTTCTACGCTCTGAATTCCTGCGCGTCCGTCAGAGCGGCTAACAGGCGCGTGATGTCGTCTTCGTTGTTGAAGAGGTGCGTGCTGATGCGTATGCCCTGCGGCTTCTCGGTGACGGCGATGCCGCGTGAGAGCAGGTGTTCGGTTAAGCCTTTTGGGTCGTCTGCGGCGAGGAGCGTCTGTGCCGAGCGCGTGGCTTCGCTTCTCAAAGGCGAGAGCACCCGCCAGCCCGCTTCCTGTAGCTTGTGGGTTAATGAGCAATTAAGCTCAAGCACGCGCGCTTCTATCTTCTCTGTTCCAATCTCCATGAAGCGTTCCACGCTTGCGCCGAGCGAGAAGATGCCTGCGAAGTGCGGGCAGCCCAGCTCTGCTCGCGCGGCTGCGTCACGCCGCACCTTAAAATCTACGCCATACATCATCTGGAAGGGGTCTTCGACGCTCAACCAGCCGATGGCACGCGGGCTTGTCTCTTCCAGCAACCGGCGGCTCAGGTAAACGAAGCCCGCGCCGTATCCTGCGGTCAGCCACTTGTGCCCGGTCGCGCACAGCGCATCAATCTGCATACGCTTTACGTCAATCCCGAAAGCTCCCGCCGACTGGCTCGCGTTGACGACAAACGCGTGCTGGCCTTTAATCGCCCCTATCGCTTCCAATGGGGCGCGAAAGCCGTTCGAGTATTGAACGTGGCTGAGCGAGATAATGCCTGTGCGCTCTGTCATTGCACGCCGCACATCTTCCGCTTCGATTTCGCCGTCACGCGCCTGAATTAACTCTACGGCACAGCCTCTATGCATCCACGGCCATGTCGAGACGGGAAATTCCAGATTGCAAGAGATAACATGCCCGCGACCCATTAGAGCATCCACAATCAGGTTCATGCCCGTCGAAGTGTTCGTCGTAAACGCAACCTCGTCCATGTCTGCGTTGATGAAGCGCGCCACACGCCCGCGCAATGCTTCGCGCCGCTCAAGCCACTGCTCCCAGCGCGCATCGCCCTCTTCCATCATCTCTCTATAAAAAGAGATGGCCTCTTCATACGCCTGCCGCATCACAGGCCCGGCGGCTGCGCTGTTCAGATAAGCCATACGCTCCGCCACAGGATAATCACGCCGTACTATCTGCCAGATACTTTCACTCACAATTCGACAACCCCGTTCTAATTATTAGTCTTGAGCTACATTAAGATGCCGGACGGACAAAAGACGAACCACGAATAAACACGAAATATCACGAAGAGGAACCGGCACGGAGTAGATACGAGCCTATGTTCGTGAGTGTTTCTTTTCGCGTTACTTAGTGTGATTTAGCGGTTCGTAGTTGCTTATTCCAGTCATAGCTCAGTCGCGCGCGCGCCTTGACGCACGACTGCGGTCAGACTATCTTCGCTCGTCGCGGCTTCCGAGTGCTACTCTTCTCGCGCCGAAACCGAAGAACCATCGAAGGAGCTTTTATCACATGTCGTCAACAGGCGTCGCCTACAGCCCTGCGTGGGCTATACCCGGTTATTTAGAGACCAGAGGCGGCCATCTTACTATCAACGGCGTGGACGCGCTCGATTTAGTTCGAGAGCATGACACGCCGCTCTTCGTCTTTTCCGAGCCGCGCATCACCTCGAACATAGAGCGCTTGAAAGAGGCTGCGCGCGCAGTCGAGCATCCGCTGAAATTCTGCTACGCCTCAAAGGCCAATTCCAACATGGCTGTGTTGCGTACGGTGCGCGATGCGGGAATCGATATAGAGGTCAACAGCGGCGGCGAGCTTTATAAAGCACTGCGCGCAGGTTTTAGCCCCAGCCAGATTATCTTCAACGGCACGAGCAAGACGCCTTCGGAAATCGAAGAGGCTGTGCGCGCCTCTATCTATTCCATCAACGTTGATTCCATTTACGAGATTGAGCTAATAGAGGAAGCCGCGCGAGCCTTGGGGAAACGCGCGCGCATCGCACTCCGCCTTGTGCCGGAGATAGGCACGCGCTCGCACTTAGGGTTGCAGACCGCTCTTCTAACCTCAAAGTTCGGCATCTCTTCATCGGAAGTCCTTGACGCTTTTCGTCGCGGGCTAAAGCATCCGGACTTGATTCACCTGTGCGGCATACACATACACGTTGGCTCGCAGACGCCCGACGTAGAACCGTTCGCCGCCGCCTTCAAGACCATGTGGGAACACCTCGTCACGATACACCGCGAGACGGGGCACACGCTTGAGCACATCAATCTTGGCGGCGGCATTCCCGTCAACTACCTGCGCGACCGCTCTATGGCAGACTCTCTGCCCGAACACGAGCGCGACATGCTCGGCGCAGAGCTTGAGCCGACGGAAGTCTTACGCGCCGCGCTCCGTGCCGCGCGTGATGCGGCACGCGATGCCGAAGGCGAACACCTGCTCGAACACGTCACCATCCTGCTCGAACCCGGTCGCAGCGTCATAGCCGATGCCGGACTCGTCCTGACGACCGTACGCAACCTCAAGCGCAGACCCGAAACAAATGATACGTGGCTCTTGACCGATGCCGGTTACAACATCCTGCTTTCGATGAACAACTACAAGTGGTACTACCATCTCATCTCTGCATCGCGCGCCGACGAGGAGAGCCTTGCGGAGTACAAGGTGGCAGGCCCCTTGTGCGATTCCGGCGATGTCTATTTCGACATAGAGCGCGAGGGGCGATTGCCGGATTATCGCAAGCTCCCCAACGGTGTAGGCTCCGGCGAAGTCCTCGCGCTCCTTAACAGCGGCGCGTATTCCCTTGCACAGATGTTTCCCTACAACGGTCGGCCACTCCCGGCAGCCGTCTTAGTGCGCGATGGAGGCCGCGTCGAACTGATTCGCCGCCGCGACACTTACGAAGACCTGCTTGCAGGCGATGTCTGGTAAAGAAAACGGAAGAGGTCAGAGGCTAGAGGTTAGTAACTGTATTTCACTAACCTCTGACCTCTTCTTATGGAGTTTGCTTGACAAGTTCGGTTTGTATCGCTTAGGTTTGCTTTTCATTCGATCTTTCAAATCATGGAGTAGAGGCGCGACCTCCAAGAGTAATCGGGTTTGGGAAATAGCTTTGAAGGCTTATCTGTTCGACACTCGATGAAAGGGGCAGGTCGCCGAAACCCGCGCGCAACTTTTCGGCCTTCAGATGCGCGCAGGTTGGTCGCTGCGGCTAAATCCGCAGGATTGTCATCGCCTGAACTTAAAGCGATGGAGAGCTACGACTAATCGGTGCATCTCAAACAGAGCCGCGCGGATGTTTGCGCGAGCTTGGATTTCCACATGAGGCCGGTCGTCTTCTCTCAAAGACCCGGCCTCTTTTCTTTTTGAACAGCGCGAAAATTTCAGCATCCCGTTGATTTGCGTATGGAAGTTTCTCTTAAACCTGTAGTGATGAAATTCGGCGGCACGTCCGTCGAAGATGCCAGCGCGTTCGAGCGTGTGACGGAGATCGTGCAGTCGAAGCGTGATGCGCGCCCCGTGGTCGTCGTCTCTGCCATGAGCGGGTTTACGAATGCGCTGCTACTGAGCGTCGAGCGCGCAGCAAACGGCGACGCCGAAGGCGCAACGCGCGAGCTTGATGTGCAGTTCGAGCGGCACACCGAAGTTGCGCGCACCTTGCTTAATCAGGATGCGCGCACTGAAATCTGGTCTGCGATTTCTGCGGCGCGGCGCGAGACCAGTGAGCTACTGCGCATCGTCAGCCAGCATCCGGTGACGCGCCCGCCCTTGCAGGACGAGATTGTCTCTTATGGCGAGCGGCTCTCGGCATACTTACTCGCGGCTGTGCTCTCTACGCGCACGCCGGGACATGCGCGCTACGTGGATGCCAGGCGCTGCATCGTAACCGACGACGAATACGGAAACGCCTCGCCCCTCTATGAAGAGACGAAGGCGCGCACGCTTAGCGAGCTGCTTCCTTTAATCGAAGCATCCGTCACGCCCGTGCTCGGCGGCTTCATCGCGTCCAGCTTGAAGAACGCCACGACCACACTGGGACGCGGCGGTTCGGATTTCACGGCGGCGCTCGTAGGCGCGTGCGTTGATGCGGGCGAGGTGGAAATCTGGACGGACGTGACGGGAGTTTTGACGGCAGACCCGCGCGTCGTCAAAGAGGCGCGCACCATTCGTCTACTCTCCTATTCGGAAGCGGCAGAGCTTGCATACTTCGGCGCGAAGGTGCTGCATCCGAAGACTATTCAACCGGCAGTCGAGCGCCGCATCCCCGTGCGCATCTGCAACTCTCGCGCGCCGGAAGAAGCAGGCACGCTCGTCTGTTTTGAAACCGAGGCCGTGCCGCGCACCGTCAAAGCCATCGCGCATAAAACCAGTATCACGACGGTGCAGATAACCTCGGGGCGTATGCTCGGCGCGTACGGTTTCCTGCGCGCCATCTTTGAAATCTTCGACCGCCATCGCACAGCCGTTGACGTGGTGACGACATCGGAGGTCAGCGTCTCGCTCTCGCTTGATGACACTACTACACTGCCCACGATTCTTGAAGAGCTAAGGCGGTTGGGCGAGGTCGAGGTGGAACAGGGGCGCGCAATCGTCTGCGTGGTTGGCGAAGGCTTGCGCTCGACACCTGGCATAGCCTCGCGCGTCTTTTCCACCATCAGCGACATCAACGTCTCGCTCGTCTCGCTCGGAGCTTCAAGCATTAATCTGACGTTCGCCGTTGACGAGCCACGCGTTCAAGAGGTCGTCAAGCGTCTTCATAGCGCCTTCTTCGAGCAGGAGATGGAGCAAAGGGACGGGACAATTGAATTCGCTTCAAAGGGCGCTACCTCATGAACATCTTCGAGCTGACACGCGAGCTGATTGACATTCCATCCGTCACCGGAGACGAGGCGGCGGTTGGAAGTTTCCTCGCGCGCTATCTTGTTGATGCAGGCTATAAAGTGGAGTTGCAGGAAGTAGAGAGCGGGCGCGCCAACGTTATAGCTACACATGCAAGCGTCTCCCCTCGCATCATGCTCTCGACGCACATGGACACAGTGCCGCCGTACATCGCTTCGAGCGAGGACGACCAATTCATAACAGGTCGCGGCTCATGCGATGCCAAAGGCATCATCGCTGCCCAGGTGGCAGCGGTCGAGCGCCTGCGCGCCGAAGGCATTAACGACATAGGTCTTCTCTTCACGGTTGACGAAGAGATGGGGAGCCTTGGCGCGCAAGTTGCCAACGCTCATCCTTTCGCTCACGGTTGCCGCTACATGATTAACGGCGAGCCGACTGACAACAAACTCGCCGTCGGCACGAAAGGCTCTCTGCGTTTGATACTGAAAACCAGTGGACGCGCCGCGCATTCCGCTTATCCTGAACAGGGAGAGTCCGCCATTGAAAAGCTGTTAGACGTGCTGTGGGACGTGCGCGCCTGCGCGTGGCCGAGCGATGCGGCCTTAGGCGAGACGACCTGCAACATAGGTGTCATTCGCGGAGGCACGCGCTCCAATGTCATCCCGGCTGAAGCAGAGGCCGACTTACATCTCAGGCTCGTGACCGAAGGCACGCCCGTACGCGAGATGCTTGAACGAGCGGTAAGGGGTCGCGCCGAGATTGATTATCTATCCGAAGCCGCGCCCGTGCGCCTCGTCGCGCTTGAAGGCTTCGATCAATGCGCGGTGCGCTTCATGACAGACATTCCGCATCTCTCGAACTGGGGCGCGCCGCTTCTCCTAGGCCCCGGCTCAATTCTAGTCGCGCACACAGACGAGGAGCGCATCAACAAGCAGGAGCTGGAACAAGCCGTCGAGTTATATATACGACTTGTACGAACGATACTAAATGAGTCTAGAGAGTCTGGAGAGTCTCGGAGAGTCTAGAGAGTGAAAAGAACGTCATTCCGGCTCTCTAGACTCTCTGGACTCTCTGGACTCTCCAGACTTCGTCGAAGGGTGATTGATGAGAATCGCACTAATCGGGCACGGCGCGATGGGACGCATGGTTGAGGAGCGTGCGCGGCGAGAGGGCTTGGACGTTGCGCTCGTCCTCACGTCGGATGATATGAAGCAGGGCGTTGAAGAAGTTGCAGCGCGTCTGAAGGCGAGCGCGGATGTGGTGATTGATTTTTCCGTCGCCGATGCTGTGCTTAGTAACGTCTCTGCGTGCATGAGCGCGGGGCTTCCTATGGTCGAGGGGACAACCGGCTGGACTAAGCGCGAGGCGGATATCCGGCGCTTCGTGGAAGAAAAGCAAGGGGCGCTCATCTACGGCGCGAATTTCTCGGTTGGCGTCAATCTCTTTTACCGTGTCATAGAGCGCGCCGGAGAGTTGTTCAAGGGATTGGATGATTACGCTCCTTTCATAGAAGAGGCGCATCATGCGCGTAAGAAGGATGCCCCTTCGGGCACGGCTTTACGGTTGCGAGAGCTGCTTGCTGCGGAACTGGAGCGTGAGGTTCCAGTCGCCAGCACGCGCGCAGGCTTTATTCCGGGTACGCACCGGGTTGGCTTCGATTCCGTTGCAGATCAAATCACATTGACGCACACGGCGCGCTCGCGCGAAGGCTTTGCAGCAGGCGCGCTCCTCGCTGCACGCTGGATAGTCGGGCGCACAGGGGTCTATGAATTCGCGTCGGCGTTTGACGAAATTCTCAAAGAGAGGAAGATGAGAAAATGGCTTTAGAGACACAGTGGCTCAGGGGTTGCGCGACGGCGCTTGTCACGCCGTTCAAAGCGGACGGCTCGGTTGACGAAGAGCGATTCGTCGCGCTTGCGGAGCGGCAGATTGCGGGCGGCGTATCGCTCTTAGTCCCGTGCGGCACGACGGGCGAAAGCGCTACGATGACGGAAGAGGAAGACCGTCGCGTCATTCAATTGACTATCGAAGCGGCGCGCAAAACTTCGGCGCGCGTTATCGCCGGGACGGGAAGCAACTCGACCGCCGCCGCGATTGAGTATTCCAGAGGTGCGAAAGAGATGGGCGCGGATGCTGTGCTCGTCGTCGCGCCGTTTTACAACAAGCCTACGCAGGCCGGACTCTACGCGCATTTCCGCGCCATCGCAGAAGCTATCAATCCCCTGCCCGTAGTCGTTTACAACGTGCCGGGTCGAACTTCGTCCAACATCTCTGCGCAGACCGTCTTGAAACTCGCGCGCGAGGTAGAGAACATCTGCGCCGTCAAAGAGGCTTCGGGCAATCTCTCGCAGATTATGGAAATCCTGCGCGAGCGGCCAAAGGACTTTCGCGTGTTGTCGGGCGACGACGCCGTGACGCTTCCCTTGATTGCGCTCGGCGCGGATGGCGTCATCTCTGTCGTCTCGAATGAAGCGCCGGATTTGATGTCGCAGATTGTCAATCTGGCATTGGAAGGAAGATGGGAAGAAGCTCGTGCCGCTCATTACCGACTGCTGCCGTTGATGGAAGCGAACTTCATCGAATCGAGTCCGGGGCCGGTCAAGGCCGCTATGGCTTTGATGGGCTTGCTTGAAGAGAACCTGCGCCTGCCGCTCGTACCCGTCGAAGAAAAGACACGTGAATCTCTGCGCCGCGTGCTCATTGATGTGGGACTCTTGAAGGAGACTGGACATGCGGCTTCGTGAAGAGATCGAAGCGCTTTTTGCTTCGGAGAAGAAAGCGTTCACGGAACAAGACCGCACGTTGTTTACGGACTTCAAGGCGGCGCTTAACAGCGGGCGTGTGCGCGCAGCCGAAAGAGATGAGACGGGACAGTGGCGCGTCAACGAGTGGGTCAAGCGGGGCATCCTGCTAGGCTTTCGCATGGGCACGCTCATGGATATGTCTGTCGGCACGGCCCTGCATTTTTTTGACAAGAGCACTTACCCCATACGCCCCATGACGGTGGCAAATAACGTGCGGATTGTGCCGGGCGGCTCAAGCATACGCGACGGCGCTTACGTCGCTCCTGGTGTGGTCTGCATGCCGCCTATGTACATCAACGCGGGCGCGTACGTTGACGAAGGCACGATGATTGACAGCCATGCGCTCGTAGGCTCCTGCGCGCAAATTGGAAAGCGCGTTCATCTGTCTGCGGCAGCACAGGTGGGCGGCGTGCTTGAACCCGTAGGCGCTGTGCCGGTCATCATAGAAGACGATGTGCTGGTGGGCGGCGGCTGCGGCGTTTATGAAGGAACGATTGTGCGCGAGCGTGCGGTGCTCGCAGCCGGAACAATCCTGACAGGCTCTACGCCAGTCTTTGACTTAGTGCGAGGCGAGATTTATCGCCGCACGGAAACTGCGGCGCTTGAGATTCCTGCGGGCGCTGTGGTCGTGCCCGGCTCGCGTGCCTTAACAAGCGAACAGGGCAAGGCGTGGGGTCTGTCGGTTTACGCGCCCGTGATTGTGAAGTACCGCGACGAGAAGACGGACGCTTCGGCGCAACTGGAGGATTTTCTTCGTTGACGGAATTCGAGCCAGCAAGCCGCCTGCGCGGGATACAGAAGAGCGCCATACGGCAGCTCTTTGATCGCGCACGCGCCGGTAGCATCAATCTGGGCTTAGGCGAGCCTGATCTGCCTACGCCGGATGTTATTCGCCGCGAGGCCGTGCGCGTAATAGAGGCGGAGCAGAACGGCTACACTACACACGCGGGGCTTCCCACTTTGCGCGAGCGCGTCGCGGGCGATTATACGGCCTTAGGCGCAACGCCCGAACAGGTCATCATCACAGCAGGCTCGCAGGAAGCGCTCTATCTGGCGCTGATGACCATGATTGACCACGGCGACGAAGTGCTTCTGCCAGACCCCGGCTTCGTGGCCTATCCGACGATTGTGCGTATGGCCGGAGGCCACCCGGTCTTTTATCGCCTGCCGAAAGAGAGCGATTTCGGATTCGATGCGGAAGATTTTCGGCGGCGCTTGAGTCCGCGCACAAAAGCGGTCGTCACCATCAGCCCGTCGAATCCTACGGGTCGCGTGCTCTCTGCTGAAGACTTAAGAGCGATGGCCGATGCGCTTCAAGGCACGGGCATTTATGCCATCAGCGACGAGATTTATAGAGACCTCTATTTCACAGCAGCGCGCCCTTCTTCGCTTTCGGATTACTACGAGAGGACGCTGGTCATCGGCGGGCTTTCAAAATCCATGAGCATGACGGGCTGGCGGCTGGGGTGGCTCTGCGGCGATGCAGATGTGTTGAAGTCCGCGCTTGTGTTGCATGGCTATGTGACGACCTGCGCTTCTACCGTCTCGCAGAAGGCCGCGCTTGCGGCGTGGACGGAAGAAGCAGAGCTGGAGCGCTCAAAGGCCAGAAGTATCTTCCGCGAAAGACGCGACCACCTGCTTTCGCTTATATCGAATGAGCTATCTTTGCGCGCCGTCACGCCGGATGGAGCTTTCTACACGATGATGGACGTGAGCGCTTATGGCTCTTCGATGGAGGTTGCCGAACGCTTGCTTGAGCACGGCGTCATCACGGTTCCCGGCGGGGCTTTCGGGCAGGAGAGCGAGGGGAGTTTGCGCGTCTCCTTCTGCGCAGACCTGCCCGCACTGACAGAAGGCGTGCGGCGTATAGGTGAAGCATTGGGGCAATTCCCGGTTGAGTGTAAGGTAGATAGCAATTCACCACAGAGACACAGAGAGCACAGAGGACGCACAGAGAGTTGAATAGGACTCAAGCCTCCGTGCTTCCTCTGCGTACTCTCCGGTCTCTGTGGTGAAGATCAATCTTCTTTAAGCTCAACTGAACATTAAAAGACCAAAGAAGCGGCATGAACCAGCTTGATGATTACTCAAGGCGCATACGTGAAATCGCTCCTGACGTTGTCGTCGGCTCGATGCGTCTCAATCAGGAGGGCTTGTTGAACGATGTAGTAATCGTCAACGACGAGCTTGTTTTTCGTTTCGTCAAGCGGGAGCAGAATTACAAGTATCTGAAAGACGAAGCCGCGCTGTTGCATCTGCTCAAGGATTACATCACGCTTCCTATACCTTCGCCCTTTTATGAAAGCGAAGATTGTCTGGCGTATCGTATGATTCCAGGCGAGACTCTGCGCCGCGACCTTTTGTTGAGAATGGCGGAAGACGACCAGCAGGCGATTGCAGACCAACTGGCGCAATTCTTCCGAGAGCTGCACAATTTCCCCGTCACCGACGTTAAGGGTTTCAAGATTCCGTCGGCGGATGCTTTGATGAAGTACGAGGGTTGGGTCAACGCCTACGAGCGAATACGTGAGAAGGTCTTTCCATTGCTTCTGCCGCACCTGCGCGATTGGGCGACCGAGCACTTTGAATCGCATCTGGCCGACCGTAGTAATTTCGAGTACAAGCTCAAGCTGGTGGATACGGACATCCCGCCCTATCACATCATGTTCGACCGCGAACTGAGGCGCGTGAGCGGCATCATTGATTTCGGCTGTGCGGGTATGGGAGACCCGGCCATTGATCTGGGCGTCATCACTTATAACTACGGCGAATCTTTTCTACAGAGATTCTATAAGCTGTATCCGGAAGCAGAGACATATTTAAAGCGAGCGCGCTTTTATGCCGGGGCGCATGAAGTACGCTGGCTGCTGACGGGAGTGGAAAGCGGCAACCCGTTCTGGTTCGCCGTCCATGTCGGCAGCGCGAAAGATTTCGGATGAACATCAAGTCAGTACCGCCTGCGGTAGCGGGCGGGTGATAGCGATAATTGAGACCCGCCCGCTACCGCAGGCGGTACTGACTTGAATCCGGTCGCATGCTCGTTGCAATTAGCTAAACCTTTAGGAGAATTATCGTATGAGCAGGAAAATGCGTGTCGGGATACTGGGCGCGACGGGGACGGTCGGGCAGCGATTTATTCAACTTCTGGAAGACCATCCGCAGTTTGAAGTGACGGCGCTGGCGGCCTCAGACCGCTCGCAGGGCAAAGACTACAGCGAGGCGTGCGCGTGGCGCTTGGGCGGCGAGATGCCTTTGCGCGTGCGCTCGCTCCCGGTTCAGCCTCCGCGACCGCCGCTTGATTGCGAGCTTGTTTTTTCCAGCCTGCCTTCGGGCGTTGCGCGCGAGGCTGAGGAAGCCTTCGCGCGTGCGGGCTACGGCGTCATCAGCAACTCTTCGGCCTTTCGCATGGATGAAGATGTGCCGCTCCTGATACCCGAAGTCAATCCTGAGCATTTAGCTTTGCTTGAGACACAGTGCAGGGCGCGAGAATTTGACGGCGGCTTTATTGTGACGAATCCCAACTGCTCGACCGTCATGCTGGCGATGGCGCTTGCTCCGCTTCACGCGCGCTTCGGAGTCGAAGCGGTGATAGCGACGACGATGCAGGCGCTTTCAGGCGCGGGCTATCCGGGCGTCGCATCGCTGGACATAGCGGACAACGTACTGCCGTTCATAGAAAGCGAAGAGGAGAAGATGGAGGCCGAGACCCTGAAGATTCTGGGTCGTTTGAGCGGTGCCGGTGTCGAGGCAGCACCGATGCGTGTCTCCGCGCAGTGTCATCGCGTCCATGTTACGGACGGCCACATGGCAGCCGTGCGCGTTAAGCTTGCACGTCCCGCACAGCTTGAAGAAATACACGAGACGCTTTCATCATGGCGCTCGCTTCCGCAGGAGCTTAGACTTTATTCAGCGCCCGCAGAGCCTATCATAGTGCGCTCCGAACAGGATCGCCCGCAGCCTCGTCTTGACAGGGATGCGGGGCGGGGTATGAGTGTGACGGTTGGCCGCATCCGCGCCGACAACGTGATGGATTATCGCTTCGTGGCGCTCAGCCACAATACGATTCGCGGCGCTGCGGGCGCTGCCATTCTCAACGCTGAACTCTTAATCGCCAAAAACATTCATGCCAAAACTAGCGCCCAGTAACGTCACGCTCATACGCGGCCTCGGACTCATCGCCGCCATCTCAATCGTCGTCGGCAATGTCATCGGCACGGGCGTCTTCTTGAAGACTCGTGTCATGACCTGCAACGTAGGCTCGCCGGGAATGGTCATCACTGTCTGGATTGCCGCGGGCATTCTGAGCCTTGCGGGAGCTTTGACCTACGCGGAGCTGGCGGCGATGATGCCGCGCGCTGGCGGCGAGTACGTCTTCGTGCGCGAAGCCTACGGCGCGGGCACGGGCTTCCTGTACGGCTGGATGCAAATCTTCATCGCCAAGACAGGCTCGCAGGCATCCGTCGCCGTTGCCCTGGCAATCTTTCTCAACGACCTGACGGGTGGCGCGCTCAAGGGAAACTATTTCACTCTGCCTGTATTCGGTTATGAGATTCCCTTCGGCCATTTACAAGTGGTGGCGCTCGCGGCCATAGCCATCGTGACGCTGATTAATTGCGCGACCGTGATTGTCAGCGGCCACGTCGCGGCCTTTCTGACCGTCATCAAGATTGCGCTCGTCCTTGGCGTCGGCGTCGGCGCTTTTCTGCTTTCACGCGATGGCAGTTGGTCGCACTTTTCCATGATGGATGTGGGTGGGGCTTGCGAGGGCGTAGCCGCTTCCGCTCGCTTCGGTATAGCCGGATTCGGTGCGGCGATGCTGGGCGCGCTGTGGGGCTATGACGGGTGGAACAACCTGACGCTTGTCGCGGGCGAAGTCAAGAATCCACAGCGCAACATCCCGCTCGCTTTGATTGGCGGCATGCTGCTTATCATCACGCTCTATGTCTTCGTCAACATCGCATACTTCTACGCGATGACGCCGACGCAAATCGCCAGCGTGCCGAAAGCTTCTTCGGTCGCGGCTGAAGTCGCGCGCACTTTCCTTGGCCCTGTCGCCGTGAGCCTGATTGCGGCGGCGCTCCTAGCATCTTCGGTCGGCACACTTCACACGTCTATCCTCACAGGCGCGCGTGTGCCGTATGCCATGTCGCGTGACCGTCTCTTCTTCCAGAATCTCTCGCGCCTCAGCCCGCGCACGCATGTCCCCATCGGCGCGCTCATCCTTCAGGGAATCTGGGCAGGCATCCTGACCCTCTCCGGCTCGTTCGACACCCTGACCGACTACGTTATCTTCGGCTCGTGGATTTTCTACGGGCTGGCGACCGCCTCCGTCTTCATCTTCCGCCGCCGTATGCCGAACGCGGAGAGACCCTATCGCGCGTGGGGTTATCCGGTCGTGCCTGTTCTCTTCCTGCTCGTCACAGCAGGGCTGCTCGTCGTCACGCTCATTGCGACGCCGCTTCAAGCCATCATCGGACTCGTCCTCATAGCGCTCGGCCTGCCGGTCTACTGGTACTGGTCGCGCGTCAACCGCGTCGCATTTGAAAAGAATAAGAGCGAAGAAGAATAAAAAAGGTCAGTACCGCCTGCGGTAGCGGGCGGGTCTTCAGCGTTGAAAAGACCCGCCCGCTACCGCAGGCGGTATTGACTTTGGATGCTGCGTCAAACCGCTTCTTATTTTGCTGCGCGTTCGTCGAGCGCTTCGCGTGCTACTTCCTTGTCGTCGAAGTGAGAGTTTTCGCGCCCTATGATCTGGTAATCCTCGTGGCCTTTGCCTGCGATGAGGACGAGGTCGCCTGTGCGTGCTTCCTGTATGGCGCGGTGGATTGCTGCGCGGCGGTCTGCGATCTTCTCGTAGGGCTTACGGGTTAAGCGCAAACCTTCTTCTGCATCGGCCAGAATTTTTTCGGGGTCTTCCGTGCGCGGGTTGTCGGATGTGAGGATGACTACATCGGATAAGCTTCCGGCGGCTTCGCCCATAGGCGCGCGCTTCGAGCGGTCGCGGTCGCCGCCGCAGCCGAAGACGGTGATGATGCGCCCGCGCGCCACGTCTCGCGCCGTGCTGAGGACATTCAGGAGCGCATCGTCCGTGTGGGCGTAATCCACTACGACCGAAAAATCGCCGCGATGTTCTACGCGCTCGAAGCGACCGGGCGCGCCCGTGCAGGCTTCTATGGCGCGCGCGATTATGTCTAAGCTGTAGCCAAGCTCAAGCCCCGCGGAGACCGCTGCCAGTATGTTGTAGATGTGCGGGCGACCCACGAGCGGAGAGCGCAGAGAGAGCGTGCCTGCCGGGGTTACTAGCTCAAAGCTCATGCCTTCCAGCGCGTGCTCCACACTGCGCGCTGTAACGTCCGCCTCAGAGTTGAGCGCGTAACGCACGACTCTCTGGCCGCAACCTTCAAGCTCGTTTGCTAGCTCAAGCCCGCGCTCGTCGTCTATGTTGATAACGCTGCTGCGCGGCGGAGCATACAGGCTTCCGTCGAAGAGGCGGCGCTTGGCAGCCCAGTAAGCCTCCATAGTCTTGTGATAATCCAGATGGTCGCGCGTCAGGTTTGTAAAGACGGCGACGCTCGTGTAAAGAGCATCGCAGCGATGAAAATCAATGGCCTGCGAAGAGGATTCCATGACGGCGACGCGACAGCCCGCGCTCGTTGCACGTCGCAAGAGCCTCTGCATGTCCGTCGCTTCCGGCGTAGTACGCTCGGCCTTGAAATGGTCGCGCCCGATTCTGTATTCGACCGTGCCGGTCATAGCGACCAATTCGCCCGCCGCTTCCGGAATCGAGGCTATGAGATACGCGCACGTCGTCTTGCCGTTCGTGCCGGTGATGCCTACAAGCTGCAACTCGCGCGATGGATGGTGATGCACAGTCGCGGCAACCTGCGCCATCGCACGGCGTATGTCTTTGACCTCCAGCCATGCGCCAGCGAATTCAGCAGGTTGCTCCAGCTCTGAAATGATGCCGAGCGCGCCCTGCTTCATCACCTGCTCTATGAAGCGGTGCGCGTCCAGATTTGCGCCCCGCACGGCGACAAAGAGCGACCCTTCTCGCGCATGCCTGGAATCGTGCGTCACATCCAGCACTTCCGCGCTTTCATCACCGTATAGATTTCCTCCGACCGCTCGCGCCACTTCGCCCAGCGTCACCGGCCTTCGCTCTACTTTTTGTTCAGCCATCAACTCTCTATTTTCCTTCAGTGCGAGATGCTATTGTTTGTATTGATACCTCATTGATACATCAAAGCAGCAGGACAACACAACCGGCGGCTTCCCCGGTACAACGCACATAATCGCTTCCCTCCTGACGCTGTTTCATGAAAATATACCGGCATGGCTGAATCATCATCCCGTCCAATGAGGATTGTCTGTCTCGCCAGTTATTTCAAGGGCGTCGAATTTATGCGCGAGTGCAAGCGGCAGGGTTGCGAGGTCGTGCTCGTGACGAAAGAGAAGCTGTTGAGCGAGGAATGGCCGCGCGAGAGTCTGGACGAAATCATCAGTTTGCCGGACAGCGCAGCGCCGGACAGTTTTATACATGCCATCACACAGCTTGCGCGGGCTGCGAAGATTGACCGACTGGTGGCGCTCGAAGAATTTGACATCATGACGGCGGCGCTCATACGCGAGCACTTAAGATTGGACGGCATGGGGGCGACCACCTCCAGACGCTTCCGCGATAAGCTGGCGATGAGGGTTGCCGCGCGTGATGCCGGAATCCCCGTGCCGGAGTTTGTGCATGTGCTGAACTATCAGGAGATAGGCGAGTACATGGAGCGCGTGCCTGCGCCCTGGGTTATGAAGCCGCGCTCGGATGTATCGGCCATAGGCATCACCAAGCTTTATGACTCGGAGCAGGTCTGGCGCGCCATCGAAACTCTGGACAAGCGCGAGAACCCGCAAGAGCAGTCTTCATACTTCCTTCTGGAGCGTTTTGTTCCGGGCGACGTTTATCACGTTGACTCGCTGGTCGAAGGCGGTCGTGTACTGTTCGCCGGAGCGAATCGTTACGGTCGTCCGCCCATGAATGTCGCGCACGAAGGCGGCGTCTTTATCTCGCAAACGGTCAAGCACAATTCCTCGGACGAGAAAAAGCTGCTCCAGATGAATCGCAAGCTCGTATCGAGCCTGCGGCTTGTGCGCGGCGCGACTCATGCGGAGTTTATCAAGAGCGCTGAGACGGGCGAGTTCTACTTTCTTGAGATTGCCGCGCGCGTCGGCGGAGCTTTTATAGCAGAAGTCCTTGAAGCTTCAAGCGGCATTAACATCTGGCGCGAGTGGGCGCGGATTGAGATTAACGGTGGCCGGGAGCCTGTCAAGATCGAACAGCCGCGCAGGGAATATGCAGGCATCACGCTTTCGCTGGCGCGACAGGAATACCCGGACACTTCCGGCTTCACAGACCCGGAAATAGTCTTCCGCGTTAAAAAGCGGCATCACGTAGGGCTGGTCGTGCGCTCTACGAAGCAGGAGCGCGTCACGGAGCTGCTGGACGAATATGCGCGCCGCTTCGTCGAAGAATTCTCCGCCGTCATGCCCCCTCCGGAACGGGTCGAATAGCAAAGAGGTCAGAGGTTAGTAGAAGAGAGTTACTATTTCATGTTGCGCGGCAGCATGAGCATGCAGGAACCACTCCACCAGTCTGCGCCAGCAGACGGAAGAATAAAGCCCCTGACGAACGCCGCGAGGCGGAGTCTGGGGAAATAGTCAGCAATATATATCAGAGTCTGCGTGAGCAGACGACAGAAGACGAGGGCTGATTGTGCCTGAATATCTGTCGCCCGCTAACGCGGACTGAGAATCGAGGGGCGGCTTGGCTCCCACAGGCTGACGCCTGTGGCTTTATTCTTCCGTCTGCTAGCGCAGACTAATTGACGCATCTTTTCAAATAACTTTACCAGCTTCTGACCTCTAACCTCTGCTTTTCGGCTGGACAAAAGTAGGCCGGTTGGGTTATACAATCCGGTCGCCGGTTTTCCGTCTTTTCGGATATTCCCTGCAAGCAGGCCGGTTTAGCTTAGTCAGAAGGTCGCGCCCTCCAAAAGTTTTCGCGTGACCCGAATCCTGCAACCTCAACTCAAAAGCCCAGACCAGCAAGCGGTCGCTGTTGCTGTAGAAAGGTAATACTCATGAGATTTCCCTGTGCCCTGCCCCGCTCTGTGCTTGCGGTAGCAGTTTTATGTTTACTCTCGACCGTTTCGCCTGTGTTTGCAGGCGACAAGGATTGGAAGCCCGTTGATCCGTCTGACTTGACTCTGAAAGAGCCGAAGGTCGAAAAGGATGCCGACGCCGAGGCCATCTTCTGGGACGTGCGCGTGGACGATTCGGACGAAGGCTCTCTGGCCTTCAACCATTACCTGCGTATCAAAATCTTCAACGAGCGTGGCAAAGAGGCTTTCAGCAAAGTTGATATTCCGTTCGGAAAGATTTTTGGCCGCAGCGTTAAGGTCAAGGACATCGCCGCACGCACCATCAAGCCGGACGGCACGATCATAGAGCTTAACGAGAAAGATATTTTTGAGCGTGAGGTCTTGCGCGCCAGCGGCATTAAGCAGAAGGTCAAGTCCTTTGCCCTGCCCGGTATTGAGCCGGGCGTGATTATAGAGTATCGCTATAGAGAATCCTACAGCAACGCATGGGCTAATAACCTGAGCATAGAATTCCAGCGCGAGATTCCTGTCCAGCAGGTGAGGTATCACATCAAGCCATTCGCCTCCGACATCTACAATGTTTTGAGCATGAAGATGTTCAACGGCACAAAGCCGCCGCTTGAGAAGGAAAAGAATGGTTTCTACAGCATCGCTATGACCAACATGCCTGCCTTCCGCGAAGAGCCGCGTATGCCGCCTGCGGATCAGGTGCGCAGTTGGATGCTTCTCTATTACTCTCGTGAGGAGTTGATGAAAGCCCCGCCGATGCTCTTCTGGGCTTTGTGGGGCAAGATAATTTACGACGTACACAAGTCCGACATTAAAGTGAACGACGAGGTGAAGCGCGCTGTCACGGAAGCCGTCGGCGATGCCACGACGCCCGACGAGAAGCTGAAGCGTATAGACAAGTTCGTTCGCACAAAAATCAAAAATATCTACGACGACGCCGTCGGACTCACCCCGGAAGACCGCGCCAAGGTGAAGGTCAACAAGTCGCCTTCGGACACGCTCAAGCGCGGGCAAGGGACGGGCGAAGACATTGACATGCTCTTTGCCGCTATGGCTCTCGCCGCGGGCTTCGAGGCCAACATTGTCGAGATGGGCGACCGCAGCCGCAAATTCTTTGACAAAGATATTACGACCAGCTATTTCCTGACCCAGCACGCCATCGCCGTACGCATGGATGACGGCTGGCGCTTCTTTGATCCCGCAAGCACCTATGTCCCCTTCGGCATGTTGCCGTGGCGGGCTGAAGGACAGGAAGTGCTCGTCCTCGATGCACAAAAGAAGATGTCCGTGTTCGTCAACACGCCCCTGTCGCCGCCGGAAAAATCCCTTGAAAAGAGGACGGCGAAACTGCGTCTCACGGAGGACGGGACGCTCGAAGGCACCGTGCGTATAGAGTATTCCGGGCACCTCGGCGCGGAGCAGAAGGAACTGAACGACGAAGCTTCACAGACCGAGCGCGAAGAAACCCTGCGTAACATGATTAAGGAGCGCATGAGCACGGCTGAGGTCTCGGACATAAAAATCGAGAACGTGACGGACTTTGAAAAGCCTTTCGTCTACGACTTCAAAATCAAGGTTCCCGGCTACGCGCAGCGCACAGGCAAGCGCCTCTTCCTTCAACCCTCCTTCTTTGAGAAGGGCGTTGCGCCGTTGTTCCAGACGACCGAGCGCCGTTATCCAATCTATTTCCGCTACGCATGGTCTGAAGAGGATTCTGTGACGATAGAACTCCCGGCTGGCTATGCGCTCGATAGTGCGGAAACGCCTGCGCCGTTCAAGGGCGGAAATGTCATGAGCTATGATATGAAGCTGATGGCTACGAAAGACGGGCACACGCTCATCATGAATCGCAAGTTCTTTTTCGGCGGCGAGGACAGCATACTCTTCCCGGTCAATTCCTACGGCCAGTTGAAAAAGGTCTTCGATCTGCTCCGTGAAAATGACAATCACACGATTGCGCTTAAACAACAGGTCGCCACCGCAAGCGCGCAGTAAAGTGAAGAGGTTAGAGGTCAGAGGCTAGAGGTTAGTAGTTGAATTTCTTTTTACTAACCTCTAACCTCTGACCTCTAACCTCTACTTAAAGGAAAGACTCACATGAAACTCAGAATTTTAGGATGCATAGTCGCGTTTCTTCTCACAACGGCGGCACCCGCCCTCGCTGCCGGGGGCGACGATGTTCCGCAGTGGCTTCAGCAGGCCGCCGCCTCGCAAGCGCCTTCATACGAAAAGGACGTTCCGGCGGTCGTGCTTCAGGACGAGCAGGTCGTGACCATAGGCGAAGACGGGCGCATCACCACGACGACGACCTATGCCGTGCGCGTGCTCGTGCGCGAGGGGCGCGCCTTCGCTCAGGCGACAGAGTTTTACGAGACCGATTCGGGAAAGGTGAAAGAGCTGCGCGCGTGGCTCATACGCTCCGGCGGTGTCGTCAAAAAGTTCGGCAAGGACGAGATTATAGACCAGGCGGCAGACCTCAACGACGTGTATAACGAAGCGCGCGTGAAGATAATCGACGCCTCGGACTTTGCAGATGTCGGCTCTGTCTTCGGCTATCAGGTGGTGACGGAAAGCCGCGCCTTCTTTAATCAGGACGTGTGGGCTTTTCAATCCAGACTGCCGACGCTTGTTTCGCGTTACACGGTCAACCTGCCTGCGGGCTGGCGCGCGTCATCCGTGACCTTCAATCACTCCAGGAAGGTAGAGCCGACTGTGCAAGGCTCTACTTACGTCTGGGAGCTGAACAATCTCCCTCCGATTAACCCTGAGCCTCTGAGTCCGTCAGTCACAAACCTTGCGCCTCGCGTAGCCATCACCTACTCGCCTGCTTCCAAGACTTCCTCATCGGCAAAGTCTTTCGATTCGTGGACGGATGTTTCGCGCTGGTACACAGAGTTGGCCGACCCGCAGGTCACACTCGACGACGCCATCGCGGGCAAGGCTAGAGAGTTGACGGCCAACTCAAAAACAGAGCTTGAGAAGATACGCGCCATCGCGCGCTACATACAGGGCTTGCAGTACATCTCTATTCAGATTGGCATGGGACGCTATCGCCCGCACACGGCCACGGACATCTTCGCCAAGTCTTACGGCGACTGTAAAGACAAAGCCAACCTGATGCGCACTATGCTCAAGGCCGTCAAGATTAACTCCTATCCCGTGCTGATTTTTTCGGGCGACCCGACCTACGTGCGTGAGGAGTGGCCTAGCCCCACACAGTTCAACCACGCCATCATCGCAGTCCAGGTTGGCAATGAAACCAATGTGCCGACCGTCATAGAGCATCCGAAGCTCGGTCGTCTTTTGATATTCGACGCAACCGACGACAACACTACGGTCGGAGACCTTCCCTCGCACGAGCAGGGGAGCTTCGCGCTCGTGGCCGCAGGCGATCAAGGCTCGCTCATGCGTATGCCTATGATGCCGCCCGAAGCGAATCGCATGGAGCGACAGGCCGACGTTGTGCTCACAGGCGAAGGCTCCATCACGGCGAAGGTGACGGAGAGGTCGCAGGGGCAGGCAGCCGTAACCGAGCGCGGAATCTTCCGCGCCCTTTCACGCTCCGACTACATGAAGGTGATTGAGACGTGGATTAGCACGGGTGCGACGAGCGCCAAAGTGAACAAGATCGAGCCGGTGGACGACCGCCTCGGAGGCCGCTTTGCTTTGGACGTTGATTTCACAGCCGAACGCTACGCGCAAACGATGCAGGATCGCCTGCTCATCTTCAAGCCTGCGATTGTCTCGCGTCTGGAGGCGCTGGCTCTGACCAAGACTTCGCGCAAAGCCCCGGTTGTCCTGAAGTCGAATGCTTTCACAGAGACCGTTCGCGTACAGTTGCCCGAAGGCTTCGAGGTTGACGAAGTGCCGGACGCCCTGAAGCTAGAGACGCCTTTCGGCAACTACACGGCGACCTACGAAGTCAAAGCAGGCCAGCTTCTCTTCACACGCACCCTCTCCATGCGCGCCATGACCATCCCCGTCGAGCAATACTCCGCCGTCCGCAGCTTCTTCGAGCGCATACGCGCCACCGAACAAGCGCCCGTCGTGCTGGCGAAGAAGTAATCAACTCGACGCGCAGGTTTTGAGTCCCGTAGGGACGGTTGGCAATAGCCCAGCCATTTATGGCTGGGTCAGAGAGTGAAAGAAAATTGAGTCCCGTAGGGACGATTGAATCAAAACTTCAGTCGTCCCTACGGGACTCGGTCTTTTTGTGCCTGCTGTTCCCAGCGATAAATCGCTGGGCTATTTTCATCGAGTCCCTACGGGACTTCTCAGACAGGTTATGAGTTCGGCTTGAGATACTTGCCGAACCAGTCCAGCACTGTATTGTACCAGAGCACGGAGTTCTGCGGCTTCAGTACCCAGTGGCCTTCGTCCGGGAAATAGAGCAGGCGGGAGTCTACGCCGCGTCGTTGCAGGGCGGTGAAGAGTTGCAGACCTTCCCCTACGGGCACGCGATAATCAAGCTCGCCGTGGATGACCAGCATCGGCGTCTTGAAGTTTTTGACGAACATGCTGGGCGACCAGCGCGTGTACATCTCCGGGTTGTCCCAGGGCGTGCCCTTGAACTCCCAGTCCGTGAACCACAGCTCTTCGGTTGCGCCGTACATGCTCGCCAGATTGAAGATGCCCGCGTGTGAGACCAGGACTTTGAACTGAAAGCGCGGGTCGTCGTTGTGGCCTTCAATCCAGTTGACCATGTAGCCGCCGTATGAGCCGCCCGCCGCGCCGAGCCGTTCCTTGTCAACATAGCCTAAGCCTATGACGTGCGCGACGCCGTTCATGATGTCCGTGAAAGGCTTGCCGCCCCAGTCGCCCGAAACGTCGTCAACGAATTGCTGGCCGTAGCCCGTAGAGCCGCGCGGGTTTGGCGTAAAGACTACATAGCCCTGCGAAGCGAACGCCTGCGGATTCCAGCGATAGCCCCAGTTATCATTCCAAGCGCCCTGCGGCCCGCCGTGAATAAGCACGATCATCGGGTACTTCTTAGACGGCGAGAAGTTCGCAGGCTTGAATATGTAGCCGGAGACTTTCGCGCCGCTTGCTCCCTCCCAGGTGACTTCTTCGGCTGGCTTCAAAGCAAAGGGCGCGAGGGCGCTCTCGTTAGTCTTAGTCAACTGAACGACATTGCTTCCATCTACACCGGCGCGGAAGATTTCAGTCGGCATCGTGGAAGTCGAGCGGGAGAAGATGATTGTCTTCCCATCATTGCTGACCTTCACGTCGTCATTGAATCCGTCTGTAACAAGCTTTGCGATTGTGCCGCCTGCGGTCGGCATTGTGTAGATGAGCTGCTTACCGCGCTCCGCACCCGTTAGATAAATCTTCTGGCCGTCGGGCGTGAACGTGATGCCTTCGATGCTGGTGTCCAGCTTATCCGTAAGCGAGCGCGATTGCCCGCTCTTGCGGTCAAAGAGCATCAGTTGCCAGCGGTCGCTTTCGAAGCCTGCGCGGGATTGAGAGCGATAGGCTATGAAACGACCATCGGGCGAATAGACCGGCGAAAGATCAGCCCCCATATTCTTGCCAGTGATGCGCTGCGCTTCGCCGCCCGTAACCGGGACTATGAAGAGATCGCCGTTCGTGCTCGTAGCCTCCACCTTGTCCGTGTTGCGCGCAAAGACAAGCTCTTTTGAGTCGGGCGAGAAAGCGTAGTCGGACGGGCCGCCCAGACTGAAGGGTGGCGCGTCGTAATCGCCCGGCGTCATGTCGCGCGCCGGAGCCGAGCCGTCAACCGCTGCGATGAAGACGTGCGTGCGCTTGCCCTCTTTCCATGTCGTCCAGTGGCGAAAGAGCAGGCGGTCTGCGATTTTCGCCTTGACCTTGCTCGATTCCATCTGCTCATCTCGCTTGCGATTGCAGTCGTCCGTGGTGCATTCAGGATAAACGTCCGAGACGAATGCGATCATGCGTCCATCCGGCGACCAGACGGGGTCTGACGCACCCGTGGAGATGTTCGTCACCTTCTTCTGCTCGTTGGTCGCAACGTCAATCGTCCAGACCTGCGGGCCACCTTCACGCCCGTTGATGAAGGCGATTCTTTTGCCGTCGGGCGACCAGCGCGGGGTGCTGGAAGACTGCGGCGCATTGGTCAACTGTTTAGGTTCTCCGCCGTCCACAGAGACCAGATAGATTTGTGTCACGCGACGGTTGGCATCCATGTTGAGGTCGGAGATGGTGTAAGCGACCCAGCGCCCATCGGGCGACAACTGCGGGTCGCCCACGCGGCGAATCTTAAGCAGGTCGTTGATGGTGAGCGGCTTCGCCTGCCCTCGCGCCGAAGTTGTAGCCGCCACGAGCGCAATTAAGAGTATGCTCAATGAAACTGCCAGACGCTTCATGCTGAAAATCCTCTTCTCGAATGAAATTTTGAAGTTTTTGGAAAGCTTTCCATTATCTCATGAAAGCTGTGCTAAATCGCAATCCAAAACAATTAACCACGAAATGACACTAAACAACACGAAGCGGCACGAAAGAGAGTTGACGACGCGTCTGCTTTCTTCTTGGTTCGTGTTGTTTAGTGTCATTTCGTGGTTCGTTTACCCCTCTTGTCGCTCGCTGAAGTTTGAGTTGATGAAAATTATTTGCCACGAAATGCCTGCTCGTGGTGTTTACCTGTTGAAAGCAGCGATTCCGACTGAAATCAACCCTGAAATCACTCTAAGAGGAGCGTTAATAAAATGAGAAGCATGACCCGTCTGGCAGCCACGCTTTGTTTTCTTCTTTCTGCGTTCGTTGTGCAGGCAGCGGCGCAGGATTTTCAAAAAACCTATCGCCTCGGTGCCGGAGGCTCAATCAATATCCGCAACGTTTCGGGCGACATCATCGTCAAGGGCTATGACGGCGATGCCGTTATCGTCAATGGAACCAAGGAAGGCCGCGACCGCGACAAGGTAGAGATTGAAGACAGCAGCGGCGGAAACAATGTCTCCATAGGCGTACGCTATGAGCGCAACTGCAACTGTGATGCGAGCGTGCGCTTTGAAGTTCAGGTGCCGCGCAACACGCGCTATGACTTCAACAAGATTTCGACCGCGAGCGGCGACATCACCATGACATCGCTCATGGGCGATCTTGTAGTTCACACCGCCAGCGGTGATGTCACTATCAACGATGTGTCGGGTAAGATTGATGCCGCGACCGCCAGCGGCGAGATGAAAGTTCAGAACGTGAGAGGCACCATCACGGCCAGAAGCGCCAGCGGCGACGTAGTTGTCCAGATAGCGCGTGTTGAAGGCACGGGCAACATGGAATTCGCCTCTGCCTCCGGCGACGTGCGCGTCAGCGCCCCGGCAGATTTAGACGGCAATGTAGAGATGGCAAGCGCCAGCGGCGACGTGCGCACAGACTTTCCGCTCCAGGTGGAAAAGCGAGAGTACGGCCCCGGCGAGCGTGCGAGCGGGCGCTTGGGCAGCGGCTCAAGAAACCTTCGCATCTCCTCCGCCTCCGGCAACGTCAGCCTCCTACGCTCAGGCGCGAACTTCTAAAAAGCTGTGTTCAAAGTCCCGTAGGGACGACGTGATAATAGCCCAGCCATATATGGCTGGGCTATTATCACGTCGTCCCTACGGGACTGTTCAACCAGCTTCTCAGCTTGTCTGCCTGCTAGACATTCATCGCGCAATTTTATAATCTCGAAAGTTCGCGTTCGTCGTGCGTTTTATGACTATCTATGCCGGGCATGTTATTATTTTGGGTAGCATGTATTAAAGGTAATGGCTCTCGGATTAATCTGCGAAAGTGGCGTAACTGGCAGCCGCGCGAGTCTTAGAAGCTCGTCCCGAAAGGGGTGGGGGTTCGAGTCCCCCCTTTCGCATCAAAAGTTTTAGTTACGTATTTTATCAAGCGAGTGATTTTCTGTTGGAAGGAAGGGAGGTCCGGCGCACGGACGCACGCTCTCTCAGAGTAGATGCGATTGAGGCGCTTGGGCTTTTATCATTTATGAAGACTGAAGTTGTTGATTTGTCTCCGACGCGTAAGGAGATCAAGATAGAGATCGATGCCAACGTCGTGCGCGCCGCGTACGAACGCATCAGCGAGCAGTACGCAAAGCAGGCGAACGTGCCGGGATTTCGGCGCGGGCACACGCCGCGCTCGGTTGTGCAGACCAGATTCAAGAACGAGATTCGCGGCGAAGTCCTGCGCGAGATTGTGCCGCAGGCCGTGCAGGATGCGATTGAAGAGCGCGGCCTTGTAGTGTTGGGCGAGCCGGACATTCATCTGGATAACACAGAGGCTCTGGAAAAGCTTGGTGCCGAAGCCGTCTCGCTTCACGTTCATGTGGAGATTCTGCCGGAAGTCGAGCTTGGTGAGTACAAGGGGCTGGAAGCCGCTCGCCGCCTGCGTCCGGTGACGGATGAAGATGTCGAGCGCGTTATCGAAGGCTTGCGCGAATCGTCTGCCTCGCTTGAGCCGGTCGAAGATCGGGCTGCTGAAACCGGCGACACCGTGACCGTCAACTTCACAGGCAAGTTTGTGAACGAGCCTGAAGCGGAAGACATCAACGTCGAAGAAGTGGACGTAGAGCTTGGCGGCCCCGGCGTGCAAGAGGAATTCACGGATAACCTGATTGGCGTCAAACCTGACGAGACGAAAACTTTCAGTGTTAATTACCCGGAGGATTTCACGTCTAAAGGATTAGCCGGGAAACAGGTTGATTATACTGCGGACGTGACGGCGGTGCGCCGCAAAGCGCTGCCGGAGTTGGACGATGAGTGGGCAAAAAGTCTGGGTGAAGAGTTCGAGTCGGTCGAGGCTTTGCGCACGCGTGTGCGCGAGGATTTGGAGGCGCGCTCAAGCGCTGAATCCGAAAATCGTTTGCGCTCAGACGTGATGCAAAAGCTTGTAGAGGCTCATCAATTTGAAGTGCCGGAAACATTGGTAGAGCATCAGACGAATCATCGCCTGCAAACGCTCATGCGCGAAATGATGGGACAGGGCGTTGACCCGCGCCAGACGGAGATTAACTGGGAAGGCGTGCGCGAAGAGATGAAAACGCAGGCGGCTGATGATGTGCGCGGCTCTATGCTCCTGGAGCACATCGCCGAGCTTGAAAAACTTGAGGTTACGGATGAAGAGGTAGAGGAAGAGATTAATGGAATCGCAACTGCCTCGCGTCAATCAGTGGAGCAAGTGCGTGCTGCCTTGACAAAGCAGGGAGGCACTACTAGCATCGCCGATAGGTTGCGCAATCGCAAAGCGCTCGACCTCGTTATTGAAAATGCGCGCGTGACAGACGAAGAGTGGCGCGAAGAAGAAGAGCCGGAGCAGGCTGAAGAAGCAAGCGCCGCCGCCGAAACTTCTGAGGCTGAAACTTCTGAAGCTGTCACAGGTGAAGAGCAGAAGTCGGAACCTGCCAGCGAAGATGAAACGGAAACAAAAGCCGAATCATCCTCGCCGGGAGCTTAAAACAAGCGCTCACGAAGCTCTTCAAGCGCAGGCAGTTGACAGAGCGGTTAAAATAGATGGTGCGCTCTTCCTTTTAGAGGGAGCGAGGAAAGATAGTTCGGAGGAAGTTATGGCTTTAGTTCCGATGGTCGTCGAGCAAACGTCGCGTGGCGAACGCGCATTCGACATTTACTCGCGTCTCTTGAAAGACAACATCATCTTTTTAGGCACACCGATTGACGACATGGTCGCTAACCTGATCGTCGCACAGCTTCTCTTTCTGGAAGCCGAAGACCCTGAGAAGGACATCAACATTTACATCAACAGTCCCGGCGGCTCCATCACCGCAGGCATGGCAATCTACGACACCATGCAGTTCATACGCCCCGATGTCACGACCATCTGCGTCGGCCAGTGCGCTTCTATGGGCGCGCTGCTGCTGGCCGCAGGCACCAAGGGCAAACGCTTTGCTCTGCCCAATTCGCGCATACTCATCCACCAGCCTTCGGGCGGCGCGCAGGGGCAGGCCACAGACATTCGCATTCAAGCCGAAGAGATAATTCGCATGCGCGAGTTAACTTCGCAGATTCTAGCCAAACACACAGGCCAGACTTACGAACTCATAGAGCGCGACGTAGAGCGCGACCGCATCATGAGCGCCATGCAGGCCAAAGAATACGGCCTGATTGACGAAGTCATCGCGCACCGCGAATAATCAAGAAGTGAGGCGCGAGCCGAGAGAGCAACCGGCGCGCGCTTCCTTCAGAAGGAGTTTCGTCATGTGGTTGAAACGAACACTCGCACACCCCTTTAGCACGAAGCTACATTGCTCGTTCTGCGGCAAGTCGGACAAGGAAATCAAGCGGCTCATCGCAGGCCCCAGAGTTTTTATCTGCAACGAGTGCATAGATATTTGCAATAACATCATTGCTGATGATATAGCTTTAGAGAGTACGGGGGCGGCTACCGTATCGCCTCCGCCGCCGCAGCATCCCTGACTGTCGCGCTATCCTTGACGGCGCACGGCTCAAATCCTAAACCCAGGTCACCCGTTGACAAGCTTGAGTTCGACCGAATTCAAATAGTTCCCCAGAGACGCTTATGGTGAGACGAACTGATGACACGTTGCGCTGCTCGTTCTGCGGTAAGTCGCAGAACGAAGTAAAGAAGCTCATTGCCGGCCCCACTGTTTACATCTGCAATGAGTGCATAGACATCTGCAACGAGATCATTACGGACGACCAGCAGGCCGAATCGGTTGCGACGCGCCCGCCTTTGCCGAAGCCCGGCGAGATTAAATCTTTTTTGGACGAATACGTCATCGGGCAGGAAGAGACCAAGAAGCGCCTGGCTGTCGCCGTCTACCAGCACTACAAGCGCATCGAGTTGTCGCGCCGTCGCTCGGACGTTGAGATTCAGAAATCCAACATCCTGTTGATTGGCCCTACGGGCACGGGCAAGACGCTGCTGGCGCAAACTCTGGCGCGCATGCTTAGTGTTCCCTTCACCATCGTTGACGCGACGACCCTGACGGAAGCGGGCTACGTTGGCGAGGACGTTGAGAACATCATACTGAAGCTCTTGCAGGCCGCCAACGGCGACGTAGAGCGAGCGCAGCAGGGCATCATCTACATAGACGAGGTTGATAAGATTTGCCGCAAGGATGAGAATCCTTCTATCACGCGAGACGTGTCGGGCGAAGGCGTGCAGCAGGCTCTCTTGAAAATCCTCGAAGGCACCATCGCCAATGTCCCGCCGCAGGGCGGACGCAAGCACCCGCATCAGGAGTTCTTCCCCGTTGACACGACCAACATTCTATTCATCTGCGGCGGCGCGTTCGTAGGGCTTGAGAAGGTCGTAGAGAAACGCCTGCGCAACAAGTCTATGGGCTTTCACGCGGAGATTAAATCCGGCAGCAAACGCCACGCCGAAGCCTTTACCTCTGTGCAGCCCGAAGATTTGGTCAGGTACGGGTTGATACCGGAGTTCGTAGGGCGCTTGCCCGTCTGCGGCGTGCTGCATGAGTTGGACGAAGATGCTCTGATTCGCATCCTGACCGAGCCGAAGAACGCGCTCGTCAAGCAGTACCAGAAGCGCTTCGACTTTGACAACGTGAAGCTGAAGTTTACGGACGACGCGCTCAAGGCAGTCGCGCGACAGGCTGTGGAACGCAAGGTAGGAGCGCGCGGGCTGATGATGATTCTGGAAGAGTTGCTGCTGGACGCCATGTATACGCTGCCCAGCCAGAAACGCATCAAGGAGTTCATCATCACGCGCGAGATGGTTGACCGCCGCCGCGCCGTTCCCGGCGAAGGTTTGACGGGCGTTGACGACGCAGCCGCTTAAAAAGCTTAAGTAAAAAGGTAAAAGGCAAAAGTGTGGAACCCTTCTCGTTCTCACTTTGCCTTTTTATTTTTGCTGCCTAGTGGCGCGATGGGTGCGAAATGGTTTAGAATCAGGTTTGTTGGCAGAAGGGCGAGACGGCAGTTAGCGCGGCTCGCCCTTCTTCACAGGTTTGGCTTTTTAAGCGGAGTTAATTTTTAGCTTATGGAAGAATATTCAGATCGCATTCCCACAGACATCGTGCGTTACCCCATGGTTCCGATTCGCGACGTAGTGATATTTCCTTTCACGAAGGTCGCTTTCAAGATCGGTCGTCCCGGCTCGGTGCTCGCCCTGGAAGAGGCTCTGGCCTCCGACCGCACCATTTTTCTGGCGACACAGCATGACGCCAGCGTGGACGAGCCTACGCCCGAACAGATTTACAGCGTAGGGACATTAGGCCGCATCCTACAGCACCAGAAGCAGGACAACGGACAGATCAAGGTCGTCGTAGAGGGGCGTGAGCGCGCCACGACCGTGCGCGTTGAAAATAACAACGGAGCTTTCACGGCCATAGTGCGCCGCGCGCCCGTCGCGCCGGAAGAAGACACTCGCCTTGAGGCTCTAGTCCAGCGCATTCATCAACTGGTCGAGCAGCATTTGCGCCTTGCGCCGGACGCGCAGACGGACGCGCTGCAAACCGCCCTCAGGAATCAAGACCCGTCGCATCTGGCCGACGCTCTGGCTTCGCAGCTTCGCATCTCCGTCGAAGACAAGCAGGGGCTACTCGAAATCTTCTCCGTGCAGGCTCGCCTTCAGCGACTGGTAGAGCTTCTGGAAGGAGAGATTGATAAGCGCCAGCTAGACCGCACCATACAGACGCGCGTCAAGCGACAGATGGAGAAGGCGCAGAAAGAGTATTACCTGAACGAGCAGATCAAGGCGATTCACAAAGAGCTTGGCCGCAAGGACGAGAAGGCCGAGATGGAGGATTTGAAGAAGCGCATTGAAGAAGCAGGCATGACCGAAGAGGCCAAGGAGAAGGCCCTGCAAGAGCTTCATCGACTGGAAGCTATGCCGCCCATGTCCGCCGAGGGAACGGTCTCTCGCACCTATATAGACTGGCTCCTGAGCGTGCCGTGGAAGCAGAAGACGAAAGAGATTAGAGACCTTACGAAAGCCGAAGATGTTTTGAACGAAGACCACTACGGGCTGGATAAGATCAAGGATCGTATCCTTGAATATCTGGCCGTGCGGCAGCTCGTCAAAAATCCGAAGGGTTCGATTCTCTGCTTCGTAGGCCCGCCGGGAGTCGGTAAGACCAGTTTGGGCAAATCCATAGCGCGTGCTACGGGTCGCAAGTTCGTGCGTCTCTCTTTGGGCGGCGTGCGCGATGAAGCGGAGGTTCGCGGGCATCGCAGAACTTACATAGGCGCGCTGCCCGGCCAGATAATTCAGATGATGAAGAAGGCCGGTACGGTCAACCCGCTTATCCTGCTCGATGAAGTTGACAAGCTCGGCGCGGATTTTCGCGGCGACCCGTCGGCAGCGCTTCTGGAAGTGCTTGACCCGGAACAGAACAACACGTTTCAGGATCATTATCTGGATGTCGAGTACGATCTTTCCAAAGTCTTCTTCATTGCGACGGCCAACGTGCTTCATACGATTCCGCCGCCCCTTCAAGACCGTTTGGAAATCCTGCGGCTTTCGGGCTACACGGAGCGCGAGAAGCTTGAGATTGCCAGGCGGCATCTGGTTAAGAAGCAGGCCGAAGCCAACGGCATCAAGATAGAGCAGATAGATTTCATGGATGAAGGCATCCTTGAGATCATACGCCACTACACGCGCGAGGCAGGGGTGCGCAATCTTGAGCGCGAGATAGGCTCTTGCATGCGCAAGGTTGCCAGAAAGCTTGTCTCGGAAAACGCGGGCGAAGAGTTCAAGGAAGTCATAACCGCGGAGCGTGTGCGCGAAATGCTTGGGCCTGTGAAGTTCCGCCAGCAGGGTATAGCAGCCGAGAGCGAAATCGGTCTCGCAACGGGTCTGGCCTGGACGGAAGTCGGCGGCGAAGTCCTGCAAATCGAAGCCACGCTCGTCAAAGGTCGCGGCGGAGTCATGCTGACAGGCAAGCTCGGTGAAGTGATGCAGGAATCCGGGCAGACCGCTCTGACCTGCATCAAGGCGCGAGCAGAACGCTTAGGCATGAGCCTTGACTTCATACGCAAGCGCGACCTGCACATACACATTCCGGAAGGCGCTATCCCTAAGGACGGCCCGTCGGCTGGTATTACACTGGCTACCGCTATGGCGTCCGCACTGATGCGCGTGCCAGTGCGCAGAGACGTGGCTATGACCGGCGAGATAACATTGCGCGGGAAGGTGCTCCCCATCGGAGGCGTTAAGGAAAAGCTGCTGGCGGCGCATCGCTTCGGCATCACGACTCTGATTATGCCGAAGGACAACGAAAAAGATCTGGTCGAAGTGGATAAGGAAGTATTGAGCACTATGGACATTCACTTCGCAGAGACGATTGACGAAGTCCTAGCCATAGCGCTTGAGGATGCGTGCCCGACAAATGCTGCGGAAGCGGATAAGGCACCGCCTATCTGGACGACCGAGCCGCCGTCGCAGGGCTTGCAAACCTCCGCCGAATAACCCTGTAACCGTTGGCGAGGGGCTTCAGACTTTCAAAGTCTGAAGCCCCTCGCAGCAGTTTCAAGTCTCTGGCCTTTCTGCCGCACGGCGTGTTGCGGCCTCGGTTTTAACTTCAAGAGCGCAGTCCATCCGAACTGCTTTAAGCCTGACGCTGCACGCTTATCACAGGCCGTATGCTTCCTGCGCTCCAATCCCCCAATCACGGAGAATAAAAATGAGCGACAAGACGGAAAGCGCAAACCTGATTCTGAAGCTTTATGAATTGCGCCGCGATGAAGTGATGCGCAAGGCGCGCAACTGGTTCGTAGGCGAGTTTCATCCAGGCAGCAGCCAGGATATATCAAACGCCGCGCTGGGCGAGAACAGCGCCTACTATAGAATGGTCACGTCCTACTGGGACATGGCCTGCTCGTTCGTCACCAACGGCGCGATTGACGAGAAGATGTTCAACGACGCCAATGGCGAGCACCTGGCCGTCTTCGCCAAGATCGAGCCGTTCCTCGCAGAGCTGCGTCAAACCTATAATAACCCCACCGCCTTGCAGCATCTGGAACGCGTCGTCATGAACATACCCGACGCGCGCGAGAAGATGACACGCTTCCGCGAAATGATTAAACAGGTTATGGCCGCCCGCGCACAAGCAGCAAACCAGCAAGCCGGATAAGACAGGTATCGGGTGCCGGGTGTCAGGTGCCGGTAAAGAAAAGTTTTTACTGACACCTGGCACCCGACACCCGGCACCCATGAAGATTACCAGCACTGAATTTATTAAGAGCGCGTTTGAAGAGAGCCAGTGGCCGCGCGACCCTGTGCCCGAAGTGGCTTTTCTGGGGCGCTCGAATGTCGGGAAGTCCAGCCTGATAAATTCCCTGCTGGGCGTGCGGGGCCTGGCGCGCACTTCTTCCACGCCGGGACGCACGCAGGCTCTTAACTTCTTTCTCATTAACAATCGTTTCCGTTTCGTTGATCTTCCCGGCTACGGTTATGCGCGTGCGCCTCGTAGCGTGCGCGAGGGGTGGGGCGAAATGGCGACAGATTACCTTGCCAAGCGCGCCTCGCTTGTGCTATCAATTCATATCGTAGACGCGCGCCACGATCCCTCAAAATTGGATTTACAGCTTGAAGAGTGGCTTTCCATGCACGCCAAGCCGCGAGTAGTCGTTGCCACGAAATCCGACAAGCTCTCTCAAAACGAGTTGCGAAAGAGCATGGAGCGAGCGGGTCGCGTGCTTCAAGTTGAACGCATCATTAATTATTCTGCCCCGACGGGTCGGGGGCGCGACATACTCTGGCGCACTATCGAAGAAGCAATCAATCTATAGATTTTGGATTTGCGGTTTTAGATTAAAAAAGACACACTTTCTACCAATCTCCAATCCAGAATCGGAACTCGAAATCGCATAATCCCTTTGCCCCATTGGAATTTAATCAATCAATGAATGAGAGGCCACGCATGGGAATTCTCCGGCATCCAAAGCTTGTCGGAAAAACTCCCGCGCACATGTAGCGAGTAAAGACCTGAGGGGATGTCTCTTTAGGATAGACGCCCGCGTCGCCTGCAAAGATTTCAAAGCGCCTCGCCTTTGGGATTTTGCCCGTGCGCCGCGTGAGGATTTAAGAGAGCGCCCCGCGACCTTGCGCCCACTAGAGAGTTCCCGGTTCACCCGAACAAGAGGATTCATTCCCGATTCATCACGTAAGATTTCACTAACAATTGACAACCAGAGCGGCGAGCCTTCCGAACCAATCGTCGCAGAAACAACTTGCGGTCAAATAAGTATGTGACCGCTCTCAAAAGAGAAGAATAGAAATGTCACCAAGAAAAAGTACTAACTCAACAGCCAACGGCGACAACGGAGCGGCGACGACCGCCACCGCCGAGGCCCCACCGGAGCGGCAAGAGCGCGCCAGCGCCAGAGACGAACAGGTCGAAGAGATTTTTAATCTATCCGACCTGAAAGAGATGTCCATCTCCAAGCTCACCTCGATTGCAAAGAACATGGACGTGCCGGGCGCAACAGGCATGCGCAAGCAGGAGCTTGTCTTCAAGATTCTGGCCGCGCAGACAGAGAAGAGCGGCCTCATCTTCTCCGAAGGCGTTTTGGAAACCCTGCCCGACGGCTTCGGTTTCCTGCGCGCGCCTGAATATAACTACCTGCCTGGCCCGGATGACATCTACGTCTCCCCGTCGCAGATTCGCAAGTTCGACCTGCGCACAGGCGACACAGTATCCGGCCAGATTCGTCCACCCAAAGAGGGCGAGCGTTATTTCGCGCTCATCAAGGTCGAGGCCATCAACTTTGAAGCGCCCGATCAGGCGCGTGAAAAAGTCTTCTTCGACAACCTGACGCCCCTTTACCCTGACGAGCAGTTGCGTATGGAGACTGCGTCCGACAATCTCTCGTCGCGCGTTCTAGACCTCGTCACGCCCTTGGGCAAGGGGCAGCGTGCCTTGATTGTCGCGCCGCCGCGCACGGGCAAAACGATGCTGCTTCAATCCATCGCCAACTCCATCACGGAGAATCACCCGGAAGTAACCCTGATTGTGTTGTTGATTGACGAGCGACCGGAAGAGGTCACGGACATGCAGCGCAGTGTGAACGGCGAAGTCATATCCAGTACCTTTGACGAGCCGCCGACGCGCCACGTGCAGGTCGCGGACATGGTCATAGAGAAGGCCAAGCGACTGGTCGAGCACAAGCGCGACGTAGTCATCCTGCTTGACTCAATCACGCGACTTGCGCGCGCGCACAACGCTGTGGTTCCGCCTTCGGGCAAGATTCTTTCCGGCGGTATTGACTCCAACGCTCTTCAGCGCCCGAAGCGTTTCTTCGGCGCGGCACGCAACATAGAAGAGGGCGGCAGCCTGACTATCATCGCCACGGCCTTGATTGACACAGGCTCGCGCATGGACGATGTCATCTTCGAGGAGTTCAAGGGCACAGGTAACTCGGAAATACACCTCGACCGCCGTCTTTCAGACAAGCGGCTTTTCCCGGCCATCGACCTGCAACGCTCCGGCACGCGCAAAGAGGAGTTGCTCATTAGCAAAGAAGACCTCAACCGCATCTGGGTCATGCGCCGCGTACTCAACCCGCTCTCACCCGTAGAGCAGATGGAAGTCGTCCTCGAACGACTGGAAAAGACCAAGACCAACGCCGAATTCCTTTCGTCAATGCAAAGTTAGCCGTCAGCTATCAGCATTCAGCCATCAGCCAAATTATTAAAGCTGACTGCTGACTGCTGATAGCTGAATGCTTTTCTTGACAAACCGGCGCGCTTCTACGCATAGTAGGCCATAGATTAAAGCTCTATCAAATTAATCAACGGGTCGTGTGCTCTTAGCCCATCAGGGGCTGCGAGCGCAGTGTAAAGAGATTTGCGCGTTGCGATACTTTCGTCTGAGGCTGTGCCTTTCGCCAAGACTGGTGGTTTAGGCGATGTGGCAGGTGCGCTGCCCAAAGCCCTGCGCTCGGTCGGCGTGGACTCGCTCCTTGCGATTCCGCTTTTTGAGCAGACGGATCGTAAGCTTCTACGCGAACGGATCATTGACAATCTGGAAGTTGAATGGCCTGGAGGCACGCGCCGCGCCGCTGTCTGGCTGAGCGAGGCTGCTGGCGCACCTACATTTTTGATTGACGCGCCGGAGTATTTTGCGCGCTCATCGGTTTATGGTTTCAACGACGATCACGAGCGCTTCGCTTTCTTCTGTCGTGCAGCACTGGCGCTTCTGAAAAGGCTGGGCGCTCCGCCGGACATAGTGCATTTGAACGACTGGCCGGGTGGCTTCGCGGCTGCGGAGCTTCGCGCGCGGCGCGCGCTCGACCCTTTTTATCATCGAACGCGCACCGTCTTCTCCATACACAATCTGGCGTATCATGGCTCGTTCGCTCCGCGCGACCTGGACAAGCTCGGATTCAACACACCGGAGTTGCGCGAAGCCTTCATGATGGAAGGCGCGGCTTCGGCGCTGAAAGCCGGATTGATGACGAGCGACATGCTTTCGACCGTCAGCCGTCGCTACGCGCTGGAGATTCAGACGCCGGAGTTCGGACACGGGCTTGAATGGATTCTGCGCGCAAGGCGCGATCGGCTGGTCGGCATTACGAACGGCGTTGACTACGATGTCTGGAATCCTGAGACCGACCCGAACCTCGCAGCTCATTTCTCGGCGGACGATCTTTCGGGCAAGCGCATGTGCAAGCTAGACCTGCTCAGGCGCTACAATCTGCCGGAGGAGTTGGACAGGCCGTTGATAGCATCCATCTCGCGCCTGACGCCGCAGAAGGGCTTTGATTTGATTAAGGACGCGGCGGGTCAGATTCTGGCGACGGGCGCGTTTTTCGTTTCTCTGGGATCGGGTGCGCGTGAGTACGAGGATTTCTTTCAGGCTTTGCGCGACCACGCGCCGCGTCAGGTCGGCACATATAGAGGCTTCAACGAGCCGCTCTCGCACCAGATAGAAGCGGGCGCTGACATCTTTCTCATGCCGTCTAAGTTTGAGCCGTGCGGCTTGAACCAGATGTACAGTTTGCGCTACGGGACTGTGCCGGTGGTGCGCGCAACCGGCGGCCTGGATGACACTGTGGAGGATTTCGACCGCTCCAGGGGCACGGGCAACGGATTCAAATTCGGGCCGTATACGGCCTCCGCCATGCTTGAAAAAATATCGGAAGCGCTTTACTGTTATGCTGAACCGGAAGTCTGGAGAAAGATTCAACTGAACGGCATGCGCGTGGACAATTCTTGGCAGGCCGCAGCCCAGAAGTATCTGGAGCTTTACAGCGCCACGGCGCAAACTTAAAAGGCTTCCATTTCATCAAAGGATATAGAATTTTCGTATTGAACGCACCAGGAGAAAGACAAGGTATGAGTGAAAATGTTAGCGAAGTGAGCGATAGCTCGTTTGAAAAAGAGGTTCTGCAATCGGCACAGCCTGTGCTGGTGGATTTCTGGGCTGCGTGGTGCGCGCCCTGCCGCATGCTTGCACCGACGGTCGAGGCCGTGGCCGAAAAGTACGCGGGCAGCGCGACGGTCGTCAAACTCAACGTGGACGAGAATCCGGCTATCTCGCAGCGCTATGGTATCAAAGGCATCCCGACACTGATTCTCTTCAAAGGCGGCAAAGAAGAGGAGCGCGTAGTTGGCGCGACCAGCAAAGAAGCCATCTCGCGCATGATTGACAAGCATGTTCAGGTAGCCAGCGCTTGATGTGAGCGCGTGTGAACAATTTGTGGCGCGGAAATTTGGCCTCAGAGACCTTCCGCGCCCTTTCTCTATACATGACCAGAACCCCTGGCCCCAAGAGTTCTTGTAGTATTGCGGGGAGTTAGCTCTCAGGGCGCATGAAGCGCCAGAAGCTTTGCAGCTCACGTCTACAGACTTCTGTTGACATGAGTAACTGAATACTACTTTTATGAAACCCAAGCGGCAGGGACGCCCACGTCGGAAGCAGTCATTTGAAGAACGCCTGGTGGCGGCGAAACGTTCGCGCGCCGTCGAGGACGTAAGGTTGCGCGCCCGGCAGGCGCAAGGCAAGCTGCGTCGCTTTGTCAGCGTCAACTTCCGCAAAGAAGAGGTCGTCGCGCAGCTTGCCTTGCGCCGTGGCGAATGCAATCGCTGCGGTGCGTGTTGCGAGATTCTGTTCAAGTGCCCCTTCCTTAAGAAACACAGGGACGGCACGACCTCCTGCGGCATCTATGAAGACCGACCGAACCAGTGCCGTCTCTTCCCCATCGAAAAACGCGATCTGGAAGAAGTGCGCGGCACATGCAGCTTCTACTTCATAGAAAGACCTATCAAGCTGGAGAGAGCAAGCTAAAGGCAGTTTTCAGTTTTCAGTTTTTAGTTTTCAGCACTAACTGGTGCTGCCTGACTGAAAACTGAAAACTGAAAACTGAAAACTTATGATTATTGTTGTCATCGGTGCCCAGTGGGGCGATGAAGGTAAAGGCAAGATCGTTGATCTTCTGGCCGAACGCTTTGACGTGGTGGCGCGCTATCAGGGCGGCCACAACGCAGGCCACTCCGTGCAGGTCGGCTCAAGCTCCTTCGTCCTGCATCTCTTGCCTTCCGGCATAGTCCATCCGGGAAAGACCTGCGTGCTCGGCAACGGCATGGTCATCGACCCCAAGGCATTCTTCGACGAAGCCGACCGTCTAGCCGCACAGGGAATTTCCGTAACGCCCGAGCGAGTACTGGTCAGCACTCGCGCTCATCTTATACTTCCCTATCATCGCGCGCTCGATCACACGAGCGAAGAGCGTTTAGGCAACGAGCGCGTCGGCACGACCCTGCGCGGCATAGGCCCGGCTTATGAAGACAAAGCCGGACGACGCGGCATACGCGTGGCGGACGCGGTTGTTCCGAGCGTGCTGCGCTCACGCATCGAGCGCAATCTGGAAGACGCCAACCGCATCATAGTAGCCTACGGCGGGCAAGCCCTTGACCCGGACGAGATTTTCAGCGAGACGACAAGGCTGGCAGAACGCCTCGCGCCCTTCATCGCCGACACGACGCTCTTTATGAACCGCTCGGCGCAGGAAGGGCGCACTATTTTAATCGAAGGCGCTCAGGCCACGCTGCTTGATGTAGATCATGGCACGTATCCTTTCGTCACTTCGTCAACTACAACGGCGGGCGGCGCATCCACCGGCACAGGCTTAGCGCCGCATCGCATCACAGGCGTGCTTGGCATCGTTCGCACTTACACGACGCGCGTTGGCGAAGGCCCGTTTCCAACAGAGATGGTTAAGGGCGAAGAGGAGCTTGGACAACTCATACGCGAGCGCGGGCGTGAATACGGAGCATCCACGGGTCGCCCGCGTCGCTGCGGCTGGTTCGACGCTTTCGCCACACGCTACGCCGCGGTGATTAACGGCTTCACCTCGGTCGCCCTTACGAAGCTGGACGTGCTTGATGCGCTGGATGAAATCAAAGTTTGTGTAAGTTATAAGCTGGATGGGCGCGAGATTGATTCTTTCCCTGCCGTCTCGCAAGACCTGCGTCGCATAGAGCCTGTCTACGCGACGATGCCCGGCTGGAAGACTTCTACGGAAGGCACCACGGAGGCAGATAAATTGCCGCCCAAGGCGCGCGACTACATAGAATTTCTCTCACGCGAGATTGGCGTCGAGATCGGCCTAGTCTCAACCGGCCCGGAGCGCGGCCAGACAATCATCTATGGAGATTCGGCCTTGGGCCGCTGGCTGGAGAGCTGAGCCGCTAACTGCCTCAATCTGTTTTCTCCTACCGGATTAAAGGCAAAAGAGAGGTTAAAGAGAAAACCACGAACACCACGAAGGGGCAAGCTGTTTCGTGACGCTTCGTGTGGCTTTGTGGTTCCTAGCTGTATCTCTTTTTCTGGTGCAATCTGGTATCAACTTCTCTGCGACAATATTCCTGGCTCCGTAAGAGCCTGATGTTTATAGCGGGTATAAGATAAGTTAATCTCAAGCTCCGCGAGGTGCGACATGTGATAGAGACCGCACATGTCGCACCTCGCGGAGCTTTCCTTGTTTTATGTCAAACGCACGTTAATCTATATGAGAAGACTTTTCTCAGTGATTAATTTTTAGGCCTTACGCCTCGGCCTCCGCCTCTTCCTTTTTTTTCGTCCACATTTCTGCGATCTGTTTAGCCTCGGCCAGAGTCATATTGTCATAAATATCCGCGTTATCCTTTACCACTCCGTCTTCCAGCTCACACACTTCCCAATCCGGCGCATTCGGGTCAACCCCCTCCCGCCCCTCGGATACTCTCACCTCATACGACACATTCGAGAAATTCTTTTCTTCCATCCAACCTGTACCTTCCCTCTTCTCTAGATTAACCGACCATAAGAATCCTGCATTATACACTTCGCCGCCCATCGCGCTATAGCTATCACTCGCAAGCTACAACAATCCGTAGAGCGACTTTACACGTACGATTCTTCATGCAACATTGCCCCAATCACCAATAGGCCAAGGTTGAATAATTCAGGTCTAATCATTATAATTTCATTCAACTTTTAACCCGAGACAATTCCTGAGTTTTAAGACTGGGCTAAGAGTTGATAGACGGGCCGATAGCTCAGTCGGTAGAGCAACTGGCTTTTAACCAGTGGGTCGCAGGTTCGAGTCCTGCTCGGCTCATTAATCGAATCAATAGCTTACGGGCGACTTAGAAGTTGCCCGTAAGTCTTTAGGTAGACAGTTGGTAGACTTTCTCTTAAATTTTCGCTCGACTATGTAGCGCTTTCGGAAAGGTTATCTGACTTTGCTTAGACCAGCCAGCCTTCGGGTTAGGAACCAAATGCGCCGCTTGAGTTGATTTTACAGCAGAATATAATCACGCCAGACCTTGCCGCTATGAAAGAGCGCTAATCATCTTCAACATTACGCTTAATAGGTCTATCAAATGTAAAAGTGAATGAATTACCTGCGGCGATCACCTGTCTCATTTCATCACACATCGGATACTCACCGACACCGCTTAATCTTACCCATCCGCGTGTTCTAGTCAGGGCAACAAACAATCCGTTCCGTAGATTTACATTGCTCTCATCCCTAGCTACTAAGTCGAAGCCGGAAGAAGCACCGCGCTTCTTGAAGTTTGCCAAAGGAGACAGGCTCGGGCCGCTCTTCACATTCATGCTTTCCAACGGACCACGCCCCGAAGAGTGCTTTGGCTTACAATGGCCCGACTTAGATTTAGAGAAAGGGCGTGTAGAGATTTACCACGTTCTTAAATGGAACCGTACGGGCGGCGGGTGGAGGTTTCGTGACTATCCCAAGACGGATGCTGGTTTTCGCACACTTACACTAGATCCGCCCGTCATTGCTGTCTTACAGGAGTGGAGAAAGCAGCAACTCTTGGAACGCCTCCAAGCTGGTAAGAGATATCAGAATAACAATCTCGTTTTCTCTACGCCTACGGGTGAACCGCTCTACCCGACTAATGTCCATAGGCGGCATTTTCGTCCTCTGATCAAAAGCTCAAGGCTCAATCCGGCATTAAGACTTTACGATCTGCGTCATTCATTCGCTACGCTCAGCTTGGCTGCAGGCGTGGAACCAAAGATGGTCTCTTATGCTCTTGGACACGCGAGCGTTGCCTTTACGCTCGATGTCTATTGTCACATGGTCGAGAAGATGCGCCTTAATGCCGCAGGTAAGCTTGAGGGCATTCTTTTCCCGAAAGCTAAGCGCAGATAGACAAATAGTATATATCTAATTTTGCAGTGGGTTACATGGATGTTGTTCAACAGTAGTCAAGCTTGGGATTTGTTCTGGCACCGGCAATAAAGAAGAAATCTCAGACTCGGCCTATATTGCCCATTAGCCTCTTATCTCAATCACGATCAAAAATTTTCAAAAGCCAGCTTGACAAACTTACGCGCCTTATTGTACTCTCCGCGCGCTTCACAGAAGTGTTAGGTTGACGGGTTCATCCTGTTGACAGGTTATTAATCTCAGTCCAAGTAAACCGTTAGAGCATCCCCCATTCTACATAACCGGTACTTACCTGTCGAAGACAGGTAATCTACTTTCTCCAAAGTGCGTGCGCGTTGTTACAGTAGAATTGCTCTAAACCCTGCTGAAGCATTTTCTCTTAACTCGTATCAATTGGCCTTAAGCCTCGCAACTCCCAAGTAGTCAGGCTTATCTACACAGCAATCAATTGAATAGGGCGTGTCTACGGGGTTCTCCGCCTTAGGCTCGTCGTAAGCTTATCTCACCCGTAGAAGGAGTCTTAGTCTATGGCGCGTCTTGCCTGTTTAATCGTCCTCCACCTGACTCTTGTCTTAGCTCTCGCAGGCGGCGCCCGGGCGCAGACTAATACCTTCCATCTACACAAAGAGGCTTCGACCACAACCAATCTTTTTCAGCTTAAGACCTCAGGGCCTGACGGCACGTCCGTTGCGGCGCAGTCCGCCAATCTGAAGAACGCCGCCACAGGCGAATATTTGATTAAAGCATTCGACACACAATCGGGTGTACCGAATTCCCCGGGCCTAATTCCCTCCGGCTCTATAATCACGCTCTCCCTGTGGATGAATAAGACGGGCAACTCGGGAACGATGTATCCGCGCGCCAAGCTTTATCTGAACAGCGCGAGCGGGACTTTGATAGGAACAGTCATGGGCACGACAGCTCTGACGACTACGCTTACCAAATACACTCTGACCTTTACCACGACTTCAAATATCAACATGACAAGCTCCGACCGTTTTTATTTATGGGTCGGAGTTAATTTGACGGCTGCCGCCACCGCCAATAACAACGCGGCGCTGAATATCGAAGGCACGCTTAACGGAAATTACGATTCACAGTTCTCAATACCTGCGCCGATTCCGCCGCCATCCATAAGTGGTCTCTCCCCTTCTTCAGCAACTACTGGAACGTCTATCACAATCACGGGCTCTAACTTCGGGGCTACTCAAGGAACGAGCACTGTAACTTTTAACGGCGTCGCTGCGACGCCTACCAATTGGAGCAACACGAGCATAACCGCTCCCGTCCCTGCAAACGCTAACACGGGGCAGGTAGTGATGACTATTCAGGGCATGGCAAGTAACGGCGCGGCTTTCACCGTCATGCCGAAGATAGACAGCATCTCGCCTACAGCCGGAGCGGCTGGCACCTCGGTCAACATCACAGGCTCGGCCTTCGGCGCGACGCAAGGGACAAGTACAGTCAAATTCAATGGCGTTGCGGCTACGCCTACCAGTTGGAGTAACACGAGCATCGCCGCTCCCGTGCCTTCGAGCGCGACTACAGGCCCCGTGATAGTTACGGTCGGAGGTTCCGCAAGCAATAGTCTGACATATACGGTTGCGACTTCCGGTTCTGTCTCAGGCAAAGTTACGAAGTCGGACGGCGTGACTGCTCTTGCAGGAGTGAGCGTTAAAATTTATCAGGGAGCCACGCAGTCGGGGGCTACAACGACAAACGGCACAGGCGACTATTCATTCTCAACACTGAACGCGGGCACATATAGAGTAGAGGCTACATATTCCGGCTATGGCACTGGAAGCAGCCCGGCCGGAGTTACAGTCGGAGCTAATACGACAGTTAATCTCAGCCTTGAAGAGATAGTCACGGGTTCCGTTTCATATATTTATGATGAATTGGGACGGCTCTCATCCGTAGTAGGTCCGACTGAGACAGCCACATACTCATACGATGCCGTAGGCAATCTTCTTTCCATCTCGCGCAGCAGCTCTTCTCAGGTCTCAATCTTAAGCTTCTCGCCAGGGAGCGGTGCAATAGGAGCGGCGGTCACTATCAATGGCACTGGTTTCAGTTCAACACCCGGCCAGAACACAGTCACATTCAATGGCGTCTCGGCGACTGTCACCTCCTCCACTACTACACAGATTGTAACGAGTGTTCCGGCAGGCGCTACGACAGGGAACGTCAGCATCACTACGCCTGCGGGTTCGGCTACCAGCGCGAGCCCTTTTACCGTCACAGGTAACGGGGTGGGTGCTCCCACTATCACGGGCTTCACTCCGGCGATAGGCACCGTCGGCTCCAGCGTCAACATCACGGGTACGAACTTCGAGACCGTCACCACCAACAACCGCGTGAAGATTAATGGCACGGGCGGGATAGTCAATACAGCTACGACTTCATCGCTTGCGACCACCATCACATCAGGCACGGTCTCTGGCCGCATTACGGTCGCAACTCCTGGCGGCAATGCCGCGAGCGGCAGCGACTTCTTCGTGCCTCCCGCGCCTTATGCTGCGACGGACGTGGATTCGACCGGGCGCATGGTCATTGGTGAAAGCAGAGCCTTCGCTGTCGGCACCGCCAACAAGGTCGGCCTACTGATTTTCGACGGCACGGCAGGGCAAAAGGTGAGCCTGGTGCTTACCAGTATCACGGGCAATAACAGCGTCAGGGTCTACGGGCCGAACGGCTCATACGTAGGCGCCGTTGACGGCGATTACATGGACGCCAAGACGCTTCCCTACACGGGTACTTATACCATCTTGCTAGCTCCACTGAACGGAGGTACTGGCGGCGCAACCTTCAGGCTTTACGATGTGGTGGATGTCACCACTCCGATAGCACCGAGCGGTAGCGCCGTCACCGCAACGGTTAATGCCCCCGGCGGTCTCATCTCCCTTCCCTTTAACGGTACAGCGGGCCAGCGCGTGAGCCTCAACATCAACAGCACATTCCCCGGCATAGACTACCAGCCCGTTTACCTGACAAGCGTAATGATAAAGGGGCCTGATGGTGCGACCATCGGGTACACCTACATGAACCACGTGACCGACGCTTTCATAGAGCTCGTCACGCTGCCCACGACCGGGACTTACACAATCGTCTATGACCCGTACAGGGCGAGCACCGGCTCGATTACTTTCACTCTTTATGACGTGCCGCCGGATGTCTCAGGCTCCATCACAATCGGAGGCCCGAGCGTCCCCCTGTCCAACACCGTGGGCAGTCAGAACATACGCGCCACATTCGACGGCACAGCCGGCCAGAGAGTGAGTCTCTATACGGCCATTCAGGGATTCGCAAGCTGGCCTTACGTCTCTATCTACAAACCGGACGGTAATCGCCTGGCGGGGCCTGTCAACGCCTACGTAGATGCTGTGACGCTACCCGTGACTGGCACGTACACGATTCTCGGAGACCCATTTAACGCGGACACGGGCCAGATGACTTTTACGCTCTACAACGTGGTTGATGTCACGGGTGCTATTACTGCGGGCGGGCCTTCCGTCTCCTCCGCTGTCACCACGCCGGGCCAGAACATTCAGCTTACTTTTGAGGGCACTGCGGGGCAGCAGGTTAACCTGAACATCACGGGCAACACCTTCCCCTTCATTCCTTATGCAGGCGAATACGGCAGCTATGTCTCATTCCTGAAGCCGGACGGCGTGAGCATGTCTAACGTACCGATGAACGGCTACAGTAGCGGCTCTACGGGGACGCTCACCCTGCCTGTGACCGGCACATACACTATCTACTACGACGCAAAGAATATGGACACAGGGCAGATGACTTTCACCCTCAGCACCGTGCCGTAAAGTGCACGGGCCATGTGACAGTTATTTATCCCGAACCAACTGGCAAAGAGAGACTTTAGCTAAACCGGAGAAAGCAGAATGAAAGCGCGTTTCACCCTCGGCATCGCCGTTACTTTGAGCCTTCTATTAGTTACCAATCCGCTGGTTGTTCTGGCGGTTGGAAAGAATAATGCTCCCTTGCCAAGTGATGGCCGGAGCAAGAAAGAGCCTGAAGTAATCAAGAGTCTGCCCGTCGCTTCAAACAGGGGCCGGGTGATTCCGAGATTTTCTCAGATTGAGACGCCGGCCCTCGCTGCCGGTCAGACGGCTACGCTGCTGCCCAATGGCAGATGGCTGCTCCTAGGTGGAGAGGCTGAAGGCAGCCCTGTTTCTGCGGCGGCAATCAAGGATGCTCGGACGGGCGAAACTTCTACGCTGCCAGACGGTCTGAAACAGCCACGCGCATGGCATACGGCGACCTCTCTTCCTGATGGGACTGTGCTTATCTACGGAGGCATTGGAAGCGGCGGCCAAACTCTCTATAGTGCTGAACTCTTTAATCCCGAGACAATGCGTTTCGAGGCTCTTCCATCACTTAGGCTGACTGCTCGCGCCTATCACACCGCTACGCTTTTAATGAACGGGCAGGTTCTAATTGCAGGGGGGCGCGGTGGAAACGGTAAAGCCGCAGGAAAAATTGAAATTTGGGATAGCAAAACAAAGTCTGTTCTTCAGCTACAGGGGGGAATGCTGGCCGCGCGCTCCAAGCACACCGCTACGCTTCTCCCGGACGGCAACGTCTACTTCTCCGGCGGAGTTAATGAAGAGGATGTGAAGGTCGAGAGCGGAGAAGTCTTTGGCACCGAGAGCCAGACCTTTAACCTGGTAGGGAGCATAGGCGCTCTGGAAGATTCAACATCGCCGTATCTCATGGCCTCAGCTCCGAAGGATGGAGATGTGTCTGTGACGGTTGATAGCTATATTGCTTTGCGCTTCTCAAAGCCTTTGCGTGTCGAGACGGTGAATTCAGAAAAGCTTATTCTTAATAGCTCAACGGGAGCGGTTCCGGTAAAAGTAGTTCCCGCCGAGCGAGGGATGCTGGCTTTTGTAACCCCTCGGGAGCCGCTTCAAAAAGGTGTCACGTACACATTAACGGTTAGCGGCTCTGCGGATCTAGGGAATCTCCCCGTCACGCCCACCTCGATTACTTTTACGACTGAATCCGACCCATCCGGCAATAACACGACGGGGACGACGGACGATTCTATGAGCGGGATGATGCCGGGCCACGACCAGATGCGCCCTTCGGATGAGGCGCTGCTCGCGAACAGAAACCGCCCGCCCGACCCTGAAGAGTGGAACCCTGGCGCAGATAATTTTAAGGGCAACTGGGAGACTAGAGAGAAGGAATCACCCTTACAGAAGATGCAGGCGCTTCAGGCAAGCCCCGGCGAAACGGCTCTCTCCGGTCAGGTGCTCACGCTTAAGGGAGAAGCTCTGGCTAACGTGACAATTCACGTCGGCAACAGGATGGCGAAGACCGACTCTACAGGCCGCTTCCTTCTCAGAGGTGTGGGCGCAGGCCGCCAGCCATTCAATATCAACGGCAGCACGGCCAGTACACCTACCAAACCCTACGGCACTTATGAAGGGCTGGTCAATATCAAAGCGGGGCAGACGAATGTGCTTCCCTATACGGTGTGGCTGCCTATCATAGAGACTCGCTACCTGACTCAGATACCCGCGCCGACTACACGTGAGATCGTTGCGACCACGCCGCTCATTCCAGGGCTTGAGATACACGTTCCGGCGGGCGTGCACATCAAGTATCCGAATGGTGATTTATTTAAGAATCTGACGATAACCCCGATTCCGGCTAATCGCACACCTCTGCCTTTGCCCGACGGCGTTACACCGAGACTCCTCTTTTCGCTTCAGATGCACGGCGCGACAACGCAGAGGGCGGACGGCAAGAAGGCTCCAGGGCTGCGCATAGTCTATCCGAACTACGGTGGAATACCTGCGGGAACCCATGTTCCTCTATGGGATTACGACGCGGCTAAAGGTGGCTGGTACATCTACGGTGAAGGCACTGTTACGAAAGATGGACGCCAAATCATGCCCGATCCCGGTGTGGAACTTCCCGGCATGCATTGTTACGGAGGATTCTTTGATGCCATCGGGCCATTATTGTCGCCGGCTCCAGGTTCCTGCGCCGTTGGTGGCGACCCCGTAGATTTAGGCACGGGACTCTTTATGTACAGCAACACGGATGTCGTGCTCCCTGACACACTGCCGATTGCCCTCACACGTACATACAGACCTATGGACTATGCAGCGCACGCATTCGGGGTCGGGACTAATCATCCCTTCGAGATGACGCTCTCGGGCGATAACGCCAATGAATCATGGGCGGAGCTTGTGCTGCCGGACGGCGGGCGCATCAGGTATGACCGAACTAATCCGGGCGCTAACCCTATGACCTTCGAGCATACGGCGACGCCCACAGCTTTTTACAAGTCTACACTCGTCTATGTTCAGGACGGGCGCGGCCCGGATGGAAATGGCTGGGACCTTAAACTTTCAGATGGGACTGTGTATCAGTTCTTTACCAAGAACCGAGGGTTATGGATTCACTCTGCAGATGTGAAACTTCAGGCCATCATTGACCGCTACGGCAACAAGCTCAGCATCTCGCGCGATCAACTCCTGCGCATAACAAGAGTAACGTCGCCGAACCGCCGTTGGCTTGACTTCACTTATGATACCGACCCTAATTACACCTACAGGGTTACACAGATTACGGACAATATGGGTCGGACCGTCGGCTACACTTATGACGGCAGCAATCGCCTGTGGAAGGTGACGGACGCCAAGGGCGGCGTCACCGAGTATGGCTATGATGGCTCGTCGCTAATGCTCACCATTAAAGACCCAAGCGGCATCGTTTTTCTCACCAACGAATACGACGCCAACGGGAAGGTCAGTAAACAGACGCGTCCTGACAATAGCAGCTATCAGTTCGCTTACACGCTGGATGCCAACGGGCAAGTCACTCAGACAGATCTGACAGACCCGCGCGGCAACACAAGCAGGATAACCTTCAATTCGGCGGGACAGCCGGTGTCGAAAACTTTCGCCGTCGGCAAGCCCGAACAGCAGATTTTCACTTACGAGCGCCAGGCTACAAGTAATTTTCTACTGAAGACCATTGACCCATTAGGGCGCAAGACAGCCTTCACCTACAACGCAGCCGGTAAGGTGATGAGCATTACCAGAATGGCTGAGACCGCCGAAGCCAATACCGTCTCCATGACGTATGAGCCCGGCTTTAACAGGCTGTCGAGCATCACAGACCCGCTTAACCACACGACCTCATACGCATACGACAGTAAAGGCAATTTGACTAGCGTCACCAACGCGCTCAATCAACAGGCCACTTATACCTACAATGCGGCGGGGCAGCTAGAGACCGCGACCGACGCCATGACTAATACCTCCCGGTTGATTTATGAGGCTGGAGATGTGGTCGAGGTAAGAGACCCTCTTGGGCGCGCCCTGAAGCGCTTCGTTGACGGGGGCGGGCGAATAGTTAGCCTAACCAATCCGGTAGGACAAACCCTGCGCTTCGAGTACGACAACCTCAACCAGTTAACGCGGACTGTAGACCCGCTGCAAGGCGCAACCATTTCCGCTTACAACGCCAACGGCTACCTTGAGAGCATTAAAGACGCTCGCAACAACATAACCAGTTACGTCTATAACAACATGAACAGGGTCGAGACGCGGCGCGACCCGCTAATGCGGGATTCCGCTTACCTTTACGACGCCAACGGAAACATGCGTCAGGTGACTGATCGCAAAGGACAGGTCACGACTATCACCTACGACGCGCTCAATCGCCTCAAGCAGATTACTTACGCTGATCAATCAACCACCAGTTACACGTATGATGCGGCGAACAGGTTGACCCAGATTGTGGATTCGATATCAGGGACAATCACCTACGGGTATGACAACCTAGACAGGCTCACGTCCGAAACAACGCCGCAGGGGACTGTCAGCTACACGTATGACGCAGTCGGGCGGCGTGCGACTATGACGGTGGCAGGCCAGCCGACCGTCAACTACACGTATGACAATGCTAATCGCCTGACAGGGATTACGCAGGGGGCGGCCACCGTCACGATAGCTTATGACGCGGCGGGCCGACGCGAGTCCATGACGCTGCCCAATGGCGTGACCACCGAGTACGGCTATGACGCCGGCTCGCAGCTAACGAGTCTCACGTATAAGAAGGATGCCACAGTTTTAGGCAGTCTTACATACGAATATGACCAGCTCGGACGGCGCACGAAAGTCGGAGGCAGTTTCGCCCGCTCGATTCTGCCACAATCTCTCAGCGCAGCGGTTTATAATGCCGCCAACCAGCAGACTTCGTTCTCAGGCCAGACGCTAACCTACGACCTGAACGGTAATCTCACGAGCGACGGCACGAACAGCTACACGTGGGACGCGCGTGATAGGCTAGTCTCTATCACGGGGCCGGGCGTGAGCGCCGGCTTCCAGTATGACGCGCTAGGCAGACGCTCCAGCAAAGCCATCAACGGATCGACGGCTAGCTACTTATATGACGGCCTGAACATGGTGCAGGAGCAGGCGGGCGGCGCTTCCGTAAATCTGCTCAGCGGCGGTGTTGATGAGGTCTTCACCCGCACGGACCTAGGCGGGACGCACGGCCTGCTATTGGACGGGCAAGGAAGCACGCTCGCGTCTACGGATGCTGCCGGCGCGTTCGAGAGCGAATATACTTATGACCCCTTCGGCACGACGACCTACAGCGGCGCTCCGAGCACTAACGCTCAGCAATACACCGGCAGGGAGAATGACGCTACGGGCCTCTATTATTACAGGGCCAGGTACTACTCGCCTAGACTTCAGCGATTTATCAGCCAGGACCCCATAGGCTTCGGCGGCGGCGTTAACCACTACGCCTACGCCGCGAATAATCCCATCAAATGGAGTGACCCTGATGGGACAAAAATCATAGGGGTTTCTGTGGGAGGTTCAGCTTGGGGCGGAACTTATTACGGCGGCGGCGGGTCCGGCGGCACCCTTTACGGGTATAATACGGCTGACGGTACACTCGGCACGGCGAGCAGTTACGGATATTTCTACCCGCAACCGAAATCCACAGACTGCGCCGGCCCCAAACAAATGGTAATGCCTTGGCCGAACACGCCCAGTTCCGACGGCAAGGGCTATGCCTTCGGCGGCGGCGCAGGTATAGGCCTCAGCGGGGTTCTGTCGAATGCCGATAACTGGGACGACCTCCACGGCGACTTCGATACATATTTGGTCGGCCTCGGCTCTGTCTCCTTCGAATTTGATTTGGGTCAAAACAATAGCGGTCAAACAATTTGGGCCTTCCAGGCCTCTCCCAAAACAGGGCTCGGCGCTTCCCTGGGCTTCGCACACTTCAAAACTACCACGCCGCCTGATAGCATAGGTACATTGCAGGGGCTAGGCTCTAACCTCGCGGCAGACATTAGTAAGCTTTATGGAGGGTGTTATACCGGATGCCGTTAAACCTGCCAGATGTGGCGGCAGCGAATCCTAAGAGGGACTTTACATATTTCGTCCTGTGGCTCGCAGCTACTATTATCTTGGGACTGATAGGAGCACACCTCCTCGGAGTCTATGAGTTTTACCGCCTGACATATCAGGGTGTACAAGCTGAAGGGGTGATTTATGAGCTAGACTTCAAGAACCATAATGCCGTCCTGTACAATTACAAGGTGGGAGAAAATACTTATAGCGGAGGAGGATTTGCCGGAAACATCAAAGCAGATATTGGCAGTTTACATACGGGCCAGAAGGTCACAATATTTTATGACCCAGACAATCCTGAAGTTTCTTGTCTGGGCGACCCCGACGGTAAATTCTCTTCATCATTGAGCGGCACCGCATTTATTGGTGCCATACCAACTTTCTTCATTCTGTCATTAATAATCAGGAGGATCATGAAGGCCCCAGATAGTTATTATCAACGAAAGTGAATGACGTATGCGCGTGGCTTGCGCGCTTGCCACCTTATGTTTCCTTACGGTCGCAGAAACAGCTCGCAGTGAGAGAACATTTGTCGTGCAGGCGACATCCAAATCCCGGTCGAGCCAAGATAACTCTCACCATAAATAGCTGCCCTCCTAAATAAAAAGCGGCAAGAACCAAGATGCCCAATTTATTCATTCTCCAAACCCGCTCAAAAAAGGCCATCTCCTCCGCATCAGAACTCATAAACTTATAAACCGCACTGAAATCATAGAGTGCAATCGCGCTCACAAGCAGATATTTGTCGAACAAGGATTCTATGCGGGGAAACAAATAGCCCAAGAGGGGCCAGAATATAATCCCTAACCCGTAAGGATAAATACCGAGCGTGTTGAAGAGGCCGTCGCTGCGCCACTCATCCGATACAATGCCTGCGAACACCAGAAGAATGACAGCATAAACAAAGCCAATTTTTATAAAGTCCTGCTGCTTCTTGTTCATAGCAGACGTGCCTCTCTAATCTAAGAGCTTAACAGTTCCGATAATTATTAAGAACCCCAACTCATTCGATAATATCGGAAGCACAAAGATTCAGGCAACCAAATGATAGACAATGCCTGAAGGAGCATGCTAATCTTTTTCTTGGCCGCCCCACGGTCATCTCACAAAGACTGCTATCATCATCATTCTTAATCCCAGTTGAATTAAATGAAGAAGATATTTCTCTGCCTGGCGCTTATTTCACTATCAATCTCGACCTCATGCTCCTTCTTCGAAAAGATTCCGATTAACACGGAGGGCGTACAATTCCTCTCCAAGGAGCAGAAGATATGGGCTTTGGCCGCCTCGGCGATACTGGCCGAAGGTAACAACGAGCCGCACGTAATCATCAGTAGAGAGAGGAGCGAAGAGTACATACAAGGCTACAGAAGATTGCTCGACCGCACATGGGGCATACGCAACAGAAGCGACCTTGTGCGTACTCTGGACTGGATTGACCAAGGTGGCCACAGGGCGGAATTTGAGCGGATGGGCGCTCAGATTGCCGACCTTGATGAACAACAGTACAAGACGACTCTTGCCAGATACCAAGATGACCTTGACATTTACCGCCAAATCGAAGTTGTCAGGAGATACTACCGCAGTCTGGGGTCAAAGAGCATACTGGCATGGGATTACTGCCGCTACATAAACCTCTGCCGCTGGGCCTACATAGCCGGCTACATCACAGAGGACGAAGCGTGGGCCAAGATAATGCCCGCTGCCAGGAGCATCCAGCAGTCATTCAATTCTTGGCAGGAGATGGGAGAAGACTACCTTATTGGTAGGGAGTTCTGGTCTTATACGGAAACACAGAAAAGCGGCGAAAAGTACCGTAACATCTATCAGAAACTCATCTCCGACCAGTCCAGCCCCTGGCATTACTCGGCATGGAATCTGAACCTGGAAGTAATCGGCACTAAGTAGTGCTTCTCGGGGAATAACAGCTCTCACCAGCCTTCATAATCTCAAATAAATGGAGCTGATCTGGGAAAGAATGGCAGTCTTTTCCAAAACCTAAATACAAATAGATAACTGGTAGACAAATATCTTGTTTGTAGTTAACTCAGTAATGCATGAAGCATCAAAATAGCTGAACTAAATCGCGGATGTTCGATTCTATTCAACTGATTTTTCTCAGTGAAGATAATTGCAATGTTCTTTTAACCAGTGGGTCGCAGGTTCGAGTCCTGCTCGGCTCATTAATTAAATTAACAAGTTACGGGTAGCTTCTTAGCTGCCCGTAAATGTTTAGGTAGACAATTGATTGACTCTCTCATAAATTTGCCTGTAGCAATTAGGCTTACTACAATGAGAACAAACGGCGAAACCTGCGCCCCAGCGTTGCGGTATTAGACGCCGAATGCCTTGGTGAAGTTCTGGCTGAGTAAGCTGCCCGCTGCTATATTCTAAATTGTAGTCTCCTTATAGACCAGCAACTCCCCCGACAATTTACTTTTAATAATCATACTGTAACTCTTTCCTTTTCAGAGAAGAGGGCAAATGCGCATTTATTCGCGGCTTTACTTTCGAGGAAGTATGCTCCCATTCCTGACTCTATAGAAATACCTTAAAATATCTGATTCAGCGGGTAAGAACCGATGAAAATGACTTTTTTCATAAATGCTTTACTTTTAAGTTTAATGTTCCTTCTTACGTATTTAGCTCCCTCGGGAATTAAGGTGCCTGTTAAGGTTGCTGACGTACCTCACGGAAAGTCATCTCAAGCCAATATACTGCCGATTAAATCCCAGCCAGAATCACCAATACCTCAAGCAAATTCCGATGGCTCAATGTTTCGCGCGAATCTACAGCGTACTGGCGTTTATCAGACAGGCAGCGTCAGTCGGCTGCACGGAGTTAAATGGAGATTCAAAACTGAACGCATTGTAGAAGCATGGTTCTCTTCTCCTTCTGTTTCCGATGGAGTGGTTTATTTCGGCGGCGATGACGGCTATCTCTATGCGGTGGGCGCACAGATTGGAGAACTCAAGTGGAAGTTCAAAACAGGAGACGTGGTGTACTCCTCGCCTTCCGTTGTCGGTGGCATAGTTTATGTCGGAAGCCACGACGGCAATCTTTACGCTGTCGATGTAAAGACGGGTGGTGAGAAGTGGAGATTCAAGACCGGCTACAGAGTCTATTCTTCACCAGCCGTAAGTAATGGAGTTGTTTATTTCGGAAGCGCGGATACTTACCTTTACGCGGTTGAAGCAATGACCGGAATGCTGTTATGGAAGTTCAAAGCAGGAAGCTGGATTCTTTCCTCGCCCGCAATAACTGATGGAGCTGTTTATTTCGGAAGCTGGGATTCTTATCTGTATGCATTAGATATTGCAACAGGTCAGCAGAAATGGAGATTCAAAACAGGCTATAGAATCCTTTCTTCGCCAGCGGTTGCCGGTGGCACAGTCTTTGTTGGGAGCATGGATGGGACTTTCTATGCAGTGGATGCGAAAACGGGGCTTCAAAAGTGGAGCTTTACAACAGCCGATAGAATCAGGTCTTCGCCAGCCGTTTATACCGGCATAGTTTACACAGGAAGCGATGACGGCCATCTATATGCATTAAACGCAGGAACAGGGAGTGTGAGGTGGAGAATTAAAACAGGGGGCGTTGTGGTCGCATCGCCGAGCCTGGCCGAAGGCATTCTCTTTTTCGGGAGTGCTGACGGCTATCTTTATGCCATAGATGCTGTGACGGGAAAGAGAAAGTGGAGGCTCAAGGTCTCGCCGGGCTGGATGCGTTCTTCACCCGCTATCGCCGACAGATTAATCTACTTCGGGAGCGATGATGGAAATCTATACGCTTTGTGGTAAAGCAACTCTATTCTCTTAATTCCAAGCTTGAGCGCTTACTGGGATGAAGGTGAAGCCATCGGCATAGGAGTCGCTGTAGGGCTTGGCGTTGCCTCTGGCGTTGGAGAAGGAAGCGTATCCGTTGGCGGCGGCTCTTGTGTAGGCGTGGAAGTCGGAGTCGCCCCTGGCGTTGGTGTCGTTTGCGGCGTCGGCTGGGGCGTGGCCTCCGGCATCGGACTCTGCGCCGGAGCGGCAGGCGCGGCGGTCGTTGCACCCGTCACGCGCACGAGTTCATTGATGCGCGCTCGCACCGTTGAGGCAAGCACCTGTACTTCATCCGGTTTGAAGTCGGCGGCGCGAAAGGCGTCCCCTATCTGCTGGTCGGTAAGCCGCGCTAGAAGATTCGCGATCCAGCGCGCGTCTTCAACCATAATGTTATCAAACAAAAACTGGCTTTTGCCGCTGTAGGCGAAGCGCACACGTCCACCTTCGACGCCATTGATGAACTTCGACTTAGCGTAGTTTTCCGGCTCGTTGCGGCTGTGCGTAATCGCGCCGCCCGTCTTGCCGAAGGTCGCGCCAAGATCGCTGATGATGTATTGGAGTTCGTTCTGACCGTCTGTACCTTTGACCGAGATGACCTTGTTATTCTCGTCTTTCAAATCCCAATTGTTCAAAAGAGCCATCAGCACGACAAGCCCCTTGAACTCTTTTGTCCCTGCGAACGGATTGTTTTTCCAACTCCAGATGTCTAACCTTTTCACATCATCAGGACGCGCTTCGAAACGCGCGTCTGCGAAGCCATCGCCCTCGCAGCGCGGCACATCCTTACGCGGTTTAGCCGCGCCGGGGATGTGTAGGCACGGCACTAGATAGTTAATCTCCGACACGTAGCCAACAGCCCATATCAGTCGAACTGCGGCAGTCTCTGGTCGCGCCTCGTTGCCAACCTTCACCACCCAGGTCTTTCCAGCGCCGTCTTTCACATGGTATTTCACGGAATACCCGGTCTGCTCATCCCGTATGTAAGTAATCTTTGATAAGTCGGGCTTCACCCCCTCGCTGCCGGGGCCAGTTAAAAGGTTACGGCTCGACACATCACCGGGGTCGCGCCATAAAACTGGTGTACCTGTCGGCTGCTGTTCTGTGTCTTTAGACTTCTTTTGAGCGGTAATCACAAAAGATAAAAGCCCTGTCAGCAAAGCCAGCGCGAGTATGCTTGCTGTATAGATTCCACGTTGATTGTACATACATCTTCCTTTACTCATTCAAGATTAGACAGCTTCCGTCATTGATTGATACGAGACAATTCCGTAACCGGTATGGCATTTCATATTCGTTTAATCTTTGTCTCGCGGCCATTTATTTCAGCTATTGCTCCCCGCCATGAATGATAGGCAGCATCTAAATCGCTGACCGTCTCTTCTAGAATATCTATTTTCTCTTCTCGTCGGAACTGTATTTCATAAAACTCGGCATAAAGGCCGCCCCGCGATATTAGCTCTTGGTGTGTTCCGCTCTCCACAACCTTGCCGTCGTTAATAACGAAGATAACGTCCGCCCGCCGGATGGTCGCCAACCTGTGCGCGATGACGATTGAGGTTTTACCCTCCATCAAACGATTGAGGGCGTCAAAGACAAGCTGTTCCGAGGCCGCGTCTAGACCTGATGAAGGCTCATCAAGAATGAGAATCGGAGCGTCCCGGATAATTGCGCGCGCGATAGCGATGCGTTGGCGTTGACCGCCCGAGAGCGTAACGCCGCGCTCGCCTATCATCGTGTTATATCCTTCCGGCATCTTCTCAATGAATTCATGCGCGTTGGCAAGCTCGGCGGCGCGTATGATCTCTTCTCGGCTGGCTTCCGGCTTACCGTATGCGATGTTTTGCCAGACGGGCGCGCGAAAGAGTAGGCTCTCTTGCAGCACGAAACTTATCTGCTGACGAAGCGATTTAACCTTGAAGCTGCGTACATCCGAGCCGTCAATCTTGACATAGCCTGAAACGGGATCGTAAAAGCGTGGGATGAGACTGATGATGGTCGTCTTGCCAGCCCCGGTCGGGCCAACAACTGCGGCCAACTGTCCGGGTTCAATCTTAAGACTAATGTCTTTGAGAATAAGCAAATCCTTATCGTATCCGAAACGGACATGATCGAACTCGATTTGCCCCTTAAACCGGGGAGCATTGCGTGCGCCTCGTACGTTACGCACGATCATGTCTGTTTCGAGCACTTCCCGTATGCGCTCGAATCCAACCATTGCCTTCGAGATGGTATCGGTCATTTTTGAAAGCTCGCGCATGGGCTTGTACATCTTACCTAGATAGAGAAAGAAGACAACGAGAGCGCCGACACTTAGCTGACCGCTGATGACAAGGCGCGCTCCGTACCAGACTACCAAACAAGTACCGATGGCGACGATGATCTCGACCATCGGCGGCAGTTTCGCTTTGAGGCTCCGGGCGCGAAGAGCCATCTCGACGCTCTCCATGCTCTGCTGCTCAAACCGTTGCTGCTCGTAGTCTTCTCGTGTGAACGCCTGGACGACACGGATTGAAGAGAGAACTTCCTGGAGTACGGAAACAAGCGCGCCCTCTTTTTTTCTGACTGCGCGCGAAGCTTGTTTGATTCGCCGTGTAAAACTATAGACGACCAGAAAGAGCAGAGGCGCAATTGAGAGCGCAATCAACGTGAACTTCCAGTTGAGATAAAACATTACGCCGATCATGCCTATGAGCGTGAGGATGTTGACAATCATGCCGAGCAGCACCGATGAGATGAGACTTTGAATCGCGTCAATATCGCTCGTTACGCGGCTTATCAAATCGCCTGTTCTCTTCTGATCGTGATAGGCCAGCGACAGGCGTTGAATGTGGTGATACAGCATTCCCCTGAGATCATGCATGACTCGCTGACCGACGCTCGTGGTGAGGAAGTTTTCCGTATATGAGCTGATAGCACCTGCGACAGCGATAGCTCCTATTGCGATTACAGCGAAGTTAAGAATTGCCAGCTTATCCTGTCCGAGCAAGGAATTGATTAAAGATGCTAACCAGTCCGGCATCTGCTTTGAACTCAGAACATAATCGAGGACGATCTTTAACGGCCAAGGCTCCAGTAGGTCGGTGACGCTCTCGCCAATGACCGCCAGAAAAGCTATAGCGAGTGTTTTCCAGTGCGGACGCAGCAGATGCGTTATCTGAGTCTTCCTTTTCCTTATTGGAACAGCTTCCGTCAATATTTGAACTCCCTCCAAGCGTAAATCACTCCCATAACACCGACTTCGCTAATTGAGTCCACCCCTCGGGTCTCTTTGTGATTCACAACACTAATAGGTTAAACTTTGAATATAGCCCCCTACATTAATTTGAGCTTATGGCCTTTCGGCAAACATCGTAGGGTTAATATTTGCTTAAATTGTTTCGTAAATTCTTCAATAGCTCTTGCCCCGACATCTCTCCTGTAAGTACAGTTTTAGTTTAAGTCTTAACATTATTAACTGACGACCACTAAGTTGTATTCTTGAAACTGTACAAAAGGCTTTCGTTTATGAAATGGATGCGTTCGAAGCAATATCGTATCCTGGCCCAGCAGATACGATTTGTAGAAGCGCCACGTGTAACCGGTAACAATGATAACAAAGAAACCTAACCCTCAAACAGCACAACATAAAGACGCCGAAGGCGCTATTTCACCGTTGAATTTGCATGACTTGCGGCCTTTGCTATTTAACTACGAACTCAGCTTGCTGGAATTCAACCGCCGCGTGCTCGAAGAGGCATTAGACGATACGCAACCGCTTCTTGAACGGCTCAAATTTCTTTCAATCTTCTCATCTAATCTGGACGAGTTCTTCATGATTCGTGTTTCGGGACTCAAGGAAACTTCCAATGAAGGGGTGACGAAACTGTCGCCGGACGGCATGACTCCCCTAGAGCAACTGAAGCTGATTAGAAGTTATTTGCAGACACTCATCAAAGAACAAACGCGCTTGTTGAAAACGAAAGTCCTTCCGGCTCTTCAGTCCGCAGCGATAATAATCGCGCCATACGATTCGCTCTCTGAAGCGGAAAAAGATGGCCTCAAAGAATATTTCATGCGGCGTATCTTCCCCATGCTCACGCCGCAAGCGATAGACCCAGGACACCCATTTCCATATATCTCGGGCATGAGCCTCAATCTGGGCTTGATGGTTGGGCCTGTTCGAGCGCATGGCATTACGCAGTCGCTCACGGGAAAGCCTGACCCGCGTTTTACGCGCATCAAATTGCCGCCGCTTGTTCCGCGCCTCGTTCCAGTCGGAGAAACCGAATCAAAGTTCGTACTGGTCGAAGAATTGGTCGCTGCCAATATCAGCGCGTTGTTCCCCAGGATGCACCCGGGCAAATGCTACACGTTCCGTGTAACGCGCGACGCTGATGTTGAAATCAGAGAGGACGAAGCTAACGATCTCTTGCGCTTAATGGAACAGACTTTGCGAAAAAGGCGCTTTGGATCGCCTGTCAGGCTTGAGGTATCAAGTGAGATGCTTGAGGAGATGGTGAACCTGCTTATTAAAGAACTTGAGCTAACTGACGAAGATGTTTACACAGTGGATGGGCTGTTGGATATAACTGGCCTAATGTCGCTTTACGAATTGGACAGGCCGGAACTGAAGGATAAGCCATTTACGCCGACCATCCCCGCTATTCTTAAGAGGAAGGAGTCTATATTCGAGATCATTAAAGAGCAAGATGTTCTACTGCACCATCCTTATCAGTCCTACACGGCTGTCACGGACTTCATCAAAGCGGCGGCTGATGATCCTGATGTCGTGATCATCAAGATGTGCCTCTACCGCACGGGGCAGGACTCGCCCATCCCGAAGATGCTGATTGAGGCAAGCAAGCGCGGTAAACAGGTGACCGTGTTGGTCGAACTCAAGGCTCGTTTTGACGAAGAGAATAACATCGAGTGGGCAAAGCAACTTGAAGAGGCAGGCGTGCATGTCGTTTACGGGGTAGTAGGTCTCAAAACCCACTGCAAGGTTACATTGGTTGTTAGGAATGAGGGTGATGGCTTAAGGCAATATGTACATATCGCGACGGGCAATTACAATCCCATCACATCAGGTTTCTACACTGACGTAGGAATCCTCACGGCTAATGATGAGATAGGAGCCGACGCCACAGACTTATTCAATTATCTGACAGGATTTTCGCGCCAGAAAAAGTATCGTCGGTTGCTGGTTGCTCCTGTTAACCTTCGTGAGAGCTTTCTTTCACTCATCAGTCGCGAGACCTCTCACGCACGCGCGGGTCGTCCGGCGCGAATTATCGCGAAGATCAACCGGCTCGTAGATATGACGACCATACGAGCACTGTATGAGGCATCGCAGGCTGGTGTTCCCATAGATTTAATCGTGCGCGGCATCTGCATGCTCAAGCCCGGTGCTCCGGGTCTCTCTGAGACGATCAGCGTCAGGAGCATCGTCGGGCGTTTCCTTGAGCATGGTCGTATCTATTACTTTGCGAACGACGGCGAAGCCGATGTTTACATCGGAAGCGCCGATTGGATGCCGCGCAACTTTGACCGCCGAATAGAGGTCGTAGCTCCCATTAAAGACGCACGTATAAAGAAGTATCTAGTAGAAGAAGTACTGAATATCTATCTGCGTGACAATGTTAAGGCACGACAACTGTTAAGCGATGGAAGATATGTGCGGATAAAAGTTAATCCTGGTGAAGCGCGGATTAACAGTCAGGAATATTTCATCGGCAGGTAAATAGTGATTCGCAGCAATGCCGATCAACTTCAAGGAGGTGTGCTCTTGGTAATTTTGAATGATATTCGCAGACTACTCGCTCTTCTAATCATTCTGCTCTTTACTTTTTCACCCGTAGCTTTCGCGCAGGGCAAACGGAAAGAGAAAAAGACGGTGCCGACCGGAAGGCCCGCCCTCTGGAAGAATCCCGGCAACATCAGATCACGCGACCTCTTCTTAGGGCCGGGCGGTGCTCAGATGAGACCGGACACGAGCAGTCTTACATTTCTAAAAGAAGATAAAGGCGGCTACTCAGTGAAGTTCCGCGTGCGCGATGGGCGCGGGCGCGAGTGGGTAGCCAAGCTTGGGAAAGAGGCGCAGAGTGAGACGGCTGCCGTTCGATTGTTATGGGGCGTCGGCTACATGACCGAGATTAACTACCTTGTCCCTTGCGCACATATCAATGGAGCGCCTAAGCCTAGAAAGAAGGTGGAGAGATGTGATGGGAATGGCTTCGCCAATGTCCGCTTTGAGGCACGGCCTGAAGAGGTGGAGCGCACAGGCCAATGGAAGTGGAGAAGGAATCCTTTCGTCGGCACACGCGAACTGCAAGGCTTGATAGTGCTGATGGGGCTTATCAACAACTGGGACATAAAGGACTCAAACAACGTCATCCTGTATGTGCCGGACAGAAGCGGTGGTGTCGCCGAATCGCAGTACGCCATTAGCGACCTTGGCGCAACATTCGGGAGGACAGGCAACGTACCCTTTTTCTGGCGGTTCACGCGCAGTCGCAATAATCCGAAGGATTACTCAAAGTCCAGGTTCATTGATAAAGCTAAAGGAAATCGTGTTGCCTTCCGTTATGGCGGAAAGAATCGCGGACTGTTTAAGAGCATAACAATTGAGGACGCGAAGTGGATTGGAGAACTGCTCTCTCGCTTGAGTGATCAGCAGATAGGGGATGCGTTTCGCGCAGCCAACTATAGCCCTTCTGAGGTGAGGATGCTCACAGAGGCTGTGCGGCGGAGAATAAATGAACTAGCCAATCTACCGGAGCCGGGCATCGCTTCCCGTTGAGGTGATTTGCAAGCGAGGGCACAGAATTGAGGCTTAGAAAAATAGAAAAGCGACCGCGTACAAATTTGTACGCGGTCGCTTTTCTGATGAAAGGAGAAGCTTTTATTAACGATTACTTCTGTGAGGTTGTAGCTACGGCTGCGCCGGTAGTCCCATTTGACTGCATGTGCTGCCAGTAGTCCTGGACGAACGTCTTAAAGTCGCCGTGCCCCCAGCTAGTGTAGAAGTCATACTTCTTCATCTCGGCATAGACTTGATCGTAGTTCCAGCCGTATTTCGTATAACGATAGACCGCTCCCATCGCTCCCGTGCGATGACGACCGCCCGCGCAGTGGACGTAGAATTTGCCCGTTGCAGGGTCATCAACGACCTTCAAGAACGCATCAACCCATTCCTGCTTCGGATACGCCTTATCAACCATCGGGATGTTGACGTAGCGCATACCCAGCGCTTCGACCATAGGCTTTTCGTAGCCCTTAGGCTCTGCCTGTAGGTCAATGACTGTTTTGATGCCAAGGGCTGCGAGCGCCTGGTAGTCCTCTTTCTTCGGCTGCGCGCCACGATAGAAGCGCTCGTCCATCTGGCCGAAGTTTTTGATCTTGATGTTAGAAAAGTCAGCCTGCTGCTGCTTACTCTGTGCGAAAGAAACTACCGAAAGAAGAAGGATTGTTACAAGGGCTGCAAAAGCTGTACGGAACGGGGAACGGGTCACACTCGTCATTTGCATATTCTCCTGCTGGCGAAGGAAAGGTATTTCTGCCAGCTATAATACTTAAAAATCCTGAAGGGGGTGAGTGCGTGCTTTGCTAACCTCAAAGCACCAAAAATAAGATGCAGTGGCGGGCATTCGCGTTGGATGCCTGTAACTCTTTGTTTTCAGTAACTTACGAATTCTCACCGCCCTCTATTACGTTTTGCTACGTAGCACTTAATTGGTCGTGTCCTAATTTGAAAATCTTAGCCCGGTGAACGCTGGTCTCTATTTTCAAATTAGTACATGATTAACACTCGCCCTTCAAACCAGTTTTTCTGCGCGACGCTCGCCGCCCTCAAACGGATGTTCCACTTGTTCCCGCCCGCACTGCGCGACATGAACAAGTGGGATGTGCTCGCCAACTGCGAGCATATCCCGCTGCCGAAGCGTCCGGTCGAATGACTTTAGACCGCATGAGTTGCTCAATCACCATCAAGCAAATATATAGTCTTGATGTAGGGGCGGCCATTTCTATAGCCATAGCTGATTGTTTGTAGATACAGGTGGTTGTGCAAGATGCCGCCGTTGAAGTCGTAAGTACAACTACCTTTACTGCATTCCTCCAGCGGTCTGGTCTCTCTGAAAGGCGTTCCGCCTTCCCTCTCCCGGCTTTTGAGCCAGCGCTCGGCCTGTGCAAGCGTTCTAAACGTCCTTGTCTCGTACTGACCTTTTTCACCATCTCCCGCAAGCGAATGCTCAATAACGACTCTCACTCTGCCTAGATAAGGGCGGCGGGCGTCAAGACGCCCCATTGTCCTTGTATTGTAAGCCTCATCAAGCGCTTTCATCAGTTGTTCGAGTGGAGAGTCGGCATAAAGCGAAGGGAGACCTACAGAATCACTCGTCGGTTTGCCGATCACTTCCCAGCTAGAGAGCGAATACTCCCGCTTGAGATTCTTATAGACGACTGCTATTACATCCTCCGGCTTGTTGTAGACAACCACTCTCATGCTGAGCCTGTAGTTGAGACCCGCGACGACCTGAACCTCCGCGCTCTTAACCGAATCAACGAAGATTATGGCGCTATCTTTCACCGCTTGCTCTCTGGCGGCGAACCTGGCCGCAGAGACCACCTCCTGGCTAGTGGCGGAAGTTTTGGCGTATCCCCCAGCGATAGGCACTTGCTGTCCGAAAGCTACGGACACGCTGCTAAAACCTAAGCTCAATGCAGCGATGACAACCGCCATCCGCCAACTCTTTTTCATTCGTAATATCATAAAGTTCCAGCGACTCCTTTTGCTGCCCGCCGCGATGCGATGTCGGCTGCATGCCTTAGTCAGTCGTGGCAAGAGCAATTCGAGTGGAGACATGGGGAGAATGGGCAGTATAGAGCCTTTATAATGACGAGCACACGAAGTTTGCCTTTCCTCAGACGCGACCCTCAATTTATTTTGCAGTAGTCAGCAGCTTTGGAAGACCGCACTCGCCCGCCGCTCTTCATCTCATTCTTTCAGCCCGTAATCAATCTCGAAAATTCCCCTACGAGAAGGCAATTCAGGCAAAGTGGCGATTTGTTTGGTAGAAACAGGCGAGGCAGTTAGTTCGTCCCGAACACTAGCGGACGAGGATGATAGATTATTCCTTAAGCTAAAGCGTCGGCAGTCTAACTGAAAAAGGTCTGTTAACGTCAGAGTAAAGTTTGATTACCACAGAAAGTCATAAGCTAGGGGGTGCCATCAATCTTAAAATCAGACAGTGTGCTTTGGCAGCTCACTTCTCCCCTTTCACTGTCTAAGTCTTATTCTATTTCTGACGACAGCGCGCTCTGGTCTCCTTTATACTAATCAAGCGGGAGGCCCGGTTATCTGATGAAGCGAATATTGAGCATTTCACTGCTCCTGATTAGTCTGTGCTGCTTGCCTGGTGTCACGGTGTTTGAGGATGCCGCGCAGACGAAGCAAGGCCGTAGAGCAGAAGAGGCAGTTTATTTTCCTGCGGCGGGTGACGGGTGGAAGCGGAAGCGGCCTGAAGAGGTGGGGATGGATGCGGCTCTGGTTGAGCAGGCGGTTGCTTATGCAAGGACGCAGGAGAGCAAAGTTCCGCTAGACTTCTCGACGCAGGTGGAAACCTTCGGGTCGCTGCTGGGGCCTATTCCGAAGGAGCGCGGGGAGACCAACGGCATCATCATTCGCCACGGTTACATTGTTGCCGAATGGGGCGATACGAAGAGAATTGACCCGACCTATAGCGCGGCTAAAAGTTTTCTTTCAACCTTATTAGGATTGGCGATTGATCGCAGGTTGATTAAGAGCATCAATGACCCTGTGCGTAATTACGTGAGTGACGGCGGGTATGAATCGGCGCACAATGCGTTGATTACATGGGAAGAGCACGCGCAGCAGACCAGCGAGTGGGAAGGAATTATGTGGGGCAAGTCGCATGATTTTCTGGGCATAGAACAGTTCGGCAAAGGGAGACGCGCGCCCAGAGAGCTTCGTGAACCCGGCGCTTACTGGGAGTATAACGACGTGAGGATTAACCGCTTCGCGCTCTCGCTGCTGCGTGTGTGGGGCAAGCCTTTGCCGGAAGTTTTAAGAGAAGAGATTATGAACCCTATAGGGGCTTCTCAAAGCTGGCAGTATCAAGGCTACTTTAATTCGGACGTGTTGATAAACGGCAGGAAGATGGGTAGCGTATCAGGCGGCACACGCTGGGGCGGAGGCTTGTGGATTAACACGCGCGACGAGGCCAGATACGGATATCTGTTCCTGCGCAGAGGAAGATGGAAGAACCGGCAGCTCATCTCGGAGCAGTGGGTGCGTATGGCGACGACGCCGAGTAAGGTTAAGGCGGACTACGGCTACCTGTGGTGGCTGAACACGGGGCGCAAGCAATGGCCGAGCGCGCCTGAGACGAGTTTCGCTGCGCTGGGCTACGGCAACAATACCATCTGGATTGACCCGGAGCATGATCTGGTAGTTGTCTGGCGCTGGCATCAGGCAAATCCGGACGAGCTGATTCGCCGCATCCTCGCCGCCATCAAATGACTGGTTTAATGTAAATACACCGTTCGGGCTAGTGCATCTTAAATTCGCCGCCATGTGGCTCCGGCTCTAAATCAGGGCGCGTCGAATCCTGTACGACCTCGTGCATCTCCAGCGCGTTCGATCTTGAGAATGCCTCTTTCGGCAAGGTGCCGGACTGTGCGTGTCCTTTAACAAACTCATCGGAGCGCACCCAGTTTAGAAAGTCCTGGCGGCTCTGCCAGACGGTGAAGACCACATATGGGTCGCCTTCGTTGACCGGGCGCAAGACCTGGTTGGAAATAAAGCCGGGCATCTTATCCACCAGTCCTGCGCGCTCCCTGAACCTTTGCTCGAAAGCGTCCGCGTACTCCCTGTTGACGTAGATACGATTGGCGACAGTTATCATTTCATGGTCTCCCTTGAGCTGATATTACCATGCAAAGCAATCGCAGGCAGCGAATCAATTTGAAGATGAATGAAAGGTAAGTTGAGATTCACCGCAGAGACGCAAGGGTGCAGTAGACTTCAATCCTTTGTCTCTATAGCTCCGTAGGAGTTAGATGTTTATAGTTATCAGATTAGGATAAGAGACAAGCTCCGTAGGAGCAACATGTAATTGACCTGGAACATGTCGCTCCTACGGAGCTTGATACCGACTTACTCCAAATTGACTATAAACATCTAGTACACCGTCAGCCTGAAGTTGAAGGATAGAGCCGTTGCAACTTTCGCCGCGCAGCTTCGGTCGTAAAACGCCACTCGATCTTGGCGCAGGCGGCATTGCGTTCTTCCACCAACTTCTTTGTTTCATCCTTGAG
>DASWQH010000007.1:0-167055 GCA_036403815.1 Pyrinomonadaceae bacterium | reverse complement strand
AGCATTGGCTTGCTTTGAGAAAGCTCTTAAAATTGATCCGAAAGATAAACATGCTAAACAGGCAATCAAGGATGTGAGGAGAGTGCTTGAGATTAAAGACACATCTGACAACTCATTCAACCGGACTCACAATTAGCAGGTTTGTTGAACTCCATCTTGATAGCTCGCCGGTTAATTCGGCGTTGGGCAGCTTATAGCTTAGCGAGGACGGCACATGAGTGTGACGATAGAAAAATTTCTTGCTGCATACAGCCCCGCAGTACGTGACCTTACACTCAAGGTGCGCGCGCTGGTTCTTAAAGTCGTCCCTGATGCAGTAGAACAAGTGGACGCAGCCTCGAATCTCATCGGGTATGGATTCGGGCTGAAGTATGCAGACCTGATTTGTGTAATCATGCCGCTCAAGTCTGCGGTCAACTTAGGGTTCTACAGGGGCACAGAGTTGCCTGATCCGAAGGGGTTGCTCGAAGGCACTGGTAAGCGTAACCGTCACGTGAAGTTAAAGACGGAAACAGAGATTGAAAATCCTGCTTTACGGGAATTGTTGAAAGCTGCTGTGGCTGCAAAAAAGCAGTGACCCGGCTCATCGCGCCTGCCTGATGCATGAGAGGGAAAGCCATCAAGTCTTTGTGGAGCGCCGCCCAACGAGGGCATGGGTTAATGTGGGCGTTAGGATTCTTGAAGGAGATTTGAGCTATGACATTTGGCACAACTGAGGGCAAGCCGTGGGTCGAGGCGGTGCCGACGACGCGTGGCGCTACCTTTACCGGGCGAACTTTCAGCCGCTTTCATATTGTCGGCAGTAGCGACGCGGTTCCCACGGTCGGGGAAATATGGGCAACGTCCGACCACGCCGTAGAGCCACATGCGCATGATGCAGATGAATTGTTATATGTCCTCGGCGGCGCTATTGAGGTCAACGGACAAAAGCTGTCGGCCAACGAGGTCGTGTTTATTCCTAGAGGCACCCCTTACGGTGCGAGGGTCTTAACTGATAAAGGCGCTCACGTCCTGCGGGTCGAGCTTCGGAATGCTGATAGCCGTGCGGAGGAGCAGGAGTACGACGCGCGACTCTGGCGGGGGACACTTACAGATAACGGCGTCCCGCATCTTGACGCTGACCCGGCCAATTAGCCCCTGACAGGGGCGAAAGGTTATAGCCCACGGCGCAAGCCGTGGGAATACAAGCATAGAGAGAACATTTTAAAGCCCCTGACAGGGGCGAAAGATTCTCAAGCTGAGATTTCTTTCGCCCCTGTCAGGGGCTTTAACTTTGAAGGTTGCTTGATTCCCACGGCTCACGCCGTGGGATACATTCTTTCGCCCCTACGGGGCTGAGGGTGTGGCTCTGGCGCGGCTTATATCGAACTCTCGTTTTCTACTTCTCAAGCTCTTCTTTCCAGAATAAATCGAGCGATTGATTTAAGAAGCTGCGTGGGTCGCGCAATCTCGTCCAGCGCGGCGCAGGCTTCATCGTATGCTGCTTGAGCGCGCTCGCGTGCGGCTTCGAGTCCGTAGAGCGCAGGGTAAGTGGCTTTGCTGGCGCGCTCGTCTTTGCCGGGCGTCTTGCCTAAATCCTCAATGCTTGCGGTCACATCCAGCAGGTCGTCCGTTATCTGAAAGAGCAGTCCGAGTTGGGCAGCGAAGCCGGTTAAAGCTTCAAGCTCCCTGTCACCGGCTTGCAAGCCCCCTATGATTGCGCCCACACGCGCGGCGGCCTGTATCAGCGCTCCCGTCTTATGACGATGTATGCGCTCAAGCTCTTCGGATGATGCGGCGTGAGACGCTGCAAGCAGATCAAGGGCCTGTCCGGCCACCATGCCGTCGGGCGTCCCGGAAGCCCTTGCTATCTCGCCTATGAGCCGCACACGCACCGCAGGCTGGAGCTTTTCATCGTCAGCGATTGTTTGAAAGGCGAGTGTTTGCAGCGCGTCGCCCGCAAGGATAGCCACGGCTTCGCCGAAGCGCACATGACAGGTGGGACGCCCGCGCCTGAGATCGTCGTCATCCATCGCGGGCAGGTCGTCGTGTATAAGCGAGTAGGTGTGAATCATCTCAAGCGCGCAGGCTGTGCCCAGAAGAGTACGGGTTTGCGCGCCGAACGATTGCCCGGAGGCCAGGGTGAGCAAAGGACGAAAGCGCTTGCCTCCGGCAAACACGCTCCAGCGAATCGCGCTGTGAATGCTTTGCGGCTCGCACGCTTCAGTCGGGATCAGTTCGTCAAGGCGAGCGTCGATGAGGGGGCGCGTCTCTGTGAAGAAGCTACGCGCAGTTTCTATTTCGCTGGCAGAGGTTTCAGAAGACGCTCTCATCCTCGTCCGCCTCGTCGTCCGTCTCATCAAGACGCAAGCCCACAGCCGCCCCTTCGTCGAACGCAGAAATTATCGGCTGCCCCTCATTGTCGTGCAACAGAAGCTCTATGCGACGCTCGGCGCTGTTCAATCGCTCCTGACATTCGCGCGACAAGCGCACGCCTTCTTCAAACAGTTCCAGACCGCGTTCGAGCGGAAGATCGCCGCGCTCCAGCTCGCGCACTATTTTTTCCAGCGCCATCAGCGAAGCTTCAAAACTCTTCGATTGCGCTTCCCTTTTCTTCATCAACCTCCCCTGACGAAACAGTCTAGAGAGTCTTGGGAGTCCAGAGAGTCTAGAGAGAAGAACGCTTCCGGCTCTCCAGACTCTCAGGACTCTCCAGACTTAATCATTGGTTGCTGTTCGCATTGCTATTGCTGTTGTCCGTGATGCCGGGAATGTTAGGCAGGTTCTTGCGTATATCGTCGGCGTTCACGTTCTTGGGCAAATTCTTCTCTACGTCTTTCGGCAGATTCTTGCGCAACTGCTTTTCTATTTCAGAGCCGATGGCGGGCAGGTCTTTGATGATGCGGTCAACAAGCTGCGCGGCCATCACATCATCTTTAACGGCGACAATCTTCCAGCGACTTTCGTTCCTGACCATCGTCAGCTCGACCGGCCTGTCTTTCAGGTTCGCCTTCACATTCGCCGTGTCGCCATCCTCTTTCACGTCCACGACCCAGGGCATGCCGAGCGCAATCAGTATGAAGGGCTTGCCTTCGGCGCGTCCCGACAGTTCCTTAATCTGCTTTGATACTTCCTCGCGCACCTTCGCCTTGATGCCCGGTAGAAGCTTCGGCACAAGCGCTTCGACCTGCTTGCGTATGGGCGCGGTCAGAGCCGCCGCGTATCTTCCTATAGCCTTCTCGGTCACCTGCGGCACGAAGTTCTCAACCACCTTGTCTGTATCAACCAGCTCGTTGAAGGCCGCTTCGTCGTTGTTCTGCACGGCGTCAACCAGGAGCGCGAGCGAATAAGCGGGCTTGGTTTTGTAGTTCTGATACCAGAGAAACGCGCCAACCGCTACAGCTATAATGATGACGACGAAAGTAAGGCATCCGAGGGTCAGGATACGAGCGCCGCGACTGCCGCGCTTCGGTATGGGAGGAATATGCGCGGCGGTGCGCGCACGCTCCAGACTGATGATGATGCGATTTCGTTTAGGACGGTCGTCCTTCCCTTCGGGTGCTGCCATCAAGCCTCCTCCATCTCCAACACACGACAACGTAAAGAGCCTTCAGCCAACTTCAAGCGCAGCGTCTCGCCTATTGAAGCGGCGCGCGCATCAAGCAAAAGTTTCCCGCGCTCGTCCTGCGCGATACTGTAGCCGCGCTTGAGCACGCTGAGCGGCGAGAGAGCATCGAGCGATGCGACCATAAACCCTAGCCGCGCTTTTGCAACTTCAAGATGAGAATTAATCAATGCATCTCGCTTCGCAACTGCTAAGCCCAGCCGCACGCGAGCGTCCATCAGATGCGCGCTCAAACGCACGGGCGACAAACGCGCGATTGAAAAATCTGCGCGCCGTCTAGACCTCTCCAGAGAGCGCCGCGAAACATTCTCAAGCCTGTGCCGCGCCTCATTCGCTCTTTGCATGGCTTCACGCAGCCGTGCCTGCACCTCGTCAAACCCGCGCGACATAGCGGCCTCCTGCACGCGCGCACGCGCATTCATTAGTTGAAAGCGCGCGGCACGAACCATATCGCGAGTGAGATTCATAACAAAAGCTTCCATCTCATCTTCGCGTGCGGCGACCAGCTCGGCTGCCGCCGAAGGCGTTGCGGCGCGAAGGTCTGCCGCGAAATCCGCTATGGTCACGTCCGTCTCATGCCCCACAGCAGAGATGACCGGAATAGCCGATGCGCGTATGGCACGCGCCACCTGCTCTTCATTAAAAGCCCAAAGGTCTTCCGCGGAGCCTCCGCCGCGACCGACGATGATGACATCAATCGCATCAGACGCACGCCCGGCCTGTAAGCATTCATACGCATATTCATTCAAGCGCCCGATGGCGCGCGAAATCTCTTCGCCCGCGCCCTCGCCCTGCACACGCGTAGGGGCAACCAGCACATGAACTGTTCTGGTGCGACGCCCAAGCACATGAAGTATGTCACGAATGGCCGCGCCGTTCAGAGATGTAACGACGCCTATGCGCTGCGGGAAAAGCGGGAGCGGTCGTTTCAGCTCTTCATCAAAGAGACCTTCTGAGGCCAGACGCTCCCGCATCTGCTCGAAGGCTACGCGCAGAGCGCCCGCGCCCACAGGGTCAAGGGCTTCGACCATCAGCTCGTATTCGCCGCGCGGCTCGTAGACCGTCAGACGCCCGCGCGCACGCACCTGTAGACCATCCGACGGGCGAAAGCGTATGCGCGTGTTTACGCCCCTGAAGCAGGTCGAACGAAGCTGCGACCATTCATCTTTGATTGTGAAATACCAGTGACCCGAAGCGGCGGCCTTGAAGTTAGAGATTTCCCCTTCGACCCAGACGCTTGAGAAGCGGTTTTCAAGCTCGCCTCGCACCTGCGTGGTCAACTCCGAGATGGAGAGCGGACGCCGCTCCGTCTCATCGAACAGTGATAGTAAAAGGGGATGGGTCATACCGCGCCAAAGGATGCTGTATGAAGAGCGAAAAGTAAACCCCTCAAAGGCAATGCAGAAGGTAGAGTGCAGAATGATGAATGAAAAGAAACTGTTTGAAAAAGGATTTTTGTCTTCAGTCCCGCGAGGGACGATTGATAATAGCCCAGCCATAAATGGCTGGGCTATTATCAGGCCGTCCCTACGGGACTCTTCAAACAGCTTCTAAAAAGATTCAAGTTGAGCAATCTTATCATTCATCATTCTGCACTCTACCTTCTGCATTATCTTCTAGCGCCTTCGCTCGACGTTGTGCCGACGTTGACGACCGGGCTTGGGCGGGCGGACGCGCCGTCACGATTCACACGCACGCGCACGCGACGCTCCGCAGGCGCGCTGTTCGAGGCGTAAGTTATAGTGTAGGACATGCGTAGCTGTGCGACCACGTCGTCATAGGCTCGCTGCAAATCTTCCAGGCGGCGAATCGGATAAAAGATGCCGCCGGAAAGGGTCGCAAGTTTTTTGCCTTCCTCTTCGGCACGAGTCGTAATCGTCAGGTAGCGCGAGCGCGTAGGGTCAAGCGTAGTAGTGGGCGCGGCCACGCTCGATTCCGGAATCAGAATCGAAGGCACGTAGAGCGGGTAGATGAGCGCGCCCGATTCTATGATAGCTTCCTGCACTGCGCCGAACGGGACGAAAGATTTGTTGTCGTCTCCGTCAGAAAGAATGACGATGGCGGTTCTCTCGCCGCGCAGAGGCTTCAAGGTATCTACGAGCGTGTAGGCGAGAGCATCGAAGAGCGCCGTGCCACCGCCCGCGTCAATCTTGTCCAGACTGACGGAAAGCTTCTGGCGGTCGGTTGTAAATTCAGAGATGATCTGTATGTCGTCGCGGAAGGAGATGATGCTGATTCGATCCTGCGGGCTGGCGGTCGCAAGAAAGTTGCGCGCAGCCTTGCGTATAAAGTCTATGCGCTCTTCCACGCTGCCCGAAACATCCAGCAGCAGCACCAGATTAAACGGCGCGTTCGCAGCCTTCACTTCAACTATCTTTCGCTCCTGCCCATTCTCGTAAAGAGTGAAGTCCTGTGCAGCGAGACCGCTCAGGGCACGGCCATTGCGATCCGTGACGCTCACGTTGAGACGCAATAGCTGCGGAGAGACTTCCGTCGTGACTTCGCCGGGCGCGCGGCGCGTGACAAGGCTCGGCGCTTCTTTCGGAGGCGGCAAGGTCTTGGCATAGTCACCGAAAAGTTTCGGGCTGACCTTTCGTATGGCCTCCATCAAGGGGCCGTCGCCGCTCCTGACGATGGCACGCGCGGCTTCCGTCAACGGGCGGTCGCGCAAATCCGAAGGCACCATCGAAGGGTCTACGTTAAAGAGAATGACGCCGCGCTGCGTTGAGAAATCCAGCCGCACGCGCTCCTCTCTTTTAGCTTTCTTCTCGCCGAGCTTGCCGCTGATTGAATACCAGCCGCCAGCCTTCTCTTTCACCTTCGGCAACTCTACGTCCGAGAAGTAGCGCGGGCGGCTAGCCTCCCACATGAATTCAAAGCTGACGGCATCGGTCGGCACATCTGCGTGAATCGTGCCCGTGTTGGTTCTGACCTCGGCTGATTCGAAGTTGCCCGCGACATCGACCGCACCAGCTTCGGATTCTACTCTGACCTTTGCACGCGTAGGCACGCGCAAGGTTAAATCAATGCGGTCACGCTCCGTGCGCCTGCGTACGACAATCTCTATTGTGCTGCCCGAAGGAGTCGAAATCACGTCCGCTTCCTCAATAGCCGCGCCCGTAGATTCGGCTTTGAGAGAAACTGCGTTCTTCAGCTCATCCGTTGCGATGACCGTGACGCGACCGTTGCGATTCTTAATCGAGACGGTGCCTTTCTCCGGCAGGCTCAGTTCGCGCACCAGTCCTTGCGCGCGCGCAGCCGGGACACAAAGGGCTGCTAGAAGCGCTAAAGCGAAGGCGATGACACAAGCTTTTCCGAAGCGAGGGGCACGCGCAAGAAGAAGCTGCGCGGCAGGGAATTTGTACAACATAACATCGTGAATCTTGCCTGCGCAGACTGCTTGCGGTCAAGCGCGCCGGAGGCATCTTCATCCCGTCGCGTCGAGTCCTGCTTTCAACATACAGAAAAGTAGCTAGAGATTTACGAGAAATTAAATAAGAGATGGGATCAAAGCGCGCACGAAAATCTCTAGTTTCGTACTCATATGCAGCCTTTTCCTGTTTGGGACGAACCGTCACAGCTTACGGCCTGTTGGTCACATTTCATCCCTCATCTTCTCTTCCTTTCTCTAAGATGACGACTGTTACTTCCGTACACTTGTCGGAGAAAGAGCCTGCCCATTTGGAATGAAAGTGATGAAAGGACAAGAGAGATGAGAAAGACGGTCAACCGCTTAATGATGTTATTAGCCCTGTGCGCTCTCGTGAGTGCGCTTGGCTTCGCTAAAGGCAAGAGCGAAGAGGTAACATTACCCCAGGATGTTATTATCAACGGCACGCTCGTCAAGAAGGGCGACTACAAGCTGAAGTTCGACGAACAGACGGGCGAGCTTCTTTTCCTCAAAGGTAAAAAGGTTGTAGCCCGCGCTACTGCTCGTCTTGAGAAGCGTGAGAAGGATGCGCAGCGCACAGAGTTCGGTATGGTTCAAGAGGGAGACGCCAAGGCTCTACGCAGCATCACGTTTCGCGGCGAACGCGAAACCATAGTGATGCACGAAAAAGGCGGCTCCACGGAAACTCCCGCAGCCGCCAAGCCTTCAACCTCCAACACCAACCCGTAAAAAGCAGGTGACAGGTGCCGGGTGCCGGTTAAAGAAAATCCAGTTGTCTTTCTTTAACCGGCACCCGGCACCTGTCACCCGTCACCTGTCTTACTTCATCCCTTGTTGATTGAGCCTGCGCCTGAGACGCTCTTGTTGACCACCTTCGGCTCGCCGTAGTAGGTGACGCTCGCCGCTCCTGAAACATCGGCGTTCACTTCTTCCGAGGCGTAAACGTTGGCGTGGCCTGCGCCGCTCAAAGACACCTTGACGCGTGCGGCGCGAAGGTCTCTGACATCCACCGTGCTTGCGCCGCTTGATTCAATCTGAAGAGATTTGGTTTCCCCTGCGGCATCAATCTTGCTCGCCCCGCTGGTCTCAATCACAAGCTGTTCGTTCTTCACTCCGTCGAGTGTAATTTTGCTTGCGCCCGTAGAATTAACCCCTTCAAGATTGCCGGTCGTGATTCTCACCTTGATAGGCTTTTTCACATTGAAGCCGCGCTCGCTCGTAATAAAGAGCGTGTTGTTTTTGACGTAGGTCTGCACCAGTGGCAGTATGTTGTCATCGCCCTCGACTTCCAGGCTCGGCTGCTTCTGGCAGACTATCTCGACCTCGTATGCGCCCGACACATCAACGGATGCGAAAGTGCCTATGTCGCGCTTTTCCGTCTTAATCGTACCTGAGCCGGACAGTCCTTTTCCGCCCCACTTCATGTACTTCCCGCATCCCGTCATGGCTACCAGTAGCGCTAGCAAACAGACTGTTCTTTTCATTTTAACCTCTCCCTACAAAAAAAAGCGTGAAGCTTACGGAAGATTCCCAACCCTTTTTCCTTCGCGTGCTTCAGAAAACGATGAAACGGGCGCAAAAGTTCGCAAAAGGATTTCGGCTACCATAGGAAGCACCATCTGCCCGCTACTATCTAAAGACGACCGGCGGCGAATTTATTTAACAATCCAGACTCCAATATTTTTCTCCCGGCTCTGTATTTCGCGCCAGTCGTGGTATAAAGGCGCTCGCGTTTTATCAACACAAAATCATTCTGGAGGCATTAAGCTTTTAATGGCAACAAGCAAGAAGTCAACGGGTAAGACAAACGGGAAGCGTATGAGCCAGTCGGAAGTACTCAACCACTTCGCTCAAAAGTTCGACATCAAACGCTCGCAGGCCAAGGAGTTCTTCGAGGAATTGGCCGCGCTTGCGGGCAGCGAAGTTAAGCGCAACGGCGAGTTCGTGCTGCCGGGCTTAGGCAAGATGGTCAGGGCTGAGCGCAAAGCTCGCGAAGGCCGCAACCCGGCCACAGGCGAGACCATAAAGATTCCCGCCAAGACCACGCTCAAATTCCGCATCGGCAAGGCGATGAAAGACTCAGTCCTTCCGCCCAAGAAAAAGTAGCAAGCGGAAACGAAGCTTACGGATCCGACTAATTGTCCCGTAGGGACATTTGAAAATAGCCCAGCACTTCAGTGCTGGGTTAGAAAATAAGTAAGAGAATTTTGAGTCCCGTAGGGACGATTGAAAATAGCTTCAGTCGTCCCTACGGGACTCAACCTTTCGTAGCTTTCTGTGCCCAGCACTGAAGTGCTGGGCTATTACCGGAAGTCCCTACGGGACTTTGCAATCAGCTTCTGAGAAGTCATCTCCCTCTCGACAACATATTTTCATGCTCATCCGCGCTTGAAGGGTGCGCCCGGCAGCCAGGCGGGCATCGCTTCTGCGTTTGCCACTCGCATTCCTATGATGAGACCTATGGTGGCGCTGGTGCGCGGGCCTTCCCAGTTCCAGTTGGGCTGCACCGTATCGGTCGGCTGATGATAATCGGTTTCGAGCCATTTTTTGGCGCGCGCCATCCAGACCGCCGTCTCGCCGTCAGGCCCGCCGAGCAGCATCAAGGCAGGAACGCCCTTCTTGACGAAAGCGAAATGATCCGAGCGATAGAACGCCTGCTCTTCCGGCATAGGGTCGGGCGTCAGCGCGACGCCCGTCGCCTGTAAGACATCTTCAAGCGTCTTGCCCAGGTCGGAATATTCCGCGCCGAAGCCTACGACCTTCTTGACCGGCCCGTAGATTTCCGTGCCGATGCCGTCGAAGTTCAGGTCGGCGGCGATTTTTTCAAGCGGCCACGTAGGATGCTTGACCCAGTACTCCGCGCCGAGCAGCCCGTACTCTTCGCCCGTCACCGCCAGGAAGATGATAGAGCGACGCGGCTTCTCTTTAGATTTCGTGAAGGCTTCGGCAATAGAAGTAATCATGGCGACGCCAAGCGCGTTATCGGCTGCGCCGGGAAAGATGCGCCCCGCTGCGTCAATGCCGTAAGCATCGTAGTGCGCAGTGTAGACCACTGCCTGATCCTTGAGCTTCGGATCGGAGCCTTCAAGGATACCGACGACGTTGCTGCTGACGGCCTCTTCCGACTTGGTGCGAACACTGATGCTCGCCTGCTTGTTCAAATCGCGCGAGGCGAATTCGCCCGCCTGCGCTTTCGCTAAGGCTTGCGCGTAGGTTGCGCCCGTGCCAGCGAATAATTTCTCCAACCCTTCATCGCCCATAAGAATTATTGGCGGCAGTTTGAAAGGAGGCACGGGAGCGTCAGCCAGTTGCACACGACGACGCGAGAGATAGTCTGCAAGCGTCTTGTAGGGCTGAGCCTTTGACCCGAAGTTAGCGAGGATGATTCCGGCAGCGCCCTGCATGACTAGATTGCGTGCCAGAGACATAGAAGACCCGGCCTTCTTCCACGCCGCTTCATCAGCATTCTGCGGGCGACCGCTCATGATAACGACAATCTTGCCTTTGACATCAATTCCTTCAAGGTCGTTGCGCTTCAGCTCCTCAGACTTAACGCCGTAGCCTACGAAGACAAGCTGGCCGCTCGCGTCCATTTGATCCGAAGTGTACGGAGGGGCTAGAACGAAATCCGCGCCCTGCTTGAGCACTGCATCGCCTGCCTTGATGAAGGAATCAGGCAGCGCCTGCGAGCTTTTGAATTTGATGGCTTGCAGATATGTGCCATTATCGCCGAGCGGCTTTAAGCCAAGCTTCATGAAGCGGTCTGCGATGTAGCGTGCCGCGCGCTCTCCGCCCGGCTGCGCCGTCCCGCGCCCCTGCATGTCCGGAGCGGAAAGCTCGGTTGTCACTTTGCGTATAGTTTCGGCACGCACGAGCGCCGCCGTCTTGCGTTCCGTCTCGCTTAAACTCGAAGTGGATTTGACGGCGACCGTCGCGGCGGCCTGTTGCCACGCGGGTGCCATCGAAGATAAAAAGGTTGCTATCAGGAGCGCGACCAGGGGAGTGCGCCAGAGAGAAATAGATGGTCGTTGTCTCATTAAAATCTCCACAGGTGGAAAAAGTGTGCTTTCGAGGCACACGTGTATACGCGAAAGGGGCTGCAAGGGTTTACCAAAATTGCCGAATGTAGGGGCAGGGCTAGTCCCTGCCCGTATCGCTCGCTAGAGCGATTATCAATAAGCTATTGATTCAAGATTGAATGAATGCGAATCGTTTTCGCGCTTGATGCGCGACGGGCAGGGACTAGCCCTGCCCCTACAGTTTTTTGGCTGATAACTTTTCAGTCTTTCGGAGCGTACCAGAAATATCCGAATCAGCCTTTGACGATTTTTCGGATTCATTACAAAATCCAGTCACCAATTCAAAGGAGAGATAAAACAATCGTGCGCCATCTTTTACTTCTTTGCGCCCTGTTTGCAGCCTTCGTCGCGCCCGCGCGCGCCGATAAGGTTAAGACCACGGAAGACCTCTTGCACGCCATGCAGAAACGTTACGCGGGCAAGTGGTACAAGAACGTGACCTTCACGCAGAAGACCACGGAGTATAACCCGGACGGGACGAGCAAAGCTTCGATCTGGTACGAAGCGCTCGCCATGCCGGGCAAGCTTCGTATAGACTTTGATCCCATCAAGGACGGAAACGGCATCCTGTTTGTGAGCGACACCGTCTATGACATCAAAGGCGGCAAAGTTGATAAGTCACAACCCCTGGTTCACCCGCTTCTGCTCTTAGGCTTCGATGCTTACTTTATTCCAGTCGAGCAGACCATGACGAAACTCAAAGACATGGGATTCGACCTCTCCGTCCTGCGCGAAGACACCTGGCAGGGGCGTCCGGTCTATGTCGTCGGCGCTAAGACAGGCGACCTGCATTCGGCGCAGTTCTGGATTGATAAACAGAACCTATACTTCGTGCGCATGCTCCGCCCCGCCGGAAAAGACAAGACGAAGACCTCCGAGGTGCAGTTCAACAAGTACGTGAAGATGAAAGAGGGAGGATGGGTCGCGCCCGAAGTCATCTTTATGTTCGATGGTAAGACGACAACGCGCGAAGACTACACGGACATACGCGCCAACGTCGCGCTCGACGACAAGTTCTTCGACCCGCAGGCTTGGGCGACCGCCTCGCACTGGAAGAAATAGCTTTCTTTCCATAAAGCAACAGCTCTATTGAAGAATAAAGCGCCTGTCTAATTAAGGAGACCCGCACGGATGAAAAAAGTTTTCTCGCAGCAACGATTCATATGCTCTGTCGTTCTCGTGGCGACCGTGCTATTCGCAACGCTTCTCATTCAAGCAGCCGCGGCCAGAGACGCACAATCAACTGATGAAGGCTTCAAAGCGACGACCGTCATACTGGTGCGTCACGCAGAGAAAGCGGATGCTCCGCGCGAAGACCCTCCGCTCACCGAAGCAGGCGTGGCGCGTTCGCAGAAGCTGGCAAGCCTGCTAGCCAGCGCCGGGGTCAAAGCGATCTACACATCTCAGTTTTTACGCACGAAGCAGACCGCCGAGCCGCTTGCCAAACAGCTAGGCATAACCGTTGCGCCTATCACCATACAGACCAAGCAATCCAATCCCAGAGAAGTTTCCGAGCAGTCCATACGCCAGATTGTAGACAAGATAATGGAACACCCCGGAGATACTGTATTAATCATCGGCCACAGCAATTCAGTGCCGGATGTCATCAAGATGCTCGGAGGCGACACGGTTCCAACGATTGATGAAAAGAAGTTCGACGATCTATTTATAGTGACCGTCTACGCAAAGGGGAAAGCCAAGGTTGTGCAGATGAAGTACTAAAGCCCCTGAAAGGGGCGGCAGAATTTAGTGTGCTGTGCCGGAAAAGTACCAGAAGTAAAAGGCTTGAAAGACGCCTATGAGGAGACCTATGAGCGCGCCGAAAAGCTCTATGGTCTTCAAGTGCTGTTGCGCGACCGAAAGCACCAGCGCTTCGAGTTTGTCCGCAGGATAATCCGCGACTTTGCGGCGGACGATGCCGCCTATATCGAACTCAAGGATAGCTGCGGGAAGCCGCTCGCGCGCGGCCTGCGTGATGCGGTCTGTCAGCGCTTCGCTCATGTTCCGTATGGTCTGTTCCGGCAGGCTATCGCCCAGGCGGCCTATGGGCGTAACCAGCAGGCGCTCAATCTGGCTGCTCAGGATGTTGTTGATTGTCTGCGCAGTATCTTCGCGCGAGAGAATGCTGAGCAGCCCCTTGGAAAGAAAACTCTTCAGCCGCGCGGCGGAATCCGGATTGGCATGTTCGAGGAGCGCACGCAATGTATGAGGACGCAATCTCCCAAGAGCGTCCGTAGCATAAGCCGAAACGGTGTTGGAAAGCTCAGGGCTTCGTGCCAGCGCTAAAATCCTCTCCGAGACCTGATCCTTAATCATCAAGAGCTTGTCGGGGGCGATTTGCCCTACAAGCTCGTTGATGGGACGCGCAAAGAAATTATCAATCGTAGAATTCAGGAAAGCCTCTGCTTCTTGCTCGAAGGCTTCACCGCTCAGCAGCTCTTCGACGCGGCGCGGCAGAGTCTTATTGACCAGCTCATCCACCTCCGTGTGTATGCGCTCGCGCGAGATGAAGATTTTTTTGAAGAAGGAGAGCTGTGCGTAGTAATCGTCAACCTCGCGCTTGATGAGCGCGCCGATTTGCGAGCGCGTGCGCGTGTTGGTGGCGATGCCCGTCAACTGCTGAACGATGGGCGGGATTTGACGGTCAACGCGCTCCTTGATGATGAGAACGGTTTCCGGCGTGAACATCTCGGCCAGAGGCGCGTTGCTATTCGCCAGATCATCCAGTCGGCCTCCGACGAAATCTCTAACCTTCGTCTCAAAACCCTTTTCAGTAACGATGCCCTGAAAGCGCCCTTCGATGAACCCCAGAACCTGCTCGAAAGTTTCCTCGTCCACGACATCCGTCAATCGCCTCGCTAAAATCTCGTCCACGCGGCGGCTGATGAAGCCCATCACGGCTTCGGCGGTCTCTTCGCTTCGGAGGGCGTCTGCAATATGCTCCGCTATGCGGTATTGAATCGCCGCAAGAGCATCGAGCACGGGCGCGCGTGCGCCCTTCGGCAGCGCCTCTATGAATGAAGGATAGGACTCATTGAGAAGGTCGTCCGTGTAAGAGTTGACCAGACTCTCGACCTTGCTGCGAAAGAAGTCTGTCTCGAAGAGCGCATTGACGACCGTCTCCTGCGAGACCAGCTCATTGCCCACAGCATTGCCTATAGACTCGGCAAGGCGCTCGCGGTGGCGCGGAATCATTCCCTGCGGCCAGATGGTCAGCCCCAACAGTTTGACCGGACGGCGCGGGCGAAAGAGCATTCTAATGGCGAGCCACGCCGCGCCATAGCCATGCACAGACGCGATGACCACGATCATCACAGAAAGAAAAACTTTGTTCGACAGCAGTTCTATAGCGAGACTTCCCCCGTACACTCTTCGGCGTCAGCTTAAGACTGATCGGAACAAGCTGAATGTAAATGCAATAGGGGAAGCGCGTCAACGATAGAACAGTAGTAGTAATACCGAATGCTCAACCAAAACAGGGGAGGAAACGCCCCCACGCGCCTGGGACATATAGGGGCTGACAAGAGGATGCGTCCGCCCTCAGTGTATTTACTTTGCGCTGGCTTAGTAGTATAAGGCTCTCTCCTGAAAGCCTCTTGCCGACGCCGCATTCCCGCTTAAGATAAAAGGAGCCGCCAGGAACGATTATCAAAAGCTGTTTCCGCGGATGCGCCCGCCAGTGATTTCTGAACAGATGGCGGACTTCACATTAAAGCTTTGCTAAGCCACACTCCTGGTAAACCACATCGAAAGGATACAAGCGATGGCAACCATATACTGGATGAACGACAGCAAGCAGTCGGTTAAATGGATGGCGCTGCTAAACGGGCAATGGGAAGGACACACGCTCAACCCCGGACAATATTACACCATGGATGATGCAGGTGTGACCTGGGCTGGCTGGTTACTTTCGGATTTCGTAGGCTTTACAAGCGCAGCGGTCGGTTCACAGATAGCACCCGGCTATTCGGCTATGCTCATTGCTTTTGATAACGCGGCTGACGCTGAAGTCCTTTCAAGCAAACTGAAGGGGCTTGCGAGTTCACCCGACGGTGAGTAGGCGATGCTCGGTCAGGTCAAATTCTAAATTACCGAAAATGAAGCCTGTAAGAAACTTCGGGGTTGGGCTTTCTCTGGCACTCTTAATTAACGTGAGGCGCGAGATAAGCAAACTATCCTCTTAGCCCCTGAAAGGGGCGATAGAATTTAGCCCACGGCGTGAGCCGTGGGAATGTGGCAGTAAATAAAGATTGAAAGCCCCTGAAAGGGGCGAAAGATTCTCAAGATAGGATTTCTTTCGCCCCTGTCAGGGGCTTTAACTTTTATCGCTGCTCAATTCCCACGGCTTGCGCCGTGGGCTAAATTCTTCCGCCCCCTAACGGGGGCTACTCTTCTCCCTTCTTATCTCGCGCCTCACGTTAATTACATCAGTTCTTTTGCAGACAGCTGAAGCTCTTCCAGAAGTTTCGCGGCGGTTTTCGTCTTCTCCAGCCACGCGGCGGCAATCTCTCCGAACCTCGCTTGATGCTGCCGGTGACGCTCCTGCCAACGCAAAGTCTCTTCCAGCAGCCATTCAAGAACGGCCTGCGGGTTCTGATTAAAGAGCGTCTTGAGTATAAACTTTCTTTCTCCCAACCGTAGACCCAGACCGAGCTTGCGCCCGGCGCGGCTCAGGTCGGCGCGTACGAGGATAATGCCGCTGCGCGCAAGAGCTAAAGACGATTGCAGGAACTCTTCCGTCCCGTGCTCGCGCGGATCAAGCAGGCCGGGAGACCGGCGAAGATGGAGCGAAAGCTGTGACGGCATTCCCACAGTTTCGATTTCTTCAACGAGCGCTTCGCTTAACGTGTCGCCCCACTTCCGGTAGAAGGGCGTTGCGATGTCTTCCAGCTTCTGTAGATAAACGGGCAGCCAGCTTAAAAGATGTTCCCAGAGAAAAGCCTTACGCGAGTGCCGCCAACGCTCTCTCAGCGGAGCATCAAGCTCTTTCTCTTCCCGCTCGACCAGCTCCGCGTATAAGGCTAGCATCACTGCTAGGTGATCCGGCTCGGCGGGCGGCGTGAGATGAAGCGCGCGCCAGAATCCTGCAACGGTATCGCGCGCCTCGCCTCCCATCATCCCTTCCGCGCCAAGATAAACTGAGGCGTAGGGGTAAAGCTGAAAGAGGAAGGTCTCTGTATACTCACTCTCAAGGGCAAGCTGACCCAGCTCAAGAGCTTCCGCAACACACGCGCTCTCTTTTCGTATAGGTTCGGCAAACAGGGCAAGCGCGCGAAAGAGTTCCATAAAGAAAGTAAAAGGGAGAAATTAAAAATGCAAAATGTATGACAAAGCTTTCAGCTTTGATTCTTTTATCCGATTCACGCCGCGAGGCGTATCCTCAGTTTTGCATTTTACCTTTTTAATTTTGCATTCTATTTTGCGCTGACAGGCTCGACCTCTTCGGGCAGCTTGTAAAATTCCTTTGCGGGCTTGAGCGGGCGCAGGAGCCAGTAGGGACGGCGCGTGCCGTCGGGCGAGAACTTACCCGCCGGGCGCGTCATACTGAGCCAACGCTTGTAAGCCTCGCGCGATTTCCCTGTATCAACAGAGATGTCGCCGTAGCGGTCGCTCTGTTCGGCACGCCGTACGCGCACGGCCTGATGCCAGCAGTGCATGCCGGAGATTGGATCAGGATGCACAGGGAAAGTCAGATTCTGATGCACGCCCACATCCGTCCACCAGATGCGCTCTGTGTCGGCATCATCCGATTTGTACGGCTCGACTCCGCGCTCGCGCTTGATGCCCCACGCGTGGCCTTCGTGATTCAAAGCCACGGTCGCCATCATCTGCCGCTCGCCTTCGTCGGAGAGCTTCCAGCGCCCCATGTGATGGCTGCACGCGACGATGCCGGGCTTGATTCCTTCCGTCACCCAGGCGCGCACTACGAAGTGTCCCGTCTCGGTTTCAACGCGTACAAGGTCGCCCGTTGCAACCCCTAGCCGCGCTGCATGTGCTGGGTGAAGCCAGAGCGGATTGGTGTGCGCGATTTCATTCAACCACTTAGCGTTGGCGCTGCGTGTGTGAATCTGCATCGCAAGGCGAAAGGTAGAGATTAAGACCGTCTGGTCTTCTTCTAAATTATCCGGGTGAACGTGGCTCTTGATGTAAACGGGCGTACTCCATTCAGGCCAGCCCCAGTCCGCGAGCGTCTTTGAGTAGAACTCAAGCCTTCCGCTCGGCGTAGGGAAGCCGCGCAGAGTCGCACCGTCAACGCTGACTCCTACCATGCGTCTTCCTTCTGCGTCCCCGTCAATCGTCGGTATGGGCACGACGTTCGTCGAAGGCGGCTTCGCAGTTCGTGTGTAGACGCGACCGAAGCGGTCTGTGCGTACATCTTCAAGCTCGTCCGTGGGGACTTCCTGCTCGTAGACCGCCCCAACTTTCCGGCTTATCTCGAACGCGCCGTAGCGGCGCATGAACTCAAGCGGCGTTAAGTTTTCCAGCGCCGCTCGTTCAGGCAATCCCGGCACCGAAGTCTCAAAGATGTAAGCGTAGTACTCGTCAACGCCAAGGCGTTCGCCGGGACGCTTTTTGGATTCCGCGTACTGCCGAATCCCAAGGCTTCCATCCGGGTCTATGCGCCACGTCAGCTCAAGCCAGAACTCGTTCTCTTCCCACACCTCTCCGGGATTCACGTCGCGCGTGTCTTTGACGTTTTCACCCATGCGCTCGCGCGCCGCGCGCATGACGGGCTGGCGAAACCCCAGCCACTGCGCGTCGTGTGTCTCGTAGGAATGAATGTCGTGGCGCTCTGAGCCTAAGCCCATAGGCAGTATGTAATCCGCAAAGTAAGAGGTCTCGTTCCACACGGGCGTCAAAGCCACATGACAGCCAACCAGCTTCTCGTTAGTCAAAGTCTCAATCCAAGAGAAGCCGTCCGGGTTCGTCCACACAGGGTTGTAAACACGCGTGAAGTAGGTATCGACACGCCCCCTTCCATCTTTGAGAAGCTGTGGCAGCAGAAACGACATCTCGTTCATTGAAAGCGGGTACTCTCGCGGCCATGTCATCTCGTTCCACATCTGCGGGTGTGGCGGCGTGTAGATAGGCTTCGGCACGAACTTGTTCCATGCGTTCGGGTAGACGCCGCCTTCGGTTGCAACCGCTCCCAAGAGCGCGTTCAGCATGAAGAGCGTGCGCGCAACACTCCAGCCGCCGCTGTTGCCGGACGCAGCCGAGCGCCAGTTATGGCTTGAAAAACGCGTGCCCGCCGTCGAGACAATACGCGCAATCTCTTCAATCACGCGCGCCTCAACCCCTGCTTCACTAGCCGCGAACTCGAACGTGTAGCTGCTGTAAAGCTCCTTCAAAGCCAGCTCGAAGTTTTCAAAGCTCGTCTCTTCTTCAGGCCGCTCCACCGCCATGTACTCTTCCCAGTTCCACCAGCGCCGCACAAACTCTCGGTTGTATAGATTGTGCTGAATCAGGTAGTTTGCGATTGCCAGAACGATGGCGGCTTCAGAGCCTGGATAAGGCGAGACCCAGAAGTCTGCGTGCGTCGCCGTGTTAGACAATCTGGTATCGAACACAATCAACTTCGCGCCTCTGGCTTTAGCTTCGATGATGCGCTGCGCGTGCGGGTTGAAGTAGTGGCCGGATTCCAGATGAGCGCTGATGAGAAAGATTACGTCCGCGTTGGCATGGTCTGGACTGGGACGATCAAGCCCCATCCAGAATTGATAGCCTGCGCGTGAAGAAGACGAGCAGATGTTCGTGTGCGAGTTGTGCCCGTCAACGCCCCACGCCGCCAGAATTCTTTCCGTGAACCCGTCTTCGCCCGGACGCCCCACGTGATACATAATCTCACTGCGGCGGTCTTCCGTAATGGCCTTGCGTATGCGCGAAGCCAGAGCGTCCAGAACTTCATCCCATGAAACCTGCACCCATTTCCCTTCGCCGCGTTTCCCTGCGCGTTTCAAAGGATAAAGAATGCGGTCGGGGTCTGTGATTTGATTCAGGGTGGCGGGGCCTTTGGCGCAGTTGCGCCCGCGCGAGCCTGGATGCTCAGGATTGCCCTCGAACTTCTGCACCTGCAAGCTCTCTTTGTCTATGTAAGCCAGAAGACCGCAGGCCGCTTCGCAGTTGAAGCAGGTCGTAGGCACTAGCATGTAGCGGCGTTCCTTCTTTTCCGGCCACGCGCGCGAATCCAGCTCAACCCAATTGTCCCATCGCTCCTTCGGCGGGAACATCGCCAAGTGAATACGGCTCGGCCCCGGATAAAAGGTCTCGCCGCGTGCTTCCACTTCGCGCCGCGCCGCGCTCACGCGCCGTTTCAATTCATCCAGTTTATGCTGCTTCATGTGAAGGCCACTCTTCGGGATGCGAATCTGTATAGAGAAATATTTTTGGAAAGTGAACGCACAGGCGAAGCTCACAAGCAAGCTTCTTTGATTAATTACTCAACGCGCGCAGGTCGCCTGCAACTGGTAACTTCTTATTTCCTTGAGAACGACCATGAATAACCGGCCTGCCCCTTGGCTTTGCCTTTCCCGCTCATCTTATTTCCGTCGCTTGAAACCGTACCGGAATTCACTCCCAGAGTCCAATTGGCGTATTGAGCGGTCATTTTTTTGAGAACGCTAGTCTCTCTCAACACTACTGCTCGCGTCGTCGGATTAACGCTGCCGCTGACGGCGATTAGATACCCGCCCGAATTTAGAGTCCCGCTAACCGTGTCGCCGTTCTGACTGCTGATGATGAGCGTGCCAGGGTCTTTAGTATAAGTACCCGTCCAGGTGCCCACGATGTTAAGCGTGGGGACGGGTGTAGCTTCGGGCGTGCTTGCCGGTGTAGGGGAGCTGGTCGGGAGCGAAGTGTTTGTAGTGTCGCTCGATTTATTTACAGACGACTCATTATCGTTTGAAGTGTTGTTTGAATTATTACTGTTGGAACCGGCAGTCTCTTTTTCCTTCAGGCCGGTTGAAGAATTACTCCCGCCAAACAATCCTATACGGCTTGCGACAATCGCCAGCCCCGCGCCGAAGACAATCAGAAAAATGGCAGCCAGAGCCAGCAGCCACACGTAGCTGCGTCTAGGGGGCGGCGGCGGCGCACCTCCTGCCCAGGACTGCTGTCCATAGTTCGGCTGGTAAGAGACGTGCGGGCCGGGCGACTGGATTGTCGGACTCCCCCTGTGCGAGTCGTAAGACTCGGTTTGCGCCGTGTGCGGATTAGTCTGGCGAGATTGAGGAACGCCCGCTGTGCTCTGCGGGTCATAAGGAGCAGAGAGGACTGCGCCGTCAACCAGACAAAAAGTTATGGTGTCATCAGAGTAAGTACGATTGCACGTAGGGCAGCTTTTCATGTGCTCTCTCCTCCGGCGTGCTTTGCTTTACGACCTGAGCAGGGACTTAATCTAACATTCAACAGGTTATTTAACTCTTCAAATTACTTCCTGGTGTATGACCATGTGTACGGAGATTTCCGTGTGTAATCATCCGTTCCTGTGCCGGATATTTTTCGTCCATCGGCAGAGAGTATGCCCGTTTCCGTCGCCAGCGACCAACCGCTCTTACCCGTGTAGGGCGTTCCCTTCAGCAACTTCGTCTCATTTATCTTTATGCGTCTGGTGTCCGGGTCAATGGTGCCTGCAAAGCTTACTTGATTTACTCCCTGAAATTTGGTGCCGCTGAATGCGTTGCCCAGTCCACTGACTATCGTGAGCGAAGCGGGTCTTCCGTTCTGTCTCCCGCTCCAGTTGCCCACGAGTCCAAGGGTCTCCGCTACAGGCACGTCTGGTGTCGGCGTAGGAGTAGGTTTGGTCGCAGTGTTCGACGTGTTGGTTGATCTATCGCTGCCGCGAGAATCATTCTTATCCGTATTGAACGACCCGTTCTGAGAATTGTTTCCACCGAACCAGCCGCTCTTGCTCAAAACGATTCCCGCTACGACACCTGCGACCACCAGCAACAAGGCAGCAATGCCGCCAACAGCCAACCATGCTTTGCCGCCGCCACCGCTACTGCGCTTCTGCGGCTCTGCCCACGCGCCGTATTGCGGTTGGGGTGACGGGACTCCCTGCTGGGGCGCTGAACTCTGACCTGGATATATCTGGGTTGAAGCGGACGGGTCGGTGTTCGGCGGAACGGGGATGCGCTGCGTTGCCTGCGAGTCAACTGCTCCGCTCACCAGAATCGAGCCATCGTGCAGGCAAAAGCTGAGCGTGTCGTCATTATAAGTGCGGCTGCATGTCGGACAGGTCTTCATGGCTATTCACGTCCCTGCTGTTTGATTGCCCGGTCTAAGAGCGTATAGCACCAGGGTCTTTTATAAATCTACTTCTTAAGCGTACGAATCAGTTCCGAGATGCGCGCCAGGTGATGATCGTCATGCTCTGCCTTGAAGAAAGCAAGGTCTATGACGCGCATAGGCAAATTCAGTCGCGGGTGAATCGCAGACCGCTCTACGAACTCTTCGTCCAAGGCTTCCAGCCGCTCTACAAACTCCATGCGCTCCTTTCGAAACGCCTTGAGAATTTCTTCTATCTCCTTAGAGTTATACTCCGCCTCGTACGTCTTTCGATTCTGCAAATCGGCGGGCGTTAAAGTCTCGCGCCCCGCCGTGTAATCCTCCAGCCGCTTAATCTCCAAAGCTTCAAGGTCTAGCAGATGCCCTGCGTGCTCCTGTATAGACCATTTGTCGCCCACGCGCCTGACCAAAAGCTCTCGCGGCACATCGCGCAAACGATCTTCGAGCCGCGCCGGTGTGCCACGCAAACGCTCCAACACATTCGAGTACATCCACACCGGAAGCTCAAAAGAGAACCGCCGCTCAAACCATGCTATTCGCTCCATCATCGAACTCCCAAAAGCAGTGGCGAGTGATAAGTGATTAAGAGAAAACTTGTCTTCTGCTCGTCACCTGTCACCCGTCACTTGTCACTGCTTTATAGTCCTCCCTTTTCAAACTCCAGTGCCAGACTTCGCCGTCGTCCGGGTCGTTTACGGTTCCAATGAATTTCAGCCCGACCTTTTGTAAGACTTTCGTCGAAGGGTTTCTTTCGGGCAGCGTGTGCGCGTCAACACGTGTGACGTGCGGGTGCGAGAAGGCATAGGCGATCATCGCGTGCGACGCTTCGGTCGCAAGGCCGCGCCGCTTGTAAGGAGGAGCGATGTTGTATCCGATTTCAACCATGCCCTGCGCGTCCGCCTCGCCCTTGAAGCCGCCGAGGCCGATTAAAGCATTGTCGGCCACGTGTATGAGCAGGTGCATCCACCAGCCAAGCGCAGACGGGTGAGCCTTCAGATATTCATAGGAGTAGGGAATAGCTTCCCTTGCCGCCTCAAAGGCGAGCCAGTCCTCCGCGAGCGAGACTTCCAGAAGCTCTGCAAGCTCATTCTCGTCCCTGAGCATCGCTTCAAAGTGAGCAAGCTCGCAGGGAATCAGCTTTAGGCGCGTGGTCTCAATCATCTCTTTAGTGAAGAGGTTAGAGGTCAGAGGCTAGAGGTTAGTAGTTGCTTTTCATTTAACTAACCTCTGACCTCTAACCTCTAATCTCTATTCTTTCCTTTCTCAAGCGAGCGGCACGGATTGTCCGGCCTGCACGTAAGCGTGCTCGTAAAGCAGCAGGCCAATGAGCGCGAATGAAACGGAAGCCAGCTCAAGGAAGGGCGCAAAGACTCCGACCAGCGAAAGCATCATGCTCGTCCAGAAGATTGCGCGGTATCGCCCGTTGGTCATCTCCCACACGGCCAGGCGCGCGTGCGTGGTCGGATGCGTCAAGGTAATTTCGCCCCAGACCATCAGCAGATGAAGAACGCTCGTGATACCCAGCGTCCAGAAAATCGCGGGCAGAACCCTTACATTGAGCCACGCGGCAAATGGCGCGAGCGCCGCCGAGCCTAAGAGTAGCGCCTGCACGAAAAGATGCGGCGGCAAGAGCGGGTTCTGCCACATATCGCGCGCCTTGGCCTGCGCGAAAAGATAGGCCGTGTAAACGGCGGTCAACGTTGCGAGCGTCAATCCGATTGGGATGAGTATGCGCTGAACATCACGGCTCCCCGCGAGGCTCGCTATGAAATGCAGCGCAAGCAGGATGCTGTAGCCCGCTATGATGAACGCTCCCTTTACAAGCCAGCTTCGCCAGTGCGGGCGCGTGAAAATCATGTAGAAGCGTGACGGGTGCTCCAAGTCCCAGATAAGGAGTCCGCCTGTTATTGCCAGGAAGACACCGGACAAAACGGGGGCGACCCACAGCCAGAGAGGTGAAGCGTTGAAGCTTATAAAAGGCGATAACGTATCGGAAGTGTCACTTAAGCTAATGTAGCCGAGCAGACCCAGCATGGCAGCGACCAGGTACGCGCCCGCAGCGATTCCCTTCGTCCAGGTGTAAAGGCTCACACGCCAGTCCCACGGAATCACGTGCGGCACATCGTAAGAGAGCAGCGCGGCGGCAGATGAGTTATTGAAATCAGGATTACCGGAGACGACCATTTCCGTTCCCGTCGCCTGCTCACTCCACATGAAGAGGCCGCCGTCTGGGCGACGCGCCGCCAGAGGGTCTAGCGTGGCCTGGTGCGCTCCCTTGTAGAAGAGCTTCGGCAGCGTCTCTTTTTCCGGGCGACGCACGTTGACCGCTTCACGATTGATGATACCTGCAACCTTCGATGTCTCGTCGTTCATGTCTCCGACGAGGATGGCTTCTACAGGGCAGACCACGACGCACGCAGGCTCTAACCCCATGTCAATGCGATGCGCGCAGAAGTTGCACTTCTCAGCCGAATGATCCTCCGGATTGATAAAGATGGCGTCGTACGGGCAAGCGGCCATGCATGCTTTACAACCTATGCAGATGGATTTATCGAAATCAACTATGCCGTCCGCGCGCTTGAACATGGCGGTTGTCGGACAGGCCACAACGCACGGTGCATGAGCGCACTGGTTGCAGCGCGTCACTTGATGGGCGCGCCGTGCCTGCGGAAACTCTCCCACGTCAACGTGCTTGACGTAGGTGCGCGTCACCGAAAGCGGCACCAGATTCTCTGACTTGCAGGCGGTCGTGCAGGCATGACAGCCAATGCAGCGCGTCTGGTCAATGACCTTCGCCCACTTAGCTTGATACTCATGTGCGTCTTCAGCAGGTTGATTCATCAGCAAGCCTTGTATGTAGCAGTAAGCTGGTTAAAGCAAGTTGTAGATGAAAGCGACTAATTTCGAGCTACTGTTCTAAAAGCCCCTGAAAGGGGCGATAGACTGTAGCCCACGGCGTGAGCCGTGGGTATTGTAGCGAAAAAGAATGTTCAGCCCCCGCAAGGGGGCGGAAGAATCTTTCGCCCCTTAACAGGGGCTTTAACTTTTGAATGCTTCACTATTCCCACGGCTCGCGCCGTGGGCTAAATTCTTCCGCCCCTTTCAGGGGCTTGATACAGGATTGCAACCCGTCTTCAATTTCCTACAGGTCAATGATGCTTCACGCGCATCTTAGCTTAACGCTCGTTTGAGATAAAGAGAATGAAGCACGCGCATCACACGAAACATAACGAACCCGCGAACGAATCTCTGCGTGTGCTGTTATCTTCTTCGCGTTGCTTCGTGTGATGCGCGTGGTTTCGTCCAACTATCTTCGTGCGGCCACGATTTTTCCGGCGCGTTCGGATTCGAGCGTGAAGTTCGGAAGCACCCGGAAAGAGGTAAGGCCGATAGCAACGCGGTCATTAGGCTGAAGAGGTGTGGTGGAGACTTCCGACTTGGGGCGCGTGACGATGATGGGGACGCCCGTTTTCTGCTCCACCGCGCCGACGCTGACACTGTAGAGCGGCGGCTCGTTTGGAGCGGGCTGTCGTGCAGACAGGTCTAGCCGGAGCGTCAGACGTTCGTACGCGCCTACGAAGCTAATCTCTTCGACGACGCCGTTCGTCAGGCGGCGACATCCTTCGGGCAGCGTGCCCGTGCGGCTCAGGCAAACATCTTCCGGGCGGAAGACGAGCTTAACGGATTGCCCGTCGCTGAAGTGCGCAGTCTCTTCTCTGGCAGGAATAAGCACGGAGCCGACCGAAACATTCTCGCCGCTCACTACGCCCAGAAGAAGATTGGCTGCGCCCAGAAAGGTAGCGACGAACTCCGTCTCAGGCTTGTTATAAACCTCGTGCGGCGTGCCTATCTGCTCTATCCGTCCGGCGTTGATGACGGCGATGCGGTCGCCCATCTCAAGCGCCTCTTCCTGATCGTGCGTGATGAAGATGGCAGGCACGTTGACCTTCTTCAAGAGCGCGTGTATCTCGCGTCTCAGGCGCACGCGTATCTGCGCATCGAGCGCGCCGAAGGGTTCGTCAAAGAGAAGCACCTGCGGCTTGTAGGCGAGCGTGCGCGCAATCGCCACACGTTGCTGCTGACCGCCCGAAAGCTGTGAAGGATATTTCCTGCGATGCTCTTCCAGATGCACAAGCTCTATTAAGCGATCCACTTCCTCGCGTATCTCTTTGCGCGAGCGGCCACGTATGCGCAGGCCGTAGCCTATATTGGCCTCTACGTTCATACGCGGGAAGAGCGCGTAGTTCTGGAAGATGACGCCGACGTGGCGTTCGCGCGCGGGCAGTTCCGAAACATCCTTGCCGTGAAGAATGACGCGCCCCGTGTCAGGCTCTTCGAGTCCTGCTATGACGCGCAGGATTGTAGTCTTCCCGCTGCCCGATGCGCCCAATAGCACGATTGATTCGCCCTCCGCGACATCGAAATCAATGTCTTCCAGCACACGCGTGCCCTTAAAGCTCTTGCTCACACCGCGCACGCTCGCGGCAACAGGCGTGCGCTGCTCATCCGATGAAGTCCTCTCTGCGTTCCCGAAGAGGGTTGTGAATTCTTCCGTTTGCATAAGCCTTAAAGCCCTAATCCGTGTCCAGCCAGTCGCGCGCGAAAAAGAGAATGCTGAAGATGATGAACGAGAAGAGCGCGAGCACGATGGCGACGGCATTTGCCGCCTCGACCTGTCCTTCGTTGAACTTGGCGAAGATGTAGAGCGGCGCGGTCTGTGTACGCATCGCCAGATTACCGGAAACTAAGATAGTAGAGCCGAACTCGCCTATGGCACGCGCGAAAGTCAAAAGCGCGCCCGTCACGATTGCCCCGCGCAAAGAAGGCAGCGTCACGTGCCAGAAAGTTTGCCACCGTGTTGCTCCGATGGTCGCAGACGCTTCTTCCAGAGAGCGGCTCATGGTCTCGAACACGGACATCAGCACGCCGAAGGCGAGCGGGAAGGTGACGAAGATATTGGCGACGATAATCGCGTACGGCGTGAACATTATCTGGTGGTCTTCAGATAAGTACTGGCCGATCATCCCGTACTTCCCCCACAGCAGCAGCAGCGCAAAGCCAGCGACGGCGGTCGGAATCGCGGTCGGCAGCGAGATGGTCACAATCAGAGCAGTCCGCCCCCAGAACATGTAGCGCGAGAGCACGTAGGCCGCAAGCAATCCGAACAGCACGTTGAAGAGGGTCGCCCAGAAGCTCGTCACAATCGAGAGCTTCAGCGCAAAGATGGCTTCCGGCGCGGTCAGCGCCGCCCAGAAACTTCCCAACCCCTTCTTCGTCCCGAAGATGAAGATTGAAGCCAGCGGCAACAAGACAAGCGGCAGCATGATGATTATCATCATACCTATACTCAGAGGCCGCACCACATCGAAGCCCCGCACGTGCCGCATCGCTTTAACAGTTGCACTCATATTTCAGTTTTCAGTTCTCAGTTTTTAGTTTTCAGCCTCAGTCTTTTCTGAAAACTGAAAACTCAAAACTGAAAACTTATTTTTATCACTTGTTTTTTTGCACTTTATCGCGCCAGATGCGCTCGATGATGTCTGGGTAAGCTTTGTCCCAACCACCCAGGTCTTTGACGTAGAAAGGTAGCTTGATTTCGGCGAAATCTTTGTTCTCCTTGTTAAATTCTTCGTTTGTAACGGAGCGGAAATTATATTTGACGAAGGCGCGCTGTGCTTCGTCGCTCCACAGGTATTGAATGAAAGCGTTGACGACGGGTCGTTCTTCCGCCGTGACATTGCGGTCGATGATGGCCGCAGGGTGTTCGCTGAAGATGGTCGATTCGGGGACGACTATCTCTATGTCGGCCTTGGCCTGCTTCATCAAGATGGCTTCAAGCTCGTAGGTGATGAGCGCGTCGGCGTAGCCTGTCTCGAACTGCGTGCGCGCTTCACGCGCGGAGCCTGGCGTAGCGATGACGTTGCGCCAGATGGCTCGAAGCGTGTTCAAGGCTCGCGCCTCGTCGCGCTTGCCCGTATCCCTCTCTGACTTCATTAGCTCCGAACCGTAGATTGCAAGGATAGACCACATCGCGCCGCCGGACGAGACCGGATCGGGGTGAATGATTTTGACGCCGGGCTTGGCTAAGTCAGGGAAATCGCGTATGCCCTTGGGATTGCCGCGCCGCACGAGTATGACGAAAGGCGTCTTGTTGACGATGCCCTGCGAGGGCAACTGATGCCAGTCCGCCGTGACGAAGCCGCCCTGCTTCAATCTATCTACGTCGCGCTCAATCGAGAGAATCGCAACGTCGGCTCCGACGCCCTGAAGAATCTGGTTCGTGACCGTTTCAGACCCGGCAAAGCTGGAAGTGAATTTCACGTCTTCGCCGCCGTGCTCCTGCTTCCATTTGGCGGCAAAGGCCGGAAAGATGGCTTTCTCCAGCGACTCCTTCATGACGGAGAAACCATAGACGGTAATGCTTCCACTGCCTGTCGTGGACGATTTAGGAAGACAACTGTTTGATATGACTAGAAGACAGAGTACGGATGCCGCGCAAAAGGTTCGCCCCGCCCGAATAAGTAAGCGTCGCCGCGACATAGGCTCCATCCCCCAATGCCTCCGAAATCTCTGACTCCCGCCTCCCGGGAACTCTCTGGATTGTAATAATTAAGCTCGGTCTATAGCACACCTTTGCTGTTTCGGGAAGGTTTTTGGAGAGAAAATCAAGAGCCTGCAACTAAAGAACAATGTACCGGATAGAGGGGTGAAAGAAGACGTGAACCACAAATCCACATGAAGAAACACAAAAGACCATTGAGAATCTTTCGCGCGGTTTCCTCCATACCGTTTCGTGCGGGTTAGCGGCTCACGTCTTCTTTCCACCTGAACCAATCGTCCGCCTCCCTTTTGCGATGCAGGCTTGAACGTGGTAGAACTATTCGAGGATGGCTGAAGGTGCCATTTCTTCAAGGGCAGGGATTATCAAACTCCTCTACCTGTCCGAAACATTAAGGAGGCCAACAAAGATGCGCTCTCTAGTCCTCGCATCGGCAACGCTACTGATTGCGCTGTCGGTTCTACTGGCCGTCAGCGCCAGTCATAAAAGAGACACTGCTATGCTTGCGCAACCATCAGAGCAAGCGCAGCCGCAAGCAACGCCCGAAGACGGCGTGCGGCGCGTTACGGTCGAAGAGCTTCGTGCGGCTCTGTTGAAAGGCACGGCCATTGTCGTTGACGTGCGCGGCGAAGACCAGTACAAGGCAGGCCACATCAAAGGTGCGCGCTGGATTCCCGGCGACAAGATAGCCGACCGCACCAAAGAATTGCCGAAAGACAAGCTGGTCGTTACGTACTGCTCTTGACCGAACGAGCACTCAAGCGCCCGTGCGGTGCAGGAACTCAAAGCAAAAGGTTTCGTAAACGCAGCCGCACTGCTCGGCGGCTACGCGGCCTGGGAAAAAGCCGGATTGCCGGTGGAGAAGAAATAGTGAGAAGACAGTTTTGAGTTTTCAGTTTTCAGCAGAAGAGCCATGTGCTTTTTCTGAAAACTGAAAACTGTAAACTCAAAACTGTCTTTACGGAGGTTTGTTGAATGCGTCTTCTGTGTGCGCTGGCGGTGGTTGTCCTGGTGGCTGCCGCAATGATTGCGGGATGCAATGGTACTGATCAGACTGGAAGTGGTTCAGGCAAGGGCAATAGTAGTGCTCCAGGGACGGCGCGCAATACTCCGCCGGATAATGTGCGCCGTGTAACCATAGCGGAGTTGCGCGACATGCTGGATCAGGGCAAGGCGGTCGTCGTAGACGTGCGCGGCGATGAGGCTTACAAACAGGAACACATCAAGGGCGCGCTGGACATTCCAGAAGCCCAGTTAATCTCGCGCGCGGGCGAGCTTCCGAAGGACAAGCTCATAGTCCTCTACTGTTCTTGACCGTCTGAACATTCAAGCGCCCGTGCGGCGCAAATACTTCAAAAAGCCGGTTATGAAAATGTAGCAGCGCTGCTCGGCGGAACGAACGCATGGAAGAACGCGGGCTTCCCCATGGAGAGCGTGAAATAAGAGGTCAGAGGCTAGAGATTAGAGGTTAGAGGTTAGTAAAAGAATTTCTGACTAACCTCTAACCTCTGACCTCTAGCCTCTTCTTTTGTCAGGTTTGTGGAACAGGCTCTGTGACGCGCACGGGCTGCGGCGTGACGACGCGACCTGAAGGCACGCAGAGCACAGGGCACGGCGCGTTTCTCACCACGCGCTCGATGTCAGGCCCAAGCACGGGCGCGCCGCCGAAGAGCGAAGCGTGAACGCTTGTGCCTATGACTATAAGGTCGAAATCCGCTTCCATAGCCAGCCGCACTATCTCTTCGTAAGGACGCCCTTCGGCTACATGGGTGGTGGCGCGGCCTCCGTTCTCGCGTACGAAGTTCTGCATATGATCCTCTACGAAGTCGCGCAGGCGAGAAAGCGGCGGGCCGCTCGACTCAGGAAACATCTCGGCCATCTGCCCCACATAGTCGCTGATGACATAGATGGCATGAAGCTCTGCACCCGTGCGAGCGGCGAGAGCAATCGCCATCTGCGTAGCGGCGTTGGCTGTGGGACGAAAGTTTGTCGCCAGCAGCACACGGTTCAGTCGAATCTCCGTGTTCGCCCCACGATGCTCTACGAAATCGCGCTGTGGCGGGCGAATCGTCAAAACGGGACACGGCGCTTCGGCAATTATCTCTTCGGCTGTAGAACCCCACAAAGCGCGCGATAATCCCTGGCGACCGTGCGTCACAATCGTCACCAGATCAATACCGAACTCATGCGCGGCGCGCGCAATCTCCGGCGCAGGCTCGCCTTCGACTATTATCGGCTCGACCTCCAGACCGGCGAGCAAGGGGTCTGACAGAACCTCGCTGACATCCGTGCGCAGCTTTTTGAGCCAGTGCTTTTCCGGCTCTTCAAAGATGCGCTCCGGCAGCGTTAAAAGATTCGCGGGCACCGTGCCGCCCTGCACGCTGAAGAGCACCACGCGTCCCCCGCCCTCGCGCGCAAAGGCCGCCGCGTACTTCAAAGCCGCGCGAGCGTGCGGTGTGAAATCGGTCGGGAACAGAATATTTCGGAATGGATACATGCGATTAAGAAGGGAAAGAGGGGAAACGGGTAAAAGGGAAAGTATGGCATTCACCCTTTTGACCTTTTCCCTCTTTTCCCTTTTCCCCCTTCTTTTCCTACATCTTTCCCCAGAGCATCAGAATACCTATGATGATAAACGCCAGGGCGGCCACTTTGCGTAATATGTTTGCGGGCAGGTACTCACCGAGCACTGCGCCGACTCCGACGCCTATCAGAGAGACGAGCGCGAGAGCAGTCGCCGCTCCTAAGAAAACAGAGAGCGGCGAGCGAGTTTGAGCGGAGAGCGTGATTGCCGCCAACTGCGTCTTATCACCCATCTCCGCCAGAAACAGCGCGCCAAACGTCGTCCAGAATGCAGTCCATTTAAACATAAAGCTATCAGCCGCCAGCAATCAGCGATGGTGTGAAGGCTGACGACGCCTTTCATATAAAAATGAGATTAAAAAAAGAAGCTGAAAGCTGAATGCTGATAGCTGACAGCTTTTATATCACTCTAGTGCCCGCAATGCGATCAAGCTGGGGCATGAAGCCGAAGTGGTCAAGCTGTCGGCCTCTACGGCGCACCAGCACTGCCAGCTCAAGGGCTATGCGCTCGCGCACGCTCGCGGCACGTGCCGTGGCCGTCAGCTTTTCCACCACGCGGCGCAGGGCTTCACACAGGCCGGAGACAAAGGCTCGCGGGCTTGGGCTTGAGTGAAGCTCTATTTTATTACCGGCATATTCCAAACTTCCGCTGTTCGGATCAAGGAACGAGTAGTCATCGGCCAGCTCCAGCCGAGCCGTGCGAAACAGCGCATCGAAATTCGCACCCATGCTGCGCGCCGCGCGCTCTATGGAGGCAATCAAATCGGCGCTCGTGCGCAGAAGCCCCTTCCAGTCAATCTCTTTATCGGAAAGCTCCAGGCCAGCCTTTTCCCACGCTGTCCCGGCCACCGTCTTCGGTTGCGATTCGGTCGCCTCTTCTTCAAAGGCTGTATCAATGCCCGATTGCTCTGCTGCTTCGCCGTAGACGCCGATTATCCCGCCTGCATCCAGAGCGCGCACCATCAATCTTTGCAGCGCCGCCTCGCCTTCGCCCTCTCGTCCCGTCATCATATCTCGCTCACGAACCTGCGGACGCTCTCCGGCGCGCAAGCGAATCTCCGCTTGATAGTCCCCCATATCCACATGAATCCGCCCCACGAAATCCCGCTGCTGTAGATAGCGCAGGAGCGCGCCCAGATTAACGAAGGACGTGTCCAGGTTTTCGTAAACCGAAAAGTTTTTCGAGCGACTCATTAGCGACCGATATTCTAAAGGCAAAAGTAAAAAGGTAAAAGGCGGGGGATGGGGGTTAGGGGTTAGAGGATGGAGAAAAACATATTACTATCCCCTAATCCCTGACCCCCATCCCCATCTTTTTACTTTTGCCTTATACTGTGCCAAACTCCGCCGCACCGTCCCAGCGTCGCTTTTAAGCGGGTCGCCGAGCGGGCAAGGGCGTCTTCAGTTTCATCCTAAAAGCAGCAACCGTAATCGAGGAGACTTGTGAAGTGATAGAAGTCACCAATGTCGTCAAGCGCTACGGCTCTAACACCGTCTTGAATCACGCCACGTTCCAGATAGAAGAAGGGCAACTGACAACCATCCTTGGCCCATCGGGCTGTGGCAAATCGACCATGCTGCGCTGCATGAACCGCCTTGAGAAGTTCGAGCACGGGCGCATGAACATCGCCGGAGTTGAAGTTCAGGGCACGGAAGACAGAAAGTTGACGGCGGCTGAAGAGAAGGAGTTAACGCGTAGACTCCGCGCGCGTGTCGGCATAGTCTTTCAGAACTTCAATCTCTTCCCGCACCTGACCGTTCTGGGCAACGCCGCCGAAGCTCCTATCACAGTCAAGAATATGCCGCGCGAACGAGCCGAAGAGCTTGCGCGTCAATATCTGAAAAAGGTCGGGTTGTCGGCCAAAGAGGATTTTTATCCGGCGCAGCTATCGGGCGGCCAGCAACAACGCGTGGCGATTGCGCGGGCGCTCGCTATGGAGCCGGACGTGATTCTCTTTGACGAGCCGACATCCGCGCTTGACCCGCAGCTCATACAGGAAGTCGCGCGCATGTTCCGCGCTCTGGACGATCTGGGCAAAACAATCGTCGTCGTCTCGCACGACATGAACTTTGCACGCCGCATCTCGGATCAGGTCATCTACTTCGAGGGCGGCCACGCCGTCGAAGCAGGCACGCCCGAAGAGGTCTTCAGCAAACCGCAGAAGGAAGAGACGCGCTCCTTCATGCGTAGCTTTCAGGACGAAGACGCACAGGCGGACAATCAGGCGGCAGCGAACACAGGGAAGACGGAAGAGATTGCAGACAAAGGCACGCGTTTATCCCTCGGACAGGAAGAGTGAGACAAAAATTAAAATGAAGCACACCATCAGGCGCTATCTTGCTACGCTCCTTCTTCTCTTGTTTCTGCCCCTTCCCTCGTTCGCTCAATCGTCGCTCGCACGCGTGCGCCAGAGCGGAGAGTTGAGAATCGGCACGGATGCTACGTACCCGCCGTTTGAATCCGCGGAGGGCGGAGACTTCACGGGTTTCGATATTGACTTAGCCAAAGCGATTGCGCGTGAGCTTGGCGTGCGCGCTCGTTTCATCAATTCAAGCTTCGACGGCATCTTTCCGGCGCTCCAGAACGGCACGTTCGATGCCGTCATGTCTTCCGTCACCATCACGCCTGAGCGCAGCGCCTCTATGCTCTTTTCCGACCCGTACTACGATTCCGGCCAGTTGATTGCCGTCAACGAAAACACGCAGGGCATCTCTTCGCCGGATGATTTGAAGGGTAAGCGCGTTGGCGTGCAGATAAACACGACCGCGCAGTACGAGCTTGAGAAGAAAGAGGGCGTCACGGTCGCCAAGTACAATACGATTGACCTCGCCCTGCTAGACCTTCGCAATCGTCGCATCGATGCCGTAGTCGGCGATGCGCCCGTTTTGAAGTACATGATCTTTCAGAGCTTTCGTGAGCTGAAAACCGTGGGGCGTCGCTTCACAGACGAAAAGTTCGGCATCGCCGTCGCGCAGGGCAACGAAGATTTGCTGGCCGCTATCAATACCGCGCTCAAGAAGATTAAAGAGACTGGCGAATATAATCAGATTCACGAGAAGTGGTTCGGCGAAGCCGCTGAACAGGCGCAAGCTGCGGCGGCGCAAAATCGCAAGCCGAAGGTATTTGATGTAGACATTATTCGCCGTACGCTGCCGCTTTTTTTGAGCGGCGTCTGGTTCACGGCGCGGCTCGCCATCCTGAGTCTTCTGCTCGGTCTTCCCATAGGTCTGCTGCTGGCGCTCGCGCGCGTACAATCCTCGCGCGTGCTGAAAGCTCCGGCTGCCCTTTACGTGGAAGTGATGCGCGGGACGCCGCTGCTCGTGCAGATTCTCTTCATCTACTTCGTGCTTCCTTACTTTCACATCTTCATTCCGGCTTTCACCTCCGGCGTCATAGCCCTGACTCTAAACAGCGCGGCCTACATCGCAGAAATTTTCCGCGCGGGCATTCTTTCGATTGACGTTGGACAGATGGAGGCCGCGCGCTCGCTCGGCATGACCTATTCGCAGGCCATGCGGCGCATCATCCTGCCGCAAACCTTTCGCCGCGTCGTGCCGCCACTGACGAACGAAGGCATAGCGCTGCTGAAAGACTCGTCGCTCGTCTCGGTCATAGGACTCACGGAGCTTGCGCGCACCGGCCAGGAACTGGCGAGCCGCTACGCAGCGCCTTTAACTATCTGGCCTGTGGTCGCAGTCTTTTACCTGCTCCTGACCTTCCCGCTCACGCGTGTCGCAGAATACTTAGAGAGACGCTGGCGACCCGTAACGCGATCTTAAATGAGTCCAGAGAGTCTGGAGAGCCGGAAGCGACTTTCTTTTCACTCTCCAGACTCTCCAGACTCTCTGGACTCTTATTATGAGGATTCTAGTACTTGGTGCTGGCCGCATGGGACTCGGCGCGGCCTTTGATCTGGCGCACAATTCGGACTGCGAAAGCGTGACGGTCGCTGACGTTGACGGTGAGCGCGCACGCGCAGTCGTGGAAACAATCGGCAGCGACAGGCTCACGGCGGCGCAGGTTGATGTATCGAATCAGGAACGCGTGGTCGAGTTAATGCGCGGGCATGATGCTGCGATTAGCTGCGTGGTCTACAGCTATAATCTGAGTCTGGCGCGAGCGGCGATTGAGGCTCGCGTGAGCTTCTGCGATCTGGGCGGCAACAACACGGTCGTGGACAGCGAGCTTGCGCTTGATATGGAAGCAAAGCGCGCGGGCGTTAACATCATACCGGATTGTGGTCTTGCGCCCGGCATGGTCTCTGTGCTGGTCGCACACGGCGCGGCGCGTTTTGAAAATCTTGAAGAGATACATATACGCGTCGGAGGATTGCCGCAACATCCGCGCCCTCCCCTCAACTACCAGATTGTCTTTTCCGTCGAAGGGTTAATCAACGAGTACATAGAGCGTGCGCGCGTTATACGAGACGGGCGCATCGTAGAGGTTGATTCGATGACGGAGCTGGAGCAACTCAGCTTCCCTGCGCCCTTTGAAGAGCTGGAAGCTTTTCAAACTTCAGGCGGCACGTCCACGCTGCCAGAAACTTACAGGGGACGTGTACGCCAGCTTGATTACAAGACGATTCGCTATCCCGGCCACTGTGAAAAATTCAAGCTCCTCACAGACCTCGGCCTCGCTTCGGGTGAAGCGATTGAAGTGGACGGCGCGCGTGTCAGCCCGCGTCGTGTGCTAGGCGAAATGCTCTTGCGTCATCTTCCGGCGGACGAGCCTGATGTGGTTCTGATTCTGGTGGAGTTTCGCGGCAACTACGCAGGCAAAAACAGCACGGAAACGCTTCGCTATTACATCATTGATCGCTTCGACCAGGTGACAGGACTCTCTGCCATGCAGCGCACGACTGCTTTTCCGGCCTCCATCATCGCGCAGATGATGGCGCGCGGCGAAATCCTCGAAAAGGGCGCGATCCCTCAAGAACGATGCGTGCCGCCTGATTCCTTCGTTAAAGAACTGGCGGCGCGAAACATAAAGATTATGATGACTGCCTCTTCAGAATAGGAAGAATGGTAACCCCCGTCAGGGGGCGATAGAATGTAGCCCATGACGTAAGTCATGGGAATATAAGCAGAGCGAACATTTCAAAGCCCCGGCAGGGGCGAAAAAAATCCGGCTTGATTTTCTTTCGCCCCTGCCGGGGCTTTTAACTTTTGAATGCGGCTTGATTCCCACGGCTCACGCCGTGGGCTAAATTCTTTCGCCCCTTTCAGGGGCTAAGAGGATAGTTTGCTTATCTTGAACTCGCGTTTTATAGAGTCCGCTTTCGTGCTCCTTCGTGTCCCTTCATGCTGTTTAGTGCCGGTTCGTGGCTCCGCTCTCTTTTATATGCACCTGAGATGTGCTCTTAAATGCCGAACCGCCCACGAGCACCTCATCGAACTCGCAGGCGGTTTGGCTTCCCCCTTTACTTGCGCCTCAAGCAAAGAGGTATCCAGAAGTAAACGCAGCCGCTCGCAGGCAGACCTACGGCCTTCGCGGTCACGCCCGTCCCCCGACCGCCGCGTTTACATTTACAGAATGAAAGCTTGTTAAAAGGAGCGCCGGAGGAGACTGATTTTTTATTCCGACCGTCGCTCGCGACCTCAAGCCGTGAAGCTATTTTTTAGAATGGGATGCTTGTGAGAACAGCATCCCATTCGCTTTGCACCTTCACTACTCAGAAGGAGTATCCAATGAACTTATGTAAAGTAAAGTAGCTTCATTGTCTCGTCAACGATAATTTATTGGCCGAAACGACGATTTATTGGCCGATTCGATGATTTTATATAACTACTCTCTTTTTTCTCTCTCTGTGTGCTGATGACGCGCTCTATATTGCGCCGGAGCGAGGCCGTATAGCTTTTTGAAGTCGCGCACAAAGTGGCTGTCGTCGCTAAGGCCCACCTGCACCATAATCTCCTGCACGTTCAAGAAAGTGCTCTCCAGAAGCCTTCGGGCTTCGAGCAGGCGAAGCTTCTTCTGATATTGGACGGGCGTCATCCCTATCTCTGATTTGAAGAGTGTTCGCAGGTGAGCGGCAGAGAGATTCACAGCCTGCGCCATCTCGCCTAGAGTAACTTTGCGGCTCAGGTCTTTTTGGATGAGGTGTACGACCTTCTGCACTCGTAGGTTCATGCTTAGCAAACAGTCAGGCCATTCATTGCATGATGAGGTGACATGTTAGCCTGCCCCTTGCACAAACCGGGCCACAGGAAGAGACGTGCGCAAATACTGACTATTTGATGAGGTGCGTGTTTGACGCGCGGGGATATTTGATACGCGCCCGAATTTTTTAATGACTTAACTTGCTAATAACGCTTCGCTTGCGAGGCAGTGAACTCTTTTTTGCGGGGAGTAGACTTTTATGCCTGCTTTGCAGCATTGCGCAGAGACGCTGGTGCGTCATGCCCAGCAGGCGCGCCGCCTGCGTGACACCGCCCCCTGTAGTTTCCAGCGCGAGCTTGATGAGGTTGCTTTCAAAGTCTCTGACTTCGGCCTTCAGCGAGCATCCTTCCCAGGGATCGGACAGCGTAGCCGTGCTCATCAATCGCCTGACTGCCAGAGCTTCCACGGCAGATGGCGTAATTACCGCGCCGTCTTTCGCCGTCAGCAAAGTGCGTTCTATGAGCGCACGCAACTCGCGCGCGTTGCCTTTGAGCGGAAGGCTTCGCATGGCTTCGATGGCCTCCGGCATGAAGGTCACTTGCTTACGATGTAGTTTGAAGAGTTCTTTAATAAAATGGATGGCGAGCGGCGGAATATCTTCGGGTCGCTCCCTGAGCGAGGGGATAACCAGATGAAAAGTATTGAGCCGGTAGAAGAGGTCTGCGCGAAACTCCCCGCAAGCGACGCGTTGCTCCAGGTCGCAGTTGGCGGCAGCGACAATGCGCACGTCCACATGCTCAGGCAGAGGAGCGCCGACGGCGTGAATCTCGCCGCGCTCTATCAAGCGCAGCAACTTACCCTGGCTGCCAAAGCTCAATTCCGCAATCTCATCCAGAAAGAGTGTGCCGCCCACAGCTTCGCGCACAGCGCCCGCGTGATCCCGCACGGCGTCTGTAAAGCTGCCTCGCACGTGACCGAAGAGTAACGATTCAAACAGGGTCTCCGTCAGCGCTCCGCAGTTGATTGCAACGAACTCGCCCGCACGCCCGCTCCACTGGTGAATGAGACGCGCCATCACTTCTTTTCCCGCTCCCGTCTCACCCGTAATCAGCACAGTCGCCTGCGTTCCGGCAACAAGATGCGCCGTTCGCAGTAACTCGCCCGTGCCCTCATCCGCATACACAAAACCGGGCGCGGCGAACTCCCTCGTACGAACACGAGTGGCATCCACTGCGAGCCGCGCACAAACGCGAAGTCGCCTGAGCGTCTCCGTGTTCTGCGAATCAGCCAGCAGACTGTCAGCACGCTCATACATAGCTTGCAACTCATCTATGGCAAGCTGCGTCCCAAGCTCTTCCATGGCGGTAATCGCCGCTACACCCGCGCTCTCGTTATCGCCCGCCCGCTCCGCCACCTCGCCCGCACGCCCCAGCGCCGCCCGCGTCTCTTCATACTTCCCCAGCCGCGCCAGCGCCACCCCCCACGTCGTTAACGCCTCCGCCAGGAGCGACAACTCATCGCCCCTCTCCAGCGTCCGCACCGCCCCCCGCACAACCCTCTCAGCCTCGGCATTCTGTCCCTGAGCCAGAAACACACGCGCCCGCGTCTCATCCACCTGCGCCGTATGAACACTATCTTTAAGCCCGCTGAAAAGCCTCCGCGCGCGGTCTAAATGTTCATGTGCTTCAGCAATCTTTCCCGTGATAAAGAACAGATAGCCAAGATTATTTTCTACTGCGGCCCGATAGCGCGTTAGCCCTGCTTCCTCAAAGTGATAGCTCGCGGCTGCATATTCAAGAAGAGCCCGGTCTGTATAATCTTCACGATCTTCCGATGCAGCTAGTTTCTTCAGTACAAGGGCAAGCTGGTAATGAAACCTCCCTTTAATGGCATGACTTTGGTTCTCCTCAAATAAAGGTGCAGCCTCTATCAACAAAGACAGAGCGTCATTAAATCGGTTCAGTGATATTTCAACCACTGCGCTATTTAATAAAGCTCTGGCCTTTTGCCCGCTATATTTACTTCCAAGTTGACTTAATAAATTCTGTAATGTAATACGTGCTTCGTCAAAAGCTCCTTCGCGCCAATAGCAGATTGCTAGATCAATAGAAGCCTCAGCTACCTTCTCGGTATCATGTAGCGCCTCAAAGATATTAATGCTCTCGCTGATTAAATCCTTTGCTAACTCTTGTGTGCCCTCAATTTGATTAGCACTACCGATCCATCCTGTCAGAGACCCGGAACGAAGTAAGACTTCTGCCGCAGTGTGTTGGTCAAGTTTATCAAGCTGTGGCCGCTCCCCTATGTGCTGCCATAACTTACCCATCGCTTTACGCGCAGCCTCGTAGTTACCCGAATCCGCCAACTCGCTTGCAAGCTGACAGCGCAGTCGTGCTCGCTCCACCGGACTAAGGGTAGGGTCATCTATTTGTCGAAGAAGTTGAGCCGCTAAAGTCATATGAGGTCTACACCTTTCTTTCCCTTGCAAAATTATTTGCGACCCCTGTTCCAGCTTGATACAGTGTCATCCTATGCCTTCGCAGGCTAATGCTATTGCCCAGAATTTAGCTTTTACCTCTAATTATAAGTTTGCAACACAGGAGATAAGTCATGCGAAAAATTCGCCAACTCTGCGCCGCAGCTTTTTTAGCTATGGTGCTTACAACCTCCGCCTTCGCAGGTGATATACAACTGCCAGGCATTACAGCCCCGCCGCCTCCGTCACAGACAATCACAGGCGAAATACAACTGCCAAGCGCGTCGGTTGCGGGTCAGATGGATATGCTGCTGGCCTCGGATGCTGACACGTTGCGGGAGATTGCGCTGAGCCTGCTGGCTGGCGCGCTGTCGGCTTTCTAGAGCGACACGCCGTAAATTTCAAGTTTTTCTGAATTGCCGTGAGCGCCTTCACGCGCGGTCTGGTATTAGTGTGTCGGGAAGTCGCCGGAAATTTCTGTCGTCTGCCCGGCGAGGAGGCAACTCGCAGCACCGCGCAGCTTAACCGTTATGTTACAGGAAAAGCAATAAGAATTTGCGGCCTAATTGAGCGTCGGTTATTGAGCCTGCGCTCTTCTAATCAGCTCTCGCGTGGCTTAATCCCATGTTATAAGCGTAATCGTCTTTGGCTTCCATTTATAGACTGAGGCGCGGTGCGGCGCTTCGCAAAATTGGAAAAGGTGAATATTATCTACAATCGGAAATCGTAGGCACATCACACTCTCTCTGTCAGGAGACTGGAGCAGCATGAACGCATTACCGATAATCCTGGGCGCACTGTGCGTGATGGCTATTGCGTATCGCTACTACTCTGCGTTTATAGCGGCGCGAGTGTTGACCCTGGACGATGCGCGCCCTGTACCGTCCAAGACGATGTATGACGGGCACAACTATTATCCTACGAACAAGTGGGTTCTCTTCGGCCATCATTTCGCAGCGATTTCGGGCGCGGGGCCTCTCGTCGGGCCTGTGCTGGCGGCGCAGTTCGGTTTCCTCCCCGGATTGCTATGGCTGGTAATCGGCGTGTGTCTGGGCGGCGCGGTTCATGACTTCATGATTCTGGTGGCGAGCATACGGCGGCGCGGGAAGTCCTTAGCCGAGATTGCGCGCACGGAGATTAGCCCGCTATCCGGTCTGGTGGCAGGCATAGCCATTCTCTTCATCGTCGTCATCGCTCTGGCAGGACTTGGCCTTGTGGTTGTCAACGCTCTGGCGGAATCTCCCTGGGGGACGTTCACGGTCGGCTTTACGATTCCGCTCGCGCTCCTAATGGGTCTTTACATGTACCGCATACGACCCGGAAGGATTGCGGAAGCGAGCATCATAGGCGTCGTAGGACTACTGTTAGCTGTATTCCTGGGTGGACGCATAGCTGAAAGCTCATGGGCTGCGAGCTTCACCTTTTCGCGCAACACTATCATCGTCCTGATGGCGGCCTACGGGTTTATAGCTTCGGTCTTGCCTGTCTGGATGCTGCTGTGCCCGCGCGACTATCTTTCGTCTTACTTGAAAATCGGCACGATTGCCTTTCTCATCATCGGCGTCGTTCTGGTACACCCGACCCTGAACATGCCCGCCTGGACGCCGTTTGTGGCGGGAGGCGGGCCTGTGATTCCGGGCAAGGTCTACCCGTTCGTCTTCATCACCATCGCGTGCGGCGCAATCAGTGGTTTTCACGCGCTCATCTCTTCGGGCACGACGCCGAAGATGATTGCAAAGGAAACTGACGCGCGGATAATCGGCTACGGCGGGATGTTGATGGAGGGAGTGGTTGGAGTCGTCGCGCTGATTGCCGCAACGTCTTTGTTCCCCGGCGATTATTTCGCCATCAATACGGCGCAGAAGACGGATGCGCAGAAGGCTGCTTATGCTCAGATGGTGGACACGCACACGGGCGCAGGCTTCGACCTTCAGCCGAAAGAGATTGATCGCCTCGAAGCCGAATCGGGCGAAAAGAATTTGCGCGGTCGTACGGGTGGTGCGGTCACACTAGCACTTGGCATCGCCAAAATCTTCGACGGCATTCCGTTCCTACAGGGCTTTATGAAGTACTGGTATCACTTCGCCATCATGTTCGAGGCGCTCTTTATACTGACGACGATTGATACCGGCACGCGCGTCGCGCGCTTTCTGGTAGGCGAGTTCGGCGGAAGGTTTTATAAAAAGCTTGAAGAGCCGAACTGGCCGCCCGGCTCATTCATCACGACGGCGCTGGTCGTCTTCGGCTGGGCGGCCTTTATCTGGTCAGGCTCAATCTCGACCATCTGGCCTATGTTCGGCATAGCCAACCAGCTTCTGGCATCTGTAGCGCTCTGCGTGGCGACGACGATAATCATCAACATGGGGCGCGCACGCTATAGCTGGGTGACGATTGTTCCGCTCACCTTTGTAGCCATCACGACGCTCGTCGCAGGCTGGCAATCCATCACGGACAACTTCTGGCCGCTCGCTCAAAAACCCGAAACAATGATTCAAGGCTACATCAACGTCGCGCTCACAGCCATCCTGATGCTGGCGGCCATCGTCGTGCTCATCGATTCGGCACGGCGCTGGATGAGCGGCGGTAAAACTCCTGAGCCAAAGATAGCGGCAGCCGAGGCAAGAGCCGCTTAAACATAAAGGAAGCTTTAGCTCCGTAGGAGCTAGATGTTTATAGTTCCCGTATTGGAACAAGAGCAACGCTCCGTAGGAGCGACATGTTAACGGGCGTGAGAACATGTCGCTCCTACGGAGCTTGATATTTTTTTGATCGGATGCGCTATAAACATCTAGCTCCTACGGAGCCTTCAATCTGTCTTACATCTGATTCATGTTGAATTATTTTAGTTTAGCAAGCGGGATAGCCAGTGCATGATGTTGAGCGCCAGTTGGCGGTCGTCATTGCCTGCGCGGTTCATGCCGATTCGTACTTCTTCACTACCCATCATCTGTGCCACCTGGCCTTTAACAAGCTGCGCTGAAAGCAGTGCGGCTTCGCCGAGCACTACGACGCGGCCTTTGCCGAATGTTAAAGCCAAACCTTGCGCACGTCCTGCTGCCTTTGTGGCAGGGATGGAAGCGCCGACCTGTGTTCCTGTAGGAAGGGCGGCGTTGCTCTGCGAAGTCTCCGGCGTTCCGGGCGTTCTGTTTCTATTCTGGCGCTCTCGATCAATCGCCTGATCGGACAGCTTCAGAAACGCAATGCTTCCCTCCGGCCCTTTAAGCGACTGCCCTGTGAAAGTGACTACCTTCGAGAGGCGCTCTGAAGCATTGCGTCCCAGGGTGATGGGGTGGTCTGCCAGCAGCTTGTTCTCGCGCGAGAAGAGAAGAAAGCTTATGTTCTTGTTGCCTTCTGACTGGTCGTAGTTTGTCTGATCGATTGTGAATCCCTTGCTCATCTCGACATTGAATCTTTTGGCGAGCGTTTCCGCAGCCGAGCCGAAGGGAGCGTGATCTGCTATGAGCAGTAGCGAGCCGCCTGCGCGTACGAACTCGCGCACAGCATCGCATTCCTCTTCGGTGAAAGCGGGTTGGTCTGCGCCGGGGCTGTTCTGTCTCTCTGCGCCGAGCGCGTTGGAGATGACCAGTATGTCGTAGCCTTTAAGCGTGGCGGCTGAAAACTTCTCTTTATTTGCCGTCACACGATAGCCGTCATTCGTAATCAGGCTGGCGAAGGGTTTGTAGCGTCCGGTCGTGGTGTGGAAGTTGAAATGCGCTTCGTCGAAGAGCACTTTCGGATATTTGTCAGCGTAGGCGGGCTTTGCTACGCGCGTGTCAAAGTTCGGATCATCAACCTGCTGCGCGCTCGACTTGAGAAGAACCCCCGTGAAGAAAAGGGTTAGAAGGAGTGCGACGAATAGCCTCGATTGTCTGCTCATAAAGTCTCCTATGGCGGGAAGTTTTCAAAGACTGGATGTTGAGAACTTTGCTCCGGTCTCTTATATGGCATGGACAGAGCTTTTATACGAATTCAGCAGTGGACGTTCCGCAGTTCCAAAATCTTTGCCGGTGCGCTCCTGACGACATGTGCTGCGGTGTGGACAGTTTGCCCGGAAATCGGCAATAATAGCGACTTTCGGCGCAACTCATTTTCTGAGCAGTATGCGCACAGGGGATTGTAGAGTTTCCTGGTGTGCTGGCGGTCTGCCTGAATGCGAGCTAGTGAGCGCTGGAAAAATTGGAGGCTTAAAGGCTCAAAAAAGCCCCTCCCCATCTTTTTAACGAACAGAAAGGAATCATTACCCTTGTCTACTGAATTATTCTTTTTCATCAGCCTATTAGCTTTCGTCGGCGTCGCGCTCGTTTCGCTCAGGAACTTGCGTCGCTCATCGAGCGCAATCGAGCGATTGAAGCGAAGCGCGCCACTGTCGTCGCCAAAAGTTCGCAGGAGCATCGTAGGGTTGGGAGCAAGTCTGGCCGCGCTGAGCGTTTATGCTACGAGCGCTATGGCGAAAGAGGCTGGAGGCGAGGCTAATCTAGTCCTGCCGGATGTCTCGCAGATGCAGTTCCTTGGCCTGGATGGCCGCACGCTTCTGATGATTGGTCTCGGAGTCTGCGTGCTCGGGCTGGTTTTCGGCATGGTCATCTTCACGCAGTTGAAGAACCTGCCCGTGCATCGTTCCATGCGCGAGATTTCCGAGCTGATTTACGAGACGTGCAAGACCTATCTGGTCACGCAGGGCAAGTTCATATTGATTCTCGAAGCCTTCATCGCAGTCATCATAGTGCTCTACTTCGGGTTTCTTTCTCCGGCAGCGAATCCTACGACCAACAATACCTTTCGCGTGATTGTCATCCTGCTGTTCAGCCTCGTAGGCATCGCCGGTAGCTACGGTGTCGCGTGGTTCGGCATTCGCGTCAACACGTTCGCCAACTCGCGCACGGCCTTCGCAAGCCTCGGCGGCAAGCCCTATCCGATTTATGCCATACCGCTTCGCGCTGGCATGAGCATAGGCATGATGCTCATCAGCATAGAGCTTTTAATCATGCTCTGCATCCTGCTGTTCATCCCTAGAGATTACGCAGGCCCCTGCTTCATAGGCTTCGCCATAGGAGAATCCCTGGGCGCGGCGGCGCTGCGTATCGCGGGCGGCATCTTCACGAAGATTGCAGACATAGGCTCCGACCTGATGAAGATTGTCTTCAAGATTAAAGAGGACGATGCGCGTAATCCGGGCGTGATTGCAGACTGCACTGGCGACAACGCGGGCGACTCCGTTGGCCCTTCAGCCGACGGCTTTGAGACCTACGGCGTAACGGGCGTGGCGTTGATTACCTTTATACTTTTGGGCGTGCGCGCCGAAGAGGTGCAGATTCAACTTCTGGTCTGGATTTTCGTCATGCGCGTGATGATGATTATTGCCAGCGGCATTTCGTACTTCGTCAACGAGACAATTGCGCGCGCTCGTTATCAGGGCGCAGACCAGATGAACTTTGAAAAGCCCTTAACGTCGCTCGTCTGGATAACAAGCATCGTCTCCATCGTTATCACCTACGCCGTGTCCTATCTAATCATCCCGTCCCTGCGCGGTGACGTAACGCTCTGGTGGAAACTAGCGACCATCATCTCTTGCGGAACCCTTGCGGGCGCTGTCATTCCTGAGTTGGTCAAGGTCTTCACCTCTACCGAATCGCGCCACGTCAAAGAGGTCGTCATCTCTTCGCAGGAAGGCGGGCCGTCGCTCAACATCCTGTCCGGCTTGGTCGCGGGTAACTTCTCCGCCTACTGGCTCGGCATGAGTATCGTCGCGCTGATGGCTATTGCCTACGGCGTCAGCACAACAGGGCTTGGAGAATTGATGGTCGCCCCGGCGGTCTTCGCCTTCGGTCTAGTCGCGTTCGGCTTCCTAGGCATGGGGCCGGTCACGATTGCCGTTGACTCTTACGGGCCTGTGACCGACAACGCGCAGAGCGTGTATGAACTCTCGCTCATAGAGCAGATACCGAACGTGAAGGAAGAGATCAAGCGCGATTTCAAAGTCGATGTAAATTTCGAGCGCGCCAAGCATCTGCTGGAAGAGAACGACGGCGCGGGCAACACCTTCAAAGCAACGGCCAAGCCCGTGTTGATTGGCACGGCGGTCGTCGGCGCAACCACCATGATCTTCTCTATCATGATGGCGCTCACCGACGGGCTGACTACAGGAACCGAGAACCTGTCGCTACTTCATGCTCCGTTCGTGCTCGGACTGATTACAGGCGGCGCTGTCATCTACTGGTTCACAGGCGCATCAACGCAGGCAGTGACAACGGGAGCGTATAGAGCCGTCGAGTTCATCAAGGCCAACATCAAACTGGAAGGTGTGGAGAGAGCGTCCGTTGAAGACAGCAAGAAGGTGGTGCAAATCTGTACGCAGTATGCGCAGAAGGGAATGTTCAATATCTTCCTGACGGTCTTCTTCTCGGCGCTGGCCTTCGCCTTCGTAGAGCCATTCTTCTTCATAGGCTACCTGATTTCGATTGCGGTCTTCGGCCTCTATCAGGCTATCTTCATGGCGAACGCGGGCGGCGCTTGGGACAACGCTAAGAAGGTCGTCGAAGTTGAGTTGAAGGCTAAGGGCACGGCGCTCCATGATGCGACAGTGGTGGGCGACACCGTGGGCGATCCCTTCAAGGACACGTCGAGCGTCGCTCTTAACCCGGTCATCAAATTCACCACGCTCTTCGGGCTGTTAGCTGTAGAGTTGGCTGTGAACCTGACCAGCAGCGCAGGCTCGAACGTGACGCATGCGCTCGCGGCGCTCTTCTTCCTTATCTCTGTCTTCTTCGTCTGGCGCTCCTTCTATGGCATGCGCATCGGCACGGAGGTAACGGCGAGCAGCGCAAGCCAAAGCGTCGAGACGTTTGAAGCAATCAAATACTGCCCGCAGTGCAGACGTGAATATAGAGACACGACGTTGGAGTTTTGTTTAGAGGATGGCATGCGTCTGGTCAGAGAACTACCGGCGTCCGATCCACAGGCAACACAGGTGATGCCGATTGCGGACGGCCAATCCAATACTGCCGGAGCCAAATAAAGCAGTGACAGGTGACAAGTGACAAGTGCCGAGAAAAGGATTACATTAACTCGGCTCTTGCTTTTAACTTGTCACCTGTCACTGTATTTAAGATGAACACTTCTTACGGTAAAGCAGAAACGCTTCTTGGTGCAGCGCTTGCGCCGCTTGATTGGGCGCGCTCTATTGCGCTGGTCATCGCTTTCAGTCTGCTGACGGCTCTGTCGGCGCAGGTTGTCATCCCCTTGCCGTGGACGCCCGTGCCGATTACAGGGCAAACGTTCGCGGTGCTTTTGACTGGGGCGCTTCTGGGTTCGCGGCTGGGCGCGCTCGCTATGATTGCCTATTTGATAGAAGGCGCAAGCGGGCTGCCGTTTTTCCGCTCAGGCCAGGGCGGTCTTCATTATCTTCTGTTCAGCCCAACCGCAGGCTATCTCTTCTCTTACCCGCTCGCGGCTTTTTTGACTGGCTCTCTGGCAGAGCGCGGCTGGGATAAGCGGTATCTGAAGGCGGCGGCGGCGATGGCACTCGGTTCTGTTGTAATACTGCTCTGCGGCTGGTCATGGCTGACGCTTTTTTACGCGCCGACGGCACTGGCCGCGTGGAGCACCGGCGTTGCGCCGTTTCTTGCGGGAGACGTAATCAAGATCGCGCTCGCGGCTGCGGTGCTTCCAACGGGCTGGGCTATCCTGCGGCGCAACACGCACACACGGCTGTAGCCGAGCTTCTTCGGAAATCGCGCTCGAAATATGTGAAGCCCTTGATCCAGACAGCAACAGGTCAAGGGCTTTACGATTTTTAATCTTCTAGAAAGGCCGGTTATGTTCTACACGCTTCGAGTGTACTCGCGCGAGCGTGAACAACTCGTAGAGTTTACGGACGAGGTGCGCAAGGGGTTGAAGGAAGCGGGTGCGACCGACGGCATCTGTGTGCTTTACGTCCAGCACACGACCGCCGGGCTGACCATCAACGAGAACGCAGACCCGGATGTCCCGCGCGACATGCTTCACGCTCTGCGCACACTCATACCCCAACACGGCATGGACTTTCACCACGGGGAAGAAAATTCCGACGCTCACATTAAATCCAGCCTCGTCGGCACGAGCGTCACAGTTCCCTTTCATGATGGCGAGCTTCTCTTGGGGCGCTGGCAGGGCATCTTCCTTTGCGAGTTCGACGGCCCGCGCGAGCGGCAGGTTATAATGATGTTACGTTGATTGGTTTCACTCCTGCCGGTTGGCCTGACCGGGCGCGCTCCCGCCTGGGAATTTAGAGCGCACGCTTTCGAGTATCTGTTTTGAAATCTCTTCTCGCATCGTCATGGTGGCAGAGCCGCCCATGATGTCGGACTGTTTTTGCTCGATACGTTTTCCCCAGACCTGAGCATCGTAGGAAACGTCAATCAACTCCACTTGTACTATCAGAGTATCGCCTCTTTTCAGAATCTTTCCCGTCAGGACACTGCGTACTCCAAGCGCGCTTCCAATCTTTTCCGGCTCAACAATCTGTCCTTTGTAACGAAAGACCGTGCTACGCGGCACTACGCGCAACCCTGACATTTGCGAGAGGCCGTTGCGTACGCTTTCCGTTACCCCGTCGGAGAGGTCTTCCAGAACCGGGTCATCGCCCGCGCTCGTAAACGGCATGATTGCCACCGAATCAATTGTAGTTGCTCTCTTCCACTGGTAATAAACGGCACCTGCGCCCAGTACCAGCAAAGCCAGCAGAACCAGGAGCAGCCCTTTTTTATGTTGCTTTATCTCTCCGACAACGTATTCTGCGCTCGAACCCATGTGGTGCAAATCTGTCTTGACCGTTTCCGAAGTCGAACCTCTACCGGCCTCGGAAGTCTGCGTGCCGCTTTTATCTGTGGACGATTTATCGGTCACATCCGGCTGCACGGAGCGCTCAAGCTCCGCCTCCACTTCGAGCCGTCGCCGTAATCGTCGTATATCAACGAGCAAGTCCTTAACCGTCTGGTATCGCTCTTCCTTCTCTTTTTCGAGCGCCTTGCCGACGATTCTATCAAGCTCGCCGGGTACATCTTTCATGTAGCGTGAAAGCGGCAGAGGTTCTTTCTCAAGAATGGCCGCGATGATGTCGCTCGGAGTTGAGCCTTTGAAGGGGGTGTGGCCTGTAATCATTTCATAGACGACGCAACCCAGACTCCATATGTCTGTGCGTATATCAATGGCGAGTCCGCGCGCCTGCTCCGGCGACATGTAATAGGAAGTGCCCATGACAACGCCTGGGTCGGTATTGATATTGGGCTTGGTGGGGGCTTCCGGGTCGCTTGCCTTCCCGGTATAGACTTTTTCCGTGAGCTTGGCTAATCCAAAATCCAGCACCTTCACATAGCCATCACGCCGGAGCATGACATTTTCAGGCTTGATGTCGCGGTGAACTATGCCCGCATCGTGTGCAGCCGACAGAGCAGACGCGATCTGTATACTGATGTCGAATATCTCGCGCAGGGTTACGCGCTTCGCCATTATCTGCCTGAGCGTCAGGCCATCAATGTACTCCGTCGCGATGAAGTTTGTGGAGTCAAACTGCCCGACCTCATGAATGGTAATGATGTTTGGGTGATTTAGCGATGAAGCCGCGCGTGCCTCCTGCACAAAACGGCGCATTCGCTGCTCGTCGGAAGCAAGATGAGATGGGAGGATTTTGAGAGCGACATCGCGTTCGAGCTGTGTGTCTTCGGCCAGATAGACTTCGCCCATTCCGCCCGCGCCGACGAGCGACCGAATTTTGTAACGACCAATGAGCTTGCCTACGGGAGTGCTCATTTATTTCAGTGTAGCGCGCACAAGTCGGAATCCCAGGTATGGATTTGTCGTCTTTGGTGGAATCCAATCACGATAGGACGAGCTGATGGGCTTATCGCCAGCCAGGTCGCTCATAATCGAGCCGCCGCGAATGATGCACCAATCTTTTTGTTCCGGCGGCAGCCCCCCTTTACCACCCGGATAGATGTAAGCCTTTGAAGCCGTCCACTCCCAGGCATTGCCTATCAAATCAAGCACACCCCAGCGGTTCTTTACCTCAGGATAAGAACCGACAGGCTGCACCGACTGTAGATTGGCGCTCTTAACAGCGGCGCGGTTCTGCTCCACAGAGTTGCCCCACGGGTAGAGATTATTCTGATCGCCATTTCTGGCCGCGTATTCCCACTCCTCTTCGGTTGGCAAGCGATAGTTCACACCCTCACGCTGCGAGCGCCACGCTGCAAAGTCTTCAGCATCCTTTATCGAGACATTTACCACCGGCCACTGCTCTTGCCCAGGCAAGGGCTTACCGTTGACGAAATGAGAGGGCGGAGCGTGCCCGGTCTCGCGTACAAAATCCGCGTACTCGGCATTGGTCACTTCCGTATTGTCCATGTAAAAAGCGGCTACTGTTACGATGTGCTTAGGGGACTCCTGAAGCGGGCCGTCGTTTCTTCCCATCTGAAATGTGCCGCCGGGAATAGCGATCATCTCACGTTTGACGAAACGTCCGGGCGGAATCTCTTGCTGAGTTACAGGCTTCTCCACATTGCTTTCCGTCTGGCTATCAACTGGCGATGGTTTCTTTGAGGAGATTAGCAAGTAAGCGAGAGCGCCTATAAAGGCGATTGCGATAAGGGCTGCGCAGATTAAAATCAAAGGCAGGGTAGACTTTTTCGCGCTCGCATAAGGCGCGGGCTGCCTGCCTCCGGCTGTTTGTGGAGGGCTTGAGATTTGAGCAGTCAGGCGGGCCAGACTCTTGTAATCCACTTCATCCAGAGGCGCAAGTTCTCCCGTCTTCTCCTCGCGCAAGGTCTCTTCTTGAGAATGGCTTTTCTCCATTACTTTGTCCCGGTGCGCAGTTCTGGATGGGAGGCGCGCCTGTTTTTCTGATGAAGTTTCGCCGGAATGAATTGTCGAGTCTACAACGACCGGCGAAACGTAGCGCAGTGTCGGACGGCACTGCTTTGCAGTTAGAGCGCGCCCATTTTAGAAAACTTTGGCAGAATAAGCTAGAGTAAAGAGCGAGCAGCAGAGTTTTTGATAGAAGCTATAATAGTCCCAGAGCCTTCTACGTGACCAGAGAGAACCAACCACAGCCCCCCTTAGAAATAACATACGACCGTCTGGCATCAGGTTATGACGCGGCCATCAGACCGTTTGAGCGGCTGTTTCTGGCGCGGCTGCGAGAGAAGACTGTGGCCGCGCTGCCCTCCGGCGGCCACCTGCTTGAAGTCGGTGCGGGCACGGGTCTGAATTTTTCTTATCTACACTCTTCGACGCGCGGAGTGGCAAGCGAGCTGAGCCGCGAGATGATTCGCCGCGCCGAAAGAAAAAGTCGCCCGCGCGCCGTCTCTCTCATTCAAGCAAATATAGAGGCGCTCCCTTTTCCAGATGAATACTTTGACGCCGCGCTCTCCACGCTTCTTTTCTGCTCCGTCGCATCACCACAGAAATCCTTCTCGGAGCTACGACGCGTCGTCCGCGCCGAAGGGGTCATCGTGATGCTTGAGCACGTGCGCCCCAACGGCATCTTAGGCACCGTCTTCGATCTTCTAAACATGGTCACCGTTCCCCTGTGCGAAGACCATTTCAATCGCCGCACCGCAGACGAAGCACACCGCGCCGGATTTCAAATCCAGAGCATAGAACGTGCCGTGCTCGGCATCTTCAACATCATCGTGCTAAAAAAGAGTCTAGAGAGTCTGGAGAGTCTAGAGAGCAGGAAGCGTTCTTCTCTCTAGACTCTCCAGACTCTCTGGACTTCAAAAAAAACTTATGGCTAATCAGGAAAAGCTCGCGCCGGTTCATGTGGGGTGTCAGGGATGGAATTATGATGATTGGGTTTCAGGCGCTGCGGGCAGCCCGTCTATCTTTTACCCTAAAGGCACACGCGCCGCCGGGATGCTGGAGATTTACGCGCGCTCCTTCGAGACGGTCGAGGTGGATTCGACCTTTTATGCTATCCCTTCGGCGCAGACGATTTCTGCATGGGCGAAGCGTACGCCGGAAGGCTTCACCTTCTCTCTGAAGCTGCCGCAGGAGATAACGCACACTCGCGCATTGAGAAGCGGGAGCGTGATACTTCTGGAAGAGTTCTGCGCGCGTGTAAAAGCTCTGGGCGCGCGGCTCGGCGTCGTTCTGATTCAGATGCCGCCGCAGTTCGAGCTGACGACCGAGAACGCCCATGCCCTGCGCGAGTTTCTTCCGCACTTGCCGCGCGACATACGTTTCAGCATTGAGTTTCGTCACACGGATTGGATGCGGCGGCGCGTCGCAGACCTTCTAGCCAAACACAACGTGGCGCTTGCGCTCGTCGAAGGCCGCTGGATAGAGCGCGCCGAGATGGAGCTATTCATACGCAAGTCCACAGCCGACTTCGCCTACATACGCTGGATGGGAGAGCGCGACCTGGTGCGCTTCGATACTATCACGCGAGCGCAGGACAAGAACCTCCAAGCATGGCATGAAACAATCACAGAGCTTCGCGCGCACACTTCCAATGTCTTCGCATACTTCAGCAACTTCTACGAGGGACACGCGCCCGCGAGCGCCAACAAGCTGAAGCGGCTGCTCAAACAAGAGACGGTCGAAGCCTCAAGCCTCGAAGACCAGCCCTCGCTCTTCTAATTTGCGACTGAAGGGTCGTGACCTTATAGCAGCTTGCAGTCGAGTCCGATCTATTAGCCCCCGTCAGAGGGCTACATTCTGTCGCCCCTTGACGGGGGCTTAACAAAGAGAAAGGGTGGATAGAAGCTAAAACTTCTATCCACCCTTTCCTGTTTACTATTCAACTCTTTCTATCTTGGCGGCGCGCAGGTTGCGCCGGGCGGCGCGATCCAGAGTTCGACGGTCGGCTCTGTGCGCGGCGGGCCTTCGAGTACTACTATGCGGCGCGAGTCCAGGCCGCGAGTGTTACTGAGATAATCACGTATGCGCGCGGCACGCTTTTGTGCGTAGTCAGGACGAATGCGCCGCCCCGTACCGGCGTAAACGTAGATGTAGCCCTGCGCTTCAGGCTCCTGCTGTAACTGTATGGCGAAATTATCCAGCCGCGCCTTTTCGTCATCACGCGCTATGTCGCCGAACTGGTCGAACGGTCTACACTCGGGAATGTACGGAATCTGCGTGGTGCATTGGGCGGAGCAATCAAGATTAAATCCGCCGACGGAAAGGCGTGCGTTGACGGGTTGGCCTTTGAGTCCCGTCGTGTCCACTGTAATACTCGGCGTGCCCTGCCCGCTCGTTATCGTACCGGCTGAAACTGTCCACTGGTAGAGGGGCGTAATGCCGGTCGCAAGGTTCGTCACGCTGGCACGGAAGGTGACCGATTCGCCGACGCGAACGGTGTCCGGGCAGGAGATGACTATGCTGGGGCAGGTGGGCGGCGGGCAGTCGCGCACTACCACAGCCGTTTGCGTGAAGGCTGTGCAATCCTGCTCGCGCCCGCTATTGACTTCGACGGTGACGGTGTAAGTGCCGGGCTGCACGCCGGAGAAGTCCCAGGTGGTGTTCGCCCCGGAGCCTACTATACGACCGCCCGTCGTGCTCCAGTTATAGCGCAGGGTCAACCCCTGCGGGCTGACCGCGTCCGCCGCCAGTTGCACCACCGAAGCCTCGCCGGGGCAGTTCATCACGACGTTCGCGCTGGGCGTGAGCCGTATGGTCGGCGGGTTGCTCTGCGGCGCTTGCTGCTCGGCCCTGCGGTTTCTATTCTTGTTCTGCGCCGGGGCGCTCGCGGAAAAGAGCAGCATGAGCACCAGCAGGCTCAGGCTGACGAAGAGACGCTTTCGTGCATGCATAGAGTTGACTCCTTAACCTTTCTAGGAAAGCGAAGACCGAACGTAGGCGAACTTTATACTCGAAACTCCGGCTAGCGACAATAGTAATCCGGCGACTTTCATACGGCGAGGGGGAAATTTAGCTGCCGTGGGCTAAGCGTTTGTGCGCTGTTTTTGAATCCTTGCGGCGCGTAGTTTGCGAATCTTTGAAGCCACGACCGCGAGTCCGCTGCCGAGTACGAAGATGATAATTGGTTTGTGCATTGCAATACCCCTTCCGTGGTCATTTAATTTTACGAGGCTTCGAGGCCGCTTCTGCGGCCAAAGCCTCAAACATGCCGCACGGGGGTTTACGGGTTTACATTTGGGAAAGTGGTAATGGAGGCGAATTTCCAGCCTCCACGGAAAAGAGTTTTTCCGATGGTTTTTCATACGCAAGTTTGTGCTATCTTGAGCGCTTTCCGTGGAGGTCTCGATGAGAGAGAGCGATTTCCGGCTTGAGGCTGAGCAGCTTGAGCGAATGAAGCATGACGGTTTTTTAGTCCTGGAGGATTTCGTCAACGCCTCGGTGTGCGATGAGCTTCGACGCCGCGCCGCAGAATTGGTTGAGGCGTTCGATCCTGCCGGTTCGTTCTCTATCTTCTCCACACACGAGCAGACACGAAAGAGCGACCAGTACTTTCTGGAATCCGGCGATAAGATTCGCTTCTTTTTTGAAGAGGACGCTTTTCTTGAAAATGGCACGCTCAGGCAGAAGAAAGAGTACTCGATTAATAAGATCGGGCACGCGCTGCATGATTTGGACGAGGTCTTCGAGCGCTTCTCCAGAACCGCGAAGCTCGCGCAACTGGTCTCGGATTTGGGAATCGCTCAGCCCCTGCTCGTCCAATCAATGTACATCTTCAAGCAGCCGCGCGTAGGGGGCGAGGTCACCTGCCATCAGGACAGCACTTTTCTTTACACGGAACCGATGAGCGTCGTGGGGCTGTGGTTTGCGCTCGAAGATGCTACGAAAGAGAACGGATGTTTATGGGCTATACCCGGAGGGCACAGCTTAGGATTGCACTCGCGCTTCGAGCGTGCGCCCGAAGGAGGGACGCGCTTTGAAACCTGCGACTCAAGCGAGTGGCCGCTTGATAGTCTTGTTCCGCTCGAAGTCAAAAAAGGAACGCTGATTGTCTTGAGCGGTCTGCTGCCGCATTTGAGTTATGCCAACAGGTCTCAGAAATCACGCCACGCCTACACGCTCCACGTCATCTCGGGCGCGAGCCGTTACCCGGAAGAGAACTGGCTACAGCGCCCGCCCTCTATGCCGCTGCGCGGATTTTGATTCGAGACAAAGAAAAAGAGATGCGCCACCGGAGTCCAATCAGTGGCGCATCTCATGTCCAAGTAGGAGGAATGCTATACCAGCGGGGGAACGCTCTGAATCGTCGTTACTGAGCGGTCGCGGGCTGGCTGCTTGCAGTACCTTGAGAGAACACAATCTTTTCAGTGTCACCGCGAAAGGTGATCGCGCGCAGCTCAGTCTGCGAGCCGTTGGTCATGGTGTTGAATTCGGTGCGACCGGCCTTCTCTTCTCTCTTCTCAAGGCGCGCAGAAGTCTTCGCCACTACCTTGCTGCCCTTCATGAGCAGAAGCTCGCCCGACTTCTCATCGAACTTCAACTTGTATTCGCCCTTCTTGACGAGCGTGCCGTTAATCACGACATCCTGCGGTATGTTGACGAACTCGCTCTTGTCTTTACCAAAGACCGTCATAGTTGATAACAGACACACTACTGCTGCGATAACCAAAAGGTTAATCATCTTTCTCATTGTTGCTCTCCTTGATTAGCTTAAAAGATTTCCAAAGATTCCAGTTAGACGGGCCTTCCACTCTCTAATTACGTTGGGTCGGCGGTATAGTTCCAAAAACTTTCGCGCGTCGAATCGAAGTGATATGAGGCGCGCGTGTGAATTCAAAGAACATCACCCTGTGCCAGTACGGGCTTTCTTCAACGGAAGTTCCAACAATCGGCTGAAGAATTTTTCGTAAGGCTTTACGAAAATTTGTAAGCCTCTGAAACTTACTACGGCGGTTAATTTCCTCCGCCGTATCTAAGACGAAAGAGCGGCGAAAGTATTAACAAGCCTTTTTATTTCAATCACCGATTATTCGAGCATGCCGCTTGAACCAGTTTCTTATTTCGATTGTTAGTGTGCCCTGATGCGGAAAGGTTTCATAAAAATTTTGAGAGCGCTGCGGAGTTACACTAAGATGAATCCATGCACGGCGCGCGCGAAGAGCACGCACATTACGGTTAACGAAGGCTTGAGAGAGTAGTGATATGGCCTACAGGAAAACAAAGGATGATGCGCGGCTCAACCGGTTGGGCGCATTCGATGACGACGGCGAGCTTAACGTCATCATAGAGACCCCTAAGGGCAGCCGGAACAAATTCGATTACGACGAAGAGCTGGGGCTATTCAAACTCGGCGGCGTGCTGCCCGCAGGTGCTAGCTTTCCCTTCGACTTCGGATTCGTGCCTTCGACGCTGGGCGGCGACGGCGACCCATTGGATGTGCTGGTGTTGATGGACGAGCCTGCGTTCACGGGCTGTCTGGTGGCGACACGCTTAATCGGCGTCATCGAAGCAGAGCAAACTGAACGCGACGGCGAGACTACGCGCAACGACCGCCTTATAGGCGTGGCAAAGGTGGCGCGCGAGCACAGCCATGTGCGAACCATTAAAGAACTAAACGAGAATCTGCTGGACGAGATAGAGCACTTCTTCGTCTCATACAATGTGATTAAGGGTAAAGAGTTCAAGCCCAAAGGGCGCTTCGGCCATCAGCGCGCACGCAGGTTAATTCAAGAGGGTATGAAGAGCTTTCGCCATGAGCACAGGAGCGCCGGTACGAATAAAAGCTCCGTGGACAAGAGAAAGAAGAAGCGTTGAAGTAATGACAGGCCGAAGAGTTGATTACCGTATTGAAGAGATGCGCGCGAGCGATTGGCCGTTGGTGCGTGAAATTTATCTGGAAGGCATCACTACGGGCAACGCTACCTTTGAGACGGATGCGCCTGCATGGGAAGAATGGGACAGTGAACATTTCTCAACATGCCGTCTGGTTGCGCGCGTGCAGGATGGCATCAACGGATGGGCTGCGCTCAGGCCGGTTTCGAGCCGCTATGCATACAGAGGGGTCGCGGAGGTCAGCGTCTATGTCACCGAAAGCGCGCGTGGCATTGGCTGTGGCCGCGCGCTCCTTGAAGCTCTCATCAGCGCTTCCGAGCAGCACGGCATCTGGATGCTTCAAGCAGGCATACTGGCCGAGAATATTGCCAGCCTTGAGCTTCATCGCCGCTTCGGCTTTCGCGAAGTCGGAAGACGGGAGCGCATAGGCAAACTCAGTAATGCGTGGCGCGATGTCGTCCTGATGGAGCGACGAAGCGAAAAGGTTGGGTTGGATTAACAAGGCGGCTCTGATGCGGAAATTAAAAGAGCATGGCGCTCGTTGGAAATTTCCAACGAGCGCCATGCTTGTTAAGGGTTCAGGCTTTCCGAGCAGAGCTTACTGGCCGGGGCTAGCAGGCTTCGTCGTTGTGGCCGAGGGCTTGGCTGCTTCGGGTTTACCTTCGGCGTCGTAGACGGTGACGGTGCCAAATTTTTCGAGCACTGTCTTGATCTTGCTCGCGTCGCCGACGGCTATAATCTGAAGCGACTCTGGATTGAGGTACTTGCGCGCTACGCGCTGTACGTCGTCGGAGGTGACGGCCATGATGCGCGCCGGGTAGGTCTCCCAGTAATCTTCAGGGAAGCCGTAAATCCTGCGCACTATCTCGTAGCTCAAGAGCTGCGTCGGCTGTTCAAGCGAAAGCGCAAAGCTTGCTACCACAGAGCGCTTGTTCTCTTCCAGCTCATCCATTGAGACCTTCTCGTTGCGTATCAGATTAATCTCGTCCAGGAATCCGGCCATAGCCTGATCCGTGACCTCCGTGCGGAAGTCTCCACCGGCGCGCCACGGCCCCGGATATTTGACAGCCGTGAAAGTACTATAGGCTCCGTAGGTCAGACCCTTCTCTTCGCGTAACTTCATGAAGAGACGCGCAGAGCCTCCGCTGCCGATGATGTTGTCCATGACGACCATTGCAGGGTAATCAGGGCTGCGGCGATCAATGGCTATGTTGCCCATAGCCATAGTCGTCTGCACCGATTCTGGCCGGTCAACGATGATGATTCTCTTCTGCGCGGCGGGCATAGCGTTCGCAGGCAATACTTCTTTAGCATCCGTCTTCTGCCAGCCTGCAAGCGCCTGCTTGAGTTTCGGAATAAGCTCTGCGGCCTTCACGTCGCCCGCTATGCCGAGGATGGTGTTCTGCGGAGCGTAACGCGACTTCTGCCAGTTAGCCAGAATCTCAGGCGTCAGAGCGTCAATAGATTCGGCAGTCGCAGCCACAATCGACGCCGGATGATTACCATAGACGGCGCGAGCGAACTGCTCGTTTGCCAGGAAGTCCGGTGAAGAGCGCTGCTGTTTCAACTGCGCCTTGGCGCGCTGCTTGAACTTCGCCAGCTCTTCAGCCGGAAAGGTCGGGTTCATCAAAATGTCCGTAGTGAGCGCGAACCACTGGTCGAAATTATCCGACAATCCGGCAGCGGTCACGTTCGTTTGAATCGAGCCGAAGCCGGAGAAGGCTCCGAGGGTTGCGCCCAGCTTATCAACCTCTTCGGCAAGCTGCTTGCTTGAGCGCGTCTTTGTGCCTTCTCGTAGCATCTGCGCCGTGGCGCTCGCCACACCCGGCATGTTCGCAGGCTCATAAAGCGCGCCCGCGCCGTTGATGGCGAATTGAACGTTGACGGTCGGGAAGCGGCTATCTTCCAGAATCAAGACCGTCAGGCCGTTATCAAGCTTGGCCTCTATGGGACGAGGCAATTTAACTTTGAGCACCTCTTTCGAGACGGGCGCGCGGTTCTTGCGCTCGATCTTGCTCAGCTTCTCGCCCTTTGAGTCACCCGGCGCTTGCTGTCCCTGCGCAAGCGCGGAGATAAAGACAGAGAGCAACAGGCTGGCCGCCAGAAGTGACCGCATCAAATATCTAAACTTTCTCATAGTAGTCTCTCCTTCGGAGCTGGCTATTCAGCCGGTTTGACGCCCGCTGTGGGGCTTGCTTTCTTGGCGGGCACGGTCGTGACCACCGTTCGGTTCGTGTCTTTGAAGTACTTCTGCGCCACTCTCATGATGTCCTCTTTGGTGACGGCTGCATACTTCGCATCAAGCGTATTGATGAGACTCGGATCATTATAATAGACGGCGTACTGACCCAGGATGATGGCGCGCGTGAGAGTGCTGCGAAGCTGTTGCGCACGCTGGCGACGAAGCTGCATACGCACCTTCTCAAGCTCCCAATCGGCCACAGGCTCTGTCTTCAAGCGCTCAATCTCGGCATAGATGGCCTTTTCAACCACTGCTGGGTCGGCATTAGGCGTCGGCGGCAGGATGGCTACGACGGAAGCGAGCGAAGGCCCTCTGCGCTCCTGTGCGTTACTGAAAGCACCGACGACCAACTGCTTCTCTTTGACGAGCTGCTGGTAGAGGCGCGACGACTGCCCGCTGCCGAGTATCTGGCCTAGGACGGCGAGCGCGTACCAATCCGGCGTATTGGATTGCGGAATCTTGTAGACGATGTCCAGGCGCGCAGACCGCGCGAAAGTGTCTTCAATCGTCTTACGACGCTCGCCACTCTGCTCAGGCTCTGTAGTATCAATGGCAGGCGGCGCGGTTTGCTGCGGGATAGCCTCGAAATACTTCTTAATCTTGGCTAGCGCTTCATCCGGCTTGAAATCGCCGACAAGCACGACCGTGGCATTGTTGGGCGCATAGTACATCTTGAAGAACGCTGCTACGTCTTCGACCGTCGCGGCATTCAGGTCGGCCATAGAGCCGATGGTCGAATGCTTGTAAGCGAAATTGTCGTAAGCCGTATCGAAGAGCGTCTCGAAAGTTTTGCCGTAAGCTTGATTGTCAACGCCCAGACGGCGCTCTTCCTGCACGGCGTTGCGCTGGTTATCCAGATTCGCCTGCGTGATAGCGAGCGACTTCATGCGGTCGGCTTCCAGGAAGAGTCCCAGGTCGAGCTGGTTAATCGGCATGCTCTGGAAATAATTTGTGCGGTCGGCGTTGGTCGTGCCGTTCATATTGCCGCCGTTATTAAGCACAAGGATGAAATGCTCGCCTTTGCCTACGTTCTCCGAGCCTTGAAACATCATGTGCTCGAAGAGGTGCGCGAATCCTGTGCGTCCCGGCTTCTCATTGCGCGAGCCAACGTTGTAGGTCACGCTGATTGAATAGGTGGGAGCATTGTGATCCTCCGAGAGAATCACGCGCAGCCCGTTCTTTAATGTGTATTCCTTAATGGGAATTGAAAAAGATTTGGCCGTCTGGCTTGCTACAGTCGTCTCTCCCGCCTTCATGTTCTGTGCCAGGGCTACGGGCACAAACATGCTGGGGAGGAGAAGATAGGCCAAGAGAAACTTCGCCCTTCGCATTGCTTTCTCCTTCTGTTGAGTTATGAACTGAGGGTTCCGATTGGGAGCAGGAAATTGGAAAGTAACCCTGCTCCGATTTGCGCCGACAACCTTACTACCAAGGCAGCAAGAAAGTCAAAATGAATGGAAAACAGGAAAACCAGCCGGAAAACGGACAGACTTCAGCTTCTTTTCTGTCTTCATTGTCTAATTACGTTCAGCGACCCATTTGGTTTCAAAAAGTGCCGAGCGCTAGATAAAGATAAGTCAGTACCGCCTGCGTGAGCGGGCGGGTATTGGCTAAGCGATCACCCGCCCGCTCACGCAGGCGGTACTGACCTGCTTACTTTCCTGAACGGGCATAAGTCCGGACAAAATCTGTCAGAGCGTCCAGATAAGCGTTGCCGCCCCTGGCGATCAGGTCGTTGTGCCCGGCGTCGGGGACGATAAAGAGCCGCTTAGGCTCCCGCGCAGCAGCGTATAGTTTGTAGCCCTGCTCTACAGGGATAGTCCGGTCAAGCTGGCCGTGGGCTACGAAAACCGGCGCGCTTACCCTTTCAAGCTTCTTCGCGGATTCAAAGTGATTCCGCCCGTATTTGTATACCCACACGGGAACCCAGGGCAGAATCATCGCCGCCATGTCGCTCGCGGAGCTTAAGCCGGATTCGAGTATGACCGCTCTGCAGTGTACACGCGCCGCAAGGTCAACAGCCGCGGTTGTGCCGAGCGACTGGCCGTAGAGCACTACCTGTTCAGGCTTAGCCCCGCGCTCGCGCACGACATAATTATAAGCGGCATCAGCATCCTCATATATCCCGCGCTCGTCCAGTGTGCTTCCTTCGCTCCGGCCATAGCCGCGATAGTCGAAGAGCAGCACGTTGAAGCCGCGCGCAGAGAGAGCTTCGCCAAGCCAGCCTATGACGTAGATGTTGCCGCCGTTGCCGTGAAAGTAGATGACGGTCGCCGCACGCTCCTGCTCAACACCACGCGCGCGCACATACCAGCCATGAAGACGCTCGCCGCTCCCGCCAGCGAACCAGACATCTTCACCGCCCTCAGGCATCTTCCACGCAGCGCCTTCCGTGTAGCGTTCAGGATGAAAGGTAACGCTTCGCTCGAACCAGCGCGCACTGAAGTAGAAGAGAGTTGAGCCAGCCAGTATTGAAAGAGAGATGGTGAGCAAGACTTTGCGTAAGGGTGGCCTGTGACCGTCTTTTTTCAGATAAGCATTCAAAATGCTACTTCACTAAATGATATTCCGTCTGACGCCTGAGCACCCACTGTATGCGTCCCTGCTCGTCAATCGTGGCGTCCTCTTCCTGCCCGACCCAGAGCGGTTGATTGTTCCATTCGGGCACGGGCGTAGTCGCGGAAAGCTCTATAGAAAACCATGTGCCGGGTAGAATCTGTACATCGCCGCGACCGGGCACGCCCTGCTGCCTGTCCCACAAGCCTATGAGCGGGCCTGCGCCGTGGCCGTTCTCGCCAATCGGATGCGTGTAGATAGAGCCGTTAATCCCTGCGGCTTTCATCGCAGCAAGAGTATCAGCCAGAACTTCGTTGCCGGTCTTCCCTACGCGCATTCTCTCCATGAGCAAATCCTGAAGACGATTCGTATTAGAAAGCGCACGCTTGATTCCAGCAGGCACATCCTTTTCACCTTCGCGCAGGACGTAGCCCATGTGCTGAGTGTCCGTGTTCAGGCGCATCATTGTGATGCCGAAGTCAACATGAAGCACGTCACCGCGCTCAATCACCACAACCTCGTCTTCCGAAAGAAGATTGACGCCCGTGCGTGAGGCGCGCTGCACGCGAACCGAAGGCTGAAACCATGTGCCCAGCCCCTGGTCGTTGACCTGCTGGCGCAGCCACCACACTACATCCTGATTCGTAGTCTTCCCCGGCGTGATGACTTCGCTGGAGAAGGCACGCGCAATCAGTGAATGCACTACCTCCATCATCTGCCTGTAGACGGGCAGCATCTCCGGCAGTCGCACTTCAATATATTCGAGCGGCAGATTCTCTGCGCGCACAATACGTCGTACGTATTCAGTGCCGAGCGTGGCTTCCAACTTTTCGCGCTCGCCCGCCGAAAGACCATCGCTGAAGGCGTGCGTGCCGGAGATGTTGACGGCTATGTTTGAAGGGTTGCGCTCTATGATTAACTTTTTCAGGAGCGCCCACTGGCCTTCGCCGTAAATCTCGCGGTTCTCAACCTCCGGGTCTCTGTAGACTGTATAAAGTCCGCCGTTTGAGCCGCCGCCGATTGCCAGTCGTTCCACGCCCTTCTCTTCACCGCGATCGTAAAAGACGTAGATGGTGCGACGGCGCGCAGCGAAGACTGTCGGCGAGACGAGCGAGAAAAAAACAGGGTCTTCGTTGTACTCGCGGCAGATGACCAGCCACATCTGAACCTTGTGCTTACGCATCAGTGCGGGCAACACACGCTCCATGCGTGCCTTCAACCACTCCTGCTGAATCAACGCCTGCTCGCGCAAAGACGGAAGCGGCTTGACTGACTGAGCCGCGACGGGAGCGTTAGTAAACGAAAGGATTAAGAGGAGCGACAGCGCGCGAAGAACGCCGGAATCTTTATGAGCCATATTTTGGTTCGTTACGATGATTGGTTTTCGGCTGAAGCAAGAAAAAGTTTACCATCGAATCTGTCATTGAATGCAGCCCCTGAAAGGGGCGGAAGATTGTAGCCCACGGCGTGAGCCGTGGGACAGTAGTTCAACAAGTATTCCAGAAGCCCCGTAGGGGCGAAAGAAAGTATTTAGCAGAAGAGATTCATGCCTTCGATTTTCTTTCGCCCCTACGGGGCTTTTCAATTACATATTATTCTCGTTTCCCATGACTTACGTCATGGGCTAAATTCTTCCGCCCCTGACGGGGCTTCTTGACCTAACTACTCTTCATGCCCAGTTGCCAGAACAGGAACGAGAGCGTGTCGGTCAAGTCTTCGATCTGCTTGCTGACGGGGGTGCCGCCGGAGTGTCCAGCCTTGGTGTCGTAGTGCAGTAGGATTGGCTTGTCCGACCCGCTCATGGCCTGCATGAGCGCGGCCATCTTGCGCGCGTGCAAGGGAGCGACGCGCGTGTCCGAGTCGCCCGTGATGAAGAGCACCGCGGGATATTTCGCGCCCTGCTTCACGTTCTGATACGGCGAGTAGGCCATAAGATATTTGAACTGATCTTCTTTTTCGGCTGAGCCGTATTCCGGCACCCAGAACTTCGCCACCAGAAACTTGTCGTAGCGAATCATGTCCAACAAGGGATAGGAGCAGACGACCGCTTGATAAAGGTCTGGACGCTGCGTCATCGCCGCGCCGACCAGAAGACCGCCGTTCGAGCCGCCCGCAATCGCCAGCTTCTGCGGGCTGGTGTACTTATTCTTGATGAGCCATTCGGCTGCGCCTATAAAGTCGTCGAAGACGTTCTGCTTCTTTTCAAGCATCCCGGCCTCGTGCCATTTCTCGCCAAACTCTCCGCCGCCACGCAGGTTAGGCACGGCGTAGACTCCGCCATTCTCAATCCAGTAGGCTGCAAAGGTTGAGAAGCCCGGCGTCAGGGAGCTGTTGAAGCCGCCGTACGCTGTCAGGTAAGTCGGGTTCGTGCCGTCCAGTTTCATGCCCTTCTTGTAGGCGATGTACATAGGCACTTTCGTCTTGTCTTTCGACTCAAACCAGACCTGCTTGACCTCTATCTGATCGGTGTTGATAGGAACGTTGATGCGCGCCCACTCCTCCTGCTTGCCCGTAGAGACCTGATAGCGATAGATGGTCGTAGGCTGTTTGTAAGAGCTGAAGCTGTAGAAGGCTTCGTCCTTGTCCCACTCGCCAGCCATAGAGCTTGCGCTGCCCAGAGCCGGAATAGGAACATTGCGCACAAGCTTGCCCGTAGTGTCGAAGACCTTCATCTTCGTAGAGACGTTCTCCAGGTAGTTGACGAAAATCTTGCCGCCCGCGAGCCGTATCCCCGTAATGACGAAAGGTGTTTCCGCAACGACCGTTCGCCAGTTGGCGCGAGCAGGATTCTGAAGATCAACGTCAACGATGCGGCGGTTCGGTGACTGCCAGTTGGTCAACATATATAGATGACCGTTTTCAATCGTTCCGTTGAAGGTCGCGTCCAAGTCGTTGACGACTGCTGTAATCGCGCCCTTCTTCTCAAGGTCTTGAACGTAGACCTCTATCTTTTTGGCCGCCGAGCCGTGACTGACGAAGATGGTCAGCCACTTGCCGTCACGCGAAACGTCCGGCGAGATAATCTGAGTCGGGCCGTAGCCCTTGCCGAAAATCTCTGCGTCCTTAGCGACATCCGTTCCCATCTCGTGATACATCACGCGCGAGCCAACGCCGTTCTGATACCTGGAGTAGTAGATGCCCTTCTTGTCGTTCGTAAAGCTGATGCCGGAGTAGCGAGCTTTAGGGAAACGGTCGGGCAGCTCTTTGCCTGAATCAATGTCCAGAATGACGCCCGTCACTTCATCCGCGCCGCCTTCGCGGACACCGTACATCAGAAGCTTTCCGTCCCGCGACACCTCCTGAAGCGAAGCCGAAGAGGTTTGATCCTTAGTCCACGTGTTCGGGTCAACGAGCGCTACGTCCTTGCCGTTCTCGCGCATGTAGATGACCGGCTGGTTCTGGGATGCCGAGCGCTTGGAAAAGAAGTAGCGCCCGCCACGCTCGAAGGGGATGCTGATGGTGTCAATCTTGAGAAGCTCCGCGAGACGCTTGCTGATACGGTCACGTCCCGGCAGCGCTTCAAGTATGGAGTCCGTGTAGCGGTTCTGCTCATCAATCCATGCGCGCGTCTCAGGGCTATTCTGATCTTCGAGCCAGCGATAAGGGTCAACGAGCGTCGTTCCGAAGATGGTATCTTTGACCTCTTCGGCGCGCGTCTTCGGCGGCGTTCTTTTAATGCCCGCCACCTGCGCCCATACAACTGTGCCCAATTGTGAAGCGGTGATACTGAGCGCAAGAAGCAGTAATAGAAGTGTGCGGAAAGAGCGTCTCTCAAGCATCGGTTTTCTCCTAAAAGATTTGAAGATGGGAATCCAGCAACTAACGGGCTTTTAAGGTGAAGCCGTAGTTTCGCAGAAAACCCACGCACGGTCTAGTCTCAGAGCGGGTTAGAGCGGGGAATAAAAGCGCCTCTCAGGTCAGTACCGCCTGCGGTAGCGGGCGGGTGATAGCGATGATATAACCCGCCCGCTACCGCAGGCGGTACTGACCTTTGTCACACGCTGGTGCAATCCGTACCATCTCTCGCCAAACAGAAAAAGCGAGAGAGAGTGCCGCCTGCCCGTTGATGGCAAGCCGCACCCTCGCGCGCTTCGCTCTATTCTTTAACTATCTACACTCTCTTACGCCGTGAACGAAGAGCCGCATCCACAACTGCCGGTCGCGTTCGGGTTCGTGAACGTAAAGCCGGCACCCATGACGCTGCTCACGTAATCAATCCTGACGCCGTTCAGGTACTGCCCGCTGAACATATCAACGAAGAGGCGCACGCCGTTCTGCTCCAGGATGTAATCACCCTGACGCGATTCCTCTTCGATGTTCAGGCTGTACTGGAAGCCTGAGCAACCGCCCGGCACAACGCGCACGCGCAAGCCAGAAGTTTCCGGCAATCCCTCTTCACCCGACATGAACTTCTTGACCTCTGCTGCGGCGTTTTCTGTTAATTCCAACGTTACGGTCGGAGTCTCTACTGCTGCTGCCATTTCTCTCTATCTCCTATCAATATAATTTTCGATTTTAGATTGCCGATTTGCGATTTGGTTTGAGGGACAGCATGAATTGAATGCTTTCTCTTCAATCGAAAATCGCAAATCCAAAATTGCAAATTCCCTTTTACGATTGAGCCTTACCCAAAATGACCAGTTCCGGTTTCATCGCTTCAATCGAAACCTGTCGCGCAACCTCTTCGGCCACGCGGCGGAAGGCTTGCGCCTGCGTTGAATCCGGCTGGCTCACAACTACCGGAACGCCCTTGTCTCCTGCTTCGCGCACCTCCATGCCCAGAGGAATCGCGCCGAGGAATGGAACATTGTACTGCGTCGCCAGCTTTTCTCCGCCACCCGCGCCGAAGATGTCGTAACGCGTGCCCGTATCGGGCGCGACGAAGTAGCTCATATTTTCGACCACGCCGAGCACGGGCACTGCCACCATCTCGAACATGCGTAGCGCGCGTCTGACATCCATGACCGCAACTTCCTGCGGCGTCGTCACCAGCACAGCGCCCTGTACAGGCACAAGCTGCGCTAAGCTTAGTTGCACATCGCCCGTTCCAGGTGGCATGTCAACTATCAAATAATCCAGCTCGCCCCAGCGCACGTCCGAAAGAAACTGCCTGACAAGCCCATGAAGTATAGGCCCCCGCACCACCATAGGCTTATCGCCCGGCTGTAGCAGAGCCATGGACATCAACTTCACGCCGTAGGCTTCCACGGGGATGAGCTTGTTTTCATTCGGCACAACCTGCGGCTGAGCTTCCGAAGCACCGAGCATGAGCGGCACGTTCGGCCCGTAAACATCCGCGTCCATCAAGCCCACACGCGCCCCGTCCAGAGCGAGCGCGACCGCCATGTTCACAGCGACCGTTGATTTTCCAACCCCGCCTTTGCCAGAAGAAACCGCTATGATGTTACGCACGCCCGGCACAGTGACCTTGTCGCCTAAGCCACGCCCTTTCGGCACTTCGGCATCCATCACGATATGCACAGACTCCACACCGGGCAAGGCAGCGACCAACGCACGCGCTTCCCCCTCCATCTGTTCTTTGACCGGGCACGCCGGAGTGGTCAGCACGATGCGAAACGACACCGCGCCGCCCTCTATCTTCAAATCCTTTATAAAGCCGAGCGTCACAATGTCCTTGTGCAAGTCCGGGTCTCTCACCCCGCGCAACGCATCGAGCACGCTCTGTTCTGTCACATTCATCATAAAATCAGTGATAAGTGACAAGTGACGAGCAAGAAGATTTTATCTTGTCACTCGTCACTTATCACTTGTCACCGCCTTTTCGGTTTGAGGACGCGGTAGATGCAGCGCGATGCGCCGCCTGCTATACGCGACTCACGAAAAACTTCCGTCTCTAAAAGCTCTCTGTAAACCTGTAGCTCGCGCTCGCATAGCTGACGATAGTCGCGCGCCACATCCGTCAAGGGGCAGTTCCACTCGCTCAGGATATAAGACCCGTCCGCGAGCCGCTCAAGCTCCGCGTCGTAGCCCTCTTCATCCAGCAACTCTGCAAGGCGGCGCAGACGCGCGTCAAACCCTAGCCCCTTGAGATGCGGCCTGAAGCGACCGACCATCTCGTCCGCACAGCCGCAAAAAATCGTGTTAAGCCCGCGCTCGCCCCAGACCGACTTTATCTGCTGCAAGACCGAACGGGCTAAAAGATCGTAGCGCTTTGGAAAAAGCTCTGTAGTGGCTTTGGCCGTCAGCCTGTACATGTGCGAGGGTCGTCCGCGCTCTTTCCGCTCGCTGTTGTGTTCTACATACCCGTCGCGCTCAAGCACGTCCAGGTGCTTTCGCACACACTGCTTGCTTACGCCGAGCTGGCGTGCCAGGTCGTCTGTATTGACGCTGCCGCGCGAGCGCAGTAGATGTATTATCTCCTCGCGCGAGCCTGCAAGATTTGTCACTGTCGCGGACACAATTTAATGATAGGTGCGGGACTGCCTTTTGTCAACCGAACGGTTGCTTTAATACGGCTATAAGATAAGCGTCCGAGTCAGTACCGCTCTTTCCCATCTGAAGTTTTATTAACCGCGTGTTTTGCAATATTATCTCTTCAAGCTTGAGACGTTCCGAGCCTTTTTCTATGTCCTATTATCCTGACCGCATCAACGAGCATTTTCTTGAGCCGCAGAATGTCGGAGACATCCTGGATGCAGACGCGAGCGCCGAAACCGGCTCGTTCACCTGCGGGGCGGTGCTGCGTCTCTCTCTGAAGATAGACAAAGAGACGCAAAGGATTGCGGACGCGAAGTTCAGGGCTGCGGGCTGCGGCTATCTAATCGCGTCTGCTTCCGTGATGACGGAGATAATCAAGGGCTTGAGATGCGCCGAAGCGGCAAACGCATCCAGGCTTCTTCAAGAGACGTTGATAGAATATTTCGGTAAGCCTTCGCTAGATAAAGAACACTGCGCGCTGCTCTGCTCAGAAGCGCTTAGAGAGGCGGTTGCGCATTATAGCCAGCGCGTGCGCGACGAGTGGACTGGCGAAGAAGCGCTCATCTGCACCTGCTTCGGAGTCCCGGAAAAGAGAATTGAACGGGAGATTAGCGAAAAGGGTTTACGCACAGTACTGGAGGTTACCAGAGCCTGCAACGCCGGAGGCGGTTGCGGGTCTTGCCATCCGCTCATAGAAGAAATCTTGGAAGACCACTGGCGCGGGTCGCAAGAGATTTGATTTAGCTACCGAATCAGACGAATTATGAAAAGCGAGCATATAGAAACTGCACAACCCACAGGTGAAGCGAGCGCGACTGTTTATCTGGACAACAACGCGACGACGCGCGTAGCAGTGGAAGCCTTCGAGGCGATGCGGCCTTACCTGAATGAGCTTTACGGCAATCCTTCGTCCGCGCATACATTCGGGCGCGAGATGCGCCTGCGTGTAGAGATGGCGCGCGAGCAGGTGGCAGAACTTCTGGGCCCTCGCTCGCCCGGCGAAATCGTCTTTACTTCGTGCGGCACAGAATCCGACAACTGGGCTATACGGGGCGCGCTTGAGATGAATCGGGGGAAGCGGCACATCATCACGACGCGCGTCGAGCACGAGGCCGTCAGGAATTTATGCGAGCGTCTGGAGCGGCAGGGCTACCGTGTAACATGGCTGGAGGTGAACAGTGAGGGAGAGCTAGAGCTTGATGCTTTGCGCGCGGCCTTGAGGCCGGACACGGCACTCGTCTCCCTGATGCTGGCAAACAACGAGACGGGCGTGCTCTTTCCGGTGGAAGAGGCCGGGCGTATCGTGCGCGAGAATTCCGGTGCGCTCTTTCATGTTGACGGCGTGCAGGCCGTCGGCAAGATTCCCATACGCCTGCAAGACTGGCCGGTTGATCTCTTTGCCCTTTCCGGCCACAAGCTTCATGCACCCAAAGGGGTCGGCGCGCTCTACATACGCGAAGGCGTGCGCCTTCCCTCCTTTCTCATAGGCGGCGGGCAGGAGCGCGGGCAGCGCGCCGGAACGGAGGCCGTGCCTTACATAGTTGCACTGGGAGCAGCGTGCGAGCTGGCGCGAAATTTCGACGGGCATGAAACTATACGGCATCTGCGCGATAAGCTGGAAGATACAATCCTGCAAACTTTCTCAAACGCCCGTTTGAACGGAACGAAGGATCGCTCGAAACGTTTGCCGAACACAGCGAATATCTCTTTCTCATACCTGGAAGGCGAAACCATTCTCGCGCATCTGGACGAGGCGGGCATCTGTGTTTCCACAGGGTCGGCCTGCAACGCTGAGTCGCACGTCTCGTCTCCTGTCCTGCGCGCCATGAATGTTCCCTACACGGCGGCGCAAGGTTCCCTGCGCTTCTCGCTCGGTCGCTACAATACGGAGAGCGAGATTGATTACACGCTTTCCAAGTTGCGCGCTATAGTGCCGCGCCTCGTAGAGATGTCGCCTTACGACGCAGAACTCAAAAATAATAGAGGCTAGAGGTCAGAGGCTAGAGGTTAGTAACTGTCTTTTACTGACCTCCGACCTCTAGCCTCTAACCTCTATTTTGCCTTTTGCCTTCTTCGGTATACAATTTCTTTTCGGCTCACTTGCCTGAAACTCGTCCGATAGGAGCGATTCCCCAAGATGTCAGTCGAACAACCCGCCGCAGAGCAAAGCCGCGCGCCCGAAACCCCAGAGGATAAGACGGACGCGCCGCGCCGCGTGCGCAAGGACAGCGTCAGCCACCTAGACACAGACGATTATGTCTGCATAGAGCCAACCACACCGCTTCATGAAGCCATCGAACGAATGAAGGAAGATGAAGGCGGGTGTGCCATCGTCTGCGAAGCGGGACGCATCGTAGGCATCTTCACCGAGCGCGACTTGATTGCAAAAGTCATAGGCGAAGAGGTGGACATGAATGCTCCCGTCAGCCAGCACATGACGACCACGGTCGAAACACTCTCGACGGACGCGACCGTCGGCATGGTCGTTGAATTGATGAACCGGAAGGGCTACCGCAATATTCCGCTCGTCAAAGATGGTCAACTCTCAGGCTCAATCTCCGTCTTCGATGTCATTACATACCTGGCCGAGAGTTACCCTAAAGAGACCATGAACCTGCCGCCCGTTCCGGCACAGGTCATGGATACACAGGAAGGCGGCTGAAAAGCAAGTCAGAAGGCAAAATGCAGAATGATGAATGAAAAGATAGTTCAAGTTGAGTCGTTCTTTAATTCATCACTCTGCATTCTGCCTTCTGCATTGTTAATTACTTCCATCAACGAAGAGGACAAAACGAAATAATGAGCAGCGTTATAGAGAACCCTCCTGAATCCTTAGATAAAAATTTTGAAGAAGTCGAGACCGTCACGATACGCTTTGCCGGAGATTCCGGCGACGGTATGCAGTTGACTGGAACGCAGTTTACGAACACGTCGGCTGTCCTTGGCAACGACATCTCTACCCTGCCGGATTTCCCGGCAGAGATTCGCGCCCCCGCCGGAAGTCTTCCGGGTGTCTCCGGCTTTCAATTAAACTTTTCCAGTCAGGACATCAGAACGCCGGGCGATCAGCCGAACGTGCTTGTAGCCATGAATCCGGCGGCGCTGAAAGTCAACCTGTCCGATCTGGAAGATGGCGGGACATTAATCATCAACACGGACGAGTTCACGAAAGACAATCTGGACAAGGCCGCGTATAAATCGAACCCGCTCGAAGACGGCACGCTCGCAGGCTATCGCGTTCACAGGTTGCCGATTACCACGCTCAACATGAACGCTCTCAAAGAGCAGGTGAAGCTGTCGCGTAAAGAGATGGATCGCTGCAAGAACTTCTTTGCGCTCGGCGTGCTCTACTGGCTCTATGATCGCCCTATGGAGCAGACGCTCAACTGGATTCACGCCAAGTTCTCCAAGAATCCTGAAGTCGAGCGTGCCAACGAGATTGCGCTTCGCACAGGCTACAACTTCGCGGACACGACGGAAGTTTTCACCACGCACTACACCGTCAGGAAGGCGCAGATAGCCCCCGGCAAGTACCGCAAGATAACCGGCAACGAAGCCACCGCCATAGGCTTTGTCGCCGCATCCCAGCTTTCGGGTCGCCCGCTCTTCTACGGCTCTTATCCGATAACGCCCGCCTCGGACATCCTTCATGAGCTGGCGCGCCACAAGAATTTCGGCGTCAAGACGTTTCAGGCAGAGGACGAGATAGCGGCCATCTGCGCGGCCATCGGCGCGAGCTTCACAGGTCATATAGGACTCACAGGAACGAGCGGGCCGGGCGTTGCGCTCAAGCAGGAGGCCATAGGGCTTGCGGTGATGACGGAGTTGCCGCTTGTCATCATCAACGTTCAGCGCGGCGGCCCTTCTACCGGATTGCCTACGAAGACAGAACAGGCTGACCTCTTTCAGGCTGTCTGGGGACGTAACGGCGAATGCCCCGCGATTGTCGTAGCGCCCTCGACGCCTGCGGACTGTTTCGATATGGCGCTTGAAGCCGTGCGGCTCGCTTTCAAATACATGACGCCCGTCTTCTATCTTTCAGACGGCTATCTGGCGAACGGCGCTGAACCCTGGAAGATTCCGGCGCTTGACGAGCTGCCGAAGATAGAGATCAAGTTTGCGACCGAGCCTGAAGGCTTCATGCCCTACGCGCGTGATGAAGAGACCTTAGCGCGTCCCTATGCTATTCCGGGCACGCCCGGACTTGAGCATCGCATCGGCGGCATAGAGAAACAGCACCTGACTGGCAACGTCAATTACGACCCGGAAAATCACCACTTCATGGTCAAGCTGCGCCAGGAGAAGATTGACCGCGCGGCCAACGACATTCCGCCCATCGAAGTCTTTGGCGAGAAGACCGGCAAGGTTTTACTGGTCGGCTGGGGTTCGACCTACGGTTCCATCACGTCTGCTGTCGAAAAATTGCAGCGCGAAGGGAAATCCGTTTCCAGCATACACCTGCGCCATCTGAATCCATTCCCGAAGAACCTCGGCGAAGTCTTGAGCGGGTTCGAGACGGTCATCATACCTGAGATGAACTTAGGCCAGCTCTGCACTATGATTCGAGCCAAATTCCTTGTGGACGCCATTCCCTTCTCGAAGGTCAAGGGTCGTCCCTTCCAGATACGCGAGATCATGCGCAAGGTGGAAGAGTATTTGTAATGACAACGTCTTCTGAACATGTCGAGCGCCGGACAATTCAAGAAGTCTATGCGGAAGGATTGCGCTACTTCATGGGACAGGGTCAACTGAACAACGCGCTGTCCCGTCTCTGTGCCGACATGAAAGAGCGCGGCATTGATTACATGGTCATAGGCGCAATCGCTTTAATGGCCTACGGCTACCCGCGCTTTACGGAAGACATCGACCTGGTGCTGACGCCTGAAGGATTGGAGAAGTTTCACGCCGAGCTAATCGGTCTGGGCTATGTCCCGGCTTTTCCCGGCGCAAAGAAAAGACTTCGCTCGACGCCCGAAGGGGTCAGCATCGAAGTGATTATGACGGGCGAGTATCCGGGCGACGGCAAGCCAAAGCCCGTCAGCTTCCCTGTTCCGGCTGATGCTTCCGTTGATGTGGACGGCGTGCAGGTCGTCACGCTTGAAAAGTTGATCGAATTGAAACTGGCTTCCGGCATGACCGCGCCTGACCGTCTAAAAGATTTGGCAGACGTGCAGGAGCTAATCAAAGCCCGTCATCTCAACTCGGATTTTGCGTCGCGCCTTAATCCTTACGTGCAAGAGCAATACTTAAGGTTGTGGCGCGCAGTGGAACAGGCCAGGGAAGATTGAGAAGTCGGGCGCAAGGTGGAAGAGTACTTGTAATGAGCAATAGACTGGCAAACTATCCTGAAGGCTTTGACCCGAACGAGTGGGACATTCGCCGTAAGGGTCGCCAGTGGACAAGTGAAGAGTTTGACAGAAGAATTTACCAAGCACCGGAGAAGATAGAATTTCGTGGCGGCATCTTTGTTAGTGACGATGAAAGATTAACAGTCTTAGCGATGCTACTGGAGAATCTTGGTATCGATAAAGTCGTGCGACTTGGTAATCCAGAAGAGTGGAAATCGGCAGTTGCCGAGTTGGAGTAAAAATTAGATGAGCACAAATGGTAAAGAAACAAACGGTAACGGGCATAAGGACAATGCGGAAGCAGCGGCTTCGGGTGAGCCGTACGCTGGCTCTATGGCGGCGGGCGAAGCGGCTCCGCCTCCTGTGAAGCTGACGCGACAGGATTTTATATCAGGGCAAGAGGTCAGGTGGTGTCCGGGCTGCGGCGATTACGCTATCCTGAATAACGTACAGAAGGTGATGCCGGAGCTTGGCATCGCGCGCGAGAAGATGGTCTTCGTCTCCGGCATAGGATGTTCGAGTCGCTTCCCCTACTACATGAACACCTACGGCTTTCACTCTATACATGGCCGCGCGCCTGCCGTTGCGACCGGCATCAAGAGTGCTAATCCTGATTTGAGTGTATGGGTCATAACGGGCGACGGCGATGCGCTTTCAATCGGCGGCAATCATTTCATGCACGCCATTCGCCGCAATCTGGACATCAACTATATACTCTTCAACAATCGCATCTACGGGCTGACGAAGGGGCAGTACAGCCCCACCTCCGAGTTCGGCAAGAAGACTAAGTCCACGCCTATGGGAGCGATTGATTACCCGCTCAACCCGCTTTCGGTGGCGATAGCGTCGGAGTCCACTTTCGTTGCGCGCTCGATTGATATTGATGTCAAACACCTGGGCGCGATGGTGGATGCGGCTGCCAAGCACAAAGGCATCTCATTCCTGGAGGTCTACCAGAACTGCAACATCTTCAACGACGGCGCGTTCGACTCCTTTGCAGACCGCAACGTGCGTGCCGATCATGTACTCTATCTTGAGCACGGCAAGCCTATGATCTTCGGCAAAGAGCGCAACAAGGGGATTCGCATGAACGGCGCGCACCCGGAGGTCGTCACACTCGGCGAGAACGGCATCACCGAAAACGACTTGCTCGTACACGACATCAACCTCGCAGACCCGTCGGTCGCTTTCATGCTCGCGCGCATGGAATACCGCGAAGGCGCTGAGTTTCCACAACCCGTAGGCATCTTCCGCGCCTTCGAGCGCGCCACCTATGAAGACATGCTGGTCAATCAGATAGAAGCGGCCATCAGTAAACAAGGTTTGGGCAGTCTGGAGAAACTAATCAATAGCGGCGACACGTGGACTGTGGAATAAGCCCCAAATTCCAAGTCCCATGTCCCAAGTCAAAAAAGCTCAGGCTCTTAACTTGGGACATGGGACTTGGAATTTGGGACTTCCTTTAAGGAGTCTTTGATGATTTGTCCTGATTGCGGGCACGACAATATAGAGGGAATGGATCGCTGTGAGAACTGCATGAAGCCTCTGCGCGATCTGGATGTGCCGCGCTCGGATGCCACCGCGGGGCTGGTGCGTTCGGTGATGGAAGACGACCTGCGTAAGCTTCTGGAAGACACGCCCCTGAGCGTTCCCTCAAATACGCCTGTCAAAGAAGTAATCAGGCGTATGAAAGAGGAGGCGGCCAGTTGCGTGCTCATAGTTGACGACGGCAAACTCGCGGGCATCTTCACGGAGCATGATGTGCTTTGCAAACTGGCTGGAGCGAAAGAGGATACGCTCGAAGCTCCGATTAGCGAATTGATGACGCTCCATCCAGATGCTTTGAAAGAGACGGATTCGGTTGCCGCCGCGCTCAACAAGATGGCCGTGGGACGCTATCGAAACGTGCCTGTGAAAATCGAGGACGGCACCTACAGACTAATGTCCATCCGTCACGTCCTGAAATACATCGCACAGGAAGACTGGTAAGCTAAAGAAGGCAAAATTAAAAAGTAAAAAGTGATAAGGACTAAAGACAGCTACGGATTTATTTCTGCTCTTTATCTGTAAAAGTGGTTTGCCGCATCCCTTTTGCATTTTTACTTTTACCTTTTTAATTTTGTCTTTGCCTGTCGCTGTTTGAAAGCTCTTTCGCCCCCGCTTTCGCCGAGTTTCGTGTTGGCGGGGATTGCCGCCGGGACAGACGGGGAGTTTGTGCTTGGTTTGGACGCGTCGCTCCCTACTTGCTGTTCGGATTCATCTGCAAACATCTTGTTGGCGGCTTTGCGACGACCACGCAAGGCTGGAGTATTCTCCGACTCAACGCGGTTCTGATCCGGGTTTCCGGCAAAGCCTGTCTGTTGGCCTCTGGGCTTCTGCTTTCGCCCCGCTTTGCTCTGCTTTTTTTTACTGCTCATCTAGGTCTTGTCTCCCTTTCCAGGTCTCTGAAAAATTTCAATGAGTCGTGCGCTCGGCGGCGTCTTCGCCGACTTCGCGTATAAGAGTTGCGGGCGGGTCTGTATCCTGCGTTTTCTTTGTGCGCTCCAACGACCACTTGAGCGCGGGCGGCGTCACCAGTGTAGTCATGATAACCATTATGACTACGACGCCGAAGGTAGCCGGGCCTATGACAGGGAGGCTTGTGCCCGCTGCATCGGGCAGCATGAGCGTTGCGCCCAGCCCTGCGAAGATCAGTCCGACCTCGCCGCGCGGAATCATTCCAAGGCCGACTGCTAAACGATTCGTGCCGCGCTCAAGCACGCCGAGCGCGCAAATCTGCTTACCTATAATTGCGGCCAGAGTCAGGACTGCTGCAAAGCCCAGAAGCTGCGGCTGAAGAAATGTGCGCAGGTCTACCTTCAACCCCATCAGTACGAAAAATATCGGCACAAGCAGCGTGCTCACAGGATTCAACAATCGCTCAAGGTCTTTCTTTTCATGATTCGGCATGGACTCAAAGCTGACTTCATCAAGGATAAGACCTGCTGCAAAGGCTCCGACAATCGGCGCAAGGCCAACCATGCTCGCAGCCCATGCCAGAAAGAAACAGAAAGCCAGACTGATAGCCAGCAGCACCCCCTGGCCTTCAAAGCGTCCCAGCCCGCGCAGTATGTATGGCATCACGTAATGCCCCAGCACGATTGATACAAACAGGAAGGCTATGGCCTTAACAGCGATGATGATTACAGCAGACGCGCCGAGCGCTGCGCCCGCTGCCTGCGCTCTTATTGCTCCGGCCACGACGGCCAGTATAAGCAGGCCGAGCACGTCGTCAATGACTGCCGCGCCGAGTATGATTCTAGCCTCGCGTGTTGTCAGTCGTCCCATATCTTTGAGCACGCGCGCAGTGATGCCCACACTCGTCGCGCAGAGCGTTGCGCCTATGAAGATATGAACCAGCCTGGCCTCCTGTGGAATGAAGTAGGCGGCGACCATCCAGCCCAGAAAGAACGGAACGATGACGCCGAGTACGGCTACCATCAGAGAAGACCAGCCGACCTCCAGCATCTCAGCCAAATTCGATTCCAGACCAACCTCAAAGAGCAGAATGATGACGCCGATTTCCGCCAAGCTGGCTATGATCTCGTTCGTCTTCAGGGCTTCGACGCCATGAAAGCCCAGCAGTACCAGATTGCCCGCGACGATGCCGCCTGTAAGCTCGCCGAGCACGGCAGGCTGGCCGAGCCTCTCAAAAAGTCCGCCGCACACTTTCGCAATCACAAGGATAGCGGCCACACCCAACAGCACCATTGGAGCAAGCCCGTGCGATGCGCCCGGTTCACCTACACCCTCTACGCCGCCCACAGCCAGCGTCCTCTGCCCTATCAATGCAATGACACCGAAGATAGTCAAAATGGCCGCAGCCTTTCGCTTCATCCAATTCCCTCGTCACTAGATGAACCATATAATCTTTGGAATGTGTAGGGATAAGTTAACTCATCATTCGACGTGAAGGCAAAAGACCACGAGCGGATTTACATCATTACGTAGTGCGCTCTTGATGATATAAATGGAGCTTATCCTGTGCTATGCTTACACGCATAATCGTTCCAGCTCTTTTCAATTGCTTTCCTCTGTGGATAAACAGGACAACACTCGGGTTCTTTAAGTAATTGACAGCAACTCGATGAGGTCTTTCTCTGTAGCTTGTAAGTATTACACAGCACGGGAACTTCCCGCGCTGTGATTTGAACAGGAAGGAGCGCTATGAAGATTAGAACACGGATTAAACTCCTCTTAATCCTCACTATCGTCTCGGTGCTCGCGCTCACGCTCTGTCTCAGCCCGGAGATGGGTGCGCAATCACGCACACAGAATCCGCCCCCCGCAGCCAAACAAGATTCATCTTTCATGCCTGTCGTCGAAGAACCTTTCGATGTCGTCTTAAAACGTGACAAGGCCAACAGGGCGCGTGTCATGGCCGCCGCACGCAGGCTGCTTGAAACGCGTTATGACCTGACACGCCGCGTTGACCCGAACGTCAAGATGTCGCGCGGCAAGCCCATCTCGGTCGGCCCTACGGCGCGTTTGAAGCGCGGCGTGACATGGGAGCAACTGGCGGCCATGTCGCCCGAAGAGATACGAGAGAAGGATTTGTTCCCGTATCTTCCTCTGCCGCATATAAACCACGCGGTCGGCGGAATGGTCTTCCCGCAGATGCACATACGTGCGGTGCCAAGGCTGGAACGGTTCGACATGGAGTTCGACATCCCGGAACAATTCCTGCCGGAATTTCCGCCCGCCATCTTCCTGACGACCAGGCCAGACCTAGGCGATGTTTCTCAGGGCAAGCTCGTCACGCTGGAAAACTTTTACGACCTATTTAACGGCATACTCAACCCGAAGCAGTTGGATGGGCTGCGGCTGCTGTTGACACAGTTCCCGCAGCAACAGTTCAACGCGACGGCAGACCGCAAGACAGAAAGGCCGGACGGCATGATAGGCGTGGCCTGCTTCGACTGTCACGTCAACGGCCACACGCTCGGCGCAGCACACCTTGTCGGCGACATACGACCGCAGGAGAATCGTCGTCGTATAGAGACCCCCAGTTTGCGCGGCGTCAACATCCAGCGCCTCTTCGGCTCGCAACGGGCGCTCAAGACGGTCGAAGATTTCACGGAGTTCGAGCAACGCGCCGCTTACTTTGACGGCGACCCGGTGATAGCGACCAAGAAGGGGCTGAACATTCTGGATCGCGGCTCGCAGGTTCACGACATGTCAGAGTTTCAAGAACTGCTGGACTTCCCGCCCGCACCCAAGCTGAATATCTTCGGACGACTCGACCGTAGAAAGGCTACGCCCGAAGAAGCACGCGGCGAGGACTTGTTCTTCGGCAAAGCCAAATGCTCCGAGTGCCACACGGCTCCCTTCTACACAGACAACACTATGCACGACCTTATGGTCGAGCGATTCTACAAGCCCCGCATGGAAGGCGGCATGATGATTACCAAACAAGGCCCCATCAAAACCTTCCCCCTGCGCGGCATCAAAGAATCCCCACCCTACCTGCACGACGGGAGACTCTTGACGCTCGAAGACACAGTAGAATTCTTCAACCTTGTCCTTGAGATTAACCTTACCGCACAGGAGAAAAAAGACCTCGTCGCCTTCATGCGCACGTTATGAACGCAGGCGACACCGCGACTCGCCCCGCATTCAAAAGCCTATGCCTGTCAGGTCGGATGCGTTAAATAGACAAGAGCCGCATGGTAGCGTGAAGAACTTGCTATCATGCGGCTCTTGATTCTTCTATAGGTCGTGCAGTTTTACTTGTCGTCTCGTCCGGTTGAATTAGTTGTTAGCCTCCGCCCACGCGAATAAAATCACCTGCTTTAATATTTTCTAATACCTCCCTGGCTTCAGACATTAATGGCAACAACGTCTTCAAGCGATTGTTTCTCGCCACTAAGAGAACGACCCCAATATCGAAGGCTTTGAGGTTTTGCTGGTACTTTAGATTTTGGTCAACTGTGAGGAAAGCTTCAAATTCTGCTTCGGCTAGCGCCAGGAGTTCTCCATTCTGTATGCCTGACCAGCCTCGCTCCGTGACCGTGAGGACTTCATGCTCCGCTAACTCTCTCCTTAATTTGCGCGGCACACATTCGTCAAGCAGCACTTTCATATTCTTGCGCCAGGAACGCTTCCTTCATTTTCTCAAGAACTTTTATGGCGTGCTCTCTGCTTACGGCGGGGAAATCATCGAGAAATTCATCGAGGCTGTCGCCTTCTTCAAGATAATCGAATAAGGTTTGCACGGGCACGCGAGTACCCGCGAAAACAGGTGTGCCACCAAGAATGTTGTCAGAGCGATTGATTAAAGATGCTTCGGTCATAAGTCATCACCTCACGCCGGAATCATATCAGAACTTTGTGACCGGGGAACAGGCAGGAGGCTAACGCCCGGCATCACCCGCTGCGCACATAACGCATCAGGTACGACGGCTTGCGGATGAGAGCCGCGCTATTCGCGCTCCGGTTGAATGAGTTGTTAGACATCCGGTTGCTGAGACACTCAACTCTCAAGCACCTATTTTAGGTAATAAATAATGATCGCAGATGATATGTACTGAAACTACAGCATTCTCAAACCCATCTCGGATTAACTTAATCAAATATTCAATGAACTCTTCTGTTGTTCTTGTTCCCTTATGAGCCGTGAGTGCTGTTGCAGCAAGTTCTCCGGCGAACTTTAATTTAATTCCAGTACCATCATTGGCTTCTCTGGTAATCTCAATTTGCGCGACCGCTTTTGGCTTAATATGCCTTAGAGCATAATCGGCGGCTCTTTCTAGAAAATGCCCACCAATGTCATCTCTTGCATTTTTGAAGACATCTTTATTTTGCTCAAAGAAAGCTATCGCTTTATTCCATGCATTCAATTCTTCAGGGGCGAATCAGTTTTTAATATCGAGAAAATCTGGACATTGTTCAAGTCGGACGAGTGCTCCTCTGAACTCTACCAATGTAGCTACGGCACGTCGCACGAAATAGAGCCGACGATATTTCACATCAGTGTAATCCAAAGTAGATAGCCGTGGGGCTGCAATAGCAAACATTTCGATACGTAAATCTTCATAGAGAACTACCAAACGTGCAATTCTTACATTTAAATCTGAATGTAAGAGTAAGCTTCGGAGTTCCTTGAAAAATGTTCTAGATTTTATTCGTGTCATAAATTGGAAACTAACTATCGGTTCTCAAAGGATGTCTAACGCATATTAGGCGTACTATTTTCCGCCTGCAAAGACGCCCATTTGGGCGCATTTGTTTTATTCCAGACTAGCTGCCGCCACCTTTTACCGCAAGCCCCTGAAAGGGGCGAAAGATTGTAGCCCACGGCGCGCGCCATGGGAATGAAAAGGTAATAAGAGAGAGAAGCCCCGGTGGGGGCGAAAGAAATTCAACCTTGAGAATCTTTCGCCCCTACCGGGGCTTCTAATTTTTGAACCTTGCTTTGCTCCCATGACTTACGTCATGGGCTACAATCTTTCGCCCCTTTCAGGAGCTTACGACCTTCTGCTTTATGTACCGCGCACACGCATCGGCTCCTGCTCGTTTGAGCGTGTGCCGTCGCGGGATTGGTCGGCGGAGGGCACAGGTGGAGGCGGCGGGGAGGCGACGAGTTTTTCGAGGGCGGCGTCCGAGATTTCGCTGATGCGGGAGATGGGGACGACTTCGAGTTCCTTTCGTACGTCTTCGGGGATGTCTTCCAGGTCTGCTTCGTTGCGCGCGGGGAGAATGATGCGGCGAATGCCTGCGCGATGAGCGGCGAGTACTTTTTCTTTGATGCCGCCGACGGGAAAGACCAGACCCGAAAGGGTTATCTCGCCGGTCATGGCCGTATCGGGGCGCACGCGCCGACCTGTATAGAGAGACGCGAGCGCCGCCGTGATGGTCACGCCAGCCGAAGGGCCGTCCTTCGGAATCGCGCCCGCAGGCACGTGCAGGTGAACGCCGTAGCCCTTGAACATCTCAGGCTCTATGCCGAACTCCGAGGCGTGCGACCATAGATAGCTGCGCGCAGCGCGTGCGGACTCCTGCATCACTTCGCCGAGTTGTCCGGTCAGAGTAAGGCCGGAGCCGCCCGGCAAGAGCGTCGCTTCTATGAAGAGCACTTCGCCGCCCATCTCCGTCCATGCCATCCCGGTAGCAACGCCCGCAGGCAATTCCTTGCGCGCCTCTTCAGGATAGAAGCGCGGCGCGCCCAGATAACTCTTAATATCGCTTTCCTCAACCGTGATGCGCTCGGCCTCGCCCTGAGCAACCTTGAGCGCGGCCTTGCGCACGATGCTGCCGATGGTGCGCTCCAGTTGTCGCACGCCTGCTTCGCGCGTATAGCGTGCGGCGATTAACTGAATGGACGCGTCCGTGATGTCGAACTGCTCCGGCTTGAGACCGTTTTCAGTCACCTGTCGCGGCACTAAATATTGACGCGCGATGTGAAGCTTCTCCTGATCCGAATAGCCCGCCAAAGCTATGATCTCCATGCGGTCTCGAAGCGGAGGCGGAATCGGCGCGAGTTGATTCGCCGTCGCTATGAAGAAGACTTTAGAGAGATCGAACGGCAGGTCAATGTAGTGGTCTCGGAACGTGTTGTTCTGCTGCGGGTCAAGAATTTCAAGGAGCGCCGCCGAAGGGTCGCCCCTGTAATCCGCGCCGAGCTTGTCTATCTCGTCCAGCATCATCACCGGATTGTTCACGCCCGCGCGCCGTATGGATTGAATGATGCGACCCGGCATTGCGCCAATGTAGGTGCGTCGATGGCCGCGCAACTCCGCTTCATCGCGCACGCCGCCTAAAGAGAGACGCTCGAACTGACGACCCAGGGCACGCGCAATCGAGCGACCCAAAGATGTCTTGCCTACGCCCGGCGGGCCTACGAAACACAAGATTGGACTTTTGGCATCGGGACGAAGTTTGATGACGGCCAGGAATTCCAGTATGCGTTCTTTAATATCCTCAAGCCCGTAGTGGTCTTCATCCAGAATGCGTCTGGCTTCAACCAGATCAAGCTTATCTTCGCTGGATTTTCGCCACGGCAGCTCCAGTATGTATTCCAGATAGGTGCGAATGACATGATAATCGGGCGCGGCCTGCGGCAGTTTCTCCATGCGCTTCAATTCGCGCTCGGCCTCTTTGCGAACATCGTCTGGCAGGTCAGCCTCCGCCAGCCTTTCGCGCATCATCTCGGCCTCGGCCTGCTCGCCGCCCTCGTCGTCGCCAAGCTCTTTTTGAATGGCCTTCATCTGCTGGCGAAGAATGTAATCGCGTTGCGCCTTGTTCATCTCCTCCTGGGCTTCGGTCTGAATGCGCGAGCGAAGCTGCATGATCTCTATCTCGTGCGAAAGATAGCTGTAAGCAAGTTGCAGGAGTTCGTCAGCCGTGTCGGCTTCGAGCATCTTCTGCTCTTGCTCTACGCCGAGGGTGAGGAGCGAGCCTAAAAAGTATGCCAGGCGAACGGCGTCGTTTGAGCCAAGAATGATAGAGCGCACTTCGGGCGGCACCTGCGGCATCATCGCCAGCGCCTGCTGTATCAAGCCCTGCACGTTGCGCCTCAAGGCTTCGACCTGATCCGGGTTGACAACCTTTAATTCCGGAAGAATCTCTACGCGGGCGCGAAGGAATGGTTCTTCCTGCAACCATTCGAGCACGCGCACGCGCTCCGTGCCCTGCACGATCAGATTGAGCAGGTCATCGGTGCGCATCATGCGCTTAATCATGACGAGCGTGCCGACGCGGTAGAGGTCTTCTGGCCGCGCCTCCGCTGCTATCTCGTTTTCGTTTCGCGCGCTGATGCAGGCCAGCAGCTTCTCTTCAGTTGCGAGCGCGGCTTCGACCGCCGCGATCGAACGCGTGCGCCCTACCGCCAGCGGCACGACCGTCTCAGGAAAGAGCGTGGTGTTCTGCAAAGGAAGCACGGCAATCTCAAACGGCGTCGCCTGCACAGCCTGTGGTGCAGGCTGTGGCTGTTGCTGCTGCTGCGGCTCCGCACTCCCTGCTTCCGCTATCTGATTGTTCCCTCGTGTCTCAGCCATAAATTTTCAGAGAGTAAGTCAGTCAATCATAAACGCGTGAATAGAGAAAAGCTGTTCTGACTATTTACGATTTACGATTCACAACTTACGGCTCTTTCTCCTCACAATTTTCTTCGCTCTTGAGATGAAGTATGAGCAGGCCGTCGCGGTAATCGCGCATTAAAGCCGCGCCTTCTATGGAACATGGAAAGCGGAAGGTACGCTCGAAGCGGCTATAGGTAATTTCAAGTTGCTGGTAAGAGATGCTTTCGCCGTAGAAAGTATCGCGGCGACATCCGCTGACCTGAAGTGTAGCGCCCGCAATCACTATCTCCAGGTCTTCGGGGATGATGCCCGCCAGATCGAGCTTAACAATCCACCCGTCATGAGTCCTGTATACATCCGCCGCCGGACACCACAGCCTGTTACGCGACGGGCGGCTCTTGCGCCCCATCGGCATCAACATAAAATATCGCTCAACCGATTCAGCCATAAGAAAGCATTCAGCCGTCAGCCGTCAGCCGTCAGCTTCAGGATTTTACCTGATAGCTGACTGCTGACGGCTGATTGCTCTTAACCAAATATCTTGCTCCAGAAGGACGAGCCGCTGGAAATCTCTTCGAGGGCGTCGGCCAGTTCCTGATCCTCTTCGGTTTCAAGCGCAACGTCGGCCATGGAGATGATGCCGCGCAGGTTTCCTTGATCGTCAACGACGGGGATGCGGCGCACCTGCTTGTCGCCCATCGTTCGTATGGCATCAATCACGCGGTCGTTCGGATGCGCCGAATGAATGTCGTTGGTCATAATCTCTTCGGCGCGCACCTCACGCGTGTCGCGCCCGTCGGCCACAGCGCGTACGGCTATGTCACGGTCTGTGATGAGACCAACGAGGCGACCATTGCTGCGAATGCGATTGTTGACGCGCGGGGCATCTTCCGGCTTCACATCGCTTGCCAGAAGGGGCGCGTCCACACGCTCGACTACAGGGATGACCCCTGTGTCTTCGTCGCGCATCATCTGTGCGACTTCCTGCAAAGTAGTCTCGCGAGTTGCGACCGTGACATCACGCGTCATGATGTCGCGGCAGCGCACATGCGAACGGGTCGCGCGCCCTCCTCTTGGCCTCTCGCGCCCCGTTTCATAACGGCGTCGCTCGTCTGTGCCGCGCTCGTCCCTGTAGTATCCGCGTCCCTCGCCGTAATAGCCGCCGCCGTAACGCCGCTCGTCCCCTCCGTAATCATCGCGCTCTCTGTCCCGCGCATAATCATCACGACCGTAGCCGTAATCGCGCCCTAAGCCTCCGGCGCGCGAGCCGCGTCCTCCCCTGTAATCATCTAAGCCATAATCTTCGCGTCCATAGCCGCCACGCTCGCCGCCGTTGCCGCGTCTCTCTCGACCGCTGCCGTGGCCTCTCTCATCATCGTCATAATACCTGGACATGCTCTCTGCCTCCCATCGCGTTAATCAAAACATCAAAAGCGCCGGTCGCCGCGAGCGCGGCCTGCTCTCTCTTGAGCATCGAAAGAGAATTCCAGGATGCTCTCAAAAGGAGACACGACCGCGCGGTCGTCCGTATGCGACCTGACCGCTCATACTTTCCGTCTCAGGGGAACTTGATGCCGGAATTATACAGTTAAAGACGGCGCACGAAAAGCAGGGATGAGGGCGGCAGCGTGAGGGATGAAGTTGGGACACGCCTACAGCGTGATTAAATTAAAAGCATCAAAGCGAAGCTTTGTCCAACCTTTCATCCTTCATCCCTCATCCCTCATCCCTTGATTCGCTCCCCTGTTGTCGTGCGCTTCGCTCTTTTGTTACGATGCGCGTCAATGCAGCCTACAAGATTCGGTAACTTCAAAAAGCCACGGAAGCAGGGGCAGAAGATAGTGGTCGGTCGCGCCGAAGATGTGCCTGCGGGGCGATGCGCAACCGTAGAGCTTCCGGATGGAACGGAGCTGGCGCTCTACAACGTGAATGGCGAGTTCTTCGCCATCGAAAATTTCTGCCCGCACAAGGGAGCGCCGCTGGCGGACGGCCTCGTCTGCGGCCACACTGTCGAGTGCGACTGGCACGGCTGGCGCTTCGACGTGCGCACAGGCCAGTGCATGACAAACGCCAGCCAGGTTGAAGCTTACGAGGTCATCGTCGAAGACGGCTTGATAAAGATCATAGTTTAAGCCGCGTATTGCAATTCCCCACAGGCGGCGCGTATCTTTCACGGCTCGCAAGAGCTTCTATCAATCTCTCTCAGTTCCGTGGCCTTCACAGACATCTTCGTCAAACGATTGAACGGCTGGATGATGACCCTGGCCTTCGGCGTCGAGCTAGGAGAAACGAATCAATCAACGACAGAGGAGCAATAGCGAGTTCTCGTGCGTCTTAGTGTGATGCGCGTGGCGTCTTCTTCCTAGATGCCGTTTGAAAAAAGCGGCTTCCTCCCCAGTCCCGTAGGGACGACTGATAATAGCCCAGTGCTTCAGCACTGGGAATATGTGATGAAGAAAACTATTGAGTCCCGTAGGGACGACTGAAATCTTTCTGGATTTATTCAGTCGTCCCTACGGGACTCAATCATCATCACTGCTCTGCTAACCCAGCCATAAATGGCTGCGCTATTATCAGTCGTCCCTGACGGGACTTTGAACATAGCTTCTTACATCGAACTCACGTTGAGTTAAGGGAGCGTCGCCCTCTCAACCATCATTGCCGATGGCTTCGACCGGGCACGATTCCAGGGCTTCATCGCAGAGTGCGCGTTCCTCTTCCGTCTCCGGCTGTTTGCAAACGAAGGAGTAGCTGTTTGCGTCCGACCGTGCAAAGTTGTCGGGCGCAGTATCACGGCACACGTCGCAGTCTATGCAGGTCGTGTCCACGTAATACGCGCCCGGCGCGTTCTCTTCTACGCGATCCTTCGGATCAGCCAAAGCTTTACTCTCTACGCCTTCCCGCGCTCGAAGACCCGTCACAGCAACAACACACTCGCATGACATCTCCCGCGCCAAACGGCAAACTATACACTAAAGCAATGCAGAAGTCAGAATGCAGAATGATGAATGAAAAGAATTGATATATCGGTTCATTTCTTCATTGAATCAATGAACCGATGAACAAATGAATCAATCTTCTTAATTCATCATTCTGCATTCTGACTTCTGCATTGCTCTTACGGGTGTGTCATCTCTTCCGGCTTGACGTACTCGTCGAACTGCTCGCCCGTCAGCAGTCCCAGCTCAATTGCGGACTCTCGCAAACTGATGCCCTTCTTGTGCGCGTTCTTAGCAATCCGTGCAGCGTTGTCGTAGCCTATATGAGGGTTCAAGGCCGTCACCAGCATGAGAGAGTTTTTCAAATGCTCTTCTATACGCTCGCGGTTGAGCTGAATGCCCTCAACGCAATGCTCCACAAAGCCGTGACACGCATCCTTCAGCAGGCGAATCGAATGCAGCAGGTTGTGAATCATCACAGGATTGAAGACGTTCAGCTCAAAGTTGCCCTGCGAGCCTGCGAATCCTATAGCGGCATCGTTGCCCATCACCTGCACGCAGACCATCGTCATAGCCTCACTCTGCGTAGGGTTCACCTTGCCCGGCATGATGGAAGAGCCTGGCTCATTCTCCGGCAGCACCAGCTCTCCAAAGCCTGCGCGCGGCCCAGAAGCCAGCCACCGTATGTCATTCGCAATCTTCATGAGTGACGCGGCCAGCGTCTTCAGAGCACCGCTCGCAAAGACCATCTCGTCATGCGCCGACAGAGCCGCGAACTTGTTCGGATGCGACTTGAAAGGCAACCCCGTCAACAACGCAATCCTCTTCGCCGCACGCAACGCAAACTCCGGATGCGAATTCAGCCCCGTCCCCACAGCAGTCCCGCCGATTGCTAAGTCATAGAGTCCCGGCAAGACCATCCGCAGCCTCTCCACATCACGGTCAACCAAACTCGCCCACCCGCCCATCTCCTGCCCCACCGTCAAAGGGGTAGCGTCCTGCAAGTGCGTCCTGCCAATCTTCACCACATCCTTAAACTCTTCGGCCTTGGCAGAAATCGCATCCCTTAACCGCTCGACTTCCGGTATCAGCTTATTCATCTCCTCTGCGGCAGCTATATGCATAGCGGTCGGGAAAGTATCATTAGAAGACTGCGACATATTCACATCATCATTCGGATGCACAGGCTTCTTACTCCCCATCACCCCGCCCGCAATCTCAATCGCACGATTCGAGATGACCTCGTTCGCATTCATATTCGTCTGCGTTCCACTGCCCGTCTGCCACACCCTCAAAGGAAAATGCTCATCCAACTTCCCCTCAATCACCTCGTCCGCCGCCTGAGTAATCAGGCGAGCCTTATCCGCCCCCAACTTCCCCAACTCCTCATTCGTCAACGCCGCCGCTTTCTTCAAGATGCCCAGCGCCCTAATCATCTCCCTCGGCATCACATCAAACCCAATATCAAAATGCATCAGAGACCGCTCCGTCTGCGCCCCCCAGTACCTATCCGACGGCACCTGCACCATCCCCATCGAATCCGTCTCCCCACGCATCTCCAGCGTCGTATCATCCTGCTTAATATCGTTTGCCTTCTTCGATTGCGACATCTCTACCATTCATCCTTTACAAATGTTCATTGCAGCGGCACGCGCTCAAATCTTTCTCTCACACTTCAATTGTACACCACATCGCGCACGCAACCCGAAGGCACAGTCAGGTCAGTACCGCCTGCGGTAGCGAGCGGGTTGCAATAGCACAAGAACCCGCCCCTCTACCCAAAGCTAGAGAACACTTAAAGAGAACGAACCACTAAATCACACGAATCCACGCGAAGAAGAACCCCCCGCCCAAGAAGGGCTTTTCTGCTTCGTGCCGTTTAGTGTGATTTAGTGGTTCGTTGACCTCTTTATGTTGAGGTTTGACCTTAGCCTTGACTGCTTACGGTTTACGCCCACCCGCTCATAACCATCCCGCCGCTGAAATCAGCCTACGATTCGCCCCTTATCCTCTTTAAGTTACTACGCGCGAGATGCGCGTTGGGCGAATTGAGCCGCTCAAATATACTCAAAGCTTCACTAAGCAACCGCTCAGCTTCCGCCAAATCTCCTTGCTCTTCCGCAAGTTTGCCCAACTGGTGCAGCGTGACGGCGATGCCGCTCTGATTACCAAGCCGCTTCTTAATTTCCAAGCTCTCATCGTAGAGTCGTCGCGCTTCCGCTAGGTCTCCTTGATTGTGTGCAAGTATCGCCAACTGGTGCAACGTACTGGCGATGCCGCTCTGATCGCCAAGCTTCTTTGCAATCTCCAAACTCCCATCGTAGAGTCGCCGCGCTTCCGCTAGGTCTCCTTGTAAATACGCAACGTTACCCAACTGGTGCAGCGTGAGGGCGATGCCGCTCTGATCGCCAAGCTTCTTTGCAATCTCCAAACTCTCATCGTAGAGTCGCCGCGCTTCCGCTAGGTCTCCTTGAGTTTCTGCAAGTATCGCCAACTGGTGCAGCGTGCGGGCGATGCCGCTCTGATTACCAAGCTTCTTTGCAATCTCCAAACTCTCATCGTAGAGTCGCCGCGCTTCCGCTAGATTTCCTTGCTCTTCCGCAAGCCTGCCCAATTGGTGCAGCGTGACGGCGATGCCGTTCTGATTGCCTAGCTTCTTCTTAATCTCCAAACTCTCATCGTAAAGTTGTCGTGCCTTCGCTAAATCACCCCGGTATTGATATATAATGGCTACGTTATTTTCAAAGTGGGCGATATGTTGGTCTGATTGAGCGTTGCGTGCCGCCTGCAATGCTTGCTCACCGCGTTGAATGGCCTCGTCCCAGTAGCCGCGAAGGTCTAAGAAATCCTCCAACGCATCACGAATCCTCATGACGCTCGGCCAGTCTTCCATTCTATAAGCGACATCCAGCGCGTTAAGCACATTATCTTTCTCTGCTTCCAGCGCATCGAAATCTTCGCTCGTCGTTTGCTTGTGTGCTTCGGCATAACTCAAGAAATGTGCTACGAAGCGCTGTTTGAACTCGACGCAGTTGTCTTTTGACAGACGTGCTGTGGCTAAAGTGCGCGTTAAGCCTTCGATGGTGAGGCGACGGTTCTGGTCAATGCCTTTTATCAGCCATAAGGCGCGCAGGCTGCTTATCGCTTCGTTGACGCGCTTCAGGTCGTCACCGAAGCCTGCGACCGCTGCCAGCGCTTCGCGTGTTGCGCTCGGCGTGAAAAGAGAGAGGGCGAGCAGGGTATCGCGCCCGTCATCGCCCAACTGCGGCAGATTGAATGAGCGGTCGAAGACACGCTCGGCGGCATCGCCCGCACCGTGCTTTAACTCTTCGAGCACAGTGTCCGGCTCCTGAGCAGTATCAATCTGCGCGACGACCCATTCCATGATGAACGGGTTGGCCTCTGCCGTCTCATAGATGCGCTGGCGAACGTCGCCCGCGAAAATCTGTGCATCCTGTGTCTGCTCGACCAGGCGTTTCAAAAACTCCTGCGCCTCACCGGGCGACATGGCAGAAAGCGGAATCAAAGACGCACCATCAACTCTCTCGCGTGTAGTGATGAGCGCAGAACATCTTGTGCGATTTGCCAGGAAGTTTGCGCAGAGTAACTGCTCTTCGTCAGAAATCGTCTCGAAGTTGTCTAAGACGATGAGCGTCGGCTCAGCCGCAATTATTGAGCGTACCGCTGCCTCTTTCGGCTCAAGGGCAAGCGGGCGTAAATCCGTCCGGCCTAATTGCCCGGCAATATCATCAAGTAATGTAGAGAATGAGAAGTTTGCGCGCCCGCTTGCTGAAGTCCAGACGAGGCGTTGTCCTGTATCTTCAATCAAAGCCTTCACAGCTTCGGCAGCAAGCGTCGTCTTGCCTACGCCGCCCGCTCCCCATAGCGCGACCAGTTGATTCTTTTTCGGCGAAAGCTCTTCCCGTAATCTCTCTACAATGTCGCGCCCGTCTTTATCCCGGCGAGCTACAAAGCCGACTCTGGGAGGGCGCGGAAGTTCTGGCAACTCTGGAACGCTGGCCGAAGGACCTGACAACTCTTGTATTGCTTTTCGGATGCCTAAAATAACATTCAGAAAGGCTTCATCTTTGTCTTCCCACTTAGTTATAGGCTTCGCATCCGTAGGAAGAGCCTGTAATTTACTGAACGGAGCGCCTTCCCAATCAACAGGACGTAGAATGACCGGTATCACGCAAGCATCTCCGGCTTCGTGTCTTTCCATGGCTCGCTTTACCTCAACATCGTTGGAGTAATCGGAGTTCATGAAGTCAGGGCTGATGAGCAACAAAATTATGTTGGCTGTGTTGAGACGCGTCTTTATTTCATCATCCCATTCTTTACCGGCGCTTATGTCCCGGTCATACCAGTCGGTAATTACTTTTTGACGCTTCAAGTTGGCGAGGTGCTTGTTTAGCTCGTCTCTAAGCTTCTCGTCTTCGTGCGCGTATGAGTGGAAAATTTCTTGGGGCTGTTGAGGTGACACAGGGCGGTAGACTCCTTTCTGACGTTGCGGGGAATATAACACAAGGCTGAGCTAGCGGAGGGATATGTTAGGGAATTGTCTGGCTGAGTCTCTGTGAGAAAGAGCGTGAGATTGAAGAAGGCGCGGCTATGCTGAAGCGTGGGCGTGCTTCAGCATAGCCTTTGGTGACAGTCCTGGCGCTTTACAAGTTCGGGGTGTTGAAGGTGTCGCCCTGGCGGTAGTCGCCGATCTCTAAGCCTTTGCGGAACCAGCGGACGCGTTGGTCGGAGGTGCCGTGGGTGAAGGAGTCGGGGACAACGTAGCCTTGGGATTGCTGTTGGAGGCGGTCGTCGCCGATGGCTGTGGCGGCGCGTAGGGCTTCTTCTACGTCGCCTACTTCGAGTAAGCCCTTCTTCTGGGCGTAGTAGGCCCAGACGCCTGCGTAGAAATCGGCTTGAAGCTCAAGGCGTACGGAGAGCTGGTTCATCTCCTTCTCGCTTAAGCGGCCTCGCATGGCGTCTACCTTGTCGGAGGTGCCGAGAAGTTTCTGAATGTGATGGCCTACTTCGTGTGCGATGACGTAGGCTTGAGCGAAATCGCCGGGAGCGCGAAAGCGATTCTTAAGCTCTTTGAAGAAATCCAGGTCGAGGTAGACCTTCTGGTCACCGGGACAGTAGAAGGGGCCGACGGCTGCGCTTGCCTGCCCGCAGGCGGAGCTAACCCGGTCTGTGAAAAGCCTAAGCTTGGGCGCAGTGTAGGCGCGCCCCTCGCGTCGAAAGATGTCAGTCCAGACATCTTCTGTGCTGGCGAGGACGACCGAGGAGAAGCGTTTGAGTTCTTCCTCTTCCGCATTGACGGGTCTGGAGCTTTGAGTGCCGGGCGCGGGGTTGCCGCCGCCCTGAAGCTGCTCAAGTATGGCTCGCGGGTCAGCGCCGAACAGGAGCGCGATTGCCAGTATGACGACCGTGCCGATGCCGCCGCCGACTGCTAAACCTTTGCGCGAGCCGCGCACGTCTTCAACATTGTCGCTCTCACGCTCGCCTCTCCAACGCATAGCTTTAAGTCTCCTTACATTTCATGCTTACAATTGAATCACCAGGTCAGTACCGCCTGCTTAAGCCGGGCGGGTGATAGCTATACTTGAGACCCACCCGCTACCGCAGGCGGTACTGACCCCTTAACTCACAGCCGTAGATATTAACGTAAAAGGTTTTTCTTTAATGTCACATAAGCAATCGTAAAAAACTATATTTGAGGGGTGGACAAGAAGCGCGCTCTTCAGTATCGCGGGGCGTGGGGGAGTGATTTATGCCGTGCGCCGTAGGCGCATCTATCTGACTCTGCTGTAGTATTTACCGTTCCATTTATAGGTTAGCCTTTGAAGCTTACGGCCACTGGCATCGGTGAAGCGCCCCCGCTCGCGTACGTCCTGGTAAGTATAGAACCTGCGCGCCAGCCTGTTACCCTTAACTATCTGCATCTCTGTGTAGCCCTGTGGGAAAGTCCCATCGTCTAAGATAAGCACCGAAGTCATCTTGCTGGTCAGCCGCTTGCCATCTTTGAAGAGTCTTTTCGGCACGGCCTTGCCCGTCCGCTTATCTATCACGAAATAGTAGTTGGTGATGTAAGGGTTCAGACCGCCCGTGGTCGTAGAGATTTCAATCACTCGTTCCGCGTTCGAGGCGGCGACATCCAGACCGACGGAATTATCGGCTCTGGAAAAATATCCGTCGAGGACTTGTGTGACAGTGACCTTGCCGTTCCGCCTGTAAAGAAGAAAAGCGTTCGTGCCGTTATAGCCGGTTTGATAACAGGGGTCGGCTGCCAGCACTAGCCTTACAGGGTCATCACCGAACAGGTTGATTTGATAGTCGCCCCGGCGAAACTTTTCTCGCCCCTCTTCATCAAGCTCACCCGCCCTGCCCAGAAGGTAGCAAAGGTTTAGATCGCGCGTATCGGCCTCCCACCAGTTGCGCTCAGAAAAAGCTTCAAGGCGGCGCATGTAATCATTAATTGCCCTGATGCGCTCAGGCCATTTCAAATTAGCCTCGTCATAATCATTCGCCGCATCCATTCGGCACTCATAGCTTAATTTCGGCAGCAGCTTCGACGCTGCGAACACCTCCCGCTTACAGACGAACGCTTCACCTTTGCTCTGCCCGTAAGCGTTCAGGCAAAGGAGTACAGTGACAATCAAGAGCATCAATGATTTCAGCTTTAACTTTTTCATACTCACGCTCTCTGCCAGTCCTATCAGGTTTCCGTGCAATGAAGGCGGCAGCGATGAGGGATGAAAAGAGAGACGATTAAAGTTGAGTAATCTTTCCTTCATCCCTCATCGCTGCCACCTTCATCCTTGCTTTTTTTCTCCCTGTTAATTTATTTCTTCGCCTTCGACGGGAGCGCTTGCTTCCTTCCATGCTTTCCAGCCACCGGCCATCGAATAGACTTTGCGATAGCCCATACGCTGTAACACGTCCGCCGCCAGAGCAGAGCGATAGCCGCCGCCGCAGTAGAGTATCAACTCCGTCTCTTTGTCCGGCACACTGGCTTCTATATCGCGCTCTATGATGCCTTTGCCCAGATGCTCTGCCCCGGCGGCGTGTCCAGCCTCCCACTCTTTGTCTTCGCGCACATCGACAAGGCGTGCATTACTATTCTCAGCCAGCCGCTCGCGCGTCTCTTCAACCGTCACTTCGTTGATGCGGCTCTTGGCATCGTTGACTATATTCAGAAATCCTTCCGAGTGTTTCATCTTGAAAAAGTCCTCTCACTTTGAATTAGAGGTCAGAGGTCAGAGGCTAGAGGTCAGTAAAAAGAAAATCAACTACTAACCTCTAGCCTCTGACCTCTAATCTCTGCTTCTTCACTTTTGCTTTTTACCTTTGTCTTACTTGACTTATCTTCACGGGACGGATAAATCATAGCGCGTCAGGAACTCTTTGAGGAGACCAAAAATGACTGGAAAGCCCGTTTATATAGTATTGCTCGTTCTGGCCTCTGTGCTTCTTACCGGGTGCAAACGTGATGCGGAGGTCAACGCGGCGCTTGCCGAAGTTGATGCTTTCACGAACGAAATGGTCGGGCGCATCAAGGCCGCGCCCAACCCGACCATAGGTGTTGACGACGCGCAAGCCTATCTGGATTCACGCAAGCGCGAGATTAAAGCCAAGGCCGCATATCTGGCGCGCGTGCGCGGCATACAGGTCACAGGCGAGACCGAAAAGAAGCTGATTGAAACTGTCCGGCTCGACCAGATGACCGTAGTCTCCCTGCAATCCTCCTCCCAATTCATGAATCTCACAATGAGCAACGCCGCTTTCAAAACAAAGCTCGACAAGCTCGTCAACGATTACCTTGATCTTTTTCAAGCTTAAGCCGCAGTAAAAGCAGGGATGAGGGCGGCAGCGATGAGGGATGAAGTCGCGGACACGCCTCAAGGCGTGATTAAATTAAAAGCATCAAAGCGCAGCGTTGTCCCACTTTCATCCCTCATCGCTGCCGCCCTCATCCCTTATCCTTCATCCCTGCTCTTCCGCGCTGTGCGACTTTGTAGTAAACGGGGCTGACGGATTATAATGCCTGTCTTTCAAAGCAAGCACGAAAATCATGCGCGAGGTCTACAGTCGGGTCGTAGTTTTACGCCCTGTAGCGGTCGGCGAAGGTGGTTTGCGAAATACGCCGTCCTACGAAAGCGCGGGCGAGATAGTGGAGAAGGCCAATGAAAAAGAGCGAGATTGAAGAGCGTGTGCGCGAATCGCACCAGAAACTGGCGGGCGCTCTTGAAGGCTTGTCGGAAGAGCAGGGTACGAGCAAAGGATTAAACCCGCAGTGGTCAATCAAGGATGCGCTTTCGCACATCACTGCATGGGAGATAGAAGGCGCGCGGATTGTGCGCGAGATTCAGGCCGGAACATGGAAGCCGCAGAGGTTGAACCAGCAGTTGATAGACGATTTCAACGCCCGCGCGGTTGAAGAACGCTCCTCACGCTCTTTCGCGGAAGTCCGTGAGGAGTTTGATAGCGCGCACAGCGAGATGCAGCAGATGATAGCATCTTTACCTGACGAGATTGATGAACAGTCGCCCACCTACAAATTCATAGAAGGCGTCACCTTTCGTCATCACGCGCACCACGCCGCGCAGATAGAAGATTGGAAACAAAAACAAGGGGCCGGGTGACGGGGGTCAGGTGTCGGTTAAAAGAAAACCGGCACCCGGCACCTGATACCCGATACCTGCTTTCTGAGGAGAGAACAATTGGCAACGGAACAGTTTGATGTAACGGTTATAGGGAGCGGGCCGGGCGGTTATGTGGCCGCTATAAGAGGCGCGCAGTTGGGCTTGAAGGTCGCCATCGTGGAGAAGGACAAGCGGCTGGGCGGCACGTGTACGCTTCGCGGCTGCATCCCGACCAAAGCGCTTTTGATGTCGGCTCACGTTTATGAGCAGATGCAGCACGCCAAAGACTTCGGCGTGCAGGCTTCCGAAATTCAGCTTGCCTTCGCGGATGTTCAGAAACGCAAAGACAAGGTCGTGATGAAAAATTCAAAGGGTATCGAATACCTTATGAAGAAGAACACGATCACTGTCTTCAAAGGCAAAGGGCGGCTGGCTTTGCCGGGCAAGGTTGAAGTGACGGGTGATGACGGCCAGAAGGAAACAATCAGCACTAAAAACATCATCATCGCTACAGGTTCCGTCGTGCGCCCCATTCCGGGCTTCGAGGTAGATGGCGAGCGTATAGTCAACTCCGACCAGATTCTTGAATTGAAAGAGGTTCCGAAATCTCTGATAGTCATGGGCGCGGGCGCGGTCGGCGTGGAGTTCGCTTCCGTCTATTCGCGCTTCGGCTCCGATACGACGATTGTAGAGTTGATGCCGCGTCTGCTTCCCCTGGAAGACGAAGAGGTCTCAAAAGAACTTGAGAAATCTTTCCGCAAGCGCGGCCTCAAATCGCAAGTAGATACCAAGCTGGAAAAGCTTGAGAAAACAGAGACGGGCATTCGTCTGACCGGCAAGACTTCTAAAGGGCAGGACGTTGTGTTGGAGGCAGAGATGCTGCTTGTCGCGGTCGGTCGCATGGCTTTTCTTGAAGGTCTTGGGGTTGAAGGAACAAAGATTAAAGTCGAGCGCGGCTCGATTCAGGTTGACGAGTACTGTCGCACGGGAGAGCCAAACGTCTATGCCATAGGCGACGTGATACCGACGCCACTTCTCGCGCATCTTGCCTCTAAGGAAGGCATTCTGGCGGTCGAGCAGATTGCAGGCGAAAAGGCGCAGCCGATTAATCTACGCCACGTTCCATCCTGTACCTACTGCGACCCGGAGGTTGCAAGCGTAGGGTTAACGGAAGCCGCCGCGCGCAAGGAAGGCTACGACGTGAAGGTCGCCAAGTTTCCCTTCTCTGCATCGGGCAAGGCGCGCATCCTTGGCGAAGAGGAGGGCTTCGTCAAGATTGTCAGCGAGACGAAGTATGACGAGCTGCTAGGCGTTCACATCATCGGGCCGCACGCGACCGAACTTATAGCCGAAGCCTGCGTCGCCCTGCAACTTGAATCCACCGCAGACGAACTGGGGCGCACCATGCACGCGCATCCGACCATAGCGGAAGCCGTCATGGAAGCCGCCGAAGGCATTCATGGCTTAACGATACATATTTAGCAGCGCTCAGCCTTCAGCCTTCAGCTTTCAGCCGAAATGTCTGAAGCTGAAAGCTGAAGGCTGACGGCTGATTGCTTTATTATGAAGAAACAACGTAAACCGGCAGAGACCAATGTGAAGAAAACAAAAGATAACGGAGAAGCTGTTGTCGTCACGGACGCTCCAGCCGAGAAGCTTTCGTGTACGAGCGAGACGAAGCTCACCAATGAGCAGATGCTTGAGCTTTATCGCTATCTTAAATTAACGCGGATGGTGGAAGACCGCCTTGTTAATCTTTATCGCCAGACGAAGGTGGTGGGCGGAGTGTTTCGCTCGCTCGGTCAGGAAGCGACAGCGGTCGGCACTGCCTATGCTCTGAGGCCGCAGGATTTCATCAGCCCTTTGATTAGAGATTTGGGCGCGGTGCTGGTAAAAGGCATTCGCCCGCGTGAGATTTTCGCGCAGTACATGGCGAAGGCGTGGGGGCCTTCGGGCGGGCGCGACCTCAACATACACTTCGGCAATCTCGAAAAAGGTTTCATAGGGCCGATCTCTCATCTGGGCGATATGATTCCGGTAATGACCGGCATAGTGCTTGGCGCTCGTATGCAGAAGAAGGACATCGTCGCGCTTGTTTACATAGGCGACGGCGGCATGAGCACGGGCGCGTTCCACGAAGGCTTGAACTTCGCAGCCGTACAGAAACTGCCCCTGCTGGTCGTCGCCGAGTACAATCATTACGCTTACTCGACGCCTACGAAACTGCAAACGGTGGTCGAGAATCTGGCGGACAAGGCGGCTGGCTACGGCATCCCTGGACACATCGTTGACGGCAACGACATCATCGCCTGTTATGAAGTGACGCGGAAAGCAGTTGAATACGCGAGCGGCGGTGGCGGCGCTGTGTTAATTGAAGCCAAAACCTATCGCCGCAAAGGCCACGCAGAGCACGACGACCAGCGCTACGTGCCCGAAGGTGAAATCGAATGGTGGGAGAAGAACAACGATCCCATAGATCGCTACGAGAGATTCCTGACCGAACAGGGCATCGCCACGCGCGAACAGTTGGACGAAATCACGGCAGACATCCAGCGCGAGATTGACGAAGACGTGGCGTGGGCAGAAAGCTCTCCGATGCCGGAAGCGGAACAGGCTGCTTACAGGGTCTACGACAACTCAATTGTGCCGCCCGCTTTCCGTCCGAAGGTGTTAGGTGAGACATAAGTTATTAGTTGATCACAATTGTCCGGGTTGTAAGATGGGCAAGACTCTCAAAGTAGAATTAACAGTCAAAGAGGATGACGGGCGAGTGATTGTCAAGACACTTTATGGCGAAGATGCCGATAAGTGGCAAAGGCTCGTAGCTGACCTTTGTTTGTTCGCGCAAGTTCACAACAGGAACCCTGATTGGGCTAGCCTTCAGTGGAGAAAAACGGAAGCATGGCAGGTGAGTGAGAGTGGGCTGGACAAGGCTGAATACAGATTAATATTAGAGGCTTGTAGTAATCTACCGAAGGCCAGTGGTAACTATCATGTTAATGACTTCATCACGAATCTAATGAGCACCGTGCTAGACAAGCAGTTGAATCCGACAACAGTGAGCAATATTGAGAACCACTACAAGTCAAAGCGGTATGATGAAATCAGAACTCATGACGATTTAGTAGCCTTTTTTCATAAATACCCAAACACGCGTGAGGGAAACACGGAAGCAGCCTTGTATCTATGGGGTTATAAGTACTGGAACAGAATGGAACAGCTCAGGCAACTCGTCGCGTATTTCGATTCAATAGAAGTTAGCGATGAAGAATCATTAGAACGTTGGGCCAAGAACAGCGACTTTCACAAGCATTTCGAAGGCAGGATAAAGGGTCTTGGTATCGCGGCTTATCAATGGCTGACAATGCGAAAAGGCGTTCAGACTGTGAAGCCGGATAGCCGTGTAAAGCGATTTCTTCGCAAAGCGACTGGCCGTGACTTTTCCGATAAAGAGATTATTTTAGTTCTGGAGAAAGTAGCCGCAGAGCTAGGCATACCAGCTAATGAGTTAGATTGGGCAATATGGGAGTCAGAAGGCGCATCCCATTAGTGTTTGTAAACAGCTATGTCAACAGCAACTAAAAAAGAGAATAAACACACGCGACCGGCGCGCGGCGGGATGGCGACGCTTGTTGAAGCCATACGACAGGGCATCTGGGAAGAGATGGAGCGCGACCCCACGGTCTTCGTCATAGGTGAAGATGTGGGCGCGTATGGCGGCGCGTTCAAGGTGACGGATGGATTGATTGACGAGTTCGGCTCGGAGCGCGTGATTGATACGCCGATTAGTGAGGCGGCGATTGTCGGCGCGGCGTGCGGCGCGGCTCTGATGGGCATGAAGCCTGTCGCGGAGTTTCAGTTCATAGATTTTATCTCGGCTGGCTTCGACATGCTGACGAACTACGCGGCGAAGTGTCGCTATCGCTGGGGCGCAGGCATTCAGGCAGTCTTTCGCGGCCCGTGCGGGAGCGGCGTTCACGCAGGCCCTTTTCATTCTATTAATGCCGAAGCCTTTTTCCTGAACACGGCGGGCTTGAAGATAGTAGAGCCTTCGACGGCCTACGATGCCAAGGGCTTGATCAAAGCCGCCATACGCGACCCCGACCCGGTTCTTTACTTCGAGCACAAGAAGCTTTACCGTCTGCCCCGCCTGCGCGAAGAGTTGCCGGAAGAGGATTACATCGTGCCGATTGGAAAGGCGCGCACTCGCCGAGAGGGGCGCGATCTTTCCATTATCACTTTCGGCGCGCTTGTTTTGACGGCGCTTGATGCGGCAGAAGAGTTGGAGAAAGAGGGATTGGACGTTGAGGTCATAGACTTGCGAACGCTCGCGCCTATGGACAAGCAAGCGATTCTTGATTCGGTGAAGAAGACTAGCCGGGTGATGGTGCTGCATGAAGCATCGCGCACGGGCGGCATCGGCGGCGAGATTGCTGCCACGATTGCCGAAGAGGCTTTCGAGTGGCTCGATGCGCCCGTGGTGCGCGTCGCCTCGATTGACAGCCCGGTGCCTTACTCGCCGCCGCTCGAAGAATATTACATGCCGCAGACGAAAGATGTTCTGGAAGCGGCGCGAAGACTTGCGGCGTATTAGGGGAGGCGAAAGTTTACAGCCTTCGTTTGAAAGGAGAAACAAAGATGCCGAAGTACGTTATCGAGCGAGACATGGCGGGGGTCGGTAAATTATCTGCGGAAGAGTTGCAGGGAGCGTCACAGAAATCCTGTAGCGTCCTGAAAAACTTAGGGCCGCAGATACAGTGGGTGCAATCCTACGTCACGGACGACAAGCTTTACTGCGTCTACATCGCGCCCAATGAAGAGATGATTCGAGAGCATGCCAGCCAGGGCGGATTTCCGGCCAATCGCATCTCTGAAGTCAAAAGCGTAATTGATCCGACCACAGCGGAAGAATAGTTTTCAGTTTTGAGTTTTCAGTTTTCAGTAAAAGCGGTTGGCTCTTCTGCTGAAAACTGAAAACTAATAACTGAAAACTGTTTATGGAGAGTTTATGAGCACAGAAGTTGTCATGCCGCAGATGGGTGAGTCCATCGCGGAGGGTACGATCACAAGGTGGTTGAAGAAGGTGGGCGAACGGGTCGAGCGCGACGAGCCGCTCTTTGAGATTTCGACCGACAAGGTGGATGCGGAAATTCCCAGCCCCGCTTCGGGCACACTGACAGAGATAAAGTTCCCGGAGGGAGCGACGGTCGAAGTCAATACTGTCGTGGCAGTTCTGGACGGCGGTAATGGAGCAGGCGTAGGCGGAACAGCACCGCATGCGACCAATGAGAGCGCACCTGCATCACAGGCCGCCGTCTCGTCTGAGCCGCCGCCGCCGCCATCTGCGCCGCCCGCGCCGCCCGCGCCTCCGTCGCCGTCTGAGTCTCCCGCGCAAGCTGCTGCTCCGCCGCCGCCACCTCCTCCGCCGCAAGCGTCACAGCCAGCCTCTACCACGACCACGCAGGCTCAGGCTTCAGCGCAAGCGCCAGCCGCTAAAGAAGACCGCGCGGCAACGTCTGCCGAAGAGCTGCGACGCACGCGCTCAAGCCCGCTGGTACGTAACATAGCGCGCGAGCACGGCATAGACATCTCGCAACTCGAAGGCACAGGCATGAGCGGGCGTGTCACTAAGAACGACATCCTGAGCTACATAGAATCCGGCGCGGCGCTTTCGCCGCAACAGGCCATGCAGACGGGGCAAACGGGTCAGGCGCAAGCGACGCAGCAAGCTTCCACCCCGCAGCCCGACGTTCAAGCGCCGCCTGCTGTCCAGCCTGCTGCCGGAGACCGCGTCGAGCCGATGACGGTCATGCGCAAGAAGATAGCAGAGCACATGACGCTCTCGCGCCGCACCTCTGCGCACGTGACGACCGTTTACGAAATAGATATGACGCGCATTCAACGCCTGCGCGAGCAGCACAAAGCGGCTTTCTTCGAGCGCTACGGCACGAAGCTCTCTTACATGCCGTTTATCTTCCAGGCTATCACGAGCGCGATTCGCAAGTTCCCAATCTTCAACGCACAGGTCTCCGGCGACCAGATTATCTACAAGCGCGACATCAATCTGGGTATGGCTGTGGCTCTTGACTGGGGTTTGATCGTCCCTGTCATCAAGCGCGCAGACGATCTTTCTATCTCAGGGCTGGCGCGTGCGGCCAACGATCTTGCAGACCGCGCTCGCACCAAGCAGTTGAAGCCGGATGAGGTTGCGGGCGGCACGTTCACCATCACCAATCCGGGTGTCTTCGGCGGACTCTTCGGCACGCCTATCATCAACCAGCCGCAGGTCGCCATCCTCGGCGTCGGTGCCATAGAGAAGCGCGCCAAGGTTATCACCAGCCCCGAAGGCGATGACTACATAGCGATTCGCCACATGGCCTACTTCGCTCTGACCTTCGACCATCGCATCATCGACGGCTCGGACGCAGAGAAGTTTCTGGGCTACGTTAAGGAGCTTCTGGAAGCGGCGCAGTTCCAGATATGAAGCGGTGTCCAGAATTTCAGGAACGCCTCCTTCGTGCGGGCGACCATCATCGCTCAAATAAAGCTCCGTAGGAGCCGGATGTTTATAGGCTGGGTTGAGATAAGTTGAGCTAAGCCCCGCGAGGTGCGACATGTAATGAGGCGACACATGTCGCACCTCGCGGAGCTTGAAGTTTGGTTGATACAATTGACTATAAACATCCTGCTCCTACGGAGCCAGGAACATTGACGATTTGCTTATCTCTAACTCACATTATTTAACTACTGCCAGCAGGTTTCGCTGCCGGTTGAAGGGTGCGAGTACGCAGATCAAAGACATCTCCCGGTGAAAGCCAGAAGTACCAGTTCCCGCCGTGCTTCTTGTTATCATAGATGGCAACGCGCCCCTCGCCTATAACTTCAAAGCGGTCTCCCTCGACCACTATCGCAGCCTTTTCATCAATGCCTATGCCCAGCAAGTAAGGGTACGCGTCAACGACGTTAACCAACTCGTTCTCTCTCTTGGCCTCTGTCAAATGCGGATTGATTGCGACGTTCTTCAGAAAAGCAAATCCGCGCTCGTGCCCCTTCGCCATGAGCAGCGGTTTATCGGGTCTGCCACGCACAATATATGACCCCTGAATGATTGCGCCTGCCGAATTTCCGCCGACGACACCGCCGCGTGTGAGCACAGCTTCTATCTCTCTCTGCGTCAAGGTGTCCAGATAAGCGTTGGCTAAGCGTCCGGGATTACCGGAGCTGAGCCAGATGCCGCTTGCACGCCTGAGCGGCTCTACGAAGCTCTCGGAATCGGCTGTCTTTCGCGCTCTGGTATGCAAGACGGTGATGCGCTTGACGCCGAACAGCTTGCCTAGTTCCTGCTCGAACTCACGCGTATTGGCGGCGGGCTGTTCGGCGTCAGGAGGATCATAAATAAAGCCCGAGGGGAGCTTGAGGCTGGAAGCGGCTGTAGGAATGTAAACAAAGGTGGCATCCGCCCCTCCGGCTAAAGCCACGAAGCGCTCTATAACAACTTTACTGAACTCTCCGCCTGCAATCACCAGAGAACCTTTCACAGGCCCGCTGGAGGTTTGCGCCGCCGTGTTCGTAGCGACAAAGACGGCTAGAAGAAATGATAACAGTAGCTTCAGTTTCATAGGTCAATGCCTCAGCCTCTGAATATCTGATTAATGCGGGGCTGGCAAGTAGAAATTAGCAGGGAGCGCAAAAGTCGTCCTCCGGCCATGACTATTTAACATGCAGCGTTTAACGCAGGAAAGTACCATTGAGATACAGGGCAGCCATTCTCGCGCTCAGCCGTGCGAAGCTTTATCTAATTACAGTTCTGTAGTTTAAGCCGCGCGCCGGATTTGTTAACGGGAGGAAGCAAGCTGGCACAGTCGTTGCTCTAAGAAGTACTTGAAGGCCGTCTGCTTTGTGGCGAGCGTTTGTTGCCTTTGACATCAAACAGAATTGTCCGAAGGGTTTGCGGATTGCCTTAAGTACGAACACTCTCTCCATAAATATTTTCATCTTTGAAAGGGAGGCTCGCTATGAGAAGGAATATCTCGAACTTTATGAAGGCAGCGGTGCTGTCGCTCGCGTGTGCGGTTGCTCTATCAATACCGGCTTACGCCGGGCAGGGTAATGGGAAGGGCAGAGGAAATGGTCGGAACAAGATAAATATAGAACGTACTGTGACGCCTGGAATTCCCACCAGTAGTCGCGGTCGCGGTCGTAATTACACTCCGGGGATTCCGCGTGGACGATACATTCGCCCGGATTCGATTATCCGCACTAGAACCAGAAATATAATCGTACCGCGCAAAGTTAAGCGAGGACGCTACACAAATCCGGGTAGGGCACGAGGCTCAATCTATTAATCCCATGCTCCAGTAATTCTCTGCGTACAGGTAGGCGGCGCTGGCGAAAATTGATTTATAGAAGTCAGCGCCGCCCCCTCCAGCCTTTTTCTCATCTTATAAAAAAATCTTCGGGGCGGAAGCCTTGTAAGATTGCCTTCAGGTTACATTTTTGTAATGAAAGCTGGAATTGCGTGTGTTTAGCCTTAAGCTTGCTTGACTTCGCCACCTGGTTCGATAGAATCTCGCGTTTTAGTGCAAGCTGGTTTTCAAAAGCTATCCTCGCTCGAAAGCCATTTTAATGAAGCAGGCTTTACAGGCTTGATTCAATCTATCAACCTGGTGATTCCAGATGTCTCTGGCTTTAGCACAAGAGGCAAAACGAGTTGCCAAAAACAACCGAGACGCGGGTCACTAACGCTCTTGCCTGAAAGTGGGGCGTTCCCCGGCAGCTTCTCGCAGACGGAGTTAAATATGAGTGTCACAAGATTAAGAATTCTTTCTATCCTAACGATTGCTCTAACGCTCGCGCTCGCCGCACAGGCTGCACTGGCGCAGGGCGGATCACAAACTGCGGACGCGACCCGCACGCGCACCGTTTCCAACGGCCAGAAGATGAAGGTCACCGGCACGGTCGTGCGCCGCGATGCCGATACCTTTACCGTGCGCGACAATAACGGCATGGATACGGTCGTGCTTTTAACAGACAGGACAAGCGTCAAGACAAAGGGCGGGTTTCTTCGCTCAGGCAAGAACTACGGCTCGACCCAGATTCTTCGCGGGCTGAACCTCGAAGTCGAAGGCCGCGGGGATGCGACCGGCCAGTTGGTCGCAGAGAAAGTCCGCTTCAACGATTCAGACCTGCGCGTTGCTCAGACAGTAGAGTCTCGCGTCAACCCGGTGGAGAATCGTGTCGGAGAGACAGAGAATCGCGTCAGCCAGGTGGAGCAGAACGCACAGCGTATGAGTGGACAGATTGATGAATTGGCTGCTGTCTCAAACGCCGCGAAAGGTGGGGCGAAGGCGGCGCAGGAGACTGCCGATGCTGCTGTTGCAGGAGTTAATGCCACTAACGAGCGCATTTCTGCTCTGGATGATTATGTGCCGCAGGAAACGGCGGCAATCATGTTCCGCGTCGGCAGCGCAGTCTTAAACTCTCAGGCCAAAGCGCAACTGGACGACATTGCCCGCAAGGCTGAGACGGCCAAGGGCTACGTGATAGAGATTTCGGGCTACACGGATGCTTCAGGCTCGGTTGTAGCAAACCGCCGCTTGAGCCAGCAGAGGGCGGACGCAGTGGTGCGTTATCTGGTCGAGAATCACAACATACCTTTGCGCCGCATCATCACTCCCTTCGGCTATGGCGAGGCCAAGTCCGTTGCAGATAATCGCACGCGCCAGGGACGCGCAGAGAATCGTCGCGTCGAGGTCAAGATTCTGGTCAATCGCGGACTGACCACACCTTCGCCGACCATCAACACCCCAGCCCCCCAGCAACCCGGACAATAAACTGTATGCGACAGGCAGCAAAGCCACAGCTAGCGGCCTTGCTGCCTGTCACCTCTATCTTAAGCGCCAACCAACGGCGCGCGGGCGGCATCAATCCCTCGTGATGTGCCACGCGGCACGCCGGAATAAACTGATAGAGCGCCTGTAAAACTACAAAGGGAGTTCCAGCGCCGTGAGAGATTAATGCGCGCCAGGGGTTAGCAGCTTGATAAAATCCGTTCTGATGGCAATACGAAGTTCTTTCGTGCAGGCGCTCTTTATTGTTGCGCTCTGTCTTCTGATACCCGCACAGGTAGCTCGCGCGCAGGATGATTTGCCTCCGCCTCCGCCAGCGCCCACGCCAAAGCCTACGCCTTACGTCCCGAAAGACAGCGACTATGATATAGTGCGCGTCAACTCTAATCTGGTGGTCGTGCCTGTCTCCGTCACGGATGCGAAGGGACAGCCTGTGCTGGGACTCGGCATTAAGGATTTTCGTCTTGACGAAGAAAATCGGGCGCAGGAGATAACGCAGATAGGCGACCCGGAACAAGTGCCGCTTGAAATCGCTATCCTTCTGGACATTTCAGGCTCAGTCAACGCGCGCATAGATTTTGAGAAGGAAGCTGCCGCGCGATTTCTCAAACAGGTCTTGAAGCCTACGGATCGTGCAACGGTCTTTACCATCAGCGTCACGCCGCGCATGGAGTTGCAGAGAGCTTCGGCGGACGAAGCCGCGGCGAAACTCAAATCCATTCAGGCGACCAAGGGGCCGACCGCCTTCTTCGATACGGTGGTGGAAGCGGCGCGCTATCTGGCCGCATCTACGCCCGCTCAGCATCGCCGCGTGATTGTCGTCATCTCAGACGGCGAAGACAACTACAGCGAGCGCATCAAGACCGCTATAGGCAATACGACGCAGGCGCAGCAAAGCGCAACGCCGCAGACACAGGCAGTCGTTTACAATCGCGCGCAAACAGAGGTCGAGCGAGAGGTGCAGAAAGCGGAGGCGGCCTTCTATTCGATTAACCCCAGCGGGCAGTCTCTCAAGCTAAACATCATCAGCCAGCGCGCGCAGGACGGCATGGTACGGCTGGCAGGCGCTACGGGCGGCAACTCTTTCATTCCCGATAGACTGGAAGACCTTGACGGAGTGTTTCGACAGATCGTCGCTGAGTTGCGCTCGCAATATCTTCTCCAATACTACTCGAATGACCAGACGCAGAACGCCGCGTTCAGGCGCATACGCGTCGCTGTACCCCAGCGGGCAGACCTGCGCGTGCGTGCGCGCCAAGGCTATTATCCAAAGAATAAATAAGAGTCAGAAGAGCAAGGGATAAGGGATGAAAGCTAAGGATGGATTTTCTTTTACTTCATCCCTCATCCCTTATCCCTCATCCTTGCTTTAGCGCGCCTGCATATCCACGAGCACATCCGTCAAACGATTCATCACGTCCAGTAGATTGCGCCCCGCCTGATCGTAGCGGCTGGCGGCGACCGAGTCTTCGGCCTGCCCAGCGCTTGCAGCCACGCCCAGCAATTTTGTGTAGTAAGGTCTCAGCTCCGACGAGCCGCTGAAGGTCGTCTCCAGCTCGTCCATCTGCACGCGATAGTTGTGGAAAGCGTCGCGCAGCTTCGCCCTGTTGCGTTGCACGGTTTCTGCGGCCGAAGATTGCTGATTGCCCTGTAGCGCCGCTTCGCTTGCGGCCAAGTCTTTTGAGATAGGCCCGTAAAGATACAGGAATCTGCCGATGGACTTGATCTGCTCGGCCACGCGTGCTGCAACCGTCGCGGTCGGGACTGTCTGGCTTTGAGTGCGTGTCGAAGCCGGGCGCGCTTTTTTGCCTGTAGTCGTTCGCCGCCGCGTCTGCCCGAAGACATTTGAAGCGGTTGAAAAAAGCAGACAGACGAGAACAATCATCAAGATGCGTTTCAAAAGGGTAAGCCTCCTTCGTACGAGCAAAGACATGTCGCTTTCATTTTCCGGTAGAGACTGCTCTGACCTCTATATCTCCTCAAGCTAAGACGCGAAGCGGCTGACAGTCAAGTGGCGCGCACGAACCTTCATCGAAGGGTCGTCTGTAGAGTCTCTCTGCTGCTACAATAATCTATGTTTTGTAGGCTATAAACATTCAGCTCCTATGGAGCTAAAAACGGTCTGCTTATTATTACCTGAGATGATGTTGCATTAGATGGCGCAACAAGTACACGAAGATGATAGAGAGACGTTTAAGAGTCAGACAGTTGGGGCGCGTAGAGTACGGGGCGGCGCTTGCCTTGCAGAAAGAGACGGAGCGCGCGGTTCTAAACAGGGAGCAGCCCGATACGCTGCTGCTGCTGGAGCACCCGCACACGCTCACCCTGGGGCGCGGCGCAGGCACGGAGCGCATCACAACGCCGCAAGCTATTCTGGAAGCGCGCGGCGTAACCGTCTTTGAGACCAATCGCGGAGGCAAAGCCACCTATCACGGTCTGGGGCAACTCGTAGGTTATCCCGTTATCAACTTGAGTCCAGACCGCGAAGACGTACACAAATACGTGCGCGATTTGGAAGAGGCACTGATGCGCGCCCTTTCGGATTTCGACATCGAATGCTTTCGCATCAAGGGTCTCACGGGCGTTCACACTACACAGGGGAAGGTCGCGGCCATAGGCGTTCACATAGCACGCTGGGTCACTACGCACGGCTTCGCCCTCAACGTTAATACTGATCTAAGCTACTTCAATCTAATCATCGCCTGCGAAGGCGAGCCGGTCGCCTCTATGCAACAGCTTCTGGGACGCGAGCTTGATATGGCGTTGGTCGAAGACCGCATCATCGCGCGCTTCGCGGAGGTGTTCGATATGTCTTTGGAAGAAGGCGCAGAAGAGACCGTACAGGCTACGCGTGACAGTCTGCCCGCAATCGAAACTTATCAATGCTGACATTCGAGCTTATTAGAGAGGCGCGCGAGCGCACTGCGCCTCACGTTCAACGCACGCCCGTCGTCACCTCACGCTCCTTTGATGAAGCCGTGAGCGGCGATTCTAACCCATCGCGGCGTGTCTACTTCAAGTGCGAGAACTTGCAGCGCACAGGCTCTTTCAAGTTTCGCGGCGCGACCAATCGTGTTCTCTCTTTGACGGCGGAAGAAAGACGGCGCGGTGTTGCGGCCTTCTCTTCGGGCAATCACGCGCAGGCCGTGGCGCTGGCGGCGCGTGAAGCAGGCGTGCGTGCGATAATCGTTATGCCTTCGGACGCGCCGCAGTCAAAGGTCGCGGCGACGCGCGGCTACGGAGCCGAGATTATCTTTTATGATCGCCAGCGCGAAGACCGGGAGCAGGTCGCGCGTGCCGTTGCCGAACGAGAAGGCTCTGTGCTCGTGCCGCCCTTTGATGATTATCTGGTCATGGCCGGACAGGGAACGTGCGCGCTGGAATTTCTGGAAGATGTCCCTGAGCTGGATTGTATCCTTATGCCCTGTAGCGGCGGCGGACTTTTCGCAGGCGTGAGCACAGCCGCTAAAGCTATAAGCCCGCGCACGCGCTGCTTCCCTGTCGAGCCTGAAACGGCAGACGATACGCTTCAATCATTCCGCAAGGGCGAGCGAGTAATGATTCATCCGTCTTCGACCATTGCCGACGGGCTGCGCGTTGTAACGCCGGGCAGGTTGACGTTCCCCATCCTGAAGGAGCTGGCGGAAGACGTGCTCACGGTCTCGGATGAAGAGATTGCTGTGGCCTTACGCTTCATCCTCTTCCGCATGAAGATTCTGGTAGAGCCTTCGGGAGCGACCGCCGCCAGCGCCGTGCTCGCTCAAAAGCTTCCCGGCGACCTCAAGCACATCGGAGTCATCCTCTCCGGCGGCAACGTTGACCCAGGTGCGCTGGCGCAACTGCTTGGAACATAATTGTAGGGGCAGGGCTTGTCCCTGCCCCTACAGTGCTAAACCGCAGCGTAGATGCTAAAATGAGTTTATCGTTAAACCTCTGGAGTTAATGCTTGTGAGTCGTGAGTTAAGAGTTATCAATACGACGCGTACGAAGCCGCGCGAGCCTAAACCCGAATGGCTGAAGATTCGTCTGGGCGACCCTACGAATCAGAACCATGTGCTCAAGTTGATCGAAGGCTTGAATCTGCACACGGTCTGCCAGGAGGCGCGCTGCCCGAATATCTTCGAGTGCTGGTCTGACCGCACGGCGACCTTCATGCTCGGCGGCGACATCTGCACGCGTCACTGCGGATTCTGCGCCGTGGGCAAAGGCACGCCGGGTTCTCTTGATGCGGAAGAGCCGCGCCATGTGGCCGAGGCCGTGCGTCATCTGAATCTGGCGCACACGGTTATCACTTCCGTCAATCGCGACGACCTACCGGACGGCGGCGCTGCACACTGGGCTGCGACTATTAGAGAAGTGCGTGCGCTTAATCCCGGCTGCAAGGTTGAAGTGCTGATTCCCGATTTCAACGGCGACGAAGCGGCGCTTTCTGCTGTCCTTGACGCAGAGCCGGATGTGCTCAATCACAACATGGAGACCATTGCGCGGCTTTACCGTCGCGTGCGTCCCGACGCCGATTACAGACAATCGCTACGGCTTCTGGAACGTGCCGCGCGTCGCCGCGACCGGGAACAGCGAGGGATGCTCACCAAGAGCGGCATCATGGTCGGGCTGGGCGAGAACTTTGACGAAGTGGTCGAATTGATGAAGGACTTGCGCGCCGCCAGTTGCGACATCATGACCATAGGCCAGTACCTGCAACCTTACGAGCGAAGGCTGCCCGTAGAGCGCTACGTCACGCCCGAAGAGTTCGCACGCTGGCGAGAGGTCGGTATGCAGATGGGCTTCCGCCACGTCGAATCAAGTCCGCTGACGCGCTCCTCTTATCACGCCCGCCAACAGGCGGAAGAGCCTGCCGCTGGTGAGAGCGTCGAAAAAGGTCTAGCTTCCGTGCGTTAAGCGTAATGAGTGAAGAGATGAAGCTGCTTTCCAGTTGAGAGCAGCTTCTTCTTTTTAGAGGTCTCCAAATCTAATCGCAACAACTAATCGTTTATGAAAGCTACTGTCTTCAACGAACATGGTAGGCCGGAGGTTCTTCAGTACGCGGATGCGCCCGACCCTGAAATCAAGGCTAATGAAGTTCTGGTCGAAGTGCGCGCCGTGGCGTTGAATCATCTGGACGTGTGGGCGCGCAAAGGCTTGCCGGGCATTGAGATTCCCATGCCGCATATTCTGGGCAACGACATCGCGGGCGTAGTGCGCGAGGCGGGCGAGCTTGTGACATGGGTGCGCGCAGGAGATGAGGTCATGTTGCAGCCCGGCGTTTCGTGCGGCCATTGCATAGAGTGTTTGCGGGGCGCAGATAATCTCTGCCCGGAGTACGACATACTGGGGTACAGGCGTAACGGCGGTTACGCGGAGTTGGTCGCAGCGCCCGGCGTCAACGTTATTCCGAAGCCGCAAAATTTATCCTGGGAAGAGGCCGCCGCGCTTCCGCTTGTCACCGTTACGGCGTGGCACATGCTCGTGACACGCGCTCGGGTGCGTACGGGCGAAGATGTTTTGATTCATGCTGCGGGAAGCGGCGTCGGCTCAATCGGCATACAGATCGCTAAACTTCATGGCGCGCGAGTCATAGCCACAGCAGGCTCGGACGAGAAATTAGATAAGGCGCGCGAACTTGGTGCCGACGAGGTGGTCAATTACACGCGCGAAGACTGGCCTAAAGAGATTCGCAGGCTGACACAAAAGCGCGGCGTTGACGTGGTCTTCGAGCACACGGGCGCGGCGACATGGCCTGGCTCGATTGCTTCGCTCGCCAAAAACGGAAGAGTCGTTACATGCGGCGCGACGAGCGGCTTTGACGCGCGCACAGACCTGCGGCAGGTCTTCTATAGACATCTTTCGCTGCTGGGTTCTTTTATGGGATCGAAGGCGGAACTGCTGGACGCCATGAAGTTCATAGAGCGCGGGACAATTCGCGCAGTGGTTGACCGCGTGCTGCCTCTTGCTGAAGCAAAGCACGCGCATGAACTCATAGAAGACCGCGCGCAGTTCGGCAAGCTCGTCCTTATTCCCTGAGCGCGAAGCGTCTCTTGTCAGTACCGCCTGCGGTAGCGGGCTGGTTTCAATCTTCACTCATACCCGCCCGCTACCGCAGGCGGTACTGACCTGCTCTTTAATTCTCCGGCTCGTCCGCGCCGTCTTCGGGAGCGTCGCCTTGGTCTTCGCTGGCTTCGGGTGGAGGCTCGCCCTTCTGGTCGCGTATACGCAGGATCGTGCAGTCGTCGTCCTCGTAGACCTTATCAAACCACCCGCTCCGAAGCGCGTTGTAGTAGAAGTCGCTGTGTACATCTTCGTTATCCGAGAAGACGTAACGCGCGCCGAAGCGGTCGCGTATGATTGGGGCGGGGTCTTTTTCTTTGCCGAGCGTAATCTGTTCGTAGAGCTTGGACAACTCAGGATTTTTGTCCAGCAGATACGTGGGGTCTAAGCCTGAGACGTAAGCGTGCTTCGTGTCATAGAAGAACATTTTGGGGAAATCGTCCCAATCCGTATTAAAAATCCTCTCGCCTTCCGGCACGTTATTGCGCACCCACTCCATGCCCTTCTCATAATAATGCTGGCCGTGGTCATCGCTGATTGACCTGGCGGTCTCCTGCACGTTTATGAACATGGTGATGGTGACAAAGGAGAGGATGATGATACTTAACGTCCTGGCCGCAGATCGCCGCAGCCAGATGTAGAACAGCACGATTCCCGAATAGACCAGGAAGGCTACAACGACCCACACAATCGCCATCTTGTTCATAGGCTGTGAAGCGACAGCCGTAGCCGCCTCCGCTGCTCCGCCGCTACCGCGCAAGCGTGTGAACTCGTTATAGGTAATGAACAGAATGACGCCGAGCACGAAGCCGAAGAGCGCCAGCAGCGGCTCGTCCCAGAACCTCTTTCTTTTTTCCCTGTCAGCCGGAGGCGGGTTGCGATCAAGGAAGGGTTCAAGCTCGTCAATGACATCGCTCGGCATACGGCTGAAGGCGCTCTTCACACCTTCTAAAACAGGCTGAAGCGAAAAGGCCGCGAAGAGCACTGCGAATGGCGGCCAGTATTCCACGAAGCGGCGCGAGCGGAAGCTGGCGATCATCAGGAGGGTCGAGAAGACCATGAGCAGCAAGGGGCGCGCGGCTCGTCTGCGATCCGACCAGTCAAAGGCCACGTAGCCGACGAGCATCGCCGTGAAAGCTATGATGCAGCTCCCCAGAAAATACCAGCTCTCGTACGGATACCATTCCGTGCCGACGCTCGTCGTAAAGTCTCCCGCCGTCACCTTAATGCGCACGTGTTCGTAGAAGAGCCAGATATTCTTCGGAAAGTAAGGATTGATGACGAAGCCCAGGATTGTCGCCCAGAAGGTCAGAAATGGAGCGAGCAGCGTATACAAAATAGGGCGCGGGCCAGATGGACGCTCGCTCCAGAAGACGATTAGAGGCCAGATGAAGGCCGCCGCCAACAGCGTCACGAAGAGGCTGTATGTCCAGACGAACAGGAAGGCCAGAGGCGCAAGCCATACGTATTTCTTCTCGAACAGCAGGTAGATACCGATAACCATGAAGATTATGGCAAGCGGCGGTGCCTTCGCCATGTTCATGCGGTAGAGAAAGGGCGCGGAGCAGGCCAGCAGGACTATCAGCCAGCAGAGCGCGTATCTGATTCGATAGCGAACGATGAGCCAGTAGCAGGAGAAGACCGCCAGAGTGCTGAAGAGCGTGGCGGATACTTTCGCAGCCGTCCTGAGGTCTAAAAACCATGTGAAGGGAATCTGGAGTATGTGAAACAGGAGGTGATGGTCTACATAACCCTTCGGGTCGAGCGTCGTTAGCGGTAGCCACTGAAAGGCTGGCGGAAACACGCCGTGCCGCATCCCTTCCCACAACAGGCTGCTCCACTTGATGTGATAGTAGCCGTCGAAGTCACCGCAGCAGACCGCATCGGTCGAAAACTGCAACTTGACGAAGACTACACCAATCGCCAATGCGCCTATGAGAAGATATATGGCGCGCGGCCAGAAATCTGCAACTTCATCCTCGCGCTTTTGTGGCTTTTCCGGCCTGGCCGTTTCCGCCTCGACCATTCCCTCTTGAATATCCTGCATAAAAAAGTCCCAGGTTCCAAGTCCAAAATCCCAAGTCAAAAAACCCGAAGCTCTTCACTTGGAACTTGGGACTTGGAACCTGGGACTTTCCCCGGCACCTGCCTTTCCTTATTCTCTGAGTCGTTCGATGAGATCGAGGAGGGTTGACGGGTTAACCGGCTTGGAGATGTGCGCGTTGAAGCCGGATTCAAGCGCCTGCGTGCGGTCGTTGTACAGACTGAATCCCGTGACGGCTATCATCGGTACGTCCGCGTAGCCGGGAAGATCGCGTAAGCGTCGTGCCAACTCGTACCCGCTCATCTCCGGCATCCCTATGTCCGAGACGATGACATCAAATAACATGACGCGCGCATGCTCTAAAGCTTCAATCGGGGAGGCTGCAACCTCCACCTCATAGCCCGAAAGGCTCAGCAACATACCGAGCATTTCCAGAACGTCCGGCACATCGTCAACTACCAGCACACGCGTCTGCCGCTTCTCCTCTAGCGCCGACTCCTGCGACGGCGCGGCGGCGTCTACAAAGTCGTCACTGCCCCGTTGCGAGAAAAGATTGGGCGGTAATTGAGAGACGGGCAGACATGGCAGAGATAAACCTGGCATCGGTCGGGCACCTTTCCGCCGCGCTGGATGAATTGCGGCCTTCTGCGAAGGAAGTAAATAACAAGCGGTTAATAATAAGACTTTGCCCTTCTCTTGTCACCAAGAGAAGGGCGTCTTTCACAGACTCCTGCTACTGAGGCAGCAGCCCGCCATACCAGACGGAAAGAGCAGGACTGGCCTCCGAATATTTGCTTGATCCACGACCGTCAGCCTCGTTTGGGGAAGGCACTGTCTAAAAACGAAGCTGACAGCACGCGCCTTGAGCCTGAGAGCCTCATCTACTGGCCTCTATCACACGAGACAACTCTCAGGCTAGCTCGCGAAGAGAAGTATTGATGCGCCGCCCTAGAATACTACCGGCGGCTGAGAGTGATTGATGGTGGCCTGATAGTATATTCCCTTCGGGTCTGTGAAATTCTTCCACTTCTCCAGAGACAGCTCGAACTTGCCGAGCGCGGCGTGCTGAAGCGGCAGGATCGGGATTCCTTTGGGAAATTGACGGTTGGCTTTGAAAATCAGAACGAAGCAGTCTCCACTGCTCTGCCCATTTGCGCCCTTGGCAGATGCGCCAGACGTACAATCTACTATCTCTACCAGCTTTAGCTTTGTGGTGGTGACGCCCAAGCGGACGCTGAACTCCGTGTTCAGGTAGGGATCGAAGGTAGCCTTCTTAAAGTAGAAAACATCATCCATCTTAGCCTCGTCAGGAACCGTGGACGAGACTGTTCCTGCCCCTCCGCGTCTACCTCCTTCCTGTCCGAAGACTAACGTCCGGGCGTCAAAACAGAAACCGGCAAATAAGGCAGCCAGAAGTCCTGATTGCACAAATTTGCGGCGTGATGTGGTCATAATCCCAATGCCTCCTTAAATTAAAGACGTCGAAATACAGCGAGCTCCCGTTCCTGCGCTTCGTAGGTGCCGCGTGAGACTCATGCACACATCGCCCAGGAAGGTCTTTCAGCTACAGGGCAGCAACAGACCAACGTTACTCGCAGAATTCAGCCCCTTGATTAACTACACTGACGTTGACAAGGTAGTTCTTTGCTGGTGGGAGTTCCTAGCCAGCATGGATTCTAGCAAGGATATGGATAATTTTCATTAGAATTCTGATTGGCAGCCCTCTGTCTTTATAACTAGCCACACCGATGCCTCACAAAAATTTTCAGTGACAAGCGCGCAAAGACTTTGATACGGTGTCCAGAAAGACTGGCTAATCGAAGATTTGATTAAGGAGAAACAAGGTATGGCAACCAGGAAAGCTGGAAAGAAATCAGGCGGCTCCAAGAAGAGCAGCAAGGGCGCAGCAGGAAGAAAGTCTGCGAAGAAATCAGCGAAGAAGTCCGCTAAGAAATCCGGCAAGGGCGGCGGCGCTGGCAAAGGCGGAGCGAAAAAAGGCGTTGCGGGGAAAGGCGTTGCCGGTAAATCGTCTAAGAAGAGCGCGGGTAAGAAGAGCGCCAAGAAAAGCGGCGGCGGCGCAGGCCGAAAGGGCGGCGCGAAAAAGAGCGGCGGAGCCGGTAAGAAGGGCGGAGTAAAGAAGCGCTCCGGCACAACATCCAAGCTCGCCAAAGGCGTACGCCGAATCGCCTCCAATCTTCTCTCTGGCGCAGCCGCCGGAGCGGTCGTAGGCGCGCTCTCCTCCGTTCTGCCTGAGGCCGAAGAGACAAAAGACTCTTTGGGGCAGAGGATAGGAACAGGAGACAAGAAAGAGGGAAAGTAGATTAGCGACTCCAAGGGAATCGTCGTCACAGTGCAGACGAGACGAGGTAGCATGGGCGTGTGTGATACTGGATTATCGCTTCACGCCCATGTACCTGTAGAATTCTGATAGCCCTTTCAAAAAGCTTCGCGCGGCCATATAAAACATTCGCCGAAGTCACACCTTTTGATTACGACCGAGCCACGTAAGTCGTATTGCTTGAGTCCGTGAGTATGCTCTCGATTTAGTAAGGTTCAACGGCAAGACGGTTTTTGCCTGCCCTAACCGGATAGCTGCGGTCAGCCCATAACTTTACTCGATGACCGCTCTTCCCTTCACCAACAATTGAAAAGGAGACGAGTCTATGAGCCGAAATCTAAAGAGCAGTACCAGCGCCGCGAAAGGTAAGAAAGCAGGAACCAGGAAGGTAGGCAAAAAGAAACCTGGCAACAACGGTGACCCTGGAAATTGTAGTCAACTGCAAATCAAGATACGCCTTGATAAAGCCGATAACCTCGCAGCCATCTGGGCTGTCTTGCCTGATGGGTCAAGGGTCAGGGGAAAGCTTCTCTTCCAGAGCAAGAAGCACAATCTATGCTGCATCTGCGACCCATTCGGATGTGTTCAATGCTAGGCGAGAGGATGAGGGATTAAACAGAGTATCAAAGGCGCGATTGGCGTTCGACTGTCTTCACAGATTCATAACGCCAGTCGCGCCTTTCCTGTGTCTCTTCGTTTCTAATCTGGCAGGCTTCGATTATCTGAAACCGTAAACGAGGACGATCTCCTTATTGGTGACGCCGCGCACGCAGGCCAGTTGCTTTCCATCCGGCGACCAATCAAAAGCGAAGATGCGACTCTCCTTGAAATCCGTTAGCTGCACAGGTGTACTCGTGCCGCTTACAGGTTGATTCCAGATATTAGAGACGCCGCCATTGTTGACTACATAGCTGATGTTCTGCCCGTCCGGCGTCCAGCGTATGTTGTGCCAGAGTGTATTAACCATCGCAGAGATTTCATACTGGCTCGCGGGCTGTCCTCCCTCAAAGGGGATGACGGCCAACTTCCAGGGCGCTTTCGACGCATCATCGCGCGTGAAGTAGGCTATCAGTTTTCCGTCGGGCGAGACGGCTGGTTGTATGGCCTCTTTGTCCGTGAGGCGTTGGGGCTGCCCGCCGTCAATCGAGACCTTCCATATCCAATCCTTCCCTTCGGCAAGTCCGTGATAGACAACCCATTGCCCGTCCGTTGAAAGCGCAGGCATATTTTCATAGAGGCCGTTTGTTAACTGCACAGGGTTGCTGCCGTCCGATTCCATCCTCCAGATGTGCGCCGCGCCCGTGCGATAGGAGACAAAGACTATGCGGTGAGCGTCACGCGAGACGACGGGCTGTATGTCCAGGTGGTCGCCAAAGGTCAACTGCTTCTGGTTGCTGCCATCTGCATCCATCAGCCAGATGTTGAAATGCCCGCCCTCGTTCGACGAATAAACTATCTTATTAGCAGTCGTCCATGAGAGACCGTATGCGCCTTTAGAATTGCTGGCCGGTAGCTGCGTAACCTGACCACTGGCCTCACCCGTGGGAACCATCCAGACGGTTGAAAGCTGCTGCGAGCGTATAGTCACAAGCGCGTTGGCATCCGCAGTCATGCTCAAGCCTTCGTAGGCATTCGGATCGTTCGTCACCCTGCGCGCTTCACCCGCCGGATAAGAGAGCGACCAGACTTGCGGCACGGACGACATTTGATCTATAGCGTTCATAACAAGGCCGTCGCTGTCAGGCAGCCAGGCCAGTTGTCTGATTCTATACCACGGACGCGTTGTCACTTCCTTAACCGAGCCGTCCGAGACATTCACCGCGACCACGCCCATGTTGTTCTCCGCCAGATTAAAGGTCGGGCAGGCAATGATTTTCCCGTCAGGCGACCATGCAGGGCCTATGGGCGGCGCACCACTGAGCGTAAAAATGTTCGGGCGCAGGCGCAGTGCAAGCTCACGTTCATTTGTGCCGTCCGCGTTAGTGATAGTCAGGGCAGTGGCTTCACCTTTTTTCTTAACAAAGGCGAGGCGAGCGCCGTCCGGCGAGAAGGTGACGGGCGTTTCGACACCCGTTATGAGTTTGCGCGGAACGCCGCCCAGCACTGCCACCTGGTAAAGAGTCTTGTCGTCCGACTCGGCCTTCAGGAAGTAGACGTAGTTGCTGTCGCGCGAAAACGTCAATCCGGCGAACTTCTCCGCCCCCGGAGCAATCACGCGTATGTCTGCGGACGCCACGAGTTGTTTAATCCAGAGGCTCTGCTGACCGGCGGCTTCAATGATGTAGGCTACGTATTTACCGTCAGGCGAGATAGCTGTCTGCCCTGCATTATCGGTTGATAAGAGGGGCTTAAATGTCAGTTGTTGTGTCTCGATGGCCTTGCGGCTACCGAGAAATCCAGTGCGCCACAGAGCTATGAGTGGAAGCGCCAAGAGCAGCGCCAGCAGAAAGATAATCGCGCCCGTCTTGTGTTGTTTGATTTCGCTGACGAGGTGCTCGATGCTAAGGGTCGCACGCGCGCGTTTCACTTCATCCGTATCGGGCGGACGGTGTGTGGCCTCGACCGTCAACCTTTCAGACGAAGCTACGGCAGCGGGGGAGCCGTTGGGAGAAGGCGATTGCCTGAGCTTCTCTTGAAGGTCTAAATCCTGTTTCAGACTTCTTAAATCAAGCAGCAAGTCTTTCGTTGTCTGGTAACGCTCGTCCTTATTCTTGCGCAGCGCTTTCGTAACTATACGCTGCAATTCTGTGGGTATGTCCGAGGTGTAAGCAGAGAGCGTGGGCGGCTCTTTTTCCAGAATGGAAACTATCGCATCGCTTTTCGTCTCGCTCTCGAACGGCGAACGCCCCGCGATCATCTCGTAGATGACCACGCCCAGACTCCAGACATCGGTTCTACCGTCCACCTTCTGCCCGCGCAGTTGCTCCGGCGACATGTAGATAACAGTCCCGACCATTGTTCCGGGGTCTGTATGAACGTCAGGAATCGTGGAGGCTTCAGGGCTGGCAAAGTGCCGGTGCAGGCTCTCCGTCAGCTTGGCTAATCCGAAATCGAGCACCTTCACTATGCGGTCGCGCCGGAGCATGATGTTTTCCGGCTTGATGTCTCGGTGTATGACGCCCGCCGCGTGTGCTTCAGCCAGAGCGGTTGCGACCTGTACGGAAATGTCCAGCGCTTCGATGAGACGAAGCCGTTTGTGCGCGATGTGCTTGCGCAAAGTGTCGCCATCTATAAATTCGGCGGCGATGTAAGGCAGCCCGTTCTCCTGCCCGATTTCGTAGATGGTTAGAATGTTCGGATGATTGAGCGCAGACGTGGCGCGGGCTTCCTGTTCAAAGCGGCGCAGGCGATCTTTATTCTGGACGTGTGTGAGAAGCTTGAGGGCAACGGGTCGCTTCAGCAGCACGTCCTGCGCCAGATAAACTTCACCCATGCCGCCCACGCCTAGCTGGGAGTGGATTTCATAGCGGCCAAAGCGTGTACCAGGGGGGACTGTGGTACTCATGTCTGTGAAAAGCGGCCTGCTCGTGCGGGCAGAGCCTGCCTTGAGATGCAAGGAACAAAGGAAGAAAAGAACCGTTGCGACCGCTGCATTCTAACCGAGATTAGCGACAGATGCCAGAGTTTAACTAAATCTATGGCGAGGCAATTTGAAGATGAAGGAGAGATGAGTTGAGACTCAATGCCGCAGGCGCAGGTTAGTTTCAATCCTTATCAGTGATTAGCCAGCCGGGATTATTTCTGGTAGTCTCGTAAAAAAAGAGAATTAAATTTAGCGGTCAGCCGTCGAATCTTGCTTGATTCCGGCTTCTTAATTTTTATGTATCCTGCTGGCAATCTCTTCATTAAGGCTCCGCACGGTCAGCTTGAAGCCATCTTGAAAGAGCCTCGCGGTGTAGAGCCGCGCGGCGTAGCGCTGGTGCTGCACCCGCACCCACTGGGCGGCGGCACGCTGCACAACAAGGTGGTATATCGCGCGGCGAGCGCGCTTAATGACGCGGGGCTTGTGACCTTGCGCATCAACTTTCGCGGCGTCGGCCAGAGTACGGGCACGCATGATGAAGGTCGCGGCGAGATGGAAGACGTGCGCGCAGGTCTGGATTATCTGGCAGAGAACTATAGCGGCAAGCCCGTCACGCTCTGCGGCTTCTCTTTCGGCGCTCGCGTCGGCCTTGAAGTCGGCATCGCGGACGAGCGTGTGCGCGACCTTATCAGCATCGGCACGCCCGTCGATAAGTACGACTTCACATTCATGGAGGACTGCCGCAAGCCAATCCTCTTCATCCACGGCGACCGAGACGAATTCGGACAGGTGGAGCACCTGCGCGCCCTCGTCTCGCGCCTGCCCGAAGAAGCGCACGCACAGCTCATAATCATCCGGGACGCCGACCACTTCTTTGAAGGACGATTGGTCGAATTGAAGAGAGCGATAACAGACTGGAGTGAAAGACAAGTCAGAAGGCAGAGTGCAGAATGATGAATGATAAGATAACTCAACTTGAATCGCCTTATCATTCATCATTCTGCACTCTGCCTTCTGCATTACATTACTTATGCCTGACTATACAGACCCGGCCATACGTATAACGCTGATGCCTCGCGACACCAATCCGCAGGGGACGATCTTCGGTGGAATCATACTGAGCTACATTGATATGGCAGGCGCAATCGAAGCTCATCGCCACACCAAACTTGAGCGCTTCGTCACCGTAGCGATGCGCGAAGTTATATTCCACAAGCCGGTCTTCGTAGGCGATCTGGTCAGCTTCTATGCCGAAACGGTTCGCATCGGCACAACCAGCATCACCGTGCGCGTCGTCGTCGAAGCCGAACGCTACGGCGGCACCTCCGACCGCATACGCGTCACAGAGGCCGAAGTCATCTACGTCGCGGTGGACGCCAACCGCCGAAAGATGCGTATCCCGAAAAAGGGCGCGGAAAATCCAGACAACTCAATAGCTCATTAATTAAGGCAGCACGAAGTTATACGTTATCACGCCTGTAACTTTGACAGGTTGCCCTGAGAGACGTGTCGGCGAAAAGCAGGCTTGCGATGCCGCTTGAACTGCGGCGGCCTGTAACAGTGGATGCCCGCTTACAGCCCGCGCCGCCATAACGCACCCTTGTTCGTCTATTGTGATTTGCACGACTACTGTGCCGTCAGCTCGCGCGGCCTTCGCAACCGGCGGATACGCAGGCGACGGCAGTCTTATGGCCTTACCGTTAAGCACCCCACCGCTAATCGGTGCCCTGGGCATGCTCGCCCCTTCCGCGATGTAGCTTGTTTCATTTGCCGAAGCTTTCTGACTACAACGACATGAAGCAGCAGTTGGTTGGCTGGTTGCAGGCTGCGAGGGTTGCAGAGTAGCTGTAGTGTATGCACTGCTGGTATTTCTACCGGATGGAGCAAAGACGCTTTGCAGCGCACTCGTGGCTAGACCCACGGTAAACGTGAGAAGCGAAATTAAGAGATTGAAGAAGAGTCTGCGCATAGCTATCCCTCCAAGAGAGTATTAAAGCTTTAGACACCGTGCGAAGCTGAAAGTTCCATACGCCTTAGCATTAATCCATTTCCTTGAAATAGTAGGTTCACCTTCGCGTAGAGAATGGTTTTCATGACAACCTCAATAATAGGTGAGCGTTCTGTATTCTACATAGTAAGCTTCCGGCTCTGCTGCTGCTGTCTTCTGATTCAGATGAACGCATTTCGTCCAATTGCCCTGCGCGTCATATTCGTAGCTGTACAGGCTTCTGCCGTTGAACGTCCCATCGCTCTTGTAGGCAGTGATTGAAGTGATGCTGCTCTTGTTGTCGTACGCGAAAACAACTTTAGTTTTTAGAGCGCCGTCTGCTCCATAATTATATTCTTCAACTCTGAAGCCTTGTTCGTCGTACTTCGATGCTATCCTGGCGTTTGATATGACTTTCCCCTGAGAATCCGTTTGATAGGTCTGCTCATCTATGCGATTTCCCTGTGCATTGTATTTATAGATGCCTGTCCAGAACATTGAACCGTCCGTATTTCGTGAAACCTGTCGAATCAAATTACCATTATCATCATAGGTGTCGATTATACTGCGCCCGCTCATGCCTTCGCTGTTTTCATATAGCGCTTCGACGCTACGTCCTTTAGCATCATAGGTGAAGCTTGATGTCGCTCGAACAGTGCCATCGGCGCGTGTCACCTCTGCTTTCACCTTGTAGCCTTTTTCGTTGTAGATATATTTGCTTATAGCCGGGACGGGCAATCCATCGGCGTAGTCTTCCCATCCGGTAGCCCTGCCGTTGGAATCATAGGTGAAAACAACCCGGCTATCTACGTGCTTCGCATAGTTGAAGTCGAATCCGTAGACGACTTCTTCTGTCGCATTGCCCTGCCGATTGTAAATAGCGTCTCGAAGTTGAGTAGGATGTCCATCAACGTAAGCGCCATCTCTCTTTATGAGAGGGACTGTTTCCCTGTGAGCGAAATGAATCTCGCCGCGAAGACAATTCAATTCCCTGTCATTTTTGGGACGCAAGGGCGCACCACACATGCGTATAGGTTTTAAAGAGATGAGCGTATCGTTTGCATTGCCTGCGGTCTTTCCATTGATAGGCAGAGAAAAGGCGATAACGGCAAGACAGATTAATAACGCGAATGAGAAGATAAAGTAGCGTGTCATGAGATAGGGCATATCAGCGCCATTCAAGAAAGTTTTGAAATTCAGAAACTCTAACCGGGGCGGTCTACGAGTATCCTAATCCAATTCTGTTTCAGGCGCGAGATTTTTATTTCCCATCCTGCGAAACTCGCGCATCGCACCTTTTAATTGAGCCGTGCTTGCAGGCCGCGCAGGGCTTGGGCGGCGTTTGAGTAGCCGGGTTGCTGTTCGAGCGCCAGGCCGTAGTGGCGTGCGGCTTTGAGTAGATGGCCGCGCATCTCGTAAATGCGTCCGAGGTTAAAATGCGGGAAGGCGTATGATTCGTAACGCGTCGCTTCGAGCGCCAGCTTGAACCAGCGCACGCACTCGTAGATGTCGCCTTTGGCAATCAGGTAGCTGCCTATATCGTTGTAAGGATTGCCGAATGTAGGGTCAACGCGAATGGCTTCGAGACATTCTTCTATGGCATCGTCGTAGCGCTCTTGAAAGCTGTAAACCCAGCCCAGGAACGTGTGAGCTTCGGCTGTCGGGTAAACGGCGATGGAGCGCTGGTAAAGCTCAATCGCCATTTCGTAATCCTCATCTCTCTGCGCACGATAAGCCTGCTCGAACAGCTCTACGGCCTTCAGCCTTTTCTCGCCAGCAAAGGAATCATCTGTGAACATTTTTAAAAAAGTTTTCAGTTTTGAGTTTTCAATTTTCAGAAAAAGCAATCGGCTCCTCTTCTGAAAACTGAAAACTCAAAACTGAAAACTGTTCTTATCACTTATTACTGTCTTTCTGGTCTGATCGTTTGATGCGTCCGTCCGTGCGCGGGGCGATTGATTTGGAGGAGGCTATAGCCTTTTTCAAAATTTCGGGGGCGCGCTCGCCCTCGTCGGGCTTGATAAGAAAGCGCTGGTTCTGAAGCATCGTGTAGCCGTCGCCGCCTTCGACCGCGAGGAAGCTGGTGGTCGCAAGCGTATAAGTTTTCCTATCGTCGAGCGGCTGGCCGTTGATTGTGACTTCCGTGACGCGAGACCCAGCCGGGCGCGTTGCGTCAAAGGTAAAGCGCAGTCCCGAAACCTGTGGAAACCTTCCGGGCTGTTTGTCCTCACGGCTGCGGCTGACGCCGTGCTCAAGCGCCGCGCGCAAGGTCGCTCCCGTGACCTCAAGCTTTACGACCGGATTCGGGAAGGGCAGGATTGAGAGCACGTCGCGCCTGGTCAACTCGCCTGCGTCAATAATCGTATCGGCGCGAATCGAGCCGCCGTTCATGATAGCAACATCTGCGCCCGTCTGTTTGCGAAAAGCGTCTGTGATGAAGTCCCCTATGTTTGTTTCCTCTGAACGGCTGGGTTCGTCGCGTGCGTCTAGCGGAACATCCGTGTGGCCGACACGCTCGTCCAGCTCCTTCAAGAGCTTCTCGTATTTACGCGTCACGACGCTGAATGCCGGATCGTCCGCGATGTCGTTCGTCACGGGGATGGCTTCCCAGTCAATGCTTTCCAGCTTTCCGCTTTCGGCATAGATGTTCAGTTGAATGCGCGCCAGCTCGCGCGCATCCGAAGTCATCTTGAAGATAGGCGTGTGCCCCGAAAGGGATTCAAGCAGCGTGTGCTCGTGGCCTCCTATGATGACATCAAAGTCCGCGCAGCGCGCTAATTCCTTGTCTTCGCGCATGGTCAGATGTGTCAGCCCCACGACAATGTTTACGCCGCGCGAGCGCATCAACGGCACAAGCTTGCGTGCTACCTCGCAGGGGCTTTGAAACTCCAGGTCAGGGCCGGGACGCGAAGTCACTTTCGTTTCAGGCAGGACAAGGCCGACGATACCTATCTTAACGCCCTCGAACTCGCGTATCACATAAGGCGGCGTGTCAGCAAAAGTCTTGCCCGTCTTCTTATCAACGACATTTGCTCCAAGCCACCCGAAGCGAGACTCCTTCATGCGCTCCCTCAAAACTTCGGGGCCGAAATCGAATTCGTGATTGCCGAACACGGAGTAATCAAGCCCTATGGCATTCCAGGCATCAATCATCTGCGCGCCCTTGTAGGTTAGGGATTCCACAGAAGGCGAGATAGTATCGCCCGACAGCAGAAAGAGCGTATTCGGGGACTTCTCAATGATCTGCTTGCGCAGGGTAGAAACACGCGCCAGCCCGCCGCGCGTGCCTCTGTCCGCAGGCGTGAAGCGATAAACGTCGTTCACTTGCAGGAGCGTGACGCGCACCATGCGCGGCTCCGGCTTCGCTCCCTCCTGCTGCGCCCAGACCGAGAGCGTTGTCAGCAGAGCGAATAAGAGAATGAAAGCTGCGCGCCGTTTCCGGCGAAGGATAGGATTCATCTGAAGCTTGCCTCGCTGAATTGGAAGAGATGAAAAAGCCGAAACAGAGCTTTCAATTATGGCTTAAGAATGATGAGAACAGAAGCGTGTAGAGGATTAGAAGCCGTTTGAAAAATCAGATGGCCCTGTTGTCCCGACAGGGACAGTTGAAAATAGCCCAGCACTTTAGTGCTAGGACAAAATGTAGGAATATAAGCTGAGTCCCGTAGGGACGGCTGAAACAAATATTCAGTCGTCCCTACGGGACTCAGCATCTTTTCTCTGCCTCTTATTCCCAGCGATAAATTGCTGGGCTATTATCAATCGTCCCTGTCGGGACTTTGAACAAAGGTTCTTAAACATGTTCTTTGAATTGCGAGCGGAATTCTTTGAACTCTTTTCTGAGCGCTAACACTTCGGAACGTGTTTGATGAGCGAAGCTCTCAATTCCATCCAGCCACATATCCATGTTTTCAAGCAGACTCTCGATTATAGAAAGGCGTGCCTCAGTAAATCTGCGAAATCCGGTCAATTTAGCCGCAATGGTTTCGAGGGTCGATTTTGTTTGGGCTTCGTCACTCAAGGTTACATTTTTGGTCAGGTTATCGGAGAATGTCAACGCAGAGCCAGCTTAAAATAGCGGCGCGAAATCTCGCATCTTCCCGCTCATTGATAGTAATATCTTCAAACCGAACTACTATTTTAGGAGCGTACGATTTACGGCCTGCGAATTATTGCCGTGGCAAACGTTACGTCTGAAACTTCATGAAGAACCAGAACCATCTACAGATGGAAATTGCAGAACGCATTGCAGAGCCTTCAAAAGACGAAGCTATAGCCGTCTGCGTTTTTAAGGACGAAAGGGTCGAAGCGCCCGATGAGGCTGTCAGGCTCGTGTGTGAACAGGTTGTGCAGGGCGGCGAGTTCAAGGGCGAAGCTGAAACGTCGCTTCTCTTTCACGCGGCGGACGAAAGAGGCGCGCGGCGTCTGCTTCTGCTGGGGCTGGGTGCTCGCGCGGATTTCAATCCTTCTGTATTAAGCCGCGCTGCAGGCATGGCTGTGAGACAGGCGCGCTCCGTTCACGTCAAGCGCCTCTCTTTCCTACTCCCTGCTGTTGACGACCCTCAAGCCATGACGCGCGCCGTTGTCGAAGGCGCAACGCTGGGTCTCTACGAGAATGATTTTTATCAACATCAGGAAGAGGAGCGCACAGAGCTGGAACGTCTCGCAATCATCACAAGGGAAGCGAGCGACAAGCTACGCGCCGAAATCGAGCGCGGGCGGATTGTGGCGGAGAGCGTAAACTGGACGCGCGAGCTTTCGGATGAGCCGGGAAAGGCGCTCCCGCCGCGCGAGCTTGCGCGACGCGCGGCAGAGATGGCAGCGGAGTTCGGCTTAAGCGTTGAATCTCTGGACGCGGAAGAGATTCAGGCGCGCGGCATGGGCGGCCTGTGGGGGGTCGGGAAAGGCTCGGACGAGCCGCCTGCTCTGATTGTGATTCGCTACGAGCCGGAAGGAGCGGCTGAAGGCGACGAGCTATTAGCATTTGTCGGCAAAGGTATTACCTTCGACACGGGCGGCATCAACATCAAGCACGGCCTGGACATGTACGAGATGAAGGCGGACATGGCCGGGGGCGCAGCCGTCCTTGGCGCAATGCGTGCCATCGCACAATTGAAGCCGCGCCAGCGCGTCGTAGGGATAGTGCCCTCGGCGGAGAACATGCCTTCGGGACGCTCCATCAAGCCCGGTGATGTAGTACGCACACTCGCAGGCTACAACGTAGAGGTCATCGATACGGACGCAGAAGGTCGGCTGGTTTTAATTGACGGCATCACTCACGCGCGTCAGCTTGGCGCAACACGCATCGTTGATCTGGCGACACTGACAGGCTCCATCATTATCGCGCTCGGAAATCATCGCACGGGTCTTTTCAGTAACAACGACGAGTGGGCAGCTAAGGTTATGGAAGCGGCTGAGCGTGCGGGCGAGCCTGCGTGGCGTATGCCTGTGAGCGACGATTACAAGAAGCGTATAGAATCGGACGTGGCTGATTTCAAGAACTACGGAGGACGGCCAGACGCTACCGCCGCCGCGCTGCTCTTGAGTAAATTTGCCAAGGAGACGCCGTGGGTTCACTTAGACATAGCGGGCACGTCATGGTACGACGATCCGCAGCCGCATGCGCCAAAGGGCAGCACAGGAACGGGCGTACGCACGCTGGTCGAGCTGGTTTGCGGATGAGGTTGCGTTGGAAAGAAAGGGCTGCTGCTTTTGAGTTGAATGCTTATGGCTGACTGCTTAACGCGAGACTTATCGCCTGCGCTTCTGGCGATCTTTGAGCAGGTTATATTTCAGTAGCTTCTCGTCTATCATTTTCCGAAGCTTGCGCTTTTCTTCATCGGTAGAGACTCGCGCCAGCTCAGCCTTAAGGGTCTCGGCCTCTCTAAGCAGCTCAAGCTCTTCAGGGATGATGTTCGCATCCTTCAGCATCTTGTGGCCTAGGCGCACGTCTTCCGGCGCGGCGAAGTACTCGCTCAAATCAACTGGCTGGCCGCTTCCGGGCAGGTTGTCGAACTCGCCCTTTGCCATCGCTTCTTTAATCATCTTTTCGACCAGCTTCTCGGACATAACGCTTCCCCTTCCTTAATAAACGCGTCGCCTGCGGATGTGCGCCCCCTTAGCCCTATTCCCTCTGCTCATGAGAATCTTACCAGCCGACTTGCTATAATACCAATTCGCTTCTGTCATACAATGAAGAGCTTCGATCAACTTTTCCTGGAGCGTAACTGGAAGCCGATTCGCAACTGCCCCGGCAGATATGTGCTGCGTGAAGCCGCCGACAATTTAAGTCCGGCAGAGATTCTGGGAGAAGCCTGTAGCGTCACCGAGCACAGGGTGGCGGCGGCAAAGGACACCGTTCTGGTGTTGAGGCTGGAAGCGGGCGGCGGGCTTATATCGTATCATCGCGCTGATAAGACATTACTCCACACGCTCAATACTTCGGAAGGGTTCGAGCGTAAATTGCTGCAACTCGGAATAGAGTTTTCTGGATGACTGACGAAACGATTTTTCTGACGGGTTTTCCGGGCTTCATAGCCGGTCGGCTGGTCAAACGGCTGGCTCAAATGGACGCACGCTTCCTGCTTCTAGTCCAGCCTGCGTTCATGGAGCGAGCGCGTCATGATGTAGCTCACATCGCAGAAGAAACAGGCGCAGCCCTCAGCCGCTTTCGCATCATAGAGGGTGACATCACCAAACCGGATTTAGGCATCGTGCCTGCGGAGCTTGATGAAGCCCGTGCAGAGACGACCACGCTCTTTCATCTGGCAGCTATTTACGATCTGGCGGTCGAGGGCAGCGTAGCACGGCTGGTCAATCTTGAAGGCACACGCAACGTCAACTGGCTCGCGCGTTCGTTGAAGAACCTGCGCCGTTACCACTATGTCTCGACCTGCTACGTTGCTGGTAAACGCAAAGGATTGATTCTGGAAACAGAGCTGCGACATGACGCGGGCTTTCGCAATCACTACGAAGAGACAAAGTATCAGGCTGAGATAGAGGTGGACGAGCTGAAATCCGAGCTGCCCGTGACGATTCATCGCCCGGCGGTCGTCTGCGGCGATTCGCGCACGGGCGAGACGGCCAAATACGACGGCATTTACTACCTGATTCAATACCTGCGTATGCGGCCACGCCTTCTTTCGCTCATCAATATAGGCAATCGCAATGTGAGTCTGAATCTGGTGCCTGTGGATTTCGTCGTCGAGGCGATGACTACAATCGCGCAGGATGAACGCGCCACTGGAGCGACCGTTCAACTGGCCGACCCTGACCCGCTCACCACACACGACCTCTTCGAAGCAATCGCACGCGCGCTGTCGGGTCGCGGCTCTCGCCTCAAAGTTCCGGCCAAACTTGTGCGTCCGTCTCTGATGCTTCCCTTCTCGCCCGCGCTGACCGGATTGCCGCACGCCGGTGTTCCCTACTTCTTTCTAGACCAGACCTACGACACGACCCGCGCCCGCGCGCTTCTGGAGCCGCACAGCATCGCCTGCCCGCCCTTTCCCACTTACGTCAACGCTCTCATTGATTTCGTCGAACACCATCCGAAGCTTTAATAGAGGTTAGAGGTTAGAGGCTAGAGGTTAGTGAAAAGAGATTCAACTACTAGCCTCTCCCCTCTCCCCGTCGCTTGACAAATCCGCAATTTAGAATTATTCTAAATCCAGTTTAAGACAATCATGACTAAAGGCACAGGAGTTCAGGGAGGCACAAGGGCGCTGACACCGCAGCGTCAGGTCGTGCTGCAAGTTCTTCAGGAGGGCGGTAATCACCTGACGGCCAACGAGATTTTCGAGGTCGCGCGCAGGATTCGCCCCTCGATTAGCTTTGCGACCGTCTATAACTCGCTTCGTTACCTGAAGGACGAGGGGCTAATACACGAAATCAGCTTCGGCAACGGAGCAAGTCGTTATGATCGTGAGACGGACAGGCATGACCATGCTATCTGCACGGGTTGCGGCAGGCTGGAGGATTTTGATTTGACCGCGACCGCCGAGCTTTTGCGCGCGGCGGCTCGGAAATCAAAGTTCAAGCCTGAATCAATTCACCTGACCTTGCGCGGCCTGTGTCCTGATTGTCGAGAGGGGAAATGAGCGATAGTCAGCAGGAATTGAAGCACAGGGAGCGCACCTTCAGCTTTAGAAAAGCGCTGAGGCTTCGGCATCGTTTGTAAGGCAATCAAAACTTATCTTTTGAAAGGTATTGGAGGAATTTAAATGTCAGCAACTGCAACAGCCGCTGAAAGGGCTATGGTCGGACAGTCGGCACCGGATTTCGACATGGCTTCGACCAAGAACATCGAGAAGCTGAACGAGAACGTCAAGCTTTCGGATTACAAGGGCAAGTGGCTCGTCCTCTTGTTCTACCCGTTGGATTTCACTTTCGTCTGCCCGACGGAGTTGACCACGTTCTCGGATCGCTACGAGGATTTCGAGGGCATCGGCGCGGACATCATTGGTGTTTCGACCGATTCGGTTTACTCGCACCGCGCATGGCTGCAAACGCCGCGCGATAAGAGCGGCGTCGAAGGTTTGAAGTACCCGCTTGCGGCGGACGCGACCAAGCAGGTGGCGCGCGATTACGGCGTGCTCATAGAAGACAAGGGCGTCGCGCTGCGCGGCCTCTTCGTCATAGACCCTGAAGGCATACTGCGCTACAAGGTCGTGCATGATCTCAACGTCGGTCGCTCGGCGGAAGAGACGCTGCGCGTCATTCAGGCGCTTCAAACAGGCGGCCTCTGCCAAGCCGAGTGGAAGCCTGGACAGGAAACAATTAACGCTTAAAAGCCGTGACGGATGACAGGTAACAGGTGACAAGAGAAAAACTTTTGTCCCTGACACCTGTCACCTGTTACTTTTCACGAGGTAAAGAGTTATGCCGATGAGGATCGGGACGGAGTTACCGCCGCTTAATGATGCGACGGAGTGGTTCAACGCAACGCAGGCGCACGCGGAAAGCGAGAGCAAGGGGCATCCGACGCTGGTGCATTTCTGGGCGGTCAGTTGCGGTATCTGTAAAGACAATATGCCGCGTGTGGCCGAATGGCGCGAGGCGCGCCGCGAAGAGGGCTTGCGCGTAATAGCCGTTCACATGCCGCGCTATGAAGCGGACACGAACATTGAAGATGTGCGCGAAGCCATCAGTAAATACAACATTACAGAGCCTTGCGCGATTGACAACATGCATAAGCTGCGCGATGCGTTCAAGAACGATCAAGGGTATGTGCCTGCCTACTATCTCTTCGACGGGGATGGCAAGCTGAAGAGCTTTGCGGCGGGAGAGCGTGGGCTTGATTTGCTCGCTTCGGCGCTTGAGCGCGTGATGGCGGCAGAAGCGCAGAAGCAAACATTGCAGACGGAAGCGACGGCTTAACGCTTCAGCTTATTAGCCCCCTGAAGGGGGTAAAAGATTTTAGCTCACGGCGTAAGCCGTGGGACAATAGATTGCAAAAGATAGAGAAGCCCCGGTAGGGGCGCGCAGATTCTCAAGCCGGAGAATCTGCGCGCCCCTACCGGGGCTTTAACTTTTATTTACTGCGCTTGTTCCCACGGCTTGCGCTGTGGGCTAAATTCTCACGCCCCTTTCAGGGGCTAAGAGAAGAGCGGGAATTGCTTTACCACCAGCATCAGAAGGTAAATGGCGACGGCGGCTGAGCCTATGAGGAGCGCAATCAGCACGAGGATGATGAGGCCAACAAAAAGCCAGTCGCTGAGTCTTCCGGCTCTGGCCTCTTCTTTAGAGACTGTAGCACGGCTGCGCAGCAGCTCCATGTTCATCTGATTTGACTTCCATGCCGCATCGAAAAGATCGCCGACCAGCGGAACAGAACCCAGGACATAATCAATGCCTATGTTGAAGCCCATACGCAGGAGCGTTATCTTCGGGACGCGATAACGCACGCCTGCGGCCAGAATGTAAAAAGAGGCGAGACTGGTCAGCGTGTCGCCGACGCCGGGAACAAGTCCTATGATGGCGTCAAGCCCGAATCGCCAGCCGAGGCCGGGAATGCGAAACAGCCCGTCCATCCAGCGACTCAGTTGATCCAGGCTCTCTTCTACTTCGACAGAGCGTGTACGCTCCATCTTGCTACCGCTCGCGTTTCTAGTCTGCACTCTATCCATCACTCTTGAGACCATTTTCCCTTTACTCCTTGTTTACCTTCAAAGCCCTTAACGCAGCCGCGTCATCTGCTGCCAGAAGAATTTACCTAAGCGAGCGAAGGCGTTGCCGCCACCGCCGCCCTCATTCTTGGACTGGCTCGCAGGCAGGCCGAGTTCCACTGCCAGTTTCGGGTCGGGAGGAGCTATATCCTGATCGCCGCGCTTTTGTGAGAGCCAGCGCGAGAAGGTTCGCGCAACACTTCGTCTCTGCTCAAGGGGCGCTTCGGCTATGAAGCTGCCGCGCAAATCATCAAGCTCAGCCACCTCAAACATGTTCGCGCTGTAATAACTCTTCAAGGCGGCGAAGAATTTATCATCGCCCATCAAGCGGCGCAGCGCCGTGAACATCAATGCGCCCTTGCTGGAAACGATGGCCGAATACTGAAACGAATTCTTGTACTCGCGCGAGGCTCGGTCGGCCTCCATGTCTTCGCCGCCGAACGTCCTGTAGATTTTGTAGACGCCGCGCAGTTGATCGTCTAAGGCAAGCTCTGCGCGCTCGTCGCCGTGCGCCTCTTTGTAGTAGAGAAGCGCAGACCAGTTCGCCAATGCTTCGTCCAGCACGGGCGAGCGTTCGGGATCGTTGCCGACCGCCGCGCCCCACCACTGGTGCGCGACCACATGCGCGACCGCGAACTCCAGACTGTCTTCCAGAGAGGTGCGCTGCTCGCGCACAATCTCCGGCAGGTTGCGCATAGATGGCGAATCGAAATCAACGTAGAAGGCGCTGGCGATGACGCTGAAGGATGAAAACTCCGCCGAGCCGAGTCCGGCGACGAGCGGCGCTTCGCCGACCGTGACGGATTTGAAAGGAAGCTCGCCGAAACGCGCGGTGAAGGTTCGCACCGCTTCCGCAGCAATGCCCAGCACACGCCGACCGATTGCTTCATGCCCTTCGTTGAAGACGGAGCGAACGCGTATGCCGCCCACGTTGCGTTCTTCCGAGCGCAGGCTGCGTCCGGCGATGATGGCGAAGCTGCGCAAGCTCTCGCCCGTGAAGATACGTGAATGTTGGCCTTCCGCTGCTTCTTTCGATTCTATTCCTGAAGTAAAGAGCGAAACACTTTCCGGCGCGCGTATCTCGACCGCGTAGTCGGCAACATCTGCGTAAACTGGATCGCCTATGCTCTGTTCAACTTTGCGCTGCCAGTCGTCGCCATCGCGCGCAGCCAGCAGGGGATAGCTTGCGCCCAGCAGTAGAACACCGCGCGAGCTGAAATTCATATCGCGCGCTCGCCGTATCTCGCGCTCGCCTCTGAGGACTGCGCCGACTTGTTGAATAAGATGCGCGAGCAGGCCGGTTTCATCCGGGTCAATCTCAGGCACGCTGCCCTTGAAGTCTATCTGGATTTCTGTAGCTCCATTGGCGGCCACAGATTCGCGCAGCATGACGCGCAACGTCCTGCCCTGATCATCAAAGACGAAAGGAAGCGGCGCACCCGTGCGCGCAACGCGAACGCTTGTAATCTCCAGCTTGGGTTCATCCGCAGCCGCTTCCACATTTGAAGCCGCGGGGTTCGCTGACGGCGAGGGGCGTTGTACTGTGGAGCGCAGGTTCGGGTAGAGATGAAAGTAGAGCACATTGGTAGAGCGGTCGCTTGAGTTAACCCAGCGCACGCTCTCCATGCCCGTGTACGCTCTACCGTTCACGTCCAGATCGAGCGTGATGCGATAGCGCGTGCGCTCTGTAACAGTTTCTGCGCGCGGCTTTGCGGAAGCGCTTGCATTTTCCTTTACAGCTTCCTGAGCCTTCACGTTGAGGAGCGGACTTGTAGCGGCAAAGAGCAGAAGGCAGAGCGCGACTAGACTCGTTCGGGTCACAGGCTTAAAGCAAAACTGTACTGCAAATTCTTTCAACGCTCTCCTTTGCGCTTCTCCCTGCCCGCTCCGTCTTTCGCAGCCTTCCCGCGCGTTGCGGGCTGTTTGCCAACCTTAGATGCAGGACGAGCCGTTTCCGTCACGGTGATGTTGCGAATCTTATCGCCGCGCGCGATTTTGTACACCACGTCCATGCCCTCTACTACGCGCGCAAAGACAGTGTAGCCGCCGTCCAGATGCGGCTGCGGGCTGTGCGTGACGAACCACTGCGAGCCGCCCGTGTCTTTGCCCGAAAGCGCCATGCCGATTGCGCCCGTATCATACCTCGCTTCGTTAATCTCGCAGCGAATCTGGTAGCCGGGGCCGCCGTTGCCGTCGCCGCGCGGGTCGCCGCCCTGTACGACGAAGTTCGGAACGACGCGATGAAAGCTGATGTTGTTGAAGTAGCCGCGCCGCGCCAGTTGGACAAAGTTATCAACCGTGAGCGGCGCGTCTTCAGCCAGAAGCTCTATGGTGAAAGAGCCTTTGTCGGTCGTCACAACAGCGCGCACGCGTTTGTCCATGCGTGCCATGACGCGCTGGTAATCAGCCGCAGTGTTACGCGTCTGCACAGTTCCTATACGCGAATCGAAATCGCCTGCGCCAGTTGCCTTCAAAAGCGCGGCGGCGCGACGACGCACCAGGTAATTCAGCGAACCCAGCCCGGTCTTGAGCGCTTCAGTCGCGCTCTCGGATTTCTGTTTGGCTAAAGCGTCCAGGATAGCCAGCGCCGCATCGTTCAACTCGTCGCTGAGGCTTGCGGGCAGCGCTTCCGCCAGAGCGCGCGTAGTTGCTTCTTCGGGAGGCAGCTCGCCCAAAGCTTCGGCTGCGGTGGCGCGCATGATGACATCCTTCGCCTTGAGTTGTTGCCTGAGAATTTCGACCAGATCGTTTGGCTTGAAAGCCGCGACGGCGCGCAGCACATCGGGCGCGGCCAGCACCGGAAGGTTTTTATCATCGAGCAGGATGCGCAGGATTGCCAGCGCATCTGATTTCACGCTCACGACCGTGTTCCCTTCCGTCTCACTCTTGAGAGGAGCGATTTCCGTCAGGGCTTGAGCCAGGCTCTGTACGCGCCGCCAATCTTTCAGAAGCTGAGAGCGCGCTTCCGCATCCGTAATCTTATCGAAAGGCTTTTCGCGTACGTAAAGAGCAGGCGCAATCCGCGCAAACGCCGTCTCGATTTCCGGGTCAACACTGCCTTCAAGCTCTCTGAACTCGCGCAGCCAATCCACCGCGTTCTTGTTCCAGGTATTTCCCAGAACGCGCCCTAAGCCCGTGGCGATTTCAAGCAGCTCGTTCAACTCCGCAGGCCGCGCATCCGAAGCCTTCGCACGTTCTGCGCGATAACCACTCATCAGCTTTCCGGCGCGCTCAAGCAATGGATTTGTGACGCGCTCCTCCCTCAAAGAAGCCAGAGCGCGTATGGCGCTCACACGCACGCGCTCATCCGCGTCACTGAGGCGTGACACAAGAGCATCAAACACCGCTTTATCTTCCGCTGCTCCGAGCACACGCGCCGCGTTCGCGCGCACAACCGCGTCTCCATCATTCACCAGCAGAGCGCGCGCCTGCTCGCTTCCGTCTTTTGCTTTAAGGCGCGCCATAGTATTGAGCGCATCGCCGCGCACGCGCGCATCCTTGTCCGAAAGAAACTTGATGACGACCGCACCTGCATTAGCAGGACGAGCGCGCAGGGCAGCCGTCAGCCCCAGAAGAACAGTTTCACGGTCAGCCTGCGGCTTGCGCGCCGCTTCCGCCGTTAACGCAGTGAGGATAGCTTCGCCGATTGAACGCAAACGTGCCTCTTCCGCTTTCGGCAGCGCGGCTGCTATCTTGCCGAGCGCTTCAAGGCAGCGCGCACGCACCGCTGCGGATTCGTTTGATTTAAGCTCAGCCATCAATCCTTCCGCGCCCTTCGCAGACTCCACCTCTCCCAGAGCAAAGGCTGCCATCGCGCGCACATTCATATCCTCATCAACGCGCAGCATGGTCACCAGCAGCGTGACGGCGCGCTCGTCACCTATGCGACCTGCGGCCAGTGCTGCACGACGACGCACCGCTGCGCTCTTGTCCGCCAGCAGCGTAGCCAGCTCATTGTCCCAGCGTCGCTCGTCCTCCGCGCGCAGGATGCGCAAAGCGACCACTTGAGAGTTTTCGGCGCGAGTCGCGGGCGTTGCAGGCCGCTTCTGCGCTGAAGCATTGGCCGCTCCCTGCTTCTGCGCTGGAGAGGCAACGGCAAAGAGCGCAATCAACAGGCAAACGTAGACGGCATGCTTGAGGGCGAGAGCGCACTGAGCCGCGCGCATCTCTGGAAAGTTTTCAGGCTTCTCTTTTTTTCTCATGGAATCAGGAAGACACTAAGATTATGATAGCACTACGGAGCAATTTTTCACGTTACCGCAAGCCGAAGGGCAGTGGTTTAGTTTGAAGTTGAATCTCGCGTTAATTGCTCTTCACCACAGAGACACAAGGTTCTCAGAGGATGCACAGAGAGTTAACTATAGCTCAACCCTCCGTGCTCCCTCTGTGTCTCTGTGGTGAAGATCAATCTTCTTTACACTCAACCCTGGATTGAACCACTACAAGCTTTACTCTATGTATCAGGGAGACGGGTCTTACCTGTCAAGCTTGAATAAGCAGTGAACTAAACAGTCTCGCGCTCATCAATTCTTTCCACCTCTATGAGTGCGTCGTAAAAGGTCGCGCCGCCGCCCATGTCTGTGAGCGATTGCGATGTGAGTTGATTGATGTTCGTGCCGCCCGGCGAGAGCTTGTTCCACCAGACAGAGGGTGAAACGACTACGCCGCGACGCGCCCTTGTGGTCACCACGGCGCGCAGCTCGCACGCGCCCCGCTCGTTGAAGGCGCGCACGCGCATTCCGTCTGCGATGCCGCGTCTTTCAGCATCCTCCGGGTGAATCTCTATGAAAGGGTAATGCTCCTGTCGTAGCTGCTTGGAAAGATTGGCAAAGCTCGAATTGAGAAACGCGTGCGCGGCAGGGCTGATAAGCGCCAGCGGGTATAGTGCAGCCAGAGCAGGAGCGCTCTCAAGAGATTCGCGCGGTGGAATATAATCCGGCACAGGCTCTATGCCCTTTGCTTCAAGAGCTTGGGAATAAAGCTCGCACTTGCCCGATTGGGTTGGAAAGTTGCCTTCAGCAAAGGGAGCGAAAGTTTCCGGCACGTTCAGTCGCATCCATCCCTGCTCACGAAGGCGCTCAAGCGTGATGCCTTCAAAAGCCGCATGCTCGGTTGAGATGGCCTGTCGCGCAATCTCTTCATCCGAATCGCGCAAAGCTTCGTCTTCAAAACCCATGCGCTCTGCCAGCAGCCGGAAGACTTCAGAATTTGATTTCGCTTCATGAAGCGGCGGGATGGCCTGCTCGTTAATCAACAGATATAGATGACCGTAAGCCTTGTGAATATCGAAGTGCTCCAACTGCGTAGTCGCTGGCAGAACTATGTCTGCATAATCTGTCGTGTCGGTCATAAACTGTTCATGCACGACCGTGAAGAGGTCTTCGCGCCGTAGTCCTTCGAGCACACGCGCCTGGTCTGGCGCAACCGCCGCCGGATTGGAGTTGTAAACATAGAGCGCACGCACGGGCGGGTTCTTTTCGTCCAACAGAACCTCGCCGAGCTGTGACATATTAAGCATGCGCGGTCGCGGGGTGGGCATCAGGTCTGGACGTTCCAGCGCCTGGTAGTTGATTGGAAACGTGCCGCTTGTAGAAAGCAGTACGCCGCCCGCAGGGTCGCGCCATGCGCCCGTGACGGCTGGCAGACAACTAACGGCGCGAACGGCCATCCCGCCCCCGGCATGTCGCTGCAAGCCGTAGTTGATGCGAATCACAGACGGCCTCACGCTCGCATATAGACGTGCGAGGCGCACAATAGTCTCCGCTTCAAGACCGCAGATGCTTGCCGCGCGTTCGGGCGTAAACTTCAGTACACGCTCGCGCAACTCGTTCGCGCCCGTCGTGTAGCGATCAAGATAATCTGCGTCCTCAAGCTTTTCGGCAAAGATGACGTGCATCAACGCAAGCGCGAGCGCGGCGTCTGTGCCCGGCAAAGGAGCTATGTGCTCGTCAGCCTGGTCTGCCGTGCGCGTGCGTCTTGGGTCAATAGCTATGATGTGCGCGCCACGCGAGCGCGCTTCCAGAATATGCGGCCACAAGTGTACGTTCGCCGTCAGGGTGTTCGTGCCCCAGAGCAGAATCAACCTTGCATCGCTGAAGCGTTCCGGGTCTGTGCCGATGGTCAGGCCATAAGTTGATTTGTAGCCTTCCGTCCCGGCGCTCGCGCAGATTGTTCTATCCAGTTGTGACGCGCCCAGACGATGAAAGAAGCGTCTGTCCATCGACTGCGATTGCACAAAGCCCATCGTGCCGCAATAGCTGTAGGGCAGTATGCTTTCTGCGCCATCGCTCGATGCTGCAATCGCCTTGAAGCGCGAAGACACTTCGCTGAGAGCTTCGTCCCAACTGACAGGCTCAAATCTCCCTTCGCCCTTTTTCCCAACGCGACGCAGGCAGGTCTTAACACGGTCAGGGTTGTGCGTGCGCTCTTGATAGTTTGCGACCTTCGTGCAGAGAAAGCCGCGCGTGAAGGGATGATCGGGGTCGCCCGCGACCTTCAACGCACGCCCGTCTTCGACCGTCACTAGCATCGCGCAAGTATCCGGGCAATCGTGCGGGCACGCCGCGCGAACAACCTTCAAGCTTCGCTCTCCGTTCTGCTCTGCTATCTCTGTCATGCTTGATTGGCCTTAGACGAAAACATTCGAGCAGGTAGTTTACCAGAACAGGCTGGATTTCACTTGCCTGATTGGCGCAGGCGGCATTGAATGTACCGAGACAATCAAAGCCGTAAAAGTTTTAAGTCCCGCAAGGGACGACGCGATAATAGCCCAGCACTTCCAATGCCGGGAGAAAATTGGAATTAGAATGATTGAGTCCCGTAGGGACGACTGAAATCTTAGATTGATTCCTTCAGTCGTCCCTACGGGACTTGGTAAAACTTTCCTTCAATTTGACCCAGCCATAAATGGCTGGGCTATTTTCAGTCGCTCCTACGGAGCTTAATACTGACTTGCTCCGATTGACTATAAACATACGGCTCCTACGGAGCCTTTGAAGTGCTTCTCAGGATCACCTCTGATGAGCTTTCGCTTCTCAGCTTGCTACGTCCGAGACGTTTTCGACTTGAGCAGCGACAGGCTCTTCATAACTTGTTTTGGCCGAGCCGTTGCCGTTCTGCTTTGCTTCGCGCTGTTTCTCCTGCGTCTCCTTGAGCTGGATCATGCGGCAGCTTCCCTCGAAGATTGCGCCCTGCTCAATCATCAGAGAAGGCGTTTGTATGTTGCCCGTGACGTGCGCGGCGCGCCCCATCTCAAGGCGCTCGGTGGCGATGATGTCGCCGTTGACCGTGCCGTTGATGGTTGCGATGGCGACTTCTATGTCGGCATCGACCTGCCCGTTGGTGCCTACCAGGAGCGTTCCGTCCTGCGATGCGATGCGCCCTGTCAGGCGACCGTCAATGCGCAGCATCCCTTTGAAGTTCGCTTCGCCCGTCAGCGAGGTGCTGTTGCCGACGTAGCCTGAGAGCGTTCCTTCCTTGATGTCACGCGCCAGGGCTTCGGATTCGCTGACGGCGCGCGTCACTGTCGTGGGCAGCTCGGTCGCGGGTTGAGGGTACGTTTCCGGCGTTTGATACGAAGCGTAACCGGGTTGCGCGTTGTACTGTGACTGATACTGCGCGTTATTTCTCTCTTGCTCCGCCGCTTGCTCGGCCTTATGGCTCTTTCCCATTCTAAGCATGATTATTCCTCCGTAGTCTTTTTGGCCGCGAGGACGACCGCGTAATGACCCTTTTGGTCTCACGTCAGCCTCAAAGCAGGGGGACGCGAAACAAAAACAGTGAGCTGTCGGGCAAGTCTTATGAAAATTTGTAAATCGAGAGGAGCGCTGTGGTTTAACAGTTCCACATCCAGCGAGGGGCAAACGCCTTTTCTACAAGCGCAAAGAAACTATAAGAAAATCTGCGTGTAACTGTCCAGCTTTATCTTACCTGCAATCAAAATGTAATAAGACGCGCCGTAGAGAAACAAGGGATGAGGGCGGAGGGATGAGGGATGAGGGATGAAAGCGTGGACAAAGCCTGACGGCTTTGATTCTTTTAATCTAATCACATCTCAGGCGTGTCGAAACTTCATCCCTCATCGCTGCCGCCCTCATCCCTTAATTGGTAGTGGGGCGATACTGAGTTGCTGGCGTTTAAGCTTGGCACGCGCTTTGTTGAGGAGAATCTTGTTCTTGAGTATTGTTCGTAGTAGGATGCGCGCTGAAAAGGAGACCTCCCAAATGCGCCTTGCATCCTGCCTTATTGCCCTGCTCACCATTTTCATAGTCGGCAAAGGAATATCTTGCGGTGGTTAAGATTCCTCAGAGTGCGCGCCAAATTGCTGATGCTATCCATGATGGTGGTTTTAAGACGCGAATTAAGAAAGGCGGCGATTTTACCAATGTCGTGCGAGGGATTCTGAAACGTTACCCAGTGACCTTCGCAAAATTTGATAGGAATTGGGGCTTGAAGGAGTGGACTTCTGAGGAGGCGGCTAATGGTTAATTACGCTTTTGGGAAGGAGGCCACTTTGCCTATATGATTTTTGATTATGAGGTATACCCCAGTGATACCGCTCCAAAGGGCTACATTGAGATTCCCATAATAGTGGTGCGCCTTTTTTATAAAGGCTCATTTGATGATATTGGTTGTCTTGTAGACTTAGGCGCAGATGGATGTATGTTTCATTCATCCGTGGCAGAGAATCTTGGGATTGATCTGGAAAGCGAAAGCCAGTAACCCATTACGCTATCGGAATGACACCACTCCAATGCTATGTGCATACAGTTGAATTACAGATATTCAATTTTAGTGAGCGGATACAAATGCAGGCGAATTTCACAAGGGAGAGCGAAATGTGCGTGTTAGGCCAAGATGGTTTTTTTGAGAATTACGAAATTACGTTTCGCGGTTTTGAGAAAACCTTTGAAATAATCTCAAAACCGCAGCCTAAGAATATACTGCCCATTAAATGGCCGCACCCAAAGTAGAACAGCCTCATTAAAGCCATTTGATTGTGCGCTACGCTTGGCTTCTACGGCATCTTTGCCGCTACCCACAATAATATTCCCGTCCTCAGATTTAAGCACAGCAACCCACTGGCCTTTTTAAGCACAGCAACCCACTGGCCTTCGTACTTTCTGAGTTCGTTTAAGTAGGACACTTCTTTTTCGGTCAACTCTTTTATCATGCGTCCTCCCTTGGGAACACGGGGAGTAAAATGGCCTAGACCCTCCGTGGCCTAGATCTATAATGTAACTACAATATACACATTACACCTTGTACGTACAAGGATACCGTATACACAACGTATACCCAGTGTATATACGCTTATTCTTTGGCTTTTTCCTTAGACCATCTAGCTTTGGCAGCGTCTTGGGCTATCTTCTTGCGTCTTTTGGCAGATGCTTCTCTGCACGGGCTTTACCGCCTTTTAGACCGCCCAGGCGTCCGAGTGTAACGGCTGCGATGTTCTTTTCTCGCTTAGGCTCTTGCTGCGGCTCATCTTCGTCTATAGTGAGTTCGTCAACGATAGACTTCGCAAGCTAGCTCTCGTCTTGAGGCGTCCGACTATGCTTGAGCGTTTAGGCATACCGAAAGTATGTCAAATCGAAAATCAAAGGCTAGAAGATTTATTCTGTGAGCAACACTCTATCGCCCCACTACCCCTCGATTCGTGCAGTTGCGAACCATGCGCCGGACGTGGCATCCTGATAATCAGAAACCGTAAGCGTTTTTGAGGTGCTGAAATTTCGAGCATGTTTGTGGAGAGCAAGATTAAAACCAGACTGCTTCGCCGCATGGGCGAGGCGATCAAAGATTTCAACATGATAGAGGACGGCGACCGCTTGATGGTCTGCCTTTCCGGCGGTAAGGACAGCTTTACCCTGCTTGACCTGCTGCTCGATGTAAGGGAGCGCGCGCCTGTGCGCTTCGACATTCTGGCAGTCAATCTAGATCAGAAGCAGCCCGGTTTCCCTGCACACGTCCTGCCGGAATATCTGGAAAGCCGCCGCGTTCCGCATCGCATCATAGAGCGCGACACCTATTCAATCGTCAAGCGGCTCGTGCCCGAAGGAAAGACCTATTGCTCCGCCTGCTCGCGCCTGCGCAGAGGGATTCTATACAACACTGCTATCAAGGAAGGCTGCACGAAGATTGCGCTCGGCCATCACGCAGACGACATCATCTCGACCTTCCTTTTGAACCTCTTCTACGTTGGCACGCTCAAGGCCATGCCGCCCATCCTGCGCTCCGATGACCGCCGTAACACTATCATTCGTCCTCTGGCCTACTGCCGCGAGACGGACATAGCGGAGTTCGCCGCTCAGGAAGAGTTCCCGATTATTCCCTGCGACCTCTGCGGCTCGCAAACCAATCTGAAGCGTGTACGCATCAAGCGTCTCATAGAAGATTTGGAGAAAGAGATTCCCAACATCAGAAGCTCCATGCTGACGGCGCTCGGCAATGCCGTGCCGACGCACCTGCTTGACCCGAAGCTCTTCGATTTCAAATCCATCTCGGCGGCCACGGGCGACCTTGAAGCTGAGCTTGACCTGGCCGTAGGCCACACGGACGACAAGCTCTCGCCCGCTCTCGTCTCCATCGGGTAAAGCTCTATGGCAACCGGCGCAAAGAAAAAGCGTGAATTGGATTTCTCTGCATTTCCGCCGGGCGCGGTCACGGAATACTCCGCGCGGCTTTGCCTGGCCTGCATCTTCGACATCTTCACGGCGCAGCTTGGTCTTGCCCCGCGCACGGCCTACTCCGAAATCAAAAAGCACTCTCCGTCCGTAGAAGAGTTGACTGTGCTGGCTGCACAGCGACCATATTTCGACAGTGAAGAGAAGCACCCACACTGTCCATACTGCGACGCGACGAAGCGCTGGCACGCGCTTCTGGACACCTATCGCATTGAAGGCGGAAAGCAGACTGACACAGCCCGCCGCGCGCTTCTTAAATCTCTTCCTAAAGCGGAAGACCAGTTCCTCGTCATCGAAAAGAAATCAACGCGCCGAGCGGTCTTCTTCGACTGGCTGGACACTCTCATGCGCGGTCTTGATTTAGACGAAGACGTGTGGCTACGAGATGCCACGCGCCTTTCTGGAAAGGATTGATCCGAAGACCAATTGGACGGAAGTCTTCGAGGGCGTGCAGGCAATCCGTCGCTCGAACCGGCTGGAAGAGGGATTCGAGCGCGAAGGCTCGCGCCTTTATCTTTCGCCTCCGCTTTATAACGACGCTCTCCTTGTGCAGTACCTTGTCAGCCGTTCGCACAGACACGGCGGGCGCACGCTCGAAGGCCGACTTACTTTGATGGAGCTTGTGCGGCGTATGCGCTATGGCGGCTATCTGGAATCCCGTGGCATCACGGAGCGCGACCAGTTCGACGTGCTGGAAAAGCTGGTCGAGCATCTGACGGGCGGCGACACATCCGTCAAGCTCTACTACCTGATTGACCGCCGCGACTTTCTGGATAAAGTGAAGACCGTTTACGCCTCTTACGCCTCTTAACATGAGGCGCGACGTATAGCGGTTTTAAACCTTCACCGCCGCAGACGCAGAGAACGCGTGGGAAGCGCAGAGGCTTGAATAATACTCAACTCTCTGCGCCTTCTCTGCGCTCTCTGCGTCTGCGGCGGTGAATCAGATTTGAAACTGCCACATTACTCGGCTATCTCTCTATATCTATCACGCGGTACATTTTTCCGGCATTAAAGAAGAAGAGTTCAAAACCTTCGGGGCAGCTATCGAGCCGGAATCGCACTGCATTGTTCGACCGCTCAAGTACCTGCAAGCAATCAAAAGGGTCAGAGACTTTGGTAAACCCATCCGCACTTCTAAGCAGGCGAAGGGCGTAAGCGTCGCCTTCCCTCTTTAATTCAACCTCGTCGTTAAGAGATTGAATGCCATGAAGCGACCACACGCGCACACGCTCGATTCTCGCGCTCTTCTGGAACAGGCGCAAAGCGTCCTCAAGGCCATTGTGGTAGACAGGCACTCCGCGAAGATTGTCTGGAGCGTTGATGACAATCAGGGTCTTCTCAGGCGTTGCGGCGCGCGACAGCTCGTCCCTGATGCTGCGTGACAGGTTGGCCGCCTCTCTCCAGGTTTGATTCGTACGATACAGGCTCACAGAGTAGAAGATGAGCACGCACAGCATCAGAGCTATCCACCATTTCATGCTGCGAAGAAGAATGAAAGTAACGTAGGCGACTAGAATAGAGGTGAAGACGGAAGGCCAGTAGACGAATCTCTCGCCCTGCGTGTCGAAGATGCTCAGTCGAAGATTCATGACGGGCAGGAGGCTGAGCATGAACATGATGACGAGCAACCATACGAGCTTGTTCTTTTCGCTCCTCTCCGTCGCATCGTCCAATCTACGTCGCCGTCTTAAAATAAGGATGATAAGAGCGGTGCAGGCAAGCGCGCCTATGATGAAGATGGGAGACTGAAGCGGCTTGAGAAAAACAGGCGAAAGCTCAAGCGGCAGAGCGGGCACGAGCGATCTTAAGCACGCCTGTAAGAAGCGGTCGCGTATCCAGCCGGGCGAAAAGTTCAGGTGCTGGCTCGCGCCGTAGCCTCCGAGCCACACGCCCAGAGCCGCGCGGCGCACTAGGATGAAGATAAAGAGAACGGGAAGAAAGAGCGCGCTTGTCTTCAAAGACTCCAGGAGCGTGGCCTTACGCTTCTCCAGCGGCGAGAAGTAGAGTCCGGCGGCAAACAGAATGAAGGGCAGCGACGCGGCGGATTCCTTTGCTAGCAGCGCGAGCGCGAAAGACATAAGCGACAGGACTAAGGACAGAACGCGACGTGTCTCTGTGTAAGAGATGTAACCGAGCATTGCCGTCAGGCAAAGCAGCGTCGGCAGCAGATCAACTCTTCCGGTTATCCACGAGACGGTTTCGGTGTGCGAAGGATGAAGCAGAAACAGCAGGCCAGCGACAAGAGCTACGGCGCGCAGGGCTTCCGAAGAAAGCTTCTGCCTTTGCAAAAGTTTTAGCGTCAGGCTGTAGACGAGTAGAGAGTTGACGCCGTGAAGCAGCGTGTTCGTTAAGTGATAGCCGAAAGGATTCTCTCGCCACAGGAAAGCATCCACGATACAGCTCAGTATAAAAAGCGGCCTGAAGAAGCCGCCCGTCTCGTGCGCCCAGGTAACAGACCAATCGCCTTCCAGAACCTTGCCTATCTGTACGAAGTCGTCCGAGAGAAAGTAGGAGTTGAGGACTGAGTAGTAAGCTATGAAAGAAAGGATGATGAAGAGCAGGGATGAGGGCGGAGAGCGGAGGGATGAGGGATGAGGGATGAAGGATGAAGTAGAAGAATCGCCGAGCGAATTGCTCGATGCCGTATCCTTTTCATCCCTCATCCCTTCTTAACCTCCCTCATCCTTGCTCTTCATGTCTTCGGCCAGGAGCGCCGTCAGCACTGCATCATGCTCTATGCCGTGAATGATTAGAGCTTTGCGCATGACGCCTTCGCGCACGGCTCCGACCTTTTCCGCGACCCTCTGGCTGGCAAGATTTCCGACCGCCGCGACTATCTCTATGCGTATGAGATTTAATTCTTCAAAACCGAAGCGCGCCACAAGACGCGCCGCACGCGTAGCCACACCGCGCCCGGTGGCGCTCGTCTTCAACCAGTAGCCCAGATTCGCAGCCCTGTAAAGCTCCTTAATCTGATTCAAGCCGACGCCACCCAGGTACTCGTCCGTGTGCGCGTCCAAGATACGAAAGTCGTACTCCGTACACTTGCTCCTGGCTTCCGCGCGAGCCGCGAGCCAGTTGCGGCTATCTTCAATCGAATATTCAGGGAGACACCAGGGCATCCAAGGGTGAAGCTCCGCAATGGACTCACGCACAGCCCTGTATAGCTCGTCGGCGTCGTCTACATGATAGGGGCACAATCGTATACGGCCATCGGTCAACTCGGTTTTCATCATCAACGATTCATCAAACGAAAGAGGCCGCAGCCCCCTATCTGACATCTTCCGGTTTCAGCTTTGTGTTTGTCAGCGAAGTCAGTATGTGATCGCGCCATGCTCCGCCGACGAGCAGATAGTCGCGCGCGTAGCCTTCGATGTTGAATCCGAGTTTTCTGAGAAGCCGCCCGCTTCTCTCATTAATCGGGACGTAATTCGCCATGATGCGATGCAGCCGCAAAGCTTCAAACGCATAGCCTGTGGCAGCCGCGAGCGCTTCACGCATCAGCCCGCGACCTTCAAACCGCTTGCTTATCTTGTAGCCAAGATAGCACGCCTGAAACGGCCCGCGCACGAAGTTGCTAAAGTTACAATCGCCCAACACCGCGCCGTCCACGTCGTCGCGAAAGAAGAGGACGAGCTTGAGCGATAAGTCCTGCTCGAACTGGCGGCGCGATGTCTGAAGATACTCTCGCCAGAACTTTTCAGTGTAGTAACCGGCAGGCTCAGGCGGTGCCCACGGGGCGAAATGCTCCCGGTTCTCCTGAACGAAAGCGAGCATGCGCGGCGCAGTCTCTGCATCAGGGATGGTGAGCAGAAGTCTTTCAGTCTCTATGCGCGGATATTTCTTCGTCTCTGTCATGTGCATATCCAGCACCTTTTCGATTTCGGCTATCTTTGATTATCCAATAAAAGCCCCTTGTCCTGAAATGTTCCCAGGGCAAGGGGCAGAAAGAGAATGAGCCTTTAGAGAAAATCTACCTTGGAGTGTTGGCATTGCCGCCGGGTTTGGCGTTTCCGTTCATGTTGCCGTTGGCATTGCCATTGCGGTTCATCGTACCCGGAGTTGAGTTTCCATTATTGGCATTCATGTTGCTATTCATGTTGCCGTTCATGTTCCCGCTCATGTTTCCATTGGCGTTCATATTCATGTTGCCGTTGGTATTACCGTTGGCGTTCATGTTCGAGTCGTCGCCGGTGTTCGCATTTCCGTTGCCGTTATCATTCGCGTTGCCGTTCGCGTTGGCATTGGCATTCATGTTGCCGTTAGTATTCATGTTGGTATTGCCGTTGGCATTCACATTCGAGTTACCATTAACAGTACCCTTGTTGCGATTAATCGCTCCACGATTCTGGTTGCGCCCTCGATTGCCGTTCTGCGGGTTGGCGTTTGAATTCTGATTGCCCTGTTGTGACATGCCTCCCGGCAGCGCCAGAATCGAGGCAGTAAAAAGAGCCGCGAACAGCATGGCGACTCCAAGCGCTCTGAACAAATTCGAGTTCATGTGAGAAACCCTCCCTGTAACCCTCTTTGACACTTCACCCTGACAATAGACAGAGTAAAAGCTTCATCATCTTGCTTGAAGGGGAAATAGCGGGGAACCTTAAAGTGATGCACGCTGAAGTCTACGCTCCTGAACTTAAGCGGCACAACTCCAAATGCTTCGTTTGGTCAGCCCGGCAACTGATATTTTCATGACGACTTTGATGCGAGATTGTTATGTCAGGAAACGTACAAACTCTAGTCTCTCATTCGGCGGTTGGTGGCCGTCGCTTGTAATGATGCGTGACGGGTCGGCGGCGGCCTATGCCGATGGCGTTTTTGGAGATGATAAGCGTGGGCGGCAATTGCCTGCGCTTGAATTCGTTGGCGGGCGATTCGACGCGGTTCAGTATGTCGTAAACGAGTTGCTGGTCATGTCCCGCTGCGATGATCTCTTCGGGTGTGGCCTTCTGCTCGAAGTAGAGTTGAAGAATGGGGTCTAGCGTCTCGTAAGGCGGCAGCGATTGCTGGTCGTACTGTCCCGGCGCAAGCTCTGCTGACGGAAGCTTCTCGATGATGCTGCGCGGGATGATTTCGCTTGCGCGGTTGATGTGCCGAGCAAGTGCGTAGACTTCCGTCTTCAAAAGATCGCCCAGCACTGCAAGGCCACCGTTCGTGTCGCCGTAGAGCGTGCAGTAGCCCAGAGCCAGCTCAGATTTATTTCCGGTGGAAAGAAGCAGTCGCCCTTCCTTGTTGGAGATGGTCATCAGGATGTTGCCGCGCAGGCGCGACTGAAGGTTCTCAGCCGCGAGCGATGAACCGCTGGTCGAAGGCTTCACCAGATCAAGCTCCTTCGTCAGGACTTCAAAAGCAGACGAGATGGGATGCTCTATGGTCTTCATGCCCAGATTGCGGCCAAGCTCTACGGAGTCGTCAATAGAGCCGCGCGACGAGTAAGGCGAAGGCATCATCACCGAGAGCACGTTTTCCGAACCCAATGCCTCGCACGCGAGCGCCGCCACGACAGCCGAATCGATGCCGCCTGAAAGACCAATCACGGCTGTAGTGAAACGATTCTTGCGCGCGTAATCGTGTATGCCCAGCACGAGCGCGCGTCGAACCGTCTCTATGTCGTTGCCGGGCAAGCAGAAGGAATCGGCCACGCCGCATTCCAGATCAACCGTGCCGAAGAATTCTTCAAAGGGCGGCGCTTGCATGATTATCTCGCCCTTGCAATCGGCGACGATGCTCGCGCCGTCGAAGATGATGCCGTCGTTGCCGCCAACCAGATTGACGAAGACGATGGGCAGCCCCGCCAGCCGTGCCCTGTGCCTAACCATGTGGCAACGCATCCCCATCTTGGCTTTATTGAAAGGCGAGGCGTTGATGGACACAAGCACGCTCGCGCCCATCTCTATCAACTCGTCCGCAGGGTCGTGCGGGTAGAGCCGCTCTTTCCAGAAGGTCTTATCATTCCAGAGGTCTTCACAAACGGCGACGCCGAGCGAGGCACTTTCTAAGCGAAAGAGATGGCGTTCGCGCGCAGGCTCGAAGTAGCGCGGGTCGTCGAAGACATCATATTCAGGCAGCAGAGTTTTGTCCGCAAAGCCCAGCAGCTTTCGATTGCGAATGACGGCGGCGGAGTTGTATAGACGGCGACCCGACGGAGGCTCCGTAGGGCGCACAGTGCCTATGACAGCCGTCAGTCCATCGGTCGCTTCTATAATTTTATCTAGCGGCGAGAGTGAGGCTCGTGCTACATCACGATCAAGAAACCAGTCGAATGACATGTAGCCCTGAACCGCCGTCTCCGGCAGCACGACCAGATCGCTTCTATCCTCTTTCGCACGCTCTATAGCGCGCAGGATGCTCGCCGTGTTGCCCTCGTAATCGCCGTTCGTAGTATTGATTTGCCCGATAGTGACGCGCATGATTTACCTGGCTTTAGAATTATTTGTTTCCTTAAGCGGCATCAACATAGCTGACATAGCTCGTTGGCTCAGGAATCGTTAATCCATCTTCTCGCATTCCTCTTAGATGGAACTCAATGGCTTCACGAATCTGCTGTTCCGTCTCTTCAATAGTTATGCCGGTCGCCACACAGCCCGGCAGGTCAGGAACATAAGCCGAATAATTCCCCTAAGCTTTTTCGATAACGAAGGCATAGCGCATCCTTTTTAGCTTCTTTCACATGAGTTTGCCTTACACAAGGCGAATATCAAGGCCGTAAATCGCAGCCGGGTCAATCCTGATTTGCTCGCTTGATGTAGAGTCAAGCATACCTTTTTCACGCAAAAATGTCTTGGCTCTCTCTAAATCCGCTACTTTGAAGACCAGCCCTTGAATCAAGTCCCTTTCGCCCCGCACAACACGGACAGCAGGCCCGTCCGCCACCTCCCAGAGTCCCTGCGCGAGCGGCTGCACGGGCGCAAAAAGTTTTTTCCAGTTTTCATTCGCCCTCTCGTAATCTTTAACGCTCACGGTAATCTCCTGCACACTTAACAGACCGAGTGCGCCGCCCGCTTGTGCTCTTAATGCCTCGGCATCCGCCGCGCGTTTTTCGTCGTGATTCTTAAAATCCGACCAGAGCGGCATGTTCTTAAAATTTTGATACTCGTATTCGACCAGAAAGACCAGAGCGCCGCTGAACAATCGGCTGATGCCCTGCTGCTCGACACGGCTTCCGCGCAAAAGATTTGCCCAGAATTGATAGCCCGGCATTTTGGTCGAGAAGATAACGTACCGTGTCCAGAGGTCTGAGCCTGCAAGGCCATCCAGAAAAGCGTTCGACCATAGATGCGTCTTCGGCAAGCCCTCCGCAGGGGATTCTATGTACGGCACGACCGAGCTGCACTTGAGCTTTCGCCTTCCCAATTCCTCAACCGTTTCTGACAGCGATTCGCACTCGAAGGCGAAGGCGCAAAATCGAGCGCTCGCGTCTCCATCAGCATCGCTCTTCGCGCCGACGGTGAGTATTTCCAGATTAGTGTTGCCGAGGGAGATGCCGCCGCTCTTGAAGGCTTTATAAGATTTAACAGCCCATGAGACCGGCAGTTGAAAGGTTTCCGAGAAAAGCCTGTGAAGAGCTTCCGCATCATCAACGCGAGCGATTACGTGATCGAGTTGCTTGATAACGGGTTTATTACTGACCATAAGCCTGTCCCTCAAGACGGCGATTTCCTGTTTTAACTTAAGCTCAACATACAGAAGAATGAACCACGAATCCACACGAAACGACGCGAAAAGAGAGTTACTATTTTTCGCGTCGTTTCGTGTGGATTCGTGGTTTGGCTGTTCTTCTCTCTGTCATCTGGCTTGAGCATACTCTTAGCTCACCTTGTTTTATGAATCCTCTTTGCCGTAGCCGCCGCCGCCCGGCGTTTCGATTCTCACACAGTCGCCCGCTTCCATCTGCCAGTTTCCTTTTGAAGAGATGCGTCGCTTTGTGCGTCCACGCTTGATAACAAAATCGCTCCCCGTCTCGCCCGGCTCACCTCCCTCTAAGCCGTAGGGTGCGCGGCGTCTTCTGTCTGCCAGCAGAGACATGCGTGCGTGTACGAGCGTTTCAATCTCACGGACTACACCATCACCGCCCCTGTTTTTTCCCTTTCCACCTGAGCCGCGACGAATACTATACTCGCGCACGCGCAGGGGGTAAGCGTATTCCAGGGCTTCCGCGGGAGTGTTGAGGCTGTTGGTCATGTGCGTGTGAACGGCGCTCATGCCGTCTGCACAGAAGCGTGCGCCCATGCCGCCCGCGACCGTTTCGTAGTAGGCGAACTCCGCGCCCGTTCGTGTATCTATGCCGCCGATGGTCAGGTTATTCATAGTTCCCTGGCTCGCCGCCGGAATCCTTTCGGGCACCGCCTGCGAGAGCGCGCGAAAGAGCACGTCAACGATGCGCTGCGAGGTCTCTACATTGCCGCCCGCGACCGATGCGGGATGCGTCGCGTTGACGATTGTACCTTCGGGAGCGAAGACTTCCACAGGCTCCATCAGACCCGCGCTGGCCGGGACATCACCGCTTATCAGACAACGAAAGACGTAAGAGACCGCCGAGACTGTGATGGCTTCGACGGCATTGATTGCGCCTGAAACCTGCGGCGCGCTTTCACTGAAATCCACACGCGCTCGCTCGCCGCTAATCTCTATGCGAACACGAATCGGAATCTCGCCTTTCCCTACTCCATCGTCATCAAGCGCATCCTCCGCAATGTAAGAGCCATCTGGAAGCAACGCGATTGCTTTGCGCATGAGTCGCGCCGAATATTCTATTAGATGAGAAGCATAAGCGTGCGCCTCATCCACCCCGCGTCTTTCTACAATCTCAAGCAAGCGCGCTGCGCCCGTCTTCAAAGAGCCTGCCTGCGCTTCAAAATCCGCGCGCCTCTCCTTTGCGCCGCGCACGTTTGCCAGCACGAGCCTCATCATCTCTTCATCAACCACACCACCACGCGCAATCCGCACGGGCGGAATCCGCAACCCCTCGCCGTACACGTCCGTAGCCATCCCCATAGAACCCGGCGTCGCCCCGCCTATGTCCGCGTGATGCGCGCGATTGGCAACATAAAAGAGCGGGTGCCGGGTGACAGGTGTCGGGTGCCGGTTTTCTGTTTTTACCGGCACCCTGCCCCCGGCACCCGGCACCTCCGCGAAGACTCCCGCAACCAGCGTCACATCTGGCAGGTGCGTGCCGCCTGCGAAGGGGTCGTTGAGGGCGACCACTTCACCGGGCGCGAGTTTGAAGCATTGAAGCGCGGCGGCCACAGCCATCGGCATAGAGCCTAGATGCACGGGCATGTGGTCGCCCTGTGCTATGACGCGCCCCCTTGAGTCGAAGACGGCACAGGAGTAGTCCCGGCGCTCCTTGATGTTCGGCGAGAAGGCCGTGCGCCTGAGCGCTATGCCCATCTCCTCCGCAACCGAAGTGTAAAGCGCGCGGTAGATTTCCAGAGTCGTCGGATCAAACCGGCGCGAGGCATCTTTTCGTGCTCTAGCGGCCTTCACACTCTCTCCTCGCACGTGAGCGCTTCGCTTATCTTTTCGCGCTGCGTTGTGCTGTTTCTCTTTTCTGCTCATGGCTCTATGATTATGTTCCCGTACGCGTCAACGCGCGCACGCGCTCCTTCGGGCACGAGCGTCGTCGCGGAATACTCCGTAACGATGCAAGGTGAGACAAGCTGCGCGCCCGCCTTCAACTCGTCGCGTTTGTAAACGGCAGTGCGCTCGCCCTTGCGCCCGGAAAAATAAACGGTCGCGTACTCAAAGGGATGCGCATGCCTTCCTTTACCTTTCAATTGAGCGGCGCGACGCGTCTTTAATTTTTCGATGAGGCCGCGTGAGCGCAGGCGTGCGCTCACTATCTCGACCGCGTTCTCGCTCTGCGCGTAGCCGTAGCGCAACAGATGAGCGCTATGAAAGCTTTCGGCCACGCTCGTGTGCGGCCTCCATTTTATCTCAAGCTCGAAAGACTGCCCCTTGTAGCGCACGGCCAGCAGTCTTTCATGATACTGATCTTTTTCTTTGAACCCTTCATGTGCAAGTACACGACGCGCCTCTCTCTCCATCTCGCCAAATGCGCGCTCGATTCTCTGGTTGCTCTCGCTGTTCGCTTCCAGCATCACAGTCCTGCTCCAATCCTTGACCACATCCGCGGCGAGCGCGCCCGTGGCCGATAGAGCGCCCGCCATCTCAGGCGCAACCACGCTGGGGATGCGTAGAGAGCGCGCAAGCTCTACGGCATGAAGCCCGCCTGCGCCGCCGAACGGCACGAGCGCAAATTCTCGCGGGTCGAATCCACGCTCAATCGAGATAGTTCGCAGCGCGCGTTCCATCTGCACGCGCACGACGCGCAGCACACCTTGAGCAGCTTCTCTTAAACCGACTCTGCGTTGCGCGGCTTCGCTCATCTCTCCGGCCAGCCGGGTTAGCGCCTCGCGTGCTCTTAGTTCGTCCAGCGGAAACTCTCCGCCCAAAAGCCCTGCACCGCCGAAGTGATTGAGCACCAGATGCGCGTCCGTCACCGTCGGCAGGAAAGAGCGCCCGTAGCAGGCAGGGCCTGGGTCGGCTCCGGCTGACTCCGGCCCGACGCGCAGAGAGCCGCCTTCGTCCACGCGCGCAATCGAGCCGCCCCCTGCGCCGACCGTGTGTATGTCCATGATGGAGACGGCAACGGGCATTCCGGCCACCACGGCTTCACGCGTCATACGCATCCCGTCTCGCGTGCAGAGCGCAACATCCGTGGAAGTGCCGCCCATGTCGAACGTGATGATGTTCTCTATACCCGCGTGCCGCGCCACATTGAGCGCGCCGACCACTCCGCCCGCAGGCCCGGAAAGAATCGTACGCACAGGCTCCTCTGCCGCCACGGTCGCAGAGATGCTTCCGCCCGAAGACTGCATCACGCGTAAACGCGGTGCCTGAGCCTGCAAACGGCTCAGATACTTTCCCATTAGGGGTTGAAGATAAGCATTGATGACGACCGTAGAGGTGCGCTCGTACTCCCGGTATTCAGGAAGAATCCGGTGCGAGACGGAGAGCGGAATGCCAAGGGAAGAGAGCGCGCGTGCGATGCGCCGCTCGTGCTCAGGATGAAGAAAGGAGAAGAGTAACGAGACGGCGACCGACTCGGCATGCGCTCGCTTCAATTTTTTGACGAGCTGCGCAAGGGAGTCTTCATCAAGCTCTATGAGCACTTCGCCCGAAGCCGCGACGCGCTCCATCACACCGAATCTTAAGCCGGATGGAACAATCGGCTGCGGGCGCACGGCGTCCAGATCGTAAAGAAAGGGTCGTGCCTGTCGCCCGATTTCAAGCACATCTTCAAAGCCTTTAGTAGTAACAAGGGCGGTTCGTGCGCCGCGCCTCTGAAGCAGCGCGTTTGTGCCAACGGTTGTGCCATGCACGACCTCTATCTCTTTAACGCGCCCGCCCGTCTCTTCAGCGATGCGTCGCAAGCCCTCTGTGATCGCCTTTGACGGATCGGCGGGCGTCGAAGCGAGCTTGAAAATCTGCAAGCCCCCAGCCGCTTCATAGACAAAATCCGTAAACGTCCCGCCCGTGTCCACGCCCACGCGCACCGCAAGTTTAGAGTTCGATTTTGATTTCGTCGGCACGTTTCGCAGCTTTGTGTCTGCTTCAGAAAAGCATTAAGAAAGTTACTGGATTATACAGAAAGCTCTGACCGGGAATGTTCCGAATGCTTTAACTTTGACAGGTACTGCGAAGAAACGGAAGCCCTTGTCGGGTAGAGCGTTTAGATTGCACATGTGCTCGACGATTGGGATGCCTGCCCTGAGTAGAACGGAATGCGCGGGTCTTGAGAGGTCTTGTGTGTCGTCAATATTATACGAATCAATGCCGACGAGCCGCGCCCCCGCGTCCCTTAAAGCTTCCGCCGCATCTCTGGTCAGAAAAGGATGCTCCTCGAAATACTGCTCGCTTCCCCAGTGCGCGTCCCAGCCTGTATGCACGAGCACCGCTTTGTCTTTCACGTCAACGCCCTGAAAAGCGCTCCGTTCGATGGCGCGCGTACCCGATTCAGGAGCGCGAATGCAGACGCCTTCGAGGTCTGCTAGCTGCGAGAGCGACAACTCGGAGAGGTCTGCGCCGTCCGCGTACCTGTGAAAGGGCGAATCAAGATACGTCCCCGTATTGGCAACCATATCAATGCGGCCAATGTGAAACTCCGTGCCTTCGCTGTAGTGTTTGCGCGACTCCTCGCGGCTCAGAAAGTCGCAAATGATGGGCGCAGGCAGTCCACGATAAGTAATCATACCGTGTTCCACCGTGTGGCTCAGGTCAACCAAAAGGTCGCCTGTCTCATTACTCATCTGCGGTTTTTACCTCAAGCTTTTTCGCGCACAATATCATATTTTAGCGGAAAACCTTATGCCCGCCCGCGCTAAAACCATCGTCGCTTTTAACGTACGCTACCACTACGTTTTCGAGTTCCCGCTCTGCATAAAGAACCCCGGTCTACGGACTTGAGCCGTGTGCCGGGGTCTTTCAAATCTTTCGGGTGCTCAGGCTAATCTGCCGATTGCTCTTCAGCTTTTCTGCCAGGCGATATAGACATAAACTCCGCCGACATCGGTACGATCGACGGGGCCTATGTTCTCCCTTTTGAATACAAACCCTGCGTCCTGCAAATGTTTCTCATACTCTTCACAGGTAATCTTAAAATCCCCTACTTCATCCAGGCCGGATCTCAATGCCGCCTCTTCAAGCTTCATGAGATTCGAATTACCCTGCTCTTCGGCAATGTCAATGATGTGCTTGTGATAAAGCTCTAAGGCACGCTTCCTACTCTCTTTGTCACTACGGTCGTGTGACGGAAGGAATTCATCGCCCACTATGAAGACTCCACCGGACGCCAGATTTGACTTCACGTTGTCGAGGTAGGGTTTTTTGTCCTCGAACCTAATGTGATGATCCGCGAAGGAAGAGAAGATAAACTTGAAAGGTGTTTCCGCCCAGAACGCACGACTGTCTTCCGGGTGAAACTTAACGTTCGAATGATTGGTCTGGATGTTCTGGACTAGCCGCTTGAAACAAGCGAAGTCAACCTCCACCGCTTCGACCGTCACGCTCTCCAGTGCGGCGAGACGCTTGGTGAATATTCCAGTTCCCGCCCCAAGCTCTAACATCGCGCACTCTTCGTTGACGCTGCCACGACGCTCGGAGAAAATATCCAGCATGCGCTGCATCATCTCCTTATAATAGGCGTGCCCCTCTTCATAAAGATCATATTCCTCTACAGAGATGTAATCGGACATCTCCACATGCACCTGTTTGATTTCCGTCAACGGGCGCTCGAACACGCGCTGTCGAACCACTTCCATAGTATCTTTCGCATCGTGCTTAATCTCCATCGCAAAGCGGGAGATTTTTTTGAAGTAATTCTCGTGCATGGCTATCGCGTCCGGGTCAGTCATAAAGGTGATGCTGACGAACGGCTCCGATTTATCATAGGTTGCGAGTAGCTTGCTGTCCGAAGATTCGATAATCGAAAAGTCTTTATTGAAGGGATAAAACATCCTGGTCAGTGCCTCAAAGCTCATCACCTTGACGGTGTATCTTTCGGCGTGGAGCTTGAGTGTGTCGTAGTTGCGTGTGAAATCTTCCGGGGTGATGAAGACGAAAACTCTCTCATTTTTGTCGCGCCCAGTACCTAGAATCTCTCTGCCAGCGACTTCCTGCCAGAAGCGCTCCTGTTGATCGACCAGGGCTACGGCCCTGACTATAGGATTAAGCTTTTTACTGCTCTGCAAGGAGATGAGATGGTACGGATACTGGCTCGCCGGAACTGAGAAGGTCGTCTTTACTCTTTTCAGTTGAGCGCCCAACTGGCTAACGGCTCCCGCGACAACCTGCTTCAAGCAATCATTTCCACAATAAATCTCATTAGCTTTAAGCTCGTTGACCGCCTCCATAACCGACTTGACGCTTTCATTAATACTTATGAGGTCGGGCTGGAAACTGCTCTTAAGCTCGTCCAACACCTTTTTGAATTCGGGAAACTTGAACTTGACCCATTCTTTGGCCTCATTTATTCCGCCGCTCGTCATGATGTTAAAGACTTCGGCAAGGTCATTTATGTTGGTTCCGTCTTTCGACTGAAGATTGGTTAGCGGGTGGGCTATCTCTTCGTGAAAGCGCAAGATAATAAATTGTTCCAATCTGCCAAAAAGCATACCCGCCTCGAAATTAACCCACGGTCTAATGGAAGCGCCGGGAGTTAAGCATCCGATACCGAATTTAGCCTCTTGAGCTGCCTTATTAATTTCATCGAACCAGGGCCTCCCTGCCTTTAAATCTTTACTTGAGACCCAGGGTTTCAACTCCGGGTGATTATTGAAAATGGTGCTGGCTAAAGCTTCGGCAACCCTTTCGCCGGTAAGACCTGACCAGGAAATGAAGACCAGATTCTTTGCCATGTCTACTACCTTTCTCGCCACTTGATTTGAGGCGTTTGGAGGAAATACTGTGCGCTCTCTCGGTTTGAGTATTAGAGGCTGTTTCCGGGCGGAACAAGAAGAATTACTTTAGAGTTTTTAGTTTGACAGAGGTTAAGGCTCAGCTAACGCTTGCATAAAAATAGTTATTTAATGGCCCGCCGATGCAAGGGTTTATACATCCAAGCTGACATCAGGTCAACACAATTTTACGCTCAAGACTCTTCAACATTAAGGTTAATCCAGGAACCAATCTCTTGCGAGCGGCAGGCCGCATCGAGCACGAGCTGGTTGCGATAGCCGTCCGTGAAGGTTGCGGCTTCGTCAACCGTGTTTCGTCCCTCGCGCAGAGCATCAATGATGGTGCGAGAAAAGAGCGTGAAGCCGCGCGACCATTCGTTGTCACGCATTCCTTCGGCCAGCTCTCCATCCGGCGTTGAAACCTTTGACCAGCGCCCGTCACCCGTACACGCGCGCAGCATGTCGTTTGCGTCAACCATGAGCGCGCCCTTAGAGCCGAAGACTTCCACGTAATGAAGAGGCTTGCCTTGCTCTACTACAGACATGCTGACAGTTCCGGTCATGCCTTCTGTGAAGCTGCCGTCGCGGAACCGTAACAACAGATTGGCCTCGTCGTCCGAAGTCACAGGCCGCACGCGTCCCGTCTCATCTTCTGTGCGCTCCACTATGTGCGTGGCAAGCTGGGCTGCGACGTGCGAGATTTCCGTACCCGTCAGCCAGCGCAGAGAGTCAACCGCGTGCGAGCCTATAGCACCAAGCACACCGCCGCCCTTTGAGGCATCCGACCACCAGTTCCAGGGTCGCTCAGGGTTAGCGCGCGATTCTGCGCGGAAAAAATATTTAACATGCTGCACACGCCCTATCTCGCCCGCCCGAATCATCTCGCGCATCAACCTGCGCGCCGGAAGAAACCGCAACTCATGGTCAAGGAGAGCGAGCATTCCAGTCTCTTCGGCGCGTCGCCTCATCTCTTCGGCCTCCAAAGCGTTCATCGCCGTAGGCTTTTCGCAGAGCACAGCCTTCCCCGCATCGAGCGCTGCCAGCGCCATCTCCCTGTGCGTAGAGGGCGGCGTGACGATGCTAATGAGATCAACATCACTGCGCCCGACCACTTCCCGCCAATCGTCTGTGGCAAACTCGATTCCAAAATCGCGCGCCACACTCTCCGCGTTTTCAAGATGGCCGCTCGCAATCGCCACCACCCTCGCGCCCGTACAGGCACGGAAACCCGGAATCTGCGTCGAGCGCGCAAAGCCCGTCCCGATAATCCCAATGTTAATCGTCTGTTTTTGGCTCATTAAATTTTTCAGAATGATGCAATGGCCGATTAATTACACGCGCAAGTTTACGCTGTTTGCTTGCATGCCGGTACATTCGATGGACACAAGACAAACAGATATTGTGAGTAACGCGGAAAGGTTTCGTTCCTCGCTTCGCGCTACAATGAATACAATCTCCTTGCGCTTTTATTTTTCGCCTTTGGGTGTTACTGCAATCTTTGCAGATTAGCGAGTACCCCGTGCGTTGCTTCTTGTCTTTAGAGAATTGGTTAATCTCTAAAAACAGTTTGCACTTGGAACACCAAAGCGTTCCGTTCAGAATTTCTCTACGTACCATACCCGTTGGTAAGTTGCAATAAGAATGAGAGAAAGCAATATTGTTTATATCCCAGAACAACTCTGCCCCTTTACTTCGCCAAGCTTCTTTGTGATCGATTGTAAAATCTTCTACATTAAGAATCACTTCCTTACATCGGAAACAAATGTTCTCTTTCAGTTTTTGCGCCAAGCTGAAGAGCACGAGCTTGCGGAGTTTACTACACGCCGTACCAAACGGCATTCCTAAAATTTCAGAACTTTTATTATTGGCAGGCATGATTACCAAGATGAGGTATGAAGAAATCTGCCCTCGCCCCGACTTGAACGGGGAACCCACAGATTATGAGTCTGGCGCTCTAACCAATTGAGCTACGAGGGCATAAATGTTAACGAGTGAGAAGGATTATAGGGATAAGAAGGCGCGGTCGCAAGCGAGGGCGAGCGGTATTACATTATCCCTTGAAGAGATGATTGTCGCCGCTCTATTCCCCTTTCGCATTGGCTTGCCGCGAAGCCATCAACGATTCAATCTGGCGCAGGTGGCGTTCTTCGTGTGCGCCCAGGAAGATGAGCCATTGATAAGTATTGAGCATGCCGAAGACCGGATGCGGGTAGGTGACGCTGGTTAAATCCAGTGCTTCAAGACGCGGGCTAAGCGCTCTGATAGCTTCGCGTGAGTGCTCAAGGCGCGCAAGAGAATCCGTGATCGAGACTGTTCCGGTCGGAGTCGCCGTCTCCGGCGCAACATACTTTTCACGCTTGCTTCGCTCAACCATCTCCGCGACCGTGACGGGTTGAAAAGGTTGATCGGGGCTGCGCTGCAAGCCTCCGGCCTCGGCTTTCGTCAGCATCACCGGGAAGAGCTTTGACACGCGGCCTTCTATGATTGATAGATGCTCTGTTATTTCTGCGACCGACCATCTATCTGCGTTGGGACGCTGGCTCTCCTCCGCGCTCGTGACGCTATCGAGCCGCGCGCGCAATCTCGCACGAGTCTCATCTATCGAATCGAAGATTTCAGACACGCTGTGGTAGATCATTTCACACTCCTCATTATAAGTCCCAGGTTCCAAGTCCAAAGTTCCAAGTTAAAAGCAGGGCTTCGGAAATTTGACTTGGGACATGGGACTTGGAATTTGGGACTTGAAGGCTGAGCTGCGTGGCCTGCATGCTCAAACCCAGCCTGTGCCAGCGCAGGTAGTTGCTCACAGGCTCGTTCGCATAGATTCGCAGGAAGCCTGTTTCAAGGTAAAGCGTTTCGGGACGCGGCCAGGCCAGACGCACTACTGGATTGAAGGAGATCGGCAGCGCCCCCGTTTGCTGCTTTGAAGTCGCCTCGCCAGATTTATTGCCCGGCTTCTTCTTTGAATTTTTCTCGTCGTAATCGGCGGAAGCTGCCAGCAGCGGCTCGCGCAAAGGTATGCGTGAGCTCGTAGGCGAATCCGTCAACGCGTCATAGATTGCGACCTCCGTTTCAAACGCCGTGGAGACCTTGGACGAGTCCGGCGACCAGACGGGCAGCACGTCCGTCAAGCGGTCGTCAAGCAATCTTTCCTGACCGCTCGGATTGACCAGGCGCGGACGCCCCGCAGGCAAAAGCTCCGCAGGCCGCGCATTCCACTCGTTCTCCGTGCAGGCTATTGAGACAAGGCCGGTGCTGTCCGGCGACCATGCCAAGTAAAAATAGATGAGGCCGTCGCGCGTCGTCACCGGCTTGAGGTCGAAGCCGTCGCGGTTGCAGATGTAAATCTGCTCGGTGCTGAAGCTTTGCACTGGAGCGAAGACGGGCGCGACCGACGCCGAAGGCTGTGCAACATCCGGCACGGCAGCGGGCGGCGCGGACGTTGAAGGCTGCGCTGCGGCGCTGCGGCGCGCGATGAAGGCTATGTAGTTTCCGTCAGGCGACCATGCGACCGTGGCGACGAAGACTCCGGCCAACTCCGGCGGGCTGACGTTGCGCAGGAAAGCCCCAGCCGACGCGTACATGTCTATGCGAAAAGTGCTCTGCTCGGTGTCGCCCGTTTCATACAGCGCAAGCACCCGCTGGCCGTCCGGCGATGCGACTGTGCGAACGAGCGCATCATCTTTTCGTCGCTCGTCGAAATCTCTCTGAACAGCTTCGAGCCGCGTGTTTATGTTTTGAGAATCCGAGATGCCTGGAGGCGTTTCCGCATCCGCCTGAAAATTGTAGGCCAGCCGCTGCGCGGGCACATCTCTGAGCGAGCGCGGCGCAACGCTCTTCCTGTCCAGCAAACCTTTGCGGCAGCCCGTCCCAACCAGAGCGGCAACCAACAACACAGCAAGGAGCTTAAAGAGAAACGCCCGACGCGTAAAACGAACGGCGCTCTCGTCGTAGCCGCCGCACACCTTGCGCGTCAACGATTCTCTATTTTCCTCTCGCTCCTGTTTATCTCTCGTCATCATCAAGGCTCGCGCAAGATGATAGGAAGGCGAGCGGCACGTGTCAATAAGGCAGTGACAAGTGACAAGAACGGTTTTCAGTTTTTAGTTTTCAGTTTTCAGAAAAAGCACATAGCTCTTCTGCTGAAAACTGAAAACTGAAAACTAAAAACTGCTTTTTCCTTGTCACTGCTTTTAACGGAAGGTGCGGGTTTCGGTTGCCTCTTTGCTGAGGACTTCGCTTGCCAGCCTGGTGTCCAGTGCGAAGAGGGCGCGCATGGTGTTTCGCGGCGAGAGGTGATCTTCGTCTGTGTCGTCCTCGTCAACGCAGTTGTGCTCTACAAGCCGTGCGAGACGACGAAGGAGCGGTTCCTGATTTGGAAAGCGCTCGATGTAGGCGCGTGCCGAGAGTGCGCCGACCCAATCGCACGTCAACTCTTCCGGGCGGCGACCCGTGATGCTCAAGCCCGTCAGACCAATCGCTTTGCTTGCGACCTGTCGAAAGAGCGGAGCTAGATTGTCGTCGCGCCCGTCAGCTATGTGCGTAATCTCGTGCGCGAGCACGCTGATCATGCCTTCATCCGACGGCAACCCTGCTAGAAAGATAGTGCCGAAGTAGATGGTGTGCGGGTCTATCATAATCACAGAGGCGTTGTCGCGCAGGTCAACGTCCGGCTTGATGCGCGTGACGCCCTGAATGCGGCGTATGGCGGCGCGCAGCCTCCACTCATCTATATTGTTTTCGCGCGCCAGCTTGGTCAGAGCATTGGTTGCAAGCTCCCTGGCGATGGGTAGAAGACGCTCGGCGCGTGCGGCTCCTGCCGTGGCTACCGGGTCTCGCAAAGAAAGCGAAGGCCGCGACTGCATCTCGTCAATCGGCACGCTCCCCAGAGGGTCTGAGACGCGCGCAGTGCAGACTGCATTCATCGCGCGCTCGACAATACTGCCCGAGTTCGTCTGCGCCGGAGTGCCCGAACGCTGCGGGTTATAAATGTCGTGGGTGTGACCCGGCGGCTCCTGCTGCTGTTGCCCTGCACGCTCCTGCGCGATGACGCCGAAGGGCAACGACAGGCTCGCCAAAAGCGAAAGAGCAACCACAAACGCCAGCGCCGCCCGCCGGTAATACTGCTTGAGAGATTCGTAAAACATAAAATCCAATGATCGGGTGATGGGTGTCAGGTGCCGGGTGCCGGTAAAAGAAAATCAAGCGGTCTTTCTTTTTACCGGCACCCGGCACCTGATACCCATCACCCGCTTTTCATCTATTCCGCCAGATGGGTTTGCGTTTTTCCATAAAAGCGTTGACGCCTTCGCGTGCGTCCTCGGTTTTCATCAATTCATTCAAATACAGGTCTTCGACTTTCGTCAATGCCTCTTCAAAAGAACGCCCGCGCCCCGTATCAATTGCACGGCGCGCCGCTTCGAGCGCGGGCGCTGATAGTTCCCGCAGGCGGACGAGCAGCTCTTCGGTCTTTTGCTCAAGCTCCCCGGCAGCCACGACCGTGTTGATAAGCCCCAGGCGTGCAGCCTCCTGCGCATCAATCAGCTCGCCCGTCAGGATAAGCTCGCGCGCACGCTTCTCTCCTATGATGCGCGGAAGAAGCACCGCGGCTATGGGCGGGAAAACTCCGAGCTTGATTTCCGGCTGGCCGAAGCGCGCGCTCTCCGACGCGATACAGAAATCGCAGGCCGCCACCAGCTCGCACCCGCCGCCCAATGCCGCACCATTCACGACCGCAATGGTAGGCTTCGCTATCTGCTCAAGCACGCGGAAGATGTTATGAAACGCTTCGAGCATCTGGTAGATGGTATCTTCCACATGCTCTTCTACGGCCACGCCCGCACTGAAGACGCGCGAATCCGGGACGGCGTCAAAGACTATCGCTACCATGTCGCGCGCCGCCATGCATTCGTTCAGACACGCGCCTATCTCGCGCATCATTGCGATGTTCAGAATATTCAGCGGAGGCCGCGCCAGGGTTATTCGCCCGACGCGGTCTTCAACCTTAAAGTTGATATTACGAAATGAAAAGGTTTGTCGCTGAACCATCGCTTAATCTTTTCTTCAGGAGAAACTGCGCTTCAGGCTTGAATAAAGTCCCGGCCTCAAGTTTGAGAGATAAAGCAAAAAGCCAAAAAAAGCCAGCCTTGCGCGGGATTTGTTCTATTTCTCATAGAACGTGAGGTGCGAAATAAGAAGCGACAGGGTTACGTCTTCAGCCTCGGTAGGGGCGAAATGTTTATAGCCCTGAAAGCCGTAAGCCCGGACTGACTCGCAAACCTGTGGCCGGTGGATAGACTAAAGCGATTGCCCCGCGTCAACTTTGATGACTTCACCTGTGATGTGGCGCGCTAATTCGGAGCAGAGGAAGGCTACGACGTTGGCAACATCCTGCGGCTCGCCGATGCGACCGAGGACGGCTTCGCGCTCGGCCTCTTCCATGATGCGCGCCGGGAGGCGTTCGGTCATGGGTGTGCGTATAAAGCCGGGCGCGACGGCGTTGACGTTGACGTTCGAGCGCCCAAGCTCGACCGCAGTGGAAATCGTCAGACCTATGACGCCCGCCTTTGAGGCAGCGTAGTTGCTGATGCCGAAGCTGCCGCGAAGCGCCTGAATCGAAGCGATGTTGACGATCTTGCCCGAACGCTGCTCGCGAAAAATCTTTGCGGCGGCATGAAGATAGTTGAACGTGCCTTTGAGATTGACGTTGAGGACTCTATCCCACTGTGACTCCGTGATGTCCCAGATGGGCGCATCACTGTTAACGCCCGCCGCGTTGACGAGCATGTCAATGCGTCCCATGCGTGCGCGCGTCTCGGCCACGATGCGTGCGGCCTTGCCGTGATCCGTCACGTCTGCCGTGAAGGTGGTGACGCGTGCGCCCGACTCTTTCAAAAGATGCGAGGTCTGAATCATCACGTCCTCGCCCGCTTGATCTACGACACAGATATTCGCGCCGCGCCGGGCTAGCTCAAGCGCACAGGCACGGCCAATGCCTGAAGCCGCCCCCGTGATAATCGCAACCTTTCCATCAAAATCCATCTGCAACCGCTCCCCCGATACTAAAAGCATAATAGAAGGCAAAAAGAAAAAGGAAAAGAGCAAAGAGGTCAGAGGCTAGAGGTTAGAGGTTAGTAAAAGACAACCACTGACCTCTAACCTCTAATCTCTAACCTCTTTTCATAAATTTCCGCCGAGCCATTTCTGATACGCCTGACGCTGATCGCTTGTAGGATTTGGAACTGCCACGATGCGATAGGGTGCGACGACTCGACCGCCGAGCCTGATTTCAAAGGTGCGCAGGTCGTCGTTGCGAAAGAGCGTGATGGTAACGCGCTCGCCCGGCTTCTTCTCCGCGATGCGCGCGTCGAAGGATTCCAGATTAACGCGCATCCCGTCGAGCGCCACTATCTCGTCGCTGGCGCTGATGCCCTGCTCGTAGGCGGGCGTCCCGGCGCGCACGTTTCTGACCATCAGGCGGTTGCCATCCTGAAAGAGAGTCGCGCCGAAGTAGGGGCGCTCCGCAGCGGCACGCCCGGTGGATGTCCCGTTGGTGTCAAGATAAAGCCCCGCGTAACTGAGAATAGCATTGAAATCAATTTCTTCGCGCCCGCGCACGTAGCGAGCGAAGAAGCTGTCCAGGCTCGCGCCCGCCATGCGCTCGGCAACGCGCTGGAAATCTTCCGGCGTGTAATTGCGCCCCTTCTTGTAATGCTCTTCATATAAATAACGCAGCACGTCGTCCAGAGAATGCGTGTTGCGCGAGGCGCGTCGTATCTCCACGTCGAGCAGCGCGCCGACAATGGCTCCCTTGTCGTAGTAAGAGACTTGCGAGTTCACGGAATTTTCATCCGGCCTGTAAAACTTAATCCAGGTATCGAAGCTTGATTCTTCTAGGCTCTGCTCGAAGCGCCCCGGCGTGTTCTGCAAATCCCTTATGCCGTTCGCAAGTTCGTTCAAATAATCTTCACCGGAGAGAAGCCCCGCGCGCACTAGAATTATATTCTCGTAATAGCTCGTGATGCCTTCTGCGACCCACAGAAGTTTAGTGTAGTTCTCCTTGGTGTAATCGAAGGGGCCGAGCGCGTCCGGGCGTATGCGCTTGACGTTCCATAGATGAAAATATTCGTGGGAGACGAGCGAGAGAAAACTTCCGTAATTTGCGTCGGGGCGAAAGCGGAAGCGCGGGTAGAGGAGCGAAGTCGAGTTCAAATGTTCAATTCCACCGCCGCCGGAGGAGCGCAGGTGCAGGAAGAAAGTGTAATCTTTATAAGGAATCTCGCCGCCCATGAGGCTGACAGCCGATTCGACAATCTTCTGTACGTCGCGGCGCACGCGCTCCGCATCGTAGTTGCCTTCGCCGTCAATCACTATGCGATGCAGCACACCTTTGACTTCAAAGGAGAGCGTCTTGAAGTTGCCGACCTCGAAGGGCGAGTCGTAGAGGATGTCAAAGTTTTCGGCGCGAAAAGTCAGGCCGCGGCCTCCGGCTGCTGCCGGTAAACCAGTCGCGACTTTCCAGTTGCCGAAAGGCACTACGCGAATCTGCGAAGGCGCTTGCAGATGGCCGTCCGGGTACATTAGAAGCGCCGCGTTGTTCCAGAAAGCGTGCTGGTCTGACAGTTCATTCGTGCGCACGGAAAACTCGTTGGCGTAAACGCTGTAGGTTACGACAAGCTCACCTGCGCCCGCAGTCTCCACCCGCCAGGTGTTCTTGTTCGACTTGTTCCAGCGAAGTGTGCGCCCTCCAGCATCTTTCGCATCGAAGTCCTGCACGTTGCGCTCGAACTCGCGCACCAGATAAGAGCCGGGCGTCCAGACGGGCATGATTAAATCGGTCTGTGCGGGAAATGTGCCGCGAAGCCGCATCTCGACTTCCAAGAGATGCGTAAAGGGTTTCGGCATCGAAACGGTGTAAGTGATTTCGGGCGCGGGCGATGGTGGCGAAGCAGTTTGATTAGACTTCTGTGCCGGAGCGGCAGCGGCGAAAAGAAATATGAGGAGGGCTGACAGCGCAACAGCCGAACGGGACGCGTGGCTCATTCTCAGAATATCCTTCTGTTTGACGAAAATTTCGGAGAGAGTAACAGAAACTCATCTTACAACGAAAGCCGTGCGGCGCGCGAAAGCTGGTTAACAGTTATTTGTCTGACAGAAGCATAAAAGCTGCCCGTCTTTGAAAAACTTTTGCGATGAAATGGGCTTAGCATCCGATTTCTTACCGAAAGGAGAAAGAGGCCATGATAGTAAGCTGCGACAAGTGCGGCGCGAAGAATCGCGTTGACGAAGGGGCGGCACAGGTGCGCCAGCCAGTGTGCGGCAAGTGCGGTGCGCCGCTTGAGGCAAAAGAGGGCGCGGGCGCGGATACAGGCAAGCCCTTAGTGGTGACAGACCAGACGTTCGCGCGCGACGTATTACAGGCGGGCGCGACACCTGTGCTGGTTGATGCCTGGGCTGCATGGTGCGGGCCGTGCCGTATGATTGCGCCCACCCTGGAGCAACTGGCGGCGGAATCAAACGGTCGCTACCTGATAGCCAAGCTGGACGTTGACGAAAATCCCATGACCGCCTCGCAGTTCGGCATCCAGAGCATCCCGACGCTCCTCATCTTCAAGAACGGCGCGCTCGTTGACCGCATGGTCGGCCTGCAATCCAAGCAGGCCATCGCCCAGCGATTGGAAAAGCAGCAGTGAAGAAAAGAGGTTAGAGGTTAGAGGTCAGAGGTTAGTAAAAGAAAGTCAACTACTGACTTCTAGCCTCTGACCTCTAACCTCTTCTTTTGCCTTTTGCCCTCTTTAGTGCGATATTTCAGCCGAAATTCATTTACTATAGCTCTCGAACGTCAAGGCAAGTCTCTTTGAAAGGTAACTGATGAGATGTGGAGGAAACTGATTGCCACGCAGCCCGTGTGGTTCACTATACCTCTTCGGCTTGCCCTGGGAATCATCATGTTTGCGCACGGCGCGCAGAAGGTTCTGGGCATGTTCGGAGGAAGCGGGTGGAGCGCGTGGATTTCGGGTGAAGCGCCTATGGGACTGCGACCATCATGGCTCTGGCTCGGGGCAGCCGCCATCTCGGAATTCCTGGGCGGCATACTCGTCGTCTTCGGAGCCGTGACACGGCTCAGCGCGTTTATGATAGCTGCTACCATGCTGGTCGCCATCTGCGGCGTACACATGGGCGCATTCTTCGCAAACAGCCGTGGCTTTGAATACCCTCTGGCCCTGTTCGCAATAGCAGTGGCACTCATCATAACGGGAGGCGGCCAAGCCTCCATTGACCGCTACCTGATGCATCCACGCGACAAAAGAAGATAAAAAGAAATGATGAAGGCAGAGTGCAGAATGATGAATTAAAGAAAGTTCTTCTTCTTCTCATTCATCATTCTGCACTCTGCCTTCTGCACTGTTTTTATGAATCGCTCTCCGCTACTGGTTATCTTCATCACAGTCTTCATAGACCTCATAGGCTTTGGCATAGTCATTCCGGTGCTGCCGTTTTACGTAGAGGGTACTCGATTCAATGCCAGCCCCAGCATGGTCGGACTGCTCTTTGCTTCTTACTCGATTATGCAGCTACTGTTTACGCCGATTCTGGGGCGGCTGTCGGACAAGTACGGGAGGCGGCCAATTCTTTTGATCAGTCTGCTGGGCACAGCCGCAGGCTTTCTCATGCTGGGGCTTGCCACAACGCTCTGGATGCTCTTTGCGGGACGCATCATCGACGGAATTTCGGGCGGCAATATCTCCACGGCGCAAGCCTACGTAGCGGATGTCACCACGCCTCAGAATCGCGCGAAGGGGATGGGCATGATCGGGGCGGCGTTCGGGCTTGGGTTTATTTTCGGCCCGGCCATCGGCGGCGTGCTGAGCCGTTGGGGCATACAGGTGCCTTTTCTTTTCGCCGCAGGACTGGCGCTCTTAAATGCCACGCTCCTTTACTTCGTGCTGCCTGAGACGGTCACGAAGGATCATCCGGCGAGAGTACAGGCCGCCAACGGACGATGGACACAGCTCTTTGAAGCCCTGAAGCAGCAACGGCTCGCCTTTGTGCTAGCCATATACTTCCTCTTCATAGTGGCCTTCTCGATTATGACCTCGTCGTTCGCGCTCTTTACTATGTTTCGCTTAGGCTACGACGCGCACGACACCGGCTGGCTCTTTGTCTATGTGGGCGTCATAGGGGCGATTATTCAGGGAGGGTTGATAGGTCGGCTGGTCAAACGCTTCGGCGAGCTACAGCTTGTCATAGCGGGCGCGTTTCTCTTTGCCGTGAGCCTCTTCATCATCCCGCTCATAGGCCCGCACACGGGGCTGTCAACGCTGCTTCTGGTCGGCGCATTGTTTGCCACCGGCAACGGGCTTTCGACTCCGTCCCTGACCACCCTTGCCTCAAAATCGGTCGGGCGTGCAGAGCAGGGCGGCGTGCTCGGCGTCACACAATCGGTGGCGAGCCTTGCACGCGCGGTCGGGCCTCTTATCGCTTCCGCCTTGATTTACAGCGCCGTCGCCACCTTAGGCTTCGACCGCCAGATGCACAACATGAGCGAACACTCTTTGCGTCTAACCTTCTGGACAGCCGCCGCCATCATGCTGCTGGCTTTCCTGCTCGCCATCTACTTCACCTACGCGCACGCGTCCGAGTACGTAGAAAGCGACATCGCAACGGCGGACAATTTGCCTTAGAAGCAGTGTTCAAAGTCCCGTCAGGGACGATTGATAGTAGCCCGGTGCTTTAGCACTGGGAATAAGTAGCGAAAAGGAATTGAGTCCCGTAGGGACGGCTGAATCAACTATTCAGCCGTCCCTACGGGACTCAACACTTTTTGTGCCTGCTGTTCCCAGCCTGAAGTCTGGACACATTTGACAAAGAAGCGAGTGGTCACGAGTCGCTGACTCGTGAGAGCATCGGTTTGCGATGACTCGAAACTCAGT
>DASWQH010000006.1:0-27442 GCA_036403815.1 Pyrinomonadaceae bacterium | reverse complement strand
CGGCGTTACTTGTGGAGCCATGCCTATTTTTCCATGTCGGGTAAGAAAGCCGACATGATAAAAGTCCCGCGCTCATTACTAGAGCGCCTGACGGATACGCTGTGCTATGCAGCGTAAATGGATAAAGTCCAGCTTAGATATTAACCTATCAGCCTTTTTGATTTATAAAGACTTTCTATGCAGGTGTTCGTTATCGCTCCGCCATTGATATAGAATCACTGCAAGATAAGTAAAGGGAAGCGTCGAGAGAGGTTTTGGGATGCAAAAACGAAAGCTGGGTCAAGAGGGGCTTGAAGTTTCCGCGCTGGGACTGGGCTGCATGGGCATGAGCCAGTCTTACGGAGAGGTAGACGAGCAGGAGGCAATCACCACTATCCATCGCGCCACGGAGCTTGGCGTCACATTCTTCGACACAGCCGAGGTCTACGGCCCCTACGAGAACGAGGAGCTGCTGGGACGCGCACTGAAGGGACGGCGCGAGAGTGTGGTCATCGCCACCAAGTTCGGCTTCCGCATAGAGGATGGACGTATAGCGGGCGTTAATAGCCGCCCGGAGCACGTGCGCGAAGTGGCCGAAGCTTCTCTGCGGCGGCTCGGCACAGACTACATAGACCTCTTCTACCAGCACCGCGTTGACCCGTCGGTGCCGATTGAGGACGTGGTCGGTGCTCTGGCTGATCTGGTGCGCGAGGGCAAGGTGCGCTTCATAGGTCTATCCGAAGCTGGAGAGAGCACTATACGCCGCGCGCACGCTGTTCATCCTGTTTCCGCTTTGCAAAGCGAATACTCGCTCTGGGAGCGCAACCTTGAGCCTCAGATTATTCCTCTGTTGCGGGAGCTTGGCATAGGCTTGGTGCCGTTCAGCCCTCTGGGGCGCGGCTTTCTCACGGGCACGGCCAAACGAGCGGAGGAGTATGAGGAAGAAGACTACCGCAGAAAAGACCCGCGTTTTCAGGGCGAGAACTTCGATGCCAATATGCGTGCCGCAGAGGTCGTGCGCGCACTGGCGTTGCAGAAGAATGTTAAGCCCGGACAGATTGCCCTCGCCTGGCTGCTTCATAAGGGCGACTCGATTGTGCCTATTCCCGGCACGAAGCGGCGCGAGTATCTGGAAGAGAACGTCGCGGCGGCGAGCATTAAGCTCAGCCCGGCTGAGATGGAGCAACTGGACGCTGCGCTCCCGCCAGACAGGGTTGCAGGGCAACGCTACGGCGAGCGTATGATGGCGCTCATAGAGCGTTGAGTTCATGACTCCAGTCAAAGCTATACTCATTGACGATAATCGAGCGTGAGCGGTCAGTGCATCATCAGGCCATTCAAAATTATAAGGCCAGCCTATGCAGAATTATGTAACTGAGCTGCGCGAAGCAGTCGAAAAAGCTGTGCCGCGATTGTTGGCTTTGTCCGACGAAGCGAGTACACGCGCTCGTGCGCCGGGCAAGTGGTCGCCGCGCGAGATTGTAGGTCATCTGATTGACTCCGCATCGAACAATCACCAGCGATTCGTTCGCGCGCAGTTTCAAGACGATCTTGTCTTTCAGGGCTACGAGCAGGAGGACTGGGTCAGAGTTCAGGGCTACGTAGACGCGCCCTGGAAAGAACTGGTGGCGTTCTGGCAAAGCTACAATCTACAGCTAGCGCGCGTGATGGCCGCCGTGCCATTGGATGTGCGGCACAGAGAGCATAGAAAACATAACCTGCACAAAATCGGCTGGCAGGTCGTTCCTGAAGAGAAGCCTGCGACGCTCGATTATCTGATGAGCGATTATGTAGCCCATCTGAAGAATCACCTGCGGCAGATTCTGGGGAATGACTGGGAGCACACGGCTTCATCCGAACCCCTTAACGATTGACGAGACAGGCGAGCCTTAAAAGGCTTGTCGTCCGTTAGACTCATAAATTTTCGTGTACATGCATAGACAGGAAATAGACCGCCGCAGTTTTCTACGCTCCGCTCTGACGGCGAGCGCCTTCGCCATCGGCAGCGGAGCATTAAGCTCGCGCTACATTGCCATAGCGAGCCAGCAGAAGCGCCGCTTCGCTCCGGTCAAAGTTTCACGCGACAGGCTGATACGCACGGTCGTCGGCCTCAGACCGTATCGCCCGGAAGGATTCGTCGTTAGAGCGGATAAGCTCGCAGAGAAGCTACTGATTCACAATTACGGTCATGGCGGCGCAGGCGTGACGCTTTCGTGGGGAGTGGCATCGCTGGCCGTAGAGCAGGCGCGAGGCGTCGGCCAGAACCGCTTTGCTGTCCTGGGCTGTGGCGTGATAGGGCTTTCGACGGCGCGGCTTCTTCAACGGCGCGGCGGTACTGTGACTATTTATGCAAGAGACCTTCCGCCTGAGACCACATCGAACATAGCAGGCGCTCTATGGATGCCTACCTCGCTCTACAACCAGCAGAAGGTCAGCAGTCAATTTCTTGAGCAGTTCAGGCGCGCGTGCCAGATTTCAAATAGAGCTTTTCAGCTTATGGTCGGCGCTGAATATGGTGTCCGCTGGATAGAGACTTTTGACTTACAGAAAGAGCTTGCACCCTTTGAGCGCGAGCTGCCCGGAGGAGCCGAGCTCTATCCCGCAACCGCAATTATTCAAGACCCCAAGGGATACTTCGGCTTTCCGTACGTACGGCAGTTCAGCACGATGGTGATAGAGCCGTCCGTCTACCTGAACGCGCTGCTCAGAGATTTCTACATCGCCGGGGGAAAGGTCGTTGTGAAAGAGCTTCGCAGCGGTGAAGAGATTGCGGCGCTCTCCGAGCCGGTTATCTTTAACTGCACAGGTCTTGGCGCAAGGACGCTCTTTCACGACGAGGCTTTGATTCCGGTGCGCGGCCAACTGGAAGTCCTGCTGCCTCAGCCTGAGATTGATTACTGTTATCTGAGTGGCGGCTCCTACATGTTCCCCAGACGTGACGGCATCATCCTCGGCGGGACATTCGAGCACGACAGGTGGACGCTTGAGCCTGATGCCGAGCAGATAACAGAAATCCTCGCCGACCACGCTGAAATAATGAAAGGTCTACGGCGTTGATGCAGATTGCCGGTCGCTAGTTGAAAACGGCATTACCATAGCGTTAATGAATGCCGGGCATCGAATCTTTCTCGAAGGATTCGATGCCCGGCATTTTTGACTGCGCGATTATGCTAATCGCCGCAATGCAGCTTCGCTTGTTAAGCGAATCAGTATGCCGAGGGCGGGACTCGAACCCGCACGACCTTACGGTCAACGGATTTTCTTACCACTTCGGCTTTCGCCGCCCGAAACCTGAATTTCAGTTCGTGGTCTGGACGATGCCTTCTCCATGCATCACGCAAATGATGTTTAGGAGGGAGCCGTCTCGTCTCTACACTTTGTCGGCTGTGAAAAGCTTTGATTCAGCTCTTCAAAACCGACCTTAGCTCGGCATTGGCATCGGCCTGACCCGTTAAGCTTTCGCCGACTTTGACTCCATTCACGCAGAGCGTTTCCACTCCGGCGTGCTCAAATTATTAAGTCCGTAGCGTCTACCAGTTCCGCCACCCCGGCCTTGTCTGGGCAAGATAGCATGCAGTATGCGCTCGCGCCAAATCTTCACACAAAGCTTGGGCTGGTGTTAGAATGTGAGTATTAAAAAAGAAAGTAGCGCGAGCGAGGATGAGCCAGGACTTTATAGAAGAGAAAGAAGTATTCCAGCAGCATATACAGAAAGCCGGGTTGAAGCGCACGGCGCAGCGCGACCTGATACTCGAAGTGTTCCTGCGCACGGAAGAGCACCTCACCAGCGAAGACCTTTATCGGCTGGTTCAGAAGGAAGACCCAAACATAGGTCAGACGACCGTCTATCGCACGCTCAAGCTTTTAACAGAAGCGGGGCTGGCGCGCGAAGTCCGCTTCGGCGACGGGCGCTCGCGCTACGAGCATAATTACAAACACCAGCATCACGATCACATGATCTGCACCGAATGCGGCGCGACCATAGAGTTCTACTCGGCGGAGATTGAAGCCCTTCAGGATGCCATTGCCGCCAAGCATCGTTTCCAACCGACCTATCACAGCTTACGCATCAACGGTATCTGCGCAGACTGCCGTCGCCGCTCGCGCGAAGAAAAGAAGCAGGAGCTAACGGCGCAGCCACACGTCCGTCTAGCTTCACACACACACGAGTAATTCAAGGAAAAAGGAAAAATTAAAAATGCAAAAAGCGGAGACTCGTTCTTTAACTTTTGCATTTTTCCTTTTTACTTTTGCATTGAATTGGGTGTAATTTTCTTTTGTCTTCCCCGGTAAGCATTTGAGGTCACAATTTTTCGCCGGACTTGAGAAAGCGAAGGGTATGAGCGTTAATATTAAATTTGAACCTGAAGGCCGCATCGGAATCATCGCCGAAGGCACTTATCTATGGGACGCAGCCAAGCGGCTCGGCATCTATCTGCCCGCAGAGTGTGAAGGGCGCGGGGAATGCGACACCTGCGCCGTCATAGTCAAAGAAGGCGCAACCCTTCTTTCTTCTTTAACTGAAGCGGAGCGCGAGCGCCTCAGCCCCGAACGCCTTGCCGCAGGCGAGCGTCTAGCCTGCCAGACTAAGGTGGAGCATTCGGGCGATCTTGTCTTGCAGCCTGTGCCCGCCACAGAGCGCGCCGAAACATCCGAAGAGACGCTTAAAGGCTTTCGCAGAGAGTTCCGAGAGATGCCGCTCGATAAAAAGCTTGCGACGCTCGTAGAGCTTGAGTCGGTCGCCATGATGCAGGCGCTCAACGCCGTCTTCGGTCTTCCTTTCACGGCTGGCGAAAAGGTTCTGAACTTCATGGCCGGAAAGGGGCGCGCCATGAACCGGCGCGAGCGCGAGGAGCGCCGCCCCGCAGAACACCGCGCCGGAGAAGAGGGAAGCGCAGAGGAGCCTGTTGAGTCATGACGGATGAAAGCTCGCTTGTAGGCGATAGCTCTATGCACACCGGGAACGAGCCTGCGCCGGAAGGCGGGTTCTATCGCCACCGGCTCACGATTCGTTTCACCAACGGCGAGACTTTCGTCTACACCGTAGCCGAGCCGCTTCATGCAGAAGATATTGCTGCCAGCGCTCGCTTCGCCGTTATATCTACCTACCTGTGCGAGAAGCCTGAAGACTGCCACGAGATTGTGCTGCTTAATCTGAACGATGTCTCTTACATTCGCACGGAGCACATTACGAATCAGGAGCTGGAGAAAGAAGAGTTGACGAAGAAAGAGGCCGCGCACCAGCAATCAACCATCGGTACGACACAACGTCTCTCGCGCATAGGCTTTATTTAGAATGGCCGGTTTCCATTTTGAAGAAGACTCCTACGGGCTGAATAGATTGATGCATCAATTACAAGCTCTCAAAGAAATCGCAGCGCGCCCCCTTCCCGGCGCGCTCACGTATCGGACACTCCTCTTTCTTCTAATCGTGTCCTTCGGGCTGGCGGGCTGCAAGAGTAATCCCGCGCCGACAAGCAATAGCAGCAACCAGCCGTCTGCGAACACGACTGCGACGACTGCGACGGCTCCCACCCCACAGCCGCAGGCGCAGCCCATTGCTTTCGATGGCGGGCGCGCCTTCGAGCACGTTCGTAAGCAGGTAGAGTTTGGCCCGCGCCCGGCAGGCTCTGAGGAGCTTGCGCGTACGCGCGAATACCTTATCAATGAATTGAAGTCCTATGGCTTTAGCGTCACGACCGACGAGTGGACTGCGACCACGCCCATTGGCCCGCGCAAGATGGTCAACGTCACGGCGGAGCTTGCGGGCGAATCAACGGACGTTGTTATGCTGTCCAGCCACTACGACACGAAGTATTACAAAAAGATGCGCTTTGTCGGCGCGAACGACAGCGGCTCGTCAACGGGCGCGCTGCTTGAGATTGCGCGCGTCCTCAAGAACAACAACCCCAGGCCGCGCTTTACCTATCGTTTCGTCTTCTTCGACGGCGAAGAGGCGTTCTGCGAAGGCTGGGAGCAGTGCAAGAACCCTGACGGCCCGGACAATACCTATGGCAGCCGCCGGTACGTCGCGCAAGCACAGAAGCAGAACGAGCTTCCGAAATTGCGTGCGATGATTCTGCTGGACATGATGGGGTATTCAGACCTGATGCTGGGACGCGACGAAGAGTTGAGCACGCCGTGGCTTGTGGACATCGTCTGGCAGACGGCGCGCGAGATGGGGCACAGCAGGTATTTTGTAAACCTGCCTGAATCCGTAGGCGGCGACGACCACGAGCCGTTTCACAAAGCGGGCGTTACCTGCATGGACATCATCCAGCTTGAAACCTATCCCTTCTGGCATACAGCGGACGATACGCTCGATAAGATTTCGCCGCAGAGCCTGAAGATTGTGGGCGACGTTGTGATCAGCAGTCTCCCTCGCATCGAACAGAAACTTTTGAGCGACAAGCCTGCCTAACTCGATTACACACGCGAACACGAGCGCTCGGAAAGTAGGTTCTACTCGAATGTTGAAAGCTTCAGACATACTCGTCCCGGTTGATTTCTCTCCGGCTTCGGCCAATGCCGTGCGTGCTGCCGTCGGCATTGCCTCGCCGGACGGCGACATTACGCTCCTGCACGTGATTGACCAGAATTTTGTAGACGACGCCGTGGCGGCTTCGCTCGGAACGGCTGACGAGATAACGACCCGTTTGCGTGAGCGCGCCGAAATTGATTTTACAAGCCTGCTTGAAGGTCTGGATGCAGGCACGGTGGATATGGAGCGCATGATTGTCGTCGGCGTGCCCTTTGTAGAGATACTGAAGATTGCGCGCGACCTGGACTTGCCTATGATTGTCATGGGCGTGCGCGGTCGCACCACTCCGCCTGAAGAGATTCTCTTCGGCTCGACCGCCGAAAAAGTCCTGCGCGGCACACGCATCCCTGTTCTCTGCGTGCCGTTTTAAGAATGACGCAAACTAATAAACGTATCGCTGTTGTCGCAGGCGACGGCATCGGCCCGGAAGTCATACGCGAAGCAGTCGGCGTGCTTGAGCGCGTGCGCGAGACGCATGATGTACGGCTTGAGCTGACGCATTTTGACTGGGGTGCTGATAAATTTTTAAGCGACGGAGTCAGCTTACCCGAAGGCGCGCTTGAAATGCTCGCGCGCGATTTCGACGCCATACTGGCAGGCGCGTTTGGCGACCCGCGTGTTCCCTCAAACAAGCATGCCGAAGACATACTGCTCGGCATGCGGCGCGGGCTTGACCTCTACATCAACCTGCGACCCGTGCGCCTGCTTGACGAGCGGTTGACGCCGCTTCGTAATCGAAAACGCGAAGAAGTTGATTTCGTGGTCTTCCGCGAGAACACAGAAGGCGCGTACTGCGGCGCGGGCGGTTTTCTCAAGAAGGGGACGCCCGACGAGATTGCCACACAGGAAGAACTCAACACACGGCGCGGCGTGGAGAGAATCATCACAGCCGCTTTCGAGTACGCGCGTGCCAGGGGAAGAAAGCGCGTGACGATGGCCGACAAGTCAAATGTTCAGCGCTTCGGCGGCGACCTCTGGCAAAGAGTGTTCAGGGAAGTCGCCGCGCGCTTTCCGGCAATCGAAGCCAATCACCAGTATGTAGACGCGATGGCGATGCTCATGGTGCAAGACCCAGGCCAGTATGATGTCGTCGTCGCGAACAACCTGTTCGGAGACATCCTGACTGACCTTGGTGCAGCGCTTCAAGGGGGGCTGGGGCTGGCCGCATCCGGCAACATTCATCCGGGTCGCGTCTCGCTTTTCGAGCCTGTGCATGGCAGCGCGCCGCCTCTGGCCGGGAAAAATGTAGCGAATCCGATTGGAGCTATCCTGACTGCCGCGATGATGCTAGAATACCTCGGACAAGTGGAAGCGGGACGCGCCGTCGAGCAGGCCGTTCAAGCCGCCATTTCGGAGCGCGACGTGACGCGCGACCTCGGCGGCACGCTTTCAACCGAAGAAGCAGGCGCAAAGATTCGCCAGCGAATTTGATAACCGGCAAGCCGATTTTGGATTTTAGATTTTGGATTTTGGATTGAAAGAAAGCGCTCTACCTTAGCTGTCTCTCAACCGCTAATCCAAAATCTAAAATCCAAAATCCAAAATCGTCATCATGGGTACAAAGGGAAGAGAAGCTCTACAGAGAATTCTGGCAATCGTCATTATCATCGCTATGCTGGGCGTGATGGGCATCCCTCCGTCCGTTATCATCTTCTTCACCGTCATCACCTACTTTATCTATCGTGCAGTGCAGCGCTCAGAGCATCAGGAGACGGGGCGCATCTTCGAGTTCTTTATTTCGGCCAACGACATCCTGCGCGATGAAGAGCGGCGCTGGTACGGCTTTGAGATAATGGAGGTCATAGAGCGCGGCGAGCGCGTGCTTCATGCTATGACCGACCCGCCGCCCCTTATCTATTACGCCCTGGGCGCGCTCTACAATCACGCGGGCGATCATCAGGCGGCTGTCGATCATCTTTCCTATGTCGTCGAGAACGATCTGGCCGACGAGCGTCACCGCTTAGCGCCTTCGCCCGAACTGTCTCGCTACGTTCACATACTGCGCAAACTGGAGCGCGAGCCTTCGGAAGCTCCTATGACGATGGCTGCGATACGAAGCCTTGACCGCGCTCGCCGCAATCGCGCCGCAACTCTTCTGGCTGAAAGCCGCGAGCGATTGGAGGCGATACCTGTGCTTGCACAGCCTGCGCAGCCCACGCCCAACCCTGTCATCGAACACATGCTGTCGCAATCGGAGGCTCCGGCAAGACGTACAACGACCACAGCCAGACGACCGGGCGCGCAGCCGCCTCCGCCCATCGCCGAAGTCCTGCGCGATGTCTACGAGGAAGAGAAGAAGACGGCTTAGATAATGCAAAATTAAAAAGGAAAACTGTAAAGATAGAGGCCGGAGGTCGGAGGATAGTAATTGCTTTCACTAACCTCTGACCTCTTTCTCTTTACTTTTACCTTTTTAATTTTGCATTCAGAGGTGGGTTTTGGCAGACGAGACCGTCATCGGCAGTTACCGTATCGAAGAGTGCATAGGGCGCGGGGGCATGGGTGTTGTTTATCGCGGCCAGCATCTTCAATTGCCGCGCACGGTCGCCATCAAATCCATAGACGCGCGCGAGCCTTCAGACCTCAGACGTATGAAGTCCCGGTTTGAAAAAGAGGCTTACATACAATCGCAGCTTGACCATCCGGGCATAGTCAAAATCTACGACTACATCGTCGGCCAGCAGACCTACTACATCGTCATGGAATATGTAGAGGGGCGCTCCCTTGCAGACCTATGCCTCAGCGACGAATGCCCGCTCGCCCTTGATCGTGCTCTGGACATCTTCGAGCAAATCCTTGAGGCGGTCGCCTACGCGCAGAGCTTTACCTATAGAGACCGCGACGGCTCTCTTCATCGCGGACTGGTTCACAGAGACTTGAAGCCCGCTAATATTCTACTGACCATAGAAGAGCGCATTAAGGTCACGGATTTCGGCATAGTCAAAATCGGCGGTCGTGAGATTACAGATACAAGCGGCGCAAGGTACGGCTCGCCGCAGTATGTCTCGCCAGAGCAGGCCAAAGGAAAAGACCTGGATCAACGCTCGGACATATACAGCATGGGGGTCATACTTTACGAGATGCTGACGGGCGACCCGCCCTTTGGTGGCCGCAAAGATAAACTCTCGCGCACAGAGATTCTTCGCGCGCACGTCGAGCGCGCCCCTCGCCCGCCTTCTGAAATCAATAAAGATATTCCGCCGTTGATTGAAAAGATAATCCTGCGAGCGCTGGAAAAATCGCCGGAGGATCGTTTCCGCTCGGCGCTCGATTTGTTGCGCGCCGTACGACACGCGCGAGGGCGCTCGACCGAAGACCTCAAGCAGCCCGAAACGGTTCCATCCCCCATACGCGAAAAGGTCGGCACACAGGAACTCTACGACCAGCAGACCGAAAAGAGCCTGCGCCAGAGCTACAAGACACAGCCGCTCAGGAATGCAATCGCGTGCCCCGTCTGCGATACGGAAGTTTCGCCGGAAGACAAAATCTGCCATAAGTGCGGCCATCAACTTGATGCTTCGCCTGCCACGACGCGGCTCACCAGACTGGATTCATGGCGGAGGACGCGCGGCATCTACATCGTTGCGTTGCTGGCCTTGCTCGCGCTGCTTACAATCGGCCTGCTTTACACTCGAAGCAAGCGCGCAGGCAATGAAGAAAAATCTTCCGCGCCGCTTGCGCCTACGCCGCAGCCTACGCGCGTGCCTGAGTCCGATCTGGTAGAGCTTCGTGTGGCGAGCGTCCAGGTTGACTCAAGCTACAACGGCTACGATGCAGCGCCTTTGACAGACGGCGAAACGGATGTGCAAAAAATCGCGCGCATGCGTTATAACCTTGGCAACTGGTCTTCAGCCGAAACGCCCGACCCACACTGGGTTGAGCTTGTGTTTGAAAAGCCTGTGCGGGTCGCAGCCGTCTACGTCTACTGGGGATTCGATAAGAATCGCTTCATGCCATCGCGCCGGGTAGAGCTGCAAGCCCCGGACGAAAGCGGCCAGTGGCGCACCATCTCGCGCATGGAGCCGGGAAACGATTACGACCGCATGGCCTTCGAGTTTGCGCCTGTCAATGCGGAGCGCCTGCGAATACTTCAGCCCGCGAAAGAGGGGCCGAGTAACCGTCCCTTCGTCATGTGGGTGCGCGAAGTTAAGGTTTTTGGAATCAAAGAGCCTTGATACTCAGCCGGAAACAGTTCCGAAGGTTTATTGCCAGTCATAAACAAACATAGTACGATTCGTCGCGTTCGCCACGGCTAGAAAACTTGCTCTATTTTCATCTGTTCCCCACGAGCAGATTTGTGTGAATTAAGAGATTAAACCTTTGCTCGGTTCTAATGATGACTAGCCGGAAGTTATCAATATGAAGCCTCGCGTATCAATCAGACATTTTACTTCTCTCTTGTTCATTCTCTGTCTCTGTGTCATAGCAATCATAGTCAGCCCCAGAGCAACTTCAACTCAAAGCAATTCGATTATCTTAATCAGCGAAGCGACTTCAACGCGCGCCATCGCCCTTGAATCCCCGACCTGGAAGCGCGAGCCGTTCCAGCCCAACTCTGAGCTGAGCTGGAGTGCCGCAGATACTCGAACGCGCGTCATGCTCTTTGCTGTGAACCTGAATTTACAGCCCGGTGATGACGCTTCCGCCGTGACCGCAGATGCGGAAGACGCAACGCACCGTATCTATCCGCTGAGGGTAGAATATGTTCAACTGATGCCCGGCTACGACTGGTTGTACGCAGTAGTCGTTCGGCTCAATGACGAGATGGGTGATTTAGGAGATGTTCTCGTACGCATTTCAGCGCATGGTGTTTCCAGTAATCGCGTGCGGATAGGTATAGGGCATATAGGGGGCGGCCTGCCGGACGATCAGGGGGCAGTACCGACGCCGGTTCCGACTCCTTCTCCAACACCTTCTCCAACGCCAACACCGACACCGACACCAACACCTTCGCCGACCCCAACGCCGTCGCCAACACAGACGCCTTCTCCTACGCCAACGCCATCGCCTACGCCGACACCTATCTCGTTTATAGTGCAGGGCAAGGTCACGGCTGAAGGCAGTGGCCTCGGCGGCATCACTGTAAAATTAAGCGGAAAGCAGACCGGCTCGGCCATTACGGATAATAGCGGTCTCTATTCATTTACAGTGACGGAAATTGGCGATTACACCATCACCCCTTCATCTCCCGACTATACTTTCGCACCGCCCAGTCAGACCTTCAATAATCTGAACGGGAACAAGACGGCGGACTTTGTAGCGACGCTCATCCTCTTCAATATTAAAGGGCAGATCAAGGATGAAGATGGCGGCAACCTGAGCGGCGTCACGTTGACTCTCAGCGGCGGGCAGCAGGGAACCGCAACCACAGACCAGAGCGGTAACTACGCCTTTAACAATCTCAGGCCAACCCGCAGCTATACCATCAACGCATCGAAGGCTGACTATGATTTCAGCCCGCCAAGCCAGACCTTCAATAGTCTGAGTAAGGATGAGACAGCTAATTTCTCCGGCGCATTAAAGTTTTATACTATCAGCGGTCGAATCACAGACGATGATGGCAATGGCTTCATTAATCTGCCTGTGACTTTGAGTAACGGTACGCTCACGAGCAACACAAGCACCAATGCTGCGGGTGTGTATAGCTTCTCGGCTAAAGCTCATGGAAATTACAACATTACGCCATCAGCCGCACCATACCTGATTCATCATACGGCAAGTCGAAATATCACTTTCTTAACCGGCAATCAGGATGCCTTGAATTTCACCGCCACGCGCAAGACCTACACGATTAACGGGAAGGTGATTGACGAGCAAGGCGACGCGATTGCAGGTGTCGGCGTGCTGCTTGTTTATATTAACGGCGCGAGATGGGGCTATACGGGTAACGACGGTAAGTTCTCTCTTAGTGATGTGGCAGGCGGATACGATTATTCACTGAAGCCCTCGGATATAGCTACTCATACCTTCGCGGCGCGCGAAGCCCCTACGCTCTCCACAGATTTAACTCTGACCTTCAATGGCATACTGCGTAATTACACTATCAGCGGCACACTTGCAGACCAGTTTCATAATCCGCTCGCCGGTGTGACTGTTCAATTAAGCGGGCTGTTCAACAGGTCAGCCACGACCGACAGCAATGGAAATTATTCCTTTAGTAGCTTGCCTGCCAAGGGGACTTATCAGCTTGTCCCGTCAAAACCCAACTATACTTTCGAGCCACTCAGTCAAACCATCAACTTTCTTAATTTCGACCGTAGAGCCGACTTCACGGGATTGCGTACCTATGTCATCAATGGACAGGTGAAGGATGGCGTCGGTAAAGCTCTGCTTGGCATAACGGTCGCGTTAAATGGCCCTCAACCCGGCAAGGTCATTACTGATATTAACGGCGCTTACTCTTTCATTGTCACGGCTGCCGGGAACTATACGATAACTCCCTCCATAGAGCAGGACTACTATCTCTTCAGTCCGTCAAGCCAGAATCTGGCGGTCTCTCAGAACGAGCAAACGGTCAACTTCGCGGCCACACTAGCGCCAGCCACAAGCCCATCCTATGTGCTGGAATTCGACGGCTCGCAGGCAGACGTGGAATACGGATTATACTGGCCCTGGAATGTTGACTTAGGCCATTTCTACTGGGAATTCTGGGCGATGCCTAGTGATAACACTGTCGCCAGATACCTGATTTCCGATGGCTATGGAGGTGCTCATTGCATACTCTTCGGGTACGGTTATATCAATGAGGGTCGTTATACTTTTACAGGCAATATCTATGACGGCATAAGCCTGACTTCTTTCACCAGTGACGAAGGGCCGTTTGCCGGTGAATGGGCGCATGTGGGAGTGGGTTGGGACGGAAAATATATCATCGTTTATTATGATGGCGTGCCCGTAGGCAAGACATTGTTCAAGGGGCCGCGTATCTCGCCGGGGCCGACCTGGGGAGCCAGTTGGTTATTAATCGGCGGCTCGGATCATCAAAACCTGATTGGAAGAATCGCACAGGTGCGCGCATACGAGGGGAGTAATCCTCGCGAAAATTCTCCGCAAGCTTCCTTTGCGCCGCAAACCCTCTTTGATGTAGACGGCAATCTTCTGAGTTATTATTTTCGCCCGGCAGCAAAGGTCGCAGACCTGTCTCCGGGCTATTTTGGAAGAACCAGTCCGGGAACGCCCAGAGGTACTATTAACGGAGTCCCTGCGGCCTGCCCCGGATGCCCGACTCCGAAATTCGTAATTGATCCGACGGCACCGAATTTCTCGAATCCCGGCAACCCGGGTCAGATTACAGCGCCGGTTGATACTCCGTCGCTCGCGCCCGCAGGTGCTCGCGCCTTCGACTCATTTTCACGCAGGAACTCGACCTATATCTTGGGCGGAATCGGTGGACTGGGTTCGACTGAAGGCGGCGCGGCGGGTGCTCAAGTCTGGCAAACAGGTCAACCTGCATCTCAACCACAGCCCTTCGGGATTCTCAATGGCCGTGCGGTCTTGTTGAAGGATGATACATGTCTGGCGTGGATTAATACCGGCACTCCCAGCGGGAATTTGGATATACGCGTAGACCGTCATCCGGGTCAACAGGGAGCGACCGGAGTCAACACGGGCATCAGTTTCCGTGTCGTCGATTCAAGCAACTACTTTTTCGCTTATACGAGCGACACCGATGCCGATGACCCCTCCAAACCAAAAGTCCTCTCGATAGGCTATTATCTGAATGGTGTGCGAACGGATTTGGCTGGTGTAATGATGCCCGGTAGCTGGCTGACCCTGCGCGTTGTAACGAAAAATGATGGTAGTATAAACATCTATGCGGGCGCTGCGCTCGTCTATTCTTCGAGCAGCAACATCCTGTCTAATGCGACGGGCGCAGGGCTTTACAACAATGCTAAGGGTCTGGCTCTGACCAACCGATGGGATAATTTCACGGTTTATGACGCGCCCTGATTAGACCTCGCATCAGATTCGCAAAAAATTAGAGCCGGGACATCATCGACATCCTTTTTCACTCTTTATGCTTACTGCTGAAATCATAGCCATCGGCTCGGAGCTTTTGACGCCCGACCGTACGGACACTAACAGCCTGTGGCTGACGGAGAAGCTCAACTCTATAGGCATCGAAGTCAAGCTGAAGACCATCGTCGGCGACGATGATGCGCGCCTTGAAGAAGCCATCAGGGATGCGCTTCGTCGTTCGAGCATAGTCATCACTACGGGCGGGCTTGGCCCTACCGAAGACGACATCACACGCAAGATAGCCGCCCGCGCCATGAGCCGCCGTCTCATCTTCAACGAAAAGGTGTTGGAAGAGATTCGCCAGAAATTCTGGTCGTTTGGCCGCACGATGCCGGAGATTAATTCGCGGCAGGCGATGATTATAGAAGGCGCTGAAGTCCTGCCCAATCCGAATGGCAGCGCGCCGGGCATGTACATCGAACATGACAATCGCTCGGTTGTGTTGCTGCCGGGGCCGCCGCGCGAGTTGAAGCCTATGTTTGAAAATTTCGTGCAGCCGAAACTTGTGACAAAGGCCGGGGACGTGCGCGTAGTACGCAGAGTCCTGCGCGTTTCAGGACTGGGAGAATCGGCTGTTGACGAGCGCATCGCGCCCGTCTACACGCAGTACAAGAATCCGCAGACGACCATTCTCTTTAACCGCAGCGAAATCGAGATTCACCTGACGGCACAGGCCAAGACCGAACAAGAGGCAGAGCTGCTGCTTGACGGGCTTGCAGGGCAGATTGAAGAGCGCCTCGGTCATGCAATCTTCGCCTTTCGCGGCGAGACGATGGAGGAAATAGTGGGGCTGCGTCTGGCGGTCGGCGGCTTCACGCTCGCCGTGGCCGAAAGCTGCACGGGCGGACTCATCAGTCAAAGACTGACGGAAGTCTCCGGCTCAAGTGTTTATTTCATGGAAGGCGTCGTCTCGTATTCAAATGAAGCGAAAGTGAGAACGCTCGGAGTTGACGAGGAGTTGATACGGCAGCATGGCGCGGTCAGCGCAGAAGTGGCAGAGGCTATGGCCGAAGGCGTGCGCCGTAGAGCTGATACAGACTTTGGCCTCTCCGTCACAGGAATAGCCGGGCCGGGTGGCGGCAGCGAAGAGAAACCCGTCGGCCTTGTCTTCGTCGCGTTGGCCGACGACGCGCACACGGAGCATCGCAAGATCACTCTACCGGGCGACCGCCATCTTATTCGCTGGCGCGCTTCACAGGCCGCCCTAGACCTACTGCGCCGCCGACTGATTTAGAGTAAATTCTTAAGAGAAACAGCCAAATCCGCCTCTTTGTCCTATAATGGTACGTGCTATGGTTCTTAGCACGCGTGCTATGAGTCTTAGCACGTACCATTTTCATCTAATCACCCATCACTAGGGCATAATCATGCGTGCGATGAACCTAATCACGCGTGAGTATGCTCTGCGCACGCGTGCGAAGGACATAATCACGCGTGCTTATGCTCTTGTCACACGTGACAAGAACATAATCAGCCATCCTTATGCTCTTGTCATATGTGACAAGAGCATAAGACCACATTACTAGAGCCTAATCACGCCATCTCAGAAGCTGTTTGAAAAATCCCGCCAGGGAAAGTGTGATAAAAGTCCCGTAGGGACGACTGATAATAGCCCAGCCATTTATGGCTGGGAATCAGTGGGCACAAAAGATGTTGAGTCCCGTAGGGACGATTGAACATTGCTCCAGCATTTATTCAGTCGTCCCTACGGGACTCAACCCTTTTCTCTACAACTTATTCCCAGTGCTAAAGCACTGGGCTATTATCAGTCGTCCCTACGGGACGAAGCGGAGGCTGAATTTTCAAACAGCTTCTTAAAACGTAATCGCAGGTGATTAGAGGGTAATCTTGCAGAATTACGGCATCCGTTAACCTCTTTGCTCTTTAACTATTTCCCCTTTTCACCTGTTCTTGTTATATTTCGCGTTCGCCCTTACAGAAGCCGCCTCGCTGGGCGCGGAGTATCTCGAAATGCGACCCGTGCTGATTCTCATCGCCGCCTACTTGTTAGGCTCAATTCCATTCGGGTATCTGCTGGTGCGTGCAAAGCTTGGCGCAGATGTGCGGGAGACCGGCTCTGGCGGAACGGGCGCGACCAATGTTTCGCGCCGCGCCGGTAAGCTTGCAGGCGTGTTGACGCTAGTGCTCGATGCGTTGAAGGGCGCGCTGGCGGTTATCCTGGCGCGCATGTTTTTAACAGAAGATTTCGGAATCAACTGGTGGGTGGCAGCGAGCGTCGTGCTGGCAATCGCAGGCCATTGCTTTCCGGTCTGGCTGGGCTTTCGCGGCGGCAAAGGTGTGGCTACCGGCGTCGGCGCTTTTCTGGCGCTCTCGCCTCTGGCGGTCGCGTGTGCGGGCGTGGTCTTTATTCTCATAGTGTGGCTGACCCGCTATGTTTCGCTCGGCTCGATTACGGCAGCAGCCGTCCTGCCGCTCTCCATCTGGCTGTTGAGTTTCAGCTACATGAAGCCAGTGGAATCATTCGCGCCGCTTCTGGCCGCCGCCCTCGCGGGCGCAGCGATTATCATCTTCATGCACCGCGCCAACATCGGAAGACTGTTAAGCGGAACGGAGAATAAGTTCAAATGATGAAGGCAGAATGCAGAATGATGAATGAAAAGAATTTAATCATTGATTCATTTCTTCATTGATTCAATGAAACAATGAACCGATGAATCAATCTTCTTAATTCATCATTCTGCATTCTGACTTCTGCATTGCTTTTATGCGTGTAGCTGTCATAGGGGCTGGGAGTTGGGGGACGGTGCTCGGCCTTGTGGCGGGGCGTGCGGGGCATTCCGTACGGCTGTGGTCGCGTGATGCTGCGTTGGTGTATGAGATAAAGCGCGAGCGCGTAAACCGCAAGTATCTTGCAGGGCACAGGCTGCCGGAGACGGTTCAGCCGACCTGTGATTTTGATGAAGCTCTGGCGGGAGCAGAGCTAGTTCTGCTGGTTGTTCCTTCGCATGGGATGCGCGAAGTACTGGCGTCAATGCAGCCGCGACTTGAAGAGGGAATGATCTTTGCCAGCGCGACGAAGGGAATCGAAACGGAGACGGGCAAGCGCATCTCTGAAATCCTGCGCGAGACTTTGAAGAATCATTTCGAGCCGCGCTTTGTCTGTCTTTCCGGGCCGTCGTTCGCAAAGGAAGTCGCAGAAGGACAGCCGACCGCGGTGGTCGCGGCAAGCCGCAATCTGGAAGATGCTCTTGCGGTGCAGAAGGCTTTGAGCTTTCAGAACCTGCGCGTCTACACAAACACGGATGTCGTAGGGACGGAGCTTGGCGGCGCAGTCAAAAACGTGATGGCTGTGGCCGCAGGCATGGTTTCGGGGCTGGGACTTGGAACCAACAGCGTGGCCGCCCTGATTACGCGTGGGTTGGCGGAGATGGCGCGGCTTGCGCTCGCGCAGGGAGGGCGCATGGAAACGCTCATGGGGCTGGCGGGGCTGGGCGATCTGGTCTTGACCTCAACGGGCAGCCTGTCGCGTAATCGTTACGTAGGGCAGGAGCTTGGAAAGGGACGCGCATTGGAAGACATCCTGAGCGGCATGAGTGAAGTGGCCGAGGGTGTGAAGACCACACGCGCCGTTCATAGCCTTGCCGTACAGCTCAAAGTCGAGATGCCTATTACGGAAGAAGTCCACGCAGTGCTCTACGAAGGAAAGAGCGTGCGCGAGGCTGCTGGAGCATTGATGACCAGACCCTTGCGTGGAGAATATGACGATTTTGGATTTTAGATTTTGGATTTTGGATTTTGGATTGGAGTGGCGACAGAGCTTGCCCATCTTCAGTCCAGTATCGCTAATCTAAAATCTAAAATCCAAAATTAACTTATGGTTAAAGAAGAAAAAGTTCTGGTGGCGAATCGCGCGGCCTTTCATGAGTATCACATCTCGGATAAGTACGAGGCGGGTGTAGCGCTGACTGGCACGGAAGTTAAGAGTGTGATGGGAGGGCGCGTGCAGTTGAAAGACTCTTACGTGGCCGTGCGGGACGGCGAGGCGTGGTTGTTTAATGCCCACATTTCGCCGTATTCTCATGGAAACAGGGAGAACCACGAGCCGCTCAGGACTCGTAAGCTTCTTTTACACAGGCGCGAGATTGACAAACTGGAAGATGCCGCAGCCATTGATGGCATGACTCTGGTCGTGACGCGCATCTATTTGAAGAACAGTCGCATCAAGATTGAAGTCGGCGTGGCGCGCGGTAAAAAGTTATACGATAAGCGCGAGACGGAGATGCGGCGCACAGTTGAGCGCGAGACGCGCCAGCAATTGAAAGAGCGCGAGGGACGCAGATAAGAGACTAAAATTTGTTTGCTATGGGGAGAATGGAAATGGAGATATTGGGAAGCGCTGGAAATTATCTGGAAGAGGACGTGCAGGCCATAGCGGTCGCCGTCTTCAAAGATGAGAAGGCGGACGAGGGATTTTTGAAAGAGCTTGATGAAGCGACGGACGGAATCATACGCTCCGTGATTGAATCGGAAGAGCTGAAGGGAAAAGAAGGCGACGCGGTCTATCTGCACCTTGGAAAGGGAGCGACTAAAGCCAAGCGCCTTCTTCTGCTCGGCGTCGGCGCTCGCGAAGATTTCAAGACGCCGCAGATTTCGCAGTTCGCAGGCGCTGCCGTGCGCACTCTTCGCGCCAAGAATATCAAGTCGATTACAGTCGTGCCTCGTGCCGAAGGTGACGCGGAAAAAGTTGCCGCCTCTGCTGCCGAAGGCGCTTACATAGGGCTTTTCGATCCGGACAAGTATAGGACTGTGGATAAAGAGGAACGCACGGTTGATCGCTTCGTCGTTGGCATCCCCGGAGCAGACGCCGATGCTCTGAACCGGGGCGCAGAGCGCGGGCGCATCATAGGCGAATCGGTCAACTTCACGCGCGACATGGCGAATGAACCGGGCGGCTACATGACTCCGACCGACATGGCCGAGCGTGCGCGTGAGATAGCAGGTGAATTCGGCCTGAGCATTGACGTGCTCGACGAAGCGCGCATGGAGCAGGAAGGCATGGGCGCGCTCCTGAGCGTCTCAGCCGGGTCGGAGCAACCCGCCAAGCTGATTATACTGAAATACACGCCGCGCGAGGGCGGCACTGGCGATGAGCAGGGCAAAGAGCTTCTGGCCTTCGTCGGCAAGGGCGTCACATTCGATTCGGGCGGCATCTCCATCAAGCCCGGCGAGAACATGGAGTTGATGAAGTACGACATGACGGGCGGGGCTACCGTCTTGGGAGCAATGCGCGCCATAGCGCAGTTGAAGCCTCCGATTCCGGTGCTCGGCGTCGTGCCCGCCACGGAGAACCTTCCTTCAGGCAAGGCTACGAAGCCCGGCGACGTGGTGCGCGCCATGTCCGGCAAGACCATAGAGATTATCAACACTGACGCCGAAGGGCGTCTGATTCTGGCGGATGCACTGGCCTATGCGAAAAAGCTTGGGGCGACACGCATCGTTGACATGGCGACTCTGACCGGCGCTGTCTCCATAGCGCTCGGCGATATTAACACCGCAATCCTCGGAACCGATCAGGAGTTGATTGACGAAGTGATAGCCGCAGGTCTCGAAGTCGGTGAGAGATTCTGGCAGCTACCGCTGGATAAAGAGTACTCGAAGCAGATCAAGTCAGACATCGCCGACATCAAGAACACTGGCGGGCGAAAGGCCGGAACAATTACGGCTGCCGCTTTCCTCAAAGAGTTTGCGGACGGAATCTCCTGGGCGCACCTGGACATTGCCGGAACGGCCTGGGGCGATGATGCCAAACCGTATCGCTCCAAGGGGCCGACCGGAATAGCCGTGCGAACGCTTCTTAATATCGTTGACCGCGCCTCGCGCAAGAACGACGGGGACTAAAGACGAGGATCAACGGTAAACGAAACAAAAGATAGTTTCGGAAGAGGCTCTGAGCACCATACAGGTTGCGGCGCTCATAGCCTTTTCTGTTTGCTCCTCAAAAGCTGGAAGCGCTTTATTCTTCCCGCCTACGCCATCAACGGAAATCTGGATTTCCCGTTGAAGTGTCTGAATTTGTAGACAACAGTGTGTACAATCGAGAACACCCCTTAAGGCTAACTGGTGCGAATAGTTAAGATTTTCTATGTTTTTGAGCCTTTGTCCCGGCTGGCATAACCATTGCTTAGAAGCGAAAGAACCAAGGAGGCGACTATCCACTTAACAATCGTCCTCGCCCCACTCGGAGATTTCTCCGAGATTCACGCGTCGCCCCTTGGCCTCCCTCACCAACGAATCCGCCAGAACAGCCCGCGCAACTTTTCTTAAGCCGATTACTTCTGAACCGTTCCGGATGCCATTTCCGGGAAGACGAAACCGCAAAGGACGTGCTATATTACATCACGGTTAAGAAGGGCGGGCCTCTCCCCGTCTGGAAGAGTATTACAGAGGGCCTTACGCCATCGCTGGCCGCTCCGGTCAGAGTAGCGAGAGAAAAGCTCCGTGGATGATTACTACAAAATTCTTGGAATCAAACGCACGGCGACGGCTGCCGAAATAAAGAGCGCCTATCGTAAGTTAGCGCGCAAACGGCACCCGGATGTAAACGGCGGCTCGACTCAGTCTGCGCAGCAGTTTGCCAAGCTTGCGCTGGCTTACCGTACGTTGAGTGACCCGCAGGAACGTGCCTACTATGACGCCCAACAACGTACGGGAATGCGCATCGGCGTTACCAGCTCATCTTCTGTACTGTATTCCAATAACCCACACGCGCAGCGTATGCGCCGTGTTATGGTTGCGCAACGACGGCTTGATAGAGCTGTGGATAGCTGGATTGAAGAGGGTCGTCGTGAGACCTTTGCTCTGCAACAGGCTGTGTTTCCGACCGTGACGCTCTTTCTCTCGACCTTCTTCGTTATCATGCTCAAGCCCAAGTTCTGGGAGGGGTTGGGCTGGGCTGGGCGCGGCATCCTCATCACGCTTTTCCTGATAGGCGTCTGGCATCTGACTTCACGACTGCGCCTGTCTCTGGAGCGCTACACCTATCGTCCAAAGTCCATTCACACCTCGCTCATGGAGGATGAAGAGAAGCCGGACAAGCCTTTTACAAGGCTCACGGCCTACTCGTTCCTCGTCATAGCCTTTATCGCGAGCGTGGTGATCGGCTATATCATGGGCGAGCACATGCATTACGTCATCCTCGACAACATGCCTTTCTTCTTCAGCCACGATGTCAAAGCAGACCTTCTCTTCTATCCGCCCATCGCCGTGCTCATAGTTGACACTATGCACTCGGTGGCCTCCAAGATTGATTGACCCGCGATGAGCGCCAAGCCTACGCTCATCGGCGTCATCTCCGACACACATGGCCTGCTGGACGAAAAAGTGTTAGAGCTTTTTCGCGGGGTGCGTTCCATCATTCATGCAGGGGACATAGGCCGGGAAGATTTAATCTGGCAACTGGAAGGAATTGCGCCCGTCGTCGCCGTGCGGGGCAACAATGATCCGGACACTATGTGCTTCCCCAATGAGCGTATGGCGCTCATAGAAGGCCGCACCTTTTATGTCCGCCACATCTTCACTACAGTAGAGAAGATGACAGGAGCGCAGCAGCGCATCATAGAGCGGCACATGCCCGATGCAGTCATCTACGGCCACAGCCACAAAGCCTATTCGGGAACATGGCGCGGCACTCTGCTGTTTAATCCAGGCAGCGCCGGGCCGAAACGCTTCAGCCTCCCGCGCACCGTCGGGCTTCTGGAAATCACTGAAGAAAGCATCACACCACGCATTATAAGTCTAGAGAGTCTTGGGAGTCTGGAGAGTCTAGAGAGTCAAAAAAAAGACTGAATCTAGTTGACTCTCTAGACTCCCAAGACTCTCTAGACTCTTTTTTCCGTCTCGTGTATATTGCCTTTGATTCGACCCCCGGAAAGTTGATGTTCCTCTTTGGTCGCCGTAGTCTGCGGCTGGCCGCAACCGCGAAAACTCGCAGAGACTGGAGATACAGCACACGCTGGTGAAAGACAAAAAAGCGTGTTCCCTCGCGGGGAACAGACGGGCTTGGCGGCCTGCCGACCATCGCTCACCACCCTCTTCCTGAAGAGTTGACTGGGAGCGCTCGACCGGGATGAGCCGTCCAAGCTTCCGAAAGGAGCAAAGAGATGGCAAAGCGCGCAACCGAACGCCAACTACTCGCCTTGAAACTTGACGCTCTCAACGATTCCGAAGTGAGAGAAGTTCTGGATTACATCTCAATCATGGAGTCCATGCGCCGCGCGACCTTGACGGACGGGGTGTGGGAAGATGACCTGATCGCGCAGCTAGCGGGCGCGCACGAGAACCAGCGCGCCCGGCAGGCTTATGAATGGGAAGCCGTGCGCCGTCGTGCGGAGCGCCGCGCCGCCTCCAACTGGACGCGCCTTTAACTGAATGAACCGTAACCGAAGCGCCCTGTTTCTTCCGGCCTCAATCATAGCGCGCACTCTTCCCGTTTGGGCGTGCGCGGCTACGCTTGTTTTGTCCTCGCTCTTTTTATCCTCCGTCGCCAGAGCGCAAGCTTCGTCTACGTCTCTTAACCCGGCACAACTTGAGATTGAAAGGGAACGCAGGCGTCTCTCTTCTTCCGATAAAGAAGAGAGACGTGATGCCTTGATGCGCCTTGCCTGGATGGCGCGAGCAGATGCTTCGCGCGCCGCAGTCAGCGCCCTACAGGATACCGAGCCGATTGTGCGTGCAACCGCTGCCCGCTCCGTGCTCTCGCTGCCCGCCGATGAAGCCGCCCGCGCGCTTCTACCCCTGCTTCAGGATAAAGATGAGTTTGTACGACAGGAGACGGCTTATGCTCTGGGCGAGACGCACAGCCCTCTAGCCGTCGCGCCGCTCGTCACGATGCTTGAGCGCGATAAGAAAGAGGGCGTGCGCGGAGCCGCAGCCGTCGCTCTGGGCAACATAGGCGACGAGGCCGCCGTCATCCCGCTTGCCGCAAGACTCTCTGCGCGTATTCGATCTTCGGGGCTTTTCAGTAAGATTACTCGCGGCCAGAGTGCAGAGAACGAGTTTGTGCGGCGTGCTGCGGCGCGCTCTCTGGGGCAAATCAAAAGTCGCGCCGCCGTGCCTGCCCTCGTCGAAACTCTTTCGGACGCACGCACCGGGGATGATGTCAGACGCGAGGCTGCGCGCTCGCTCGGCCTGATAGGCGATGTATCAGCCGTCCCTGCCCTGCGCACAGCGCTCGCCGCACGCGACCCATATCTTTCTCGCATCGCCTACGAAGCGCTTCTCAAAATAGCCCCTGCGGAAGCGAACCGCCCTTTATAAAAAACGCTTGAGAAACTGTGTTCAAAGTCCCGTTAGGGACGACGCGATAATAGCCCAGTGCTTTAGCACTGGGAATACGTATATAGAGAAAAGAGTAGAGTCCCGTAGGGACGATTGAACATATGCTTCAATCGTCCCTACGGGACTCTACTTTCATTACTCGGCTATGACCCAGCCATAAATGGCTGGGCTATTTTCAAATGTCCCTACGGGACAATTGGCGAATCAGCTTTCGGTCTTTTCGCCGCGTCCCTGGCTCTTGCGTGCCACCTTGGTCTGCGGGATTGGGAGGCCAACGCCGCCCGATTTCTTCTCGACCTCTTCCGGCTCTTCTTCAACCTCTGACGGGTCTTGTATGAGGGCACCGCCTGAGCGCTTGGAGAAGACCAGCTTGCCTGTCTGGTCATTCAAGTCAACGTTGACCAGATCGCCCAAACCAACCTGCTCGGTCGCTACCAGATTCGAGAGCGGATAGACAAGGAAGCGCTCTATGGCTCGCTTCAAGTGGCGCGCGCCGTATTTCAAATCAATGCCCTCGCGAAGCAGCATATCTTTGGCCGTGTCCGTGCAGCGGAAGACAAACTTCGTGCCTGCCGAAACCATGATGCGATCCTGCACGGCCTGCAATTCAAGGTCAAGAATCTGCCGCAGGTGATATTCCTTCAAAGAGCGGAAGACAACCACCTTGTCTATGCGATTCATGAACTCCGGTGAAAATTTGCGGCGCGCCGCTTCCAGAGCCGTACGATAAATCTTTTGATCTATCTCGCTATCATTCGGATTCTTAGCGCCCTTGCCGGGAGCGAACCCTATGCCGCCGGAGATCATCTCGCTCATCTCGCGTGCGCCAAGATTCGAGGTCATGATGACCATCGTCTTCGAGAAATCAACGCGGCGATTGTCGCCCAAAGTCAGCGTCGCTTTGTCCAGAATGCCCAGCAGCAGTTGCCACAGAGAATCAGAAGCCTTCTCGATTTCGTCGAAGAGCACGAGCGAGAGCTTGGTCTCTTCTGTGTGATAACGATCAAGGTTCTCCTGCGTGAGCATGGGACTAGTTTCGCGATGCCCAAGGTAACCCGGAGGGCTGCCGATGAGCTTGGCAATCTCGTGCGAGTGCTGAAACTCTGCGCAGTCAATCTTGATGACCGCGTTCTGGTCGCCATACAAGACTTCTGCGGCGGCTTCTATCACACGAGTTTTGCCTGAACCCGTCGGCCCTAAAAAGAGCATCGTGCCGATGGGACGATTGAGCGGATTCATGCCCGCTAAAAATATCTGGTATAGACCGCTCATGCGGCGCACTGCGCGCTCCTGGCCGACGATGCGCGCCGCCAGTTTTTCCTCGAACTCCTGAGCGCGAGGGCTTTTTTGATCTGGATCAAGGAAGACCGTTTCCATTGTCTCTTTTCGTTTCTCCATCTGGGCTAGCATTGGTCATCCTCCTTCGCATGAACGGGCACTGTTTAGTGCAAGCGCGACTTGCTTTAAGCTTAGACACCGGCTTCGACCGAGTTGTTTCCTACAGGCTCTACTACCTTATCAGTCGAAGAGCGAGGCGCTTGCCTTACACTTTCGGAAGGCTACGGAATCCACCTCTGGCCGCAGCCTCCATCCACCTTCATGCAAAGAACGAACCGTACATTTAATAGATGCGTCACAAGTGGCGAGAGTTTACCTCTGGGCCAACCCCGCCACAGGCTCTCATACAGTTGCCAAACGCTATATATACGACATCGCTTCAAATGTCACCACAAAATATTCGAGAACATCATTCCGGGATATTTTTTTCGGCGGGCATGTGTAAGCACAATTGTGACAATTCGTGGCAGAAAAAAGCTGACAAATAATGTTCGCTGGGGAGGATTGGGTAAGATTTTCCGAGGGTTTTTTACACCTAATCGTCAATCTATATGCCAAAGGGGGCGTAGAAAAGGGAAGGCACCGGAAAAGTAAGAAAGGGCGCGCTTCTCAACCTGAAGCGCGCCCTTCAAAAGCTCGAAGCTGAAATTTCCAATGTCAGCTCAGTCGTAATACTCAAGCCCCAGGTGCGTGATGAGGTCTTCTCCACGCAGGTAGCGCAGCGTGTTCTTGAGCTTCATCAGTTGGATAAATAGATCATGCTCAGGATAAAGCCCTGGAGCCGTCTGCGGCGATTTGAAGTAGAAGGAGAGCCATTCCTGCACGCCCTTCATGCCGGTGCGTTGAGCCAGGTCTAGAAAGAGCGCTAGGTCGAGCACAATCGGCGCAGCCAGGATAGAGTCGCGGCAGAGGAAATCAATCTTGATCTGCATCGGATAGCCTAGCCAGCCGAAGATGTCTATATTGTCCCAGCCCTCTTTGTTGTCGCCGCGCGGCGGGTAGTAGTTAATGCGGACTACATGCGAGAAGTCTTTGTAAAGCTGCGGGTAAACATCCGGCTGAAGGATGTATTCGAGCACGGAGAGCTTCGATTCCTCTTTGGTCTTGAAGGATTCGGGGTCATCCAGAACTTCGCCGTCGCGGTTGCCGAGGATATTCGTAGAGTACCAGCCGTGAAGTCCAAGCATGCGCGCTTTCAAGCCGGGCGCGAGGATGGTCTTCATCATGGTCTGGCCGGTCTTGAAATCCTTGCCGCAGATGGGAACGTTCATCTGGTCTGCAAGCTGCATGAGCGCAGGCAGGTCAACCGTCAGATTCGGCGCGCCGTTGGCGAAGGGGACGCCGGATTTCAGTGCGGCGTAAGCGTAGATCATGGAAGGCGCTATAGCTTTATGATTATCGCGCATCGCCTGCTCGAACGATTGCAGGTTCTTGTGAACCGCATGAGGCTTGAGAAAAATTTCGGTCGAAGCCGCCCAGATCATAACCAGGCGCGAGCACTTGTTGCGTCGCTTGAAGTCCGCAATCTCTTCTATGAGCTGTTCGGCCATCTCCAGCTTGTTTGCGCCCTCTTTGAGGTTCGTGCCGTTCAGGCGCTTAACATAAGACTGGTCAAAGACGGCGCGCATAGGCTTGATCTTCTGCATAGGAGCTTTGATCTGCGAGAGCAGCTCTTTCTCCAGAACGCCAGCGTGCATCGCGGCCTCGTAAGCCGAATCTGGAAAGATGTCCCAAGCGCCGAAGACCAGGTCATTCAAATCCGCAAGCGGAATCATCTCCTTAATAAGCGGGACACGATTCTCCGTGCGTTTGCCCAGACGAATCGTGCCCATCTGTGTGAGACTGCCAATCGGCTCGGCAATGCCTTTCTTGATGGCCTCGACGCCCGCTATAAAAGTCGTGCTGACCGCGCCCAAGCCTACGAGCAAGACTCCAAGCTTTCCCTTTGCTGGCGCAATCTCCGCGCCCTTTGCAATAGCCACTGTTTATGATTCCTCCAAAGATTTAATCTGGCTCATGATACTACGTGCGCTTCAGCGGTTCTCGGCAAATCTTGCCCAAAATCGTCGCTCGCTTGCTGAATGAAGAAGAAAAGGGAATTAAGAGCCAGCTTTCTCGATAAGGCTTTAAGCTCGACTTTATCCATTTTTAGAGCGCGAAAATGCCGATAGCATAAGTCTTTTGTTTTCAACGCCAGACTTTTTTGAATGTCCTCTTTTTGATCGACATTACAAAAGTCTGGCGAATAGTCGGGATGCTAAGTCTTTT
>DASWQH010000005.1:0-199088 GCA_036403815.1 Pyrinomonadaceae bacterium | reverse complement strand
AATTACAGTAGCTTAAGCCCTGCGCGACAGCCACGCCGCAAGATGAGCAATACATTCTCTTTCACCTCCTTAAGGCTACTACGATACCGGATGCTGCTAAGTTCAACAGTGATTTCTCAGCAAAGGGCAAGCGCATAGCGCCCGAATTGACCGGGCGCGCATTCAACGCCGATAAAGCCAAGTCTCGCGCATGAAAGCAATACTATTCGCGCTCCGGTTAAATGAGTTGTTGGGCGGCTGTGTCATTCAATGCCGAATACTAAAGCCGTTACCATTCCTGACACAAACATGATTAGAACCATTCCGAGCAAAACTAATAAGGCCATCCCACTTGAGCGCAACCCTTGCTTGAAACCACGCGACTTTAGCAGATAAACGAAAAGTGCAAGGATACCAAAGAGAACAACTAATACCCGAAAGCCAGAACCAAAAGGCTTACCACGTTCGAGGCTGTCGTAATGGCACCAGCTGAGAATCAATATGCCAAAACCAATAACAGTTACGAAATCTAAGAGGCGAGATTGTGCACCGCCTTTATCAAAAAGGACTGTAACAGGAGCAAGTAACGCACAGAAAATAGCAGCCGCCACAAGCACTCTGCGTTTACGCTGCCGATATTCGGAATCAGATGCGTTTGTACTTTGCTCCATAAGAAATCTCGTCTAAAGACGCCCAACTACAATTAGGCCGCCAGTAGTGGCAATATACCCGAATTATCCGTAAATTACCGCCAGCAGTCTAATCACTCCCTGAGCCGCCTTTTACCGCTAGTGGCGGTCTAATACATCAAATAGCTAGTTTTTACAGCTACATTACCACTTAGGTTACTACAAAGGCATCATGCTTAGGTGCAAATTAAATTCGGGGCGAGAGAAGACCATCTGGTCGGAATAACCTTGAGAAGGAGAGCTAGTTTAGATATAAGGTATTTCTCGCACCATCCTTTTGGAAAGGCGTTACTGTTGAAACGCTTATCTATATCTTTCGCGATTCTTCTGCTCTGTTCTATCTCTGCGCGATTGCTCAGACGAGAGCGCCAGACAACAACAAGCCTGTGAGCTAGGGCAAAGTCATAAGTGCCCGTGGTGACGATACCGTCAGTGTGCCGGATAAGGACAGAGAGAAGAATCGCATTCGCCTCTAAAGCCTGGGAGGATGAATGGAGCTAAAAGAAAAGATTAAAAACTTCAGGGGGGGGATAAATAATCCTGCCATGACCGGGCAACTCAAAGCCCAATTCATGGCGAGTGCCGAGACTATTTTGCGGGAGGAAGGGCAGCCGCCGCTGGCGTCGGTTCTGGGTCTGAGTCCGGCGAATATAGGGGTCATAGTTGACCTACAGGCGACGGACGCAGAACTCGGAGCACTCTTGGAGTCTGATGTCGAGACCAAAATGACTTTCACGTTCTCAGGCAAGCTGCTTCTGCGAATTCTCAGCGAAGAAGTGGAGCTTGAGTTCCATGATCTGATACTGCTGGCGAAGGTTGGTGGCGTCAAAAGCCGCCGGTTCTGGCATCCCAAGTCGGAGTTGCAGTCGGTCGTGGGCGAGTTGTCGCAGTTCAACGAACCGTCCGACAGATACAACGTGGTCGTGAACGCCGTTCACGACGGCAGACTACGCAAAGGAGACTTCGCGGTGCAACTCCTGGTCGAAATGTCCAACCCCACGAGATCGGGCTAGGATTCCTTTCATTTTCTGTTCTTGAATTGATCGTAGAGTTCCGTCTGGCGATTAGTAATCGGAACATTGCGGCCTGCTATGAAGAGATAGCGTATGCGCGTGCGCGCTTCCAGGATGTCGCCGTCTGTGATGACTAGATTGGCAATCTTGCCCGCTTCGATTGAGCCTAAGCGGTCTGCCGCGTTGATGATCTGCGCCGGATAGAGCGTGACGGCTTTGAGAGCTTCGTCGCGCGGGAGACCGAAGGCTGCGGCCATCCCCGCGTGATAGGGAAGGTCGCGCACCTGTGCGCCCGTGTCGCCTGTGGAGATACAGAAGCGCACGCCCGCTTGTTGAAGGCGAGCGGCGCATCCGTAGAGCTGGTCGTAGTAATCGTCTTCGCGATTGGGAAGGTCTAGCACGCCCGTCAAAATCACAGGGACGTTGCGCTCGCGCAGGAACGCTGCGACCTTCCACGCATCGTTGCCGCCGAGGATGATTGGACGCATACGCAGCTCGTCTGCGAAGCGCACGGCGGCGCGTATCTCTACTTCGCGGTCGGCGCGCATGATGACGGGACGCTCGCCGCGCACGAAGGGCACAAGCGAAGCAAGCACTACATTCTGGTCTGGACGCGGCAGGGTTTTGTCGCGCGCGTAAGCATCCTGCGCCTTGCCGTAGGCTTCGGCGTCTCGCATGAGCTTGCGCAACTGCTCAACCTGACGGTCGCGCGTAGTGATGGCTTCGTTAAGGTTGCTTGCCGCTTCCGGTGTCGATGCAAAATCGCGACGCCCCGACGAGCTTGCGCGCGGGAAGGTGATGACGAGCGCGGCTGATGGCGTGACGGCCATCTCGCGTGGCGTCGTCCCGTCCAGATTTATTAAGGCGGCCTGGCCTGAGATGATGCCGCCGCGCGGCAGAGTCAACACAGTAGTTATGCCGTTCGCACGCGTGACCGTGACATGAGCGCTGTGCGGGTTGACGCTGATGATAGCCTGCACATTCGGGTTCATGTCTCCGATTTCCGTGAGGTCAACAGTGCCGGGCGCGCCCGACTCTATTTCAACAAGGCCGAGCGACGTTCCCAAGTCAATCATGCCCGGATAGACGCTCAAGCCCCGCGCGTCAATCTCCTGCGCGCCCGCAGGCACTGTTACATTCGCCCCGACCGCTTCAATCTTTCCATCACGAACAATGATGGTGCCGGTTTCAATCACAGTCCCGCTCACGGTCACAATGCGCGCGTTTCTAATCGCGTAAAGACCCGGAGGGTTAGTCACGCCCTGCTGAATGGTTACGCTTGCGGGCTGCTGCGCTCCGGCATGCAGGACGGCTGACATAGAAGCGGCGAAGCAAACAAGAGAAGCGAAGATGACAATCGTGCTACGTCGCCGCGTCTCTGTGTGTCTGATTTTCAGCTTCCTTTGCGCAGCTCTTTTCATTGGTCGTTACCTCCGTCCAGCTCGTCGTCTTCATGGCCGTAGGCAGGGCGTCTGGGTCTAGGAAGAGCGGGGGAGGTGCCGCCCTGAGACGGCGCACGATTCGGCTCAGCCTGTTCGAGACTTGCGCGCTCGCGCTCTAAATCCGCACGACGCGCGAGGTCTTGCTGGCGGTCGAAGAAGATTTCGCCGTCAATGAAGACGGACTCGACGCGCGAGTAGACGCTGAAAGGGTGGCCGTTCCAGATAGCTATATCGGCATCCTTGCCGACATCAATCGAGCCGACGCGGGCATCTATGCCTAGCTGCCACGCAGGATTCATGGTGATTAGCTTTAAGGCTTCATCTTCGGAAAGGTCGCCGTACTTCATGGCCTTGGCCGCTTCTATGTTGAGACGGCGAGCGCGCTCGTTCGAGTCGGAGTTGACGGAGGTGTTGACGCCTGCGCGCACTAAGATAGCGGCGGTGTAGGGAATCGCATCGTAGGCTTCTATCTTGTATGCCCAGCTATCTATGAAGATGGAAGCGCCCGCGCCGTGTTGCGCAATCTCACGCGCGACCTTGTAGGCTTCGAGCGCGTGCTGGAAGGTGCGTATCTTGAATCCGAACTCGTCCGCTATCTGTATGAGCATCAGAATCTCGTCTGCGCGGTAGCTGTGCGCGTGAACAAATCGCTTGCCTTCCAGAACTTCCACGAGCGGCTCAAGCTGTAGGTCGCGGCGCGGCGGGATAAGATTCTTTTCACCACGTTGCAACGCAGCGCGATACTCGTCCCAACTACTTTTGTAATCCCGCGCGCGTGTGAAAGCATCGCGTATCACTTCTTCTACACCCATGCGCGTAGCGGGATAGCGGCGCGGCTGTCCGGTAGGCGGGGCAAAGTTCGTGCGCTTGGGGTTTTCGCCCAGAGCGAACTTTATTCCGGGCGGAGCATTGGGGAAGATAAACTCTTCTGCCGGGCGACCCCACTTGATTTTGACTACTGTGTTCTGCCCGCCGATGGCGTTGGCCGAGCCGTGCAGGATATTCAAGGTCGTGACGCCGCCCGCCAGCTCTCTATAAAGATCAACGTCCGTAGGGTTCAGCACATCGCGTATGCGAACCATAGAGGTCACTGCATAGGTGCTCTCGTTGATGGCATCAATCATAGAGTGCGAGTGGCAGTCAATGATGCCGGGCATGACGAATTGGCCGGTCGCGTCCACGATGCGCGCATTTTGTGATGCCTTTAGATTCTGGCCTATGGCCGCAATCTTGCCGTTGCGTATGAGAATGTCCGAGTTCTGTAGCGTGCCGTGCGAGATGGTCAGAATAGTAGCGTTGCGTATGAGCGTCTCTGTTGCCGCTGTGTTAGCCGCAGCATTGCCCTGCTGCTGCCCTCGCGAACTTCGCTGAGCCAGCGCGCTCACGAGCGGCATTGCGCTCATGAATGAAAGCACCAGAAGCACGGCCATTGTTCTTTTCATTATTCTCACTTTGAGCTCTCCTCGGTGACTAGAAACCGTAGGGGGAGGGACAAGTCCTCTGCCCGTCGCGCAAGGCGCGAAACCGTTACGCCGTTATATGACATTGAATAAATTCGCACGTTGATTATCGTTCTCACGAACGATACGGGCAGGGACAAGCCCTGCCCCTACAATTATCATGCAGGCCGTAGGGCTTGGCTGCGGAGTCGGCTCAGTTTGAGCAGGCGGTTGATTCGGCGGTCGTGCGGGAGGCGTTGAAGAGGGTGGGGCGTTCGGACGTGTGCCTGTGAAAGAGCCGGGCGAGCGTCCTACGACCTGCACTATGCCGCGCATCTCGTTACCTGTAATCGTGCCGCTGAAGGTCGCTTCGGTGGTCTGGCCGCCGATGGTGAGGGGCGCTGTAAAGCGTATGTCTCCCCCAGCGCCGACGGATGCGCCTGCTATCTCTGCGGAGCCGAGCGCGCCTTGAATTGAGCCGCTCACCTGCCCGCCCTGCTGTTCTATGTTGAGTGTGGCGGCCACATCGCCTTCGCCAAGATTGATGTTGAGCGTCCACGCTCCCGTAGCATTCGCACCGCTGCCTGCGGCGGGGGCTGTGGCGGGTCTTAAATCCACAGGGCGACCGTCAATGAAGACGTGAGTGATGCGCGCGTTGCGGTCGAAGATGTCGCCGCGCGTGACGGTCAGATTGGCAATCTTGCCCGCCTCGATTGTGCCAAGGCGGTCTGCAACGCCGAATATCTCCGCCGCCCTCAGGGTCAGAGCGCGCACCGCTTCATCACGCGGCAAGCCCTGCTCTACGGCCTTCGCGGCGTTCGAGAGAAAATCATTCATGTTCGCCATTGACCCGGATTGAAAGGCGAAGCGCACGCCAGCCTGTTGAAGTCGCGCAGCCGTCTTCGGCGCATCCACGCGCGCCCGAAGGATGCGTAGCGGTTCCGGGTCTGCCTCAGCAACCTGCATGGTGGTGCGTCTGGGGAAGTTCAGGGAAAGCAGCACCGGCACACTGCGCTCGCGCAGGCGGTCAGTCACTTTCCAGCTTTCAGCGCCTCCGGCGATGATGAGTCGCAGGTTGAACTCTTCCGCCAGATCAACGGCGCGTCGAATCTCTCGCTCCGTGTTGGCGAACATCACGACCGGCATCTCGCGTGTCAACACCGGAAAGAGCGCGACGAGCGAGCGATCCTGTTCGGGACGCCGACGCCCGCGCGGACTCTTTTCATAAATGAGATTCGCCATGCGTAGGCGCTCGGCGTCTATGAGCATTTGTCTGAGCGCAGAGAAGACCCCCAGCAGCGATGACGGGTAGACGCCTGAGCGCAACGGCGTAAAGCCTATGTGCATGGCAACGGGCGCGCGCAAAGTCATCTCGGTCGTAGTAATGCCAGACAGATTGACGAGCGCAGACTGACCCATAAAGATGCCTTCGCGCGGGCTTGTCAGAGCCGCAGTGATGCCTGCGTTTCTGGCCGCTTCGATTTCAGTGCCGCCGGGGCGTATGAAATCTACTGCCTGAATCTCTGGTTGCAGTCCGACGGGCTGCGTCGGATTCGGAGAAGAGAACGGCGGAGGCGTCGGAGAGGTAACGGCGGGCGCTCCTACTGCTCCTACGGGTCTCTGCGCGGGCGGCGCGGCCTGCTGCTGTATCCCAAGGCTTGTGTAGGCATCAATCAGTCCGGGATAGACTGTCAATCCAGTGCCGTCAATCACGCGCGCATCGGCTGGAGCCGTCAAGCTTGCGCCGACCGATTGAATAAGACCGTTGCGTATGACGACTGTGCCGCGCTCTATCACGGGGCCGGAGACGGTCACGATGCGTGCGTTTGTAATGGCGTAAGTATCAATAGCGCTCTGCTGCGCGCGCGAGATAGGAACGGGAGATGCCATGACGGCTATGAGCGCGACAATGGCAAAGATTAAGCGGAAGCGACGACTCTGCATAAGCTTTGTTCCGGGTGAAAGGGATGAAGGCAAAAAAGTAAAAAGAGGGGCGGAGGCTTGAATAGCGAAAACCTCTCGCCCCTCTGGACACGGCAGCGATTGACAGGCGGCACGTCGCCGCGAGTCTATCTTTTTCTATCTTTCAGCTCGTCAATCTCAACCGCGCCGCGCTACTTCTTTTTGGTGTTGGCGCTCGCGTTCGAGTTTGTGTTTCCGGCTGCGACCTTGAGTTTGTTCTGCACGCCCTTCTGGCCTTCGACTGCCTTGGCGATTTGGTCGGCCTTCTGCATCTGCTCTTTAGTGGCAACCGTGCCCGTCAAGGTAATCACGCCGTTCTCCACATCAACGTTGATGGTGGAATCTCTGAGGTCATTGGCGGCGGCCAGATCATATTTCGTCTTGACCCACAACCACATGTCGTTAGCGCCCGTGCCGACTTTGCGGCCTGCGTCTTTGGCCTGCTTGCCGTAGGTCTCCTTATTCTTCTCTACATCCTCTTTGGTCGGAGCCTTGTTGGCATTGGCATTAGCGTTTGCGTTGACGGTCGTGTTGGTGTTGGTGACCACAGCCGTGTTGCTGTTGGCAGGCTTGTTGGCATTGCCTGTATTGGCGTTGTCATCGCTACTGCATCCGACGGCTAAAGCCGCAAGGGCAAGTCCTGCTAAGAGCGCCATAAGTTTCTTCATGTTCATAACTCCTCCGGTGGTTGAAAATTTAAGCCTTGAGAAAATTGCCAGGCACGAGAACCCTCGCGCTATTTGAGGAGCAACATGGAAGGGCGACGCCCTGGACACCATGCCGAAAAGCTAACCGTCAGAATAAGAAGGGGATGAAAATCACCTGCATATTAGAACAAGTGATTTGTAGGAGGCAAGAAAAATGGGCGTGCGCCCCGCTATATTCTAGCGGCAGGGCGCACGCCCATCTCTGGATTCAGGTTGTTGCTCGAAAAGCTTACTGCTTTATGCTCAGGACTTCTTGGCCGGGGTGTTAGCCCCTTCCTTCTTCTCAGTGCCACAGCCGGACGTGCCTGTAGAAGCGGTCTTGCCAGCCGTGGAGCAGCAGGCGTCGCCTTCCTTACCCGTCTTGGCGCAGCACTCGGATTTGCCGTCCTTCATGGTAGAGCAGCCCTCAGCACCGCAGCAGCCCTTGCCGTCCTTGCTGTTGCAGGCCATCCCTGCGGCAGAGCACTTGCAGCCCTCTTTCGTGCCGCCGGTCGTGGAGGTCGGGTCGGCATTGGCCTTGACCATGTTCTCGTTGGTGTTGGCCGGAGCGGTCGCAGCCCGGTTGGCATTCGCCGTATTGGACGTATTCATGTTACCGGTATTACCGGAATTGGTGTTGGCGGCGCTACAGCCTGCCATGACTAACAGGACGAAAGCCAGAAACGCTGCTAATTTGATCTTCATGCATTCTCTCCTATCAACTCACCACGATTGGTGAAAAAACTCTTGATTTACGGTTCAGGCAAAGACTCGCGAAAAGAAGATGTCTCTAAAGCGACATAACGGAAATGCTATGGATGACACCGAAGACCCATGACGCGCTCTTTTCAGCAAGGGAAGAAAAGCGTTGAATCAACACGGGACATTCCCTTAGGATGGCCGAGATGGTAATTGATTTATCGCCTCCGCGCAAGTATTAATTTTCATTTTCGTCGCCTACGGGCAGCGGTTCGAGAGGAAAGGAGCGGTCTTGTTCATATTCCCTGCGCCGGGTCTGCTGCAAGAAAGCGCGCGCGCATTTGTCCTCGCTCCGCACGAGGGCGCGGTCGAGAGCACGATTATCAATGCCGTACAGTGGCTGCGGCTGATAGTGGAAACCACTGGCGCGCTCATCATAGGACTGGGCGTCCTGACGGCAGGCTACCAGTTCATACGCACGCTTGTCCCGCCACAGCTTGAATCCTTCAACGGCGTTCGCCTGACCCTGGCACGCTTTCTAGCCCTTGCGCTCGAATTTCAACTGGGCGCTGATATTTTGTCCACAGCCATTGCGCCCACCTGGGATCAGATAGGAAAGCTCGGAGCCATCGCCATCATACGCACCGCGCTGAACTACTTCCTCATGCGCGAAATGAGAGACGAAAGAAATCCAGAAGGCAGAGTGCAGAATGTGGAATTAAAGAAAGAGCATTCAACTTGAATCTTCTCTTCATTCATCATTGCGGCACTCTGCCTTCTGCACTGTCTTCTTACCACTTGACCGAGCCTTCTTTCGAGGTGTCCACCTGCGCCAAATCCTGGCCTTCGTTGAAGAAGAAGACTTTCATGTTCTCGAACAGAAAATCGTGAGCTTCAGGGTTAGACAGGTCTAGGCCGAAGTGGTTGATGAGCTGTTGCTGCTTTTGCAGCCATTCAGCCCAGCAGGGCTGGCAAATTTCAGCGCCGACTCTCTTTCCTAAATCGGTAGGAAGCGGCGCATACCCGAGCGGCGGCCTGGTGTTTCCACACCGCTTGCATTTAATCGTTTCAGCAGACATCTTAAAAAACTCCTTATCGGTTTTCAGTTTTTAGTTTTCAGAAGAAGTGCCGTGTGCTTTTACTGAAAACTGAAAACTGAAAACTCTTCTTCTCACTTGTCACTTGCCACTGCTTCTAGTATGGCTGCGATGATGCGGTCGTCGCGTGGGGGAAAGAGGCTCAGGGGCTGAACCTTCTTGTAGGTGATGATGCCGCCCGCGTTGATGACGACGACGGCGCGCGCCGAGCGATTGGGCAGCCACGAACGTACCCCGTAAGCGCGTACTACTTCTTCAGTCGGGTCTGCCAGAAGCGGAAACGGCAGATTGTATTTAGCCGCGAATCCTTTGTGCGACTCGACCGTATCGGTCGAGATGCCTACAATACGTGCGCCCGTCGCAAGATAATCGCTCCAACGGTCGCGCACCGAGCACATCTGCTTGGTGCAAACCGGCGTGTTGTCGCCGGGATAGAAGAGCAGCACGACCGTCTCGCCCTTGTGTTCCGACAAGCGCCACGTCTGGCCTTCGGCATCAGGTAGAGCGAAATCCGGTGCGCTCTCTCCCACATTCACTACGGCTCTTGCAGCCTCGCTCACACTCTTTTCACCTTTCGTCATCTTCCACCGAGAAAGCGACAGTTCAATTAAAGCTCGCGCGCCTCGCGTCCAGCCCCCGGCGCGTTGCAGACTCTTTCTACTATCGCGTAAGCTTTATTTATATAACAGCCGCTCGACTCTTTTTCAAACTCAAGGAGACGTGATAAAGATTTAAGTACCGGATATAGATGTAGGGGACAGGGCTTGTAAAACCTTTGCGAGCCGCGCGGTCTAATGGATATGTCACGCCGAAGATTACTGCTGCTGAGCAATTCTACGAACTACGGGGAAGACTATCTTCGCTATCCTTTACCGGCCATTAAAAGCTTTCTGGGCGCTGATTGCAGGCGCGTTCTCTTCGTCCCCTTTGCCAGTGTGCGCGGGACTTATGATGCTTATGCTGCAAAGGTGCGCGTGCCGTTCGAGGAGATAGGCTACGCTCTAGACTCCGTGCATGAGGCGAGCAACCCTGTGCGCGCTGTCGAAGAGGCTGAAGCCTTAGCCGTTGGCGGCGGCAATACCTTTCACCTGCTGCGCGGCCTTTATCAAGCGAGCCTGCTTGAAGTGATTAGAGCGCGCACATCTTCCGGGATGCCATATGTAGGCTGGAGCGCAGGGTCGAACGTCGCTTGCCCGACGATTAAGACCACAAACGACATGCCTGTGGTCGAGCCGCCCGGCTTCGATGCGCTCTCGCTCATCCCGTTTCAAATCAACCCGCACTACACGGACGAGGGCGTAGCCAATCACAGCGGCGAGACACGCGAAGAGCGTTTGTTGGAATTCATCGAAGCCAATCCTGACTTCAGGGTCGTCGGACTCAGGGAAGGCAGCGCGCTCAAGGTAGAAGGCTCTGAGGTAACACTGCTCGGCGATAAAAGCGCGCGCATCTTTCGCAAAGGACAGGAGCCTGCCGAATACAGCACGCAGGACTCTCTACAGTTTCTTCTGCAATGAGACTGTAGACGCGCGCGCAGCACTTTCAGGCCGGTTGAAACTGTTGGACGCAAAACTCTACTATGAAACAGTATCAAGACCTTCTCAAATCAATCCTGGCGCACGGTACGGAGCACGAAGACCGCACAGGCGTCGGCACCATCTCGCACTTCGGCTACCAGACGCAATTCGACCTGCGCCAGGGCTTTCCGCTTGTGACGACCAAGAGAGTTCCTTTCCGATGGGTTGCAGAGGAACTGTTCTGGTTTCTTTCAGGCGATACAAACGAAGCAAGCTTGCGCGCAAGGGGCGTGGACATCTGGAAGGAATGGGCAGATGAAGCACACACCAGCCGCTTCAATCGAGAGGCGGGCGACCTTGGCCCTGTCTATGGCTATCTCTGGCGTTCCTTCGGCGGCCATTATCCTGCACGAGACGGCGTAGACCAGATAGCGCGACTCATAGGCGAGATAGAAAGAAACCCGAACTCGCGCCGCTTGATAGTCACAGGCTGGGACCCGCGTGAGTGCGACCGCGTTGACCTTCCGCCCTGCCACACGCTCTTTCAATTCAAAGTCGAGCAGGAACGTACCCTTCATTGCCAGCTCTACCAACGCTCGGCTGATGCCTTTCTGGGCGTGCCCTTCAATATCAGCTCCTATGCGTTGTTGACGCACATGGTCGCGCACGTCTGTGGGCTGGATGTGGGTCGCTTCATCTACACGCTCGGCGATTATCATATCTACAAAAATCATCTGGAGCAGGTCGAGGAGCTTTTGAGGCGCGAGCCGCTGCCTTTGCCCCGCCTTGAGATTAAGGATGAAGAGGGCGTCTTGCGCGGCCTTGAAGGGTTATTACGGATGCGCTATGAAGACCTGAACCTGGTGGGCTATCGCTCGCACAGCAAATTGGCCGCGCCCGTCGCGGTGTAGAGTTGAGACGTGCAAGCGTAAAATAGCCGGACATAAAGAAGCTATGGCAATCACAGGCATCGTCGCAGTGGATAGAGAGGGCGCTATAGGCAAAGGTGGCGCTCTCCCGTGGCACTATTCCGCCGACCTGAAATTCTTCAAGTCGCAGACGATTGGAAACGCCTGCGTGATGGGCTACCGCACATGGGCTTCACTGAAGCGCCCGCTCCCCAAGCGTCTCAACATTGTGCTGAGCCGTTCGAGAAATGTAGAGCCGCAGGAGGGCGTCATCCTTTTACGTGACAGGCTTTCGGTTCTCACGCTTCGTCACTATCTGGCCTGCGACCTTTTCATCATCGGCGGCGCGGAAGTCTTCGAAGCCTTCTCGCAGGATATAGAGCGCTGGATTGTCACCGAAGTCCCTCTCACGGTCGAAGGCGCGGATACTTTCATGCCGGAGAATTTTCTGGAAGGTTTTGAGGCTTATGATGTACGGCAGCTTGACGAGGGTCTAAAGGTGACTTTCTACCAGCGAGCGGAATGATTGAGACTCAAGGTCAGTACCGCCAAAAGCAGGGATGAGGGATGAGGAATGAAGGATGAGATAAAAGAAAATCCATCCTTGGCTTTCATCCCTCATCCTTGCTTTTCCATCCCTGCCCGCTACCGCAGACGGCACTGACCTGTCCTTCCTACTCGAAATCTCTAATATCCTTGAACGGCTGCTCGCGGTCTGTGAAGTCTGGACGATAGTAATGGGCAGCGCCGTCGTACTCCTGCATCCAGCCTTCTTCCATTCCTAGCTCATCAAGCATCGAAAGAGCGCGCAGCCATTCGGATTCGGTGATGCGGCGTGATAGAAGGATGTAGCGGTTGTCTGTGGCGGCGCGGTTCGTGGCGTAGTACTGCGCCATGAGAGAGACGGCGACGTTCGCGCTTAAATCGTTTCTAATCCACGTGAGGGATTCGCGCACGCCCGCGACATCGTTTGGAAGAACGAGTAGACGTATGACGAGGCCGCGTTTGAGCAGACCGTCTGTGCCGAAGACCAGCCGGTCGCCCATCTGGCGATACATCTCGGCGACGGCTCGCCGGGCGTGTAAAGTATAGTCACGCACCTTTGAATAGGTGTAGCCCGCGTCGCTCTCCGCATACTTCAAATCAGGAAGATAAACATCGACGATGCCGTCCAGAAGTTTGAGGACTTCTACGGAATCGTAAGCGTTGGTGTTGTAGACGATTGGGAGACGCAAGCCCCGTTGGGCTGCGATTAGAATGGCGCGAGCCATCTGCGGGACGAAGTGTGTGGGCGAGACGAAGTTGATGTTGTGGCAGCCCTTCGCTTGCAGCTCAAGCATCATCCCGGCCAGACGCTCATGCGTGATTTCATTCTTAATCTGCTCTTTGTGCGTTTGAGAAATCTGGTAGTTCTGGCAATAGACGCAGCGCAGATTGCAGTTGCCGAAGAAGATGTTGCCTGCGCCGTGTGTGCCTACGAGCGCAGGCTCTTCGCCGAAGTGCGGCGTGTAAGACGAAACTATTGGGAGCCGTCCCGAATAGCAGGCCGCAATCTCATCCTGAAGGCGATTGTTGAGACAGTCGCGCGGGCAGATGGTGCAGCGCTCAAGCAGGTGTTCGAGCGCGAGGACGCGTTTTTCCAACTCACCTGAATGGAATAGCTCAAGGTATTGGGGAAAATCAGTCATGGCGTCTGAAGTGTACGAAGTGCGGCTTGTGGCGCTCGGCCAGCTCAGGCGGAACGAGATGTTTGCTGAACTTCCATATGAAGTCCATCTCCATGTGAATCGTCGTCAGGGCGAGCCGCGCCTCGAAGATGAGCAGGATGCTGCCGTAGAAAAGAAAGCATGCGCCGATTAGTCCGGTGACGACGGGAATCCAGTGATAGCGAGCGCCGCTGACGGCGACAATTCCTATGGCAACGCTGGTGGCGACGAAGATGCCGAGCGCCATGTAGAAGACGACCATGCAGCGCTGAAGCAGGCGTGCGCGGCTCGTCAACTTATCGAGCTGCTCGAAGATTATATTGCGTCGCTCTTCATAAAGCGCCAGCTTCTCGTCCGTGTTCGTTAGTTCTTCCAATTTATCGGAAAGCGCGCGCACGCGATCCACAACCCGCCCCAGCCGCGTAGAGGTCGAAAGAATCATAGTTCCGCAGGCAGAGATGAGCACGGCGGGCGTAATCATGGCCGTCAGAACGGCTAAAGCCGATGAAAGTGCGTCCATTGTCAGTTTCTATTTATACGGGAGCGAGGCCGCAGAGAGCAAACCTTAAGCCGACATCACTCGGAAAAAAAACTTCTCCATCAGGAAAGAATGAGAACACTCAGGCGCGCAAACTGTGATATTCTCCGCAGCCAATAACGCGATCCTTTGTACGTCAGTTCAATCTCTAAACAAACAGGGTCTTTCCCTCTTTTGAAAAGGAGCAGATGAGATGTCTGAACAGGGTGATGGTACAAACAGAGACGGTCAGGGCGCGGGCAGCGGCTCTGGCGAGCGCGACGAGGTGAAGGGCGGTGCCGGTAGTGCGAGCACCGACGACAGTTCAGGAATAGGTGAACGCTCTGAAGGCGGGGGCGGCAGCGGGGAAGGTCGCGGAGGCCAGGCCATAGGGCGGGCGACCGGAATAGGCGCTGATATGAGCGGTGAAGGCGGCGGTCGCGGCGGCGCTGCCGGAGCCGGTGGTGGAGGCGGTGGAACCGGCGTCGGCGGTGGTCGCGGTGGACGCTCTGGCAAGACCCGCACAAGCTCCAGCATAGGCGAAGGCAAAGGCATGCCCGGTTCGAGCATAGGTGAAGCCAAGGGCGGCGGCCCAAGCTCGGGCATTGGTGAGGACGATATGAAGTCGCTCAACGCTGGTGGTGGCGCTAAGGATCGCGATAGCTCTGGCATCGGCGAGCGCCCGACGAGCGGCGGCGGTGGCGGCGGTCGTGGCGGTTCCGGCGGTGGTCGCGGCGGCGGTGGCAAGAGCGGCGGACGCGGCAGTGCAGCCAAAGGCTCTGGCGGGACAGGCGGCGGCGCTCGTGGCGGAACCTCTTCCGGTGGTCGCGCCGGAAGCTCTTCAGGCGGCGGTGCGGCGAAAGGCGCATCGAAGACCGGCGGCAATGCCGGAGGTGGACGCGGCAGCGCAGGCGGCGGCACTAAGAAGAGCGGAGGCAAGAAAGGCAAAGCTTCTAAGGCTGGCGCGAAAGGCTCTACTAAAGGTGGCGCAGGCAAAGGCGGCTCGCGCGGGCAGGGCGGCGGTAGTCGTGCCACTTCCGGCTCCGGTGGACGCGTAGGCGGTGTCGGAGCAGCACGCGGCGGTGGTGCCGCAAAGGTTGGCGCACGCGCGGGCGGTGGAAGCAAAGGCGGAGCGAAGAAGGGTGGCGCGGCGCGCGGCGGTGGCGGCGCTGGAACGAAAGGCGGCGTTAGCGGTCGCGGCGGCGGTGCTGCTGCTGGCCGTGGCGGTGCCGCAGGTCGCGGCGCAGCGAAGAAAGGCGGCGGCGCGCGTGGTGCGGGCGGCGGCTCACGCTCTGCCGGTAAAGGTGGAGCGAAGGGCGCAGCACGTGGCGGCGGCAGCGCAAAGGGCGGCGGTCGCGGTGGCGCGGGCGCAGCACGCTCCGGCAGCAAGAGCGGTGCAAAAGGCGGACGCGGTGGAGCGAAGAAGGGCGGTTCTAAAAGTAGAGGCCGCTAAACAGCCCGGCACCGGCAAGGGCCTGGTCGTCAACGTCGCGGAGGCAGTCGGAAGGGGAGCAGCCAGAATCGCAAACGTCCTGGACTCCCTGACCGGTAAAGGCGGCAAGCGTCGCTGAAAGCTCTGCAATCACACAGCGCGAATCAAACCCGATGAGGGGTCGCTTCCGCGAGATGAATGGCGGGGGGCGGCCTCTCATCCTTTGAGTATCAACTAATCCTTGAGCACACACATGAACGTGAATGGACGCATCGTCGTTGAGCGCCTTGAGAGCGTTGTGCTGCGCGATAACCCTCTGGGCGATCCGGCTACGCGCGAGCTTTATGTTTATCTGCCGCCCGGTTATGACCTGGATGCGACACGTCGCTTCGGGGTCGTTTATTGCCTGACGGGTTTTACAGGTCGCGGGCAGATGCTTCTCAACACACAAGCCTTCACGCCGAGCCTAACGGAGCGTATGGACGCCCTGATTGCTCGTGGCTCAATCACAGAGCTGATCATCGTGATGCCGGACTGCTTCACACGGCTCGGCGGCTCGCAGTACATCAACTCTACGGCCACAGGGCGCTACGAAGATTATCTCATCGAAGAGGTGGTGCCTTTCGTTGATGAGCGGTTTCGCACGCGCAATGAAGCGGGCGCGCGTGCCGTGATGGGCAAGTCTTCCGGCGGCTACGGCGCGCTCGTTCAAGGGATGCGCCACGCGGATGTGTTCGGTCTGGTCGCCTCGCACAGCGGCGATGCTTATTTTGAATATTGCTACCCGCCAGATTTCATCAAGTACGTGCGCGAAATCGGCACGGGCGACCCTGCAACTTTTCTGGAAAAGTTCTGGGGCGAAGAGAAGAAGGGCAAAGAGGATATTGCGCTGCTCAACGTACTGGCTATGAGCGCGTGCTATTCGCCGGACGCTTCCCAGCCGCTCGGTATTCGTCTTCCTTTCGATACGCGAACGGGTGAAATCATCCCGGAAGTCTGGGCGCGCTGGTTGGAGCACGATCCAGTCCGCATGGTCGAGCGCCGCACGGAGGAGCTTCGCAGCCTCAAGCTCCTCTATCTGGATGCAGGCACACGCGACGAGTTTGCGCTTGACCTTGGCGCACGCATCCTGGCAGCGCGCCTCAAACAGCACAACATCCCTTTCGTCCAAGAAGAGTTCGACGACGGCCACTTCAACGTCAGTTATCGCTACGACCGCTCGCTCGAACACATCTCAAAAGCCGTGACAGGTGACAAGTGACAGGAGAAGTTTTCAGTTTTCAGTTTTCAGAAGAAGAGCCAGTCGCTTTTACTGAAAACTGAAAACTCAAAACTGAAAACTGCCTTTATGCGTCTGTGGCTCTCGAAAAATAGTGAGGTGCCGTTGCGCGAGCAACTGGTGACGCAGGTTGTGCTGGGCGTGGTGAGCGGAGACCTACAGCCGGGTCAGCGCCTTCCGAGCACGCGCGAGCTGGCGCGACGCTTTCACATACATTCCAACACCGTGAGCGCAGCGTATCGTGAGTTGGCCGAGCGCGGCTGGGTGTTGATGCGCAAAGGGAGCGGCATCTACGTCAGAGCGCTGACAACGGATGCGCTGCCCGAAACGGCGCTTGAGCTGGATCAACTGATAGCAGTCTTTCTCAATCTGGCACGCACTCGCGGCTTCACGCTCGACGAGATTCGAGCACGCGTGCGCCACTGGCTTGAGCTTCAACCGCCGGATCATTTCCTGGTCATAGAGCCGGATGAAGAGTTGCGCTCGATTCTGATAGCGGAAATAGAGGAGGCGAGCGGCTGGAGAGTTGCGGGCGCAAGTCCGGAAGCGTGCGCAAAGGATGCAAGCCTTTTGACGGGCGCAGCCGTCGTGGCGCTTCTGGGGCAGGCCGAACGCCTTCATGGAACGCTTCCCGTCGGCAAGACCCTGATTCTTCTTCACTCTCGCTCCGTGCCGGAATCCCTGCAAGGTGAAGAGCCGCCGCCCGAACCGGACGCGCTCATCTCCGTAGTCTCGCGCTGGCCTGAGTTTCTACACTGGTCACGCGTCATACTCGTCGCCGCAGGCATAGACCCGCACGCCCTCAACTTCCGCGACGCGCGCACACAAGGCTGGGAGAAGGGCTTGCGCTCAAGCACCTTCGTCATCACAGACGCCCTGACCGTCAAACGCCTCCCGGAAGGCTGCCGCCCACGCGTCTTTCGCATCATCGCCGACACCTCACTCGATGAATTAAGAATGAGGGCGAATTAAGGGATGAGGGATGAGGGATGAGATGTTGGACAAAGCCTGACAGCTTTGATTCTTTTAATTAAATCACGCCAAAGGCGTGTCCCAATTTCATCCCTCATCCCTTATCCTTTATCCCTTGATTGTGTGGCAGTGTAAGAAGTGCCACACTGAGAGGCTAGCGAGCTTCTTTATTCCCGCTAAATTTTATTCTGAACCCGTCTTGCTACCGGCGAGGATGGCTCGTGGGTGATGAAAATCAGACTTTTGTGGAGGGGGATGCGGCATGAATCTTCGATTAGTGGTCGAATCCGAATACAGCAGGCAGGCGGACGGCTTCGCTTCGTGCAGGCCCTTTCAGGCGCTTGAACAGGGAACGGCAAGCGCGCTGGATTACGACAGGTTCATAGCGAGCGTCTGCCGCAGCCACCTGAAAAGCCCGCACATACTTGCTTTTCTCTTTGCGCTTGCGCCGCCCGCCGAAGCCGACAAGCTCAAACACAACATGCTGGAAGAGCTTGGGCTGGACGGAGACGGCGTGTCGCACCCTTCGCTTCTCTTCAAGCTTATAGAGGCCGCGGGCTTTGATTTGAAGAGGCGGGAGCAGTTGGAAGGGGAAGCCTGTGATGAGCTTCGCCGCATAATCACGTCTCCCATCCTGTTCGGGACGCTCAAGGAACTGGGCTTGAGCGTGCTGATGGAGACGGTCGCGTTTGAATGGGTGCTCTCGCGGCTGGCCTCGCGCATTGCTGGCTTCCTGCACGAGCACAGGCGTCTGCCCCAAACGGCGCTGGAATGGTTTCATCATCATTCGGAAGTTGACCTGCGCCACGCGGAAGAGGGACTTGATGCGGTCGCCGCTTACGCAAGCTTTTACGAGATTGAGACGGAGGATGCCGAAACCATCCTCGGAGTGACCTTCCGCGAAAACGTCTTCATCAAACGCTACTTCGGCACACAGGAGAGCTCAAGCTGAAGCACCCGGACGAATTGATTTCGAGAGTCGTATGAGAATCAAAAGCTGCACCATCTACGCGCTCAGTATTCCCTTTGTGGAAGCTTTCGCGCACAGCGCAAAGAGCCGCAACGGCTCGGATTCAATCGTTGTGCGATTGGAAGCCTCTGACGGCGCAGTCGGCTACGGCGAAGGCGTTGCGCGCCGTTACGTCACGGGCGAAACCGTCGAGTCGAGCATAGAGCACATACGCAAAGTCCTGTGGCCTGCCGTTGCGCTTCTAGACTATCCGGAGTTGATGCCACATTCCGACCCGCTTCATGCTCTCGCTCCTGTTGATGAATCGCTGCCTGTTCAAGCAGGCGACGGCGTGATTGCCTTCAACGCGGCGCGTGCTGCCGTCGAAGTTGCACTGCTTGATTGTCTTCTACGCCGCCAGGAAATGTCTCTGGCCGAGATTCTTCCCGCGCGCAGAACCTCAATCACATACGGCGGCGTCATCTCTTCCGGCTCAATCGAAAGCTATACGAAGCGCGCAAAGCAGCTCAGGCTTTTCGGTATCAGAGAAATCAAAATCAAGATTAAAGATAAAGAGGACGTAGGCCGTGTGCGCGCCGTACGCGAAGTTGTGGGGGATGCGGCGCGGCTGCGCGTTGACGCCAACGCCGCTTTCGATGTTCAAGCTGCCATAGAGGTCGCAAAAGATTTAGCGCCTTTCAACATAGCAGCCTTCGAGCAGCCCATAGCACGCGCATTGGGCACGGGCGCGCTCAGAGAAGTAAGAGAGAATGCGCCGATTCCCATCATGGCCGACGAATCACTGGTCACGCTTGACGACGGGCGCGCTTTGATTGACGCAGGGGCTTGCGACTACTTCAACCTGCGAGTTTCTAAATGCGGCGGCATTGCGCGCACGCTGCAACTGGCGCGATTGGCAGAAGCCGCAGGTGTGCGGCTGCAACTCGGCAGCCAGGTCGGAGAGACGGCGATTCTCTCCGCGGCTGGAAGACACTTGGCCGCGCATCTTGACAGGATTGAATTCGTAGAAGGCTCGTACGGAAAGCTGCTGCTGACGGAGGACGTGAGCCGAGACCCTGTGAGCTTCGGCCACGGAGGAAGCGCGCAAATTTTACGCGGGGCGGGGCTTGGGATTCATGTGCGCGAAGATGTCCTGGAGAAATACGCGCGCCAGACGATTCAATTAAATGCTATCTATTAACGAACGTAACATAGCAAAATGAACCACGAATCCACACGAAACAACACAAAGCAGATAGTACACGAAAGATGCTTTGCTTTATTTCGCGTTGTTTCGTGTGGATTCGTGGTTAGTTCTTTCGTCGCTCGGTCTATGTCGCGGATTCGACTTGAAGAAGGATTAAAGAATCATGCCTGAGCTTTTCAAGTACGCGCGCACCCTTCGCGGCAGGATTGCGAGCCTGCTGTTGGATAGAGCCTGCAACGACCCAGCCGCAGCACAGCACGCGTTCCTGCAACGGCTGGTCAGACGAAACGCCGGGACAGCTTTCGGTCGCGCGCACGATTTCTCAAAGATTCAAACGGAAGAGGATTTCAGGCAGCGTGTGCCTGTGCGCGAGTATGAAGATATTCGCCCCTTTATCAAACGAATCACGGCGGGCGAGAAAAACGTTCTGACTAAAGATGAGCCTTTCATGCTGGCGCTCACGAGCGGGACTACGAGCGAGCCTAAGTACATTCCCGTCACGCGCGGCTTGCAGCGGCAGACCGCCAGCCTCATGTCGCAGTGGCTCTACCGCGCGGAGCGAGACCACAAGGGGCTGCTGGACTACGCCTCTGTCGGAGTCGTCAGCCGTGCCGTCGAAGGCCGAACGCCGACGGGAATCCCTTACGGCAGCACGTCCGGTCTCATCTACAAAAATATTCCCTGGCTGGTGCGCCGCGCTTACGCCGTTCCATACCTTACATCGGAGCTGGACGACTACGACGAGCGCTATTTTGTCATTGCACGCTTCGCCCTTGCGCGTCGTGTCTCCTTCATCGCCACGCCGAACCCTTCGACGCTTCTTCGTCTGGCAGAGGTCTCTGTAGAGAATCAGGAAAGATTGTTGCGCGCCATACACGATGGCACGCTCGGAATAGAAAAGTCTACGCAGCAGGATGTATGTGCGCAGCTTGCAAACATGCTTCGCCCTGACCCTGTGCGCGCCCGTGAGCTTGAGCGTGTTATTCAGAGCAGCGGCTTTCTGCATCCGGGCGGGGCTTGGCCTGACCTGCGGCTTATAGGTTGCTGGATGGGCGGGAGCGCAGGGGTGAAGACCGACCGGCTTTCAAGATTTTACGGGCGCGTGCCCTTGCGCGACCTTGGCTATCTTGCGAGCGAGGGACGCATTACCGTTCCCTTTGAAGACGAGACCGCGTCAGGCATTCCAGCGCTCAAGAGCAACTATTACGAATTCATAGCGGAAGAAGAGATTGATTCTGAAAAGGCGCGCGTGCTTTCAATTCATGAGCTGGAAGCTGGAGTTCGTTACAGCATTCTTTTGACGACCACGGGCGGGCTTTATCGCTACAAGATTAACGACATAGTGGAAGTGACGGGCTTCCGTGGCCGCGCGCCGCTTCTGGCCTTCGTGCGAAAGGGCGGCGAGATGGCAAACATCACTGGCGAGAAGATGCACGTCAATCACTTAATAGAGGCCGTGGGTGAAGTGGTGCGGCGCTTCCGCTTGCCGGTCGAGCGTTTTCGCGCCTCGCCCGACATGAACGCGTCCCGCTACGAAGTCTATCTTGAATTGGAGAGCGAGGTCTCGCGCGCCCTGTTGCAGGACGAAGTTCTGCCCGCGCTTGACGGCGCGCTCGCAAGGGTCAATGTGGAATACGAACAGAAGCGCAGCTCGAAGCGTCTAGCCCCCTTGTGCATACACCTGATGGCGCGCGGGTGGGCTGCGCGCGAGCTGCGACGGCACATAGAGGCTGGCCGCCGCGATACTCAATTCAAGTGGCAGATTCTTTGTCGGGAGAGGCGCGAAGAGGACACGAAAGAGATTGTGAGCACAATTGAAGCCGTCAATCACGCTACACCTTCCACCGCAGCCTTTGTTGCATGAAGGAAGCGCGTTGATGAATGAGATTCCGAATCGTCCAGCTTGATTGAGATATGAAAGAGAACGCGCCGAGTGCGACGGCCAATGTCGTCGCCAGAAACGTAGTGCTGGTCGCCAATAGACCCGGCTTCGCAGCGCTTGTGCCGCCGGAAGCGGCGCTCTTGAGCGGCTGGTTCATAGCAGACTTCTCCGAGGGTGGCCGCGCATTTGTGAGAAGAGCAACGAAGCGCTGGTTTCAAGCCTTACAGCGCGTTTACGAACGCCTGACTATTCCGGGGCTGGCTCTCCATCAAGCGCTTCGCAAGCGATACATAGAGCATGCTGTGCGCGAAGGGTTACTGGAAGGCTTCGACCAACTGGTGGTTTTGGGCGGCGGGCTGGATTCGCTGGCCGTGCGGCTTCACACGGAATTTCCAGAAGCGAGCTTTATAGAACTGGATCATCCGGCGACACAGAGCGTAAAGGCGCGAACACTTTTGCGCCGACGCCTCATCGGTCAAAATCTGAAGCTGCTGGCCGTTGACTTCACAAAACAGGGTCTGGAAGAGACGCTCAATGCCTGTCTAGATTACAGCGCGTTGAGAAAGACTATCTTTCTGGCGGAAGGTGTCTTGATGTATCTGGACGCGAGCGAGGTGGACGCCGTCTTCGATTGTGTGCGACGACAATCAAGCTCACAAAAGCGCTTCGTCTTCACCTTCATGGAGCCGGACGCATCTGGAAAGGCTGGCTTTCGCCGCTCGACTTGGCTCGTGCGTCTCTGGCTGAGACTGAAGGGAGAGCCTTTCAAGTGGGGCTTGCAGGGAAGAGAAATGGAAAGCTTCCTAACGAAGCGCGGGTTTGTGTTGAAAGAGATGGCGACGCCCGCGACGTTCAGAGAAATCTACCTGCGAGAGCATGGACTGGAAGATGCTGTCCTGGCCGAAGGCGAGGACGTGTGCGTCTCGGATGTTTCAGGCTAACCTACGCTCTCACGCTCAAAATAATCCAGCATCCTTCGCGCCACCTTGAGGCGGTCTTCGCTGGAGCAGGCAAAGAGCGCTTTGCGTTGCGGCGGCGCGTCCAAATCCTTCAGCTTCTCCTCTATCTTTTCAAGCAATCGTCGCGCTCGCTCTTCACCATTAAGCTCAGCCCATTCGGGCAGCAGCGCAAGCTGGCGATAATCCAGCTTCCAGTAATCGTACTCGCGCGGGCTTGCCTGACCGCTTTCATTCTCCGACATGCGTTTTCACCTTGCCTGAAGCGTCCCCTCTTTAAGGATGCGTGACGGGGCAGGATTGAACGGCGACCAGTTGCCAGCCCTTCTCCCGCTTCGCGTAAACATGAAGGGTGCGATAGATGCCGGATATTTCGCGGCCTGAGTAGAGCCACTTGGCATCGTCGCGGCAGCTTATAACGGCTGTGTCGCCGTAGATGCGAACGTCAACGCGGTCGCGGTTCATGTACTCGACACGTAGGTCGCCCGATTCCACATCGCTGACAAACTGCGCCTTGTCGTCGCCTTCCAAAGGATGTGTGAAGACGCAATCGTCCGCCATGATGCGATTGAGCGTCGCGCCGTCGCGGTTGACCAGAGCACGCACCCATTCATCATTCTTCTGCCTCAACTCCTGCTCGATGCTGATGTTTGAAGCTGGCTTGTCGTCTTCCTCGTGGTCGGCCATTATCTCGAAAGCTCCTTAATGAGGTCAGTACCGCCTGCTCTACCTTATAACAAACAACTTCACGGCGGAACTCCATTTCGGAGAGTGATAGACGCGCTCGGTCGCGCGTTGGAAATCGCTCTCGGTCGCTTCGTAGATGTTGACGAACTTCTGCGGGTTCCTGTCCACGAGCGGAAACCATGTGCTCTGGATTTGCACCATGATGCGGTGTCCTTTAAGGAACGTGTGATTGATGTCCGGCATGGTGAAATCAATTTTGGTGACGCGGTTGGGCACCATCGCTTCGGGACTGGTGAAGCTGTTGCGGAAGCGTGCGCGAAACGGCTCGCCGCGCACCATCATCTGGTAGCCGCCCATGTGAACGTTAGCCGGATTGGGATCATTGTCTGGAGCGTTGTCCGGGTAAACGTCTATGACCTTGACGATGTAGTCTGAATCCGTCCCCGTGGTCGAAACGAAGATGCTCACGGGGATAGGGCCTGAGACTGTCATGTCTGAAGTCAGGACTTCCGTCTGGTAAGTGAGCACATCGGGTCGGCGCGAGGCGAAGCGCTGGTCTTCGACCATGTATTCGCGCGTCATGCCTATACTGATGCCGTTGATGTACGGCACCGGCTGGCTGGGGTCGCTGATGTACTCCTCAAACTCTTTCGCGGAAGCGTTTGAGGGGGGCGAGAATGAAAGCTTTCCATCGGGTTGTAGATAAAGCGCGGTCTCGCGCGTGTTGCGCGGCGGCCATGTATTGTACTTGCGCCAGCGGTTCGAGCCGGTCTCAAAGACGTAAGCTTCCGGTTGCTCTTGCCTGCATATACCTTTCAGAATGCAGTTGAAGAAGGGCAGCTCAATTTCAGATCGGTAAAACTCCGCAGTGCTGGAGCCGAAGCGTATATCGCCCAGAAGATTGCCCTCGCTGCGCGACCAGCCGCCGTGATACCACGGCCCCATGACGAGCGTGTTGCGTGCGCGCGGGTTCGTCTTCTCAATCGTCTTGTAGGTGTTGAGCGCGCCATACAGGTCTTCGGCGTCGAACCACCCGCCCACGGTCATCACAGCCGGGTTAGAGCCTATGTTCCTAAGGTACTGCAAAGTATTTCGCGCCTGCCACCACTCGTCATAATTCGGGTGTTGCATCACCTCGTTCCAGAAAGCCACGTCGCCCTTGAAATATTTACGGTCGGCATTCGCGAGCGGCCCCATCTCAAGGAAGAACTTGTAGCCGTCTGGCGTGCCGTGCTCGAAGCGCGGCGGCCCTTCAGTCGTAGGCTGCGGGCGCGGGCGTCCGAAGTTGGCGTAGAAATTGAAGGCGTGCGGTAACCAGAACGCGCCGTTGTGATGAAAGTCGTCGCCTATGAACCAGTCTGCAATCGGCGCTTGCGGAGAGGCCGCGACCAGAGCGGGGTGCGCGCCGACTAAACCTTCCGAAACATAAAAGCCCGGATACGAGATGCCCCACATGCCTACCTTGCCAGTGTTGTTCGGAATGTTTTTGACTATCCAGTCAATCGTGTCGTAGGTGTCCGTGCTTTCGTCTATATCTGTGCCGCTCTTCTTAGTGTTAATCGGCCTCATGTCAACGAACTGGCCTTCGGACATGAAGCGCCCGCGCACGTCCTGATAGACGAAGATGAAGCCGTCTTCGGCAAAGAGCTGCGACGGGCCTACAGAAGTCCTGTACTTGTCCTCGCCGTAAGGCCCAACGCTATAAGGCGTACGGTTCAGCATGATCGGATACTTCTTGGACGTATCACGCGGCGCATAGACGACCGTGAAGAGCTTTGCGCCGTCTCTCATCACGATTCTATATTCCGTCTTCGTATAATTGGCTTTGACATCAAAAGTCTGCTGTTGAGCGCGAAGCTCTACGCTCATCGAGCAGAGCAGCAGGCAGAGCCAGACAACGCCTGCGAATTTAGCGGCGATAGCTTTACGTTGATTCACGGTCGAGCCTCCGAAGTTTGAATAGAGCCTGTAGAGAGCGCTAGATTAATCCTGTCCGTTGCCGTCTTTTGCTTCAAGGCGCAGGCGCGCAATCTCCTCCTCCATGCGGCCTGTGAGCATCAGCCCGATCATCTTGTAGTCGCCCATGAAAGACCAGAGCGGGTGATCGAACGTCGCGGGCTTATTCTTCTCTATCAGAAAATGGCTCGCCCACGCCGCGCCGTAACCCGGAACAAGAGCGAGCGGGAGCCATTTCCACTTTCTTCTGGCGATGAGCGCAACAGTGCAGGCCAGGCTGACGCTCGTTCCTATAGCATGAAGCGTCCGCGTCGCAGGCTGGCTATGCTCCGCCACATAATGCGGCCAGAACTCCTCAAAAGATTTCATCTCATCTTTTGCCATGCATCCCTCCAAAGAACAGTGATACGAAAGTACTGAGTGATGAGTACTGAGTAAGAACAGCTTGTTTTTAACTCAGTACTCAGAGGTTGTGTTCAAAGTCCCGTCAGGGACGATTGATAATAGCCCAGCGATTTATCAATCGTCCCTGACGGGACTTTGAACACAATCGCTCAGCACTTCTTTTCTTACTCCGGCGACGCAAACAATCGCTGATAATCTTCTGACGGCGTAGGTGCGATGCGTGCCAGTTGAAGATTTTCTTCGACGTGCTCGACGCGGCTCATGCCTACGAGCGCGGTTGTGATGCCGGGTGTCGAGCGCACGAACTGGATGGCGGTCTGGGCATCCGTGGCGAGCGCGCCGAGTGGTTCGCGCACCTCCGGGGGAAGGTTGCGCGCGACCTTCCCCTGTAGAATCGAGGCGCTGGCGACGACCGTGATGCCGAGCGCAGCGGCGGCTTCGAGCAGCGAGACGCGATCATTATTCAACAACTGATTCTCGGAGACGAGCGCTTCGGGCATCGCCAGATTGAAGGGAAGCTGTATGAAGCGGAAGCCGTGCGCGTCGCCGCCGACGGAGCGCGCAATCTCCGCCATGCGTTCGAGCGAGAGATGCTCGCGCACCGACGGCGCTGCGCGAAAGCCGTTCCATGTCGCCGCGCCGTACATACGGATTTTGCCCGCAGCGCGCATCTGCTCGAACATCCCGAAGGCTTGCCCTATGCGCTCATCAAACTCTTCCCGCGAAACTTCCTGTAGCTGCGCTTCAGGGTTGTGAACGTAGTAAACATCCAACGCTTCGAGTCCCAGGTTTTCAAGCGACTGCTCTATCTGGTTCTCAAGATAGCGCGGCGTCATGCAGTGGCTACCCGATACTATGTCGGAAAAGCTTGCCACGCCCGTCTTGACGAAAGTCTCTTCGATATAGCCTCGCACGTCTACAGGCGGCTGGCCGTCGAATGGAAGGTAGCCGCCTTTAGTGCAGATGACGAACTCGTCGCGCGCCGCCGTTTCAGCTTCCACTAATTGCCGCAGAGCTGCGCCGATTGAGCGCTCGCTTCTTTGAAAGCGATAGTTGGCCGCAGTGTCCAGGACGTTCACGCCAAGCTCTACGGCGCGCACAGCCGCATCCGTGTAAGCCCGGTCGGTCTGCTCGTTCGGCTTGCCTAAGTAAGTGCCAAGGCCAATGGAAGAGAGCCACAAGTTCTGTTCCAGACGAAAGTGATTCTCGTGTACGCTCTGTTTAATAAGGCGATCACGATAACGCTGCGTTCCTTCCAGCGTTGCCCAGCCCTGAAGAGGCATCCCAGATTCTCCTTGCAGTTCTAAAACTGTTTATGACTTGGTAAGTCGCTCGCCGAAGAAGCGAAGCGTGCGCTGCCAGGCGTCTGCGGCGGCCTCCGCGTTGTAGGTTTCCGTGCGCGTGTCGTTGAAGAATCCGTGCTTGGCTCCCGTATACACTTTGATGTCGGCCTCTTTGCCTGCCTTCTTCAGGGCATCTTCAAACTCTTTCACCTTCTCTGGCGGAATGCCCTGATCCAGTGAGCCGAAGTTTCCAAGCAGCGGGCAAGAGACTTGCGGGACAAGCTCTATGGGCGTGCGCCCGTAGAAGATAACCGCGCCCGCCAGGTCTTTGCTGTGCGTGGCAAGCTGGTAAGAATAACCGCCGCCCATGCAGAAGCCCACGGAAGCAAATCGAGCGCGCACGTCCTTGACCGTCTTCAGATAATCCAGACCGGCCTGCATGTCTTTGATGGCTGCTTCAACGGGGATGCTGTTGGCGGCCTTGCGTATGGCTGCCATATCGGAAGAGCCTGTCGGCGGAGGCTCAGGGGCGCGCACGAACAGGTTCGGGGCGAGCGCATTGAAGCCTTCGCGCGCGATGCGGTCTGCAATTGACTTGATATGGTCGTTGAGGCCGAAGACTTCGTGAATGACGAGCACGGCTGATGCCTGCTTGCGATTGGCGCGAGCGAAGTAGGCCGGAATCATCAGGTCTACGCTCTTGTATTGAACCATCTCGCCCATCAGCTTCGCTCCCGCAGCCGACTGCGCTTTCTGGCTGCCGTCCGTTTTCTTATCGCCCTGCGCCAGAGTCCCGTAGGCCGTGGCCGCCGTGCCAGCCAGCACTGCCCCGCCTTTGACAGCCGTTTCCTCAAAAAATTTGCGGCGTGAAAGCGGCTCGCTCTCGTGTGGGTCTCGCTTCTTATTATCGCTCATCTCTAGCGGTTCTCCTCGAAGATTCAGTTTGGATTTCGGATTTGTGTGAAGCAACTATACGCAAGGAATGCAGGGGAAGGCAAAAGCAAAAAGGCAAAAGTGAGGAAGGACAAGATGAGCCGTGACCTTCTTTCTCTGTAAGAAGCTCTAGTTCAAAGTCCCGTAGGGACTTCTGGTAATAGCCCAGCCATTTATGGCTGGGAACAGCAGGCACAAAAAGAGTAGAGTCCCATAGGGACGACTGAAAATTCTCTTACAGGTTTCTTCAGTCGTCCCTACGGGACTCAGCTTTATTTTTCATACCTTATCCCCAGTGCTGAAGCACTGGGCTATTATCAATCGTCCCTACGGGACTCTGAAGAGGAAGCTGCTTTTTTAATCAGCTTCTAAAAGTGGTTTCAGATTTTCTTTTGCCTTCTTCCTGCATTTCTGCGTTCAGTTAACATTGTGTTAAAAAAGCAGAAGGAAAATCCAGAACAAAAAAGAACGCGGCGCTTTCCCTGTGGAAGCACGCTCTTGTTCTTCTACTAATCGTTTGGAGAAGTTTGCCCTCGCTGATGGTCAGGTTTCTTTAATGTAAGGAGCACGTTTGATGCACTGTTTCTATGATTGGCGAGAGCACGTGGGAATGCAGAAGGAGAAGTTCTACAAGACTACGCTCTGGCAGGGCAAGCATGCGTTGGTTGGCATGAACTGTCTTGAGTCTGGACAGGAGCAGAAGGCACACGTACACGAAGACGCGGATAAGTTCTACTTCGTGCTTGAGGGTCGCGGTCGCTTCAGCGTCGGAGACGAAGTGTGCGAGGTGGAATCGGGCGGAATCGTGATTGCACCCGCCGGAATCATGCACGGAGTTCTGAACACTGGAATCGAGAGATTGTCACTTCTGGTCAGCATCGCGCCGGGAATCAAATGAGCGACGAGAGAGCGAATCATGTAGTAGACGAAGCTACGGCACACGCTTCATCGCTGGATATTGATGAAGCGGCGATGCGCGCTTTGTCGGAGCAATCGGTCGCGCTCGTCGCCGATTACTTCAAGAATATACAGACGCTTCCGGTATTCCCGGACAGCGCCGCGATTAACAGGCTCAAAGAAATCAGAGACGCGAAACCCCCCATCGAAAGCGAAGCGGTTGCGCGCATCTTCGATGATTTTCGTCTGGTACTGGATGCGAGTCGTCACAACGGGCATCCGCGCTTCTTCGGCTACATCGCATCGCCTTCGACGCCCGTTGGCGCGTACGCAGACCTGCTGGCTTCCGCGCTTAATTCAAACGTGACCTCATGGCGCTCGTCTCCTGCCGCGACCGAAGTTGAAAGGACGGTCGTGCGCTGGCTCGCGGAGCTGGTCGGCTATGGCAGCGATGCTTCGGGTCTTTTGACGAGCGGCGGCTCGCTTGCGAACCTGACGGCGCTGCTCATGGCACACCGCGCCCACGCGCCGCAGGAGGTTGCGCTTAAAGGCTTGCGGGCGATTGATATGCCTATGACCGTTTACGCATCCAATCAGGTGCATCTTTCAATTCCGAAGGCGGCGGACGTGCTGGGGCTTGGACGCGAGCAGGTGCGCACGGTTGAAGCGGACGAGATGTTTCGTATGGATGTGCGGCACTTGCGCGAAAGAATCGACGCCGATGTGCGTGCGGGACTGAAGCCCTTCTGCGTAGTGGCGAGCGCGGGCACCGTCAACACAGGTGCGGTTGACCCTCTGGAAGAGATTGCGCGCGTGGCCGAAGAGTATGATTTATGGCTTCACGTTGACGGCGCATACGGTGCGCTGGCGACTATGGATGCAGAGAAGCATTCTCTCTTTCGCGGGATGGAGCGCGCCGACTCGCTTTCGCTTGACGCGCACAAGTGGCTCTACGCGCCGGTTGATTGCGGGTGCCTGCTTTTTCGTGACGCGGGCGCGGCACGCAACGCCTTCTCGACCACGGAAGCCGATTACATCAAGGTACACGAGGAAGAGGAGCGCGAAGCCTTCGCTTTCTGGGATTACGGCATAGAGCTGTCGCGCCGCTTTCGCGCGCTCAAGCTCTGGATGATGCTGCGCTACTACGGCTCGCGCCGCCTGGCCGAAGCAATCAGCAGCAACAACCGGCTCGCGCAATATCTGGCCGAGGCGTTGCGCGCCGCAGAAGACTTCGAGCTGCTCGCGCCTGTCTCTTTAAGCATCTGTTGTTTCCGCTACGTGCCAGAAGCTTTGCGCCGTAAACTGGAAGGGGCGCGAAACGATGTGGAGCGCGAAGCTATCAATGTAGAGCTTGACGAAATGAACACGCGCATCATGCACGCGGTTCAGAGAGGCGGGCGCGCTTACATTTCAAACGCAACCCTGCGCGGGCGCGTCTCGCTTCGCGCTTGCATCACAAACTTTCGCACGACGCGCGCAGACATGAACCGCACGCTCGACATCATACGCGACGCGGCGCGAGATTTAGATTATGAATGATTGAGATGCTTAAGTAGTCAGACAAAATTAAATGAGAGTAGAGGAGGCAGGTCAGTACCGCCTGCGGTAGCGGGCGGGTAGGAAAAGCAGGGATGAGGGATGAGGGCGGAGGGATGAAAATTAAGGATGAATTTTCTGTTACTTCATCCCTCCGCCCTCATCCCTGCCTTTGGCGGTACTGACCTTCTATTGTGGAAACTAATTCGTACAAGCGGGAAATGGAAGTGGCATTGAGGCTCGCGCGTGAGGCGGGAGCGGCGATTCTTGATTACTACGACCGCCCTGTGCAGGTTGAGCGCAAGGTGGATGTTGATAGCTCTCATACGGAGCCTGTGACGGTCGCGGATCGCGCGGCGAATGAGCTTATAGTAGAGGGCTTGCGCCGTGAGTTTCCGGATGACGGCATCCTCGCCGAAGAGTCTATTGATACGGAGCGCAGGCTCTCGAAGCGGCGCGTGTGGATGATTGACCCTATGGATGGGACGAGCGGCTTCATCGCACGCGACGGGGATTTCGCCGTTCAGATTGGTCTGAGCGTCGATGGCAAAAGCGTTCTCGGCGTCGTATTTCAACCTCTGGCAGACCTTCTCTTCCGTGCTGCCGTAGGGGAGGGCACATGGATTGAGCGTGCAGGGTTCGAGCATGAGCGGGCGCGCGTCTCCGATACAAGCGATGTCAGGCGCATGCGGCTGGCCGCGAGTCGCTCACACAGAAGCCCGCGCATGGACAGGGTTGTGAAGGCTCTTCAGCTTAAAGACGAGGTTCGTCGCGGCTCGGTCGGCGTAAAAGTCGGATTGATAGTCGAGCGCCAGTGCGACCTCTATATACATCTCAGCCCGCGCACCAAACACTGGGACACATGCGCGCCGGAAATCATACTGCGCGAAGCGGGCGGGCGCTTCACAGACCTCTTCGGCGAGCCGATTCTTTACAACGTGCCAGACGTGCAGAATCACAACGGCATCGTCGCCACCAACGGCGTTGCGCACGACCTTATCATCGAACAGCTACGACCATTGCTCGCAGAATTCGGAAGAAAGCAAAAAGAAGAGGTCAGAGGCTAGAGGCCAGAGGTTAGTAAAAGAAATTCAACTACTAACCTCTAGCCTCTGACCTCTAACCTCTTCCTTTTTCCTTTTGCCTTTGCTAGCATCCTTCGCGTAGTCCTAACGCCATACTTTCAGCCTGAAGCGTCTAGCATATCCTGTGGGCATACGGCTCAAACTCTTTCTGCTCTTCTTCGCGTTCGGCTTCGTGCCGATGCTTGCCCTCAATATCGTCAACTATTTTTACGGCGTGAGCACTGTGGAAACTATGCTCAGAGGCGACGCGGCGCGTGATACGGCCAGCATCGCTCGCAATGTCGAGACGGCTTTGCGTGAGCGTGAAGCTGAGTTGAAAGGGCTTGCGCGCTCGCCCGCTTTGCGCGATTACGTGCGCACGAGCGGTGCGAAGAGACAGGAAGCCTCCACGCAAAGCAACGGGCAGGCGGCAGGCGACGCAGCGCCGGGAGCGGCTACAAACAGCACGCAGGAGTCATCCGATGCAGGCATGCCCGCAGAGGTGGCGACGCAGGTCAAAGCCTTCTTCCTCGGCAATCAGAAGTATTACGCGGCCATCACGTGTCTGGATCAGAGGGGGAGCGTGCTCTTTCGTCTTGAGCCGCAGGCGCGCGGCACTGAAACGGTTGAGCTGTCGAGTCTCAATTTCCAGACCGCAGATTTTCTGTCGAGCATTGCGCCGCCGGATACGCGCGTCTGGAAAGCCGTTGACGCCGCGCCGCTGCGCTCAAGCGTAGAGCGGGAAGCATACGGCGCGGGGCTTCGCTACACGGTTCCTGTCTTTCTGGAAGCGGAGAGCGCGTATGCGCCGCGCGGCGCGCTCGTCGTTGACCTCAAGCTCGACCGCACCTTCAAAGAGTCCGCCAGAGATGTAGCGGATACGGAAGTCGCAACTCCACCCGGCACGGCGCGCTCTGCGGCCAGGGTGGTCATCATTGACCGCACGGGGCGCATCGTTTATCAAACCAACAATATTAATAGATTTCAGCCGGTCAACAGTGCCTTGCCGGAATTCCAGCCTGTCGCCGATGCTATGACGGCGCAGGCCGAAGGCTCTGCCTATTATAGAGCACCGGACGGGACGCGCTGGCTGGCTGCGTTCCAGCGCATACAGTCGCTCGATCTTTCTCTGGCGACATCGCGCAACTACTCTGCGGCTGTCGGTGGTTTAAGGCGAGCCGGTTGGTTGAGCCTTGCCATAGCTGCGCTGGTCGGAATCCTGACGGCTCTACTTTTGACGATGGTCGTACGGCGCACTGCGCGCAGCATTGAGCGCGTGACCGAAGGCGCGGTGGCAATCGCCGCAGGCAATCTGGATCAGCGCATAGAAGTGACTTCAAGCGACGAGACGCACCTGCTGGCCGAAAGCTTCAATCTCATGACGGACAGGTTGCGTGAGCAGATAGCGCGCGAGGCGGAGACCCGCCAGTTTGAATCATTCCTGCGCCTTTCCGCCATGCTCACACACGACCTGAAGAACGCCATCGCTTCGCTCTCGCTTCTGGTGCGCAATATGGAGCACCAGTTCCACCGCGAGGAGTTTCGCGCAGACGCCATGCGCTCTTTGACTGAAGCGACAGACAAGCTGCGCAACCTGGTATCGAAGCTGAGCGAGCCTGTCAGGAGCATGAGCGGCGAGTTTGGGCTTCCGCGCCCGACAGACCTCATTCCCGTCATACGCCGCGTGCTGGACACGGCAGCCGGGCCTTACAGCACTCAACACAAGATAGAGACGCACCTGCCCGAAACGCTCATCGCCAGCGTCGATGCCGAGCGCATGGAAAAGGTCGTCGAGAATCTAGTCTTGAATGCGCTGGAAGCTATGGGTGCTGAGCCGGGCACGCTTACCGTCGAGGGCGGAGAGCTTTCGGGCGATAAAGTCTTCTTCGGCGTCAGAGATACAGGGCCGGGAATGAGTGAAGAGTTTCAGCGCAGGCAGTTGTTCCGCCCCTTTGCGACGACGAAAAGGAAGGGAGTCGGCCTCGGCCTATACACCTGCCGCGAAGTCGTGCGGGCGCACGGCGGCGAAATCGAAGTCGAATCGCAGAAGGGCGTTGGCACTTACTTTCGCGTCGTGTTACCATCGAAACAGATCACAGACCTTGGGGGGAAGAAGAGTCGCACATCTTCAAAGCGACTCTAAGAAGGGTTTGCGATTTTCACTCAGTTTTTCCAGAGACATTAAGCCTGCTGATATGCAAGGAGCGCTCTTACATACTCCGTTGAGCCAAGCTGTATGAGCGGGTCGTTCAATCCAGACCATGAGACAGGCTGTTCATAGCCTGCGCGTTCTGAAGAAGCCATAGATTTATGAGCGAGCGAACACAGGACAAAGTTACGCTGCTGGTGGTTGACGATGACACGAGTGTGCGTCGTCAGCTCTACTGGGCTTTAAGCGAGGAGTATCGTGTGCTCGAAGCGGGCACGCGCTCTGAGGCTGTTGATATGCTTCAGCGCGAAAATATAGATGTCGTCATAAGCGACCTGCATCTGCCGCCGCATCTCGATGACATGTCCGAGGGACTGGCGATTGTCGAAGAATCACGCAGCCGTCAGCCTCCTGTGCCCGTGATTGTGATTACGGGTAGCGCCTCGAAACAGGCCGCGCTCGAAACCGTGCGGCGCGGAGCTTACGGCTTTTTCGAAAAACCCTTTGACCCTGACGAAGTCCTGCATATCGTTCATCAAGCGGCGCGCGTTCGTCGTCTTGAGCGGGAGATAATACGGCTGCGCTCGGAGCTTGATCGATACAGAGGCTTTGCGCATCTGGTCGGCGGCAGCTCGGCGCTCTCTAAAACCATCAAGCAGGCGCGCGCCGCCGCCGCCACGAGCGCGACCGTTCTCATACACGGGGAAAGCGGGACGGGCAAGGAGATGCTGGCGCGCGCCATTCATGAAGAGAGTCCGCGCGCGGGCAGCCCCTTCGTCGCCGTCAGTTGCGCCGCGCTTCCTGAAACCCTCATCGAATCGGAACTCTTCGGCCACGAGAGGGGCGCTTTCACGGGCGCGACCGCCACCCGCAAGGGTCGCTTCGAACTGGCTGACACAGGCACGCTCTTTCTGGACGAGATTAGCGAATTGACGCCCACTGTTCAGGTCAAGCTATTGCGGGTTCTGCAAGAGCGATCGTTCGAGCGTCTGGGCGCGACGAAGACGATGACGGTCGATATTCGTTTGATTGCCGCCAGCAACCGAGACCTTGAGCAGGAAGCGGAAGCGGGACGTTTCCGTCGTGACCTCTTCTATCGCCTGAACGTCGTGCCGCTCACGCTTCCTCCTTTACGCGAGCGCTATGAAGATGTGCCGCTATTGGCCGCGCACTTTGCCGCCAAGGCCGCGGAGAAGCATGGACGCCCGCCTGTAGAGCTTGACCCGGCGCTGCTCGAAGCCTTGCAGGAATATGAATGGCCGGGTAATGTGCGCGAGCTTGAGAACCTGCTTGAGCGACTGATTGTTCTCACCCCCGGCTCGAAGATCGGCGTCGAGTTTCTGCCTGAAAAGATGTTGCGCACCCTGCCCGACGCAAGCGCTGAGGACGAGACGACGCTTAAGGGCGCAGTCAACGCGCTCCAGCGCCGCATGATCGTACACGCCCTCAACATGGAAGGCAGCAACCGGGTGGCCGCCGCCCGTCGCTTAGGCATCAGCCGCTCTTACCTGCACCGTCTCATCAGCGAATTCGAGATCACGGAAGCGTGATGGCAATCGTCAATTGAATCTAAAAAGCTGTTAGAAAAGTCCCGTAGGGACTTCTGGTAATAGCCCAGCCATTTATGGCTGGGAACTGAAAGCACAAAAGCGTTGAGTCCCGTAGGGACGGCTGAAATCTCTTCCGGATTTCTTCAGTCGTCCCTACGGGACTCAACGCTTTTTTCATACCTTACCCCCAATGCTGAAGCACTGGGCTATTATCAGGTCGTCCCTACGGGACTGAAGACTAAGGAGCGTTGTTATTCAACGCAGACGCGCAGTCTGGAAGGCCGTATGTCATAGCTTGAGTCTCGCAAAATCAGCCCTCCCGGACTGTCTACAAATGTACACATGAAAAACCTGTGTATGTTGCTTGTTGTATACATGCAAACTTTTTGCAAGCGCCCGCTTTGACCGAATAATTGAGGAAAGCGAGCGCTTCTTGCTAGCCGCCGAAGCACGGTACAAACGTTGCAAGTAAAGGGGCGGCAGGTGAAAGAAGTACTGAACCCGATGAAGCCCAGACTTTTAATTGTTGACGACGACGCTGCCATTACGCAGCAGCTCTTCTGGACGCTGTGTGATGACTATGAGGTCATGATTGCCAACGACTTACAGTCGGCAGTCCGGCGCGCGACTATTTACGAACCGGCAGTTTCGATCCTTGACTTGCATTTGCCGCCCGTGCTCGACACGCCCGAAGTCGGCCTGCGAATTCTGGAGTACATCAAGGGACGCTTCCCCAGCTCCAAAGTACTGGTCGTAAGCAGCGCGGCAACCGACGAGATGAAAGAAGCCTGTCTGGCTGGCGGCGCGGACGCGGTTCTTCCGAAGCCGTTCGAGGTCGAGCAGCTTCTGGCAACGCTGCGTCGCTATGCGCCTGAGCGTCGGCTCGACGCCTTTTGATTTGAAAGTTTTCGAGGTGGAACGCTCCGTGAGCAAAAGCAGCAAGGCACGAGCGTCCCATACGCATCATGAGTAAAGCTCAATACCTGTTACTGGCTATCTTTATAGGCTTCTACGGCCTGCTCTTTACATACCTTGTGCTGAGAGCTTTTGCCGGAAACGTGGCTGCGCGCATGAAGAGAATCCGGCCTGCGGTTGAAATGGCTTCTCGTAGAGTGAAGAGAGGCAGTCACCGCCCCTGGACAGCCGCCGTGTGGCGCAACGCTTGAAAAGTTCTTTCTTAATTTGAGTTCGGCCTCTCGCCCCCTTTGAGAGGCCGTGAAGCGCACCGCACGTGCGGAATCCCCTCCCGTCGCGCGGAGCCGAAGAAGCCCCCGCTACCCAATTGACTCCTGCCCAGAGTCGCGGGGGCTTCACTTTTGCCCGAATTTCACCACCTTTTCGCTTTCCTTGTGACAGACTTTCTACCGCCTCTCTCCTAGATGCCTCCGAAGAGTGAATGTATCGTTTCGTCATTTTAAGGGAAGAATGCCCGAGCAATTTGTTAATGTCTGTCTCTCGGTGGCGTACCTGCGCGGAGAGCCGAATCGCACTGCGCAAGGCTGTGTTCCAAATATGGCCTCCCCCACGGCGGCCTCTCAATAGAACTGCATTTCGAGAACCTCGCGGCCTTAAGCTTCAGCTCGTTACTGCCAGAAAGCGGACATCTAATTCGCCACCTGCACCTGTAGACATTTTTATTGACACAAAGCGTGAATGCCTTTAGTCTCTACTCGATTTCGAAAGTTCCTGATTCTGCCTCTTCATTACACTCCCCTAGGGATTATTACCTCCTTGTAATCCTCGGACGGAAATTTAGCGAAGAAGCTCAGAATGCCTATACCATCCCATAGGGATGAATAAGGCTTTGTTCTAACATTTTCAAAAGAAGAACGTGCCCCTTTGAATGAAGGAGCACCGTACCTGAAAAGACGAGAAGCCTGTCTTGCTTCTCACCGTTGAAGTTTACTTCCTTAATAGTTGCATGCACGCCGGGATGCTTTATTTCACACATAGCTTCCATGAGCAATTACTATCTCTGGACGATGTGAATATTCTATCCGGTTTTAGTTAGACGATTGTAGTGGCAGGTCTTTAAATATCGGCACATAGAAAAAAGTAAGCCCAGCGACCGACCTTTGACAGGGTCTGTAGCAATTCCCGTTCTGAAAAATCATTTACAGGATTAACAGTGCATAGCGCAACGGGAGAGTTGCGCTTCAAAGTAATCTCCAAGTATTTCTCTCACCTGAAAGCAGGCAAGCACATGTCTACTATCTCTATCCCTTCCGGCGCGCTCGACCAGAAGCTCGTTGACTTCGGGCTGTTAGTCGGCTTGCTCAACCAGCCAGACGGCACCGAGTTTAATCTGGACTGGTTCGAAAACCCTTTGCCCTACCTGAAGCAGATTCCCGGTGATGCCAAGGATATGCTCAATCTGCTTCGAGATATACTGGGCAGCCCTGCCGCTGGAACGCCTTCCGATCGTGAGTGGTACGCCGTCAACTGGAATGGAGCGCCGAGCGGCGTTTATATAGTTCTGCCGCTGAAGAGCGATACAACTCCGCCCGCGACTGTGGGCGTAGGGCTATGGCATCCCTTCACCGGAGAAGAATCAACTATCAACATTACCGGCTGGGTCTTCTTCCCCCTGTTTAATCTCCCGGTCAGCTCTCCGGTCATCATCACAGGCTCAACCAATTATCCTGTCGTCATCATGCTTGCTATAGAAGACACCAAGGAAACATTCCAGGTCGGCTCAGGTGCGAACCTCGTCACCTTTACGGGATTCGAGTTTGAGGGAAACATCTACTTCAGTGATACAGCCCCCAACTTCACGCTCAGCTTTCTGAATATGAAGCCGCCGTCTGGTCAGTCTACGGCACAGACGCTCGCAGACCTACAGAATGCAACTCTTGCTAACTGGGTCAACGCCGTTCTGGGAACGCAGACGGTCGCCGGGTGGCTCTCGACCGACATCCCGTCTACGAATAAAAAAATCGGTGATGTGCTCACATCCCTCAAGCTCTTACAGATGAATGGCGGGCAGTACCAACTGGGCGGCCTGACTGATTTTGAGGGCAAGACGCCAGCCCAGATTGCCGAAGAGCTTGTGGCCGTGGCGCTCAATGCACTGGCGAGCAATACTAATCCGATATTGAAGTTGGGCAAGGGCGGCATCTACATCGTCGGCGAAGCCTCAAACGGCGGCACGGATTACGGTCTGCGCTTGCAGGTCGAGGACATACAAATCTCCGGCTCGTCCGGTGGCACAGAAGGCAACAATGGTAACTCTTCATCGGACTCTGCCGCAGCGAATAAGCCTCAGTTCGTCCTCCAGGTAGGGAAGTGGCTAACAGGAGAAAGCGATGCCGATAATTGGGCGGGGCGAGCCGACCCAAAAGGCACATTAGCCGGTACAGGCATCACCATCTTACTGGTTAACGTAATCGGTACGGATCAGTTCAGTTTCAATCCCAGAGTCGAACTGATGAGTCTGGGATTCGACTTCGCAGGAGGCAATAATAAACCGCTGGTTGATATTCAGGGCGTTCAACTCGGGGGCGTAGAGCTAAGGTTCTGCCTCTCGCTGGACTTCTCCAACTTGAGCCAGATTCTCTGGGGCGGCGCTGTGCGTTGCGACCATCTGGGACTCCCGCTCGGAGCAGGTGTCACGGGCAGCTCAGGTAATCCTGTAGCGCAGAACCTGCTGTCGTCCGGCTCGAATGGGTCGAGCAGCGCAGGCGCGGACACGCAGCCTGTCAATCCTGCCTTTTCGGCGGCGGTCGCCTGGATAAACGACCCGGCTCAAAGCACCGAGGTCAATTTCCAACTGTATGCGCCGGACGACACTCCGACCAATACGGTTTGGATTCCGGTTCAGCGTGCCTTTGGCCCGCTACAATGCCAGCGACTCGGCGTAGAGTGGCCGCAGCCTAATCCTGACTTAAGGCTTTCGTTCCTGTTCGACGGCGATGTCGCTCTGGGCGGTCTTGAAGTTGACCTGCAAGGTCTCTCCATAGGCATCCCCTTGAAGTCGCCCGGCGATCTGAGCAGCTATGCGCTTGGGCTTGACGGGCTGGCTATTACGTTCTCGCAGGGGCCTGTTGAGGTCAGTGGCGGCCTTTTCAAGGCGCATGTCAACGTTGATGGTCAGGACATACTCGAATACAACGGCGAGGCGCTCATAAAGGCGGCCAGTTGGTCTATCTCTGCGCTCGGCTCATGGGCGACTTTGAACGGACATCCGTCGCTCTTTATCTTCGCCTTCCTGAATGCCCCGATTGGCGGCCCTGCCTTTTTCTTTATCACGGGGCTGTCGGCAGGCTTTGGCTATAACCGCTCGCTGACACTGCCGCAGCAAGACCAGGTTCAGGACTTTCCATTCGTTGCGGGTCTCACAGACCCCTCAAAGATTGGCGGTGCTGACGCAGGCCCTCAAGAGGCGCTACAGGCTATACAGGATTGGGTTAATCCGGCGCAGGGAGTCAACTGGATAGCTGCGGGCGTGCAGTTCACCTCTTTTGAACTCATCAACTCAAATGTTTTAGTAGTAGTAGAGTTTGGCAATCACTTCGAGATTGCCGTCCTGGGTCTCTCCAGAATAAAACTACCGCAGGTTGGCCCGGTCACCTACGCTTATGTGGAGCTTGGTCTGGAGGTGATTATAGATCCTTCAGACGGTTTTTTCTCTGCGACGGCAGTCATCACTCCCAACTCCTATGTCATTGACCCGGCCTGTCATCTGACGGGTGGCTTCGCCTTCTGCGTCTGGTTCGCTGCCCCAGAGGACGGCGGTCCCGACCACTCAGGCGATTTCGTGCTCACGATAGGCGGCTATCATCCACAGTTCAATAAGCCGGAATGGTATCCCGATGAGCCGCGCCTTGGTTTTAACTGGCAGGTCAGCGACCAGGTCAGCATGAAGGGCGGCGCTTACTTCGCACTCACGCCTTCCTGCGTCATGGCTGGCGGCTCGCTTGACATCGAGTTTCACTCCGGCAATCTGTCCGCGTGGTTCACAGCCTACGCGGATTTCCTAGTCCAGTGGAAACCCTTCTACTACACGGTGGGTATAGGCATCAGCATCGGCGTCTCGTACCGGCTGCACCTGCTTTTTGTGACGACGACCATCAAGGTCGAGCTTGGCGCTGACCTCACCATGTGGGGGCCGCCGACCGGCGGAACAGTTCACATACATCTGTGGATTGTCTCTTTTACAGTCTCGTTCGGCCCCTCCTACGGACAGGGCAACGACTATCTACAGTTCAGCGACTTCCAGACTTTGCTGCCGCAGGACAAAGCTCAGTCACAACAGCAGCCAATGATGAAGGCCCGGCCCATGATGGCCTTCGCAGCCGAAGATGACACGCCTTCGTTCCAGAACGTCATCAAGCTTATTATCAACGCCGGTCAGTTTCCACAGCCAAGCCCGGATGGCCGCTGGCTCGTACGCGCAGACGAATTTAAGTTCAGCGTAGAGACGGCCTGGCCTCTTACCGAGCTGGATTTGGTCGGGCCGTCCACAACGGCAAAGCTTGCACCGCCGACACTTGTTCCGGCGGATGCGAACGCCCCTTCGTGCGCGCGCCAGCCCGACGGCTACTACGTAGGCGTGCGCCCTATGGGCATCATCTGCGCAAACTCCTTGCTCTCTCTGACGGTTACATTCGAGGACAATACCAATCAGGACATCAACGATAACTGGTCATGGGCTTTGAATACGCGCAGCGTGCCTGAGGCCACCTGGGGACAACCCGTCCCACAGGGACAAACGCCGCCGCCAGCCGCCAACACTCTCCCCGGACGATTGATGGGGCTTCAGAATATCGCTCCTCCTGTCCAGCAGCCCTCTGGACCGGCCCCGATTCCTATGGCGAATCTGAGCTACGATCCCATCAACCCAAACGCAGACCAGGAAAATTATCTACCGATACCGCAGCCATCCCAAACGGGACTGCCGCAGTCTTCGGCCACATCCTTGCAGACCATTGCAAGCACGCTCATGAAGGATTCGGAGGCTGGTTCACCCATGTCGAATCGCACGGCGGTTTTCAACGCGCTGGCCGGGTTCGGATACGATGCGGGCACAAACGGCGACCTCTCTGCGCTGGTCTCTAATATCAATCTCAACTACCCCGCGCCGCCCATGCTGGAATCACCCGTAGGTGAGTGAGCGGCAAGTGGAAGCGCGTGCAGTATTGCGGCAATCAAATTTCGATTAACCACTGGAGCGAACGGCTATGAGTTCGACAAACAACGGAAACAGCAACGGTAACGGCAACGGTGACGGTTCCATTCCGGCGGGAGACATACGCTTCTATGACAACTACCTGCCACCGCTCGATGCAGGTGACTATCTCATCTCCGTTCAGCAGACGGTGAACAGCACTTCGTTAGCCACGGGCGGCAATCCGCTTAACCAGACCTTTCCCACCACCCCGCCCTTGACGCAAGCCTTTACGGTCGTCGCGCCCCGTTTTTCTCTAGACCCCGCGGACATCTATAGCGTCTTTCCGCCCGCGAGCAGCGTAGGGACTTTCGATCAGAATCTTTCTCACATAGTGCTGACAAAGCGCAATCTGCCCTGGGAGCGCTTCCTGTCTAAAGGAGATCTGACGACGCCCTGGATGGCTCTGCTGCTGTTCTCACCGGATGAGATTATTCCGCCTGTCACTGTGCCGCCGCCCACCAGCACCCTTACCAATCCGAGTAGAGCAGGAACTTATAACTTACCCGACGTGCTCAATCCGCCCGACGGGACGCTCGGGCCTAATCTCATTACGGAATCGCAGGACTTGCTGGATCAGGTGACTTCAATCACGGTAACAAACTCAGGTTCTGGCTATACGTCCACTCCGACGGTGGCGATCAAGGGCGGCGGCGGCAGCACGGACGCGACCGCGACGGCTCAGGTTAAGAACGGCGCTGTCTCGCTGACGCTGACCGGCGGCGGCAAAGGCTATACATCCGACCCGACGGTGACAATCACGGGCGGCGGCGGCACGGGCGCGACCGCCACGGCGCAGAGAGGTGTGGTCTGTAGGGCGATAGATATACTTACGGACACTTTCACAAAAGTCACGCCGCGCTTCGAACCCAATGCTGCAACGCCCGTAGACGAGTTGAAATATCTTGCTCACTGCCGACAGGTCAACACTGGCGATAAAGAGATTACCTCGACAAAGGATGATGGGTGGTTTTCCGTGGTCATAGGCAATCGCTTCCCCGGCCCAGGTGCGGGGCCTGTGTTAAAGGTGACTCTCATCGAGGGAGGATTGGATTACACGACCGCGCCGGATGTCGTCATTAAGGGTGACGGTACGGGCGCGGAAGCCTTGGCACAGGTTCAGAACGGTGTGGTCGTCTCTTTGACTTTGACAGACGGCGGCACAGGTTACACTTCGCCGCCTGAAATAAGTTTCAACGGCGGGGGAGGCTCAGGTGCGAGCGCTTCCGCGCAGATTGGTGCGCCCTGGGTCGCTCACCTCGTTTCGCTTGAAGGCTTCGCAAACTATCTGGTTGACAATCCCACGTGGGGCGACGGAATCAACCGTGTACGCTTGGTCTCTCTATACAGTTGGAACTTTACCTGTCTGTCGGAGAGCGGAGATTTTCGTGACCTCATGATGAACCTGATTCAGGGGCAGGCAGAGGGCGGCGCTAGCCTTCTCCTGCATCTGCCCGTGACCTCTGCTGAGCAGCCTGCGGGCTCGCCTGAAGCCACGGTTCAACAGGCGCTGGGCGAAGGCTACGCCGCCTTGAGCTACGAGACCACGATCGGTGACGACACCTTCGCGTGGTATCGCGGCCCCTTCGCGGCTGCGCCCCGACCGCTTTTCCCGAACATAAATCCTTACACCAGCGCGGCCTCTGCGATGATTTACGACCAGAACAATGCTCTGTTCGACCAGTCTTATGCGGTCGCATGGCAGACGGGTCGCCTGCTGGCGCTATCGGATCAGAGTTTCGGGACAAAGCTATTGCAGTGGAGGAGAAAGGGAAACAGGATGGTCAACCTGTTGGCGGGACGACTCAACTCAAGCAATGTCAGGGCGCTCACGAACACTCCTGATATCTCTGAACACAGTTCTGAAGTAGTCGCTCAATTGCGCAGTCTGCTCCAGCCTGACCTCGTTTCCAGCACTTTCATGAACCATCTTTTGACCAATTTCTCAAAGAGCACTGCTCCCAAGATAGCGCAGTCTGTTGCCCCTCGCTCGATGGCGAAACAGACGGCAGGCGATGTCAAGAGCGGCCTGTCTGCTGTCACGCATCCCATAGAGACTATTAAGAAACTCTATGCCAATCCCGCGGTGCGGCAGCTTCTGGTCGAGACTGCCAATGGCGGGCAACAGAATGGGACAGACCAAGCGCTTGACTACATCGTGGCGTGGCTTGCGGAGCTGCGCCTTCTTTACGGCGTGCCCTTCGTCAACCTTGTGCCAGACGCGCGTATGCTGCCGCAGGAAAATTTGCGATTTTTCTTCGTTGACCCCAACTATCTTGAGGCGCTTGTGGCAGGCGCTTTAAGTATAGGCATTCAGAGCAGCCGCGACTATCTCTTTCAATCGCTCATGTATCCCAGCCTGAGCACGGCTACGCAGCAGGCCGCACAGCTTGTGCGCGCCAAACTGGCGGGGCGCGCCCCCCAGACCGCTAGTGTGCAGACGAGCGCCACCCCGCCGCAGACAGGTATGGCAGGTTTTCTACTTCGCTCTTCGGTCGTCTCCGGCTGGCCTGGTCTTGAGGTCAGGGCCTACTCGGACAGCGCAGGCACAGCGCCGCTTCAACTGGCTCGCATGGATCGGCTTGCGCCTGACCTGCTGTTATGTCTTTTCCCGCAGACGACTGCCCGCATAGAGATAAGTGAGCCAAAGGAAGGGCTGGCCTTCGGACATGAAGATGATTTCGACGTGGAAATGCGATGGGTCACGGACGCCGCTGGAAAGCCTATTGGCTCAATCATCACAGGCCAAAACCCGCTCAAGATAAACGGCTATTTCAGAAGCCAGGACTCGGCCCCTATCTTGAGCATCAAGGACTGGCAGCCGTATCTACAGACGCAGCTCAACCAGGCTTACGGCAACGGGAGCATCACGCTCGGCCCTGCCGACTTTGCCATACAGATGGTTCGCGCCCCGGAGGAGTTGGTTCTTATGCATTCGTCCTAGCACGCGAACACACTCTCTCTGCGAAAAAAAATAATCCCTCGATAGGAATTAAAATTATGGCTGACAACACATCACCCTTACTTGTCCCAATTGCGGCTGAGGCGCTGATAGTCAATCGTCTGGTGCAGACCAACGTGACGTTTCATCGCTGGGAGATGGAATACGCTAACCTGCTGCAATTCCAGAGTCCGGTTCCGCCACCGTCCCAAAATATCAATATAGACCCACCGGACCCCGGCGTGCATCTGCACTGGGCTTTGCCGAGCGCGCTGACACGCGGCACACAGGTGCAGGCGACAGCTACGGCACAGGTCTCCGGCGGCGAGGTCACAGGGTTAACTCTAGTCAATGGAGGCTACGGCTATAACGATGCCTTGCCTCCCGTGTTGACAATCGTAGGAGAGACGGGCGCGGGCGCACTCTTTAATGCGGTTGTGACGAACGGCATCGTCAAGGGTTTTCAAATCGTCAGTGGGGGCAGCGGCTATAGCGCCGATGCGCCGCCGCAGGTCACGATTGCTCCCAGTCAGGCCATCAGCTTCCCCTATGTTCCGAATCGCTGGCTGGTCGTGCGCTATAGTCCTGCGGCTTCTGCTTCGCAGCCGCGACAGACAATGGCCTGGCTTCTTCAGAGCGATAGCATAGACCCGAACGCCAGTGCCTGGGACTCTAACTCGTTCGTCAACCCGTTCCCTTCAAAGCAAGGGGCTATCGAACCGACACGGTTGGGGACGACGGCCACCGTTCTTGCATCTTGGGCGGGTGAAGCAGGCAGTGCGCAGAAGCTCTTCCTACAGGCTCTGGGGCCGGGCGATGCGACCTTCACAGCCTATCAACCGGGAGTCGTCAACGTCTTCTCTTTCTATGATCCAATCTTCGACCAGAACGCTTCATCTCAGAATCCGAACTACCAGAACAACGCGCAGAAATTTCCCGAAAACACTGCGCTCAGTTATCTGGTCATTGGCTGGTACTCAGACCCTACGCATGACCCGCTCTACGGCCCTATAACGGGCTGGGACCAAGAGGGCGACCCTACGCGTTCTCCCTGGATAAATGAAGCTAATCCGACAGCCGGTTGGCAAGCTCTGATGTGTGCTCTGGACTGGACTGTGCAGGATGCTGGTGATGAGACGACGTTGCCGTCTCAATCCGTCTATCACGCCTCCGTCTACGATGTGGTGTGGCAAACTACGGCGCTGCCGATGGGCGTCACGGGAGTCAGCCTGACGAGCGGCGGCACAGGCTACACGTCCGTGCCCACGGTCAGCTTCAATGGCGGTGGCGGCACGGGCGCGACAGCCCTGGCCCAGATTAATAACGGCGCGATCGTCTCTGTCATCATGGTTAGCGGCGGCACAGGCTACACGTCGCCTCCGACGGTTGGCTTCACTGGCGGCGGAGGCACGGGCGCGTCTGCCACTGCCCAAATCTGGAATGATTTGAACAATATGACGGTTGCGGTGGGCAATAGCTCGATTGATGCCCTTGCGGCAATCGTCCAGCAGTACGCAGATAACCCGCAGGACGGTATAACGGAAGCGGAACTGCTGGAAGCATTCCAGTACAATTTTCTAAAGACGCTGGACGATGCGGACGGCGAGGCGCAGCTTGATCTACAGATTCGTCAAGCGTGGTTCGGTAACGCACCGGGCGGGACTATCTGGCAAGTCGTCGCTGCACAGACAGGGCAAACTCCTACGGGACAACTCAGCCCGGACACGATTCCTCCTCCTCCGCCTTTAACTCCCGATCAAACTGCAAAGCTGGCAGAGCTTAACCGCAATCAGCGAGCGCTGGATCAGGCAGCGCAAGTGCTGACTTCTATGCAGTGGGAGTTGTATGCGACCTGGTGGAAGAAGAACTCTTGGGCAACTATGTCTGCGGCAGCGCAGAATCAACTCCAACAATACTTCGACATGGGGCCTATCACGGCTCTCATCCAGCAGAATCTTGACCCGAACAATTCGTCTGGACTCTACCAGCAGGTCATCGTGCAGCAACAGGCTGTGCAAACGCAGATGCAGGCTCTACCTATCCCTACCGATCCTCTAAGCATTCTTAACTACGCGACCAACACGCTCGGCTTAGACCCGGCCAAGCTGCAACTTAAGGCGACGGGGATGCCTCGCTTTTACCAGCCCGCCGACCCGGTGGTTCTTATCTCCGGTATACAGACTTCAGAAAAGCAGGGGGCACTGAATGGAACGGGCTCGCTCCCTTGCCGCTTCACTACGCAGGCCGTGACAGGCGTCAACGTGCAGACGGGCAATCAGACTGCTCAGGTCACCGCATCAACCAGCGGCATACAACAAGTCATCGCGGTTGTCAGTAACTCCAATCTTCCTGCGGCGGTCTCGGCAGGCATTAATGCGCTGAGCGTCGAAACCTTCTTCGTTGACCCCGCAGATGCGGCTACAATCGTGACCGTCGGCCTCAACTCCACGGACTCGCAGACTATCCAGAATCTAGCGACGGCGATTGCTACACAGACGGCGCAGATTTCTACCATCCAAAACCCGCTCGCCGCTAGCGCTGCCTTCTCCGTGTGGGCTACACAGGCATGGTCGCCGCTCTACATGGAATGGCAGGTGACGTTCTATCCTACGGTGCAGACGACTCCGATTGGGCCAGACAATGGGCCGCAGGACAACTGGCCGTTTGTCGGGGTTGCCTTCGACAATCCACCGACGCAGAATGAGCAACCCTGCTGGAGCTTCAACGGCACGGACTTTGACTGGTACGGCGGAAACCAGGCCAACAACAGTTGGCTTCCTCCAACTTCACAGAGCTACATAGGGCGCACGTTCCTGACGCCGCAGTCTACTTACGTATTTATCGCGCGACTGAGACAGTATCTGGCACAAAATCCTAATAAAGAGCTTCAGGAGGTCGAAGCGCTGATTGACGAGATTGGTGACTGGAACTTTCTATCGCAGCGTTTGAGCGGGCTGGTGGATCAGTTAATCATGCGGGACTTGCAGCAAAGCCCGCCGCCCGATTCTTCCATCTCGCAGCAGGTTGGAGAAGAATACAAGGCCGTCCCTGACCCATCGAAGGGTAATCAGGACATGGACTTTGGCGGCGGCACTCCCTTCTTTTTCCCTGTTCGCGGAGGCTTTCTTCAGTTCAATCAATTGATAGTCGTTGACTGCTTCGGGCAGGTCGTAGACCTCATGTCGGCGGGAGGCAATATAGGGACGGGAGTCCCCTGGGCACCTGTCCGAGGCCGAGGGCTGGCACCGATGCAAACGACACAGTTGCCGCAGCCTTCCGAACTGATTCAACTCTCTCCGCGAATGGTGCAAAGCGCGCGGCTGGATTTTCGCTTCATCTCTGCGACCAACGACCAGCAGGAGACCGGACTCTGGCCTGACTCAAGCCCCGTGTGCGGCTGGGTGCTGCCCAATCATCTGGATAGGGGTCTGGCGGTCTACGACTCTGGCGGCAATGCGATAGGCGAATTGATGCTTTTGGCCGACACTGAAGGTAATACGGATGTGGCATGGCTTCCGGCCCCGGACAGCCCCGCCGCCGTCAGCGACCCGACGAAAATCCCTAATCAACATCTGAGCCAGTTTGTCGTCGCGCTCACACAGAGCACAGACCAGGGACAGGGATTTAACAATTTCCTTCAGGCCGTAGACGAGACGCTGTGGACGGTTGACCCTCTGGGCAGCCGCGCCGACCAGAATCTCTCCGTGCTCATAGGTCGCCCGCTCGCCCTCTTGCGCGCGCAGTTACAGTTAGAGTTAGACGGTCAGCCCGTTTATAACCAGAGCTGGCCTGACACGCTGTTACAGCAAACGGCAGCCGTCGAGACGATACAATTTCCTGTGCGGATGGGCAGCCTTCAGCTCTACGACGATGGAGTGATGGGCTATTTTCTGGGTGATAACTACACGAGCTTTAATTCCGTGCATCAACCCGGAGGGTATCAGCCCGCCGCAGGCTCTTACCTACAGCCCATAGGCTTCAACGGCAACTACATCAAGCTACAGTTTAATTATCCGAGCTACACTACGCAGTACATCACCATGCTGCTTGACCCACGCGGAGACGCGCACGCCTTCACAGGCATCCTTCCCGTCAAGATAGTGAGCCTGCCCGCCGCCTATTTTGAAGATGCGCTGAAGAAGATGGCCGTCACCTTCCGCACGGGGCCTGTCATCACGGACGCGCAGACGATTCGCATTCCGTACCCGACCGAGAAGAACGGCACATGGTCGTGGATTCAGCGCGCGACACCCGCCGACCCGCAGCACTGGACAGACCCGGCGGGCTGGGATGTTGAGAATATAGTCAAGGCCAATCAAAGCGCACGCCTGCCCGACACACCGCCCCGGCTGGTCGAAGGCTGGCTCAAGCTGACGCCGACGGACATTGAGGACTGACCGTAAGCAAATAGCGATTGAATATAGGAGAGAAAGGGATGAGCCAGATGCTTCTTACTTACGCTGTTTTAACCACACCAGACCCTTTGCAGGCAAGCCCGCAAACGGGCGACCCATCACTTGCGACTCTGATGATAGTGGTCTCTAACAACACTCACCAATTAATTGATTGCCAGAGCCTCAGCTTCAGTTTTCTTCAAGGCACGGATGCCAAAGACTTCTTCTCTGATTCGACAGGGATCGGAACATCGGCACCGGCGGGATGGAGCATTACGCAGGACGGCGCTCTCTTTACGGCGACTCCTGACACGTCCGCTGACGGAAAGGTGGGCGCTGCCGGGCTGACCTTCGTGCTCACAAATATCAAGGTCAACGAGCAACCCGGCACGACCAACATGACCATCACGGAAGTGACCAGTTCCAACACCGGAACGCTCTCGTATCCTTTGGCGAAATTTCCGCCCCAATTTTTTGTAGGCCAGCTTCAAGCCAATCCGGTCAACGTCGTGGAAGGCGCGAGCACGACCCTTTCATGGAGCGGTTCGAGCGGCGCAAACTACGAAATTCAATATCAAGATGTGGACGGCAACACGGTCACGATTGCACACCCGAAGAATGAGCCTGACCAACCCTTGCCTTCGACGGGCAGTTATACGGTTGACGACCTCCAGGCAGACCCTACGGTCTTCACGCTCATCGTCACCTTGCAGGTGGACGGTGAAAGTAGCTCTTTGCAGGTGCAGCGACAGTTCGTCGTGGCAGTGTCACAACTCACCCTTAACTTTCAAGCCATGCCAACGACGGTCGGCATGAACGGTGTCACGCAACTGATATGGCAGACGACCCGGGCCACCTCCTGTATCCTAGACCCCGGAAACCAGTCGGTGCCAACGAACGGACAACAATACGTTCTCATACAAACGGATAGTATAGCCTACACGCTCACCGCCTACGGCAATGCCGGTCTCTCTAAACAGGCGCAGATAACCGTCAGTGTTGACCCGACTATTGTTCCCACAGATATCATAAACGCCGTCGGCGCGAACGGGATGCCTGGAGAGCCTGGGCCGCAAGGCGCGTCTGGCTATCCCGGTGGCGATGGCAGCAATGGCGGCGATGGTGTATCGGGTAACGACTTCACGCGCAATTGCACTCTCGACCAGAGTTCAAAACCAGCGACAGTGTGGCTGATAGAGGCCTCGGGCGGTGCTGGCGGGCCAGGCGGAACAGGGGGAAACGGAGACGGGGGCGGCAGCGGGGGGAATGGAGGCAATGGTGGAGACGGTGGCACGATTACCTTGATTTTTGACCCGGAGGCAGATACTCCAGCGGGTTACATTGTCGTAAGCAACGGAGGAAGCAGAGGAGCCAAAGGGCAAGGGGGGGCGGGCAATCCTCCGGGTAATCCGGGTAATCCGGGCAATCCCGGCAAACCGGGGCAGATAATCCTGAAGGAGGCGTCAGATTAAATGCGCGTCCATAATCTAGAGTGACGGCCCCGCAGCCTTATGACTGATGGTGTGCTGCGTCATATTAGAAGAGAGGAGAGAAAGATGGGCGATACACTTCTGAGCTATGCAGTGTCCTCTAATCCAGACCCTATACAGGTCAGTCCACAGACGGACGATCCTTCGCCAGCAACCTTGATGATTGTCGTCTCGAACGACACGCACCAGTTGATTGACTGCCAGAGCATAAGCTTCAGCTTTCTCAAAGGCACGAATGCCAAAGATTTCTTCTCCGACGATACAGGGATTGGAACTTCCCATTCTGATGGCTGGAGCATTAATCAGAGCGGCGCTCTCTTTACGGCAACACCAGATACTGCTGCCGATGGACAAGTAGGTGCTGATGGGCTGAGCTTCGTGATCTCGAACATCAAGGTCAACGAGCAACCCGGCACAACCGACATGACCATTACGGAAGTGACCACCTCCAATACCGGGACGCTGGATATTCCGCTGGCGAAGTTTCCGGCCAACTTCACCGTTGGCGATCTCAACGCCTCGTCGCTCTCCGTTGCGCAGGGCGGCTCAACGACGCTCTCCTGGAGCGGTTCGAGCGGCGCGACCTATACTTTGCAATACGGTGATACCGTCGTCAACGAGACGAAAGACGGGCAGCCGCTTCCGGCGACTGGCAGCTACGAAGTTGACGACCTCCAGGACGACCCGACCATCTTCTACCTCGTCGTCACTTATCAGCCGCCGGGTGGCGATGCGCCGTTGGTTACGCAACGCGACTGCCCGGTAACGGTGCTCGTCGAGTCGGTGGCGCTGGCGCACTTCAAGGCCACCCCGGCGGTCATCTACGGAACCAACAACAACGTCCCCGTCACCCTGTCATGGGAGGCGACGGCTGCGCACCAGTTAGTGCTCGACAACAGCATCGGCATCGTCACCGGATCGAGCTACACCGTGATGGTCAACGAACCGACACAGTTTTTACTCACTGCCACGGGCTATCAAGGCCCTGTCTACAGCGAGTGCAATGTGACGGTCGAGGATGTGAATATGATTCTCGCCGTCAATGGGAACTCCTTCGCCCTCAGCTTCATGGCGAATTCAGGGAACTACCAGATATACCTTCAGATCGCCATCAGCACCTCTTCCGGCACCACGTATTCCTCTACGACTGAAACTGTAGGACTCGGCGGCCCCGCGCAGGTGGTGATGGAGGGTACGGCCAGCGACATCACGCTTCAATTGAACTCGGCGGACGCGCCAGTGAACCCGTCCCCTCCCGTCGGCATGGCTGGCGGGCCGATCGCATCCCTGAGTGTTACCGTCAGCGGCTTCGCGTCGGGGTCGCTCACGCGCCAGTTCCCCTCGTAGCCCGCAGGCGTGCGCATCGCCGCGCCGCCCAGCGCCGAATGGAGAGCCGTCCACTACTCAGAAAGGGATCAAACGATGGCCGACACGCTTCTGACCTACGCCGTACAAACCAATCAAGACCCCATACAGGCCAGCCCACAGACGGGAGACAAATCGAGCCTGACCCTCATGATAGTGATCTCGAACGACACTCACAAGATAATTGACTGCCAGAGCCTCAGCTTCGGTTTTCTCAAGGGCACGGATGCCAAAGATTTATTCCCTGATGCAACAGGCATCGGAACTTCTGTTCCGAAAGGCTGGAGTATAAAGCAGGATGGCTCTCTTTTTACGGCCACACCTGACCCGTCGAAGGATGGACATAATGGAAAGATAGGCCGTGACGGACTGACCTTCGTGCTCTCCAATATCAAGGTCAACGAGCAGCCCGGCACGACCGACATGACTATTACGGAGGTCACTACTAATCACACCGGGACGCTCTCTTATCCGCTGGAGAAATTTCCCCCGCAGTTTAAGATTGGCCCCCTGACTGCTCAACCATTGATTGTGAATGAAGGCAGCAGCACGACCCTTTTCTGGAACGGCACGGGCGGCGGAACCTATGAGTTGATGTACGCAGATGCGGACGGCAACACCGTGACCATCATGCATCCGAAGGGGGAGCCTGACCAACCCCTGCCTGCCAACGGCAGCTACACGATAGATAAACTGGAAGTGACTCCGGTGATGACCTTTTATCTGTTGATCACGCTGTATGTACCCGGCCAGCAGGAACCGTTGAAGGCACAGCGTCAATGTACCGTGACGGTCAAACCGCCCCAGCCCGCGATTAATTCCTTCACCATCAAGGCCAATCCCATTACGCCCGGCCAGCCATTCTCTTTCACTTTGAAATGGGACATAGTGGGCGCTTTCCAGATTACTGCGAACGACGGACAGGGCGGACAGGAACGAACTCTGCCCATTCCCAACAACGCCACCTCCTATCAAGTGTTTCCGACCCAACTCATAACCAACTATACCTTGACCGTCTTTCCGCAAGGGACAACGAGAGATGAGGAGAACCATGACAAAAAATAACGGTGAAGAGGCTCAGAACCCGACCGCTCAAGTTACGGCAGTCATCAGCGCGGTGCCTGTCGGCACTGTCATCAGCTACGTAGGCAACGCCAACAGTTTTCCGTCGGGGTGGATGGTGTGCAACGGCGCGAACTTCAATCAAGCGCAGTATCCAGAGCTGTATGCTGCTTTGGGAAATTCCAACACCTTGCCGAACTTGAGCGGATATTTTCTGCGGGGATTGGACCCATCGGGCAACGTTGACCCTGACGGGAAGTCGCGCACAGTCCGCTCTTTACAGGCTGATACCTTTGGAGCGCACAGCCATAATGTAGCGGAGACGCCCTGGTTCTTTAGCGAAGCCACAGACGGAGTCCAATATATAGTCGGCACGGACACCACCAACGGTCTCCACACACAGACAACTACAGGGGCAGGCAGCGCGGAGACGCGTCCCAAAAATGCCGCCGTCCTCTATCTAATCTTCGCTGGCCTGCCGCAACAGTGAAATGTCAGCTGACGGGTGTTGATTGCCTTGATCAAAACGCCTGCTTGATGTTCCGACGAGAGAAAGTAATAGTTTGAAGGGAGAGATTTAGAGATGAGCGACACACTGCTGAGCTATGCGATTTCCGCCAACCAGTCCCCTATACAGGTCAGCCCGCAAACTGGAGACCCTTCAATAGTGACTCTCATGATTGTCGTCTCCAACAGCACTCACCAATTGATTGACTGCCAGAGCATCAGCTTCGACTTTCTTGAGGGCACGAATGCCAAGGATTTCTTCCCCGACTCAACTGGAATAGGAACTGCTGCTCCGAAGGGCTGGAACCTGACGCAGAGCGGCTCGCTTTTTACTGCGACGCCCGCCACGTCAGAGGCCGGACAAATTGGCTCTATCGGGCTGACCTTCGTGCTCTCTAATATACAGGTCAACGAACAGGTCGGCACCACCGACATAACCATTACGGAAGTTACAACGGACAACACGGGCACGCTGGATTACTTGCTGGCGAAGTTTCCCGTGGAATTTACTGTCGGGCAACTCAAAGCCAATCCGATATCGGTCAATCAGGGAGACAGCACCACGCTTTCATGGAACTGTAGCCCCGGAGCGACATACGCTCTGCAATATCTGGATGTGAATGAACAGGTGACCATCACAGAGACTACGGATGGCAACCTTCTGCCAGCGGTGGGCAGTTACACTGTGGAAAATCTACAGGCGAATCCAACCATCTTTTATCTGATAGTCACGCTGACGGTGGCCGGGCAGAATCAACCTCTGGTCTTTGATAACTGGTTTCCAGTGGCCGTCGCAATCCCTAACGTGCAGATAAACAGCTTCACGGCGAGTACGCAGACGGTAGACTACCCTGGCGATAGTGTCACTTTCACATGGGACGTGACGGCGGCCACTCAGGTACAGCTCAACGGAGCGAACGTCGAGGGAAACAGCGCAACAGTTCCTGTAAATCAGACCGGAATATTTGTGCTTCAGGCTCTGGGGCAGGGAGGGCCTGTCACCTGGTCTATCCTTGTGACGGTCTCTCCCGTGAAGATTAACAGCTTCACGCCGACCCCATCCACCGTCTACGGCAATAATAATAATGTGCCTGTGACGCTTGCATGGGATGTGCAGTACGCGAGCCAGCTCTTATTAGATAACGACATCGTCACAGGCCAGAGCGTGAGCGTTCCCGTCAACCAGACATCCAGTTTTACGCTTGAAGCCACGGGTTATAACGGGCCGGTTTACGCTGAAACCGGCGTTACAGTTGCGCCCGTTAACGTGGCTATCTCGGTAGTCGATAATAACATCTCGTCGGGAGCCGCCAATATCATCAGCGTCAGCTTCAACGCGAACCCGGGAGCTTATACCACTCTCACGTTCATAACCTTTGTACTCTTTGGTAGCACAAAGCCTTTATTCCTTTCATTCTCACAGCAGGCTACGACGGATAGTTTCGGAGCCATACAGCTCAGCCAGAGCTTAGGCCAGATTCCGTTTCTGAGGATTTTATTTGTACAGGTTACTTTGAACGGATTCCCGTCCGGGGCTATCGTTACTACTTACTATCCCACGAGCTGACACAGTATTTTGAACTTCAGTCTGAAAAAGCCGCCCCTCCACAAACCTGGCGCGAAGTTGGCGTAGTAACGTCACAGTAATTGCCATGATGAGCTATGCTTTGACGGCTGCGGGTTGTTTGAAATTCCTGGCAATTCTTAGGTCTTACGCGCAGGGCTGAGGGTACAGACCGGACTCGAAAACCGGAGTAGTTATTAGTCTACCGCGTGCGCAAGTCCCAAACTTACTGTGCCAGATTTGTGCCGGAAGATAGACCTCGGATTTTGTTAAGCGGTGCTAAATGGCAAAGGTGGAAGCGCCGACTGCTCAAAATTTATTAAGATTTGTGTCTACATATACTTATTCCGGGCGGCGTTGGTACTCCTGCCCAGAGTCGCGGGGGCTTCAATTTTGCCCGAAGTCCCGCACCCGAAGGTAGCCAGACGTGAAACGTCTGGCACAGCCATCGAGCATCCCCCGCGTCCTCAACGCGGGCAGAATCTCCGGCGCTCCTTCAGAGCGCGATTGGTTGCCTGACTCCGACCAGACATGAAACGTCTGGCTACCTTCTGGCTGTGCCTGCGGCGCAAACATAGGAATTTCCAAACAGCTTCTTAGATTGGGTCTGCCTTGGTTTCGCGATATGCCACAGCTAAGAGAAAGGTGAATCTCATGGCTCACCTTTCTCTTTTTTTGCTAAACTGACTCAATTATCACACTGTGACTTTGATGCCCGGAGTGGAGACCATCTATATGAGCAGACTAACAGCGCGTCGAAGAGACTACCTTGTTGCCTTTTTAATTGCAGTCGCCCTGCTCTTTATGACGGCGATTCGTCCCGCTCCATTCGCAGGGGCAACCAGCCTATCTCCACCGTCGCCCCGGATTCGCGAGATTCAAGGGGCGAAGCATCTTTCGCCTCTGGTTAACAGTACTGTGTCGGACGTAAACGGAATCGTTACGGCCACGCGCTCCAACGGCTTTTATATGCAGGATGCTGTGCCCGATGCTGATCCGCGAACGTCAGAGGGCATCTTTGTCTTTACCAACAAGGCTCTCTCAAACGTGTCAGTGGGAGACAGCGTCAGCGTCAGCGGAAGGGTCACGGAGCATCGACAGGGTGATAATGCAGAGACAAATGCGAATCTAAGCGTGACGCAGATAAGCTCTCCAACCGTCACGGTTCTCTCCCACGGAAATCCTTTGCCCGCCCCGGTTGTTATAGGCAGAGGCGGACGCATTCCTCCCTCAACTATCATAGAGGATGATGTGCGCGGGAATGTGGAAACCAGCGGCGACTTCGACCCGGCGTCCGACGGGATTGATTTTTATGAAAGCCTGGAAGGGATGCTCGTTAAGGTCAATAACGCGGTGGTCGTCGGGCCAACCTTTACTCCAAGGAGTGGGGCAAAGGAAATCCCCGTCATAGCAGATAATGGACGCGATGCCGGTTTACGCACTGCTCGCGGCGGCATCATCGTTAGAGCAAATGATTTTAATCCTGAGCGCATCTTTCTATCCGGCGAGCTTACACCGCTATCTGACCTCGATGTGGGAGATAGTTTCAGCGGTGCCATCACAGGAGTAATGGACTACAGTTTCGGTAATTACAAACTATTAGTCACGAGCGCGCCCAGTCCCACGCGCCGCAGCTTATCCAGAGAGGTGGCGGTAGCAGCCAGAGCCAATCAACTCGCCGTCGCGGCCTTCAATGTGGAGAATCTAAATCCCGGCAACAGCCCCTCCAAGTTTCGGCGTCTGGCCGAGCTTATCGTTAATAACTTGAGGTCGCCGGACATCATCTCGGTTGAAGAGATTCAGGATAATAACGGGACTACTAATGACTCGGTCGTGGACGCGACCACTACGTTCGAGCAGTTGATTGCCGCTATCAAAACGGCTGGAGGCATTACTTATAATTTCCGCAGCATCAATCCGGTTGACGATCAGGATGGAGGCGTGCCGGGCGGTAACATTCGCATAGGCTTTCTCTTTCGCAGTGATCGCGGTCTTCAATTCATAGACCGTCCCGGCGGAGGCTCTACAAACTCTACGACCGTAGTTAACGAGGCGGGCAGCCCTCGTCTGTCGTTCAGTCCGGGACGCATTGATCCAACGAATGTGGCTTTTACTAAAAGCCGCAAACCGCTCGCGGGCGAGTTCACCTTCAACGGCCAGAAGCTCTTTGTCATCGCCAATCATTTCGCGTCCAAAACCGGCGAGCAGCCTTTGTTCGGGAGATTCCAGCCACCGGCTCGCGGTGGTGCCGAGACGAGCAGGATTCAACAGGCTCAAGTGGTTCATAATTTCGTCGATTCGATTCTGGCATTGGATAGTCGCGCCCGTGTCATTGTCCTTGGCGACCTCAATGACTACGAGTTTTCAGCGAGCGTGAACACGCTGAAAGGCAGCATCCTGCGAGACTTGATTGAGGGGCTGCCGCCGAACGAGCGGTACACCTACGTCTTTGAAGGTAATTCGCAAACGCTCGATCATATTCTGGTGACCAGCAGCCTCCGCAGCGCCTTGGTTAAATACGACGCGGTGCATGTCAACGCGGAGTTCGTGGATAATGCGAGCGACCACGACCCGACTGTGGCTATTTTCAGATTGGCCGCGCGGTAGCAACTTCTCCTCTAATGCCTGTGTTAATTGCGCTCTCTTATTCCTTGTCATAAGTAGCGTCATGCGCTTAACCTGTCACGAGTCAAAATTGAAGGATGCGGTGTAGAAGAATGCGCTATCTTGTCATCTTACTGGTCTGTCTGGCGGCGGCCATCCCGGTCGGCGCACAATCGAAGTTAAAGCCGTCGGATAAGTTTCGCCAGTTGGAAGAACTGCTGCCGACGCCGAACGAACAGCGCGCAGCTTCCGGCGCACCGGGTCGCGCCTACTGGCAACAACGCGCAGACTACCAGATCAAAGTGGAGCTGGACGACGCGCGCCAGCGCATCACTGGCTCGGAGACTGTCACTTACTACAACAACTCACCCGACACTCTGACTTACCTCTGGTTGCAGCTCGATCAGAATCTCTTTGCCAACAATTCCGATACCGTCCTGACGCTGAACGCGCCGAGCTTCGACCGCATCCCTTTCGCAACGATTGACAACCTGCTCGCGCGTCGCGGCTTCGATGGCGGCGACCATGTAACCAGCGTGCGAGACGAGCGGGGCGCGGCGCTTGCCTTCACGATTGTTAAGACGATGATGCGAATTGACTTGCCGCAACCGCTCTTGCCGGGCGGTCGTACAGTCTTCTCTATTGATTGGAACTACAACATCAACGACGCGCGGCGGCTGGGGGGGCGCACCGGCTACGAGTTCTTCCCCAGAGACGGGAACTATATCTACGAGATTGCGCAGTGGTTCCCGCGCATGGCCGCCTACACGGACGTGAACGGCTGGCAGCACAAGCAGTTCCTTGGCTCAGGCGAATTCACTCTGGAGTTCGGCAACTATCGCGTTTCGATAACCGCGCCCGATGACATGATGGTGGCCGCGACCGGCGTGCTGCAAAATCCTGCGGAAGTCCTGACCGCTGCGCAGCGACAGCGGCTCGAACAGGCGCGCAACGCCCGGCAGCCCGTCTTTATAGTAACGCCCGATGAAGCGCGTGCTAATGAAGGTGGTAAACCGAAGGGGACTAAGACGTGGGCTTTCAGTGCCGAAAATGTCAGGGACTTTGCCTTCGCTGCTTCGCGTAAGTTCATCTGGGATGCGCAGGGGCATAATGTCGAAGGCAATCCCGTGATGGCTATGTCTTTTTATCCGAAGGAGGGCGAGCCACTGTGGAGCAAGTATTCCACAGCCGCCATCATTCACACGCTCAACGTCTACTCGCGCTACTCTTTCACTTTCCCGTATCCGGTCGCGCAAAGTATCAACGGCCCCGTCGGCGGCATGGAATATCCTATGATCTGCTTCAACGGGCCGCGCCCGCTGCCCGACGGCACGTACCCTGCAAGGACTAAGTACGGTCTTATCTCCGTCATCATTCACGAGGTCGGCCATAACTACTTTCCCATGACGGTCAACACGGATGAGCGACAGTGGACGTGGATGGACGAAGGCTTGAATACGTTCCTGCAATACCTGTCCGAACAGGAGTGGGAGCCGAACTATCCTTCGCAGCGCGGCGAGCCGAAGAACATCACAGAGTACATGTTGTCCGACGCGCAAGTGCCGATTATGACCAACTCGGAATCCCTTCTACAGTTCGGCAACAACGCTTACGCCAAGCCCGCCACCGCGCTCAACATTCTGCGAGAGACAATCTTGGGACGCCAGCTCTTCGATTACGCGTTTAAGGAGTATGCGCGTCGCTGGAAGTTCAAGCGACCGGAACCGGCAGACTTTTTCCGCACGATGGAAGACGCTTCGGGCATTGACCTGGACTGGTTCTGGCGCGGCTGGTTCTATACTACGGATCACGTTGACATCTCGATTGAGAGCGTACACCTCTACACGATTGACACGCGCAACCCTGAAGTCGAGAAGCCGAAGGAGCGTGCCGCCGCCGGGCAGCAGCCCGAAACGCTCTCGCAACAACGCAACCGCTCCATAACGAAACGCACGGATCAGTATCCCACGCTCAGAGATTTCTACAACGACTACGACGAGTTCGCCGTGACGCCGCAGGATAGAGAAGAATATCAACGCTACCTACAGACGCTCACAGAGCATGAACGAGAGCTGCTGAACTCCGGCATGAACTTCTACGTCGTCTCCTTGAAGAACATAGGCGGCCTTGTGATGCCCGTCATCCTGCAAATCGAGTATATGGACGGCACGACCGAGGAACTGCGCATCCCCGCGGAAATCTGGCGATATAACAATTACGACGTGTCGAAGCTCATCATGACGCCGAAGGAGATCAAAGCAATCACGCTCGACCCGCACCTTGAAACGGCAGACGTTGATGTCTCGAACAACTATTTCCCGCGCCGTCCCATTAAATCAAGATTCCAGATATTCAAGGATAATCAGACCATCACCAATCCCATGCAGCAGATAGAGCGCAAGCAGACGCCGCCGCCTGCGCCTGTGCCTTCGCCAGCACCTTCAGCAACACCGGCTGCAACACCGGGCAGACCATGAAAGGGCTAACGACCAACCACGCGCGCCGCAGGTCTGGCTTGTGCCATCTCTCGCTGCGATTGCTGTTAACGCTCGCAGCGGCAGCCTGCATTGCGCTTTCGCCGCTCGCGGTAAGAGATGCTTCGGCGCATAAGTTCTACACCAGCATTTCGCACGCCGAGTACAACCCGGAGACGAAGTCGCTTGAAATCGTGGCGCGTGTCTTCTCAGATGATCTGGAGCTTGCGCTCACCAGGCGCAACAGTAAAGCCATCTATCTGGACAGCACGAAAGAGGTCAGCGCTTACATCGTCGCGTATCTAAAAGAGACCTTTGAGGTCAAAGGCGTGGACGAGAAGCGCAAAGAGATTAAATGGGTCGGGCTGGAGACGAAGGTGGATACGACGTGGCTCTACTTTGAAATCAAAATGCCCGAAGGCTTGAAGGGAACCGAATTGCGTAATCGCCTCTTCTTCGAGCTGTTCAGCGAGCAGGTCAATATCGTCAATATCAAGGATGCAGACAACAAGTTCGATCTGGTCTTCAAGCGCGGCGATGAATTCAAGTCTCTCAATGCGCCTTCGGAAACCGCTCCGGCTAAATAAGGGGATGAAACATTTCTTCGCGTTGGCGCTCTGTTTACTTGCGCTCTATGCGTCGGCGGCGGCGCACGACTACTGGCTGCAAGCAGACTCCTTCTTCCTGGCTCCTCGTTCCAGCACGCTCCTGCACCTGCATGTCGGCAGCACCTTCAAAAGTGAATTGGAGCGACCCCTGCAAAAGCAGCGCACCGTTCGCTTTCAAATGCTCTCAAACGGCGGGACGCAAGACCTCATGGCGAAGAGCGATGACGGGCGCATGCCCGTGGCCGAAGTTACCCCGCGAGCCTCTGGAAATTACCTCTTAGTAATGGAGCGCACTCCACAGCTCATCGCGCTCGAAGCGTCAAAGTTTAACGAATATCTAGCCGAAGAAGGTCTTGAGCCGGTTATCAAGATGCGCGCCGCGAGGGGACAGGCCAATCTTGAAGGGCGCGAGCGGTACACTCGTTACATCAAGGCGCTGCTGCAAGTTGGCGACCGGCGCGACGATACTTATAAACGTATCGCAAACCAGCGCCTTGAGATTGTTCCACAGAATAATCCTTACAACCTGAAGCCCGGCGGCACGCTCAGGCTGCGCGTCTTCTTTGAAGGCCAGCCGCTCAAAGACACGCGCATCTTCGCCTATAACCGGCTCGCAACGGATGAGCAGGCGCGCGTTTTATCTGCTGGTTTGTCTGCGGACGGTACAGCAGCTTTCACACTCGACCGTGCCGGTGTCTGGCTCGTACGGCTCGTCTATATGCGCCCGTGCGCAGGCTGCAATGATGCTGATTGGGAGAGCTTCTGGGCTGCTTACACGTTTGAGCTACGCTAGAGTAGCTTCGATGTATCAGGTTTGACAGGTGCTAAACCGCTACCGAGTCTCGACAACGCTTGACATTGAAAAGGCATGTGTTTACTTTAGATTTCCGCGTGCCTTGAGTTGCGCGCGTGATAAGCGAATGATCAGTCAACCTAACAGCACCTATCGCTACTATTACTATTACGGCTCTCTGCTTGTTCGCAGGGGTGAGGCGGCGATTGTGTTGTCCAAAGGTGTGATGATCTAGCACCATTACAGACAGGATTCAAAGAACCGGCCACTTATCCTTCCGAACAGGGCGAAGGATAAGTGGCCGGTTCTTTTTATGCCCGCGAATTTCAAAGCGGAGCTTCAGCGAGGTTTTAACGTTATGACGATGACAGCGAAAGAGACTTTATTAGCAGATCATGTTGACATGCGTATGGTCGAAAGCGGCGCAGGGGCTTCCATTGCTGACCGCAATACAATCATCGAGCTAGACCCGGAGCATCCAGGCTTCCGCGACGCGGAATATCGCGCGCGCCGAAACCGCATCGCAAGGATTGCCCTGGAATATAAACCGGGCGAGCAAATCCCCGACGCTCCGTACACATCCGAAGAGCATGCGGTATGGCGTGTGATTCGGGAGGCTCTTCGGCCTGCGCACCAGAGCCACGCCTGCTCAGAGTATCTGGGGTGTGTCAGGCGGCTGGATTTACCGACCGACTGCATCCCGCAGTTGCGTGAAGTGACAGCGAAGGTCGAGGCCATCAGCGGATTCCGGTTGGAGCCTGTCGCAGGACTTGTCAGCCCGCGTGTCTTTCTGGAATCTTTAGCCGATGGAGTCTTCCTCTCTACACAGTACATACGACATCATTCGACGCCGCTCTATACGCCGGAGCCGGACATCGCACACGAAGTGCTCGGTCACGCCGTGACTTTAGCCAGCGAGCGCCTTGCCGAACTCAACCGCCTGGTAGGCCGCGTCGTCAAGCGCACACGGTCGGCTGAAGCCCTTGAACGCTTGTCGCGCGTCTACTGGTTTACCATTGAATTCGGCGTGCTGCTTGAAGAGGGTGTGCTCAAGGCTTACGGGACTGGACTGCTCTCGTCTGCCGGAGAATTGGAGGCCATGCATAGAGCAGAGCTTCGCCCACTCGATCTGTTGGCTGCGTCTCGCGCGGAGTATGATCCGACTAATTTTCAGCCGGTTCTATATTGCGCCGATTCGTTTGAAGCAATGTTCGAGGCATTGAAGGATTACCTGCACAGCTTTAGATGACAGGGAAGGCTTCGCCTTCATCTCTCTCCATAGCGTATAATGCAAGCCACGTAAGTTGAAGGCGCGCCGCAGATGAAAAGCATTTGTCTGGCGCTCGTCTTGACCGAAGCTGATAGATTATGAAATTTCTTCACATCGCAGACATTCATCTGGGCTGTCGCCGTTACAATCTGGAAGAGCGCACGAAAGATTTTTTCCGCGCGTGGGCTGACGTTATACAGAAGCACGCTATTCCGAACCGCGTCGATTTCGTACTCATCTGCGGCGATTTCTTTGACCGCCGTAACGTAGACCCGCAGGCTATGAATCACGCCATGGTGGGCTTGCGGGCGCTCAAGGAAGCGGGCATCCCGGTCGTCGCTATCGAAGGCAACCACGACCAGCGCGACACGCTCACAGAGTTTAGCTGGATGCGTTCGCTCTCGCAGTGGGAATACCTCATTCTGCTTGAGCCTACGTCGGATGAAGAAAGCCCCATCAACATGACAAAGTGGAGCGAAGAAGACCGCACAGGCTCTTTTATAGACATAGCGGGTGCGCGCATCTTCGGCTCGCACTGGTACGGCGCAAGCGCTAATACTGCTATCCCGCTGCTGGCCGAGGCTATGCGTAGCGCGCGCGACGAAGGGCACTTCAACATCCTCATGCTTCATACGGATGTAGAAGGACAGCTCAAGCGTCCCATTCCGGCGCTCACCATCGCTAAATTAAATGAGCTGAAAAACCTGACCCACTACGTCGCTCTGGGGCACACGCACAAGCGTTTCGATATAGACAACTGGGCTTTTAATCCCGGCTCGCTTGAGCCGACGGCGATTGACGAGTACAGGGAAGAGCGCGGGCTTTACCTTGTAGAAGTTGATGACGAGCGCAACATTAAGGCCGAGCACATAACCGACTATGTGCAGCGACCCTTCCAGCGTCTCTCGTTCGATGTCTCAGGCGCGGTTGACCCGGAGGCCGTCTACAATGGCCTGATGGAGATGGTCGAGCGCGAGGCGCGCAGGCACAAAGAGGATTCGTTAGAGCCTGCGCCGATTATCGAAGTTACTTTGCGCGGGCAGCTCGGCTTCAAAAACTCTCTACTTGAAATCCGCCGCATGCGCGAAGAGATAGAGCGTAAGACCAATGCTTTGCACGTCATGATGCGTAACCAGAGCGTGCCCGTCGAATACGCCGTCGCCGCAGGATTGGACGCACAAGCCCCACGGCATGAGCGCGAGCGCCGCATCATAGAAGACCTGATCGCACGCGACGCGCGCTTCCGCAACCGCGCGAGCGACATGGCCGAACTGGTCATAGAATCCAAGCGTCTAGCCCTCAGCCAGGAAGCGCCCGACAAAATTCTTGAGTTAATCGAACAAAAACTCGGCAGCTCAACCGATGAAGAGCAAAAAACCGACGAGGCAACCGTACCGACCGCCACAGGACTGAGCGCCATCGAACGAAACGCAACAACGCAGGGATGAGGGATGAAGGATGAGGGATGAAATAAAAGCAGAATTTCCCCTTCTCATCCCTTATCCCTCATCCCTCATCCCTTCTTATGAGTGATTCTCTTGACAGAGTGCGCGGCGTGCAAGAGTTGCCGCTGTTTCCTTTGCCGGTCGTGCTGTTTCCGGGCGTGCCGATGCCGCTGCATATCTTCGAGCCGCGCTATCGCCGTATGCTTGAAGACATACAATTGCGCGACCAATTGTTCGGCCTCTCCCACTTCGACGCGAGCCGTTCGGAAAGCACTGTCCCGCCTGTCGGCCACATAGGCTGCGTCGCAGAAGTCACAGAGGTTCAAGCCATGCCCGACGGTCGCTCCGATATTCTCACCGTCGGATTGATTCGCTACCGCGTCGAAGCTTACATAGAGCGCGGCGATCCTTATCTGGTCGGCGCGGTCAGCTTCTTTGAGGACGAAGAGGAAGACGAAGAGCGGCTGGTGCGCGGCGCGCATGAAGTCTCCGGTCTATTTCAACGCATAGCGCTCGCGGTGCGTATCATCAACGACGAGCGCGCCTCTCTTCCTGAGATTCCTGACGTTGACCCCGAACAGCTTTCATTCCTGGTCGCCGCCGCGATGGAGATTGACACGGACGTTAAGTTGGAACTACTGGAGATGCGCTCGACTTCGGAGAGGTTGAAGCGCCTGCGCGATCTTCTGGCACGTGCGCTGCCGAATTATGAAGAGCGCGCACGCATGCACAGTATAGCCAAGAGCAACGGCCACGCCGGAAAGAAAATTGACCTCGAATAGCACTCGATTGATGACCTCCGCACAGGACAGAGAGCCGTATGAAACGGGAGCAGTAAAGGACGAGATTCGCGTCCACGTCCTCTTCTTCGGCGCTGCGCGCGACGCAGCCGGCTGCGATGAAGTGTCATTGACCCTGCACGCTCATTTGCGCGCCGCCGATGCCTTTGAAGCAATACTCTCAACATATCCAGACCTGCGCCGCTTCGGGCGCTCGCTCCTCTTTGCCGTCAATCAGGAATACGCGCAAGACGCAGGGCGCGAGATTCATGAAGGCGATGAGCTGGCCGTCTTTCCTCCAGTGAGCGGCGGCGCTGTAGATGAAGAGGCTGAAGAGGCTGGCCGTTTAGATTTTTTTGAGCTGACGACCGAGCCGATTGATGTAGGGAGCATTGCACGCCGCATCGTTCCACCTGAATGCGGCGCAACCGTTACCTTAGACGGCTACGTGCGCGAATGGACGCGCGGTCGCCGCTCGCTCTATCTTGTCTATGAAGCTTACGCGCCGATGGCGCTCAGCGAGATGCAGCGCCTGGGACGCACCGCGCACGACCTCTTCCAGATAACACACATAGGCATAGTGCATCGCACCGGAAGACTTGAAATCGGAGAAACCAGCGTCGTCATTTCCGTGAGCGCCCCGCACCGACGCGCCGCCTTTGAAGCCTGCGAGTGGGCAATCAAAGAACTCAAGCGAAGCGTGCCCATCTGGAAGAAAGAGTTTTACGAAGACGGCGAAGTTTGGGTCGAAGGCGAAGGCGTATCTAACCACCTGTTGTAAACCAACCAGACCTCAACTGTTTTCGGTTAACACCGTAAGACGTATCAGTCCGACTTGCCTTACAAAGAAAGGAAGGGTAAATCCGATGACTACCTTGGAACAATGGCTCAAGCTAGCCCCGTCGCCGTCACCGCTGGGCAGCGATCAAAAGTGGCATATCTTCCTCAGCTACCGTTCCGTACACAGACCCTGGATAATCCAGCTCTACGACGTGTTGAGCGGGCTGGGATATAAAGTCTTTCTGGATCAACTCAGTATCGCCGCCGCCGATCCGTTGAATGATCGCCTGGAGGAGGGCTTGCAGAAGAGCGCTTCCGGCATACTTGTCTGGTCAGCCGAGAATGAAGATTCCAACTGGTGTAAAAAAGAGTACAGGTATATGGATACGCGCGCCACAAACGAAATTGGTCGCTATCACTACGTCCCCGTCAAGCTTGACAATGCCAAGCTGCCTCCATTTGGCGAAACGATAGTCTATATAGATTTCACGGATTGCCGCGAAGGCCCACGCGGCGAAGGCTTGCTTAAAGTATTGTATGGCCTCACGGGAAAGCCTCTGCCGCGTGAGGCGGTTGGGCTGGCGACTGCCATTGACGAGGAAACCAAAGAATCTTTGGCTGCCGTCAAGGCCGCCGCGAAGGCCGGGAACACAGCCGAGTTGTTGAATGTAGCGAAATCAGAGAGCCTTGCCTGGCTCACTTCGCCGCTTTTAGGCTCTCAGGTCGCACAAAGTCTCGTTAACCTCAAAAAATATGACGATGCCCTGGCTGTACTGGACAAACTTCGAGAGCGCTTTCCAAAAGCCATACGTCCACTCCAACTCTCCGGTCTGGCGCTGGCAAAGAAGGGGGATGTAAAGGCTGCGCAACTCATCCTTGGGAAGCTTTACGAGCAAGGGGAACGTGATCCTGAGACGTTGGGGATTTATGCCCGCACATGGATGGATCGTTATAAGGAGGATAAAAAGAGAAGTTACCTGAGAAAGTCCAGAGACCTCTATGGCGAAGCATTCAAGTATGCGCCCGGCGATTACTACACGGGCATCAACGCCGCCGCCAAGAGCGTATTTTTAGACGAGATAGCTGAGGGGCGCGATTACGCAACAGCAGTTGAAACAATAGTCGGCACTGAAAAGGCGGAAAACGATTACTGGAAAACGGCTACGGTTGCTGAAGCGCAGTTAATTCTAGGCAGATATGAGAAAGCCGCAGAACTCTACGAGGATGCTGTCGCAATGGAGCCTGATGCGATTGACATGCATGAATCAACCTGGCAGCAAGCCCAACTTCTGATGGAGAAACTGTCGCCTGCGCCCGAAGAAAAAAGCCGGATTGCCTCTGTCTTCTCTGATCTTTCAACGCCCGGAAGCTAATACCAGATTACAGAATAAAAGAAGAAAAAGATGAACCACGAATAAACACGAACATACAGGCTCTACAGTGCTGTGCGTGTTGATTTGAGGCTCATCTTCTTCCTCTGTAGCGTGAGGGATGCCCGCTGTTATGAAGAAGAAAAAAGAGAAGGAGAAAATTAAGGTCTATTTTCCGGGTCTTAACGGCCTGCGGTTCTTCGCGGCGCTGCTGGTGGTCTTCAGCCACGTCGAGCTGCTGAAAGAATACCACGGCTACAGCAACATGCAGTCGAACCTCGCGGTGTATGAGCTGGGACGCATGGGCGTCACGTTCTTTTTCGTCCTGAGCGGTTTTCTAATCACCTATCTTTTGTTAGCAGAGAAGAAGTCCGCCGGTACAATCTCCATCAGGAAGTTCTACATCAGAAGAGTCCTGCGCATCTGGCCGCTCTATTTCCTGCTGATTCTTCTGGCCTTCTTCGTCCTGCCGCGCTTTGCTTTCTTCGACATTCCACGCTTTACCGCAGACCTGCCGGTTTATTTCAAGTATACATTTCCGCTCTTCGTGCTCTTTCTGCCGCAGCTAGCCCTGAGCATCTACCCGCCCGTCCCTTACGCAGAGCCGCTCTGGTCAATCGGGGTAGAGGAGCAGTTCTACCTGCTGTGGCCTCTGCTTATCAAACGCGTCAAAAGAATCCTGGCACTCTCCGTCGCCATCGTCGTCGCTGGCTTCCTGGTCAAGCAACTGGCATTCATGATGGCCGCCCAGAGTCGTGATGCGGAAGCCGTCAGATATTGGAATTACTTCATAGGCTACTTCTACTTCACACGCATGGAATGTATGGCCGTCGGTGCCATCGGCGCGTGGCTGGTCTTCAAGAAAAAGCGCTCCATCCTGGGGTTTCTTTATCACCGCGTAACGCAGGTCGCGGTTTACGCCCTGACGCTCTACGCCCTTGTAACTGAGACGTTCAAGCCCGCCTTCAATTACACAATCTATTCCGCCCTCTTCTGCATCATCATCTTAAACATCGCCACCAACCCGCGCTCTTTAATTAAACTGGAGAGCGGGGTTTTCACCTTTCTAGGCAACATCTCATATAGCATCTACATGCTTCATGAGATAGCAATCAAAATCAGCATGGGCGTGCTGACGAAACTTTACGGGATGACCTTCGCTGATACAGCTTCAAACATAGGTCTCTACGTGGCGAGTATCGCGCTCACGCTGCTCCTTGCGTCTGTCTCTTACCTGTTCTACGAAAGAAAATTTCTGCGGCTCAAATCCGCCTTCTCAATCATTCTTAGCGGCGACGATGTGCGCGAAAAGCAGTTGGGACTCAAGGAAAGCACGAAAGCTACATTGTCAACAGGCTTCTGACAAGCCGTATCAGCATCAAGTCGGTTCTCAAGATGAAATGGGGCGAAGTAAGAGTCACATCTTACTTCGCCCCTTCCGTGCTCTCATCAAGAGGAGAGCTAAGCTTTGAAGCGTCCGTGGCTAAACCGTAAATTCGATAGCCACAAAAGAGCGGCGCGGAAAAAGTATGGAGCTTTCGATAGCACCGAGTTGAGCAGTGCCGGTGATTTGCCTGACGCCTGATTCGCTGATGATGGTAATGGTTTTTTTCCACGTCCGGGTAGGTGCGGTGTCAAGGCCGCGACTATAGTAAAACCTGGCTGGAACGTTATCCTTATTGCCGATGTGCGCAATCACATAGAGAATTTTGGGGCTGCTCCCATCCAGTTGCCAGACCATGTTGGGAAATCGCGGATAAGTGACCACCTCATTCTTGATCGGATCGCCATTCTTGACATAGTAAATTTCTCTATCGGCCATGCGAGAGATTAAATCAAAGATGGGAAGCTTTACCGGGCCAAATTGCGCTTCATCTGCCTGGATGTTTGCAAGGAGAACCGCAACATCATCAAACGGGCGCGCAGTAATGTAGGCGTTTCCCCATGTCCACAATTCGTTGTTGCCGCTGATGAAATCTATCTCTCCGAGCATGTAGCCGCGCCGGAAATAGTCTTGGAACGTCATCTGTAGCTTCACGCCGCGCGCGGCCATATTGATGAGTTCCTCGTTGTAGTCCACAGGTTCTTCCGCGTAAACGGCGGGCACGATGAGGCGTCGCCCGACCACCGCACTCGCGCCGTACTCGAAGATAGAAGCCCGCAAGTTAAAGACATCCTGAATGCACCTGCTGTAGGTATAAGTCTCATTGGGCGGCGTTGCATTGGTTATCTTGTAATCCTTCGGGGCGATGCCGTGGCTGTCTACAGTGAAGTAATTGAAATAGCTCTGGCAGTAGCCGAGCCATTGCGTGAAGCTGGCGGAGCGCGTGGCTTCAGTCGGTTTCGGCTCATCATCCCGCGCGGCGTCCAGCACTTTTGGCGGCGGCGGTTTCTGCGTGCCTATTCTGCGCTCCTTATAACCCGGATGAATGGCGAAGTCGCGGAAGAGCGTCATCTTGGGGGTGATAAACTTTGAGTAGAGAAAATTGAAAGGAACCTCTACGCTTAGCTCGCCCGTATAGAACTGGTCAACATAAGGGATGACGAACTCGGTCGGCACTCCTTCGACTGTAAGCGAAAAAGAGGTATCCTTATTGTAGCCTCTGTCCTGCAATCCTTTCAGGATGCTCTGACACCGCGCCGCGTACCATGAGCCAGACCCAATCGCATTGGTGTAAGCGGCGGTTGAAGGCGGGACGGGTTCGATGTGATGGTGAGTTTTGTCATAGCATCTGCCATCGAAGGGGTGTTTCATGAATTCGATGAGCCGTACTCCCTGATCAAGCAGTCCTGCTTGCAGCCATTTGTTCAGATAAATATCTTCGACGACCTTGGTCGGACAAAGTTGTCTTAAGTATGTGCCGTACATCCCTGTGCCAAGGATGTATGCAGGCCCGTACAGGCTGTCCCCGTTTGCATTCAGCTTTGTAAACGGGTAGACCGCGTCGGCATCGCCGCAGCTCGGAAAGGGGTCGAGGCCGATAAAGCCGCGCACCAGCCAGATGCGGTTAAATGGGACGCCGTTTATCGTAACGTTGCTGACGGCGCAGGTGAACTGGTTGAAGCCGTTGGGGAAGTTATGAGGGATAGCAGCGTGCCATTCATCATTACTGTCCTTAATCATATGACCCTTGAACCTGCCCCGGTTAAAGAATGGGGCGAGCGGGTCTGTCGTCACACATGGGATGATGTTATTCGCCACCAGCTCCGCCATCGCATCCCGAAACTTGTTCAGATTGCCTGTGATGGCGTAGGAAATGGCGCTGGAAGCCGCCGGTAGCCCTCCGTAAAAGCGATAAAACCCTGCCATCTCAAAGCCCCAGATTTGCGCTTCCAGTTTCGTTCCCGCAGGCACAAGCTTGGCTTTCAACTGGTTGAGCAGTTTGAGCAGCGAGAGGTTTTGATTGCCCGGCATGTCCGGCATGCCATCCTTGAGCGGGTGAAGCTCAAGCCACTTGTTCAAATCGTGAAACCGTGGGTCTATAACGCTCGGGTCAATCGCCCCATCCAGACCGTAATTGGCAATTATCGTATGCGGACTCATGCTATCCACAGGCCCGTTCGTCGTGCGTAATTTATACTTGGTGTAGAAGGCTGGTTTGCGAATCGTCAACCATCGCCTGTAGATGTTGAGAATGTCGTACCACCTGATAGTTGCGCCGTTGCATGGCGCTTTCATCTCGAAAGCATGTAGCCGGTAGACTATGTTGTTGCCGCCAAAGCCCAGAACGTCGCCACGTGACATCTTGAAACCGCCGCTGCCGGGATTAACGTAAGCATTGTTTTGCAGGTGAATCGGACAGAGAGCGTTGAAGTAAAATTGTCTGGTCTCGCCGACCGGCTCGAAGTGAAACTCCTTGTGATAACCATAAGTGTCATGAGCGTGGATGGCAAAGCCCTTCGCATACTCATCGCCGTTGGCAATAGATATGTTCCGATCATAAAGAGCGCCAAAGGGTACTTGAGGCAAAGATTTCCCGTATTCAGGGAAAGTATAAAAGTTCTCTAAGCTCGTTCCGGCGAAGGTCAAGACCGGAAAGGTTACTTTCTCTTCCCAGGCGCTAGTCGTGCTGTTGCTTGTGATACCCATTGGATAATTATGAAAGAGGTCGAAATTAATCCAACCGTAATTCGCGTCCGTGACCGGCGGCACGATCTCGACCTTGACTTCCATAGACCCAAAATTGCCAATGACACTGGAAATGGTCGGCGGAACCGAGTAGCTCAGCACAACGCCGCCGGAAGCCTGAGCCATGCTGATCGAGCTGGCTCTGCTGCTGCTGTACTCTACGTACCCTTCGGTCATTCTGTTGTTACTTAGATCGTACTGGCTGAACCGGATGGTAAACAGATTTTTCAAATCTGCATTGAGAATGTTTGTAACACTGCCCGCAATGATGAGCTTGATTGCCATGCTTAAGTTCAGGCCGTTTTGAGTGATGTCCAGTTGAGTAATTTCATGGGTTGTAGGGTCTGGGTTTGAATTAATGAGCATCGTCCGAAGCCCCTTTCTATGAAGTTGCAGGAAGCCGGAGAAGTTAACTGGCAGTTAGAAAGAGTAAGTTCCGAATGCCCTGATTATTGTCGGCGCGAGATGCGTGATTTTTGTGGCGAGCGCGCCGGAATAAAGAGAAGAACTTCTCTGTTCAAGAATCAAAGAGTCAGTTGAAGGCTAACGACCGCTCGCTCGGCTTAAGGAAGTAAGCGAGGGTATTCTACAAACTTGAAGAGCAGAGCTGTATATAAAGCGTGCGGAGCATAATGCCGATGCCCTCCTATGTCAACAGGATTTTCCCGCACGGTAAATCAGACACTATTGTGGTTGCTCCGGCACATCCTGGCCGCCCCCGGCGCGCGGTCGCTATCGCAACGCACACGCGCGTACTCTTAAAGAAAAGCGGCTAGGATGAAATCCATCCTAGCCGCCGGTAATCAACCCTGCATGCGCTTTTAACCTGCGACCTCTTCAACTCCTGCCTCTTCGCTCGCTGGATCAACGAGTGAGGCGCTGGTCACACGGTCGCCGCCATCCGTTTTGATAAGACGGACGCCGGAGGCAGACCGTCCTGTCTTGCGTATGCTGTCGGCTTCGATGCGTATGAGCTTGCCCTGCTGTGTAATGATCATGATTTCCGATTCATCGTCAACGGGGAAGACCGCTACGACCTTGCCCGTCTTGTCGGTCGTCTTCATGTTGATGACGCCCTTGCCGCCGCGCGACTGGAATCGATAGTCTGTGATCTTCGTCTGCTTGCCGAAGCCCTGTTCGGAAACGGAAAGCATCCGCTCCGAGTCATCGGACGAAACGGCGCAGAGCGCGACAACGAAATCGTCGGGACGTAAATCAATACCGCGCACGCCGCGCGTGGCACGACCCATAGGCCGCACGCCCTTCTCATCAAAGCGAATCGCAAGGCCGTTGTGCGTGGCGATGAAGATGCGCTTGTTGCCGTCCGTGAGCACAACGTCGAGCAGCTCATCGCCCGCGTCAATGTTGATGGCATTGATGCCGTTCGTGCGTATGTTCTGAAACTCCGACAGAGCCGTTTTCTTGATGACGCCCTTGCGAGACACCATCACGACGTAGCGACCTTCGGAGAATTCGCGCACAGGCACAACGCCCGCCAGCTTTCGACTCGACGGCAGGTTGATGAGATTCACAACCGCCTTGCCGCGAGCCGAGGCCGCAGCATCCGGCACTTCATGAACCTTCAATTTGAAGACCTGCCCATCGTCCGTGAAGATCATTATGTAAGCGTGTGTCGAGGCGATGAAAAGATGCTCTACGAAGTCGCCGTTCTTGCCGGTCGCCGCACCGAAGCGTCCCTTGCCGCCGCGCCCCTGACGCTGGTAGACGGTCACGGGCGTGCGCTTGATGTAGCCGCTGTTGGTGACGGTGATGGCTACGTCTTCGTCCGCGATGAGGTCTTCTATGGAAAGCTCTACGCCTTCTTCGACTATCTCCGTGCGGCGCTCGTCGCCGAAATCCTTTCGGACTTCTTCCAGCTCTTTGACGATAACGCGTCGCAGAGAACTATCGTTGGCGAGTATCTCTTCAAGCTCGGCGATAAGCTGTATGATGCCCTTGTATTCGTCCAGAATCTTCTGGCGCTCAAGCGCCGAAAGCCGTCTGAGTTGCAGGTCTAGAATTGCCTGTGCCTGCGCTTCAGAGAAGCCCAGCTTGTTGATGGCTTTCTGAAGCTTGCTCACAAAGCCCGCGACCGTCAAATCCGAAGTGGTGCCTTTCCAGGATTTGATTTCGCTCATGGTCTTCATCTCGCCCGTGAGCCACTGTTTGGCCTCATCCGCGGAGCGTGCGTTGCGTATAAGCGCGATGATGAAGTCCAGCGCATCGAGCGCTTTGTTCAAGCCTTCCAGAATGTGGGCGCGTGCGCGAGCCTTTCGTAGCTCATATTCGGTGCGGCGGCGCACGACCTCCCGGCGGAAGTCAACGAAGGCTTCGAGCATCTCTTTCAAGTTCAAGACGCGCGGCTGGCCGTTGACAATCGCCAGATTGATGACGCCGAAAGAGGACTGCATGGGCGTCAGCTTGTAGAGTTTATTGAGAACGACCTGCGGCACTGCGTCGCGCTTAAGCTCAATCACGATTCGCATGCCGGAGCGGTCTGATTCATCGCGCAGGTCAGAGATGCCGTCCAGCTTTTTATCGTTAATTAGCTCGGCGATGCGCTCTATGAGACGCGCCTTGTTGACCTGATATGGAATCTCCGTGATGACGATGGCGTCGCGTTCCTGCGTGCCTCGCCCTATGCGGTCAATGCCTGCGCGCGCGCGCATCTGAATCACGCCGCGCCCTGTAAGGTAAGACCGCTTAAGCTCCTCGCCGCTGTAGATGAAGCCGCCGGTCGGAAAGTCCGGCCCCGTTACATACTTCATCAAATCCTGAATCTTGATGTCGGGCTTTTTGATAAGCGCGATGGTTGCGTCCACGACTTCCGTCAGATTGTGCGGCGGAATCTTTGTAGCCATGCCGACGGCTATACCGTCCGAGCCATTGACCAGCAGGTTCGGAATGCGTGTCGGCAGAACCGTTGGCTCCGACAAGCTCTCGTCGTAGTTCGGGTTGAAGTCAACAGTTTCTTTCTCAATATCGGCGAGGACTTCAGAGGCGATTTTAGCCATGCGGACTTCCGTGTAACGCATTGCTGCCGCCGCGTCGCCGTCAATCGAGCCGAAGTTGCCCTGGCCGTCAACCAGCGGGTAGCGCATATTGAAATCCTGCGCCAGTCGAACGATGGTATCGTAAACGGCGGTGTCGCCGTGCGGGTGATATTTACCAATCACGTCGCCCACGACACGCGCGCTCTTCTTGTAAGATTTGTTATGTTGGTTGCCGAGTTCGTTCATAGCCCAGAGCACACGGCGATGCACGGGCTTGAGTCCGTCTCTCACATCCGGGAGCGCTCGTCCGATGATGACGGACATGGCGTAGTCCAGATAAGAGCGACGCATCTCGTCTTCGATATTGATGTAATTACGTTCCAGTGTTTCCATCAAATAAACCTTTCCGGTACAATCCGCGCTGGATACTCGAAATCTGAGCCTTCAGCCTCTTTTTCAAAGTCTTACCTTCGTGGTAAAGAGCACACAATGCGAGGCACTCGCTCGGGAAAACTTGAGGTGCCTAACATGTATGGCGTAGATTCTTGAATGTCTGTACTTGCCCTATAATGCGGCGGAAAAACGCCGGATGAGAAGTACGAGATATTGTACCAGCAGGACGCCCTTTTGGCAACTTCAAAACGGGCTAAAAGTCCCGTAAAATCAAGGGCTTCAGCCCGATTTTGGGGCTTGCAGACGGCTCCGTTTAAGAACCCAATATCTTGCATACGGGCGCTCTTGCTTAAACGCCTGGAAAACGCCTATGACCTTTGATGGAAAAACGCGACGAAAACGCGAGCGACTGGAGTTGAATCTTCCCGTTCGAGTGCATTGCCGCGAGAGTTTAGATCACGAATGGGTGGAATTGACGCGCCTGATTGATGTCACGCCATTTGGCGCTAGATTCTCCATCGCGCGCCCCACAGAGCCGGGTCGCCTGCTGCATATGACTCTGCCGATGCCCAGACAGTTACGCTGTTTCGACCACGTAGAGCAGCAGTATCGTGTCTGGGCTTTGGTGCGTAATATGAAGCCTATATTGAAGACGGGGAGCGTGGTGCCGCGATTTGAGATTGGCGTGGCGTTTGTAGGAAAACGAGCGCCTGCGAGCTTTGAGCTTGACCCCACGAAGCGTTACGATGTCGCACTTTCACCCGCAGAGACCGGCCTGTGGAGCTTGAATGAGGCGGGCGAACGCGAGCACATTAAATCGGACGCCCCGCGACCGGAGACGCGCCACAGCGTTCCCGTCGATGTCGTCGTGGAGGTCTTTGACGAAAAGGGCGGGATTACCGAAACGGAGCGCACCGTGACGGAGAACATCAGTCGTCGAGGGGCTGCCGTGTTCACTTCTTTGAATGTCGCGCGCGGGCGATTCATACGCTTGACCAGCACGCAGTACAACATAGCGGTCGTCGCGGCTGTGCGTGGAAGACGAGCCGGAGCGGACGGCATCATGCGGCTGCATCTGGAGTTTGTTGACAAGCAGTGGCCGCTAGAAGGCATCGAATAAGATGAAGGCAGCACCGCGTCGCAGGCTCGTTATCCCGCGCAGCGTTCTTCTGGTAGAAATAGAGCGCCGTTGCCAGTTGCCCGATTGCAACGCGAAGACGCGCATCGGATTGACGAAGACGGAGGCGCGTGCCTACACAGGATTTGAATGCGAACGCTGCAAGGGCTGGAATCAAGACTCTCTCTCAGAACGTGACGTGCCGGATTGGTGGGAGGAAATCGCTGTCACAGACCTTTATGCTTTACACGAGCATCAAGCGGATGAGCCTTATGAGCCGAGCGAGACAGTGAAACGCATGAGCGATAGTGCTAGAAGGGAAAGTGAACAGGAGAATGAAAGGGTGGAAGGGGGAAGGGAAAAGGAGTAAAGAGCACGCACGCTCAACTCCATTTCCCATTTCCTCTTTCCGCCTTATACTTTCTCTTGAGGAAATCTTTTGAGCGAAACCAGTAGAGTGCTGCCGCGAGAGAAACGTCGTCGGACGAGAGGGCAGCCGGAAATCAAGGCGATGCCTCAGTGGGTGATCGAGGCGATTCGTCCCCTTGGTTTGGGGCTGTCAAAAGTTCTGTGGCGTACGCGCTACAAGGGGATGGAGAATGTTCCGCTCAAGGGCGGGCTTATCATCGCCGCCAATCACCAGACCTACGTAGACCCCTTCTGGGTCGGGTTGCCCATCAAGCGCCCGATGAGATTCCTCGCCTGGGATGAAGCCTTCGATTGGCCTGTGGTGGGAAAGCTGATGCAGCTTTTCGGAGCATGGCCGATACAGATAGAGGGAAGCGATCCGACTGCGATTCGTCGCTCGCTGCAATGGTTGAAAGATGGCGGCGCGGTCGTGATTTTCCCGGAGGGCGCAAGGTGCAAGCCTTCTGGCGAGCTGGAAAGATTCAAGAACGGCGCGGTGCGGCTCGCGCTTGAAGCTAACGTTCCTATCCTTCCGGTGACGATTCGCGGCGGCCATCGCGTGTGGCCTAAGGGCTGGCGGCTGCCACGCTTGAATAACGTCGAAATCACCTATCATCCGCTCCGCAACATCAGACCAGAGCAAGGCGAAGAACCACGCGCCTGCGCCCGCCGGGAAACCAAACGGCTAGCTGAAATCATAGCCTCTGCTATGTAAAAAGCAATAGAATTATCTACGGCATGGCTTGCAGAAATCTTATTGACCTTACTGTATGCCGGGTATAGTATGCGCTCGGACATGAACATGCCTCCGATGTAATTAACGCCGCTTACATCGGACTGTATAACCAAGTAGCTTCGTCGCCATCAACACCTCATCCGACGGAGCAACTTCTTTACTTACTCTTTCCTATTAAGGAGAACCCACCTATGTTCAAACGAATGTTTGCAACGCTCCTGTTCTTACTTTTAACCTTACCTCTGGTGGGATTCACAAATGTTCATGCTGGTACAACTAGCGATCCATCGTCTAGTCAGCAAAAGTCATGTGAAACCTGTCCTGTTGATTCCCCGCGTCTGCCTCAAGGTACAGAACTTATTAAAACCTTCGATCAGGCTGGGCGAGTGGACACTATCACTATCGCTCCCAAAAAAGGCGGCGGTTTCAAATTCACTTTCAAGTTTGAGTACGACCAGCAGAATCGCCTTCGCGCGATGATTGGCGAAGATGGCTCAAGAAATGAGTTTGAGTATGATGCGAAAGGTCACTTGCTGCGCGCAGCGTTCTTTGGGAGTCAACCCGTAATCTTAAGCCGCGACGAGAGCGGGAAGATTATTTCAATCACGCGAGAGACAAAGCTCGCGAAAATCAGCTCTCTGAGGCTGTCGGACAATAACGGCAACAATGTCGCTGTTGTTAAAGCGGCCACCCCTTGCGCAGTGGCTCCGGCGAGAGCTGTGGTAGCCGCAGGGTTCGCGGCTGTTGTTTGTGGTACTGGTATTGGTGACTGTCAGGCAGCATTGGAGATTGCCGCCGAAGCTGCAAGACAGGCTGTGATTGTGTGCACGGAACCGCAGGTGGCACCAGTGGAAGATGCAGTATAGCCTAATCAAAATAACCTAAAGATACTCTGGATAATCCGGCGGCATAGTTCATCGAAGAAGCTTATATGCTGTCGGATTATCCTTAGGATCATATACACGGTGGAACTCAGATGTCAGACCAAACAGCTTTCGACCTTGATTCGTTTCAAAACAATGTTTTGAAGTGGATTAAGAAAATACAAGACTTAGGCGAAATAGAGCAGCGTTATAAGGATAATCCGCTACGTGCTAAACCACTCAGTAGATCGGAGTACCCAGGTTGTTTAGGCTTGATCTCTTTCCTGTCATCAAAAGGCTTAAAGGGCATAGCTTCCGACTCATATCAGGAATTGAAAGAGCATCGAGAGCAGTTAACGGCAGAAGCGGAAAGAGAAATCGGCCAAGCAGAGATGAGGCGGCGTATCTGCCCGGCTCTTCAAGGCAGCAGTAATGAATCAACTGAAATAGCGAAGGCAATCACCCCAATTCTTGTGCCTCTTGCGCAGACAAAGGCCATCTCGACGCGCCTCAGTTCCGAGCATTTTGCCATGATCGCTTTAGTGATTGCCAAGAGGGGCATAACAAATTACTGCACTGATAAAAGCAGTTCCGTAATATAGAAGCTGAGAAAAGGGATAAGATTATGCGTGATGTAAATAAAGCAGCATATAGCCTCTTACTTATACTCGCACTTATGTTGCCAGTAGCCGCGCAAAATAAGGAGCAAAAGAAGCCCGTCAAATCTGATACTAAATCACGTATTGAGAGCACAGAGAACGAGTTGATGCCTGAACAGCAGCTTGCACTCACAATCCTCGGTCAACTGTTTGAAGCGGCAAAGGGAATAGAAGATGAACAAGTAAAGATTAAGACACAAGCTCAGATTTCAGATTTACTCTGGCCGTATGATGAGCCGAGCGCCCGCGAACAGTTTGAGAAAACATTCCGCGCTATAGACCCTGCAAAGCTTCCAAAGCCCCAGAATACAGGTTCATCGGCCACGTCCTCTCAATTAACACTTTCGCCTGTCGTTCAGTTGCGCAGCGAGGTATTGAAATTAGTATCAAAGCACGACCCCGCCCTGGCTGAGAAATTGATTAAATCGGTAGTTGCAGAATTATCTAATAAAGAATCCGACTCTGCTTCACGTAGCGGCGAGGATCAAACTAATCAGTCAGAACTCTACTTACAGGCGGCAATGAGTATCGCCAACACTGACCCTGGGCGCGCAGCCCAATTAGCGAAGCTAAGTTTCAATGGCGGCATGAGGACTTCACTTTTAGGTGTTCTCCTTGCCATACGGCAGAAGAGTCCGGCTATAGCTGATAACCTTTTCAATTCGGCCCTTACCGTAGCCCGACTCGACACCGGACACGTTGCCACGAACATCAGGATTTTAGCGCCCTATGTTCTTCCAGATTTCGGAGGGATAAGTACGGAACGTGCTGGCTATAACATGAGTGTGACAGATCAGCAGCGTAGTCCAACGATTTCTCGATTTCTTAATTTTGCTTATGACCTGATTTCGCAGCAAGCGAACGCTGCGCAGGCTGGCAGTCCGACTACAGAAGGTCAGGCGATAGTTGCCATACCTAATGTAGCTGATTACTTTACGGCTCAGCAGTTGCTCCCTTTTTTCAGTCGCTATCTGCCGGAGAAAGCTCCAACATTCCGCGTATGCCTAGACATGATTTATCGCGTGGTAAAAGACCAAGGTGGCGACCTAGTAGCAAAGACTACGCAGGCCAATACTGTAGAGGAAGCTTTGAAAGACGCTGAGGCTGCGCAAGACTCTATGCAGAAAGATTTACTCTACTTTCGTGCAGCTCTGCTCTCGTTAAATGGAAGTGAATTTGACCAAGCCCTTTCCATATCCGAAAAAGTTAAGGATGCTGATTTCCGTGCCGGACTCGACTCAATAATACGAGCGCAAGCTACGGTGGCGGCCACCATGAAGAATGATATTGATCTGGCTTTTCGTTACGCTAAAGGCGTCTCCGATGTACGCCAACGCGCATCTCTGTTAGGCAAGATAGCCCGCGCATTGATTGACAAGAAAGATATGGTCAGAGCGCGCGAAGTTCTTGATGAAGCTGAAAAGCTGGTTGCAAAGGCTGATGAAGGACTGGATAGAGCACAGGCCATGCTCATTATCGCAGATGCCAAAACCCGCCTTGACCCGGCTCAGGGTTTCGAGATGATGGAGACTGCTGTCAAGGAATTTAATCGAGCAGATTCGAGCACAGATGAAAAGAAGCCAGCAGGCGGCTCAATCCTGTCAATGATGATGAGCAAGGTTATGCGACTGGGGACACCGGACTTCGACCAGAGCTTTCCGTTACTGGGTCGCGCAGATTTCAACCGGGCGTTGCAACTCGCACAGACGTTTAAGAAAAAAGATAGGTCTATACTGGCGCAACTCTCCGTCTGCCGAGGCGTTTTAACTAAGAGGGATAGAAGGGGCTAGCATATTTGTCTCGTCTTTTGTTTGTAACTGTCACTGCGGTGAGTTAATCTTTCCGTACACTCAGTCGAAATTTGCTCTGATGTCTTTAGAGCGCCAATACGTGCATCATCTCTTCATGTATGAGTCCGTTGCTGACTAGAATCGGCGGCGTGTAATGATCGAAGGGTTGGCCGTTGAAGTGCGAGACGCGTCCGCCCGCTTCTTCTATCAGTAGCACGCCTGCGGCAACGTCCCAGGGTCGCAGTCCTTCCTCGAAAAATCCATCGAAGCGGCCACAGGCAACATAAGCCAGATCGAGCGCCGCAGACCCGTCGCGGCGTATGGCCTGCGCGTTCATAATGAAGCTTGCAAAGTGGCGTGCGAAATCTCCACGGTCGCGCACGTCGTAAGGAAAGCCTGTGCAGACCATGGCGCGGCTTAAACTCTCCACTTCGGAAACGCGTATGAGCCGCCCGTTCAAGGTCGCGCCTTCACCGCGCTCTGCCGCGAACATCTCGTCCCTGAGCGGGTCGTAGATGACACCGATAATAATCTGCCCTGCACGCTCCAAGGCTATGGAGACGCAGAAGCATGGATAGCCGTGCGCGTAGTTGGTCGTCCCATCCAAGGGGTCTACGATCCATTTGAACTCGCTCGCGCGCTCGATTGAATCGGTCACGCCCGATTCTTCTGCCAGGATTCCGTGTCTGGGGTAATGCGTCTGTATGCGCTCGATGATGAAGCGCTCGGCGGCCAGGTCTGCTTCAGTGACTAAATCAATCACGCCCTTGTTAGTGACCTGTAGAGATTTGCGACCCATGCGCTCTGTGAGAATCAATCCGGCGTCGCGCGCGATGTTTACGGCAAAGTTAAGCAACTCTTTCCCCTTCGGTGAAAGCGATTAGAAATTATCCCTGTAAAATTCTTCGACCGATTGGATTGCCTGGAAGAGTTCCGTGCCCCATTCGCCCCACTCCAAAAGCTCTCGATTGAGACCGACCGAGTTGTGCCCTTCAACAGGCTTGAGAGTGCCCTGCAAGGCGCTCTCTCGTCTAGCCTGCAAGGCGGCGACAATCATCTCAAGCCCGCTCAGCGGCGCAGGGTCGTACGCGCCCCCCTCCAGCCTGAGAAGGCGGCCTTCCGCTATCTTGAGCGCATCGTCTATGAGATTAACAAGCGTCTTTGTCTTTGAGTCCATAAACCTCTGAGCGGGTGACGGGTGTCAGGTGCCGGGTGCCGGGGAAAATAAAAAACCAAATGTCTTCCTCTTAACCGGCACCCGTCACCTGACACCCGTCACCCTATTTTTAGTATGAGCGCGCGAAGATTACCTGTCGTTTAGTCTTGCGGCCTGTTAGAAAGCAGACGCCTTCCTCTTCGGTCTGCTCAAAGGGGATGACTCTGACGGTCGCTTTGGTTTCGGCCTTGATGCGGTCTTCGTCTTCGCCTGTCCCGTCCCAGTACCCCCGCACGAATCCTTCTTCGACGCGCTCCTTGAATTCATCGTAGGAGTTAACGGTACGGGTGCGCTCCTCGCGGAACTTGAGCGCCCGGTCATATAGAGCCTGCTGTATTTCCACCAGCAGGCTTGTGATGCGTTCGCTCAAGCCCTGCTGTTCGACAAAAGCCTTGCCTTCACGTCCGGGGCGGTCGCGGCGAGAAAGGGCGACTGTGCCCTTGTCTATATCCTTCGGCCCTATCTCCACGCGCACGGGCACGCCCTTGACCTCCCACTCGTTGAACTTGAAGCCGGGGCTGAGGTGCTCGCGGTTGTCTAGCTTCCAGCGAAACAGTTCGCCCCAGCCGCTCGTCACACGCTCGACCGCCGCCATCACACGCTCTCTTTCATCATCGTTCTTGTATATAGGGACGACGACGACTTGGATGGGAGCGACGAGCGGCGGCAAGACCAGCCCGTCATCATCCGAATGCGCCATGATGAGCGCGCCGACAAGACGCGTGGAAGTTCCCCACGAAGTCGTCCAGCAAAACTCCTCGCGGTTGTCCTGCGTGGTGTATTTAATCTCGAAGGAGCGCGCGAAGTTCTGCCCAAGATTGTGACTCGTTCCGGCCTGAAGCGCGCGACCGTCCTGCATCATGGCCTCAATCGCATAGGTGCGAAGCGCGCCCGCAAACTTCTCGCGCTCGGTCTTCAGACCGCGAAGTACAGGAATCGCCATCACGCGCTCGACCACATCTGAATAGACATCATGCAGAATCATCAAAGTCTCGCGCTCCGCATCCGCCTCGTCCGCGTGCGCTGTGTGTCCTTCCTGCCACAAAAATTCCGACGTGCGAAGGAACGGGCGCGTCCTGAGTTCCCAGCGCATGACGTTAGCCCACTGATTTATCAGCAGCGGAAGGTCGCGCCATGAATTAATCCAGCGCGAGAAGGTATCGCCGATGATGGTCTCCGAAGTCGGGCGTATGACGTAAGGCTCCGCAAGCTCCTGCCCTCCGGCGCGCGTCACTTCCGCAACTTCAGGCGCGAAGCCTTCGACGTGCTCGGCCTCTTTCATCAGGAAGCTTTTAGGGATGAGCAGTGGAAAGTAAGCGTTGACGTGCCCGGTCTGTTTGATGCGTTTGTCCATCGCCGCCTGAATCAGCTCCCAGATTGCATAGCCGTTCGGCTTGATGACCATACAGCCGCGCACGCCGGAGTTTTCCGCCATGTCTGCCTCGCGCACTATGTCCAGATACCACTGCGAATAATCCTTAGAGCGTGGCGTGATGCCAGTCTTTGCCATTGAAGATAAGCTCTCTCGATCCCTTGAATTTTGTCCAGACTTATACCCGCCTGCGGTAGCGGGCGGGTATAGAGTTGCGCTCAATCGAGCATGGGAATGTTGATGCCCTTGGTGCGCGCAGTCTCTTCCGCCTCGTCGTAGCCTGCGTCAACGTGGCGCGCGACGCCTAAGCCCGGATCGTTCGTCAGCACGCGATTCAGGCGACGAGCGGCTTCATCCGTGCCGTCCGCTACAGAGACTTGCCCGGCGTGCAGCGAATAGCCGATGCCTACGCCGCCGCCGTGATGAAACGAAACCCAGCTTGCCCCGCTCGCTGTATTCAGAAGCGCATTCAGTATAGGCCAGTCTGCGACGGCATCCGTTCCATCCTTCATCCCCTCCGTTTCGCGGAAAGGCGAAGCGACCGAGCCTGTGTCCAGATGGTCGCGCCCGATGGCGATGGGCGCTTTCAGTTCTCCGCGCTTGACCAGATCGTTAATCGCCTCGCCCATAACGGCGCGCTCGCCGTAGCCCAGCCAGCAGATGCGTGCGGGCAGCCCTTGAAAGTGTACGCGGTTGCGCGCCAGTGTGAGCCAGCGACTGAGCGTGCGGTCTTCCGGAAAGAGTTCGAGCGCGAGGTCGTCCGTCTTTCGTATGTCTTCGGCGTCGCCAGAAAGCGCGACCCAGCGGAACGGGCCTTTGCCTTCGCAGAAGAGAGGGCGAATGTATTCGGGCACAAAGCCCGGAATCTGGAAAGCGTCGCTGCATCCGGCATCGAGCGCCTGCTTGCGTATGTTGTTGCCGTAATCGAAGGCGACCGCGCCCGCGCGCTTCAGGGCAAGCATAGCCTCTACGTGCCGCGCCATAGAATCCATAGAGCGCGCTATGTACTCTTGCGGGTCTCGCTCGCGCAGCGCAGCGGCCTCTTCCAGGCTTAATCCAGCCGGGATATAGCCGTTCAAGGCATCGTGCGCGCTGGTTTGATCCGTGACGGCATCAACCACAACTCCGCGCCGCACAATCTCCGGCAGAACCTCGGCGCAGTTGCCCACAAGCCCGACCGAGACGGCGCGCTTCTGCTCGCGTGCGTCTTCGCAGATAGCAAGCGCTTCATCAAGGTTGAGCGCAAGACGATCACAATAGCCTGTGCGAACACGACGCTCTATGCGCGATCTCTCAACATCAATTCCCAGAAAGACCGCGCCGTTGAGAGTGGCCGCGAGTGGCTGCGCGCCGCCCATACCGCCCATGCCGCCGGAGACGACCAGGCGGCCTGACAGCGTGCCTCCGAAATGCTTGTCTGCCATCGCCGCAAAGGTCTCGAACGTGCCCTGCACAATCCCTTGCGTGCCTATGTAAATCCAGCTTCCGGCGGTCATCTGCCCGTACATCATCAGGCCGCGCCGCTCAAGCTCGTGAAAGTGCTCCCAGTTAGCCCATGCGCCGACCAGATTGGAATTGGCTATGAGCACGCGCGGGGCATACTCGTGCGTGCGAAAGACCGCGACTGGTTTGCCTGACTGAACCAGCAGGGTTTCATCATTTTCGAGCACCAGCAACTCGCGCACGATTGCTTCAAACGCCGCCCAGTTGCGCGCGGCCTTGCCCGTACCGCCGTAGACGACCAAGTCCTGCGGGCGCTCGGCCACATCCGGGTCAAGATTATTCATAAGGCAGCGCAGCGCCGCCTCCTGATGCCAGCCCTTGCAATTAAGCTGCGCCCCGCGCGGCGCAATAATCATTCTCGCTTCAGACATAATATGATTTGCGATTTTAGATTTTGGATTTTAGATTAGCGAAACGTGATTGAAGCTATTCAAAATAGATTGCCACTCCAATCCAAAATCCAAAATTTCTATGTGTTACTTTGCCGCCAGCGGCTGAACCAGCCGCCGCCCTCTTTCTGGCGAAGTTGTTCGAGTTCGCCTTTGTCCAGCCAGACGCCGCCGCAACTTTCACAGCGGTCTATCTCTACGCCTTCAAAAGTTACGGTAGTAAGTTTGCTCTGGTCGCGCGGACACTGCAAGCGTTTGGCTTCCTGTTCCTGCGCCTGCTGTTCTTCGGCCAGCTTCTGGCGCATCTTCTCAATTGATTCCTGTTCCTTACGCCGGAAATACTCCTCTTCCAGCGCCTTCTTTCTATCATCAAAAATATCCGACATACCTTTACCTTTCGTGATGCATCGTGGTCGTACATCGCAATCGGCCTGGAATCGAGCCTGTGCGTGTGTAATTTCCGTGAACAGTAATTTAATAGCAGAAAAGAGTCGAAAGCGCACGAGCGCGCAGTAAGCTCAACGCCAGCTTGGAGAATAAAAGAAAGAGCAAACCACGCGCATCACACTAAACGCCACGAAGGAAATCTCTTTTTCGCGCTACGTGCGTGTGATTTAGTGGTTCATCTTCTTCCCCTGTCTTGATTAAAAAGCTGTTTGAAAAAAGTAGCTTCCTCTTGAGTCCCGTAGGGACGACCTGATAATAGCCCAGCCATTTATGGCTGGGGAAACTAGCGAGAAATTAAAGGTAAGTCCCGTAGGGACGACGGAAAACCTTACCGATTTATTCAGTCGTCCCTACGGGACTCAATCATCTTCCCTGCTCTGTTAACCCAGCCATAAATGGCTGGGCTATTATCGCGTCGTCCCTACGGGACTTTGAACACAGCGTCTAAGAAATATTAGAAATCGAATTGCCCTTGCCGGATGGCTTCGGCTATGCGCTCGAAGTCTACGGCGAGCGCGCGGTCGTGCGTCACGGGCGGCGCAATTGCACGCACAGCCTCATAGGCGCGTTGGACTCCGCGACCGGGCTTGAGCGGCAGGCGATGCTCAAGACCTTCCGCGCCAGCTAAAAGCTCTATGGCAACTATGTATTCCGCGTTCTCAAGGACGGTGCGCAGTTTCACAGCCGCCGTCATGCCCATCGAAACATGATCTTCTTTGCCGCCGTCGGTCGGCACGTTATCGACGCTCGCAGGATGAGCAAGGATGCGTGATTCTGCAAGCAGCGCGGCTGCCGTTACCTGCGCCATCATGAAGCCGGAAGACGTGCCCGCACGCGTGGTGAGAAACGGCGGCAAGCCCTCGTTTGAATCCGGGTTGACCAGACGATCAATGCGGCGCTCCGTGATGCTCATCAAATCCGTGAGGGCAATCGCGGCGTAGTCGAAGCCTAGCGCGAGCGGTGCTCCGTGAAAATTACCGCCCGACAACACATCGCCCGTCTCTGTAAAGATTAAGGGATTGTCCGTGGCCGAGCCGGTTTCGATTTCCACAACTCCGCGCACATGTGCGAGCGCCCCTCGCACAGCGCCGTGAACCTGCGGCATACAGCGCAAGCTATATGCGTCCTGCACGCGCGGGTCGTTCTCTACGTGGGAAGCTCGTATCTCGCTTTCGCTTAAAAGCTCGCGCAGGTGCGCGGCCACTTCCAACTGCCCCAGGTGCGGGCGCGCATGGTGTATACGTTCATCAAAAGCAGTGGGCGTGCCGCGCAAGGCTTCGAGCGTCATTGCGCCCGCCACGTCCGCCACGCGCGCCAGCCTTTCGGCGCGATAGAGCGCAAGACCGCCGACCGCAGCCATCGCCTGCGTCCCGTTCAAAAGCGCCAAGCCTTCTTTGGCCTCAAGCTCGACCGGGTGAAGTCCGGCGCGCCGCAAGGCTTCACCGCCCTGCATTCTTTCATTCCTGTAAACGGCTTCGCCTTCGCCAATCAGCACGAGCGCAAGATGAGCCAGCGGTGCGAGGTCGCCGCTCGCTCCGACAGAGCCTTTCAGCGGGATGACCGGATGAACACCCAGCTCAAGCATCGCAAGCAGCAGCTCTAAAACTTCCGTGCGCGCACCGCTATGCCCTAGCGCAATCATGTTGGCACGCAAGAGCATCATGGCGCGCGTCTCCATCTCTGAGAGCGGTGAGCCGACGCCGCACGCATGGCTGCGCACCAGATTCAGTTGCAGCTCGCGCAATTCCGACTGGGGGATGTAAACATCCTAGAGCTTGCCGAAGCCTGTATTGACGCCATAAACGATGCGACTCTCCGAGATGATTTGCTCAACCGCTTGCCTGGCCTCATCCACACGCGCACGCGCATTGTCTGTCAGGCGTACACTCTCAAGCCCGCGCGCTACTGCCGCGACCTCTTCGAGCGAAAGACTTTGACCATCAAGTTCAAGCATAAGAAGATAGAGGTCAGAGGCTAGAGGTCAGAGGTTAGTAAAAAGAAAGACAACTACTAACCTCTAACCTCTAGCCTCTGACCTCTCATTTCAGTATTTCCTCTGTGATGGGTTTTCTGTCCGGCGTGTCGGTTGTGTCCATGCGTTTGAATTCGCCAGTTGCCGTCATAGAGCTGGTGGTGCGAACGCGCTGGCGTGCTCGCTGGGCGCGGCGGCGCGTGCTTCGCTCCTGAGCGGTGGCGCGCGTCCATTCGGTCACGCGCTGCAAGGGGCGGAATGAGAACTCGTGACTCGGCAAGACCTCGCCCGTCGCTTCGCGCAGGCGAACGGTAGCAATCGCAAAGATGATTAGACTGATGTTGAAGACGACTCCTAGGGCAAGCACAAACCAGCCCGGCACGACGCCAATCGTGGCACGCTCCACAAAGATGTTGAAATCCCATGCACGCACCGGATGAAGATAGACCTTCAGATTCCAGCTTGCTGCGAGCAGCATGAAAATCCACATGTAGTTGCGTCGTAAGCGCCGCCCGATGGCCTCCCACTCGCTGATGGTAAAGTGCGGCGTCATCAGGTCGTCAGCCAGATGCTCTGCCCACTGCCTATCGGCAGTACCTTCAGTCAAAAGTATCTGCGCGAAGTAGCCGGTCTCGACGACGCGCACGCGGCTAGACCAAATCTCGTAATAACGATAACGGCGCGCCTCCATCAGCAGGAAGAAGATGACCAAGATAGAGTTGATGAGAATCACGAAATGCGGGCTGTAGGGATCGCCGAAGGCGAACGACAGTGTAGCGCCTGTGGTGATGACAGCCCAGTTGGTCGTAGTGTCTAAGCGATTGCGCCACGTGTTAGAGCGCGTTATTTCGCCGCGATAGAAATGCACCATCGCCGTGTTGAATTCGGCGGGCGACAGCTTTGAGGGAGTCGGCTGAGCTGATGTGCCAGTGGTAGATGCAGTGGTAGTTGCAGGAGGAGCGGGAGGCCGGAGGCGACCCGTTGTGCCGCTGAGATCGCCGGAGAGCGGGCCGCTTGGTCTCTGGCGCATGTCTTTGCTCATCGCTCGGCTTGTTTGCTCCTTGACTCATCTGCCGGTGACGGTGCAGCTTCGCTACCATATCAACTCTGCTTCCGACCGACCAGCGATAATATCACGTGCGCGGCGCTTGTGCGTGATAACTCTTCGCAAATAATTGTGAGCCTCGTAAAACTTCTGGCCTGACTTCCGATGGTTGTGCTTAAATCAGGCGTTCTTTCAAACCGGCCTTCGGAGACAACTTGCAATGTCCAGAATCCTGCTCGGCACGATCTGCGGTCTGGTCTACGGCGCTCTCTCCGCAGCTTCCATGATTCCCCTTGAGTTCACAGATAAGAAAGCTGCTCTGACCGGCGCGTTCCTTAACCGCTTCAGCATCGGTTTCGTCATCGGCGCGGCGCGCTTACCTCTGCCCGGCTGGGCGAGCGGGCTTATCTTCGGCATCCTTCTCAGCCTGGCCGACGCCATCATCACCAAAGCTTATGCGCCGATTCTTATCCTGGGCGCAATCGGCGGCCTCGTCATAGGCTTTATCGTCGGCAAGTGGGGCGCTTGAATCTGTAACACAGTTTGGGACACTAGCCTGCAAAGCCCCTCGCTTGACAGCCCTCTCGTGTGCCACCTATTATCTTTTCTTTCGCGAACGGCGCGGCGCGTTTCTCTTTATGCAACAGGAAGTCTCAAGCAGTAACGCTGACGAGCGCTGGATGCTGGAGGCTTTGCGTGCGGCGCTTGAAGCCGAAGCGCGCGGCGAAGTGCCCATAGGGGCAATCGTTGTCGCGGGTGATCGCATCTTAGCCGTAGCCGGAAACCGCACGCGCACGGATTGCGACCCGACGGCTCATGCCGAAATCATCGCGCTCAGAGAAGCGGCGCAAAGAGTAGGGAATTACAGGCTCACGGACGCGACCATTTACTCTACGATAGAGCCGTGCGCCATGTGTGCGGGCGCACTTATACAGGCAAGGGTCGCGCGCCTTGTTTACGGTGCAAAGGACGAGCGCTTCGGCGCAGTCGAATCGAAGTTTCGTCTTTGCGACTCAAGCTCTTTGAATCATCAAATGGAAATCGCTTCCGGCGTGCTCGAAGCAGAGTGCAGAGAACTCATGCAAGAGTTCTTTCGCGCACGACGTAGCGATTTCAGGCAAAAGTAAAAAGGTAAGGGGCAAAAAGTTAAGGCGCAGCCGAGCGCCACCCTTTTACCTTTTGCCCCTTCACCTTTTGTCTTCCTGTGCGGAGAGGTCGCATAGTGGATTAGTGCACCGGTCTCGAAAACCGGAGTGGTCTAACGGCCACCGTGGGTTCGAATCCCACCCTCTCCGCCACATTCCTTTCTAATTCAATAGCTTACAAGATGAATCGGGAGCCGCACCGGCTCTATTCTTTACGCTCCGCGAGCCGCTGGACCCGAAGTTGGTGCGCTCTCCAGAATCAAAAGCTTCCCCTCTTCTAGACTATTCATGGCATCCCTGCGTCTCTTTGGGACGCCGTGGGCATAATCTCGTCTCACCTTACTGTTACGCATCTGGCCGGGCGCAGTCGAATGGCAAAACAGACTTGGGCAATAATATACTTGGCTCGCTTGTCTCGTTGCTGTTCTGTAGTTTGTCATCTGTTTTCTTATACCTTTATTGATGCCCGGGGCATGATGTTATTTCTTTCAAATCGGGTTGGGCGTGGGAGGTGGGAATATTCATGCCTTATTTTTTTTCTATTCTGAGGCGACTCTACTTTGTAACCCCTGATTTCAGATTCATGTTTCTAATGAGCCTGTGGAGGTTGTTTGGGTGTACGCCGAGCAGTCTGGCTGCCTCTGCATAATTGCCATTCGCTTGTTGGATGGCGTTTATGATTAGCTGCTTTTTGGTCTCTCGAAGAACATCATAAAATTTAGCGATTGGCGCGCCTTGAGCAGTCACAGTTTCAAGTATCGCTTCCGGAAGGTCCTCGGGCATTATCAAGTCGGTCGAGCCTAGAACCACAGCACGTTCAATAGCATTCTCCAACTCACGCACATTGCCCGGCCAGTCATAGTTCATTAGGTAGGTTCGCGCCTCGGCGGAGACGCGTACCGGCTTACGTTTCACCCGTTTGCTACACTCAGACGCGAAGAAACTAGCCAGTAAAGGGATGTCCTCACGCCGCTCGCGCAACGGCGGAATGACGAAGGCTATGATGTTGAGGCGGTAGTACAAGTCCTGACGAAAATTACCCTGGCGCACCGCTTCTTCCATGTCCTTGTTTGTCGCCGCAATTATTCGTATGTCAACCTTAATAGGGCGGGTGCCGCCGATACGCTCGAACTCACGCTCCTGCAGTACGCGGAGGAGCTTCGCCTGAATGTTAGGGGCCAGTTCGCCCACCTCATCCAGAAAGACCGTGCCGCCATCAGCGACTTCGAGCTTACCCAGTTTCTGCTTGACCGCTCCGGTAAAAGCTCCCTTCTCATGTCCGAAGAGCTCGCTCTCCAGCAGCGACTCCGTGAGGGTTGCGCAGTTGATGGCGATGAATGGCTTATGTGCGCGCAGGCTGTTTGAATGAATTGCCCGCGCGACCAACTCCTTTCCCGTCCCCGATTCGCCTCGTATGAGCACGGTTGAGTCCGTCGGGGCCACCTTGGCAATCAACTGATAAAGCTCACGCATACGCTTACCCTCGCCAATCATCTGATGCTTGATGTTGATCTCTTGAGTAATGCGGTGGTTCTCGTTCTCCAACTGCTCTATGTGCTGCATGCTTTCGATGGCGACGGCGGCCATGCTGGCGATGGCGGTCAGTAGCTGCAGGTGGTGCTCGTCAAAAGCCACGGTCTTATCGCGCGTGTCCAGATAGATGATGCCCAACTGCTTGTCCAGCAGCAGAATCGGCACGCACATCAGCGCGTTGACCTTAGAGGCGATGAGGCTTTCGCTGGGAGTCAGGGATGAGTTCCCCGAAACATTGTTGCTCATAATGGCGACGCCTTCGCGCAGCGCTTGCAGGGCAATCGTCAGGCTCACGCGAATTATCTCGTCCTTACCCGAAAGCTTGTTTAAGGAGACGGTCGGGACAAGCTGTTCCGCATCGTTCTGGCACAGAAGGATAACGCCGCGCTCCGCGGGGAGGACTTCCATAATCAGTTCAAGTAGACGCCCCTGTAGCTTTTCAAGCCCGTGTATAGAGTTGATGACCGTGCTGATCTTGAGAAGCGTATTGAGGCCGCGGGCCACGCGCGCCGTCGGCGGCAGAACCGCCAGCACCTTTTCCTGCTGCAAATAGAAGGCATCTTGCCTGCGTAGCTGCATGGTGGTCTGCGCACGCAAGTCGCCCTCATCGAATCGTACCGGCAGCGTCTCTGCGCTGTCCTGTTCTTCAGACTTTAGAAACAAGAGCAGGACGTCCCCTATAGCAATATGGTCGGCCTGCTCCAACAGGTGTTCCGAGACCGGTATGCCATTGACGAAAGTTCCGTTGAAGCTATCAAGGTCGAGAATCTTAAATTGCTCTCCCTCTCTTTTTATCAGCGAATGACGGCGCGAGACAGAAGGGTCTAGAAGGAGGACATGGTTCTTTGCATCGCGTCCGATTGAAACCTCTTCTTCCGTCAACTCGAAGATTTGACCCTGTAGTGGCCCGGCGATGATGATTAGTCTCGGATTCATATCAGCACAGAAGAGTCTATCAGGTGCTATACGCGTGGTGATAAGCATACGTTAAGCGGTATCGGGCAGCAACCAAAAGCCAAGGCGTTTATGCTCATCAACCCCCCGCGACCACTATGATGAACTATCAGTTCTGATAGTCAGCCCGCTGTCTAAAGCTCACGCGCCAACTCCGCACAATATCTCAGGCTCTCTCAGTGAAATGTATCTGGCGGTAAGTAAAGCAATTAGCCATGAAAGGCAGCGCGCGGCGTCCCACGCGTCGGCGCGTGGCATGGATTTAGCTTTTACGGAAAGCGCCTTGCACACTATTACGCAGAGCGGAGATGACATTGAGGAGGGAGCTACCAGAGCAGGTTATCAACATAATTGCGCAGCGCAGCCAACGCTTTCATCACTATCTGTGGCACAGAGTCCGCAACTCCTGGCTGCAACTTACCGAGGGCGAACAACGGTCTGTCCGCCACATCAACCCTTTATGGGTTCCGGAGCGTCCGGCCCTTGATAGGATGCGACGCCCCAACAGGGAAAACGGCTCAGGCGAAGACTTCCTTTTCATGACACGCCAAATGATCGCGATGGTGAATAATATTCTGGCTCAAGTAGATGACAGGGACGACCGTAGGGTCAAAGGCTGGGAACGCGTGCCCGGCCCGGACGACCCGAACTACCCTGTGCCCAGCTTTCAAGGCTCCGGGTTGGAAGAGGTCAAGACCAGAGAGTATTACGAGCAGTATATGGCCGGGTGGGATAGTCTATACAGGCAGCCTGTTTACCTGAGGAGCGTGACGCTCGGCCAACTGGGCTCCGATATTGAGTTCACAATCTATAACGACGCGCACATGCGCTGGGCCGCCCCCTCGCACGTAGGCTATCGCCCCACGACAGCCATCATGGGCGACATTGACAGGCGATGGGATAGCCCCGCTTACGACTATCTGGGGGACACCTACTCGAGCCTCGTCAACCCCATCTTCTGGAAACTTAACGGGTGGGTAAGCGACCGCGTTGAAGATTGGAAACGGGCGAACGGGATTATGGGCGAGATCGAATGGGAACGCTGGTCGGTCGGGTCGCTAGACCTCTACGGAGACTTTGACAGCTTACAGGTGACAGCCGCCACGAAGATTTCGCGTGCGTGCGTTGCAGATGAATTTCTGAAGATAGACCGCATCATCTCGGAGTCGGGCGCGAGCGACCTTGATGGCTTTTTCAGACCTACGCCCCGTCCACAAAACAGACTCTCGGATATTAAATCAGGATATTGAATGGTCGTCACGGAAAACAAAAACATCTATCTTTCTCGCGCAAATGGAGTTAGAATGCGCGCAGACGCTCAGGAGACCTGCGCTAGAAAAGAAGCTCAAGGCGGCGGCTACAAGCTCGCCTTGTTAGGATTAAATTCACACGACCCTGCTCCAACTAAAGGCCGTCCACAGGTCGGAAATCATCTTCATGTGAACTCCTCTGAATTAAATATCGGCCAGACTTTTTCTCACTACCGACTAATAAAAAAATTGGGCGAGGGCGGTATGGGAATCGTCTACACGGCTGAGGACACACACCTGCACAGGACGGTCGCCGTTAAATTTTTGAGCGCCGAACGAAACAGGCGTGTGTTCCATGCAAGGTTCCTGAGGGAGGCGCGCGCCGCCTCCAAGCTGAACCACCCGAACATCGCCGCCGTTTATGATTACGGCGAAATGGATGAAGGCCGCCCCTTCATCGTGATGGAGCTGATTCACGGAGAAACGCTCTCGAAGCTTTTAGAGGCCAAGACGCTCTCAATCGAACAGAGGATCACTATCATCAAAAGCGTTTTGGAAGCGCTGACGGAAGCACACGCGCAGGGCATCGTACATCGAGACATCAAACCCTCTAACATCGTCATAGGCCCGCGCGAGGTGGTCAAAGTCCTGGACTTCGGGCTTGCGAAATCGTTCCTGGAAGAGAGCGCGGCCGAGCCGCAGGCCGCAGCCATTATGGAGCTTCCGACTCAAACGCTGACGGGCGTGGTGCTCGGCACGCCTTTGTACGTCTCGCCAGAGCAGGCTACAGGCGCGCCCGTCGACCCGCGCAGCGATATATTCTCGGTCGGCGCGGTGCTCTATGAATGCATCGCTGGCAGGCCAGCGTTTGCCGCGCCCAGCGTGGTGGAGATTTTCGCTCAAGTGATAAGCTCCAACCCGCCAGCGCCACCCTCCAGATACAACAGCACCGTCCCGCACACTCTTGACCGCATAGCTCTCAAAGCGCTCGCGAGAACGATTGAAGACCGGTATCAATCAGCCGAGGAATTTCTAGAAGACTTGCGGCGCGTGCAAATCGAGGCGTCCGACTTAGCCGCGACGCCGCCCAAACGTGTCCTCGGCTCAAGCCTTGACTCTTTATACAGAAAGATAGTCAGTCGTGGAAACACCATGCGAGATTCCCTTCAGAGAAGAGTCTCGAACGGCGTTAACGTTACGGAATCAAGAAGGAGCAGGAAACTAAGACGGGGCTGGCTCTTGTTCGCGTGCCTGTTAACGCTCGCGCTGCTCCTCGCAGGTCTACGGGCTTACCGCTTTGAAGACCGTAAAGCGCCGATAGATTCGATAGCCGTGATACCTTTCGTTAACGAGAGCCGCGACGAAGACATTGAATACATCAGCGACGGCTTCACTGATGCGCTCATCTCCAGCCTCTCGCAGTTGAAGGGGCTGAAGGTCATATCGCGTAACTCCGTAGCCCGTTACAAGGGGCAGGAAGTCGACCCCGCTGCGGTGGGCATGGAACTCAAGGTCGCGGCCATATTGACGGGCCGGATCAGCAAAACAGGAGACGGCATTAAGGTCACGGTCGAGTTGATAGATGCGCGCGACCGCACACGTTTATGGGGCGAGCAATACGAGCAGAAGTCCTTAGACCTGTTCTCCACACAGGAGGAGATAGTCTCTAAGGTATGGGAGAAATTGCGAACGACAGAGAGTGATGTACGAAAGAATATGTTAACCAAGCGTCGCCCGGCAGACCCCGCTATATATGAGCTTTATGTTAAAGGTCGGTGGTACTGGAATAAAAGAACCACTGAAGACCACAAGCAGGCTATCCTGAACTTTCAACAGGCTATTGATCTTGATCCAAATTTTGCTCTGGCCTACGCGGGACTGGCCGACTGCTATGCCTTAAACGGCTGGGTGCAACCCAAGGACTCATATTTGAGGGCAAAGGCCGCGGCGACGAGGGCATTAGAACTGGATGCCACCTTGGGGGAAGCGCACGCCACACTGGGCTTCATTAAATCGCACTACGAAAGAGATTGGACAGGCGCTGAGATTGAATATAAGCAGGCTATTAATCTAAGCCCTAATTATGCGACGGCTCATCACTGGTACGCCGATTACCTGCTTGCGCGTGGAGCGTTCGATCAAGCTCTGCAAGAGCTAAAACTTGCTCAGGAACTCGATCCTCTTTCCCCAATTATTAATACAGACGTAGGGCTTTTTTACTTCTACACGCGTCAATATGATTTAGCCATTAATCACTTTCAGCGAATGACAGACCTGTATCCGAACTTCTTTCCGGCCCATTTCTATCTTGGATGGACATACACACAAAAGGGCATGTTTACGGAGGCCATTGCCCATTATCAGAAAGCTCTCTCTATCTCGAAGGGGCATTCCATGGTCTTAGCCATGCTCGGATATACCTATGCGATTTCAGGTAGAGAGTCAAAGGCGAGAGAAGTCATCAGAGAACTGCAAGAACTGAGCAAGCAGAAATATGTCTCGCCTTATAGATTCGCCGTTATTTACACAGGGCTCGGTGACAAAGACAGGGCCTTTGAATGGCTCAATAAAGCCTACGATGATCTGGACCTGTTGCTTATACACGTCAATGTAAGCCCTTTTTTTGATCTGCTTCGGCAGGACGCCAGATTCACTGAACTGATTCGAAGACTGGGTCTTTCATGATGAGAATGAACTACGCCGGGGAATGATTTAGCGGATACTGCGGCGCACGCGAGGTTAGAACGGAAACAGTTGTGGCCGCATTTGTTAACCCGAAATAGAGGAGAAAATCATGGCTAAACAGTATGCAATCAAGGTACAAGTCCCTACGGAGTTAGGTCTCTCAGCTGTGGATTTGGCCGCTCTTAAGCAAGCTTTCCGCGTTGAGGTCGCCAATGTTATGAGTTCCAAGCTAGCGGAAGACGATTCGCCCGTCCTCGATACTAATGTCGCCAGAGCCCCTAGAGCGTCTTCAAAAAAGGGAAGCAAAGGCTCCAGCAAAAAGTCTGTTAAGTCTTCCAAAAAACGATAGACACATCTGGTGCCGGTCGCGCAATCACACGCCTTAAGCGTTGATACGCATTTGTGCAACTCTTCGGCGTCGTTTCGCGGGAGGTTATATGAAAGTTTGTCTCATCAGTCCACCAACTCTCTCCGAATTTAATGAGCGGCAAATGGCAGGTTCTGAAGCGCGCCGCCTCATAGCCGAGCATGCTCCATTGGGTATTCTGAGCCTGGCTGCGGTGCTTGAAGAGCGAGGCGTTACTGCCAGCATCATAGACCTCAACCGACTCTATTATAAATACCTGGGTTCCAGCGAAGATGGCGTGGAAAGAGGCGACTTCTGCTCCTATGTAATCCAGCATCTTGAGCCTATGAGCTTTGACGTTTTCGGGTTTAGCACAATTTGCAGCAGCTATCCCCTGACCATCCGATTGGCAAGAGGCGTACGCTCGACTCACACGAATGCCAGGATCATCTTTGGGGGGCCGCAGGCTTCAGTCGTGGATGTGCAGACCCTAAGGGAATTCCCCTTTATTGATTTTATCGTTCGCGGGGAGGCGGAAACGTCACTGCCGCTGCTGCTCGACGCCATGTCAGACAGTGCGTTGAATGTTGCGCACATCGCCGGGATTACATACAAGCAGGGAGCAGAGGTAGTGCGCAATCCTAACGCTCCGGTGATAGCTGACCTTGATAGCCTCCCGATGCCCGCCTTTCACCTTTACGCCTATACGGAAAACTGTAGCTATGCTCCGCTGGAGGCTGGCCGTGGGTGCCCTTTCGCATGCAGCTTTTGTTCGACGAACGACTTTTTCCGTCGTCGTTTTCGTATGAAGTCGCCAGAACTTCTAGTGCAGCAAATGAGAGTGATGAAGGACCGCTATGGAATCCGCTCTTTCAACCTAGTTCATGACATGTTCACCGTTGATAAGAAAAAGGTGATGAGCTTTTGCCAGGCTTTGGAGGAGTCAGGGGAAAAATTCTACTGGACTTGCAGCGCCCGAACCGATTGCCTTGACGACGAGCTTGCCTCGGAAATGGCGCGAACAGGCTGTCTAGCCGTGTTCTTCGGCGTTGATACCGGTTCGGATCGGATGCAGAGTATTATCAATAAGAGACTGAACATGGCGGAAGCCGAATCGCGTCTCAAGCTAACGAGCAGGCTGGGAATAGACACTACGCTCTCGCTCATCACAGGTTTCCCAGAAGAAACAAAAGATGATCTGAGAGAGACCGTCAGGCTCGCGGCGAGATCGTTGCGCCATCCGAGAGTTGAATTGCAGCTTCATCTGCTGGCACCGCTTGCCGAAACTCCCATTACAACCCAGTACAAGGAGCAACTGGTTTACGACGAAATATTTTCAGACATCTCTTTCCAGGGTTGGGAGCAAGACCCGGAAGAGCGTGCCATGATTACCGAGCACCACGACATCTTCCCGAACTTCTATGCCGTCCCGACGCGTTGGTTAGACCGCCATTACCTAAAGGAGTTGAGGGAATTCCTGCTCCAGTGGTCTGTAAAACATCGCTGGCTGATGCTACTACTCCAACTCGATAGCGGTGATTTATTGAAGGTGTTCGACGAATGGAGGTGTTGGTCACCTGAAGGGCCGATGGATAAGTATCCGATGACACGCACACGCAGTTACTACACCGGCAAATCCTTCTCGCTAGGACTCATGGATTTCCTGAGTTCACATTACATTGAAAGAAGCGCTCGCTATCCGCACTTAGTCTCCACGCTGGTAGATGTTGAAGCCGCTCTCTTCTCTCTACGCAGAAAGTCCGGGCCTGCTATTTGCCAGAGCCTCTTAGGTATGAGGAAAGGGCAATCGGCGCTGTTCACAACGGATGCAGTTCCGGTGATGGCCGACGACGCGATGGTTTTGCAGGTCAAAGCTGATTATAAGAGATTGACCAGATGCCTTAGACGAAAAGAGCACCTTGACCGGATACCTGTCGAAGAAGTGACGCTTGCGCTTTTCAAGTCCAGAGATGAAATCCGAATTCTACAGCTCAGCGGACTCGCCTATCAGCTTCTGCGCTTGTGTGATGGTTCGCGTAGCATGATGGAAATTGCCAGCGGCTTTTCAACATCTGAAACTATCGGCGGGGTATCAGTCATCAAGGCCGGGATATATGGCTTGCTATCTCTCGTGCGGCAGGGAGTGATTAACATAAAGCCCTTAACCGTATAAGCATGTAAACTCCCCACAACTCTCCTCATCATCAGGGAATGTTTGCTTGGAGAATTATTATTTACCAAATTGTTCTCGACCAGAAGGAGATTCATCATGAGCGTGTTCAAAACCAGTAAAGGCCGCGCTGTGAAGCACTTTCACGTCACCGCAGCTAATGAGCTTACGCCCACGCTCGTGCAAGCAGCCAGAAACCTGATAAAAAAGGAGCACCCGAATGTGATTGAAATCCAGGCTCCGACTTGTAGATATAACTGTCATGGTTTCGCGTACGCAGACTCTCATGGCTGGTTCGATTACGCCACGAAATTTATATCCGATGATTATGAAGAAGTTGATATGGATAGCCCGCATGAGGGAGATGTGCTCATGTACAAAAAGAAGGGACTAATAGCACATAGCGCGGTGGTCACGAGGGTTGACGGTAATGAGATTGTTGAACTGCAAAGCAAATGGGGAGGCTTGGCAGAAGTTTTTCACGCGCCCAGAGACGTTCCGAACGCTTATGGCAGCCCATCCTTTTTACTGCGCCGTTTGCCCGATTTTGTTCCACTGGAGGCGGGGGAGATAAACATGAATGAAGAAGAGATGAGGCGTGAGACTATTAAGCTGGCAATTGACAAGTTATGGGAGCCGGACATCTATGTCAGAGTAATGCTGGCGAGCAGTCCCGAAGTAGCCAGGATGATTATTGAAGAACTTCCAGGAGTCAGGGAGCTAATTGACATCGGCGCGGAAGCCGGAAAAGCCGCGCTCGATCTTTTTGAGAGTGGAAGGACGAACAAAAATCATCTGGTAACAAGCATCTCACTCTATCTGTTACAGCGTATCCCGACGAAAGAAGCTGCCCAGCCCCTTGCCAGATTCATCAGATCTGAAGAGTTCACGTGCGTTAATCGCGAGTTGCTTGCTGACGCTTTTCTCTCCTCTGCGGGAATAGAAACCGTCAGCGATGATCCTATGTCAATAGCCTTCAAGGAGGCGGAAAAATTCCTCTGATGTTGGCTGCCAGATAATAGGCTTTACTCTTAACTGCTTGAATGAAAAGCCCATGAGGCGCTAAACAGAAACCAGGGGTTTATCTTACATCAAACTCTTCTCCGGCCATTGCACGCTTACCCAAGGTAACTTGAGAAAGGCATCAAGCCACTTCAGTTAACGGTACACGTAAAGTGTAGACTCAATACTCTTGAAAACGCCGGACCACAATCAGAAGTGATATTGATGCTATCACTTCTGATTGTCCAAAACCTCAACCGACCCACGCGGAAACATTCCTGCCTGAGCCTAACCCGCGACATTATTCATAGTGACTTCTTAGATTTATGTGACCGGCGGCGTCGGAGTCGATGGGCATCGCGGGGCGTGGCACGGCAGTAGCAGACAGGCTCTGCGCTGGATAAGCAACGCACCATCCCTTACGTGAAGGAGAAAGAGTAAATGCAACCCAAGGACTACATCCCAACCAGCGCTGGGTTTCAGCTTGGAGACGAGGGCGGCAATGTCGAGCGGCTGCAAGCGTACTTAATGAAATACGGCTACATAGAGTCACCCGTTCTGGATACGTTCGGCGTTAAGGAAGAAGCAATGACCATAGAGGCTCCCACCCCAGGAGTGTATGACGAGAGCACAAAGAAGGCTGTGGAAAGGTTCCAGGAGTTCGCAGGGCTGGCCGTCACGGGGCGGCTTGATGAAGAGACTCTGAGCATGATGGAGAGGCCGCGCTGCGGTTTTCCTGACACGGCGAACTTCGTCGTTGACGGGCGGAAATGGGATCACACAAATATCAGATACAGCTTCGGGGAGCTGTCGCCTGACCTTCCCGCCAACCAGTTGCGCCAGGCCATACGCGACGCTTTCGGCCTCTGGGAGGCGGCCTCCAGCCTCACTTTCCAGGAAGTCGGGGCACAGGATAATGCAGACATAGTCATACGGTTTGTCGCAGGTGAGCATGGCGATGGCGACGGATTTGACGGGGCTGGGCACGTGCTGGCGCACGCCTTCTTTCCGCCACCCAATGCAGGAAACCTCGCCGGGGATGCACACTTCGACGAAGACGAGACGTGGAGTCTTGACATTCCTGCAAGTGGCACAGACCTGATCACGGTGGCTGCACACGAGTTCGGCCACTCGCTGGGCTTGGCACACTCTCAAGTCGAAGACGCCTTGATGTTCCCCTTCTACGACGGCCCTAACCGTAGACTACATGACGACGACGTAGCAGGCATACGCCAGCTCTACGGGCAGTGAGACGATTTGAGCGCGCGGGTCTGAGATTTGACGGACTTGTTTGAGCTCGTCCCGAGACGCTAGCCGTAGGGAGGCCTGCAGGTGATGTACACGCGACATCTAAGGAAACGCTTTAGGCATGACATATCACACCCCGCGCACATTACACCCTCAGCCGCCCGCGATGCGATGACCTCTCATCCCAAAATCGCCCCGCCACCCTGCCGTCGACTCTACATAGTCGGCGGCAGGAAGCCCCTCATCAGACTTTGCTCTTCGTATGTAGCGAATTGAGATGAAGAGGGAGAAGTTCAGAAACACTTTTAACCTGACTGGCGTGCGCTGACCTGTACGCAATCTTTCAGATTCCCGGAGCAGCTTATGAAGACAGCCATTCAATTGATACTTCTGACGTGGTTTATTACCGTGAACCTGTTCATTCTAATCCCTAGCTTATTTCTGCTGAAGAGCGGCGGCGTTGATGAAAGCGCGGCGATTCAAAAGCCGCCGCCGCCTCCTCCTCCGGTTGCCCTTGCCGTCGGGCCGCTCGATTCCACGCTCGACATAGAAAAACAGAAGCAACAGGTTGAGGCATACAAGCAGCATGTGGGCGCGTACGCCGAGCAAGTCAAAGCCTACACACAACAGGTCACGGCCTACGGTCAACAGGTAAATGCCTATAAAACAGAGCAGGAGACGCGCCCGGCTTCCAGGCAGAGAGCCGTCTATGAACTGGTAATCAAGAATACGCTTCTATCGCTCATCGGCAGTTTCGCCACCACCTTAATAGCCTTCGTCTTCACAAACCTGGGCGCGACGGTCATGGACAACTTCGTCAGGGTCAAGAATAACCAGCCACCCCAACCGCTCAGCCTGCTGTGAGTCGCTCAATTTTGTTCAGCTCGCTTAATGAACGATTACCAAGGTAGTACTAACCGCCCGATTGGAAGGAGAAGAAGGAGCAATTATGGTCAGAAGCATTGATACAAGAGATTTTACTTTCACCAGGCAAAGCAGCAATTTTACGGAAACTGCGGTCGAGGTGTCAGATGCGCTGCTGGGAAATCACCGTGTCAGCGCAGAGCGTGTGGACCCTTTCACGGGTGGCGTACAGAATCTGCGCTCCGTTAACGCTGGGAGCACCTTCTCCAAGGCGCATGGACTAGGCCCAGCGGACGAGAGCCTTCTGGAAATGGCGCTGGAACACGTGCGGGTGGTCGCTCCTGCGCTGGGCTTTGCCCCTTCCGAGAAGGCAGAGTTTGTGCCCGATCCGCATGTTAAAAAGACCAGCACGGGCGAGCGTATCGTCAACCTCAAGCAGCAGTATCACGGCATCTCGGTCTTTCAGATGGAGCGTGCCGTCATCTTCGATAAGTCCGGGGCGATACAGATCGTCACGGGCAGCAGCGTAGGGCTTCCCGCCGAGCTGGAGACGCTCCCCACTGTCAAGCTTGACAGCGCAGCCATTGCGGCCGCCAACTTCGTCGCCACGCCCGGCAGCGCCATAGACTCCTGGTCACAGGAAGAGTACGAAGAACCAACCGTAGATGTCTCAGGCTATCAACCGAAAGTGCTTGGAAAGATCGGCTCCCTGCCATCTCAGCCCGCGGTGTTGAGTAAGGGGCCGTTCGGGGAATCCATACTCGCCCACCTGGTACTTTTCTATCAAGGCCCTGTGACGCGTTTGGGCTGGCACTTCGTTATCAGTATGCCCAGTCTTGAAGCGCAGTATGTCGTTATCCTTGAAGCGGATTCGCGGACGGCCGACGTACAGCATCCAGAGGTGCTATATGCACAAAAGTCTTCAAGCAATATGGCTCTCACGCGCGGCAACATCTGGACTCATAATCCGGGGATAAACCCTGACCGACAGATGGTAGATTTCCCCAGACCTGTGAATGACTACCCGTTCGAGCCTCCGCCTGATGACCTGCCAGAGACCTTCCCCTTCCCGTGGATTGATGGTAGCGGCAATCTGACAATAGGCAACAACACCATTGCCGTTCTAGGCAATACACTGGACTCTTTGCCGGGCACATCTGACGGTGAGATGGTCGTTTTCAACCCGGCCAATGCGCAAGGCGATGAGCAGAAAGTGCTCAACATCTTCTACTTCTGCAACTTCATGCATGACTTCTTCTTTATGCTCGGATTTGATGAACTGTCGGGTAACTTCCAGACTCAAAATCTCACAGGATTGGGACATGGCGGCGATCCAGTGCTTGCGCGCGCGCATTCGGGCGCAGTCATAGGAACAGCCAATATGTTAACGCGCGCCGATGGAGTGCAGGCGCTCATGAACATGGGTCTCGTCGTAAACTCTGGCAGGCACACGGCGTTCGACTCCGACGTGGTCTTTCACGAATATACGCACGGCGTCTCGAATCGTCTTGTCGGAGGCCAGCTAGATGCGCTCGCACTGCAGCAGCCGCAGAGCCGTAGCATGGGAGAGGGCTGGAGCGATTACTTCGCCCTCACAATCCAGAACTATTTTCTGGATGAAGAGCGCGCGGTCCTTGGCTCGTGGGTCACTAATCGCGCGGAGGGCATTCGTTCGGCACCCTATACGGACGATTATCAAAAGAAGGGTACGTACGGAAAGATCGGCTCACCCCCTTATGACGAGGATGCTCAGGGTAATCCGCGCGTCCATAACATAGGAGAAATCTGGTGCGCCACTCTCATGAAGATGAACCGCGATTTCGGCAAAGTATTAGGCGACAAGAAGCGCGGGCACCTGCTCGGCTGGCAGATTGTCGTTGATGGATTCAAGCTCACACCGGCCAATCCAAGCTTTCTGGATGCGCGCGACGCCATCTTACGCGCCCTTGAGGGGCAGCGAAGCGCAGGCAAGCTCGCCGAGGCCGATTTCAGAAAGACCATCAAGGCCGCATGGCTGGCCTTCGCTCACTTCGGCATGGGGCCGAACGCCCGCAGCGTCGGTGCCTCTCTCGAAGGTATCGTAGAGGACAGAAATCCTCCGCCGAATCTCTAGAGACAATAGGACGAAGGCACGCGCGAGGTCTCGACCCATTCTTACAGCAGCGAAAGAGGTCTACGCATGGAGACAAATAAATTAAGCACTATTTTCTTCGACATCGGTGAGACGCTTGGGTCTGTCAGGCTCTCGCCTTCCGGCCAGAGCATAGACCGCATTGATGTCTTCACGGAAGTGCCGGAGGTGTTGCGCGACCTGAGCACGCGGGGGGCACGCATAGGCATCATCTCCAACCGTGGCGGTATAGCCGAAGACGAGGTCAAGCGGGCGCTTGAAGATTCCGGTCTGCTGAGATTCTTTGATCCAGCTCTAATCATCTTCGGGCGGAAAGACTCGACCGCAATCTTTCAGAAGGCGGCCGCCCTGGCCAAGCGCGCAGACACGCCGCAGGACTGTCTCTTCGTCGGCGAAAACCCGGACGAACGCAGCTTTGCCGAACTCGCCGGCCTGAGAACTGCGGCAAGCCCCGTCGATGCCGTCAATATCTTTTAAGCCGCGAATTAGTCTTTACCTTAAATTCCTCGGCTTTAAGACCGACTTTTTCATGAGGAGGCGAATATGTTGAGCACTGGAAAAGGAATATCCGCCATAAGGTTATTACTCATTGTGGTTGCCGCGGTGGCTGCAATCTTTCTTATCTCTTCGACTGCTCTTGCCCAGACAGATTTCGGAGACATTGGCGGTGTCATCGTCGATACCGGCGACCCTGCGACGCCGATACCGAATATGACCGTGACGCTCACTAGGTTGAGCACGCAGCAGAAGCGCACGACCGTCACGGACAAGAACGGGCGCTACGCCTTTTCGGCACTCGAAGCAGACTCTTACGAGGTCTCGGCTGGGGGAAGCGCGTCCGAGGTTCGCGTATTTTTAGGTCAAAGCCTGACTCTGAACCTGAGCGTCTCAACTACGGCGGCTTTCACGCAGCCGACTCCGACGCCGTCGCCGGGCACGCGGCAGACGAGGCTCAGACGACCACTCCCGGAGCCTACGCCCGTCTTTGCGCCGCTCAAAGATGGTAAGGGTCGTGTGGGGATTACACTGACCCAATCCGACATAGAAAATTCTACCGGGAGAGGAATTGAGGGGCAGCGTCTACTAATGCAAGCGCCTGGTGCGACCACGAATAGCGAGGGCGGCGTGAGCTTTAACGCTGTGCCGGACGACCAGACTGTCTTCCGCGTCAACGGCGTAGACACAGGCCCTTTGATCTTCATCCCCAGCACTTCCTTCCAAGACAATCGCTCATTCGCGCTGGGGTTAAATTCTAAGTTCCCGACACGCTTTTCAAGCTTCAAAGAGCTATCGGTTGATACCAACAATTACCCTGCCTATCTGGGCACAGGAACAGGTGGTCAGATTAGCGGCGACATCAAAAAAGGCAATGCTGATAATATAAATGACAGCAAACTGGCCGGCGACATCTATGGCTTCTTCAGCGACGATAGCCTCAACGCACGCAACTTCTTCGATTTAAATCGGGAGCCGTCGTTCAGCTACGCTCAATATGGATTTCAATTAGGCGGCCCGCTCTACAAAAAGAAGGTCTTCTTCTACGCCAATTACGAGGGGGTGCGCACGAGGTCGGGCGCGCAGATTTTCGAGGCCGTTCCGAGCGCCGCAGCACAGACGCGCGCTGTGCAGGCGGTCGCGCCCCTGCTCGTCACCTTCAATCAGGGCGGGGGAAGCATTGTTCAGGGCGCTTCCTCTGATCCCAATTACGACATAGTCGAGTTGAATTCCACAAACATCACTAATAGAAACGGGGTGGCCGCGCACTTCAACTTTATTAAAAGAAACAACGAAGCGAATTTTATTTACATTCGCGAGCAGGCGTTTGAAAACTTCCCTGAGGGCGTGACCGGACGGCGCCAAATCAAACGCGACATCAGGCAGACCGGAATCCTTCGCTTCAAGAGTACCTTTGAGTCTGGCATTACCAATGAGTTCATCTTCGGAGTAAACAGCAGTCCGGTGCGTTTGGGCGGGCGTCTCTCAACCGCAGGTGGCCCGGACATTTCAGCGTCAACCATTCTTATCAGAGGCGATGTGGCCCAATCCGGGATTGCGGGTCAGCCCGCTAAGCTCGGCATAGCAGCGCCTGGCTCCCTGCTTCGTAAAAACAGCTTCTTCGTAGGGCGCGACCTGCTCTTTACCCCATACAACTTCCAGTTTAACGACAACGTGGTCTGGTCCAGAGGAACTAACCACATCTACACGTTCGGCGGAGGGATTCGCCTGTTGCGCACCTACATGGACGTACAGCCGGGCATCACTTATACGTTCTCCAACCTGGAAGATTTTCTGCAAGCCAAGCCTGCTTCGGTTCAGTACCTGGGTGACTTGGGATCGCCGAGCCCTACAGGCGCGACTCCGAGCGGGGAGCGAAAAGCAGAGCAGGAATATTACATCCTCTACGCGCAGCACCAGTGGAAGATTCGCGGTAATATTTTTCTGACCTACGGTCTGCGATACGAATACTATTCAGTGCTTCGTGAGTCACAGGACAGGGCCATCATCTTCGACATAGAGTCCGGGCGGTTGTTGCCGCCGCAGACCCCTTTTTACAGACCTTCCAAAGCTAATTTTGCGCCGCGCGTAGCCATCGCGTGGGCACCCGACATAGCCTGCCCTACCCTTGACCCCAAGAAGTGCAAGTTCGCTGAGAGCCGTATGGTTCTCAGCGCCAGCTTCGGCGTCTACTTAGGCCCGAGCCCGTTTCTGGATCAGGCCAAGCCTATTGAAAGCGACCGCATCATTAGCGTCACTCAACCAGGGGGAGTTTTCCCCTCCAACCCTAATACACTGGCCGCAGACTTTCTTAACAATCAAGATAACCGTCAGTTTCAGCCACTGGCCATTGCGCGCGACTACACCAATGTCGAACGGCTCTATAAGTATGACGTGTCGTTGAAATACCCGCTCTTCAAAGACTTCTCTGTGCTCGCCACTTATAGCGGCAATCAGGGACGTAATCTCTTGCTGCGCAATTTCGGCAATCGCATAGAGCAGGTGCTGACCAACGCCGACCCTACGAAGAGTGCCGTCGTGATTCGAGAGTTCGACATAGTTAACGGCGACACAATCCTCAAACCCTTCGGTGAGATAGACTATCGTACAAGCGGGGGCAGCAGCATCTACAACTCTTTTCAGTTTACTCTTAGAGGCAAATACCGCTCGCTTCAGTTAGTTGATGCTCAGTATACGCTCGCCAGCAGCCGCGATAACACGAACGGCGGTGCGAAGACCATTACGACCGGGAACCCCTTCGACTACGATTATGACTGGGGCTACGGCCCGGACGACGTGCGCCACAAGCTGAGCGTGAAAGTTTTGTACAGTCTTCCTTTAGGAAGGAACAGGAAGTTTTTGAGTGATGCTGACGGACTGCTTCAGAGAATTATCGGTAACTGGACTGCCGTAGCCTTCGCCGATTTTCAGAGCGGCAAGCCGATTGACCTTAGTATTACGCGCCCCGACATCGTTTACATTGACGCGACAGGTAATATCTTTAGCACACCGGCACCGGGACGACAGGCCGTCCTGAACACTCCCGGCGGAGGGGCATCTATCGGTGTTCGTCGCCCCGACCTGATTCCCGGTGTGAATCCTTACCTTCGTAACGGCCTCTCATATCTCAACCCGAAGGCGTTCGCAATTCCCGCTCCTGGAACTTTCGGCAATCTCAGGCGCGGAGAGTTGCGTGGCCCTGGCCTGAAAGCGATTGATCTCGTAATAAGAAAGCAGTTCTTCAAGGGTGATAATGTTCCTGCGGCAGAATTTCGTTTCGAGGTAACCAATCTCTTTAATTGGGTAAATTTCAACAGGCCCTCAGCGACTCTGCCGAACGTGCTTGGGACCGATGCTGCGCGGAATGAGCTTCAACCTGGGAAGCCTTTTACCTCTGCTTCGGCAGGTACTTTCGGTCTCTTAAATCGCACCTTCAAACGCGATCAAGAACTTAGCTCAAGCCGCCAGTTGAAGTTCGCTTTTGTCATTAATATTGGTGGGGGCAGATGAGGAACTTGAGATATGCCGAATGCAAAAGCCGCTTCACCAATAGTGTATAAGCATTGAGATGTTAGAAACAGTCACATAAATACCCACCAGTGGTGCGACGTGATTAGGATTACTCAGTAAATTCGCATCTGGCGCACATTGATCGGTATTTATGAAATGAGTTCTGGAAATATTTGTGCCAATCGAATTGCGTTATGTGTACCTTGGTGAGCTGTGGTTACTCTTAATCGGTTGCAGCCCCTCTGAGTAACGTTTTCTCTTTCGGCAAGTCCCTACTTGGGGACAGGCCATGGCCGATAAAGGCCGGAATCTCGGCTCTTCGTCTAGACACTGACAGATTCACGAACCGGGTTGTATCCTACTTGGCGTGCAGTTGGCGTAGTAACGAGCCAATAATTGCTAAGATGAGCTATGCTTTGACGGCTGACAGATGGTTAAATTCCCGGCAATTCTCGCTACGTACTTGTTAAGCAGAGAGTGTAGAGCGGTCTCGAAAACCGGAGTGGTCTAACGGCCACCGTGGGTTCGAATCCCACCCTCTCCGCCATCCTTCTTACAATTTCAATAACTTACAAAAGGGTAGGTTTTTAGCCTCTCCCTTCCTGGCTTGCCAGTCGGCAGACGGATGGCAGACCTGACATAATCGCACGCTTTTCCTTTTCCAAATTATTTACTGCATCGCGGATCGTCGGTAATAAGAACAATAAGCTATATCATCTGCCCGGTTGCCCCGGTTATAATCGGATAGCGTAGAAGAACAGAGTCTATTTCAAGACGGCAGCGGAGGTCGCGGGTTATACAAAGGCCGGGACTTGTAATAAATAGCTGAGCTGATTATGGAGAAACGCTGTCCGACATGTGATCGCAGGTATGTTGAAGAAGAACTGAATTACTGTCTTGTCGATGGCTCTCTACTGCTTAAAGCAAATGAGCTTTCACCGCCCGGTGCTTCAACTGTAAAAATTACTGCTGCTGCTCCAACTGAAGTGCTGCCGCCCGGACAACTAGGGATACCAACCGAGGCTTTGGCAGATGGTGAAACTACCACCAGTCAGGGAAAGTTATCTTACCCTGAACCCAGGCCATTTTTATCGACTCGAAACATTATCGCTCTTGCCGTCGCAGTCCTGTTGTTAGCCGGATTAGGGCTTTTCATTAGCATCTGGTTGAAGACCTTTTTAACCAGCCCTTCAAGCGCCAATGTTAATTCGCCTGCTAACAATAACGCTGCCGCAGCTAAACCTGCTGCGTCCCCTAATCCGACATCTGGCACTCTGGCTTTAGAAGGAACTATTTGGTCTGGTACGAACTCAAGGGGCGAAAAGTCAGAGTTCTATTTCCTGAGTTCCGGGAGATTGCGCTACAAGTGGAAGGATAAGTTTTACGATAAACCCGGCGATAAATGGAGCCAGACAGGAGATGCTGTAACCATGAGGCTTAGCAATGGAGCCTTAAAGTACTCCGGGATTATCAAAGGAGATCAAATAGATTTCGATGTCAGTAACGAAGCTGGTGACAAATGGAAACTATCGTTAAGAAGAGTAAAGTGAGTCGCCGTCAATTTTGTTAAGAGCCAGTAACCGAGTATGAGCGGGAGGCCACGGTAGCCAGCGCGATTGATACACCTCATTGTCGTGCTGAAAGATAGGCCGCTAGTGCCTTAAAAGAGGCCGGAAGACGCCTGAGCACGGCACCTGAAAGCCCATTAGGTAGTAGGCCAGTTTCAAATCCGACACACCGCCGCAGACGCAGAGAACGCAGAGGGGGCGCAGAGGATTGAGTAGCTTTCAACTTCTCTGCGCTTCCTCTGCGCTCTCCGCGTCTGCGGCGGTGAATTATTAGATAGCAACCTTCCAACTGACCCACTACTCGCGTGCGCCTTGCTGGGTCCCGGCCTCATGACGAATAAAGCTTTCTTTATATAGCTTAAAGATATTTTCAGCGATGCGGTGCCAGCCGCCATCTGCCGTAGGCGACGAACGCCAGAAGAAGACCTACCACTAGCGGAATCAGCGCCAGCACGCCATCTCCGCCCGCTAGCGTGACAGCGGTCGCACCGATCATGATAATCACCAACCCGGCGGCGGCCAGTGGTGTCAGCCAAGGCTTAATGCGCAGAAGCCCCGGAAGTATTAGCCCTAGCCCGCCGAGCACCTCGACTACGCCTATGAACCGCAGGAACAGGCCGGGCAGCGCTACCGGCCCCTTCAGCGCTTCGAGCGGCAGCACCAACTTCATTCCTCCTGCGAACAGAAAGAGGAGCGCGAGCAGCACCTGAATGATCCATAGCGCGTAAGTCATGACCGTTCTCCTCTCTTGCGGCTCGTCGCCGTCTTGCCGCACAGGGCGGGAGTAATATCTTTTCTGTCGTGCATGTTTCTTCTCCTTGTTTTTCAACACACTATACTATGCTCAAAGCCGAAATGTGCTTCATCAATGTGCTTCATCAACTGCCTGTTGAAAACAGACCATCAACTGACGGCGTTTCCTTCCTGCGCGTTTTAAGTCTAAAATATGCTCGTAGCCGAGCACATCCACTGGTGCATCTTGAATCGTATATTTCGTTATTAACCTGTAGCGATAATGCTCCAGAGTCCCGGAAGGTAATTGTATATGTCCCGTTTCTTCTTTCGCGGTTTTGCCGTCCTTTTACTTGTGAGCACGCTGGCTTGTGGTGCTGCCACGGCTACAGATGTCTCAATCCCTGATCCGGCTTTGGATGCACCGCTGGCAAGCACTAAGGGGGAGCGCACTGCTGTCTTTGCTGGAGGCTGCTTCTGGGGCATTGAAGCAGTTTTTGAACATGTCAAAGGAGTCCGTAACGTTACGTCCGGCTACTCTGGAGGCACTGCAAAGACTGCTAATTATGAGACGGTCAGCACGGGTGAAACAGGCCACGCCGAATCGGTGCAGGTTACTTACGACCCTTCGCAGATTACGTATGGTCAGCTTCTCAAAGTCTTTTTCGCGGTTGCGCATGACCCTACCGAGCTAAACCGGCAAGGCCCGGATACGGGCACGCAATATCGCTCGGCTATCTTTTACTCCGACGACGAGCAAAAGCGCATAGCCCTTGCTTACATCAATCAGCTAAATCAGGCCAAAGTCTTTGAGCATCCAATTGTCACACAGGTCTCTGCGCTCAGTGCTTTTTATCAGGCCGAGGCTTATCATCAAGACTACGCCGTTCATCACCCGAATGACTCTTACATCATGATCAATGATCTGCCCAAGGTGGCAAACCTGCGCCAGCAATTTCCCAATCTATACGTAGCAAAGTAGTTTCTTCTTACGCTACGCGAACTGGAAGAGGCAGCGTCAGGGCTTATGCATAACGTGAGGCGCGAGATAAGAATATGCAGAATATTTTTAGCTCCGTAGGAGCCAGATGTTTATAGTCTCCTAGATGTTAGATAAACCTCGCTCCGTAGGAGCTATATGTTCTGTATCAATTAACATATAGCTCCTACGGAGCTTACTTCTTTTGGGAAACTTTAAGCTATAAACATCCGGCTCCTACGGAGCCAGGTTCTCTTACGTCGAACTGACGTTATGCATAATCGCTTCGACGCCGCGCACCGCGAGTTCAGTTTCCACATCACGGAGCAAAAACGCTCGTGCTTCCTCGTGTTGCTTCAATATTGCATCCATGTGGCAAACGGTCAGTCCACGCACAAAAAGGTGAGCCTGTTCACCTGAGCACAACTCCGAGATTGGCCGCATTTCCTGCGGAATCCAGGCCAAATCTCCAGCCCACGCCATCGTCCGCACGCTCTCGTGCAGCTCCTCTACATTGTCCATGAAATGCATGTGGTCGGCACGACGCAGGATGACCATCTGTTTCGTCGCAGGGGTTCTGTCAAATATTTCGTACATACCGGCCAGCGGTAAGGAGACATCGTTCTCGCCAACCAGATAGAGTGTCGGAACGTCACGACCCCAACTGAAAGTAAGCTTCGCACGAATAATCCCCGGCTTCGGGTTGGAATTACCGCCCGGCGCGAGCGCTACCACAGCCCGTATACGCGGCTCGACCTCAGTCGCAGCGAGCGCTGTCCAACCGCCCAGGCTGTGTCCCACGATTCCAATCCGAGTGGCATCAAGCTTAACTTGCGAATCCCACGCTGCGCCGGTAAGCAGATGATTGAGTAGAAAGCGTATATCAGGCACGCGGTTCGCGATCACAGCTTCCACTCGCGCCGCTCTTTGCTCGTCGGTCTCACTATCCTTTCGCGCCAGTTCCGCTGCTACTACCTCAGAGTGATCCAGCGCCGCGACCCGGTAGCCGTGGCTGCTTAAGTGAGTACAAAGAAATGTGGCGGTGCGCCGGTGCCCGCCACTCGGATGCGAGAAAATTATCAGCGGGTAGGTTCCGGCATGGGCTGCGGCATCGCGCACAGCCAACTGGCTCCGCTGTGTGTCGCCTGTTGGAAGTGTAAAGCAGTCCCATGTTCCCGGTGTAATATCCTGGCCTGCATGCCGCGACGCCGCAGGATACCAGACCTCGCAAGGGAACATGCGGTTGCGTACCGTATCAAGCGCCCGGATAGTACGCACCCCAACAGGGAATTGACCCCGCACGAACGGGTCATACTCATCCGTCCGGAGTGCAACCCTTTCGGGAGAATGCTGTTGACTCTTCTCGTCTTCCGCCATAGTCGAAGCTGCAATGTATGTCTAACGCTGGAATTGACCGGGCGCGCGTCAAGCCTTCAATCTTGCGGATGACATCCGAGCTAATTCCGCTCCGGTCGAATGAATTGTTGGGCTGCGTGTAGAAGGAAACAAGCCACCTACCGATGCAGCACTTGTTCAATCGCGTCACATGCTGTTTTCGTACCATTTTCCTCTCTTACCCGTTGCTCAACCTTTGCTGCCTGCTCGCGGTAAGTAGGATTATCAAGCAACTCTGATAATTCACTGACAACGCGAGGAACTGTAAAGCGAGAGGGCGAGAGCGTGCGCCCGACCCCAAGTCGCAAGCACCGGCGCGCATTGTCTGGCTGGTCTTGTCCATACGGGACAATAAGCATCGGTTGACCTGCTCTCAACGCTTGTCCGGTCGTTCCTATACCGCCCTGGTGAACGATAACGCTGGCACGCGGCATTACTAAACTATGCGGCGCATAATCAAACGCAGCAACGCCATCAGGTAATTTTGTTTGCGGCAGATTTCGCTTGTCGCCGATAAGCAGTAGTGCTCGCCTCCCAAGTTTCTGCGCGGCTTCAATACTGACGCGGTAAAAATCCTTGGCAATCCACACTAGCGATGAACCAAGCGTGAACAAAATTGGCGGCTCGCCTTCATCCAGAAAGCGCAACAATTCGGTCGAAGGCGGCTGACTATCTTTGCGATCATAAAAGGGGAAGCCTGTGATAATTGTGTTTGCCGGAAAGTCTGGCTGAATTTGGGCAAGCAGTTTCGAGAACAACGCGAGCACGAGGTTGGGCGAATGTTGTCCTTCAAAGATCGGATTTCCCTTCGGCGGCAAGCCCAGTTCTTTACGCAATTGCTGAATCGGCTCCACCCATGATTTTGTAGTCCACTTGCCTAAACCGAAGAACGTTCGCGCGACAAATGGATGAGTCGCGGCGAGTGTCCGAAGTGCGGGCAACTGCGGCGGAGTTGGGGGATCATAGGCGGAAGCAAAGGCAATAGGGAAAAGCACAGATGAAATCCATTTGACACCAGTTTTCTCTGCAATAAGCGGTGCTGTTAACGGAACTTGATGCGACACAAGCAAATCGGCTCCGCCGTCTGTCGTCACGGCAGCAAGTGTATCAGCATAGGTTTCGCGCAGGTGCGGAACGAGCAGTTCTCGAAAAAGATAACCTGGCCCCCAACGCCTATGCGACACACGACGAATGATTTCAGCAGATATTTCAGCGTCAGGCGGCGGGAGGTCAGGGCGCACTGGATGAAAAGCGATTCCTTCCGCTTCAACTTTCTCGCGGTAGAGCGGCGACGTTGCAATTACCGAAATGTAACCGCGTTCTTGCAACTCAAGCGCAAGCGCCATATGTGGATGAAGATCGCCAAACGATCCCCAAGTGGTGAAAACCACTCTTTTCTTTGTGCTGAACGGTGACATCTACAAAACCTATTTTTCAGCAAACCATGAGCAGCCCAACGCCCGGCATCACCCGCGCCCATATTTAATGTACATGAAAGACCTGCTGGCAGGGTGTCGGGTGCATGCCGTTATTAGGCCGCATTTAACCGCTCACCCGTCGAACACCTTTTTTAAATCCTTCTTCAAAATCCAGAACAAAGTTTGAAACTCCGGCCTCAAGGACGGGTTAAAGTTTAGATGATACGCCTCGCTGCTCGCGTCATATTCTATCTTTTCGGGGAAATTGATTGAGCCACTCGTGCGTAAGGGTAACTCCACATAATCCTTACTCTTCAGACCACTATAATCCCAGCCTACCGAGAGCCGGACTTCATCGAATGGCGGGGAATGTCCTAACTTCGCGTTCTCAGTTGAGAGGTTTGTAATTTCAGCCCACCGGCTGCGTTTCTTACTATAGACGAAGAACCCGGGCACGTACTCTGCTTTTCCGTAGTCCCTGTAAACGAACTGATAATCTTCATCTTCATACACTTTTACGAGCCACTTAGGCTCATGCTCGCATAGGGCAGCGATTAATGTCTGGCGAGAGAAAGTATTCTGCCCCTTAGTAATTGCTGGCGAGAAGATAGAGAGTGCAAAAGCCATTATGAGCAAGGCTGAGTACATAATATTCATAGATCATCAACTCCATTCTGCGGCCTGACGCTCGAATCTAACCCGCCCCGCGCAAGCAGCCTCCAATTTACACCGCAAGGAGAGATGATGAAAGGAAAGCTATCGCGGGGTCGGGTTGAATGAGTTGTTGGGCGGCGCATCTCCACCATTCACCTTGAGCAATTTCTTCAAGAAGTATCGTATATGCCCCGGCGGGAAATCTGCCAACTCTCCGAAGACTTCATATCCGCAATTCTCGTAAAACGAAAGCGCCTGAAAGCTAAATGTATCCAAGAATACAGAGCGACACCCTTTGGCGATTGCCTTCTGCTCAGCCACAGCTAGAAGCTTCCCACCATAGCCGCGACTTCGCAGTGAATCATCTATCCACAGGATGTCGATATGCAGCCAGCCCCAGTAAATCTCTCCCAAGAGTCCGCCAACGACATCACCGCTGGCCTCGCGGAGGACGAGAGTAAGCCTTTCGTAACTAACATCGCCGGTTTGAGATTCATTATAGGCAAGCAAGCCATCAACGACTCTGCGCCTCTCTTCTTCTTTCGGCTGATCTTCTACTGTTATTTGAAGGTCATTCATGTTTTTTGAACGATGTCATTCATCTTAGACGCCCAACGCCCGAATTAACCGGGCGCGTCGAGCCGCCGAAATAATGCAAGCCTCGCGGATGAAAGCAACACTATTCGCGCTCCGGTTGAATGAGTTGTTAGGCATCGGGGAGAGTTCACAACTTGATGCCATAACTATTCTTATCTGCCAACTTTAACGCCGACAGCTCTGGCGGATTTCTCCCAATCATCACGCAATTTCTTAGCTAATTCCCTGGCGCGATATTCAACCGGCTCCTTGAACTTGAGAGACTTAACTGGGTTAAGAATAATTATCTGCCCACCAATATTGTTACCCCAGAGCCGCACGCCATCAGGAGAATTGAGTCTGGCGGTAACACTGATATCGGCTGGGCCACCGTAGATGCCTGACCGCGAAACGGAAAGCGCTCCACCTAAAACGGCGTCTGCCTTCTCTGGTTTATCAACAACTGTAAAGCCTTTTTCCGAAAGTTGATCCTCCAGAAGCAGGCGAAAGCGGGCCGCCTCGTCTGAGGTTCCCATCTCCTCGACGTATAACTTATGGACAAGATGCAGGGCTGTCGGCCGCGCTTGTGGATAGGTTTTCGCTAGGACAATGGAAGGGATTAGCCAGAGAACCAAAAGCAATGCTATGACTGTTAGTGTGCGCATGTGATTCCTCTCTTTCCGACTGAGAAACGAGTAACTATTAGGGAGCTTAAGTTCTACTATTGCCTCCGATGCTGGGAAGTCACTAGCAGATGCCTAACTGCAATTAGGCCGCCAGTAGCGGTAATATGCCCGAATTGATGTGAAGTACCGCCAGCGGCCTAAGCACTCTCTAAGCTGCCTTTTACCGCTTGCGGCGGCCAATTAACAATCCCCTGTCGTTGTATCGCCTCATCATATTCCGTGGTGACGTGACAGAAATCAATGGGATAGGCTATGCTTTAACGGTTGGGCGTTATTTGAAATTCTTAGCAATTCTTATGTCGTAAGTTTGAGAAGGTGAAGGTAAAAAGGTAAAAGGCAAAAGGAAGGCTGCAAAGCGGATTTGAAATAATCTCTCTCTGCCTTTCTTCACTTTTACCTTTTTACTTTCTTCGGAGAGGTGCAAGAGTGGTTGAATTGGCAGCACTGGAAATGCTGTGTACGGGGAACCGTACCGTGGGTTCGAATCCCACCCTCTCCGCCAGTTAAGCTCATCAGCATTCAGCATTCAGCAATCAGCCGATTTTGTGTTAAGCTGACTGCTGATAGCTGATAGCTGAACAGCTTCTTGAAAATTTATCAGACTTCGGGCTCCGCACAACGTCTGCTCCAACGAACCCCGCCAGGCCGGGAACGGAGCAACGGTAGTTGTGAGCGCGTGTGTTGCGGGTCGGCCCGGAGTCTGGCCACATCAGAAGCAGGGATGAGGGATGAGGGCGGAGGGATGAAAGCTGAAGATGGATTTTCTTTTACTTCATCCCTCATCCCTCCGCCCTCATCCCTGTTTTTCTTATGTCTTATCAAGTCATCGCCCGTAAGTGGCGTCCGCAAACATTCGAAGAGGTCACGGGGCAGGAGCCGATTACGCGCACCCTGCGCAACGCCATAGAGCACGAGCGCCTACACCATGCTTATCTCTTTTCAGGCGCGCGCGGCGTGGGCAAGACGACGACCGCTCGCCTCCTAGCCAAAGCTCTCAACTGCCATAAAGCAAGCAAGCCTACTGTGACTCCCTGCGCGGCGGATGACCCGACTGCGTGCGCGTCGTGTAGCGAGATTGCCGAGGGTCGCTCGATTGACGTGATGGAGATTGACGCGGCGTCCAACACGGGCGTTGACAACGTGCGCGATGCCATCATAGGCAACGTGGCGATTTCTCCTGCGCGCGACCGCTACAAGGTCTTCATCATTGACGAGGTTCACATGCTGTCGGGCGCGGCCTTCAACGCGCTCCTGAAAACCCTGGAAGAGCCGCCCAGCCGCGTCGTCTTCATCATGGCGACCACGGAGCTTCATAAAGTCCCGGACACAATCCTTTCGCGCTGCCAGCAGTTCGAGTTCCGCACGATTGCGACGCAGAAGATTATGGAGCGGCTGCGCCTGATTGCCGAAGCCGAGAAGATCAAGATTGCAGACGATGCTTTGCGTGAGATTGCGCGTGCGGGCGAAGGCTCCATGCGCGATGCCCAGTCGGCCTTCGATCAGGTCATAAGCTTTTCAGGGACGAAGATCAAAGCGGAAGACGTGGAGACGGCGCTGGGAATTGCGAGCGCGGAGATGCTCGCGCGGACGGTGCGCGGCATAGGCGAGAATCGCCCTGGTGAAGCGCTCGCCGTGGTTGATGACTTAGTGATGCGCGGCCACGACCTCAGAAACTTCTGCCGCGACCTTCTGGCTTACATACGCGACCTTCTGGTCGCAAAAGTTTCGGGCGAGGATACGGAGTTGTTGGAATCCTCCGCGCAGAATCGCGCAGAGCTAGCCCGACAGGCCGCGCTCTTTTCCGAGTCCGACCTGGTGCGTTTCTTTCATCAGCTTGCGCAGACGGAAACGCTGCTGCGCACGGCTGCGCACCCGCGCTACCAGTTGGAAATCGGGCTGGTGAAGCTGATGGAGATGCGCAGGCTCGCGCCGGTCAATCAAATTCTTGAACGTCTCAGCGCACTGGAAGAGGCTTTGCGAACGGGGCGCGCACCCGCCGCAGGCGGCACGCCGCCAGTGAGCGGAGGCAGCAGTAGCTCCGAAGGCTCGGGTACATCGCGCAGCACAGCATCTAGCGGCGGAAGCTCCAGGCGCGCAAGTAACTCCGAGGGCTACGCGGCACAATCTCCCGTCGCTGAATCAATCGCCGACGCCCCTCTGATTCTGGATGGCACGCCTACGCGTGTTGATGACACGCAGCGCAACGCGCCTGTCCTGACGCTTGTGCCGCCGCCAAACTCTCAGGTAAACGGCGGCGCAATGGCGGCGCAAGCCGTACAGCCCGCTCTCAGTCCTACGGAGACAAGGAGCGATACGCCTGCCGCGACTGCGAAGGCGTCGCATGGCTCGGTGCTGGAAAGCATCAAGGATGCGTTGGAGAAACGACGCCGCATGTTTGTCGTCACGGCTCTGGACGGAGCGCGTCGCGCAGGCGTCGAAGGCGACGAGCTGTTCGTAGAATTTGCGCCGGAAGCGAAACACCTGCGCGATACCTTGGCGAAGCCCGAAACGGTCAAGCTCCTGCGCGAGATATGTCACGAGCTGATGGGGCGCGACATGGACGTACGCATCACCATCAAGGAGGATGGCGCGACTGAAGACGATGACGCACCACCCACCAGAGATGACGAAGAGCGACGCGAGCGCGAGCGCCTCAGGCAGGTAGCCGAACAGCACCCCGCAGTCCAATCATTCCTGGAAACTTTTCGCGGCGAGATTCTGGACGTAAAGCAAATCAAGAATGAAGTCTAGAACGAAGTCTAGAGAGTCCAGAGAGTCTGGAGAGTCTTGAGAGTGAAAAGAAAGAATCTAGTTGACTCTATAGACTCTCCAGACTCTCCAGACTCTCTAGACTGTTTTGATGAACAAAGGCTGGGGGCTTTGCGTATAAAGTCGGCGGAGGTTTAGATAAAGTAATGCGCGATCCATTTCTGGCAGGAGTTTTAAGCTTTCTCATTCCGGGCGTCGGCCAGCTCTACAACGGGCGTTACCTGGCGGGCGTTCTCTGGCTGATCTTCACGCCCGGCTTCTGGATCGGTACGGGCGGAACCCTCGGCTGGATTTGCCACGTCATCGCCGCCTACACGGCCTATTCATACGCCAAAGACAATCCGGTAAGATAAGACAAAAGAGAAGAGGCTAGAGGTTAGAGGTTAGAGGTTAGTAAAAAGCAGTTACTGACCTCTGACCTCTAACCTCTAGCCTCTTCTCTTTTCCTTTTGCCTTCCTCTGTGTATGCTTGGCCGTAACCGGGAGGAGAATTACGGATGAGCAGCATACCGCGCCAGAGCGAGTCTCTGGGTCGTTACGCGTCTGTAGTCGAGGACGCGCTTCGTCGTCTTGAAGCCGAGCAGGCAACAGAGCGAATCTGGGCGCAGGACGCCACCCTCTGGAAGTCTGAAGATGCACATCAAAAGATAATCCGAAACTCGCTCGGCTGGCTCAGGGTGGCGCGTATGATTATGGAGCGCGCGGGCGAGCTTGAGGAATTTTCGCTAGAGGTGCGCGATGCAGGCTTTACGCACATCATGCTGCTCGGCATGGGCGGCTCAAGCCTCTGCCCTGAAGTCCTTCGCCGCACATTCGGTATGCGTAAAGGCTTCCCGGAGCTTTTAGTCTTAGACACGACAGACCCGGACACCATCAGCTCCTTCGAGCAGCACATAGACCTTGCGCGCACGCTCTTCATAGTCGCTTCAAAATCCGGCACGACCATCGAGCCTCTCTCCTTCTATAAATATTTCTTCGACCGCGTACGCTCTATCAAGGGTGAAGCGGCTGGAGAAAACTTCGTCGCCATCACAGACCCCGGCACGCTGATGGAGCGTATGGCGCGTGAAGCAAACTTCCGCCGCATCTTTCTTAACCCTGCTGACATAGGTGGTCGTTATAGCGCGCTCTCCTTTTTCGGGATGGTTCCGGCTGCGCTCATTGGCCTGGACGTTGAAGAGCTGCTTCGCCGCGCTGTCGGCATGATGGACGCCTGCGGTGAAGCTACTGCGCTCGACGAGAATCAAGCGGCGAGGCTCGGCGCTGTGATGGGCGCGCTCGCAAATGAGGGACGCAACAAGCTGACGCTTATCGCTGATGAGCGCATCGCATCGCTCGGTCTATGGATAGAGCAACTGGTGGCAGAAAGCACGGGCAAGGAGGGAAAGGGAGTTGTGCCCGTTGCGGGCGAGCCGTTCGCGTTGCCTGAAGTATACGGCGACGACCGCCTGTTCATCTCCATCTGCGTAGGCGAAACGAGCGAAGAGGCGAACAAAAGATTGCGCGCCCTTGAAGTTGCAGGGCACGTGGTCGTGCGCCGCTCGTTGAATGATGCGCTCGATTTAGGTGCGGAGTTTTTCGCGTGGGAGTTTGCGACCGCCGTTGCGGGGCATTTGATGGGCATCAATCCCTTTGACCAGCCCAACGTGCAGGAGAGCAAAGACAACACCAATCAATTGCTCGAAGAGTTCAAACAAATGGGCGCTCTGCCGGAAGAAAAAGCCTTGATAGCGGAAGACGGCCTAACCGTTTACAGGCTCAGTGGAATGGACTGGGCAGGCGATTCTTCCGCGTCGCACACGTCTTCACTACTTTCCCTGATGACGGAGTTTCTTTCAAAGGTGAAGGCTGGCGACTACATAGCTCTACTCGCCTACATTCAGGAGACCAAGGCGCACGATGAGCTGCTGCAAGCGATTCGCACGCACTTCAGAGACAGCCTGCGCGTGGCTACGACCACGGGCTACGGCCCGCGCTTTCTGCATTCCACGGGACAGCTTCACAAGGGCGGCTCAGACGAGGGTGTCTTTTTTCAACTGACGGATGATGACCGCACAGACCTTTCGATTCCCGGCGAGCCTTACACCTTCAGCACGCTCAAACAGGCACAGGCGCTCGGAGACTTCTCTTCGCTCGCCAAGAGAAACCGCCGAGCCGTGCGCATTCATTTAGGCCAGGATGCGAAAGAAGGCTTGAGAAAGCTTGAAGAGCTTTTACGCGCTGCTGTCAGCAGCGATACCCAGTCTCGTTCAGCATGAAAGTCTAATGGAGTCTCTTTTCTAATGGCAGAAGCAAATATAGGCATGGCCGGAGTCGGCGTCATGGGTTCTAATCTGGCGCTCAACATGGAGCGCAATGGCTACCGCATAGCGGTCTGGGATCGTGACCCAACGCTTGTCGAAAAACTGATGGCGGGCGCAGCTAAGGGCAAGAACCTGACTGCGACGAAGACGCCGGAAGAGTTCGTGCGCGCAATCGCTCGCCCGCGAAAAATCATGATTATGGTCAAGGCAGGCGCGCCGGTTGATTGGACGATTGATCAGTTCAAGCCACATCTGGAATCCGGCGACATACTGATTGACGGCGGCAACTCCTGGTTTGAAGACACACAGCGGCGCGAGGCCGCTCTACGTGCGGAAGGCTTTCACTTCATAGGCTCAGGCGTCTCCGGCGGCGAAGAGGGCGCGCTTAATGGGCCTAGTCTTATGCCGGGCGGAGCACGCGAGGCTTATGAGGAGATACGACCCATCTGGGAAGCCATCTCGGCCAAGACGGAAGACGGCGCATGCACGACCTACTGCGGGCCAGACGGTGCAGGCCACTTCGTCAAGATGGTGCATAACGGCATAGAGTACGGCGACATGCAGCTTATAGCCGAAGCCTACGACATACTGCGCCGAGTGCTGGGGATGGAAGCGGCGGAGCTGGCCGATACCTTCGCTGAGTGGAACAAGGGGCTGCTGGATTCTTATCTGATTCAAATCACGTCGGAGATTTTCCGCGTGCGAGATGAAGAGACAGGCAAGCCGCTCGTTGATTTGATACTCGATAAGGCCGGACAGAAAGGCACAGGCAAATGGACGGCGCAGGTGGCGCTCGATTTGGGCGTCGCTATCCCTACTATTAACTCCGCCATCGAAGCGCGTTTCCTCTCCGCTCTGAAAGAGGAACGTGTGCGCGCAAGCGAGGCTTTAGAAGCGCCTGAAGTCCCCGCGCTCACAGATGACCGCGAGCGCATCAAGAAGCTGGTTCACGACGCGCTCTATGCTTCAAAGATTTGCTCTTACGCGCAGGGGTTCAATCTGATTCGCGCAGGCTCTGTGGAGTACAAGTGGAATGTTGACTTAAGCGAGATGGCGCGCATCTGGAAGGGCGGCTGCATCATTCGCGCGCGTTTCCTTGACCGCATCAAAACTGCTTACAAGCGCCAGCCGGATTTATCCAACCTTCTGCTCGACGAAGATTTCAGACAGTGGATGAAGGGCGGTCAGTCGAACTGGCGCGAGTGTATCTCCATTGCACAACAGCACGGCGTTCCGGCGATTGCGATGGCGGCGAGCCTCGCCTACTTCGACAGCTACCGCACGGCAAACCTTCCCCAGAATCTGACGCAAGCGCAGCGCGACTACTTCGGCGCGCACACCTACGAACGCACAGACAAGCCGGAGCTGGGAGCGGTTCACACACAATGGGAAGACACTCAAAAAGCAGAGTAGCAAACGTGTAGGGGCGAGGGACAAGTCCCTGCCCGTATCGCTCGTCAGAGCGATAGTCAATATGAGATAGATTCAATCTTGAAACGTAACGACCCTTGATTATCAGCTTTGCTGATGCGGGCAGGGACTTGTCCCTGCCCCTACAAGAAAGATGCTCAAAACATTTTCCGCCGCTCTGCTTCTATTTATTACTTTATCAATAGGTGTGCTTTCTCAAACGAGTGGTAAGCGTGAGACTCAGGCGACGCTTCTCAAAGTCGGCAGGCTGCTCGATGTCAAAACGGGCGCTTACCTTGTCAACCAGGGTGTGCTTGTAGAAGATGGGCGCATCAGGGAGGTTGGAAAGTTCGAGACTGTAAAACGGGGCGCGCCTAAAAGTGTGAAGGTCATTGATCTGGGACGTGCGACCCTGTTGCCGGGGGTGATTGATTGCCACAGCCATCTCTTTCTGTCGAATGACGGGCGGGTGGATAGAACTGTGGGGATGGCCGACGAAGAGCGGCAGCGTGTGGCGGAGAGGAACGCGCTTGAGCTGCTGACGGCGGGTGTCACGACCGTACGCAATTTGGGGCATTCGGGCGTGAGGGGCGATGCCATATTGCGCGACGCGATTAAAGCCAGAAACATTCCGGGCTTGCGCGTGATTGCCGCAACCCGCAAGCTGACGCCGCCGGGCGGTCAATCGCTTGCAGGCAACCCTGTGACCGAGGAGATAATCAGGAAAGATTTTCTGACCATAGGCAATGAAGGGGAAGCGCGCCGCGCCGTGTTGAGCGCCCTGGACGCGGGCGCTGATGTGATTAAAGTAGTCGTCGATGTAGGGACAAAGCTCCTCAGCCTTGAAGAGCTGAAGGCGATTGTGGACGAGGCTCATCGAGCGAAAGTGAAAGTTGCAGCGCATGCCACCACCGCCGAAGGCGCAAAGAGAGCAGCCGAAGCCGTTGTTGATTCCATAGAGCACGGCACCGAAGCTAGCGAAGAGACTTTTCGCTTGATGGCTCAGCGCGGCATCTTTCTTGTGCCGACCGATTTTACGCCCGACTCGCTACGGCAAATCTTCGCCGAAGACCTCGCGCGTAATCCGAAGGAGAAAGATGATTTCGAGAAGTACGTTAAGGATTACGCGGAGAAAGTGCCGAAGCGTTTAGAGCGCGCACTGAAGGCCGGAGTCCGCATCGCCGCAGGCTCTGATGTGTTCTTCATGTATCCGGGCAAGACGCGCGGGCAGGCGTCGCTGCTGATTCTGGAAACGCTGCACATAGAAGGCATGTCGCCGATTGATTCCATTCGTGCGGCAACCGTCAACGCCGCAGAATTGTTGGGCTTGCAAGCCTCAATCGGCACCATCGAAGCGGGCAAGCTCGCAGACCTCATAGCGGTCGCGGGCGATCCACTGAAAGACCTTTCGGAGTTTCAGCGCGTACGCTTTGTGATGAAGGATGGTTATATAATCAAAGACGAATTCACGCGCCCTTAAATTCTAGTTGCTGGTGAGAGACGATGACATCCCCTACAGAGACGATTGAGAATCCATTGCGCGCGGGCGTGCGGCTCGAACGAACGGCAGAGCCGTGCGTGGTCACAATCTTTGGAGCGACGGGCGATTTGACGAAGCGCAAGCTTGTGCCCGCGCTCTACAGTCTAATGCAACAGCGGCTTCTTCCGGCGGAGTTCGCCATCCTCGGATTCTCGCGTCCCGAAATGTCGGATGAAGAGTTTCGCGCCCGTATGCGCGAAGCCTACATGGAGTACGGCGATAAGGAATTGTTTGACGAAGCCGTGTGGGAGAGCTTTGCCAGCGGTATCTTCTACATGGCGGGCGACTTTTCGGATGAAGCAGCTTTCAAGACTTTGCGCTCAAGGCTCGAACAGATTGACGCAGAGCGCGGCACAGAGGGCAATCGCATCTTTTATCTCTCGACCGCGCCGAGCTTCTTCGGTCTCATCAGCGAGCAGCTTGGCAAGGCCGGACTCAATGACAACAAAGGCTGGACGCGCGTTATCGTCGAAAAACCTTTCGGACACGATCTGGAAAGCGCGCGTGAGCTGAATCAAGAACTGGCCGCAGTCTTCCATGAAGATCAGGTCTATCGCATTGACCATTATCTAGGCAAAGAGACGGTTCAGAATCTGCTGGTCTTTCGCTTCGCCAACAGCATCTTCGAGCCGCTGTGGAATCGCCAGTACATTGACCACATTCAAATCACGAATGCCGAAGCCATCGGCGTCGAAGGTCGCGGCGCGTATTACGAAGAGGCGGGTGTCGTGCGCGACATGATTCAGAACCACGTCTTTCAGGTCACAAGCCTGATTGCAATGGAGCCGCCAGCCAGCTTGAGCGCCAACAGCGTGCGCGATGAAAAGTTCAAGGCGATGCAGGCAGTTCGTCCTATTCCACCGGATAGCATTGACGAATTTGCAGTGCGCGGGCAGTACGGGGCGGGCTATGTGCTGGGCGACAAAGTTCCGGGCTACAGGGAAGAGCCGGGCGTCAACCCGGAGTCTTCAACGGAGACCTTCGTCGCGCTCAAGCTCTATTTCGATAACTGGCGATGGGCTGGTGTGCCCTTCTACATTCGTTCGGGCAAGCGTTTGCCGAAGCGCATCACGGAGATTGCCATACAGTTTAAGGAAGTCCCGCATCGCCTTTTCACGGAGACGGACGAGCCATTGGAGCCGAACGTGCTGGTGATACGCATCCAGCCGAACGAGGGCATCACGCTTCGCTTTGGCGCTAAGCTGCCGGGACAAATGATGCGCATCCGCTGGGTCAACATGGACTTTCGCTACGGCTCATCCTTCGGCGTTCACACGCCCGAAGCCTACGAGCGATTGTTGCTCGATTGTATCCTGGGCGACTCTACACTCTACGCCCGCCGCGACATGGTGGAGCGCGGCTGGGAAATCGTGACGCCTATCTTAGAAGCGTGGAAGAAGCCCGCTTCCGATTTCCCCAACTACGAAGCGGGCACATGGGGGCCAAAGGCAGCTTTTGAACTCATCGAACGCGATGGCCGCCACTGGCGTAGACTTTAAGAACAGTCTAGAGAGTCTTGGGAGTCTGGAGAGTCTAGAGAGCCGGAAGCGCTCTTCTCTTTGGACTCTCCAGACTCTCTGGACTCTCCAGACTCTCTAGACTTTTTATGAAGCAGACCACATATACAGCGCCGAGAGCCGTACGCGTCCCCGAAACTCTGGACGTGCAGGCCGTGGAGCGCGAGTTGAGCCGTTTGTGGATGGAGAACGTGGGCGAGGACGACCGTGATGAAGAGACTGCTGTGATGCGCGCGCGCGTGCTTAACCTGCTGGTCTATGTTTCGTCGGATGAGACTCTGGGCGAAGTCAACGAGTTGTTGAGCGAAGTCACGGCGGCGCATCCCTGTCGCGCGCTCGTCATGGTTGCGGAGCGTGAAAGCGAAGACCTGGATATAGAGATGTTCGTCTCGTCTTATTGCCAGTCTGCGGGTGGAGCTGAGACGCGGAATCTATGCTGTGAGCAAGTGACGCTGAAGGCGCGCGGGCGATTTACGGTTGAATTGCCGAGCGCCGCAGAGCCGCTGCTGGTGCCAGACCTTCCGGTCTTTCTATGGTGGCGCGACCAGCCGCGGCTCGGTGATGAGGTATTTCGCAAACTCAGCCATGCTTCGGATAGAGTCATCTTTGATTCGGCTGATTTCCTGGAGCCGCATACAGACCTCTACGCTCTTGATTCGCTTCTTCAAAAAGAGCGCGCTCGACACACCGGCTTGAGCGATCTCAACTGGGCGCGTCTGACATCCTGGCGCGGCTTGCTGGCGAACTTCTATGATGTGCGAGAGTATCGCGCGGCGCTGGGCAACATTAATCGCGTGCGCATCGAATACGTCGCGCCCCAAGGGCAGCCGGACGAGATAGCGCCCAAAGCTCTCATCCTCGCGGGCTGGCTTGCGAGCCGTCTTGGCTGGCGCGTTGCGGCAGCGCAGCAGGCATATAAAGAGACGGACGTGCGTAGTGTTCTAGTTGAAAGGGACGGACGCGAGATTGTCGTAGAGTTTCAAAGCGTGGAGCGTGCCCGTACCATGCACGGGTGGATTGCACGCGTCGAGCTGGCTGCGACTGAGCCTGAGCCTTGCGCTTTCATAGTGGCGCGAAGTGAAGACGGGCGCTATCTTGAAACACAAACCACCAGCAATGATGAACGGCGCGCTTCCCGCCTGCTCGTCGGCGGCGACAAGACGGAAGCGGAGCTTTTGGGACGCGAGCTTGAAATCCTCAGCCACGACCGCATCTACGAAGAAGCAGTCCGCGGCGCTGTTCGTATTCTGGAAGCCTTGAACGTGTAAGTCAGTACCGCCTGCGGTAGCGGGCAGGTCTCAAGCGTTGTCAACGACCCGCCCGCTACCGCAGGCGGTACTGACCTTTGTTTTCTCACTTGCCGCGATTAAAGTAAGTCGAGTTCGTTCAAGATACGAACAAGGGAACACGTTCTATGATTCTTGCGGGTGACATTGGCGGAACGAAAACAAACCTGGCGCTCTTTGAGGATGCGGCGGACGGCAAGCTCTCTAAAAGGGAAGGGCAGACGTTCTCCAGCAAAGACCACGCAGACTTGGAAGCGGTCATCGCAGAGTTTTTAAGTGGACACGAGCTGCCGATTGATGCCGCAGCATTCGGGGTGGCCGGGCCTGTGATTGACGGCGTGTGCCGCGCTACACAGTTGCCCTGGATCGTCAGCAGGGCTTCGCTTCAGGACGTTCTTCGGATTGACGACGTGTGGGTCATCAACGACCTGGAGGCGACGGCTTATGGCGTTCCAACGCTCAGTGAAGATCAACTGGTCACGCTCAATCCCGGCCAGAGAGCGCATGGCGGTAACATCGCCGTCATAGCTGCGGGCACTGGGTTGGGTGAAGCCGCGCTCATCTGGGACGGCGCACGTTATCACACGATGGCGTCTGAGGGCGGCCACGTCGATTTCGCGCCGCGCAACGAGCTGGAGATTGAGCTGCTGCGCTACATGCTGACTATCAAGCACCGCATCAGCTATGAAAGGATTCTCTCAGGGCAGGGACTGGTCAACATCTACAACTTCCTTAAGGCAAGGGGGCTGAGTGATGAGCCGGACTGGTTGAGGCTTGAAATAGAGGAGAGCGCGGACGCGGCGCGCACTATCTCGCAATGTGCGCTGGCCGCTCGCGCGGAGATTTGTGTGAAGGCGCTTGACCTTTTCGTCTCTATCTATGGCGCGCAGGCGGGCAATTTTGCGCTGACTGTCGCAGCGACGGGCGGCGTCTTTGTCGGCGGCGGCATTGCGCCCAAGATTATAGAGAAGCTGACCGACGGCACATTCCTTGAATCCTACAAAGACAAGGGGCGTCTTTCGCCCATGGTCGAGGCCGCGCACGTGTCCGTTATCATGGAACCTTTGACCGCGCTCATAGGTGCGGGTAGTTACGCGGCGACGCGTCGAGCAAGATGAGAAGATTAAGAGCAGGTAAGGCGCACGTGGAAGTCTGGCCGGACTCGCGTTCGCTCATCACACGCGCGGCGGAGTTGTTCGCGGAGACAGCGCGGCAATCAATAGCGTGGCGCAATAAGTTCACAGTCGCGCTTTCGGGCGGCTCGACGCCGCGCGCTCTCTATGAGCTTCTGACCGGAGAGATTTACGCCCCGCACATCCCCTGGGAAGAGACGCACATCTTCTGGAGCGACGAGCGTTGCGTGCCGCCCACGTCTGATGAGAGCAACTACCGCATGGCTTATGAAGCTATGCTGGCGCGCGTCCCCGTACCCGCAGAGCAAATTTATCGCATGCGCGGCGAGGACGACCCGCAGCAGGCCGCACGCGACTATCAGAAAATTCTGGAAGAGAAGCTTGGAAATCCGCCGCGCTTCGATTTGATTCTGCTGGGCATGGGCGAAGACGGGCACACGGCGTCGCTCTTTCCCGGCTCGGAGGTGCTTGACGACACGGAGCATCTAGTCGTCGCGCCCTACGTCGAAAAGCTCAAAGCGCATCGTCTGACGATGACCTTTCGAGCTATTAATTCAGCGCGCAGCGTCACGTTCCTCGTCGCAGGCGAAGCGAAGGCAGAGACTTTGCGCGCCGTCCTCGAAGGCGAAAGAGACCCGCACCGTTATCCTTCTCAACTGGTCGAGCCTGACGAGGGAGAGCTGGTCTGGCTGGTTGACGATGCGGCGGCTAAAAAGTTAACCATCTAAAAGCCATTTGTAAGGAAACAACTTTGCAAGCCCTGTAGGGGCGACATGTTTATAGCCCTTGCTATGAACTGATTGACTACGCCGGTCGAGCGCGCTTATATTTCGTGCTCGAAGCATTGAGAAGTTGCGCTCTCGGTGGCAACACGGAAGCGCGTTCCGGTCATCACAAAGACCTCGCTTACTTTTCTCTTGCGGTCATCCGAAACTTCGTATCCGAATCGAGCGAGAATTCATTCCGTATCGAAGCCATGAAACGCTCTGCTCTACGTCTGGCAACGCTGCTTTGTCTACTGCTACTGACGCCTGCCTTTTCTCAGGCACAGGCGACTAAAGAGACCTGGACGAGCGTGCGCTCGAAGAACTTTCTTTTAATCGGCAACGCGAGCGAGAAAGAGATTCGACAGGTCGGCGCGAGGCTCGAACAGTTCCGGGACGTTCTGACACGCCTCTTTGCCGGAGCAAGCTCGCAATCGAGTGTCCCGACGACCGTCATAGTCTTTCGGTCTGACGAGACATACAGGCCGTTCAAGCCGCTCTACGAGGGAACGCCGTCGAATGTGGCGGGCTACTTTCAGAGCAGCCCTGATCTGAACTACATCACCATCACGATTGACGGCAACACGGCCCGCCCCTTCGGCACAATCTTTCATGAGTACGTACATCTTTTTGTAGAGAGCAACCTGCGCGGGCTTCCGCTCTGTCTCAACGAAGGGCTGGCCGAATACTTCAGCACGTTCGACATCGCGGGCGGCGGGCGCAAGGCCATAATCGGCAAGTCGAACGACTATCATCTTAAAATCCTGCGCAGCCGCGAATGGCTGCCGCTCGAAAGTCTGCTCAGCGCCGACAACAAATCTCCCGTCTACAACGAGCGACAAAGCCGCGACCTCTTCTACGCACAGTCCTGGGCATTGGCTCATTACCTGATGCTCGGACGCCTGGGCGAGCGCCAGTCGGACTTCTATCGCTTCGTAGAGCTGATGGCCGAAGGCGAACCCGTTAATCAGAGCTTCAAGCAGATTTTCCAGAGAGACCCCGCAGCCATTGAGAGCGAGCTGAAAGAATATATCAAGCGCGACAAGCGTCCCACGCAGGTTACGTTCTTCGATAAGCGCGCCGGGACGAAGGCTGAAGAGCTGCCGAAGTCTGCGCCCGTCACGGAAGCCGAAGCGCAGTACTATCTGGGCGACCTGCTGTTGCACACGAACAGGCTCGACGAAGCGGCGGGTTATTTGAAGGAGGCGCTGCGTCTAGACCCTCAGCTTGCGATGGCGCACGCCTCGCTCGGCATGGTCTATGTCAGGCAGCGAAATTTCCACGAAGCCCTTCCTCTGCTTAAACGCGCCGCCGCGCTCGCACCCTTAAACTATCTGGCTCACTACTACTATGCTTTCGGTCTCAGTCGGCAGGGGATGGATGAGAACTTGGTTGTGTCCGGGTATGAGCCGGAAGCCGCCACCACCATGCGCGCAGAATTGATGCGCGCGATAGAGCTTGCGCCGTCTTATACGGAATCGTATCACCTGCTGGCCTTCATCAATCTGGCGACGGGCGAGCAACTGGATCAGGCTGAAGCCCTGCTGCGGCAGGCGATGCGTATGGCTCCGGCGCGTGAAGCATTCGCCTTCGTGCTCGCGCAAATCTACGAGCGCAGGCATGATTGGACAAAAGCGCGTGAGGTCTTAGACCCTTTGCGTCGCAGCCGCAACGCGCAGTTGCGCGTCAAGGCCGAACAGGTGCTGAAGAATATAGCCCTGAACGAAAGCGAGCTAGCGCGGCTGGAAGCGAGCGGCATACGCGTGCCGGATAATCAAACGGGTTCGTCGAGCGTCTCGGCAATCGCGCAGAAACCGCGTCTGCTGAAACGCTTCGAAGGCGAGAGAGTGCGCGGACTGCTCACAAACGTCGAATGCAATCCTTCGGGCGACGCAGTGCTTACTATCATGGCCGGTGAGCGCACGCTTCATTTCCGCAGCGAAAATTTAAGACGCATCACCTTCGTCACTTATATAGAAGGCATGGGGCGCTCCATCACCTGCGGCCAGCGCAATCCCTCGAACCTCGTGCTCTTAACCTATCGCCCCTCAAATCAATCGCGCGGCCAGTTCGACGGCGAAGCCGTAGCCATAGAGTTCGTCCCCGAAGACCTGGAATACGAACCGTAAGAATGTTAGCAGTAAGCGGTAAGCAGTGAGCAGTCAAACGTTTTCGTTTCTACTGCTCACTGCTTACCGCTTACTGCTAACATTCTTTTATGGTCGCTGTGTGCGTTTGTCCTGTGGGACGGCGCGTGGGATGTCGCCGTCGTCTACGACTAGGACGGGAGCATCGGGCGTAGGCTGTGTCTGTGGTTGAAGCTTGGGCGGAGTGTTGCCGCGCAGGGAAGGCGGTTTGCTGGTCTCTGTGCGAGGGATTTTAACAGTTGCGAGATCGCCCTTGCGTCGAAGGATTGCGCCGCCGCGACCCGCGACCCACGCGTCCTCGCCGCCCTGATAGGCTACAGAAAAGAGCGCGACGCTGGTGATGGTCGGCTGCGCTTCCCACGTCAGGCCGCCGTCCTTTGTTCTCAGCACGCGTCCCTGATCTCCTGTGACGAGCGCGTCGTCCCGGCCTGCCACGGCAACGGCGAAGAGGTTCGTCTTAACGCCGCTCTCCTGATCCTTCCATGTCTTGCCGCCGTCGTCCGTGCGAAGTATCAGACCGCTTGCGCCCACCACGTAGCCGCGCGACGCATCTGCGAACGTCACGCTATAAAGCCACTCGCGCAAGCCCAGGTGCGCTTGAACAAACTTCCAGGTCTCGCCTCCGTCTTCCGTCAAAAGGATTGTGCCCTGCGAGCCGACCGCAACGCCGTGCTTTGCGTCCATGAAAGAGATGGCTTCGAGCCAGGCTTTAGTCAGCGAGCGTTGATAGTGCCACGTCTGGCCGCCGTCATCCGTGTTGACGATAGTGCCGCTTGCGCCGACAGCCCATCCCAGCTCAGCGTTTATGAAGTAGATGCCGAACAGGTCTTCTTTCACTTCCGAAACAATCTTAGACCATGTCAGCCCTGCGTCGGTCGTGCGCAGGATTAATCCTTTTTCTCCGACCACGCAGCCCTGCGACTCGTTGACGAAAGAGACGGCGTTCAGGCGCGCATTCGTACCCGAAGGACGCACAATCCAGGTCTTCCCGCCTGTGCTTGTGGAGAGAACACGACCGCGAGAGCCTACAGCCCAGCCGCGCTCTTCATCCAGAAAAAAGATGTCCGCCAGATCGTCGCGCCCGCCTTCGGTCAGACGCCGCCATTGAAGGCCGCCGTCGTCCGTGCGCAGCAGCAGCCCGTCTGCACCCGCAGCCCAGCCCGTGTTTGCATCCGCGAAAAAGAGAGAAGAGAGCCTGGGGCTTGTCCTGATATTGAAGGGCAGCCACGTAGTTCCGCCGTCGCCTGTGCTCAGCACCACGCCGCCGTCGCCCGTCGCCCAGCCGCGCTTATCGTCAAGGAAGAAGACCGAAAGCAGGTCTGCGGTCGAGTAGGTATTAATCGGCGTCCACGTTTGCCCGCTATCGGTTGTGCGCAGGATTCGCCCTGCGTAGCCGACCGCGATGGCCTGTTCAGGCGAGATGAAGGCGACGCTCGTCAAAGGCATCTCGCCCGTGCCATTAACTTGCGTCCATGTCGCGCCGCCGTCGCGCGTGATGAGAAGCGTGCCCTTATCGCCCGCAACCGCCCCTGTCTTCTTGTCCGCGAAAGAGACGCTGAAGAGATGCTGGCGCGCGTCCGTATATTGCACGCGCCATGTTTTACCCCCGTCCGTAGTGGCGACGATGCGACCGTAAACGCCAACAGCCCAGCCGTACTGCGGGTCTTTCGGCGCGAAGGTAACGCTGTAAAGATGGTCTTTGTAGCCGGAATCTCTAACCGTCCAGCGCTCGCCGCCGTTCTCCGTCACAATCACCACGCCGCGTGCGCCCACAGCCACCGCGCGCTTCTTGTCTTTGACATAAAGACCGTAAAGCGTCGTCGTTATCTCGGACTTTTGCGCTTGCCACTCAAAGCCGCCGTTCTCCGTTCTGAGGATTACGCCGTCCGACCCTACAGCCCACCCGTGCTCCTTATCCTGCGCGAACCTGACCGTGTAAATCATGTTGCCCTGCGGGCGTGGGTTCTGCCACAACCACCCGCGTCCCTGCGTCTGTGCAGAGACACTGAAAAGGCCGGACATGGCCGCCAGGACGATAAGAAACGCGCAGCAGAAGCTAATTAATAGGGCAAGCCTACAGCGCCGGAAGAGGCGCAATCGGCAAGGCGTGGTGATTTTTGAGGCGAAGAAAACCATTCGTCTCGCTCTTAAGAGTAACGTAAAAAGTGAGGCGTCTCGGAACCGTAGAGCCTCGCACATCGGGATGAGAGGATTATAAAGGCGAAGCCAGACGAAAGCGAATTATGAGAAGCATGATTCTCATTCTACGTGGTTGGTGTTGGAGAGGACGCGCGCCGCTCGCAGGCAGTATCAAGCCACACCGCATGTAGGAATGAAGAGAGCTACGTTACAGGGCGGCTGGATTAGCACAGCCTCTATCTTACAGCGCTCAATTTCGTCGCCTTCGTAGCGATGAAGGTAGCGATGTAGCTTGATAGAGGGTCGTTATCTTCTTCATACCTGTCTTCGTAAAACCCTGTGACCGCAAACCCCGCACGCATTTGCCCGCCCAACTGCTCTTCCAGCGTGTGGCCGAAAGCCAGCGGCTCTTTGTTTTCCAGCAGTTTGTACAGCTCCTCTTTCTCTAAGCTTTCAAGGTCGGAGTAGGGAATACGGTTCTTCACCTGTAGCACCCCTTCATCCATTAAGGTCTCATCGAATAAGTATCTCAAGGGATTCGTGAAGCCTGCCAGCAGACTGCCTCCTGCTCTGAGGACTCTGAACGCTTCTCTCCACACAGGCTCAATATGTGGGACGAAGGAATTTGAGCATGGGTGGAAAATGAGGTCGAAACTTTCATCCGGGAATGCATCCAGCTTCGCCATATCGCCCTGCACGGTCTTTATTTCAAGCTTATCCCGCAGGGCTACAAAACGATCCTGTTCCAGTTGGTTTTGCGAGGCGTCCAGAACGGTGACGCGAGCGCCCGCGGCAGCCAGCACAGGGGCTTGCTGCCCTCCGCCGGAAGCAAGACACAGAACGTCAACCCCTTCCAAGGGCGGGAACCAGTCAGCAGGCACCGGCCTCGTCGGAGTTAAGACGACCACCCAGACACCTTTCCTGGCCGCAGCGATTACTTCCTTAGAGACGGGAACAGTCCAACGGTTATGCTCCTCTACCTGCCTGTTCCAAGCCTCCCGGTTGTACTCTAAAATGTTCATCTGAAATATTCGTCTGCGCTTGACGCCGGAATTGAGATGCGACGAGCTGGAAGTATTCTACATGATTTGTAAGAGCGAGCATGAAAAGGATGCTATCGAGGCGTAAGGTTGATTTGTTAGCCGCGCACGCTAGATACAGTTTGCTCCCGCTTCATTTGCTTAAGACTACGATGACCGTGTTATCGCCGTTGTTGGCTATCACCATATCCGCTTTCCCGTCGCCATTAAGGTCACGGATTGCCAAGCCCTTCGGTTTCCCGCTCAGCGCGATTGTAGAACTCGACGCAACCATACCTTTACTACTCATCAGAAACAGCGTGATGTTGTTACCGTCAGGACTGGATACGGCAATATCATTAACTCTGTCGCCGTTGACATCGCCTATCGCCACAAGATTGGGAATTTTTCCAGTCGTAAACGGCGAGCCAGCCATCAAGCTAAACCCGCCTTTGCCATCGCCGAGCAGGACGCTCAAGCCGTCTTTACCCCGCCTGTCAGATGTGCTGCTCGGGGAATTAACAATAGCCAGGTCAAGCTTACCATCGCCGTTGACATCACCTATGGCAAAGTTGAACGGAGAATCGCCGCAGGGGAAAGGCGCGCCAGCCGTAGATTTGAATCCGCCTCTGCCATCGCCAAGCAGGATAGTGACGTTATCTCCTTCAAGATTTGTAGTAATAATGTCCGCCTGACCATCGCTATTAACATCTGCAACGCGAACCCGTTGATAGGGGTGCTTGCCGACCGCAAAGAACGAGCCGGGCAGTGTAAAACCGCCTTTGCCGTCACCGAACAAAACTTCTACCTGGTCAGTTCCCCAGCTATCGGTCACAAGGTCTAAGTTTCCATCACCGTTCAGCTCACCCGCTGCTAAGCCATGTGTATGCGGAAGCACTTCCGCCTTAAACGGGGAACCGGGTGCAGGTGTAAATCCACCCTGACCATTACCCAGCAAAACAGTCAGATACTTCTCTTCGTGATTGGCGAAAGCTAAATCAGGTTTGCCGTCGCGGTTGAAATCACCAATAGCAATGTCATTAGGGCTATGTCCGGCGGGAAACGGAGAACCTTTCGCCTGTGTAAATCCTCCCTTGCCATCGCCGAGCAGAATCGTCACATTGTTACCCTGCTCATTGGCGACAACAATATCGAGTTTGCCGTCACCATCGAGGTCAGCGATTTCGACTCTTCCGGGCGCAGCCCCCACGGCAAAGCGTGAATTGTCTGTTGCTGTGGTAGAGATAGCTCCTGATGGCGGCACATTACAACTTACATTTAACGCAGCCGAAATTATTATGATGAAAAGCACCTTACACAGCATAACTTTCAAAATCCAACGATTGGAAAAGCATCTAAATCCTGTATTATTTCGCTCGGCCTGAGCAGCACACAAAAGATTATGGAACAATTCAACGATGAAAGAAATGCTGTCCGGGCGGCAGCGTTGAATAAGTTGTTGGGCGGCTCTCTCTTGGTATTCAATCTGTTTTCCATTAGACTTATAGTCAATACATCATACTGAATGATAAGTTTATAGTTAGGAAAAGAGCTAATAGCAATGACTAATGAAGAAATCCAGAAAACAATGGAGTTTATTATCAAACAGCAGGAAAGTTTCTCGGAAAATATGGAGCAGCTACGTGAATCACATGCTAAAGGTGAAGCGCGATTGACGCGGCTCGAAGGCGCTTTTGTAAATCTTTATAATACGGTCAACGAAATAGGCAAGGCCCAGAAAGAATTGACCGAGAAAGTCAGTGGGTTGGCGGAATCTCAGGCACATACCGATCAAAGAATAAATATACTCATAGATGTTCTAAACGAAGGCCGCAACGGTAAGTCTCAAAGTTGAAGCGAGGGCTGACGTGCCGCCTGGCAACTCATTCAACCCGACCACCCTCAGCTTGCCTCTCATCTACATTCTGTAGTCTCTTTTGTGTTGAATATTGCGTCGGGCGGCGTTATGTGAAGACGGCACAGCCACGCTGCTCCATACGCCGGAGCCATTCAAGCAGAGGCGACAACTTAGTCCATCTCAAATCCAATTTCTCAAGCTGCGTCAGCTCTCCCAGACTCTCAGGCAGATAAATCCCTCTATTCGCCCTCAAATCCAGATAGCGAAGGTTCCTCAAGTTGCCGATTGATTCGGGGAGCGCAGCCAGCCTGTTATTTCTTAGATTCAGGTCTGTAAGACTTTGCAAGTTTCCAAGCGACTCAGGCAGTTGTGTCAACCTGTTATCCTGCAAGTCCAATCGCTTCAGGCCGGACATCTCGCCAAACGAAGCGGGAAGCGTTGACAACTGGTTGTTCATCAAATGCAATTCCCGCAGCTTTGTGAGTTGACCCAGAGCGTCCGGGAGGAAAGAAATCTGGTTATTGTAGAGCCGCAGTTCTATCAAGTTGGTCAGGCTGCCTGTAAGCTCAGGCATAGAAGCCAGTCTGTTATCGGTGATGTTCAAGTAGATAAGGCTGCTCAGATTCTCGAATGAAGCGGGTAGGGAAGTCAGATGATTATTGCTTAGATAGAGGAAAGTAAGGCTGCGCAGGTTTCCGAGCGAGTCGGGCAGATGATGCAACTCATTATGACCCAAATCCAGCATCTGTAGGTTTCTTAGATTCCCCATGCCCTCGGACATGGAAGCAAAGCGATTCTCCGCCAGGTTCAACGTTAGTAGATTCGTTAACTGCCACAAAGACTCCGGTAGAGAAGACAACCGATTACTATACAGGCTCAAATAGTTTAGATTCCTGAGCTGACCAATCCATTCGGGGAGTGAAGATAAACGGTTCCTATCTAAATCAAGTTCCTCAAGCGTGGTTAGCTGCTCAACCGATTCGGGTAGAGAAATCAATTGCCTGCCAGCCAAATCCAATGCCTTCTGTGTACACATGTCTATTGACTTAAGCGGCGCGTTACATATAACCACATTGCTTCATTATAGCTGCTTGCGGAAGAAAAGCTCGCCGATTCCACCTCGATTGATGCCAGCGATAACACCACATTCCTCAAACCCAACATGACGATGCCACGCCTGCGGCTCCGCTTCATCAACTTGAGATGAGCTATAAAGGGATTTGTAGCCTTGCTCACGCAGGAACTCTTCTGTATAGGCGAGCAGAGCCTTGCCAATCCCCTGACGCCTGTATTCCGGCAACACATGAATCAGAGCAATGTAAGGAATAAGAGACCACAGATATTCAAGACGCACATAGCCAGCTAAAACGCCATTCAGCTCGGCCACAATAATCTCCTGCCATTGAATCTTTCGTTCAACGACTGCGGCGGGAAGATAGTGATCTTGCTGCACAAAATCCAGATCGGCGGGCGTGGCAAAGCGTATTGACACTTTTCTAAGCGACATCAGGATTTAGCTTTGCGACACTCATTCAACCTGAGCGCCCAACGCCCGAATCAATCCGCGCCCGGCACATGAAGCATCCGACCTTCATTTATACAGACAGGCATGAAAGCCTTGCTATAGAACAGTCTGGTTGAATGGGTTTTTATGCGGCGCTTTCTTTGCAGTCACAAACATTCTTATCGCAGGCATATGCCATACGTTAACGCGTACAATTCTCAGTCTTACTCTCTGCTGCTCTGCTCTGGAAGCAGCTCTGGCTTTAAGCTCCGCTTTCCTGACCAGTTCTTCTTTAGACCTAAGCTCCTCTCTCTCGATCATCTCTGTTATATACACGGCGACCCCGCCCGAAAGGGTAAAGAGCACGAATAGCCACCAGAGAGAGATGGTTCTTGTACCTATAGGCCACCGCGCCTTAATCAGAAACAGCTCTAAAGCGCACACAAAACCTGAGATCAGGAGTAACTTCCCTCCGGCTTTCAATCCTCTCTCCAGAGAGTGCCATCCAGACCCCAGTGCAAAGAGGATGGCTCCGAAAGCACCGCCCAGCAGGAACAGGAGCCAGAGCGCCCTTTCCGGCCTCCAAATGAATATGCCTATATTCTGGGGAAAGTTGAAAGGCATCGAAAGAAGCACGATGACTGCCAATCCGCCCAGTACTAATAAGCTGAAGCCAATAATTCTAAGGATAAGCATTGTTCTCCTTCACTCGCTCAATGAGAGCCGCGTTGAGAAACATTCAACCGAACAGAGAGATACTCCGGCAGTCATCTCTTTGTTCCAGAGGAGTCAACTGCTTTCTCTGGTCAGGATGTGAGTCTTACTGCTGTGTCTAGCTTTTAACCGGGCCACAATTTTTGTTGTTTACTTCATTGCTCTCTGTAATCTGATTAGTGCCGTCAGCGAATGTGCAGGACGTGTCCAGTGAAAGGTCTAGTTTAGTTTCAATCACCACATCTGCTTGCTGGCCTGCGCCTATGGCTGGAACTTTTGCATGGTAGCTCATCTCCGTTGGCTTAGCTCCGGGCGATGCGACGTGATAGATCTTGAGCACTACGTATGACCAGGCAGCAGCAGCCGCTCCTGTATTCCTAATCCTAATCTCGAATTTTCCACTCTTGGGATTGCCCACAAGAGACCAGTACACAATTAAATCAGGCAGAGGCGCATTGTTAGAAACAACCAGTCTGGTTGCCGCCGGAATTGTCGCCTGAGCCGCGCTGTGAGGAAGAATGCTCATTAACATCAAAGTGCTTATCAGGAGTAAGCTTTTTCTCTTCATCATTTTTCTCCTTTAGACTCTATATGGTTGGCGGAGGACTTATATATAATTGCGTAGAGGGTGTCAATAAATGTGAGACGACAAACTTGAGCTATGCTTTCAACTCTTTCTCGTCTCATAGTGTCAGGTTAAATAAGATGTTATAACGAGTCGCAGTCAAAAGTGAGGTAAAAGATGAACCACGAAGCCACACGAAACGACACGAAGATGCAAGCTGTTTCGTGTAATGAGCGTGGTTCGTTTCGTGTGGCTTCGTGGTTCGTTTCTTTCCTCTTTTTCTAGCGCGACCTGGCATTAGATGGCGTGCTGTCGCAACCATTCTTCCCGCAGAACGGCATAGAGATATTCTGATCCCCACTTTCCCTTAAACCAGATGTTCTGTATGAAATGACCTTCTCTTCTCATCCCCAATCTGCTCAGCAATGCCGCAGACCGCTCATTCTCACAGTCTGTGATGGCAATGATCCGGTGCAAGTCTAGATTGATGAATGCGTACTCCAGCACGCAGGAAGCAGCCTCTCTGGCTAAACCTTTGCCCTGGTACTCACGCGAGAAGGTGAAGCCAATCTCTGCCTGTTGCCGATCCTGTTCCTTCACGCTTAAGGCTACGTGCCCCGTGAGAGCCTTCGTCTCTTTCAGCTCGACGGCAAAGACGAACGCTTGACCCGGCTGACCGGGTTCAAGAATCTTCTGCCCTTCAATTACCTCTCTGGCCTGCTGCTCCGTGTATGATTCCCATGTCTGGTAACGAGCCACCAGGGGATCATTGAGGTAGGCAAGGAACGGCACAAGATCAGCATCACCAAAGCGCCGCAAGATTAACCTTTCGGTTTCAAGATGTGTGAATGCTGAACGTTTCATCGGCACAATTATCGTAGAACAATGAAAGCCATCCAACGCCCGATATTAAACCCGCCCCGCGCGAGCAGCCTCCAACATTACGGCAAAGAGCAATGATGAAAGGAACGCTATCGCGGGGTCGGGTTTGAATGAGTTGTCAGGCGACACCTTCACGTCACGGCAACATAGAGCGAATCGGTAATTACAACGCCATCAGTAGCTCAGGTGCGCCGCTGGTAGGAGTTGTAAAAGTCGTCGTTGATGACATAGGCCAGCCCGTTGCTGTCCAGCTCTAAGTCTTCTGTGAGCGTGCGCGTCGTGTACGTCCAACCCTCCGGGAGCGCCAGTTTGCTACCCAGTGAATCCAGCCCCTCTATGGTCAGGTTCTTGTCTTTGATTTGCGCGTAGGACTGCATGACGTACACATCGCCATCCGGCGAGGTCAATTCGTAGACAGGCTTGCCTGCCCCGTACGTGTACACCGTATCGCGCTGCACCTGATTCGGGACGTAGAACTCTTCGCCGACTGTCCCCTCTCTAATCTTCGTATCTAGCTTGGCGCGGAGTTCCATCTCTATGCCGCCAAAGGTGAACCTCTCCCCGGTAGTCGTTGACCCAGACCCGACGATCTTGTCAATCACCCAGTAGCGCGGGCCGTTCAGCTTAGCACCCACGGAGCCGAATTCTTCGTTGACCTCGTCCTCGGTCAGCGCGTCCCACTCTGTGGCGGGACAGTCATTCAGCCCAAGCGTGTTATAAACCCAGGAGGTAAGCGTGACTCCCTTTCGGGTGACGGGGATGACTTCGCAGTACCGTACATTGCGCAGCTCTCTAGAGACAGACTCTCCTGATTCTATGCTCTCGTTTTGTTCCGAGGTATCTGACATTTCTATCCTCCTTACTGGTCTTGCCAGTTGAATGAGTTGTTAGACGGTTCGGATTCGTTAGTTTCAACTATCTATTCCACACCTTTGCAGGTTTAGCCCCTTTCAATTCAAGTATTTCAAACAGATGCACATGACCACCGCCCTGGAGTGGATTTGGGTCTACAACATCAGCCGTATATCGCCCGACTAAATCAACTCTTGCCCTGAAGGATTGGCTGGAAAGAAGAACCTTTGAGATGCGATCCCAAATTTTCACGCAGGATTCTTCGCCAGCCACACAATACGGACGGAGCCAGGCATCGCACTCGGAATCATCTAATGAAGAGGTATCTACGCCCTGATTATAAAAAGCCTGTATCCTGACAAGCTTACCGTCATAGTGATTCGAGTCTCGGACGAGATCACAAAGCTTAATAGAATAAATGGTTGAGTCAGAAGTAGCTTCAGGAACAGGCGGTGCTGGAACATCAAGCCTACTATTCAGTGGTTGAACGGTAGAGATATTAGTCGCAGGCTTGATGAGCCAATCTGCGGCAGCAAAAACACCAATGATAAATGTGCAAAACCCAATTGCAATTCTGATTGTAACCTGCTTCATTTTACTTTCCCTTCAAGAAGAGCCGTCTAACGCATATTAGACGTACCAATAGCCGCCCATTTGGGCGCATTCGGTTTTATCCCGGATTAATTGCAGCCATGTTGTACGCCCGAAGGGGCGGCTAATCAGAGCAAGATTAGAGAGTTTGTCAGGAAATATCAAAGCTCAAGCTTGTCAGGCGGATTGCGGAAGGAACTTGAGACCATAACGCGCTCAGAAGGCGTGTAGCAGGAGCTTTGATTTTTGTGGAGGGCGGGGAAAGTTTTTCTGCCCTCTACGCGTCTGCGGCGGTGAATTACTTGTTCCGGCACACATAATTTCAAGCGGAAACGTTGCTGTCTTTTCCGGGTTGGGCGCTTGTCAGTTGTGGCTCGTATGGCGTAACTTGATGCTACCGAGGCAGTCTAGACCGTTGCTTTCACAGGCCGCGCATTTCTGTAAGTCGCGTGCCCGGTGCGCTTTTCAAGTTTGCTTATTCTTGATTCCTGATGGAGGAGTTTTATGGGTGCAGACACTTTAACCATTACTGATAATCGTACCGGAAAGCAGTACGAGATACCCATAGAGAACGACACTATACGTGCGATGGACTTGAGAAAGATCAAGGTGTCGGACGAAGACTTCGGCTTGATGACGTATGACCCGGCCTTCATGAACACGGCTTCGTGCAAGAGCCGCATCACGTTCATTGACGGAGACAAAGGCATACTGCGCTATAGAGGCTATCCCATAGAGCAACTGGCCGAAAAGAGCACCTATCTGGAAGTCGCCTATCTTCTTCTTTACGGCGAGCTGCCGACCAAAGAGGAGCTTGAAGAATGGACATGGCACATCACGCATCACACCTTCATACATGAAAGCATCAAGAAGGTGATGGACGGCTTTCATTACGACGCGCATCCTATGGGGATGCTTATCGGGATGGTGGGCGCGCTCTCGACCTTTTATCCAGAGGCTAAGAATATCTTCGACAAGGATTGTCAGCAGAAACAGATTTCACGCATGATTGCGAAAGTGGCGACCATAGCGGCCTTCTCTTATCGCCATCGCAAGGGATTGCCCTACGCTTATCCTGATAATGATCTAAGCTACACGGGCAACTTCCTCAACATGATGTTCAAGACGACCGAAGGGAAGTACCAGCCCGACCCTGTGCTTGAACGCGCGCTCAATGTGCTGTTCATATTGCACGCAGACCACGAGCAGAACTGCTCTACCAACGCCATGCGCTCAATCGGCAGCGCGCACACAGACCCTTACTCGGCGCTGGCCGGAGCGGCGGCTGCGCTCTACGGCCCCCTTCACGGCGGCGCGAACGAAGCCGTGCTCAAAATGTTGAAGGAGATAGGCTCGCTTGACCGCGTGCCCGAATACGTCAAGCGCGTTAAGGCCGGAGAGTTTCGACTGATGGGCTTCGGCCATAGAGTCTACAAGAACTACGACCCGCGCGCACGCATCATCAAGGATGTGGCTTATGAAGTCTTCGAGGTGACGGGCAAAGACCCGCTCCTGGACATAGCGCTTGAGCTTGAGCGCATCGCGCTCGAAGACGAATACTTCGTCAAGCGCAAGCTCTATCCGAACGTGGACTTCTATTCGGGCATCATCTATCAGGCGATGCGATTTCCAGTGGATATGTTCCCCGTCTTGTTCGCCATCCCGCGCACTTCCGGCTGGATAGCGCAATGGACAGAACTGCTGGATGACCCGGAGCAGAAGATAGCCCGCCCGCGCCAGATTTATCTGGGCGCTGATGAGCGCGACTACGTACCTATAGAGGAAAGGCAAAAGTAGAAGAGAAGAAGTCAGCCCCTGAAAGGGGCTAAAGAATTTAGCCCACGGCGCGAGCCGTGGGAATTGAGCAGCGAATAAAAGTTAGAAGCCCCTGAAAGGGGCGAAAGATTCTCAACGCGGAATTTCTTTCGCCCCTTTCAGGGGCTTCAATTTTTGAATGTCTCCCTATCCCCACGGCTTACGCCGTGGGCTACAACCTTTCGCCCCCTGCAGGGGCTGAATTGTTATGTATTCGACCTTACTTGATTAGTTTTTAATTCAAAGCTATTTCAAGCGGCTGTGGCAGCTTTTCAACCGAGAGAATCAAACCGCGCGGGTTTGTGACCTGCTCGTTTTTCGGCATCTGGAAGAAGATGAGACCCTGACGGCGCTCTGAAGCTGCGAGGGGGCGTGTTGTATCGAGCGCGTAGGCGCGCACGGCCTCTTCAAACTGGGCGCGCGAGCGCGGGTTGTAGATAGTCACGTCGTTGTCGCTGAGAATGCGCGAGACCACATCTTTGGTAGAGCGCTGCTTCAACTCGCGTCCTTCCCCGTCGCGCAGGCGAAAACGAGCCTGCTTGATGTCAACCGGCGCGCTGCCCTGATTGGTAATCTCCACCTTCACAGGAAGCAGACCGGCAAGCGGCAGGTTGGCCTCGAACAATTCCTGGCTCTCTTCGTCCGTCAGAAGCGGGGCGGCGCGCAACCTTAAACCGCCCGCCTCGCCATTTCGCGCAGAATCCGGCAGAGGCGCTTCCACCACAGGCTTCACTTTGTAGAGCGCACCGCAGCCCGTCGCCAGAAGGAAAGCGAGCGTTGCAATGAGATAGATGGCGAGCGCAACCGTGGAGCGCATATTTAATCTCTTCGTCACATTCGGAAATCTCTCATGCGCGTTGGATAGCTGTCAACAGCCTTGCGGTGTGATTCAATCCGGGGCTGAGTCTAGCGGGAGAGGCAATCCACCGCCGCAGACGCAGAGAAGGCAGAGAACGAGCACAGGTCAGTACCGCCTGCTTAAGCCGGGCGGGTCTTGGCAACGCGCCCACCCGCCCGGCTTAAGCAGGCGGTACTGACCTGCCCTGCGTTTCCTCTGCGTTTCCTCTGCGGTGAATATCAATCTTCTCTACACTCAACCCCGGCTTTGAGCTACTAACTGACCTTTCGGGTTCCTTGCCCGCCTGCATGTCATCATGTTACCGTTCTCGCTTTCGTTTGAGGAAACATTTCAGGCTTTTTGAATCATGATTAGATCATATCGCGGCATCCACCCGCAGATTCACCCTACAGCCTTTATAGAAGAGAGCGCGCAAATCATAGGCGACGTACACATAGGCACTGAAAGCTCCGTCTGGTTCAATGCGACGGTGCGCGGCGATGTCTTCTACATACGCATAGGCGATAGAACGAACGTTCAGGACGGCACGGTCATACACGTCTCGAACGGCACGCACGCCACCATCCTCGAAGACGAAGTGACAATCGGGCACAACGTAACCTTGCACGGATGCTACGTAGAGCGCGGCAGCCTTGTAGGCATCGGCTCGATTGTCATGGACGGCGTGCGCGTTGGAAGCCAGAGTCTGGTCGCGGCAGGCTCGCTTCTAACCCCCGGCACACAGGTTCCGCCGCGCTCTCTGGTGATGGGCGCGCCCGCCCGTGTGAAGCGCGCTTTGACCGATGAAGAGGTCAGGAGTCTGGACATCTTCTGGAAGAATTACATCGAGTACACGCGCCATTATCTTGAAGAGCGCAGGCAGGAGATGCTTCAAAAATTCAATCGGCTTCAGCAGGAAGGCTGAAGCTTTTATTCGTTAATGGTCAAGACGAATTCGACTACTACTACAGCGCAGACGCTTCAACGGGCGAGGCTCACGCAACTGCTGATTGCAAAGTCGGTTGTCGAAGCGCTGTTTGTGGCGGTGGTCGCGGTCGGCTTCTACTACACTGCCTTCAGCCCGCACTTTCGCGGTTGGAGCGACGTGGCAGACGCGCGTCGCGTCGCTGGCTGGGCTGTCAACGAAGCCGCGCCCGATGAGCCTGTGGAAGTTCAGGTCTATATCGACGGGCGATTCGCGGGCGATGCATTGGCGAACCGCTCGCGCCCGGATGTTCTGTCGGCAGGCCGCTCCACCACTGCGCTGTGCGGCTTTCAATTGGAGACGCCGCCGCTCGTCGCCGGAGAGCATGAAGCGCGCGTTTACGCAGTTCACAGCAGCGCAGGGGAAGTACGCCGTACGCTGCAACAAATCGGACTCCCCCTGCGCTTTCGCATCTCTACGGAAGAGGCAAGAGAAACTCGCTGACACGTATTGACTCCAAAGAAAGAGAATGAGTTTCACAGTAGATAAAGATATAGATGCAGGTGGCGAGCGAGAAATGCGCGCCCTTGCTTTATGGGAGATAGTCTCGGTCACTTCCACCGCGCTCATAGCCGTGTGGGCTGTGCTTGCCCTTGCGACCAGCCGTTGGGTGCTGGCTGTTCCAATCGCCCTTGCCCTCTCATTCATTATTCTCTCGCATCGCATACGGCATGAGACGGCGCGCGAGTTGGGCTGGCGCACGGACAACTTTATGAAAGCGATGCGCCTGTTGCTTCTGCCTATGCTTGCCGGAGCGGCTGTGATGGCGGTCGCGGGTTGGTTTATGGGAAGCCTGCGGTTTGCCAGGCCGGAGAAGCAGTGGGCTATCCTCTGGCTTCCATTCGCGGGCATGGCCTGGGGGCTTGCGCAGCAATACGTGTTGCAGGCTTTCTTCAATCGTCGCGCGCAGATGGTGTGGGGGCGCGGGAGCTTGAGCATCTTTGTGGTGGCCTTCATCTTTGCGCTGATTCATCTGCCGAATCTGTGGCTGGCGATGGCGACCTTCATTGGCGGCTGTGTCTGGGCTGCGGTTTACCAGCGCGCTCCGAATCTTCTGGCGCTGGGGCTGTCGCATGGGATTATGACTTGGGTGCTGATTTCGACCGTCCCGCAACCGGCGCTGCAATCCCTGCGCGTCGGTTTCAAGTATTTCGGTTAAGGGGTTAAGCTATAAGCTCAAGAATGGCGAACGCTAAGACACAACCTGCGCGCGGGATGCGCGACTTTCTGCCCTCGGATGTCAGAAAACGCGAGTACGTTATAGGCGTTATCAAAGAGGTCTATGAGCGCTACGGCTTCGAGCCATTGGAGACGCCCGCGGTCGAGAACATAGAAACGCTCATGGGCAAGTACGGCGAAGAGGGCAACCAGCTTATCTTCAAAATCTTGAAGCGGGGCGAGCATGAAAAGACAGGCGAGGCCGATTTAGCTTTGCGCTACGATTTGACCGTGCCGCTGGCGCGCGTCGTAGCGGAATACAAAGATAAGCTACCGAAGTTTTTCAAGCGCTACCAGATTCAACCCGTGTGGCGCGCAGACAGACCTGCGCGCGGGCGCTTCAGAGAGTTCTATCAATGCGACGTTGATGTCTTAGGCTCTCGCTCCATGATTGTCGAAGCAGAGATTTGCGCGGCGGCTGGCGAGGCGTTGACTAAATTAGGCTTTACCAATTTCACCATTCGTCTCAATCATAGACAGGTGTTGACAGGAATACTCGATGCGGCTGGCATACCATTAGACAAGCAAACGGATGCTCTGGTGGCGCTCGACAAACTGGATAAGGTCGGGCGAGAAGGGGTGGCGAAAGAATTGAGTGCGCGCGGCGTGAGCGGCGAGGCGGGCGACAATCTCTTATCATTCTTTGAAGCCGCTGGCTCGCTTGAACATGCAGCGGAACTGTCTGTGATTGAAGGACAGGCGGAAACGGAAGCCTTGAACGCGGCGCTGCTCGGTCGCCTTGTAGAGTTCGTAGGCGATCATGAAGCTGGCGCTCGCGGGATTGATGAGTTGCGCTCTATCATCAAGTATACGAAAGCGAGCGGCATCTCAAACAGAATCAGGATTGACCCTAGCCTTGCTCGCGGGCTTTCGTATTACACGGGCACGATTATGGAGATTAACGTGCCAGACCTTGCGGGCAGTCTCGGCGGCGGCGGGCGCTATGACAATCTGGTCGGAATGTTTCTGGGGCAGGATGTTCCCGCCTGCGGTTTCTCGCTCGGCCTGGAACGCATCATTGTCGTGATGATGGAGCGCGAGATGTTTCCGCGCCACCTAGCAACGTCTCCTGCGGATGTGATGGTCGCCATCTGGGACGAGAACTCAATCGGCGATTCGGTCGCGCTCGCGCAAGGTTTGCGCGCGGAAGGCTTGCGCGTTGATCTTTACGCGGAAGCAGACAAGCTGGGCAAACAGTTCAAGTATGCTTCATCGCGCGGGCTACCCTTTGTCGCCGTCATCGGAGAGGAAGAGAGAAAGCGCGAAGAGGTTTCGCTCAAGGATATGCGCTCGGGCGAGCAGCGCACCGTCCAGCGCTCTATGGTGGCGGCAACTGTCAAAGAAGGATTGAAACAGTAGGGGCAGGGACAAGTCCTCTGCCCGTATCGTGCAATGAGCACGATTATCAACAATGCATTCATTCAATGTTAGATGAATGCGTTACTTTGCTCGCGCCTTTGCAGGCGCGACGGGCAGAGGACTTGTCCCTGCCCCTACTACGGATTATGAGTAACAATCTGGCAAAGCATTTTCTTGATGACGCTCGCAAGACTTTTCGTGATTACAAGGCGTTAGGCGACAAGTCTTTTGAGCAACTGACAGACGAAGAGTTTTTCGTCGCGCTTGATGAAGAATCCAACAGCATCGGCGTCGTCATTAAGCACATGGCGGGCAATATGCTCTCGCGTTGGACGGACTTTCTGACGACGGATGGGGAGAAGCCTACGCGTAACCGCGACATGGAGTTTGTGCTGGGCAGCGAGGCGACGCGGGAGGAGTTGCTGGCGTACTGGGAACAGGGGTGGCGAGCAGTCTTCGATGCCGTCGAGCCTTTGCAGCCGGAAGATGTCTTGAGGAAAGTTTTTATACGCGGCAAAGAGCATACGGTGATGGAAGCGATTACGCGGCAGTTGACGCATTATGCTTACCATACCGGGCAGATTGTTTTCCTTGCGAAGCATTTCAGGTCAAGCGAATGGAAGACTTTGAGCATTCCGCGCAACCGCTCGGCGGAGTTCAATACGTACATGGCCGAGCAGAAGCAGGTGGGTGAAGGCGTTGAGCGAAGCAGGCTCAACGAGCCGCGCGATTTTATAAGCAAGAGTGAAGGTAATAAGCAGTAATTATGTTAGATAACCTGGGAAACCTTGAGCGCACGCATTCCTGCGGCGAGTTGAGAAGCGAGGATGTTGGAAAGCCGGTTGTGCTGATGGGCTGGGTGGCGCGTCGGCGCGACTTCGGCCCGCTCACCTTTATAGACCTGCGCGACCGAGACGGAATCACGCAGGTCGTCTTCAACGAAGAGACCGCGCCCGATGCTCACGCCAGAGCGAAAGAGGTCAGGGGCGAGTATGTGATTGCCGTCACGGGCGAAGTAGTCCTGCGCGCAGAGGGGCAGCGCAATCCTAAGATTGCTACGGGCGAGGTGGAGGTGAGCGCGCGAGAGATTCTGGTGCTGAACGACGCGCGCACCCCGCCCTTTCAACTCGAAGTCACTTCGTCGGATGGGCTGGCGTCAGAAGACCTACGTTTGAAGTATCGCTATCTAGACCTGCGCCGCCCGCAGCTTCAGGCGAACCTGCACCTGCGACATCGAACGGTTGCGGAGATACGCCGCTACATGGACGAGCAGTCGTTCACGGAAATCGAAACGCCTATCCTGATTAAGTCAACGCCGGAAGGCGCGCGTGATTACATCGTGCCGTCGCGCATTCAGCCGGGAAAGTTCTACGCGCTGCCGCAATCGCCGCAGCTCTTCAAGCAGCTTTGCATGATTGCAGGCTTTGATAAGTATTATCAGATAGCGCGCTGCTTTCGTGACGAAGATTTAAGAGCTGACCGTCAGCCTGAGTTCACGCAGTTGGACGTAGAGCTGAGCTTTGCGAACACGGAGATGGTTTACCGTCTCGTCGAAGGTTTATTCCCACGCGTCTTCAAACTGGTTGGCGCAGAATTGGAAACTCCGTTCCCGCGTCTCACTTATGCTGAGGCTATGCGACGTTACGGCTCTGACAAACCAGACCTTCGTTTCGAGATGGAGCTGCAAGACCTCTCGGGTGTACTTGAGGGAACAACCTTCGCGCCGTTCGCATCCGTGCTTGAGAGCAAAGGCGAAATCAAAGGCATAGTTGTCCCCGATGGGGCGAAGCTTTCACGTAAGGTGCTGGACGAGTTGCAGGAGTTTGCGAAGCGTTACGGCGCGGGCGCTCTTGGTTGGATTAAGCTGGGCGATGAGCTTTCGTCGTCGCTCTTGAAAGCCCTTGGACAGGAAACGATTCAGCGTCTTGCGCACGCGGCGGGCGCTGGCAAAGGCGACGCGGTGTTGATTGTCGCGGGCAGGCCGAAAGTTGTTGCGGCCAGCCTGGGCGCGTTGCGCGTTGAAGTTGCACGGCGCGAAAAGCTGATTCCCGAAGGAGTTTACAAGCCGCTCTGGGTGACGGAGTTTCCCATGTTCGAGTTTCACGAAGAGGACGGGCGCTATTACGCCGTGCATCACCCGTTCACCGCGCCGCTGGACGAAGACTTGCCGCTCTTCCGGCGCGCAGTCGAAGAGAACGAAACGAAACTGCTCGGTCAGCTTCGTGCTAAAGCTTACGACGCTGTGGTCAACGGCGTAGAGACCGCGGGCGGCTCTATTCGTATACACCAGCGCGATGTGCAGAACCTTGTCTTCAGAGCCATCGGCCTGACAAAGGAGATGGCGCGCGAGCGCTTCGGCTTCTTTCTGGACGCGCTCGAATACGGCACGCCTCCGCATGGCGGCATCGCTTCCGGCATCGAGCGCCTGTTGATGTCGATGACCGGCATAGAGAATATACGCGACCTGATGGCCTTCCCGAAGACGGCCTCGGCTGCCGACCTGATGATTGACGCTCCCGGAGAAGTTGACCCGGCACAATTGGATGAACTAGGAATAAGAATCACAAAAGGGAAGGGAATTGAAGCATTAATAGGCTGGCTTTTAGACCCGCAGGGAAATCATGGTTTGGGAACTTTCCCCTTGCAGGAGTTTATTGGGTTAGTCTCTAGACAGAAGGTACACACTGTCGATCCGGCTAAACAAGTGATTAATTGGGAAGAGTTATCTGCTCCAAAAAACATAATTACGGCAACGGTGGACTTTAAAGCAAGGCCATTTGACCTTTTTATCAGGGGCATCAAATATCCGCCGTCAAAAAACGTTGAACTAGTCATTGAGCTGAAAAGCGGACGTAATACTTCTCCTGAAGCTATCGCTAAATTTATAACTGATGCTATTAGCTATGCGATTAAGAAAAATAACGAGCATCATCTAAGCATACCAATTCTGATTGCTCCTAAAAGGGAAATATCGTACTTGGTAAATATTCATCACGACCAGGATTTAATGTATTTTGGAGTCGATTATGAATCAATACGCAATGAGATAATACAGCCGTGCTTGGAACATCATGACCTTACTGAAGTGGGTCGATACAGATTACAGGACTACGACGAGATGACAAGATAGGTGTAGAGAAGGAAGACTCTCTCACCTTACAATGAAAATTCAAACTTTTTAAGGAGAGGTTCAATCAGTGGATGAATTGCTGACGAAAGAGAATCTTGAGTACCGCGCGATGGCGCGCGAAATTGCAGACAAGCATGTGCGCCCGGTCGCGGCAGAGCTTGATAGAACAGCCGAATATCCGTGGACGGTCGTGCGCGCGTTGCAGGACGCAGGGTTGATGGGCGTCTGGATTCCTAAAGAATATGGCGGGCGTAGCGGCGGCGTGATGAACCTGTGCATCGTCGTAGAGGAGTTGTCCAGAGCCTGCGGCGGTGTGGGCGTGACCTACGCAGTTAATGCGCTGGCATCGTTTCCGATTATCGTCGGCGGCACGGAAGAGCAGAAGCAGAAGTACCTGCCCAGTGTAGCGCAGGGCAAGACCCTGATGGCCTTCGGCCTTTCGGAGAAGGAGTCAGGGTCGGATGCCGGAAGCCTGAAGGCGCGCGCGGAAAAGCGCGACGGCTTCTATGTTTTGAACGGCGACAAGAAGTGGAACACGAACGGCAACGCGGCCACGCTCTATTCCATCTTCTGCTCGACCAATCCTGACAGGGGCGGGCGCGGCGTCTCTGCTCTCTTAGTCGAGAAGGGAATGGAAGGCTTCGAGATTGGGAAGAAGGAAGACCTGATGGGCATACGCTGCGTGCCCGTGCATGAGCTTCATTTCCGCGATTGCCATGTGCCGGAAGAAAATCTACTGGGAGGCAAAGAGGGCTATGGCTTCAAGCACGCTATGATGACGCTTGATCTGGCTCGTCCGGGCGTCGCTGCGCAGGCGCTGGGGCTGGCACAGGGCGCGCTCGATCTGGCTATCAAATACACTATGGAGCGCGAGCAGTTCGGACAAAGTGTTGCATCCTTTCAGGGCATACAGTGGATGCTGGCGGACATGGCGACTAAGATTGAGGCCGCGCGCCAGCTCGTCTATGCATCTGCGCGCGCCATTGATGCGGGCGCAAAGCATGTCTCGAAGCTGGCTGCGATGGCTAAAGTATTTGCGACCGATACGGCTATGTCCGTGACGACCGATGCCGTGCAACTCTTCGGCGGCTACGGCTACTGCAAAGACTATCCGATTGAGAAGTACATGCGCGACGCCAAGATTACGCAGATTTACGAAGGCACGAACCAGATTCAACGCCTCGTCATAGGCCGCAGCCTGATAAAGGAAGCCGCTGCCGGACAGCCCAAAGCGAGTGCCGCTACGGAAGCGTAAAAGCAGTTTTCAGTAACCAGTTTTCAGTAAAAGAAAGTTATCTCCTTGCTGAAAACTGAAAACTGGTTACTGAAAACTGCGAACGGAGTGAGCCATGATTACGCTGGTGCGTGAGCATGTTGAGGAGATGTACAGCCACGCGCGTGCGGCCAGTCCTGCGGAGTGCTGCGGCCTGATAGGAGGCATGGATGAAGGGCGCGCGTTGAGCATTTACCGCCTGCGCAACGTCGCGCATGACCCGCTCGTAACTTACGAGGCCGCGCCGGAAGAGTTGTTCAAGGTGCAGCGAGAGATGCGCGTGCGTGGGCAGATGCTTCTGGGGATTTATCACTCGCACCCGCGCTCTGGTGAACCCGTCCCCTCCGAGCGCGATGTGCGCCTGGCCTTTTATCCTTCGGCAATATATTTCATCATCGGCTTAAAGGATAGTGAAGCTACTTTGCGCGCTTTTCGTATCTCGGAGAGACAATCAAGCTGGGAGCGTGTTGAGTACGCGGTCAGAGGGGAGTAAGATTTCACTTTGAACCGCCCGGCACGACTTTTCGTAAGTATCCTTCAGCATGGAACAGAAGAAGAACAAGTACGACACCAACCCGCTTGACCCTGATGTGGCGCGGCGCACGGATGATGTGTGGAATGACACCCGCAGCCCGAATGATGCGCCCGGCGAGGCCGAAGACGTGTGGGGTGCGAAGCGTGCCAACGATCGAACGCCTCAACAGCAAGCGCACGAAGATTTCGGCGGGGAAGCTCCGACCAGACGTTACGATACTCCAAAGATGCCCGCATCTTATCCATCCGTCTTCGTGCCTCCGGTTTATGAGCCTCCTTCGGCACAGGGCGCGGCTTCAGGCATTCATAGCGGCGCATCCAGTTCGCCTCCAACGCAGGGGGGCGCAGCAGCACCTTTCAATCAACCTCCTACATCGCGCAGCGTGGCGAACATAAATTTGCCTGAGAACGTTGTGTTGATGTTGCCCTATCTTCCGTTTCCGTATATCGGCGCAGTCGTCGCCGCCCTGCTGCTTTTCCTTGTGCCCAGAGGCGAGACGCGCGTGCGCTTTCATGCCTCGCAGGGGCTGGCGCTGCATCTGCTCGTGGTGGCCGTCAGTATCCTGACCGGCATGGTGGATAACTTCCTGAGCGGGCCACCCGGAGTAATGCTCAAGATAGCCTCCGCAGGCTTCAGCGTCCTGGCATTCATCTTCTTCATCGTCTCTATGATTCGCGTCTACAAGGGCGAGCCTCACGTCGTCACGCCCGTCGCTGACCTCGCACGCTGGCTCAACGAAAAGATAGAGCCGCGAAAGTAAAGCTTTGGAATTGCGGAATGCGGATTTCGGATTGCGGATTTAGTAAGAGCAGAACTCAATCGCTTTTCAATCCGCAATCTCGTTGAATCAATTCCTTCGTGAATAAACCGGGACACAATTGTTACGGAAATGGGCGAAGGTGTGTATGATGAAGCAGGTCTTGCGGTACATACGACTTTTCAGCGGTTTGTTGGTGTTGTGAAAAGGCCAACCTGACGGAAGCCGATTTCATCAAAACGAAGCTGGCCGACGAGAGGCGCGAACGCTTGAGTTTGTGGCCTGAAGGCTTTGGCAGAGACCGACGTGCTCTCTCCCCCTGCGCGTTAAACTTAAAAGTTATATAGATTCGGGGGAGAATCTTGCTGGTTAAAGAGAGCGGCTGACCCTCGAACCGAGAATGAGAGGTCAGGCCGCTCTTTCTGGTTTTTGATGGAACAGACTGCGCGCCTGGACTTTCACAAAAAGCGCAGCTTCGGAGGAGAGAGAAATGAAACAGAGCAATCATCCAATGGCCGCTAGATTCACAGTCTTGCTCATGGTGCTCGCCATCCTTGCAATGCCTTATGCGGCGATGGCGCAGACACGCATCAGTTATCACAAGAATAGTTACAGCCCAGCCGACGACGTGAAGGTCGGCCAGCAGGTCGCCGCAGAGGTCGAGCAGCAGATGCCCATCCTGCGCGACTCGCAATCGACCGCTTATGTGGAAGAGGTCGGACGCAGACTGGTCGCGGCGATTCCGCCTGAGTTTCAGCATCCTGAATTCAGATACTATTTTCGCATCGTCAACGCGTCGGACATCAACGCCTTCGCGCTTCCGGGCGGGCCTATGTACGTCAATCGCGGCATGATCGAGGCCGCGCGCACTGAAGGCGAGATGGCGGGCGTGATGGCGCATGAACTGTCGCACGTGGCGCTTCGTCACGGCACGGCGCAGGCTACTAAAGCGCAGAAGTATTCCATCCTCGCAGGCATCGCAGGCATCGCAGGCTCGATTCTGGGCGGCCCGGCAGTCGGGCAAATCGGACAGGCGGCGGTCGGCGCTTATTTTCTGAAATTCAGTCGAGAGTACGAGACGGAAGCTGACGTGCTTGGCGCGCAGATTATGGCGCGGGCAGGATACGACCCGCGTGATCTGGCGAACATGTTTCAGACGATTGAACGCACATCGGGCGGCAGCAGTGGGCCGTCATTTCTGAGCAGCCATCCAAGCCCGGCCAATCGCTATGCGCGCATCAACCAGGAAGCTTCGATGCTGCGAGTTCGTCAGCCTCCGATTCAGAACGACGCGGAGTTTCGGCAGATTCAGGCGCGGCTGCGCGGCAACGGGCGCGCGCCTACTATGGCCGAGATTGCGCGAAGCGGCCAGCGCTATCCAACCAGCGGCGAAGGCGGCAGCAATTATCCTGAAGGGCGCGTCAACAATCGCGTAGAGTATCCATCTTCGAGTTATAGAACCTACACGCAGGGCAATCTGTTCAGCGTGAGCGTGCCGTCGAACTGGCGCGAGCTGGCAAGCGGCGATTCCGTGTGGTACGCGCCCGAAGGCGCTTACGGCTCCGCGCAGAATCGTGCAGTGTTCACGCACGGCGTCAATATAGGTGTGACGCGTGCGTCCAGCCGGAATCTGCAACAGGCTACGGATGAGTTCATACGCGCTCTGGCGCAAGGCAGCAACGGCAACCTTCGACAGCAGAGCGGCTATCAACGCGGCACGATTGACGGGCGCGACGCGCTGGCGATAACGCTCTCGAATCTTAACGAAGCGACCGGAAGACAGGAGGTCGTCACCATTTACACGACCATGCTACAGAGCGGCGACCTCTTCTATATGATCTCGGTCGCGCCGCGCGACGAATACAACAACTACTCGCGTGCTTTCCAGAACGTGCTGCGCTCGATTCGGCTCAACGGCTAAAGCGAGCGGCACTCAAAAAGAGACGGCAAAAGAGCGCCGTTAGAAGAAAGAGCTAGGCGCGCTTCAGCTTTGAAGCGCGCCTAGCTCTCTTTTCATCCGGCACGGGTTTGTAGCATGATAACGGACGTGCAATTAAATCAGGAGAGAGACAAACCACGAAGCAACACGAAACGACACAAAAGGAGAATAAAGCACAGCCATCATCTACGGTTTCGTGTCGTTTCGTGGTTCGTTCTTTCCTTCTGTTAATCTGATACTATATGAGCGCATACAGGTAATGCGCGCGAAGCGTTCCTCTTTAACGCGCGCCTGCTTCATACATAATGCGGGAAAGATTCATACAGCGTCGCTGGGTTTCGTGGAGCGTCATCTTTGCTTGCTGGACGCTCTACGGGATTTTCTTCGCTTCGCAGGTGACTGTGCAGCAGGCGTACATGGGGCGTGCAGTTACCTGGCGGAATAACTTTGCCGCCTGGCTCGTCTGCGGCTACCTGTGGGCGATGCTGACGCCGCTGATTCTATATCTATCCAGACGCTTTCCCATCAAGCGACAAACTTGGCTTCGGGGCGCGCTCTTTCACTTCGCAAGCAGTCTGGTCGTCGCCGCGTTCCTTTTAGGGCTTTACGTGCTGGCCGCCAAACTGGCTGGGCTGCCCGTGGCGTCGCAGCCTTTAGGCACAGCCTTTCTGGCGCTCGTCATACTTGAATATCACTTCTCGCTCTTAATCTACTGGGCAATCTTAGGGATAGACCACGCGCTTCGCTACTATCGAAAATATCAGGAGCGTGAGTTGCAAGCATCGCAGTTGGAAGCCAAGCTGGCACAGGCGCAGCTACAGGTTTTGAAGATGCAGCTTCACCCGCATTTTCTCTTCAACACGCTTCATGCCATCTCTACTCTGATGCATAGAGACGTGGACGCAGCCGACCGCATGATTGCGCGTCTCTCAGACCTGCTGCGTCTTGCTCTGGACAACGAGGGCGTGCAGGAGGTGACCCTTAAGCAGGAGTTGGAGCTGCTGGAGCGTTATCTTGAGATAGAGCAGACGCGCTTTCGCGACCGCCTGACGGTAGAGATGAGCATAGACCCTGAAGTGCTGGATGCTCGTGTGCCCAATTTAATCTTGCAGCCTCTGGTAGAGAACGCGATTCAACATGGAATCGCCCCGCGTCGCGGGCAGGGGCGTATAGAGATAGGTGCGCGGCGCACAAACGGAACGCTCGACATCTACGTGCGCGATGACGGACGTGGACTGGTTGACGGAGCACAAGGGGCGATTAAAGAGGGCGTCGGGCTTTCCAACACGCGCGCGCGTCTCTCGCAGCTCTACGGAGGCCGCGCCACGTTCGAGTTGAGCAGCGCGCCCGAAGGCGGCACGCTTTGTAGCCTTGCGATTCCTTTTCATGAAGACGAGCAGGAGATTTGATTGCAGATGATTCGCGCACTGATTGTGGATGACGAGCCGCTCGCGCGCGAAAGAATCCGCACGCTGCTCGAAAGCGAATCCGATATAGAGGTCGTTGCGGAATGCGGCGACGGTCTGAGCGCTATCTCTATGGTCTTGGAAAAGCGGCCAGACCTCCTCTTTCTGGATGTGCAGATGCCGGAGATGAGCGGCTTTCATGTGCTCGAAGCTCTGTCGGACGAGCCTTCTCCTCCGGCTGTCATCTTCGTCACCGCTTATGACAAATATGCTTTGCGTGCTTTCGAGGTTCATGCGCTCGATTATCTCTTGAAGCCTTTCGACCGCGAGCGTTTCTCGCGTGCGGTGGGGCGTGCCCGGAATCATCTGATGCGCGAGAAGAAGGGCGCGCTTGACGAGCGATTGTTTGCGCTTCTCGCAGACATCCAAGCTGAGCCAAAGCACCTGGAGCGCCTCGTCATTAAATCGAGCGGTCGCGTCTTCTTTCTCAAGGCGGAAGAGATTGATTGGATAGAGTCTGCGAGCAACTACGTGCGCCTGCACACGGGGCGCGAATCTCACCTGATGCGCGAGACCATGAGCGCGCTTGAATCAAAGCTCGACCCCAAAAAATTCCTGCGCGCCAGTCGCTCGGCCATCGTCAACATCGAAAAGATTAAAGAGCTGCACCCGCTCTTTCGCGGCGAGTACGAGATTGTTCTACACAACGGCACACGCTTGACGATGGGACGCGCCTACCGCGAAAAGCTTCAAGAGCTGTTGGGACATGCGTTCTGACAGGCGTCTGCGCTCAGGCGTCTAACGACAATTAATGGATTTAAGAGCGAGGGATAGCTGATAATATAGTCAGACTGTCATTAAAGATTCCTAACAGGACTTGACGGTGGATTTCGCACAGCACGTAGCCTGTTATCCTGTAGCGCTGCTGACAAAAGGGAAGAGCTTGACGCCCCATAGGTTGTTCAGGCATGGCATTGTTGAAGGCAAGGACGCGCAGGTTTTCTACAGGGTAGCAATCACCCAACGATAGCAGGCGATGCCGGATAAACGCAGACAATCAGGAAAAACAGTCTTGAGCAGCCCAAGGCAGCCGCTGAAGCGCTTGGGGCGTAGCTTGAAGCGATTTTTCAAGGCCGCGCCGACTCCCTTTCTCTGGGGACTGGGATTTCTCGCGGCAATCTACGCTGCCTATCGCTTACCGTCGGATTTCATAGATCAAAACTGGCCGCAGTTCGACGTTCTGCGGCGTCTTCTTGCCTGGGTCATCAGAGGCACGGTGGTTCGGTCGATTCTGGGTGCCCTCGCGCTACTGGTTTGTTATAGCGTGATATACTGGTCGCAAATCTGGAGGCGGCGGTTCATCGTCGTATCAGACTTTCGCGTCTGGGGTAAGCTGGCAGAACAATTTCCAGACAAAGGTGTGTCTGCGCGATTACGTGACGAGTTGATGCATCTGTGGGGCGAAATGCGAGCCATGGGCGCAAAGAAACGGTCTGTGCAGAGCCATCCGGATGTGGATTCGAGTGCTGAGCAAGACACCTTTGAAGGCGGGCCGGTTGAGTTGGGAGATGGAATTCTCTCGCTGCCGGAAACGCATGTCACGCTCCAGTACGAAGGCATTTCGCTGGAGGGCATGCATACTTTTATACGTCGCTTCACAAGACGGGAGGTAGTGATTACGGGCGACCTGGTGAGTCATCACACCGAACTTGTGCTCGTTGCCCGCACTGCTAATGATGGCCCCTGGAAAGTAGTAGTTAAGAAAAAAGTGGTAGTTAAGAAATCTGATTTGGACATCGACATGAATGCAATCAATGTAATCGAACCTGATTGGTGGGAAGCGCTGGTAAATAGTCCCGATTCGGACAAACTGGGGCTTGGATTGCAGTGGCTGGCCTTTCTAATCATGACGGGGATGGCGCATAAATTTCAACCGAAGCCGGAACGCGCCTTCGCGTTGCTTCAAATGAAAGCCAGAAAACTGAAACAATATGATCTGGCTATTCACCTGGCGAAGTTAGCCTTGCAGGCTGCACATGATGCTGCGCGTAATGAAGACAAGGCCAGACGTAATCTTGCGACGGCCTATAACGACAAAGGCATCAAACTAGCCAAGGAGCAGAGCTACGATGAAGCCATCCCGAACTTCCTGGACGCGGTTAAGCGGGATCCTATGTTCGAGAAAGCCTACAAAAATCTTATACAGGCGGCTGAACAAGTTGAAGGGAACCAGGCCGCAGAAAAGGCCGTTCAGCAGGCCGAAGTAATCAGGAGTAAGTACTCACAGTTAACTGCCTGATAGGCTGAAGCGGAAGTTTTTCCGTCAGCCAGCACAAAGTTCCGAGGTTGTGAATGGGTAGCCAGAGCGTTACAAATTTCTCCGACGCCAAACAGAAACGCATCCGCGAGCTAATCAAAGACTACACTCCTGACAGCAGTGAAGCTGAAAAGCAGGCTCAAGCCAGGGCGATTGGAGAGGCTGCGGTCGGGGCTTTAGGTAAAGGCCCGGCAAACGAGTTTCTGCAAGCGCTGAATAGCAGTAGTGTGGACACCGCGCTGGGTTTAATCCTGTATCTCGCAAGGGAGCTGAAAGAAGACCCTCAGCAAGTGTACAAAAAATATGGGATTGAGCCGCAAACCCAGCAACCCTTTGAGAGTGTTCGTGACATTCTGAGGCATGCATACACAAACATGTTGTCCAAGCCTCAGAAACAGACGAATGCCACGTTTGCTGTCATGGACGCAATCCCGAAGACGATCATGGATGTCGTTAAACGCGAATTTCCAAAGGAAGAAGAGCCGGACAAGGTTGATCGCAAGAAGTTTATCAAAGCTTTTAAGAAGGTTGGGCGCGAAGAGGTTATTACCACGTTCATGGAAAATGTTGCCAGCGCTTTGATTGGCTTCGTACTGGATGCCACCCGTGGCTCCCTTCCTCCACATCGTGCTGCTGAGCTTAAACAGAGTATTCGCAGGCGTTTCGTTCCGGAGTTCATAGAACGAATCAAGAGGGGCAAATGAACGACGCATATTGAGGTGCCATGTCCCCGAAACCTAAAAAACCACAGGCTCGAAAGAAAGGCAATAAAAAGGCCGCCTCAAAGAGTAATCCGCCTCCACGGAGTAGTAACCCGCCCCGGAATGCCCAGGCAATAGAAAAGGATCTCAGGCACACTCTTCGTTGGGGCACCAGAGAGATAGACCCACTAACATGAGCCATGAATGATTAAATAGAGGTTATGCTGGACTGTGCTGCCCGTACCTATAAACGTCCATGTATAAAATCCCTTCGATATAAATTAGATGAATAGAGATTGAGAGTTATGTATATCAATATAATCTGCGATTACCAGCACCGCCCGGAGTATCGCCGCCTGGTCAAGCCGAAAGAGAAAGCCTTCTATCTTTCGGTTGACAGCTCGTTCGGAAATCTTCTCTTTGACGCGAAAGCTTTTTCCCGTGATCTGGGAAAACAACTTGATTCAGTCAGCCTGGACTTGTGCGAGATTGCAGCGTACGTCTATCTGGGAGACAAGGCCGTAGAACGTGGCCGTTACGAAAAGTGGACGCGGAACCTTTCGTATATAGTCCCTGTGCGAAACCCCGAATTGTGGAATTCCGTCAAAGAGATACTGACCAATACCCTCGCCATCCTATCCGGCGACAACATACGGTTCAATTTCGTTCCGAAGATAAACGGGAAGGAGAGCGAGGCTTCTACAGCTTCGGTCAAGTCAGTCGGCTTTTCGGAATCCGATTGTAGCTGCCTGTTTTCAGGCGGCTTAGATTCCTTTGCCGGAGCGGTCTATCTTATACAGAAAGAAGGACGCCGACCCCTGTTCGCCAGCCACTATGTCGGCGGCTCACTCAAGACCGTGCAGGGTAACCTGATGGCGGCCATCGAAGGGGAGTTCGGCGAGGAGTTTCATCATGTGCGGTATCGCGTAACTTCAAAACCAAACAAGCGGGCACCGCACAAGTATGTGAGAAAAGAGAGTTCCCATCGGGCACGCTCCTTTCTCTTCATGAGTTTTGCCGCCGTGGCTGCTCGCCTGCACGATTTGTCCGACATATTCATCTGTGAAAATGGAGTGATGTCGTTGAATGTGCCTATCTCGGATGCGCGAAAGGGCAGCCGTTCAACCAGGCATGCACACCCGCTTTATCTACTCTATTTCAATCAACTAATCAACGCGCTGTACGAGCGAAAGTTCAACGTTCAAAACCCGTTCTCTTTCTGGACAAAGGGCGAAGAGGTTGAGTTGCTTGGCGCAACAAAGCTCTATCCGATGCTCAAGCATACTGTCACGTGCTGGGGCTACCCGAATCAAACCCTGCGCTATCGTCACTCCAATCATTGCGGCTACTGTATGCCATGCATCGTTCGTAGAGTTTCTATGATTGCTGGCGGCATGGAGACTTATGACGACCAGTATGTAGTAGATGTTTTTGGCTCGCTCGACAATCTGACCGGAGCGCAACTGCGAAATGTAGAAGACCTGGCCTATTTCTGCCAGAGCTTCAGCATCCTGTCGAAGACGGAACTGCTTTATCGTTACCCTGAGCTGGTCATGATAGAGGCTGGCGCGGATAAGTCTGCGGAAGACAGAATCGGGAAGATTGTTCGAGTGTATAAAAAATTCGCCGCAGAGTTCCTTGCGGTCGCCGAGAGTCGTCAATCCGCTCTGGTCGAACCTGTGATTCAGGAGGCTTCTGTTTTCGCCGACGCTGTCTTGTGCTCGTCGGGGTTATAGCGGCTCATGAGAATAGAAGCGATTGGGGGTCGGCAGTAAGATTGACGCCCCCTTTCTTATATTATCCAAACCTGCGACGAGAATTTTCCAAGTCGTAATTAAAGTGAGGCGCGAGATAAGAATAACGTCAATGTTACTGGCTCCGTAGGAGCCGGATGTCTATAGGCTGGGATGGGATAAGTTGATCTCAAGCTCCGTAGGAGCGGAATATAATCAACGCGGAACATGAAGCTCCTACGGAGCTTGATTCTTTTTGGATACGATTGACTATAAACATCCGGCTCCTACGGAGCTTTCATTGTTTTATCTCGCGCCTCACGTTATTTAGTGGCGGACTCAGCCTTCCGGTCTATGCTTATAGTTACTGTGTATGCGTTATGACTGAGACTGCGGACGTAGTCATCATCGGCGGCGGCATCATCGGCGCGAGCATCGCTTATCATTTGACGGAAGCTGGATGCTGCGATGTGCTTGTCCTGGAGCGCGAGGCGCATCAGGGGAAAGGCTCTACGGGCAAGAGCATGGGCGGCGTGCGTGTGCAGTTTGCCACGCCCGTCAATATTCTGATGTCGCTCTACTCTATAGACTTCTTCGCGCGCTTTGAAGAGGCGACGGGGTATCCGGCAGACTATCGCCCGCACGGCTATCTCTTCGCCGCGACCACCAAACGGCATCTGGACTATCTGAAAGCAAACAGAGAGCGCCAGATGGCCTTGGGCTTGCGCGAGGTCGAACTGGTATCCAGAGAAGAGATAGTAGAAATAGTCCCCCAGCTTCGGAGTGACGACATAGTTGGCGGCACGTTCTGTCCGACCGACGGCTTCGTTGACCCTCACAGTGTGATGATGGGCTTCATGCTGCGTGCGCGCGAGCGCGGCGCAAGGCTGTGGCTCTCTACAGGGGTGGAAGGAATTGAAGTTGAACAGGGAGAAGTGACGGGTGTTATGACCACGCGTGGACGCATCAGCACGCGCGCGGTCGTCAATGCTGCGGGCGCATGGGCTGCGGATGTAGCGAGCCTGGCAGGATGCGAGCTGCCCGTGCGGCCTTTGCGACGCCAGTTGGTTCCGACCGAGCCATTTGATAAATTACCCGCGCGCTTTCCTATGGTGATAGACATGTCCACGGGCTTTCACTTCCGCCGCGAAGGACAGAGGATTCTGCTCGCCTGGAACGACCCTGAAGAGACGCACGGCTTCAAGACTGATTTTGATCTGGCCTTCATCGAAAAGATTTTAATGCGCGCCGCCTCACGCGTGCCGTGTCTTGCGGAAGCGGAGGTGAACCCGCAGCGCGCATGGGCGGGTCTATACGAGATGACGCCGGATCATCACGCCATCATCGGGCGCGCGCCGAATGTACGCGGCCTCTTTCTCGCCAACGGTTTCAGCGGCCACGGCGTCATGCACTCGCCTGCGACCGGGCGTCTGGTTTCCGAGTTGATTCTTTACAACGAAACGCGCCTGCTGGATGCCAGGCCGCTGCGACCTGAGAGATTCAGCGAAGGCGATTTGCTGACAGAAGCTGCGATTCTCTGACCCCGATGAAATTTTCCGTCCCGGCATTCCCGCAACTTCATCCCTGAAAAAGTAGGGTTCGTCCCAACTCTCTTTCCAATAATCCGGCTTCAAGTGTAATGAGTTCCATGCGGAAGCTCTATTGCACGCAACGTAGGCCATGTCAGTACTGCCTGCTTAAGCCGGGCGGGTCTTAGGCTAAACAATCACCCGCCCGCTCACGCAGGCGGTACTGACTGGCGCTTTGCCTTAGTAGTCGCACTTTAGATACGAAGAAAGAATCGCTATGAAAATCTACGCAATTGCTCTAGCGTTACTGTTGCTCACCATTTCCGCCGGACATGCAGCGGCGCAAGCGAGAGCCGAAATCGTAAGCTCCGGTGTGCCTGTGGTCGCGCTGTCGGTCACGGGCGACGAAGCCGGTATGACTTCGCTTCGCCCTGTGATTGAAGAGCATAACCGCAAGATGGTCGAGGCGTTCAAGCGCGGAGACTACTTAGCGGTCGCGCGCTTTTATGCTGACGACGCAACGATCTTCTCTTACAGGGGAGAGAAGATCGTTGGGCGCGAGGCGCTTGATAAATACTGGACGAGCATGAAGGGCGCGAAAGATTGGAAGCTGGAAGTCATAGAGCTTGGCGGAGACCCTGAGACCATTTACGAGATTGGACGCTCTACTCTGACGAGCGAATATAACGGCAAGCTGAACACCTATGCCTGTGATTTCGTCGTCATCTGGAAGCGACAGAAAGACGGCACCTACAGGATACACGTGGACATTTACAATTAGCCTTCGGCTCCGGCACGGATGCCTGTACCGGAAAGTTTCTCAATACGAAAGGATTCACAAGATGCGTAGACTCGGATTTGTATTCGCCATCATTCTGCTGGCGTGTTGCGCGGAAGCCCGCGCTCAGAATGCCGCAGACGCGGCGGCCATCAAGCAATCCGCGCTCGATTACATTGAAGGCTGGTATGAAGGCAACGCCGAACGTATGGAGCATGCGCTTCATCCCGATCTGGCAAAGAGAATCGTTCGTACAGACCCCAAGTCCGGACGCAGCCGCTTGGAGCAGATGAGCGCTATGGGATTGGTTCAGGGCGTGCGAGCGGGCTACGGCAAGACGACGCCGAAAGAGAAGCAGCAGAAGGATGTCACCATCCTGGACGTTTACGAGAACGCGGCCAGCGTCAAAGTCGTCGCGGCGGATTGGATTGATTACCTGCACATGGCTAAGTACAACGGTCGCTGGGTGATTGTGAACGTGCTGTGGGAGTTGAAGCCCAAAGACAAGTAGTCAGTCGAACAAAAAACGGGGCGGACTAATTTATGGGAATGGTCAAAACAAGATATGGAAAGCTGTTTTTGTGGCTGGCCTTGATTTTCAATCTCCTGGTCGCCGCACCATATTGCCCCGGTCAAAATTCGTCGCTCACGGCGGAGGTCAAGAAACAGACCATTGACGATTTGTCTGCTTTACTTGTTAACCGCTACGCCTACAAGGAGACGGCGCAGAAGCTACAGCAGTTACTTCAACAGAATCTCAAAGGGGGTAAGTATGATCCTTATAATTCTCCGGCAGAGTTTAGCCTCGCCGTGACAACTGACCTGCGTTCCGTCAATTCCGACCGGCATCTGGCGCTGAACTACAGCCCGCAACTTGAAACTGCAAGTACGAACACCGGAAGCGCCGCACAGCCGCAGACACCCGAAGAAAGAGCCAGACAGATATCGGTCTTCAACCGCCAGATGAATTTCGGATTCAAGGCCGTAGAGTTTCTAAACGGCAACATAGGCTATTTGAAATTCGACTACTTCGATGCTTATCTTGATTATTCAAGTCCGGTCGTAGATGCTTCCATGTCGTTTCTCAAAAACTGCGACGCCATCATCATTGACCTGCGCGATAACGGAGGCGGCTCTTCGCAAATGCTTGCCTACATCACGGGTTTCTTTTTCAAAGACCGCACGCTTTCCGGCACTTCATACGACCGTTTAACCGACACGACCACAGAGGAGTTTATTACTCCCCAGCCAAAAGAGAGACGGCTTGCGGATATTGATCTATATATCCTCACAAGCCGTCTCACTGTTTCCGCCGCCGAAGGGCTGGCATACAACCTCAAATATTTGAAGAAGGCGAAGGTCATAGGCGAAACCTCCGCCGGTGCCGCCAATCCGGGCAGAGTAACGCGCATCAATAATTTATTCACCGCGTTTATTCCTAACCGGCATGGAGCGAATATCATTACAGGGACAAACTGGGAGGGGACAGGTGTGCCAGTTGATATTGCCTGCCCTACTGCGGATGCTCTGCGAATAGCCAGGATAGAAGCATTGAAAAAGTTGCAGCAAAAAGCGACCGATTCCCTGCAACAGAAGAAATTCAGCAACTACATCAACTATCTGGAAAAGACTGCCTCGGAAAAAGAATTGCCCGAAAGAACTTTGCGGCAATACACAAGCGAATATCAGGGCGGGCGAACCGTCACCGTCAAAGACGGAAAGTTATACTATGCTCGTGTTGCAGAAGCAGGCGGCCAGTTACATCTTATCTACGCGGACGTGTTCATGCTGTCCGAAGGGGACGTGACCATTACATTCAAGCGCGATAAGCAGAGTCGTATAACCGGGATGGAAACTCTATGGAGTTTAAGCTCCACGCCTGCCGTTGCTGCGAAAATTAAGTAACACAGGATGCCGTTAATTTAACGTGAGTTCTACATAAGCCGGAACGAATTCGCATCATCAAGCCCCTTGCAAGGGCTTCTGACTTAACCGGCGAGAAACGTTCGCCGCCCGCCGTCTTTATCACCTGTCACCTGTTACCTGTCACCGTTTTTTCGCCTCCTGCCAGAGGGCTTCCATTTCTTCGAGGGTGGCGGCGTCGGGTGTGCGCCCGCGCTCCCGTAGGCCCGACTCGACGTGATGGAAGCGCTTGCGAAACTTGCGGTTGGTTACTTTCAGCGCCGCTTCCGGCTCTACCCCCAGATGGCGCGCGATGTTGACGACCGCAAAGAGTACGTCTCCCATCTCTTCACGCACGCGCTCTTTGTCTGCTTCCTTCGACTCTGCGTGCTCGCGCATGGCCTCGCGCAGCTCGTCCAGTTCTTCATGAAGCTTGTCGAAGATGTCTTCTATGTTCTGCCAGTCGAAGCCTACGCGCGCAGCCTTGGTCGAAAGCTGGTGCGCTTCCATCAGCGCGGGCGCTTTACTGGATAGGCCGTCGAGCAGAGAAGCATTGTCGTCCGGTTTGTCCTTGCCCGCGGCGCGCTTCTCTTCGGCCTTAATCGCCTCCCAGTTACGCAGCACTTCCGCCGAATTGCGCGCCTCTTCATTACCGAAGACGTGTGGATGGCGGCGTACCATCTTGGTATGAATAGCGTCCGTCACATCTTCTATAGAGAAATCGCCGCGTTCCCTTGCCACCTGCGCGTAAAAGATAATTTGAAAAAGCAGGTCGCCCAACTCGCTCCTGAGTTCTTCGGGGCGTCCGTCGCGCGCCTCTTCCACTGCTTCAAAGGCTTCATAAGCCTCTTCCAACAGCATCGGCGCGAGCGTGTCATAAGTCTGCTCACGATCCCACGGGCAACCATCGGGTGAACGAAGACGCGCCATCAGCTTTACCAGATCATCAAATGTCGCAGGCATAATAAATAAGTCCCAGGCTCCAGGTCTCAAATTCCAAGTCTTATAGCTCAGAGTCTAAAACAGAATGAGGGATGAGTGTTAGGGGATGGGGAACAGTGAATCTCTTCTTCCTTTTACCATCCCCTGACCCCTAACACCTATCCCCCATTCCTGTGCTACCATCTCTTTCATTAAGAGCAATAAGATTTTGATGTATGAGAAGACACTCTTTCGGCTGGACGGCCTCAACGCTTGCCGGTAGATGTGTTCAATAGGGGAGAACATGAGCGAAGAACAACCTCAATTCAAAGTCACGGATCGTCGTCTCTTTAACGCAGACGGCTCGCCGCGCGAGATTCCAGAAGAAGAAGCGACCGCTAAAAAAGAGGCCACGCCGGGCATACAGGGCGAGGAGCAGAGCGCGGGCGCGCCCGTCCCCGCTCCGGCTTCGAGCACGAGCGATAATGCGAGCGCGATTGACACTACGCCGTCCGAGCCGAGCCGGGCAGAGCATAGTGAAGAGCCTTTGATAGAAGCGGACGAGGAAGTGGAGGGCGCGAACGACCCTGCGAGCTTCGTCAATTTCCTGATGTCCATTGCTTCCAACGCCGCGGCATCGCTAGGCATGATGGAGCATCCGGTGACGGGCGAGCGCGGCGTTGACTTGCAGCTTGGCAAGCACTGGATTGACGTGCTCGGCATGCTGGAACAGAAGACGCACGGCAATCTAAGCCCGCAGGAGAAGCGGATTCTTGAAAGCCTGCTCTCAGACCTGCGTATGCAGTTCGTCTCTCTCTCCCAAGCCGCGCCCAACGCCAAACAACGCTTCACAGGCCGCGACATCCTGGGAGGAAACTAATCAGTTTCCAGTTCTCAGTTTTCAGTTGTAAGCTACCGTCCAATGTCTGAAAACTGAAAACTCAAAACTGAAAACTGTTTTATGAAGTTGACTTTCTTCGGCACAGGGACTTCGACGGGCGTGCCGTCCATCGGCTGCGAGTGCGAGACGTGCCGTTCGGACGATCCGCGTGATAAGCGGCTGCGCGTCTCTGTTCTAGTAGAGCACGCGGGCTGCTCCGTGCTTGTGGACACTTCAATTGACTTTCGCCAGCAGGCTTTGCGTTACGGCTTGAAACGATTAGACGCCGTTCTTATCACGCACTGTCACATGGATCATGTCTTCGGCCTTGACGACATACGCCCGCTCAACTTTCGCTACGGCGCGCTGGGGCTTTACGCCAACGAGCGCGCCTGGCGAGACATTCGCCGCATCTTCAGCTACATCTTCGAGCCTTCGCATTTCGGCGGAGGACTCCCGCAGGTCGTCCCGCATACGGTTTTCCCCCTTGCTCCCTTCTGCATAGGCGAGAGCCTGCAGATTACACCCCTTGAAGTGATACACGGACGCCTGCCCGTGATGGCCTATCGCTTCAACGACTTCGCCTACGCCACAGACCTGAACGAGATTCCACCCGAGACGCTTGATGCGCTCAGCGACTTGGACGTGCTTGTGCTCGACTGCCTGCGATTCAAAGAGCACCCGACGCACCTGTGGGTTGACCGCGCCCTCGAATACGTAAGCGAGCTGAAACCGCGCCGAACTTTTTTTACGCATCTCGCGCACGATATTCTTCACGCGCGCGATTCAAAGGTACTACCTGAAGGAGTCGAATTCGCTTACGATGGACTTCAAGTGCAAGGATGAACGCAGAATGCAGAATGATGAATGAAAGACAGCTTCTTCTTATTCATCATTCTGCATTCTGACTTCTGCATTGCTTTCTTATGCGTCTATTTCATGGAACGGATAATGCGAAGATTGCGCGCCCTACGGTTTTGACGTTGGGTGTGTTCGACGGTCTTCACCTGGGACACCAGCTTGTGATGCGCACGGTTATCGAGCGCGCTAAGCTTGCAGGTGCCGTTCCGACCGTGATTACCTTCGACCCGCATCCGCGCGCGGTGCTTCATCCTGAATCCGCGCCGCCGCTTCTTCAGACCTTGGATCAAAAAGTGGAGGCGCTCGGCGTGCTTGGAATCGAGCAGACAATCGTCGTCAACTTTACCAGGGCGTTTGCAGAAGTTTGCGCAGGAGATTTTCTGCGAGACGTGGTGCATGAGCGCTTGCAGGCGAAAGAGGTCTATCTGGGAAAGGGCTTTGCCTTCGGCCACAACCGCGAAGGGAACATAGAGCTTCTTAAAAGAGTGAGCACGGAGCTTGGCTTTCATGCCGAGGAAGTGCCGGAAGTGCAGTTGCGTGGCGGGCGCATCAGCTCAAGCCGTATTCGCAAGCTTCTGCTGGAAGGGCGCGTGAACCTTGCGCGGCGTATGCTGGGTCGCCCCTATGGTGTAGAGGGGCGCGTAGTGCGTGGGGCAGAGCGCGGGCGCTCCCTTGGATTTCCGACGGCGAACCTGCGCCCCAAGAATCGCGTCATACCACGGCACGGCGTTTATGTGACGGCGACGCTGATTGAAGGCACATGGCGGCGCAGCATCACCAACATCGGCACGCGCCCGACCTTTGAACGCGAGGGGGAACCTTCTGTTGAAACCTTCGTAATAAACTGGGAGGGAGACCTCTACGGCGATGTCGTGCGCGTGCGCTTCCTTCATCGCCTGCGCGATGAGCGGCGCTTCGGAAGCGTAGAAGATTTGAAGCGTCAGATTGATTATGACCTGCGGCGCGCCATAAGATATTTTGAGACGGGCGGCGTACGGCGCTCGCTCTCGATCATCTAATGAATTGTATGCTTTTTAGGAGTCTGAAGTTTCGCCCCGCCGGTTTTCGGCTTCAGGCTCTATATTTTTGAGACAGGATTGTGAAGGGTACGCTCTACTATCTAAACGACGATGGCAACTACTGAACAGGACGAAGTATTGACTTTAAGCTCGCGCCCGGCAGGGAACGCCGACGGCGAAAACAGCTCTCAAAATGGTGTGGAGCAGGATGCCGGTGCGCCGCGCATAACGCAGGCGCTCGTGCCGGTGCGTCGAAACGTTGCGTCCATCGATGATGACCCGCTCGTGCTGACCTCGGGCACGCACACCGCAGACCATCTGGAAGAAGATGAGACTATTAAGGGGCAGGGCTTGCGCGGCTGGCTGCGCACGCTTCAGATTGCGCGCGTGCTGGGGATGCTGTCGCTCTACCTTTATCTGGACGGCTACGATGTGCGCTCGAACTTCTATCGCCGCATGAACGTGCGACGCCGCGTTGAAGCGCGTGCGCGCGGGCGCATTGCGCTCTTTCAGGAATGGAGTCGAGACGTTGACCGTCGCGCCTTTGATCGTCTGGTTCGCATCACGCGTTACTTCGTCTTTCGCGGCGCGGAAGGGACTGCAAGCAAAGAAGCGCGGCTGGAAAAGCAGGCCGTCTGGCTTAAGGAAAATCTCATAGAGCTTGGGCCTACGTTCATTAAAATCGGCCAGTCGCTGGGCACACGCGGCGACCTTCTGCCGCTGGCCTATGTGAAAGAGCTGGCCTTGCTGCAAGATCAGGTGCCGCAGTTTCCGACCACCGAAGCATACTCTCGCATAGAAGCAGAACTGGGAAGAACCCTTCAGGAAGCATACGCTGAGATTGACGCCGCACCCGTCGCAGCCGCTTCTCTAGGGCAGGTTTACCGCGCGCGGCTTCACACGGGCGAAGAGGTGGCCGTCAAAGTTCAAAGACCCAATCTGCCGCAGATTATCAGCTTCGACATAGCAGTCCTGCGCCGCATCGTTGCCCTTCTCACTCGCTTCATACCGGAAGCAAACCGCAACGCCGACTGGGAAGGAATGCTGCGCGAGTTTGCCGAGACCGTCTCTGAAGAGATGGACTACGTGCAAGAGGGCAAGAACGCAGACCGCTTCCGCGAGAACTTCCAATCGTGGCGCACTATCCATGTTCCGCGCATACACTGGTCGCATACGACCACGCGCGTCATCACTATGGAGTTCATACGCGGCACGAAGGTCACGGACATAGAGACTTTGCGCGCACGCCGCTTCTCGCCGCTCAAAGTTAATCGCCTGCTGGTTCGCACTTACTTGAAGCAGCTACTCGAAGACGGCTTCTTTCACGCAGACCCGCATCCGGGCAATCTCTTAGTGACGGATGGCGGACGCCTTGCCTTCTTCGATTTCGGCATGACGGGTCGCATCACGCCGCGCCTTCAGGCGATGATGATTAACGCCTTCTTCCATGTCGTAGAGCGCGACATACGCGGCCTGTCGCAAGACTTGATAGATTTGAACTTCCTCAAACCGGGAGTTGACCCTGAAACCGTTCGCCCCATTGTCGAAGGTCTCTTCCAGCACTACCTGAACCTGAAACTCGGCGAAGTGAACTTCAAAGAGCTGACGTATGATCTGGCCGAAGTGATGTACGAATACCCGTTTCGTCTTCCGTCCAACTTCACCTACGTCATACGCGCCCTGATGACCCTGGAAGGCATAGGCATCGTCACCGATCCTGAATTCAGCTTCTTCGACACGGCCAAGCCCTACGCCAAAGAGTTCATGCTGCGCCGCGAAGGCAAACACTTCCGCAAGCTAATCCTGGACAAGCTCACAGGCCGCGATGGCGAAGGCCGCATCGAATGGAGCAAGATGTGGAAGCTTGCGAAGATGGCCGCCAAGATGTATCTCGAAAAGGAAAGATAATCAGCTTTGATCTTTCCCGAAATCCTGCTGTGAGGTGTGAATTACGGAAAGAATATCTATCTGGTCTGGCTTTATGTAATAGATGATTCGATAAGACCCTTCGATGACCTCACGAATCTGTTCCACCTCAAACTCTGGGACTTTGCGACCGGACATAGGGAAGGCTGCAATCTGTTTTGAGCGCCTGGTCAAACGATCAACCATCCTTCGAGCATATTCGGTTGAATTCTGGGCAATATATTCACGAATCGCTTGAAGTTGATTGATCGCTGTTTCCGTCCAGTAAACTTTCACTTCGGCAATCCGAAACTTTCACGCACGCTTTCGACATCCTTAACTCTTCCCGCCTCGCTATCTGCAAGCCCTGCCTCGATAGCCTGTCGAACATATATCTCATGCATTAAGTCATCCCAAGTAATATCATTGGGCAATTTTTCGATAAGCCGCTGTGCTTCTTCTTTAACATTTACTGTACTCATAACTAGCTCCTGATAGTTTAAAGTTACATGGAATATATCTGCCTTCTAGATACAAGGTCAATTCCCTTAACGTCTGCTCCGGTAAAATCATTGACTTATGCCCAACTTTGGCATAAAAGCTCTCTAGTTTTTCCTGCCCCCGAACAGACTGCTTCCCCAGTTTTTATCACACACGCAACAAAGAACGGACTTTATCCGTTTCATCTGGAAGCATACGCGTATGAGCGCACGGACTGGAGTTTTACTGCTCGTTCTGCTGGCCCTGCTTTTTTTCGCAGTTCCTTCATGTAAACGCCATCGAGCGCCGGAGATTGCGGCGGTTGATCCGATTGATAGGCGCACGAATGTGCCTATGGTTCAACCCGTACGGCGCGACCTGCAAGAGATACGAGAACGCGGCACTCTCACCGTCCTCGCTCCTTACAATTCGACCAGCTACTTCATCTACAAGGGCGAACCCCTCGGCTATGAGTACGAGCTGTTACAGGCTTTCGCCAGAGAGCGCAACATCGCGCTGAAGATGCTGGTCATCACAGACCGAAAAAGCCTCTACTCTCTGCTCAATAGCGGCGAGGGAGACATAGCCGCAGGTCGTCTAGTGCCGACGCCGGAGGACGAAGCAAACGTCTCTTTCACACGCGCGCTTTACAGAACGGAACCGGCTCTTGTGCAGCAGGAAGCAGCGCCCGAAACCGCAGGCAAGGGAACGGAGCAGGTCATCAAGCCCGGCCCCGCAGACGACCTTCCAGAGATAGACATACAGGCGCGTCTCATTACAAAGCCCGCACAACTGGCCGGGCAGACAGTCACTTTGCCGCAGCAGTCGCCCTACAAAAGGACGCTCGTCGAACTGGCTGACAATATCTCAGGCGACATCAATGTCGTGGAGATGGGTGGAGAGATACAGGATGAAGCCCTGGCTCAAAAGGTAGCCAGAGGGGAAGTTCAATTTACTGTAATGCAGTCGAACCTGGCCGAGTTGAAAGAAGCGGAGTTCAAAAATCTCAAGGTCAGACCGATAGTAGGCCGCTCGCACAGCATCACTTGGGCTGTGAGAAAGAACTCTTCAGAGCTGCTTAATGAGCTGAACAACTGGATAGATGAAAAGAAGAACGGGACGCTTTTCGACCAGCTCTATAAAAGATATTTCATTGACCGTCGAAAGTATCTTGAGCGAATGGAGAGCGAGTACCTCACCTCCCAGACCGGCAAGCTCTGCCAGTATGACGACCTGCTCAAGCAGTATGCTGCGGAGCTTAACTGGGACTGGCGACTTCTGGCCGCACAAACATTTCAGGAATCTCGCTTCAAGCCAGACGCGCGCTCGTGGGCAGGCGCAGCCGGTCTTCTTCAACTGATGCCCGCAACCGCACGGCAATACGGCGTACGCAACCCGCTCAACCCGGAAGAGAATATTCAAGGGGCAGTCAGATTTTTGAAATGGCTGAATGATTTCTGGAGTGAGCAGATTCCAGATGACGCAGAACGCCTCAAGTTCATACTCGCTTCCTATAACACTGGCGCAGGCCACGTACAGGACGCACAGCGTCTAGCCAAAAAGTACGGGGGCGACCCCAATGTCTGGGCGGATGTCTCCTACTGGCTCTTGCAGAAATCAACGCAGCAATATTCTACAGACCCCGTGGTGAAGTTCGGTTTCTGTCGCGGGCTTGAGCCGGTCAACTACGTCACACTTATCCTCGAACGCTTCGACCATTACAGGCAGTTTGTCGCCAACTAGCACAGACCACGCGGATTGTGACAAAAGACAATGATGAAAGAGATGCTACCGAGGCATCCGCGTTGAATGAGTGGTTAGGCGGCCTTGTGAGAGAAGGAATTAACTTTAATTTCGGCTTTTCCGTTATCTGTGCTCTGGGCAAGCCGCACCAACAATTGGAACGATTCTTCTAATCGCTTAATACGCGAATCGTCGCGCAACCTTTCTTCCTGAAGCTCCTGTATGTTTGCAGCAAACTGAGCTTGCTGCTCAAGAATAAATCCCATCGTCTTTTGTATTTCTTCATTATTCATAGCTACTACCTCTGAGTATAATCAGCTACTTTCCTGATTCTGATTTTATAAGAACTTGTGAGATAGAACAAACGGTTGGACGCCTAACGCATGAAATAACACGCCGCTCACACAACGTATCAAGCCTTCAAGCCTTGCGGATGAAAGTCACAATATTCGCGGTCGGGTTGAATGAGTTATTGGGCGGCGCGTGAGATATCAGGTCACCGCGAGCATTGCCTTTTCTACAGCTTGGGGCAATTTGATCGGAACAAACCAACCTTCGGAATAAAGGTAATCTTCCCCTGATTCATCTATCACTCTGATGAGCTGGTGCTTCGCCGCCTTCTCATCCGGCAACACACGATAAACTTTCCACAACTCTAACGAGGCAGGATAGCCTTCATTCTCAATACAAATCGCAAATCGATGTTCAGCACTCATAATCTTTAATCCAAGAGCTGTTTGACCTTTATTTCTTTTCTGCCTATGCCATGCGTCTCATACCAATGAAGTTCCGCATCACATTCTGAGCCATCGGCCAGACGTACACGACCAACACCCTTCAGCTTCCGCCATCTGCCTCTACCGTATATTTTACGCAACCTTGCGACATCATGGATTCTGCCGCCAATGGCAATCGTTTCTATGTTTTCAATCTTGCCGATCAGCTCGAAAATAATCACGAGCCGATGATGCACTCTTTATCTGTGAGATTCAAGGTGGCCGCCCAACGCTGGAATGCGTTGTTGGGCGGCGCTCTCAATCTTTAGCAAGGCGTTGCAAATCAAAACGAATCGCTTTAGATGCAACCTCCATAGCATTGTACCAGGAGCCAACACGGATGGCTGTCATACCATTAAAGTCTCGATTAGTTCTCAAGCGTTGTGCATTAACACTGACGCCATCTTTTCCATTAAGAGCCTGTTCAACTTCATTGGAAGCAACGGTGAGTGCAGCGAGATAAGAATTTAGATAATCAAGTTACTTGTCCTCATTCCAAGGATCATGAGCGAATGTTCCAGCTTTTATCACAAATGCCTGATAAGCGTCAGCTTTGCGGCTATACAATAATTCCATCTTTTTCATTCTTAAGTTAGCCCAAGCACTTATTAGCTGGCTACCCAAAGCGCCCAATAAGACAGAGAAGCTGGATGCAAGCGTTATGGCTATCGTGACCCATAACGGAAGTTATGTTTCCATAAAAATGTCTCCGACTTACGCGAAAAGAAGACGCCCAACGCCCGAATTAACGCGGCGGGAAGAATTGAGAGAAGCATTCAATCCTTGCGCATGAAAGGCAAGCTCATTCCGCTCGCGTTGAATGAGTTGTTAGACCGCCCATCAATTGTACCATCCGACTCGGCGATTGTTTTTCTGAGCTTCATCACACAATGCTCAACTCTTTTGTTTATGCGAAGCGTGTCTAACTATAATTATATCGCGCATAGCGGCATAACAATCTGCATAAATATGTTATGCCGCTCCGGTTCTACGAGTTCAGCTAGGGTGTTGCTACTGGGACTCTAACGTAGGACGCAAACCGTTTTGAGCGAAAGATGCGTTGGGTGGCGGTTTGATAGTCTGTGTCTTTCGCCATGAAGATGTTGGGGACGAACCTTTGGGGGTTGCGGTCGTAGAGGGGGAACCAGGTGCTTTGGACTTGAATCATGATTTTGTGGCCTTTGAGGAAGCGGTGGTCGCTGGTGTGGAGGTCTATTGTGTACTCTGTGACCTGATTGGGTGCGATGGGCAGGGGCGTTTCAAAGCTCTTGCGGAAACGCCCGCGCAGGATTTCGTTGGCGACCATCAGTTGGTAGCCGCCCATCTTGGGGTCTTGCGTATAAGATTCGGGGTAAACGTCAATCAGCTTCACAATCCAATCGCTGTCGGTGCCAGTGGTGGAAGCGAAGAGGTGCGCGACCATTTCGCCTGAGATGACAACGTCTTCCGTCAGCGTGTCCGTCACCCACGTCAGCACGTCCGGGCGATTGTGTACGAAGCGCTGGTCTTCCAGCAGCCATGTGTACCAGCGCGAGCCGCCCTGTGCCGTGGGGTTGTAAGTCGGCTCGATGGGGCGCGGGCGGTAGGGAACCGGACGAGCCGGGTCGGAGACATAAACATCGAAGCTCTCGGCAGTGTTATCCGCCGGAGGATTAAACGAGAGTCGGCCTTGATTCTGAAAATATAGATTGCGTTCTGTGATGCGAGCGCGCGGAGGCCACGCGTCGTAAGACATCCATTTGTTGGCTCCGGTCTGAAAGGTGATGGCTTCGGATTGATTAAAGTCCTTGCTGTCTTTCAAGTAATGAGCGAACCAGGGCGCGCGGATTTTGTCTCGGAAATATTTGCTCGTGGCGCTCTCGAAGTTGATGTTGCCAAGCTTGTCGCCCTCGCGCCGCTCCCAGCCGCCGTGATTCCAGGGGCCTACGACCAGATAGTTCATGTGATTCGTGTCAGACTTTTCCAGGGTCTCATAGGCTTTGACAGGCCCGTAGAAATCTTCCTGATCCCACCAGCCAGCGACGTGCATAATCGGAACCTTGGGCTGGGTTAGCTGATAAGCAAGGGCGCGCTCCTTCCAGAACGAATCATAGTTCGGATGCTGTACGAAGTTGTTCCACGTCGGAAGCTTGCCGTGAAAATATTTCGCGTCCGCATTGGAGAGCGCGCCAAGGCGCAAGTACCACTCGTAGGTGTCGTAGATGTCGAACTTAAAATTGGCGTTCTCGTTCGAGGATTCAAGCTCGTAGGCGTACTCGAAGCCGTAGCTCAGGCGGAAAGCGCCGTTGTGATGAAAATCGTCGCCCATGAACATATCCGCGGGCGTGGCCTGCTCGACGACAGCTTTCAAGGCAGGGTGCGGCTCAAGCGTCGCCATCACTACAAGCCAGCCGTCATAGGAAGTGCCGAACATGCCTACGCGCCCGTTGTTGCGCGGAACGTTTTTGACGAGCCAGTCAATCGTGTCGTAGGTGTCTGTGCCTTCGTCAATCGCTTTAGAGTCGTTCTTATCTCGCGGCGCACGCGTCATGACGAACTGGCCTTCCGATTTGAAGCGCCCGCGTATGTCCTGAAAGACAACTATGTACTGGTCATCGCCGAGCACATCTTTGGCGCGCCCGACGAGGGCTTGCCCGTAACCGTCTATGCCGTAAGGCGTGCGCAGGAAGATTATGGGAAGCGGCGTGCTCTGGTTCTTAGGCGCGTAAATATTCGTGTAGAGCCGCGCGCCGTCGCGCATAGTAATCATCTTCTCCGAGCGCTCGAAATCTTTCGGCGTCTCAATCGCGGCCTGTTGTGTAAAGACCGGCAGCGCGTGGAAGATGATAATCGCGCAGGCTGCGAGAAAGCAGTGCGCGCCTGTGCGAGTGTTACGGATTTTCATAAGGTGCTCCAATGTGTACCGTGAGCATGGAAACCGAGCCGCCGTCAACGCCTTCGACCGGAAAGCTGACCGGCTCGCCCTCTCTGCGCACGGCCATCACATAAAGCAGAGGCAGATAATGATCCGGCGTTGGAATGGAAAGCTGTGCATCGCGTCCCATCGTCTCGTAAGCAACCAGAGGCGCGTCGTCACCTTTGAGCAATAGCTCGCGCGCCTTCGCTTCAAACCTCACAGCCCAATCGAAGGGTTCGACTCTGTGACTGCCCCATGCATAGGTGTGCAGGTTATGAACGATGTTGCCGCTGCCTATAATTAAAACACCTTCATAGCGCAACGGCGCTAAACGTTTTCCCAGCTCATAATGAAATTCGGGCGGCTGCGTCTCGTCAATGCTCAGTTGTACTATGGGAATATCGGCCTGCGGAAAGACGTGACAGAGCACAGACCATGTCCCGTGATCGAATCCCCAGCGCTCGTCCAAGCCCACAGGAACGGGCGCAAGTAAATCCCGAACGCGTCCGGCCAGTTCGGGACTCCCCGGCGCTGTATATTCCACCTGGTAAAGCTCGCGCGGAAAGCCCCCGAAGTCATGTATGGTTCGTGGCTTAAGACTGCTTGTCACAGCCGCCGCCGGAACGTACCAGTGCGCGGAGACGGCCAGTATGGCTTTGGGGCGAGGAATCCGATTTCCTATGGCCGCCCAGCTATCCGTGTAAGGATTCTTCAAGAGCGCGTTCATAGGATTCCCATGTCCGAAAAAAATGGCGGGCATTAAAGTGGTCATAGAATAGATTTATCGCCAACCCCCTTTTTGTATTATCATTAAGCATATCAGAACCAACTTCAGTCTTTAAATTCTAAGGCGGCTGCTTGAACCTTCTGTCTTGCGAGCGACACAGGCGATTTATTGCCTATGGCAAGCGCTTTGCTTGATATACTGAAAAGGGGAAAGCTGTTCCAAAGTAATATCGAAACCGTACATTTGAGCAGTCAGTTTAGCGCTCAGTGTGCTAAGGACATGCAGAATACTCAAGGGTGAGTGGTCTATAGCTAAACATCAATCCAGATTAGAAGGAGCAAATATGCGACGAACAATAGCAACTCTCTGCTTGCTGGCAGCGGCTGGCATGTGGAGCGCTTGCGGTAGCGACGATAATACGAATTCCGGCGCTACGGGCAATAACACCAATGCGACACGTAACGGCGTGGTTGAAACTAACGCCAACATGAACAAGAACACGAATGGCAACTCAGTGCCTTCGAATACGGCGGTCGTGGTCAACAACAACAAAAACGACAACACTGCCGGTGTCAAATCAACCAACAGCGGCAACGCCAACAGCGGCAAAGCTAACGCCAACAAGAAGCCGTAAAGCTCCTGAATCAACACGCGTTGGCCTTGAAGATAGGGCAGGCAAATTCTATCTCCTGTAACAACAACTTTCCATACTGATTGGGTTCGACCGCCATGCCTTAACAGCTACATGGCGGTCTTTTTTATATGTGAAGCTCAACATGCGCGGCGTTCAATTCAGACTGCTTATGCTGAACCGGCGCTATGTAGAAAGCTTCTGATGATTGAAAAGACCTCATCACGCTTGAGTATGGAAGACGCGTGGCCTGCGTCGCGGAAGGTCTGTACCTGAGCCTGTGCATAAATGCTTCGGAGCAGCGCTCTATCTTTTGCAGGTATCGCTGGATCATCATCCGATTCGATGATGAGAATCTTTCCATGCCACTCTTTCAGGTCGTCCGTAGAAAACTGGGGTTGATGCGCAAGGTCTAGCAAGCACTTGTTCTGGTGTATGAAAACTTTTTTCAGAAGCTCGGACGCGATTGCTTCGTTCAGGTACGCGCGCCAGAACTCCGCCTCCGGATGTTTGGCCGCGCGAAGCCTTGAGAGCAGCATCTTATCAAGCCGCAGCCTGAGCACAGGCGTAAACAGTCTCTGCGGCAACATTGGAAACAGCTTGCCTGCAATCCATAATGGTTTCGCATACTTTTGAGTGAGCACAAAGGTATGTGACAGTATGAGGCTCAGCGCCATGTCGGGATACCGTCGAACAAAATGTTGCGCGACAAGCCCGCCGTATGAGCCGCCGAATACGTGAGCCTGATTTAGAGCCTCCGCTTCAAGGATGCGAGCGATGCCATCGCACAATCCCGCCATAGAAAGCGTGAGCGCATAAGACGGCGCTATGATGCGGTATTCGTTCTCAAAAGCCTCTATGATAGGGAATAGAGACTCGCCTGTGGATAATGCGCCGGGCAGTAAGAGCAGCGTTTGTTCGCCCTGCCCGCAGGATATGTACTCCCATTGTGCGCCGCCGGTAGTTAAATGCCTGTATGTATGAGCGCGCCGAAAATCTTTCAGCCGGGCGACCTGTTCCGGGGCGACCTTACGGTAAAGCTCATCGAAGGCCGCGCTCTTTTGTGCTTGCATCCCGGCTCAAATCCCTTCTCATTTATATATCAGCCGGAAGCGCTCGCAGACTAAAGGCATGTGGAGTGTTGCCCCATGTCCTATCTTCGGCAGCGTCCTTGAGAAATAGTTCCAGTGTGCCTCTCTCCAGTACTCAAGCGAAAGATCGCCCTCGCCCTCTTCTTTAGCGAAAGAAGCGCAGACCTCTCTGTATGGGACTATTTCCACTGCGGTCGTTTCGATAATGCATAAGGGGCTATTGTTTCCATCGAGCACGATTGTCTTCAAGCCAGCACGGGGCAGCGGTTTTCCTTCAGCCTCCCACTCCCACACGGCTGAACATGTGGCGGTCTTTATTCCGCTCACAATCAATGCGCCGAGCCTGTCCGCCAACTCCTTATGGTCGCCAAACTGCTCGGCTACATACTGCTCATGCTACAAGCTATTCACGCCTGAACGGGTGGCTAAGTAGGTTTGCCAGTAGCTTTCTATCTCGTCGCTATACGTCATCTCAAACCTTCAGAGCGGCACAAGCTCCGTAGTCGTCGCCACGGATTTAGCGCGTCCCATATCCTGTGCGTACTTGATAGAGCCGCGCGTGTGGTACTTCTCCAGATATGCACGGCTGACAGCCCCCTTCAAACGCTCGCTCCTTGTCTGCACGGCGCGAACCGGAATCTCCTGATCGAGTACATTTATGGTGCCGCGCGGCTCCAGCAGAAACGTCCTGTACCAGCTTCGCGGCTTCAAGCTCCACGAGCGCACAAAGACGCGCCCTTCAACCACCACAGCCCAGATGCCTATGAAGCGGTGCGGCTCTGTGCCAGCACGTATGCCTATGATTTTCCCGCCGCGTATGGCATCCAGAATATCGCCTGTGAAACGTCGCTTCGCTTTCATGGCTGCTTCTCGGCTTTCGACGGAACTTGAAGAGCATACTGGTCGAGCGGTCACGCTTGAATGCCTCATTAGCTTGCACGCGCTCCTGCAAGCGTCAATCGGATAGACTTAAATCTTTCCCCGTGCGCAGCTTCGTTAACATGATGACCTGGCCGGTATGCATCGAAAAATGCTCTACCGCGTGAAAGATGGCTGCTAACACTGTGAGCTTAACTTCTCCGACCTGTCGCAACGCCATCAAGGTCTCACTACGAAGGCTTGCCAGCACCCCGTCGGCCTCGGCCACAGTAGCTCTCAGCCGCGCCAACAGCTCCGCACGAGAAATAACCTTTCGCTCATCAAACTCCTGCTGCCGTTGACGCACGTTAGGAGCATTACCGGCTCCGGTGATAATCCACATGCGTGTGCTCCCGTCAATGTGCAGCAACAAATTGCCTATGCTGTTTGATTCGTCATTAGCACGCCACCACACATCTTCATCAGTCAGGGCTTCAAGACAACGCTCAAGCTTAGGCATGTAGGACGCGCATAGATAGGAGCGAGACTTTGCTATAAAATGTTCGGCTATATCCGTCATGCGTTCGGTTCCTTTATGCGGCCATGTCGAGTGTACGCGACATGCTTTTCAATACTACCTTTTCATCAGCTCCAACACAGCCGAGGTCATAGCTTTGACTCCTGTTCTAATCGTAGGCTCCGGCAGCGGGGCAAAGAGTGACGAGTGCAGTGACGGGAGAGGTTTTCCTGTGCGCTTGCTCTCCGCAAGTTTCAACGGGTCGGCAGCGCCTACCCAGAACAGGACGGTAGGAATCTGATGTTCCTCAAGGCCGAAACGCCCGAAGTCTTCTGCGCCCATAATCGGCGGAAAGCTCACTACATTCTGTGCGCCTAATGTTGTCGAGAAGAGCTTCGATAGTCTTCCGCTAAGTGCGGGGTCGTTGTATGTCGCGGGCGCTACTTCCGTCTCGCTTACCTTCACGACGGGCGCGAGTTCCGCAGGCAGACCGGCGGCAAGCGCAGTGCCTTTGGCTATGCGCTCGATGCTGGCAAGAATCTTCTGCCGGACTTCTTCTTTGTAGGAGCGGACGGTCAGTTGAAGTTTCACTTCGTCCGGGATGATGTTATAGCGCGTGCCGCCGTGAATTGAGCCGACCGTGACGACCGCCGGGTCAAGCGGGGAATTTTCGCGGCTGACGATTGTTTGCAACGCCAGAACGATTTGAGCGGCAAGGACGACGGGGTCTTTCGTGTTCTCCGGTTTTGAGCCGTGACCGCCGATGCCGCGCACTGTGATGTCCACAGAGGTCGTGTTCGCCAGCGCGAAGCCCGATACCACTGCAACCTTCCCGGCCTCAATGTCGCTTTGATCGTGTAGCGCTATTGCGTAATCCGGCTTAGGGATTTTGCTATACAGCCCATCGTCCAGCATAGCCTTCGCCCCGTCAATGGTCTCCTCCGCAGGCTGGCCTACCAGCACCAGAGTGCCGCGCCACTGATCTTTGAGCGCGGCGAGCATACGCGCCGTGCCAATGAGCGACGTGACGTGTATGTCGTGCCCGCATGCGTGCATCACGCCGACTTCTAGACCCGCATCGTTTTTTACACGGACTTTGCTGGCATAAGGCAGCCCTGTTTTCTCTTCTACGGGCAGCGCGTCCATATCTGCACGCACGAGCACCACAGGGCCTTCGCCGTTCTTCATCACGCCGACGACGCCGTAGCCTATCCATTCCGGCCTGCTATATTTCCCTATGCGTTCCGTTACCGTATAGCCGAGGGCGCGCAGCTCCTGCGCGATCATGGCAGAGGTCTTCACTTCGTAATGCGAGAGTTCGGGAGCAGCGTGCAGAGCCTTGTAAGTTGCGACGAGCGCCACCAGCTCCCGGTCAAGCATGCTATCAAGGTTCTTCTGTGCGCGGACTCCAGCCACAGGCAAGCCAGTTAACAACAAAGCCAGCAAACATACTGCAAATAAAGCTCGTCGCATAGGGAAGTGTTCCTTTCATACGCAGCCCTGCCAGTCGTAAACCATGAGACATATAGCACGAACGGCTGAAAGTATCACTCGGAAATCAGTAACGGCACGACGCCGGAACTGAGTCGCGGCATGCAATGAAATAAGCCTTTGAGATTGTAAGGATGAAAGCTATGCTCTTCGCGGTCTGATTGAATTAGTTGTTAGACGCCACCGTCAGCATCAACCCCGCATAATTATCTCACCGGGTTTTATTTTCTCAAGAGCTTCCAGCACCTGCGGCATCAAGGGCTTCAGCATGGGGTAGGTGCTCTTTGCCGACAAGCAATCTCTCTTTCGATTCTTCCAGCACAGCTAAAGCCTGTTCGCGTGTGACGCTCGGAAATTGTTCCAGAAACTGGTCGAGCGATTCACCCGTCTCCAGGCAGTCAAATAAATTTTGAACAGGCACGCGCGTTCCGTAGAAAACGGGAGTCCCGCCAAGCTTTTCCGGGTCTGTTTCAATTAAATTCTTCCTGTCTGGCATAACTAACTCTCCATGCTGTTTTACCGATAAGCATAATATCAGAGATTCCTTATTCAGTGAGAGTGAGACGAGTATCTCAACTCAGGAATGGCACGGCTGCTCGAAACATCCACTTAACACCGCGAAGAAGAATGATGAAAGGATTGCTATCGAGGCGTCCGGGTTGAGTGAGTTGTTATGCTGCTGGCATGCCTGTTTTCAAGTATGAAGCGAATCAGTTGCTCCGGCAGTATTCGGTTCGGCTCAGGCAATTTCATTCTAAGCTTTGCCTGGACGTGCATAGTAGTCGGTTGCCGCTAATTCTAGTTGTGCCATGTCTCGTTATTGTCTTCGTTGGATTCAGCTACGATACCGGTGTCATCTACAGTCAGCCTGAAGGTTGTGTCTTTAAGGCTGATGGCCGCCTGTAAAATCCCCGAAGCGTTTAGAGTGACCCATTCTTCTCTTCCCGGTTCGATAGCCGGAATCCTCCCGTAGGCTGTTCGGGTCGATGCTGTGCCGTTGATCCTGCGAACAGACATCTCCAACCGGCACGGCCTGGATGCGGCTTTGCCTCGATTCGCTACCTGCACACGCAATCCCTTGTCGTTATAGGAGTCAAACTCATACTGCTTGATTATCAGATCAGGGAGGTCTACCGCAACGCGCGTGTGCGCAGGCAGGGGATGAAAGAGACAAATAATCAGCAGGCCGGTTAAAGCAATTGACTTTCTAACCATCTTGATACTTCTCCTTTCGGAAATGGATAGCGATTCGATGGCAAGACTATCTGAGGACTATACTACAAGCCTGATATAAAGAAGATGCCTGACGCACGCATCAACCGGCGAGCAGTTAACTTTGAAGATGACAGGTTTGCTGTTGCCAGTCCGATTGCATGAGTTTGTCAGCTTTCCTGGCAGGGAACTTTCAATCTTCAGTCGTCCTTAACAGTTTCGTTGTATGCTCGGTAACACTAGGCCGCTGAACCATCTCTGCTGTGTTCACGCGTGTTGCGCCTAATTCTCCCACAGGTGTCCCTGACGGCAATGGCAGTGTGTGTGTATTTACAGTCCTCTCTGAAAATGCGGGCTGTGCTTTTTGCTTCGAGGGGAAAATATCTTCACCAAAAATGCTGGAATAGAGTACGCATGTGAGGCCAGCCAGAAAGACAATTGCCGGAGCCCAGAGAGGGACAGGCGAGTCAAAGATATAGGATAGACCTAAGAACAAAGGCAATAATATAATGCTGAAGAATATTACCTTGATGCCCAGTCGAATCCCTTTCCGACTTGCCATCAATTTGTTTGCCTGAGCCTCTAAGGCGTGTGCCGGAAGCGCTCCGTCGTTAACCAGCAATTCTTTTACTATTCCTAACTGAAATCCACACCGAGTACAAAAGCTAACCTCATCAGAAACTTGCTGCTGGCTGCATCTTGGGCAATACATACAAATCCCTTTCTCAATGCTTGGTAGTGTCTTCTCAAGCAAGATACGCTTAAGACTTAGAAGATGTTCAGCCCTTCCAACGGCACACCAAATTAACTTCAAAGGAAAGCTATTGAGCAGTCGGGTTGAATGAGTGGTTAGATGCCGACTTTAGCCGAGAACAACATCGGCGTTAACCATCAGGCTCGGAATAGATTTTGTCGCTAAGGATTCGCCACGCTTTACTATGCGAATCTCCCTGTAGGCGTCTCCAATGGGCTGGGTGTAAATTTCGATGGCTTCTTTAGGTAGATTAACGAGCCAGACTTCAAGGATACCTGCTGCCGCATAAAGAGGAATTTTTATATCACGATCATATTCAACTGAACTGTCAGCTACTTCAATGATAAGCAGCACATCCGCCGGTTGTGGATTAGCTTGAGCATAGAAATCATCTCGGCGCTTGAGCAACGCAACATCGGGCAATGGTTCGGAGAAATCACTGATCTGCACAGGGTTCTGCACCCAAACGATTGCTTCGCCGCCCGCCACCCGCCCTAGAAACTCGGTTAGCCTGCCTACACAAGCCGCATGACGGCTGCCAATCGGGTTCATTTCGACAATCTCACCTTCAATCAACTCGACACGGTCGTCTTCCGAGAGAACGCCAGCCGCAGCCATTCGGTAATATTCACTAATGTTGAAATGTCGTCTTACAATTTGAACTGACATAATAGATTCCCGTCCTTCATACGAGCCGCATGATAGCACATTGCAGTAACCGGGAAGGCATCTGACGCCGGAGTTATAGCGGTTCTCAGATGAATGCGACTCCTGTCAGTACCGCCTGCGTGAGCGGGCGGGTCGTGGCGACACTTGAGACCCGCCCGCTCACGCAGGCGGTACTGACCTGAACCTGTGTCGCAACAGTCGCATTCAACTAAGAACCGCTATAATATACAAAACCGGGCGCAAGAAGAGAGTAAGCCAGTAGCAAAATAAGCGGCGAGCAGTAAAGAGACTCTCTTTACTGCTCGCCGCTTACTATCTAGGGCTTGACTCGCTAGCCGCTTACTTTTACTTCACGTTCGCCTTCGAGCCGTTCTCCGCCGGAAGATTCAGGCGGTCGCGGAAGAGATTGAGCAGTAGAAGTGTGCCAAGTCCTCCACCTGCGCCGTCGCCTGAGCCTGAGGCCATCACATCGGGCGTGATGCGTACATTCTTTTCACCTATGACCTTGAGGGTTTCGATGAGCGCTACGCCCTGAGCGCCGAGCGCGTTGACCTGCTCGTGATAGGCGACGCCCTGCGCTTCACCCATGAGACGAACCTTTTCGGCTTCGGCCTTACCCGTTTGCAGGATGTAATGGGCTTCACCCTCGCCCTCTGACTTGCGCTGTTCTGCGCGCTTGCCTGCAATCTCGACGCCGACGGTCGCGGCCATGAGGTCTTTCTGGTTGTTGGCCTGCGCCGTGATTCTCTCCAGTTGAATACGCTTCTCTTCGGCTTCGCGCTGCGCGTCAAACATATTCTGGCGCTGCTCTGCGAGAATCTTTTCCGTCTGCGTCTTCATCAACTCTTCGGGCAGGTGTATGTGGCAGATGAGCACGTTTACCACGTCAACGTGATACTTCAGTAGATGCGCACGGACGCGAGCCTCTGCACGCTCCTGCTCCTCGTGACGATTCTGCAAGTAGGCCATCGCACTTGATTCCGATGCCTGGTTGCGGAAGATAGAGTCAATCAGCGGATGCATCACGTTCTGTATAAGCTTCTCAATCGAGCCGATCTTGGCGACCATGAAGGGCGCGTCTTCAGGCTTAACGCGAAAGACTACGCGCACCTCCAACTGCATCGTGAAGCCGTCCTTCGAGATGACCTCGAAGGGATCGAACGTGTTCGTCACTTCGCCCGCAGTCCACTCGACCGTCTGGTTCGTCGTAGGGATGACGATGGGCGTAATCGCCAGCGTGTTGACGTAGTAACGACCGGGGCCGACCACGGTCTCCTGAATACCGCGATAGCCTTCGGGCACAACGTAAGCCTCGTGCGCGCCTTCATCCAGACGACGATCAGCAGGGTCGCCCGATAGTAAGTCGTCTTTAATCTCCTCGACCGTGCGGTTTTCATCGTTGAGCTTGTCGAGACGAGCGGCGGCGCTGGCGATCTGTTCGTTCTCTTCGCGCTCAAGACGCTCGCGTATCTTGGCGGCCATCTGACGCCGTATCTCATCAGACGGGTCTTTGCCGGTGTTGGAGACGATGACCGCCACCTCGCCCGGCTTCACTTCCTTCGCGCTTTCGAGAATGATTTTGAACAGCAGCGGGTTGATGTAGTAAGTGCCGGGCAGCAGGATGTCTTTCTGCGGCCCGCGCTGGCCGCCGCGTCCTATGAACTCGTGGCCGTCCTGGAAATTATCGTGCCCCTCTACGGGAGTGGCGACGTAATCGCGCTGATCCAAGGTCGCGCCGTCCAGAGCTTCGACAAGTCCAATCTGGTTCTCGCTGATAAGCGTCGCGTCGAAGAGACGTACCTGAAAGAGTCCGGGCTTGATGTTGGTGTTGTTATCAATGTCCACGGAGTTGGTCAGGATGCGATAGGTGCCGGGCGTCAGGCTTTCGACCTGCGGCCCCTTCTGTCCGCCGGAAGCTATGAACTGCTCCGAATCCTGAAAGTTGCGATGGCCTTCTATGGCTTTGCCCAAGAGGCGGCCAGCATCAAGCTGCGCACCGTCTGACGACATCATGACGCCGACCTTGCCCGGCGGCACGACCGTCACCTTCGCTACCGACACGCGGAAGAGATAAGGGTGAATCGGCCAGAGGCCCGGCGGCAGCGTGCGCAACTGTATACCTTTGACGCCGCCGCGCTTGATGAAGGCGATGGGGTCTTGGAAGTTGTTGTGCGCGTTCTGCGCGCGGTCGGGCGCGAAGATTCTTCCGGGCGGCATCGGCTCGCCGTCAATGGCCTCTATGACGCCCAACTCGTCCGAGCCGATTTCGATGAGCGGCACCTTGCGCACGACGCGCTCGAAAGGATATTTGATTAAGTGCAGCCCAGGCTTCAAGACATCTGCCTGAATGCCGACCTCGCCTTCGGTTGCGACAACTCTTCCGGGCGGCATCTTCGCGCCCATGTAGCGCCGCTCCTTAATTGCAATCTCGGTCGCGCTGACATTAACAAATATCTTTCTCAAGATAATGATCAGCACGATGAGCGCAATGAACGCTACGACGACGACGGGAATTACCGCCCACAGGTCAATGTTATTCATAGTAGTCCTCTGCTTTCAAAAGTGGGGGATGGGGGCAGGGAATAGTAGATTCATTTTTTCAACAGCCCCTGACACCTATCCTTTATTCATGGGTTACGCCTGTACCGCGCCTCAGCTCGCGGCGAAGCGCGGCCAGTTTCAGTTTCAAGAGAAAGCCCTGACCGGAGCTTCTCTCGTGTTGTGACAATATCCAGTATTCGCTTTCGGCGAGTGAGCACATCTCTTCAGCCGAAAGGCCGGGGATGCGTTTCTCTCGCCAGAATGTAAGTGTTGTTTCGACGGCCTGCCGGTACAACGCTGCATCATCTGCGAGCGCCACTATGTGCAGCATCTTGGCCGTGTTGCCTCTGTCCGGAGAAGCCTTCCATGTTTCCATGAATCTTTCGGCCAGGCGACGGTTAATGCTGAAGGCAGGAGACACGCTTGTCATGTAAGAGACGAGCGCGAGCAGCTTTTTGTCCGAATCCGCCTGCCCTATAAGCATGTTCAAGACCTCTTCATACAGAGCAGCGTCTCTGGTATCACGAGCAGACGCAAGCACACTTCTTTCGCCCTTTGCGGCGCGTGCAAAAATTTTCTCGCGCTCTTCTGCTTTGTCGGCGCTTGCTAACTGCTGTTGATTGACTATGCCATCGCCGAACAACCCGCTCCAGCCCGGCTGTGGCGGCAACACGTGGTCTTGCTGCGCGCTGCGGCTGGACGGCGTCTCTTGCCACCGATAAACGGCGTAGATGATTGCAGCTAAAAGAAGAAAAGAGGTGATGAGAACGGTGACCATTCAGGCCCTTGGTCTGGCTCGCCCTGTGCGCTGGCTTTCCAAACGTTTCGCACTTCTGCCGGGGCGTATCAGACCGCCAAGTATTATACGCTAGTTCCGCCCGCAAGGTTCTTTTTTTTAGAGGTCAGAGGTCAGAGGTCAGAGGTTAGTAAAAAGAAGGAAATTACTAACCTCTAGCCTCTGACCTCTAACCTCTTCTTTTCCTTCTAGTACATGCCGCCGCTGAAGATAGCGCCGAAAAAGAGGGGATAGGTAGCCATTGATTGACCGCGATACTGCGGGCGAAAGCCGAAAAGAAAGATGTGCCCTTTTCCGAGCGTCACGTCTACCAGCGCGGCTCGCCCGCGAAGGCGCTCGCCGCCCAAAAGCCAGCCTGAGAGCAGAGGGTCGCCCTGAGCCGAATAGCGCGCAATGACACGCACGCGCGCCGCTGCATCCTTTGCATCGCTTAATTCAAAGACAGGCGAGTTTTCCACCCACGCGACCGACTTTACAGGCATGCTTGCGGCCAGCGGGTGCGACTTGTCCATCTCTATGCGGAGGATAGAGCCGGGAGCGTAAAACTCCGTGCGCGCAAGTCCCGCCGTGACATCCCTCACGGGCAGCTTGAACTGCTCTATGGCGAAGCTGGAAGCGCGGTTCAGGCAGATAAGCGTCCCGCCCTGCTCTACAAATTCGCGTAGCGCCTTCGTACCCTCTTCGCCAAGCCCGCCGGTTAATTCCTGCGGCATTGTGCCCGCCTTGTAGCCTTCCAGAATCGTCCGCGGCAGTTGGTCTGGAAGGATGATGACTCTGTATTTGAGGTCTTTGTAAATCTGCGAGTTGTTGAAATATGCTGGGCGATACTTCTGCTCGAAGTTTCTCTCACGTATCTCTTTATCAGTTATCTGTTCATACTCGTAGTTGAAACAGCTTCCAATGAGCGACCATCTAGTCCATCCTTCATCTATTGACGGAACGCTAGACTTATAAATCGCTATTTTCTTGAGCCCTGAAGACACGCAATCGCTAATTGATGTCTCAATATTAACCCTCTTCATGAGGCGGCCTTTGAAAGGAGCGATGATAGGCTCTACCTCAACGCCCATCAATAGGGGAAGCGTGTGTGCTGTGACATCATAAGGCGGGATTGGATGGTTATCTTTATCGCGTAGGTTTGGATAGCTTTGCTTTTCAAGGAGCGCTTTGGCGAATGCTCCATACGGCTGCGCAAGCGGAACGATGAAAGTGCGAGTCGGATAAGTTACTCTACTGTCGCTGAGGGTTCTCAATTCTATAGGCTTCTCACCGGCAAGATATCCGATTTGAACGCCGCCTCTTTCTAGAATATCAAGCAGCGCAGGCGTATTGCCGCTCGCTTTAATTTTGAATCCCCACAGCTCTCCCTTATTTCGCGGTCTTACAGCCTCTTTTCCTATCTCGTAAAATCGCCTGAGCCATCGCTCGCGCTCTTGTGCCGCGTTTCTGAGAAGCGCGAAGGCGGCTGTGGTCATGTAATTGGTGATGTCGCGCAAGCGCCACTGGCCGCCCGTCCAGATGTCAGGGAAATTGGCAGACGCTTTGCGCGCGTCATAGCCAAGCCCCGCGCGCAGGTCTTCTGTGCGCATGTTGATGGGAGTGGCAAGCTTGGCCGATGCGGTTTCGGAGAGGATGCGCACGCCGCCGTGATAATGCGAATAGGCTCGCGCGGGCGTCCACGCGTCGTAGGTCGAATCCCATGTGATGCCTTTAAAGCCCGCCGCGCGCATCTCGTCTTTAATGGCAAGGCCAAGCTCTGTGTAGCCTTCCACAATCTGTTTTGGCACGTTTGGCTCTACGGGCTGCATGTAGGGCGGCAGGAACAGCCGCGCGCCGGTTGCGCCCTGCTGGTGTATGTCGTGGACTATCTGCGGATGCCAGACATCGTAAATCTTCTCGACGGTGATTTTTGTTTCGACCTGCGTGAAGGCGTACCAGTCTCGATTGTTATCGTGCCCTGTGTACTTTTGATAAAGCTCCGGCGGGTCTGTGCCTTCAAACGGCGTGCCGAGCGTCTTGTCGTACCAGTTCTTGACGATGTCCACACCGTCCGGGTTCAAAGAGGGGACTAGAAGAATAATTGTGTTCTGAAGGATTTCACGAATCAAAGGCTCAGCGGACGAAGCCAGTCTATGCGCGATGAGCATGCTTGAGAGATAAGAGCCGACCTCTGTGGAATGAATGCCGCAGGTGATGAGCACGATTGTCTTGCCGCGAGAAATAAGCGCGGCGGCCTTGCGCTCAGAGTTTGCGCCCAAGGTGCGCGGGTCTGCCAGTTGCTGCTGAATCTTTTTATATTCTTCAAGACGCGCAAGGTTCTCCGGCGCGCTGATGGTCGCCATGACGAAGGGCGCTCCCATCGTCGTCTTGCCCAAAGTTTCAAACCGCACGCGGTCGCTCGCCACATCCAGCTTGCGAAAGTAGTCAACCACCTGATTCCAGCTTGCCAGCTTGCGGTCATCGCCCGGACGAAAGCCGAGCACATCTTCCGGCGCAGGAATATTGACGGGCGCGGCGCTCGCTATTTGAGGTGCGATGAAAGACGGGTTGCTTTCGTCTACAGGCGATGAGAAAAGCGGAAGACAGAAAGCTGCTATAAGACAAAGAGCGAGTGTGCGTGTACGCATCGGCAACCGTGACCTGAAAAAAGTTTGGTTGGTGAAAGCTCTGTGCTTCAGAAGACACGGGCAGTTTAATCTAAAAGAAGGCAAAAGCTAAAAGGCTGCAAGCTGATTTACAGCCGCAGTCAGGGGCTTGATGTTTATAGCCGGTATGATTATCAACCTCATCAAGCTCTGTAGGAGCTTCATGTTCGTTGATTGAGAACATGAAGCTCCTACAGAGCCTGGTTCTTGATGTAATCCAGAAACTATAAAAATCCACGCTCCTACGGAGCTAATACAAGCGGCTATTTTCTTTCAGATTCTTCGTTCCTACACTCCCTAGTACCTTTTGCCTGACTTGCTCTCAGGTGCATGGCGCGTGTAAAGTAGCAACCGATATAACCCCACTCGCTCCCCGTTCAAAAATTTGTCGGAGGTAGTTTCCATGTCAGGTGGAATCGTCGAGGTTACTAAGCCAAGTAACGAGTATCCGGATATTGTCGGATATAGACCGGAACATCCTGAAGCAGCCACCTTCAGGCCGTATATACCGGCCAGGATTCGCTTGCCGGAGTTGACGCCGTTGCCTTTAATCATCGGCACACTGCTCGGCATCATCTTCGGTGCGTCCTCGCTTTACCTAGTCCTGAAAGTCGGGTTGACGGTCAGCGCATCCATTCCCGTGGCCGTCATCTCCATCACGGTCTTTCGTCTGTTCTCGAAACTCGGTTTGAGGGATGCAACGATTCTTGAGAACAACATCGTGCAGACGGCTGGCTCTGCCGGTGAAAGCATAGCCTTCGGCATAGGCGTGACCATGCCCGCGATTATGATTCTGGGCTTCGACCTTGAATTCACACGCGTCATGTTAGTCGCGGTGCTGGGGGGCTTGCTCGGCATCCTGATGATGATTCCCTTGAGGCGCGCGCTCATAGTGCAGCAGCACGGCGAGCTGAAGTACCCGGAAGGGACTGCGTGTGCAGAGGTGCTCAAGGCGGGCGCGTCCGATGAATCGCGCGCGGCGGCCAGAGACGGGGGCGACAAGGCTGCCGTCTCAGATGAGGCACAGATTGGAGCGAAGACCATCTTTGCCGGGTTCGGCATCGCCTTCGCTTACCAGTTCATCATGGCGGCCTTGAAGGGATGGAAGGATACGCCGGAAAAGATTTTCGGCAAGCCCTTTGAAGCAGGCTCTGTTTCGGCTGAAGTTAATCCGACCCTGCTCGGCGTAGGTTACATTATCGGGCCACGCATCGCTTCTATCATGTGCGCGGGCGGCGTCCTGGCTTACCTTGTGCTGATTCCGATTATCAAATTCTTCGGGGCAAGCCTTGCCACACCGCTTGCTCCTGAGCAAACCACGCTTATCGCAGACATGGGGCCGGACGATATACGCAACGCTTACGTGCTTTATATAGGAGCGGGCGCGGTGGCGGCGGGCGGCATCATCAGCCTGGGGCGCTCTCTGCCAACCATCTGGCACGGATTAAAAGAGGGCTTGAAAGACCTTCGCGGCAGCCAGGGCGTTGACACTGAAGGAGTGCCGCGCACGGATCAAGACCTCTCCATGAAGTTTGTCATAGGCGGCATCGTCGTCATGCTGGTGGCGATTATAGTTACCAATGCGCTCAATCTACAGTGGAACATTTTGGGCGCGCTTCTGATAGTCGCCTTCGGATTTCTCTTCGTCACGGTCTCTTCGCGTCTGACGGGCGAGATCGGCTCAAGCTCGAACCCGATTTCGGGCATGACGGTCGCAACGCTGCTTTTGACCTGCCTGATATTTCTGCTTGTCGGCTGGACTGGCCCCTCTTATTACGTGACGGCTCTTTCCATAGGCGCGATTGTCTGCATAGCGGCTTCAAACGGCGGCACAACTTCGCAGGACTTGAAGACGGGCTTTCTGGTCGGCGCGACTCCTAAATACCAGCAGGTTGCCATTCTGGTCGGAGCGCTTACTTCAGCGCTCGTGCTAGGGCCTATTCTGCTGAGCTTGAACAAAGCCGGAACCGTCTATCAGCCTGTGGACAGCAAAACTCTTCCGGCGAATGTACGTGTCGATCCTTCTACGTTGGAGAAAACGGAAAAATTGGAGGGCGTGCAGGCCGCCTCCGATACCAACACCTATAAAGTCTGGCAGAGAGTTGACGAAGAAGCAGGCACGGCCACCAAGTATCTGGTCAACGATCAGGGTGTGCCCGTATACATAGTTGACCCCGGCATCAACGGTAAGTTCAAGGCGCGGCCTGACGGCTCAGAGGTGGACAAGTTCAAAGCGCCGAAGGCCACTTTGATGTCCTACATCATCAAGGGCATTCTTGATAGGAAACTGCCCTGGGGGCTGGTGCTGCTGGGCGTGATGATTGCCGTTGTCTTGGAGATGAGCGGCATTCCGTCGCTGGCCTTTGCCGTAGGAGTCTACCTGCCGCTCTCCTCTTCAAGCCCTATCTTTATAGGCGGCATGATACGCTGGCTGGTTGACGCAGCTATGCGCAAACGGCTCAAGCACAAGAATATGACCGAAGAAGAATTGGTCGCCGAAGGAGATAAAAGCCCCGGCGTGCTGATGGCTTCGGGTTACATAGCGGGCGGTGCCTTGGCAGGCATCTTCATAGCCTTCATGGCCGGAGCATTGAAGAGCACGACCGACCGCATCACCAACTGGTCTATGGCGACGAATCCGTTCTTCCCCGTCAGCAAGGAATTTCTGGAGAAGAATCCGGGCGCAAACACGCACGCTTACGCGGATGTGCTGTCGCTGATTCCTTTTCTGGTGCTGATGGTCTTGCTATATTTTGTCGGGCGGGAATGGCTGCTTGCCAGCCGAAGCAGAGGAGGGAAAACATAGTCCCCGGGTAAGTCCCAAATTCCAAGTCCAAAGTCCCAAGTCGAAGACTCAAGTTCTTAACTTGGGACATGGGACTTGGAACTTGGGACTTACCCCGACTTCCACCGGCAACGTTTACAGCTTTTCCTGCTTCATATTATGCTTGAGGCGCGCCCTCTGCCCGGTTCTAAAAAGGCACAGGCCGCGCCTCCATTTTTCAGGTCACCCGAAGGAAGATTCAAGACATGTACATTAGACTCGCGCACGCGCCGCGCCTCACCTCGATTCTACTCGCTGGCGCTCTCGTCATGGCCTGCGGCGCGCTCTCAATTTCGCCTGCTCAAGCGCAGAACAACGTGGTCGCTGCTACGCCGTCGGACGCTGTGCGCCAGTTCTACAAGGCTTTGAGCGAAAAGCGTTTTCGTGATGCATTGGTGGCGACTGCGCTCCGGCCAGCGATTGAAAATTTGAGCGCGGCGGAGCTTGAGGAGCTGCGACCGGATTTTGAAGGCATGGCGGTGGATGCCGATAAAGTTCAATTAACGGGCGAGCAGATTAGCGGAGACCGCGCCTCTGTCTTCGTCAAGCTACAGAGCGATGGCCCCAGCGACCCTCCGATTGAAATTCAACTGCGCCGCTCGTCCGGCAACTGGATTGTTATCTTCAATGATGAAGTCGAGAGTGCTGCCAAGCGCGACGGCAGCAAGTATTTCCTAAAGCTGCGCATAGAGACGCACGAGCGGGATGTCCAGAGCATGCTGGTCAATATCGCGCAGAAGCAGCTGGTTTACAGCCTGCAACACAACGGCATGTACGCGGATTTACAGACCCTCGTAAATGAGAGATTGCTGCCCGAAGATGTGCTGACATCGCAATCGACCGGCTACAAATTCCACGTCACGCTCTCGGCTGATAAAAAGAGCTACACTGCCGGAGCCGAGCCAGCCGTCTACGGTCGCACGGGCACGCAGTCCTTCTACATGGATCCCAAAGGCATCAAGAAATCGGACACGGGCGGTAAGCCCTATATACCTAAGAAGTGAAGCATGATGAAAATCCCGCTCCTCAATTCGCGCTTTGCCTCGGAATCTTTTAGAGGCAACCCGTTTAAGAAAGGATTGCCGTCAATGCAAGCCTCGCGGCCATCGAAGTCAATCGCACAGCCTCTTAAAGTAAGAGCATACACAACTCTCTTCACTTTCGTCTTCGTCTCTCTTATAGCAACCACGCAGGCTCACGCTCAGAATAGTAATACATCTATGACGACTACGACCGGCACTACTGTTTCGTCGGGTGTGGTCTTAGAGCAAGATGAGAAACCGCAGCCGACTCCGAGCGTGCCCTCGAAATCAATCATACGGGGGCGTGTCATCTACGACGACACGAATCGCCCGGTCAGGCGTGCGCGCATCACGCTTCTCAAAACGGATACCAGCGGCGGCGGGATGGAGAAGGGCGGAGCAACGGACGAGCGCGGCGAATTCAGCATAAAGGATGTGGCTGCGGGCAGTTACTTCGTGATGGTTGATTTGCCCGGCATCATCACGCCGTTTAGTAGTGTTGACTTCGATGAGGAGATGAGCGAGCAATCTGCCGTCATAGCCATCAAGAAGGATTTCGACGAGGTTTCGGTCAACGGTACGAACACCGTCAATGTGCAGATTCGAGCCAGGAGGGGCGGAGTCATCACAGGCCGCGTCAACTATCAGGACGGCGATCCGGTCATCAACGCGCAGGTTATCATCATGCGTAAAAAGAATAATCGCCTCACGCGGTTCCTCACAGGAGTGTCTCCAATTAGCATGTTGGGCTTTAGAACAGACGACCGTGGAGTCTATCGCATCGCGGGACTGCCGCCCGGAGAGTATGTCGTGGGCGCTTCTGAAATTAATACACGCGAAGACGCGCGTGATGAATACGCAGGGATGGGCATGTTCGGCAACAGCAACTTAAACGTCAGCTATTATCAGAACGAGACGAGCCTTCGACAGGCCAAGACCATTAAAGTCGAAGCGGGACAGGAAGCGGGCGACATAGACATCACCCTCATAGATCGCGCTTCGTACACAATATCCGGCACGGTCGTCGCCCGCACAGGAAGAAAGCCTGTGCGCGCTCGCCTCGTCCTTCAAACTAAGACTGACGAGAGCGCCTTGCCGTTCTTCGATTCCGGCCCGACCGCCGAATCGGACGAGCAGGGGCGCTTTTCCTTTACAGGCATTCCCGATGGAACATACGTGATTAAGGTTGACCCCGCGTCCGGTACTACGGAAGAAGATGCTCAGGATTTGATGAAACCCGTGGAGCCGGTGCCTTACGGTCAGTCTGCGACTACGACCGCGCCTACGCCCCAACGACCTGCGCTTGTGGCGCGCCAGCAGGAGGTGACGGTTTCGGGCGGCGACCTCTCTGGCATTGTCATAGAGGTGAGCGAAGGCGGGCGGCTTCAGGGCACAATTGTAGTAGAAGGCAATGACAAACAGCTTCCGCAGGGACTCGCTGTGTATCTTATGTCGCGCGATGGCGTGACGGGACTTGAGCGCTACAGCTTCCTTCAGACGGGCGGCGGCTTCCAGATTGATAAAGTTCCATCCGGCGAGTTCTATATTACAGTGCAGCAACTGGGCGATAAGTTCTACGTGAAGTCAATCACGTCGGGCAGCACAGACCTGATGCGCGAGCCTGTGAAAATCGCTTCGGGAGCGAGCATTGATAATGTACGCATCACCGTTTCGTCGGACGTAGCGACACTTCAGGGTCGCGTCACGTCAGCAGCCAATGCAAAGCCAGTGCGCGGCGCAATCGTGCTCCTCGTTCCATCCGACCCGACCAGGTGGCGCTCCTCCAGCGCATTTCTTCCGGCGGTGACGGACGGTGACGGCACTTTCAAATTCACTTCCGCGCCCGGCTCTTATCTGGTGATGGTTCTCAGAGAGGGTGAGAGTTTGCGCGCCGTCAACGAGGCTTTCGTCAGAGCGCACTCGGCAGGCGCAAAGGCTGTCACGTTGCAGCCGAACGGGCGCGAGACAGTCGAGCTGATTGCCCCCGCAAGCGCGCCCTGAAACATCAAAAACTTCAGCCGGGAGATGCGGCGCGAAAACATCTCTATTGCTTTAGCTCGCCGCAGGCGCTTACAATAAAGCCCGGACGCTTTCCCGGCGCGCGTCGCTCGTTCTCTCCCACAACTTTACAGGCAAGCCTTCTCGTTTGCGCGCGCCCGGCTTTTGCGCCCCTGTCTCACATCAGGCTTTCTCCCTTTATCTTTAGTTGCCCCCATCGCTCTCTCGTTACTGAGGCCGCGCCCCTCTGTAGGCGCTAGACCGACTGTTCTATAAATTTGCACGCACGGGTGTACGAAGATGCCTGAGATAATACGTTCCATCGCCGCGCGATTCAGAGAATATCTGGGCAATCGCCGCCGCTCTCCCAGATACAGAGTGCGCCTGAGCGTCAGAGTTTCACCCGTGCGCGCAGCCAGACCCGCGCGCGTCTCTCTGACCGAGCAGGACGCGCTTTACGGCTATACACGCGACATCAGCTCCTCCGGGCTGGCGCTCATCCTTCCGGCCATACGCATTAATAGCATCTACCTCATGGGCGAAGACCGCACGCTTGAGATTCTCATTGAACATGAAAGTGAGCCGATGGTGATTTACGCCGTGCCCACGCGCTACGAGAAACTGGAAGAAGGGGCAGCGGATAAAGGCTACTTGATAGGCGTCAGGATTACGGAGATGAGCGCGGAAGACCGCACACGCTACAACGCTCTGCTTAAGTAACGTGAGGCGCGACGTAAGAGAATTAAGCTCCGTAGGAGCCGGATGTTTATAGCTTATAGTTTCCAAAAAGAGCCTAGCTCCGTAGGAGCTATATGTTAATTGATGGAGAACATACAACTCCTACGGAGCTAGGTTCATTTCGCATCTAGAGACTATAAACATCCGGCTCCTACGGAGCTAAAAACATTCTGCTCATTCTTATATCGCGCCTCACGTTAAGTAAGATGAGAGTCCCAAATTCCAAGACCCATGTCCCAAGTCAAAAGAAAGAGTCTTTGACTTGGGACATGGGTCTTGGAATTTGGGACTTACCCGGACTTTCATTAGTCTAAGCGAAGCCAGCCGAAGGCTTGCGGGACATGAAAGTTCGGCTGCGGGGTGCGCGTCGGCTGCCATGCCAGATAGCCTCTCTCTGCGCCCGTGCCCACGCAGCGAAAGAGATTCACGCGCCATAGTTCTCCTGCCTGCGGTCTCTTACCGAAGGCTTCCCACGGCACGCGTATCACAATAAAGACACGCCCTTCTTCGATTCGCCCTGCCGCAGTCATACCTGAACGGTATTGCCAGTTGGTCTCACGCGCTTCCGGCTTCCACTTAATCTCAAGATCAATCCACTCGCCCGTCGGGGCAGCTTCAAACTCAAAATAGTGTTCCGTCTTGTTGCTCTCGGGCGCGATGAAGATTTCGCACACGTCGCGCTCCCAGAGTCCAATAGTCTTCTCTGCCGTTTGCGGCGCATCGCTCATGACAAGCGGCTCACTTTGACTACAAATAAAGCGCACGCATAAAGCTTTCTCCGACCAGATAAGGCGCGCCTCTGCCTGGCGCTCCGGCGGCGCGGGCTTACCAGACCAGTAGCGCACAAGCGGAACGGGCGCGGCGCGCTCCCACTCCGCATTAAAAAAATCCGAAGCGGAAATCTCCTCGCGCGTGCGTTGCGCGCTAATGATGTTTTCTGTCATCTCGGACTTACTCATCTTCTTGCAGTTAATCGCAGAGTGTGAAAGCGCCAGTAGCAGTACAGCGAAAAGTAGGGATGAGGGATAAAAGCCAAGGATGGTTTTTCTCTTATGCGTACTTTCAGCCCGCATCTTACACCCTTCCTTGACCTATTCTTTCATCTGGCCGAATGCTTCTATGCAGGCGTTGATGAGGCGCATAGGGTTGTCGCCGTGAAGGACTACCCCGCGTGTCTGCTTGGAGAAGACCTCCACCAAGCCTTCCGCTTCGTCGGCCACGCCGCCCGTCTTCGTCAGGCAGCCTATGATACGTCCCTCGTCGTGCGCGATAGTAAACTCGTTGAGCGTGCCCATAGAGCCGCTGATGAAAAGCACTATGTCGCACGAGCGCACCAGCACGACATTGCGACCCTTCAGGCCGAAGCCAGTGTAGATAATGGCATCGCATGCGTCTGTGGGAAGATGATAACTTTCGACATGCTCGTGCTCATTGCTTGCGGGCGAGATGCCTATATGAAAAGCGCCCGCACGCCGCGCCGCACCTCCCACCATGTAAGGCAAACCCGTAGTCGCACCCGTCAACACCAACACATCATGCGCGGCGATAGCGCGCCCCAATGCCTCGCCCTTCTCCCGCAAAGCCTCAGCCGCATCGGGTGGCAAAGTATCGCCCGCCGATCCCATGACTCCGATTTTTATCTTCATAACAAGCAGGATTGTTTATCTCAGTTTCAGCAAGAGCCTGAAGTTTAATCTTTTCGTCACTTCTCCACAGAGCTGTTTCAGTGTATCCAAGTTTCAGGCAAGGCGCTATCCTCTCTCACAGGAGCACACAGCAGGGCTTCAATTTTGTAAGCTATATTATTACCACTAGAGAACAGTATTGCTCCTACAAATTTCAAGTAGTACCCTGCAATAGTATTGCAGCGGCAACCCCCGGCTATTTGATGTGTTAGACCGCCGCAAGCGGTAAAAGGCAACTCAGAGAGGGATTAGACCGCTGGCGGTAATTTACGGGGATTCGGGTATATTGCCGCTACTGGCGGCCTAATTGCAGTTAGGCAATTTCACTTGTAATTTACATAGGAGGAGACTGTTATGGCTGAAGAGGAAGCATCCGACTTCCCATCACCAAAGACGGCTTATTTGACCATTGTGGACATCTTCGGTGCCCTTGTGCCCGGTCTCGTATGGTTAACTCTTATTTTGATATTAGTCCACTTCCTGCTGGTTGGTGATGTTAACTTGAACTATGAATATTCAGTTGCCCAAAGAATTTTCTCAAGCTCCAATAACATTTTCCAATCCGCGGTATTAGTAGCTTATATAGCTGTTGGACTAACCATAGGGTATATCGTAAAGGCTTTTGCGATGGAAGTCGCTGGCTCTATTGAATCCATTTTTCACGGCCTAATTATTGTAGTGAGATATTCGTTGGGTAAAGAATATAAATTCCCTTTGAACATTGAGGGGAAGAAGCCACTTGAAAAGTTCAGTTACATTAGAGAAGGTCTCAAATTTCCCTATCCAATATTGCACCAAGGCGAGAAATATTTCGATGAGCTTGAAGGAATAGTTAAAGATCATTCTGGTCTTGAATCAAACCAACTCCCAAGAACAAGAGTTTTTAGTTACTGCAAACGATTAATTAGGGTTACATCGCCTGAGCTTTGGGAAGAGAGCTTGCAACTGGAGGCAGAGGTGAGAATGATGGGGTCTCTGTTTCTCGCAAGTTTCATGGCGTTCTTCATTGCTATTATCGCAGCAGTCACCGAGCAAGAACATAGAGTAATCTATTTGAGGCTATCAGTTGTCACTCTGCTTATGATAATAGTCTTTGGCCTTGCCTTTTCCAGACGAAGAAGGGAGGAAGTACACTACACATACCTAAATACAATACTCTTGGGAAGAAAACACAAGTGGAGGATTTCGCGTGAGCCGTCGCCTAACAGGACATGATACAAGTCTGAATCGTCCGGTGTATAATTCTCATGCCTCGCAAGAGGCGATGAGAAAGATAGGCCGAGGGTCGAGAATGAGTTTGGGTCAACGCAGAGAGAAGAACCCGTCTAACAGTGTGACCATTTGAGCCTTCACCCGAATCATGAAGTGGGACGAACAGCTCCCGAATAGGAGCGTGGAACTACACCGGACACCTTCTTTCTCAG
>DASWQH010000004.1:0-67560 GCA_036403815.1 Pyrinomonadaceae bacterium | reverse complement strand
GATCTGTGCGTTTATGTCTCCTTCAACAGATTCAAAAGTCACTTCCTTGATCATTCCCGCGGCTTGAATGCGACCTGCCTTTTGTTTCATCGCCGATTTGTACCAACGTGAATTTTGCCCGTTGTAAGCGCGCACATATAAATCATCTCCGACGACAACCGCCCAAATCCATGTCGGCGTGCCGTAGGTTACGCCGTCCTCACGAAACGGCGAGATATGCAGGTCGTCGGTTTCGGCAATTCTTTGCAACTCGTCTGTCTTCCACTTACTCATCCGTTATTCCTCCTTGCTTTACGGAATCGAACAGCGTCTTGATGGCACGGTGCTCGTCGGTCGAGCAGTAGCTTTCAGTCCCCGAATAATTCTTTCTGTTACCACGCTGTCATTTCCCGCCGGCGTTGTATTCTTCGTCTGTTACCGGCTTGAGCCATACAACACCGCCTTCGCCTTTATCGTTAGTGATGGCGATGTGCGTCAATCGGCTTTCGGGAGATGCGCCGTGCCAGTGCTCGATGTCGGGATTGCAGATGATCGTCTCGCCTTTGTTGATCGTTTTAATGGGCTTGCCTTTTTCCTGATAAAGCCCTTTGCCTTCGATGACGATCAGAGTTTGTCCCGCTGGGTGCGTGTGCCAGTTGCTTCTCGCCCCCGGCTCGAACGTGACGCTGCCGATTGAATAATCATTGCTTTCGGTTTTCTGGGCGAGCATCTGTAGATAAACAGTGCCCGTGAAATAATCCGCCGGAGCTCTTTCGCCTCTCGGAAAAATCGCGCCTTCCGTTCTGTTTTCACTCTTTTCCATTTTCGTTCTCTCCGTATTTGGTTGTTGGTTACTACACGAGACGGCAGCAAAAAGCGCCGCCGCGCAGAGTAACAATCCGACTGTCGATCTGCTCATCGCAATAAATTCCCTCTTCTTACCGAATAACGGTTACTGCTTTTTTTGCCTCGCGGCAGTCACTTTCGCCAGCGATCTTCGGGCCGTTTCAGCCTGCTCACGGCTTACGCTTTTCTCGATCAAATCAAAGACATGTCTTAATTGAGCTTCAGTTACCCCGGTATTCATCCCCATTGACAGGTGAGATTCCAGTTGCGGCTCGACGCCGGGCATTGTGGCGAGCGTCGAAATGGTGGCTAACTCGCGCTGCTGATAGCTCAAAACGTCGCTGTCGAAAATATCCGCGAATAGATGCTCTTTCAGAAAGCGATCAATCGCCGGGCTGAATTCACCGAAACCTTTAGCAGGCTTGGATTGCGGCTGCCCGGTGAGCTTCTCCAACGTCTTTCTGCCTCTTTCATATCTATCGGCAGTGTCCGTAATCGGCGTCGCCGTTTTTCCCTCTACATCCCTGACGCCTCTTTTCTTTCTATCTTCCACCACGGACATCAGAGTATTGATGCCGTTCAGACTGCGCGGAAAGCCGCAGTAGGCGTAAAGCTGAACCAGCACCTCTTTGATCTCATTGACGGTCAGTCCAGAATCCAGCCCGCCATTCAAGGCTTTTCGCAGATTTTCCAGATCGCCTTTCGCGGTGAAGGCGGAGATGGTCACGATGCTCTGCTGTTTGGCGTTTAAGCTCTGATCTTTATTCATATTGGTTTGTGCGCTCGTGATGTTGGTGAAACTTACGAGTGAAACTATAAAAGTCACTACAATTCTAATTCCTATTCTCTTCATTCTTTCCATCTCATCTACGTAGTTCGATTTTTCAGGTGTTGAATTTTATGGTGCCCAGAGTGTTGACCACTGCCGGATCGCGATGGTCGAGAAAGAGGCTCTGCTTCGTGTCCAGCGTGGCGATGGCCTCCATATCCTCCCCGCTCAGCTCAAAATCAAAGACGTTGAAGTTCTCAGCAATCCTTTCCCTTCGGACGGACTTCGGGATCACGACGACGCCTCTCTGTATCAGCCAGCGCAGCACCACCTGCGCCACGCTCTTCTTGTACTTGCCGCCGACGGAGAGCAACAGCTCGTTCCGGAACAGGTTGTTCCTGCCTTCGGCAAACGGCCCCCAGGACTCGATTTGCACGCCCTGTTCCTGCAAGAACTTCTGCACGTCTATCTGCTGGTGGAAGGGGTGCGTTTCGATCTGGTTGACGGCGGGCACTACCTCGTTGTGTAGGATTAAATCCATGACGCGGTCGGGCTGGAAGTTGCTGACGCCGATGGCTCTTGTCCTGCCCTCTTGATACAGTTCTTCCATCGCCCGCCAGGAGCCGTACACGTCCCCGTAGGGCTGGTGTATGAGGTAGAGGTCCAGATAATCCAGCCCGAGACGTTTCATTGACCGTCCGAAGGCTTCTTTGGCGCGCTCAAACCCGGCGTCCTGTATCCAGAGCTTGGTAGTGATAAAGAGCTCTTCCCTCGGCACGCCGCTTTGTTTGATGGCACGGCCCACAGCTTCTTCGTTCTGGTAGGCAGCCGCCGTATCAATCAAACGATAACCGGTTGAGAGCGCGTCATAAACACTTCTTTCACACTCTTCCAAATCATTTATCTGATAGACGCCGAACCCTAAGATCGGCATCTCCACGCCGTTATTCAATACAACCTTCAGCATAATTTTCCTCTTCAAATGTTTCCTATTTATCTCGTAGAAGAAGTAGCCTACGCAAATTCCCTTTCAGCCGACTCCTGGTTTTCTGCCTAGCCCCAAGGCGTGATAAGGGAGTTCTTCCTTCCATGATGATTGCTACTTCTCAACGAGTTCCATCGTCACTCTCAGCGGGCCGGGCCGATTCAATGCTTCGACTCCCGAATCGATCTTTCCCAGCCTGATGAGCCCATCTGAGTAACCGAAGTCCTTGTAGAACAGGGCCAGGTTCCCCCAGGGGGCGTAGTAGGTGATGTCTCCGACCGAAGGGTCGCTACCTGAGGGTGCGCCTTCCGCAGATAACTTCCTAGAAAGGTAGCTTATCTTTTCGGTTTCCCCGTAGTCCTTCAACGTCAGGGTGAGCGGAAGCAGTGAAACGAAGTCTCTCGTCGTTGCGTTATCGTCGAGAGTGGCCGTAAGCTGCGTGCCTTCCACATCCAAGCGAATCTTCATACCTTCTCTCCGTTTGTTCGACATCCCACTCGGCCGCTCGGGCGCTGTACCACTGACCACAGGTTCGCCCGCGCCGCAGGCCGCGCAGCTCAGGAAAGTCACCAGCGCGAGGGCCAATAACACCTGCCTCTTGCCTTCAATCATTCTCTTAATAGAGGCCCCTTTCAAAAAGAGAGCAGTGTCCTTGACGATCCCTTCGGCGAGTCGGGTCTTCTGCTCTTCGGACTTTCCGGGCCAGAGCTTGACGATGACGTCTGGCATTGCTCTCTCCTTAACTCTTCACAAAGTCGAAATCTCGAGTCCGCTCGCGTGCTTAACGCTACGCGTATTTAGGAGTCGCACCGCGACCGCAGCGGAACACGTCACAATGAGCGCGCTCGCAAGGAACACAGCGTCCAAGCCAAAGCCACCCGCGACCAGCCCGAGCACGGGGCTGGCCAGCCCTAGCGACAGGTCCAGGAACGCGGTGTAAGCTCCCATCGCGAACCCGCGGCTTTCCGCCGGGGCGCGGCGTATGGCTTCGACGCCGAAGCCTGGGTAAACGAGCGAATAGCCGAAGCCTGTAAGCGTGACGCCGGCGAGCGCCAGCGCGGACCAGGGCGCTAACCAGATCAATGCCTGCCCGGCCGCCTCAATCAGCACGCAGACCAGAGCGACTCGGGCGCCGCCGATACGATCCGGCAGGTGTCCGAACAGCACGCGCCCGATGATAAAGGCGAGGCTCAAAAGGGTTAAGGCGAGCCAGGCTTGCCCCCAGCCGTGTTGCGCGAAGAGCAGCACGATGAACGTAGTGATCGCGCCGAAACCCACGCCGCTGATCGCCACGCCCAGGCCGGGCATCCAGACCGCGCCGACTACTTTGGTGAACGCCGGGCGACGCGCGGCTGGAGGCTGGGACGCGGCTCGGAGGGGCGCGACGAACAGGAGCGCGACGAGCGGGATCGTCGTCGCCGCAAGGGCTATCGCCGCGAAGCCGTGGCCGGCGTACAGCACGGTGCCCGCAGGCGCGCCGACCGCGTAGGCGGCATAGAGCGCCGTACCGACCCAGGACATGACCTTGCCCGTGTTCTCCGGCCCCGCGAGCGCCAGCCCCCAACTGAGCGCACCCGTGATGATGAAACTCTCCCCCACGCCGAGTAGGACACGGCCCAAGAGCAGGATTGTGACGGAAGATGCTGGTGTGCCGACGAACCGAAGCGACAGCAGGTAGAACAGGCCAGAAGCGACCGCAACGACCAGCCCCATGACGACGGCACGCTTGGGTCCGCGGCTGTCAGCGTAAACTCCGGCCCACGGGCGCGAGAGCAGCGCCGCGGCGAACTGGCTGCCGGCGACCAGCCCGACGACGAAGGTGCTTAGCCGCAGGCCTTCGTGTACGTGAAGCGGGAGCACCGGCATCGCCAGACCGATGACGAGGTACGCCACAAGAACCACTCCGATGATCGGTAGCAGCGCCGCCACGAGTGAGCGCGACGTCGCCGTCGATTGTGACACGTTAGCTGACATGATTAACTCTTGACTTGCCATACTCACTTCCCTTTATCCGGCCTGCTAAATCAGGCAAGGACGTCTGAACGCCTTTACGGCATCAGCAGCGTTTTGATGGCGCGGCGCTCGTCCATCGCACGATACCCTTCGGCCACCTGTTCGAGCGGCAGCCTGAGGTCGAAGACCTTGCCGGGATTAATCTTGCGATTCCAGATCAGGTCAATCAGTTCGGGCAAGTAGCGCCGCACAGGGGCGGGGCCGCCGAGCAGGTGAACCTCTGAGTAGAACAACTCTTCGCCGGGGAGCGAGACGCCGTGCGTGACCCCTACGAAGCCGACGTAGCCGCCGGGCCGGGTCGAGCGGATCGCCTGCATCATAGACTCCTGCGTGCCGACCGCCTCGACCACGGAATGCGCGCCAAGTCCGTCCGTAATCTCCTTGATGCGTGCCACGCCCTCGTCGCCGCGCTCCTCCACAATGTCGGTCGCGCCGAACTCGCGGGCGAGCGCAGACCGCGACACGTTGCGGCTCATCATGATGATGCGCTCGGCACCCATCTGCCTGGCCGCGATGACCGCGCACAGGCCCACCGCGCCGTCCCCGACGATTGCCGCGGTCGAGCCGGGCTTTACGTTCGCCGCGTCCGCCGCGAACCAGCCCGTGCCGAGCACGTCCGAGGCCGCCAGCAGGCTCGGAATTAAATCTTCCGAAGGCATATCTTGCGTGGCGACCAGAGTGCCGTCGGCGAGCGGTACGCGCAGGTACGGCGCCTGCGCGCCCGTCGGGCAGGCGAATTCGCCGCGCACGCAGCGGCTCTGGTAACCCGCCTGACAGATGGGGCAGGTGTTGTCCGAGGAGAAGAACGAGCCGACGACGAACTGGCCGGGTTTGACGCTGCTGACCGCGCCGCCGACCTCTTCGACGATGCCGCAGTATTCGTGGCCCATCGGCCTAGGCTCTGTGACCGGGTCTACGCCGCGATATGGCCATAGGTCGGAGCCGCACACGCAGGTGGCCGACGTCCTGATGATGGCGTCTGTCGGCTCGATGATTTGAGGCTCCGGGCGATCCTCGTAGCGGATGTCGCGCGGGCCGTAAATGACTGTTCCTTTCATTATTTTCTTCCTCTCGTATGCATCAAGAGATCAACAAATGTTCCGTCCGTCGCTTTGACTTAAGGTGGTCGCTCAGAGCCATCCAACCGCTTATGCAAGAAACAGAGTTAGCGCGACGATCTCTTTCATATTGTTTTCTTACGCCTTTACCTCAATCACATAGCGGTAGCGCGCTTTCTTCTCAAAAACTTTTGTCCAGGCATCATCAATCCCGTTCATCGAGATTTTTGTGATCTCGGGCTTAATCTTATTGAGAGCGCAGAAATCAACGAACTCCTGAGTTTCACGGATGCCCCCGGTGTTCGACCCGGCGAGCGCGTTTCTGTACAGCACCAGATTCATCTGGCCGATCTCATTAGAATCAACGACTTTCCCGACGCCGACCCGGCAGTAAGTCGCATCACGTTTCAGAAGCGGGATGAACCGGTTGAGGTCGTGCTTGTAAGGAACCGTGTCCAATGCAAAATCGAATGCATGGTTGAACTTCGAGAAGTCAGCTCCGCCTCTGTTTATAACGACATCCTTAGCACCGAAGCGTTTAGCGTCTTCGATCTTATCCGGTGACGTTGTGAAGACGGTGACCTCGGCGCCGAGCGCCGTGGCAAGCTTAACCGCTAGATGCCCTAGACCGCCCATTCCCACAATGGCGACCCTTTTACCGGGGGAGACTCCCCACCTGCGAAGCGGGGAGTAAACCGTGATGCCTGCGCATAGAAGCGGCCCTGCTTCCGCGAGGTCAATCGCGGCGGGAATGTTGAGCACGAAGTCTTCATCCACGACGACGAAGGTTGAATACCCGCCCTGGGTGATCGTGCCGTCTCTGTCTTTCGAGCCGTATGTCTGGGTGTTTCCGTTCAGGCAATAGTTCTCGTGTCCCGCCTGGCACTCAGTGCAAACGCGGCAGGAATTCACCATCGTGCCGACGCCGACGCGGGCGCCGACATTGAATTTGCTGACGCTTGACCCGACGGCGACCACCTCGCCGGCTAACTCGTGACCGACAATCTGCGGGTATTGGATCTTGCCCCAATCTCCGCGAATCGTGTGGATGTCGGAGTGACAGACCCCGCAGTAGTGAATCTTGATGGCAACGTCTTTCGGGCCGAGAGCGCGACGTTGAAACCTCATGAGCTTATGCGGTCCGGTCGGAGAATATGCCGCCATGCCTTCCGCGGGGTATGGGCCGTCTCCGATGGCAAGAGCGCCTCTCGTATTAGCCGCATTCGCAGTTTGTAAATTCAGTAGATTGACGGCGCCGACGGCCGCTGCTCCGGCGGCGGCTGAAACTATAAAATCGCGGCGAGAGTGACTTACAGTTCCAGGTTCTTCTGATTGATTTCTATAATTTGTGCTGTTCATTGTTGTCTTCCTTTCGGTTCAGCAATTACGCCACCGTTTGCCCGCCATCAACCACCAAGGCGTGTCCGACGACGAACGAAGACGCATCCGAACACAACCAGATGACCGCATCGGCGATCTCTTCCGGTTTACCGACTCTTCCGATAGGCTCCTCTGAGGTGATCTTCTCCCATCCTTCGGCAGTGCCGCCGGTGAAGCGATCCATCATCGGGGTTGCTATGTATCCCGGAGCGACGGCGTTGACGCGGATGTTCTGCGAGGCGTAGTCGAGAGCCGCCGATTTAGTCAGCCCGATCACGCCGTGCTTTGAGGCGGCGTATGCCCCTCCCCCTTTGATCCCTATGACCCCGGCGCCCGACGAAGTGTTCACGATCCGGCCGCCGCCTTGTTTGAGCATCAGAGGGATTTCGTACTTCATACAAAGGAAGACGCCGCGCAGGTTAGTGTTCGCGATGCGATCCCACTCCTCCTCTTCGAATTCCGCTATCGCCGCGTTCCGCTGCTCGACACCGGCGTTGTTGAAGGCAAAGTCCAGACGCCCGAATGCTTCGATGGTCTTGTCCAAAGCCGCCTTCACGTCTTCGCTTCGCGTCACATCGCACTTGACGGCGATTGCCCGCCCGCCCTGTTCCTCAATCAGGCGCACCGTTTCCCGTCCGCCCTGTTCCGAAATGTCTGCCACCGTCACGCTCGCGCCTTCGCGTGCGAACGCCAGCGCCGCAGCCCGCCCGATGCCATTTCCCGCTCCGGTGACGAACGCGACTTTCCCGGAAAATTTATTTGTGCTGTTGGTATCCATTCCTGCCTCCGCTTCCTTTAAGGTTGGTGTGATCTTACTTGGCTTGAGATTGGCTGTCGCGCGCTCCCTTGCGCCGCCTGTACCGATCTTGCTCCAAACCCAGGTCAGAGACACATGAGCACAAATGTCGTGAAAATCGGCGCAAAAGTGCGTACCGTTGGGTACTGAAGAGGGTGGAAGTTTCCTACTGATAGGGTGTGATTATTGTGTCTGGAAGTCTGCGGCGGGGCGCAGCGCTTAACGCTGCCTGCGGTAGTCGCTCGGTGAGAGGCCTGTCTCTCGGCGGAAGAGGCGCGCGAAGTGGCTGGGGTTGGCGTAACCTACTTCGAGGGCCACGTCCACCACGCTCATCCGTGTCTCGCGCAGGAGCCTCCGGGCTTCCTCCATCCGCAGGTTGATGTGGTAAAGCGAGGGCGTGACGCCGGTGGCGGCCTTGAACAGTCGCTGGAAGTGAAACTTGCTCAGGCCTGCTTGTGTGGCCAGCCGTTCAAGGGTGAACTCCTCGGCTATATGTTCACTCATCCAGTCCGTGATCTGCCTGAGCTTGTGGCCGGGCAGCGAAGGGCTACTACCGTGCGGCTCCTCGTCTGTCACCCCGTAGCTCCGTGCGAGGTGGATACTGATCGCCCGTGCCAGGGCCTCAACAAAGCCGGGGCTCGCCTCCCGGCGCATCAGTTCCTGGCGCAACAGTCCCAATAGCGAATTCAAGCTTTCATCGTTGAACGCCGAAGCGTCTTGTAGCCGGGCGTGGGGCGCATCCCCCCCGAAGACATCCTCCAGGGCACGCTCGATGACCGGCAGCTCGATGAAAACCAGCATGGTCTCGTACGGCTCCTCGCTCACAGCCTTCCAGCGGACGTCGTAGGGTGCCCCTCCCGTGGTGAGGAAGAAAGAGCCCTTCTTGATCCGGTTAGTGATCCAGGGGTGGCCTTCCTCCCGCTCCTGGAAGTCGACCTCACCAGAGGTGACCCAGGCGAGGAACGGCTCGCTGACCGCTGGGAGGTGCAGCGTGTCAACGGCCAGCGGCAGAGCTGTGAGCCAGGCTTTGATGTCCCGCCACGCCTCGCCCCGGCTCTCGAACAGACACTTTCCTCCAGCGTAGCGCCAGAAGGCTTCGGCAGATGTTGTCTCAGGGATAGACATTTAACGACGTGGATGAATACGAGCGCAACAATGCGTTAAGTCACTGCACTGTGAACTCATAGGTTTCGGCACTTCGACGTCACTGATGGGTCATATTACAAACCGGACGTTACCAAAGATTGAGGCGCTACGACAAGATGCTGAGGTGGTCGAAAGTATCGGATGGGTGCTGGGATGAGGTGAGCGGCCAGGTGCGCTTCCTGAGCGTATCCCCCAAGCAGTAAATTATGCTAGGCTATTTGTGGAGACTAAAGCTATGTCTATTAGCATTGAGTTAAAACCAGAAGTTGAAGAGCTGCTAGAACAAGAGGCTGCGGCCAAGGGCGTATCCGTGGAATCCTATGTAGAAGAGCTTATAGAGCAGCAGGTCTCTCAGCCGCATAAAACCTCTCACATCGGCTCGGAAGAGATTGACCAGGTCCTGGACTCTCTGGCCGAAGGGTCAGACGACCGGCCGGTGCTTCAGCCCGAAGCCTACACGCGCGAGAGCATTTATCAGGACCATAACTGATGCGCTACCTCGTAGACACTAACGTCCTGCTCAGGCTTCTTCAGCGCAACGATCCCGATTACAGCACAATCCGACAGGCAGTCCGCATTCTCATGGCGCGCGGAGACGAGCTCTGTTGCGCTCCCCAGAATATAGTTGAATTCTGGAATGTCTGCACCAGGCCGGTGACGGCACGGGGTGGGTTCGGTTTAACGCTTGCGGAGGCTGACCGACGAGTCCGGCTGATTGAACGTATCTTTACGATCTTGGAGGAGACGCCGGCGGTTTACCCTGAGTGGCGCCGCTTGGTTGTAGTCAATTCTGTCGCCGGAGTTCAGGTCCATGATGCCCGGATCGTGAGCATGATGAACATCCATAGCGTCACCCATATACTCACACTCAACGGTGCCGACTTTACCCGTTACGCAAGTGTTACTAGCATGTCCCCTGATGGAGTCTTGTCTACCTCATAAGCTAAGACTCTAATATCCTTATAAAATTAATCTCTGTTTGGCTTTGCACATTTATTCATTCCACCTGAATATCTGTGCAAATCCCTAAGGATACGCGCAATATAGCTGGATTCTTCTCATGAACGGTAGGCTCCTCAACATCGACGAAACTCTGAACGCTGTTTGTGGCGCCATATCAGGGGCAGAAAATGAACTCCGCGAGCAAATTAAGCTTTACTACAATGATGCCAACGAGGAGTTCATCACGTTCGCATTCTACAGCCACATCAAACACAAGCTAAGCGAGGCCACTCAAAACAAACTGATTGAAAAGGCTTTCCTTAAAGATCTGAAGGTAGCTCTCCGACATCAGCGGTATAGCGAACGAACCATCGATCGGGAAATAGAAAGACAATTATCCCGGCATGCGGCAGGCTTGGTTGCCGACATTGTTCTCCATAATAGATCTCAGGAGGGTAAGACTGGGGGCGATTTCGGCCTAGTCATAGTCCACCCTGAGATCAAAACCAATAGTGATTCTCTGGTAATTAAGAAGGGCGCATCTTCCGGCCTACTTTGCCAGGCAAAAATCAGACGCAAGAGTGGGAGGTGGGGCGATTTAAGTAACCAAAGAGATGTCTTGCCGGCCCATTTGGATTTTGCGTCGCTGGTGCTTTATTCCTACCTTGATGGCGAAAGAAGCGAGCTTAACCCGGTCGCATGGAAGCTTTGTAATGGCATGACCCTGCCCGAACTGGAACAATTACTAAAAAAGGATGTCTTCGGTGAGACGCTTATGACCGTTGACGTCGTCAGACGCCTCGGCAGAAGTGAGATAGGTACTAATGACCAGGCCATGATCGACAAAATCATTTCGCCCTCGGCGCGCCAGCATCTGGAGATAAGGATTTACTGGCCGAAAGGTGATACTCCGGGAGGACCTGTCGAGATCAAAGTGCGGAAGAATCAAGTCGTTCGACAGAAAGTATCGGTTCTAGTCCGCCGGACATGAGAAGTAAATGCCGCCCGCGGTCACGACGCATTATCGGCGCCGCCAAGCAGCTCCATGTGCACGACACCAGGTTCCCTTGGCGAATGGTGGATTAGTTAGAACCAGAGAGGGGCAAGGGCTGCACGTCTTATAGAGAATTTTATGTCTGGGGCCACTCCCGTGTTCGTTCATAAATTGGGCAAGGGGCGTGTCTGACATCGGCTGCGGGAGTTTATTGAAGATGATCAGGTAGCTGAAAATGCTTTCGCCTTCGCCACGGCGGTCGAGGATTTCGAAGAGCCGCATCATCTTTTTGAAATCCTGTTTGATAAGTCTGGCAAAATATTCGGTAATCCCGTTCCGCGCAAACTTCAACTCAAACGTGATCGCGTTACCGCCGAATTCGTATTGCTTACTGGGCAAAGGCCGGGCCATGTGGAAGGCGCTGACCGAAGAGCAGAAGGGTTCAAGCATCGGACTGACATAGCCGTGCTGGATGCTCATTTCTTCCGGTTCAAGGATCGTGATGTCGGGCTTGATGCGAAGCTTACGTCGTTCGTCATACCAGGTGAGCTCGGAGTGAACAGAGAAGCCAAGCACGCGAGAGTCCTGAGTTGGAAGGCCGTACCGAAAAGCCCGCAGCCGGCTCAGCCTGCCGTGTAGATGACACTGTAGATCGTCTTCCGTGAGGATCATGCCTGGATTGTGGCTGTAATCCACTTTGAGACGGTGAATCAAGCGTTCAATTCGCGGGGTCAGTATATTGAAATCGAGTGGCATTTGTTGTCCTCTCAAGCACCTGCACTGATAGTTTCATTATATATTACCCCGGACGCCGGCAGTGGCATTTTCAGCCCGGCGTTTCCCGTAAAGGTTGATGTCCCTTGGCTCCGGTCACGTCTCCTGGGATTCCATGGCCGGGACCTTACCGTTCAGAAAGGAACCGCAGCGATGAATACAAGGCCCGTTCATCCCATAGTGGAATATGCTCATGATACTTTCGGCGATGGCTTCGCGTCAGTGATATTACATGGGATTCGAGAGGCTGAAGGCGCTACGGTCGAATGTCTGTCTATCGATGGCACGTATGAGACGTGGGAGAGGATAAATAAGAAGCTGTTGGTCAGGCAACCTCAATCCGAGAAATGGGGTTACAGACCTCTGGTACTGGCTGTACTCCTCAAACTGCTGCTCAGTCAGCCAAAGATCGAGCCCGTTCTTAACTTCTCATTCACTGAAGTGCTCCGAGATCTGATATGGCCGGACTCATCAGCGACCCGGAGAGAAGTCGAAGACGCTATCGGCTTCTACTTCCGATGTTCATACTCCAGACGAAATGTGCCTGCGGACGACGCCAATCTATACGGAATGGAAGGTGTATACAGGTTAATAACAGGATATGGGAGTGAAGGAGCTATACGTTCTCAGAATGACCTTTTTATTGGTGAAGGGTATGAAGTTTCATTCGATGAAACACTCGTCGAAGCTCTACGACAAGACAGAATAGTTTTCGCCAACATCTTCTTCGGAAATCTCATGGACCGGATTGACAAGTCATTCCCCGGAGCTTTCGCCGATGAAGACAAAGTAAGGCAGAGAACTCCCGAGACTGATTATCGAAAAGAAGATGCTCAGACAAAGCAACCATATCATCCACCCGGGCCCAGACCTACAGTTAGAATCGAAGCGAATCCCGTCTCAAGAAGAAGTGCCGACCTAAGGCCTAAGCTCTGTGCGAGACCCGTCGGTCAGTCAGATATATCTATTGACACGGGAGCGATAGCAAGTGTGGTTTTGCGCGCTTTGCATTATACGGCAGCCCGTCATCCGGTTGAACACGAGCCGTCCTACGAGAGTGGCGAATCTATCGCCGACAGCGTGTACCAGGAGGTTGATTTACATCTGAAGCGTGCGACGTTTTCGATGGTCAAACAAATGCGGCGCTGCGTCTTCGAGCAAGCGCTCCAAAATAGCTACGGGTTGATGCATATTAAAGAGCCAATCAGACCTTCAGGCGAGCATGGACCTAGAACGATATGGCATACGCCTGATCATCTGATAAGTGCACTCATGAGAGCGATTGAAGCAATAGAGTTCAACGAATGGAAGCCAAAGAAACAAAGGGTTAGACTTAATATACGATGGGATATAAATAAAACTCGCGTGGCGACTATTAAATTGGTTGCTACATACTGGGCAGAAGCCGAAGGCATAGATGTCGGAATAGTAGATTCCAGCCAGATGGGCAAATGGCTGACCTCTTTTGGGCTCCCCAGTTTTTCAATACTACGCTCAGAGCTTCGTCTTAAAATTATCAAGGCGCGCTCAATCCAGATGAAATTACAAGCTAAGGAAAATATTTGGTCTTACCTGATCCTAAGCAACTTCTTCTCAACGATTAACTAGCGTAATTTTCAGGCGCAGATCCTTACGTCCCTAATTTAGTATTTTTGTTATTAACTGCCCGTGTCCAAAACGCGGGCAGTTAAGTTTTTGAGTTGCATATGCACATTCTTTGAAGAAGTTACTAATCGCTATTCCAAAAATTCAATCGCCTAAAAGAAATTTAGGCGGAAATATATAAAACCCTCCATTTTTCCAAAGCGTAACTAAATATCTTTAATTATTACTATCGTTTACGGGTTTTTAGATTCATGAATAGACGAAGAAATTTTCATCTATGTCTTTAACAGAATGTGGGTCATGAATGTAACAGATGTTTAATGCCAATGAATCTATTAACAAACACTAGGAACATAGATTCTATTCCTTGTCGAAGATTTCCAAAGAGCAGTTCACTTCACCCCAAATCAGGCCTTCCCAATGAGTGTTTTTCCAAAAATGAGGCGCGTAAGTGATTGAATGCAAGCGATTTAATAAGTATAGATAGTCTAAATCAAGTAATTTTGCTGTATGTGCTACAGTTGGAAAAAGAAGTTAATTTACTTAAGGAATTCACACTATTAGACATCAGTTCATGCTCTAACACACGTGCAGTTGAAATGATTTTTCCAAATGCAAATGGCCTCAAGATTTTCTAAATCGGCTAAAGGTCTGAGGCACATGGGAAGGTGGGGAATCTAGCAAGTACAGTGTTTATTCAGCGAAGTCGAGAGTTAACCCAACATCCACCTCCCCACATTCCCAGATAAAAGGGAAAGGTTCCCGGAATAACTGCCAGCCCTGTATTTGAATTGGCATCCTTACCAATAAACGGAGAAAACCAATGACTACAACTACGAAAGCTCCTCAACCATATATGCCAACCGCTCATATTCTTCCATTATTAGAAGATAAGTTTACGAATGGCAGCTCGACCGATAAGGTTTTCGGCAAGGTCAAAAGCTATCTCGAAGATTACGCTGAGAGTCTTGGGACTACACCGGGTAAGTTAACGGTAAAGGATGTCTACGATCAGACAGGCGAGATCAATCCCAAGCTCCTGCGCTACATCGAGGGTATATCCCGTCTGCCCAATCAAACAGTAAAGCGCTGGAAAAGCTACAAAAGTGAGATACGTGCTAACGTCCGAAATCTCTCAAGGAGGCTTTACAAAGATGCCCCGAAGACGACTGCTAGTCGTTCCAGAGATAATATTTTGCTCAAACGTGTGCCGGCGGCGATGCGGATTGTTCTGCCTTATCTCCCCCGTGAGGGCTGCACCAGCAAGGCTACAAAGGATGAACGCCTGAAGACGCCGCTCAGGGAGAGCGGAATAATAATGTTATCGGCGCTCCTGATTATCTGGGCAAGGCACGGACTCACCTCATGCAAGGAGCTATTTATTGACCACGCCTTGGAAATAAACGAGCAGATCAAAGAGCTTTCGCAAAGCAACCAGATCGAATACTTAAAAACACTTGCCTACCAAATTAGACAGAAGTTGGGATTTAGAAGACCAAGAGCAAAAAGTAAATCTTTGAAAGTAGATATGTGGCCCCAGACTTTACGCCGCGAGTGGGAGGTTTACGAAAGCAATGCTAAACAGGTTCCCACCTCTGAGCAGGTGATTAAAGCAAAAGAGGGTAAATACTCTATGAAAAAGGTCACCCAAAGGACAATAAATGCTTACAGGCGATGCATCGGCTCAGCCCTTTGGGTAATCAGGCCAGAGGGAGATCTGAGTATTCTTGACTTAATCAAGGTGGTGCCGAGGAAAAACATTAACCCGGATGATAATGGTCCTAAAAAACACAATCCGCTCGTGAACCTCTTCCGTGCAAGCGAGCGTGCTAAGAGGGGAATACGAAAGGAAGTGGGATTTGACTCGATTGATTTCTCGCTCTTTGTGGACGCGATAAAAGCTGTCTCGGCACGCAATGGTTATAGTCGCTTTATAAAACAATTTTCTGCGGCGTATCGAGTTTGTCTTAACGATTACGCCAAGGAAAACCACAAAAGCGCTAAAAAGAATGGGATACCCCTCTCTTGGGTCGACGGCCAGATTGAGAAGCTAAACCTTCGCTTCGTAAAAATCGTCAACACGGGATCATTCAAGCGCAAACCGGGGCGGGTTCTCAGGTCCAGGCGTGATCTACGGCTCGTTTTATTCTTCGTCTGGCTGGTCACGTTGCGCTACATGGGTTACAGACAACAATGTCTAGTTAACTGTGTTATCGGTGAAAATTTCATCTTCAACCCTGACGGATCCATCACACTGCGGTTCACTAAGACGAAAAACAGAAAACGCATACGCATGGATCTTAATGAAAGCAGGCGGTGGAGTCACGGATTGTTATGGGATACTCTGACGCTCTACTACAAAAAGGTGTACCCTTATCTGGTAAAAGAGAGCGGTAACACCCTAGGCGGCCAACTGTTTGTGTCAACGACGCGAGGCTTCTCATTCACACCTTTCAAGGATGGCACCAAATTCCACACTCATTTCGTCAGGGGCAGGAACAAGTTTATGGATGTCGACGAGCTTGCCCCGGCTGCACGGCGCGCATTACACCCGCACTTTTTACGGGGATTGTGTACAGATTGGATGGTTCTGGTACTGAAAATGACATGTGAACAGGCAGCAGAGGTTTTAGGAATAAACCCAGGAGTTCTCGAAAAAGAATACCTCCAGCAGGACCGTGATCACGATGCTGGACCCATGTTCGACCTTGTAAATGCGCGCTTGAGAGCAGAGCAGTCTGAAAATGAACTCAAAGCCCGCATTGATGATGTACTTGAGAGAGTGGACAAAACACAGGAGAAAATAATCGCGGAAAAAGATCGACAGATCGCCATATTACAAGCCGAAAACGCCAGGCTGAAAGCCGAGCAGGGGGAGTCCCTCTCATTCAGAGCTTAAAGTAGTTTTTGGTCGGACTTCAAAAGACCCCCCCTTAAGTATGAATTGGAAACCAACAGGCTCCTGCCGTACTCTTATATTTGCTCCGGCCCGGTTATGTCACCCGGGAAAAGCGCAGACCATTTTACACAGACCATACGATGCTTGATGCCTTCGAATGTAACCTTCTTTGTATGCCGGTCGCCCTCGGTCGTGTGGACCACACCCGCCTCCGCCATCTTGTTAAGCATCGTGGTCTGATTCCACTTTCTCGTCCTGAATATCATTTCCAGCGTGCTGCGGAGGAATCCGACATAATGATAGCGACGGGCCATGCCGTGCAGGGTCAGTTGCTTCTCCTTCCTATAAAGACCGTCACCGGCAAAGTGGCTGACGTTAGCAAGGTAGAAGTCAGCCAGCGCCCGTAGAGCGAGCAGCACGAGATTCTGCCGACTCTGCTCCTCCGCGAGGTGAAGCATCAGCCACGCACCGATAACATCCGGCTTAAACGGAATGCCGAGTAAAGGACACGCGATCTCGGCACCTGTTTGGATAGCGGCGATGTAACCGCTCACCCGGCCAACGACATTCGAAGAGCTGCCCATCAGCAGTTCCTTACATATCTCTAAATATCGGCGATGCCACCGCGACCAATCAGAGTCTGTCCAGTTGCTGATATGCCGGACGAACGCTTCGCCGGCGAACCCATGATTCAGGGCCGCCGCTCTCTCAAGTGACTGGACAAGTGAACTCGATCCGAGAGGGAAAGGGTTAGTGGCGCCTCCGACGGGAAGTATCCGTCCGCGCGCTCCTTCATGCGGACTCGATTCGTGCAGAGGCTCTTCCGAAGTACTTAGGGCAACGGTATGCCATGTAGTCACCTCGTCGAGGCCGCCGCCGCGGGCCGCACGTCCCTTGCCCTTGCCGTTGGCAATCATGTAAATGACCGAGCGCTTCAGCTCGTCCTGGCAGTGCTGAGCGTCGTCGAGGAAAATAGGGAGATCGCTGCACAAGCTGGCCAGTTGCTCCACGGCCACTTTTGTGTTCATCCATTGCATCACCATGGAATCAGGGTCAATAAAGCTCCCGTAAACTGAGGCGGCAAGTTTGAGAGAGGTAGATTTGCCGGTGCTCGTGCCCCCGTTGATGTCGAGAATGAAATTCGGGATTCTCAGTTTTCCTTGGAGGGGCGGCACGAAACAGGTCAAGATGGCAACCTGGGGGATCATTAATCCCTCCTCGGCAATGGTGCGTGTCAAGTGCAGCCATCCACGTAACGTGCCGCGCCTAGATGCATAAGCCCTGAAGAGCGCAGCGTCGCCATCTTTTGCCGGCATGAAATCCACTTCCGAAACCGCCCCGGGCAAAAAGAATATGCTGCCCGGTGTTTCCCAACCGAAGCGGGAAATGACCTTTCGGCTGGGAAGAGTGGCGCCGAAAGCATGCTCGAAAGCGGCCAGGTATGAGGTCACATGGCGGGCGTTATTTGAAGTGACGGGAGCCCCGGAGCCGGCAAGCATCGCCAGGAGTTGCCTAGGGTCAGACATCTGAGAACGCGTAATTACCTTCCTGCGGGCTTGGCCGAGATACTCGTACTGGATGATAAGGGAGATGAGTCCGTCGTCGATGTTCTCCTGAATCCCTGTGATACACATGTACGAGTTCGAAACCTTGACAGGTTTCGGCATCTTCCTCCCTGAGTCCCGCGTATCCGGCTTGTACCAGAGGGAACCGTCCGGGTCCAGCTCGTAGTCAGGAGGCAGCAACGCGCCCTCTACGTCATCATCGAAATCATCCCCCTCCCCCCTTCTCCGGCGAAGGGCCGCCGCCGTCCGCACCGTAAACTCGAGGTAGCGTTCGCTGTTCTTCTCGCGGGCGAATCTTCTGCCGCAGCCTTGGGGGTTGGACCGAAAAATAGATTTGATCTCTTCCTGATCGAAGCCGCAATCAAGGAGACACATCGAGATCCAGAGATCCCTCTCATGGTAGTCGCGAGTTACAACAAATGACTTGTTGTCGGTATGAGATGACCTACCGGTGATGATGGTGTTTATTACATCAGGCGAGACTCCGCGCTCTTTCAGGGCGGAAGTCGAGATTGACAACAAACTTTTGCCAGAGTGGTGCTGCTCTGATTTTGCTTGCTTAAGTCCCGCACCCTTTTGAATCGCTTCTTTCAACTCTTCAAAGCTATATCGCACCCAGCTTGAATCCCCGTCGTCAAGGCTGCTAAGGAGAACTGATTCTGAGTTTTTAAGATCGAAAATGCCAGGCAGGAGAAAAGTCTGCGCGAGATTGATAGCTTCTGACCCTGTGAGAACGTGACACAATCCGCGGATGAGATCATCCCAGTCTAGCAGCCGCCCGTCAGAGAGCGGCTGATCGAATACAAAATAGACCTGTCTTCCGTGCCCTGAATTGACGGTTATTGAGGGTCGGAGAGGGAACTCGCGGATGAGGCGGCTGACACCTATGGCCCCGCCTTCAATACGGCCGTAATTGAGCTCCGCCCAGATGCAACCAGCCTGAATTACGTCGTGATCTTTAGCCGACTTGCCTCCTTGCGGGATCCTGTAGCGTGGGACTAATCCTACCGAGATCATTCGGGAGTCAGTAGCTGTAAGCACTTCATCAGTAACCTGTGAATGATCAAGCGGTAGTGGTAGGTAGAGAGGTTTGCCGATTATCTTCGGCCTACGTCCTTCGCCCAAATGGCGAAATTCGACGTAGCCTCGTGTGAGGCCTTGAAAGATAAACTCTAAGAAGCGTAAAGCCTGATCCTCAGCTATCTTTACTGCACCAGATGATCGTTGACCGTAATTATTAGGGGGAACGGTTTCTTCTACCTGCATCTTAGATTTGAAGGAAAGTTACTGCGTGGTTGAATATCTGACCTGCCAGCGTATGTGTTGGAGCTTTTATATCAGCAGCAAATATTTGATATCAATGACCAGGGGCTTTATTCGGACAAGCGTGGTACTTAAGCTGGCCTTGTGCTTTGCAGTTATGAGCAAATTAAATCGCGTCAATGTATGTCCGGCTTGGGAGATAAATGTGGTAAGGATCTAGCGGTCTGCCAGCAATCGCTCTAACTCGTTGTCCGCTTCTTTCATCCTTAAAAAATGCCTTTGTGACTGTTCCCTTGCTTGCTGCTCTCGCCAGACACACTCGAATAACCATCTCTCCAGCAATAACATCGCCTCACGTAAGCGTAACTTGATTTTGATGGGCTTGCGTCCGTGCTTCTTTTTCAATTTTTCCTCAACGACTATATTCTTCGGAGTACAGGTGATCTTTGAGAGCGGGCTCTCGAAACTCCACTCGTCCAACTCGCCTGCTTCAACCAGTTTTATATCTTCAACTATCGCTGCAACACTCACAGGAAATGGTAATAGCAAATCCCACATCAACTCGTTCCACTCCTGCTCCTTACCCTCGAAGAGGGGCCTCATGTAGCCGTCGATAATCTCTAAGGTATATTCAACGCGTATCGCCATTTATCTAAAAATACTCCCTCCCCGAGAATTATGATTGCTCCAGGCTTATAGGACCGGCACAGAAGACGCTCTACATCGTCTTCACTTGTAGAGTTGCTTGCCCGCTTCGGTGTGAATAAACCACCAAGTGTAAGCAGCCGCCGGTGGCCAGACCAACAGCAGTACCGACGTGACGAATGCCAGCCTCCTCCCCCAAAGCTTCTTCCCGTACAGGCCGACGGCTGTAGACAAGAAGATCAGCGCCAACAGAAGCACAACCGAGACGGCCACGACCGCAATAATTATCTGGTCTTCTCTTCTTGGAGACGGATAGCTATCCACATTCTTCGCGATGACCCACGGTGCGGCGATCAACGGTAGGGCGAAGAACCCTCCGACTAGAGAGTGGATCACGACGAGCGTCCTGTTGTGATCCTCCGGCGACATAATCATCTTGTGGGGCCACTTATTCACGGCATTAATGGTTTGAGGCGCTCCCAACCTGAGAACCTGCTCGATTAAGGATGACGAATCGCCGCGGGCTTTGATATTTTAATCAGGCTCTATCTTTGACAATTTATGGATCGGCCTATGCTCAGGACTCGACATCACCGATGATGAGCGCCGCTGTAGGGTACAGAGATAACCTTCCGGCGGATGCTGAGCGAGCGATATTACTAGATGCCCTTGCACCTAGCATTTTAGAAGCAAACGCACCTAGAATCAAGGGCGAAGGTGTGACCGTACCTTGGGGGGCGGTAGGCCGAGGTTCAGTGGAGCGGATCCTGTCGGAAGGAGGTACATCCTTCTGATGGGAGCTCAGGCTCGCCGCACGCCGAAGCGGCTTCCCGAAAAGCTACGGGAGATCCGTCTCAAGCTGGGACTGTCGCAGAACGAGTTGATCAGGCAGATGGGACTTGAGGAGGAGTTGACTCGTGAGCAGGTTTCATCTTTTGAGTTGGGCAGGCGCCAGCCAAACCTGGCTACCCTCTTGGCGTACGCCCAGGCGGCTAACGTCTACGTCGACGCGCTCATTTCGGACTCAATGGACCTGCCGGAAGCCCTGCCCTGCCTTGTTAAAAGTGAGGGCATAACGCGCCCATCTAAGTCCAAGAAACCAGTAAAGGAGCTCAGATAGGTGCTGGGCTATCAAGTCAAGGTTGCTGCTAACCTAACTTGTATTCTGGTTGTCAACTTCTAAGAACGAAGCTATAGTTCTTGGCAACTGGGACGGCGGTAAATCCAAAGTCCTGAGTGATTGCTGGGGTGAGGACAGTGATCACCACAATGAATAGGCGCTGAGCGACTCCAAGTTTGCTCGCGCCTATTCGCTTTTGGAAATCTTTCCGCGGAGGCAAGCCCTCCAGTGTTCGTTAAGGAAGGGGTACGTGCTATATAGATACCTCAGGTCTAGCTGCACATTGTTGAAGGATATCTATTACCGCATGCGCTTCTCTGAATTCGCCCGCCTCTTGGAATCGCTGGAGAATACCTCTAGCCGCCTTGAGATGTATGGGCTCTTAGGCTCACTCTTCGGAAAGGCCGGCGAGGACGAGGTCGCCCCGATAGCCTATCTTCTTGAGGGTCGCCTGCTCCCAGCCTTCGAGGGCGTAGAAACCGGCATGGGAGAGCGCACGACAGCACTCTCCATTGCGGCCGCGACCGGGTGTTCGGTAGACGATGTCGCCAAAGCGTCGGGCCGCCTCGGAGACTTAGGGCTAGTCGCGGAAGAGCTGATTCCTCGCTCCAAGCGAGCGAAGTTTTCGCTGACTGAAGTCTATCAGGCGCTCCTCAGCATAGCGCGGACGGGCGGCCGCGGCAGCACCGAAGAGAAGCAGAAGCAGCTCGCCGCAATACTTAAACAAGCCACTCCCATTGAAGGGCGCTACATCGTGCGCCTGATACTTGGCCGTCTGCGGATGGGCGTAGCAGCCCCTACTATCATCGAATCGGTCGCGCGCCGAGAAGAGGATTCGAAGCGTGCGCGCCGCATCATCGAGCGTGCCTACAACATCTGCTCGGATCTGGGTCTGGCACTCTCAAGCTTAAGTAAGGGAGGTCTCACGACGCTTGAGAAGTTCAAAGTGCGCGTGGGAAGTCCCGTCCGCCCCATGCTGGCCGAGCGCCTGCCTTCCGCCGAGAAGATCATACAGAAGATTGGGACGTGTGAAGTCGAGGCAAAGCTAGATGGCTTCCGCTGCCAAGTTCACTTCAAGGGCAGGAAGGTTGGAATCTTCTCACGCAACTTGGAGCGCACAACGGACATGTTCCCAGATATAGCTACGGCCATGCGTGAAGAGTTCAATGCCCGAAGCGCCATCCTAGACGGCGAGGCTCTGGCCATGAACGTCGAGACCGGAGAGTTTCACCCCTTCCAGGTCACCATCCAGAGGAAGCGTAAGCAGAGAATCAGCGAGATGGCCGAAGAGCTTCCCCTTTACTTCGTGGCCTTCGACCTCTTGTATGTGGACGGAAAGGACCTGACTCACCAAAGCTACACCGCGAGACGAGCTGAGTTGGCGAATCGCATTAAAGGCGGTGGCCGCCTGCAACTATCAGACGGGGAGTTGGTAGAGACCGCCGACCAGTTGCAGAACTTCTTTGATACAAGTCTAGAGCGTGGGCATGAAGGGGTAGTGGCCAAAAGGCTTGATTCGGGCTACGAGCCCGGAGCCAGAAACTACAACTGGATCAAGCTGAAGAGGGCATATCAGAGCGAGCTGAACGACACGGTAGATGTGGTTCTCATAGGCTACCTGCTGGGACGCGGCTACCGCGCCCGCTTCGGCATTGGCTCTCTCCTGGGCGCTGTGTACGACGAGGCCACAGATACATTCAAGAGCATAGGTAAGATTGGAAGCGGTTTGAGCGACGAGAACTGGGTGCGGATGAAATCGCTTCTGGACACCCAGAGTGTGGACCACAAGCCCGCGCGCGTAGATTCCCGACTGATACCCGACGTGTGGGTAGAGCCTAAGTTTGTTGTCACAGTCTTGGCCGACGAAATAACGCGCTCGCCCATCCATACAGCCGCCCAGGATGAGCAGGGACGGGGCTTGGCCCTTCGCTTCCCTCGTGTGGTCGATTTCATCCGTGATGATAAGTCGCCAGAAGACGCGACTACGACCAAAGAGATAGAGGAGATGTTCTCTCAACAGCGCAGGAGCAGAAAATCTTCCTGAATAAAGGGTGATAAAGAGTGACCAGAAGGACTAATCAACTCGCAATGTTCATGACCGTTAAAGTTGGCGACTTGGTGGGTAAAGACCTGGTTGATGATGATCCACCATGGAAAGTAGAAGTGAAAGATTCTGATAACAATTGGATTGTGCTGATGCGAGCAGGAGGAGAACGTCGCAGACTCTCTTATAATGATTTCAATGAGCTGGGATACGTGTTCTATAAACCTTAAAGGAGAGGAATCAAAGAATAGGCATGGCAACTAAAAAAGTTCAGGGAAGAAGGGCGGTAAGAAGTTGGGCGGCACGGGCAGAATGAGGGAGTTGATTGACACGGGCCGCGACAAGCGTTATGTCCGGCGGGATGAAAAGGGGCGCTTCGATGATGTAGTTGATTTGGGGCGGTCTCTTGCGGCTGACAGGAGGAGTAAGGCCAAGACAAAGGTCCGCCCCGGGTACGGGGATCAGGGTGATGTAGTTAAAAGCTCATCATCTTCTTCCAAGAAATCTACGAAGAAGTCCGGGGCAAAAAAGGGCGCAAAGAAAGGCTCATCAAAGAAGCGGTAGGTTGTAAAATATCTAAAAGATGGCGGGGGCCTCGCTATAGCCGATGCGAAACACCTCATCGTTGTATTGGAAGGCAGGTCGCCCCGTTAATTTTCAGAACTCTTAACTATAAAAGTCTGGGCTTGATCTCCACTGTCCGACAACTCCTCTCCAAGAGCCGAGCTTCGATAAGTAGAGTGACAAGTTCTTCTGTCCTTGTCACTTCTTCAATTCAACAATACAGTAAAATTCACATAGAGGTTTACCTAGTCGGGAATTGCACTTAACCAGTAAGAAGTGTGGTTGAAAATTCATTTTTCACGCTTGAGTTATTTTGTAGAATTCAATCTTAAGGTAGGTGAGTCAGAAGAGATGTCCTGACCAATTGTGTAAGTAGTTATTTTACTACTCTGATTGCGAAGAAAATTAAGCCGACTAAAAATGTGATGATACCTCCAAACAGAAATATGATGGCAACACGAGAATTTTTTTGTTCTTTATGAAGGTAGTATGTCTGGATGCTAATGAGAGCAAACTCTGTTGTGATTACTTTGGGTTCCCTTATATAAGCTGATAAAACTGTGAAAAGAATAGCCACAATCAACATAACATTCGAGAGCAGCAGTATAGCGATTATTAAGGTGATATTTTTGTAAGGTTCTTTGATAAGGAAAAATAATACTACGAAAGAAGAAGAAAGAAATAAACTACAAGAAGTCATAACGATGTTGCACAAATTTCGCACTCTCGTTCTATTGTTTTCGATCACGGATAAGACTTCCTTAAAACCAATTACTGTTTCGCTAGTCTTATCTAGCTTTGTAATCTTCATATTTAACCACCCTGAGCTTTAGCTATTAGTTCAAACGTAGTAGGCGAATCTTTGTCAATCAATTCAGATATAATAGCGTCATCCGCTAATACCCATCCTTTATGCAATAGTTTCCACCCTAACCCAAATTTAGGATCAAGATATTGGACATCCATAAAAGCATCTATAAGCTGCTGCACCGTTGTCTCAGGTGAAATTTCAATAGAATAGATGGCACCATTCATTGCAACTCTTAACTCAATTTCAAATGTCTCTTCATTTTTCATTTGTTTGCTTGAAGTAATACTGCCCGTAAAGAAATTGCCCTACTTAGAAACATTTTTACCCTTTATCCATAGCCAAACTTAAACCTTATTTTGAGGCATTGTATAATTCCACAAAAAGGTCTTTTATGGAATTGGTGCCCTACTAATTAAGACTAATTAGTGTAAGGTACATATTGACCGGAAATCATAGTCTATAGCGTCAAATTCAAACTTGTACATCTGAGCTGAAGGATGATTCTACGCGCGTCCTCTGCTTTCACCTGTAGCAACTCCGCCGGCGATCAGATGTGCTATGCGCAATGGCTCAGGAATTCTGCCGTAAACTGAAAAGCGGCGGAGGACATTGCCTGCTGATTCAAGTGACAGCCCAGCCCGCTGGACAAAGACTCCGCCAACGGGTTCCATAAGCCCGGCCTTCTCTATCAGCGCCCACTTACGCTTACCTCCCATTACACCTGTAATGAGCGCCTTCTTGATCAACTCCATGCGCGGGGCTCGCCTTGCTACCACCAGTACTGGAATATTCAGCGCTCCGTACAGGCCATGGATGTCTACTACATTGAAGCCGCCAAGGGCTATACCTTGCAGCATGACGAGCTGTAACTGCTGAGCGAACTTGGAACCTGCAATCAGTTCGGCAAGAACGCGTGTGGCGTTGGCACCATCACGGCGGACGCGCCCGCTCAAGATACCGTCCAGTCGTGGGCCGGAGAAGACAGCCCCGACCACTTTAACGTCTCCGCGGTGCGGGCGCGGGAATGGGAAGTCATCGAAACCGATCACGTTAGAGATAGTGGTACGCCTCATAGGTAATAATAGAACGGCAGTTTCCCACAGGCTCTAAGCTAGGCGCAGTCTTAGCGTAAATTACGGAAGGTGATGGAATAACGGAGCGCCTCCATCTGCGGGATGCTGTGTTCCCACTCGTAGCGTGCCGGGCCGCTCAAGTAGTAAGCCGAGCGTGGCTCAGCCACTAGATTAACGCGCTCCCACTTCTTCCTGCCAACTGAGTTCCTGTCAACAGAACGCCTCATGCGGAACATACAAGGGGAAAGCAGCGAGATGCCAACTACTTCGCCGAAGACCGCCTTATCACGGTGCCAGCCAATCCCGGCTCCAAGACCGTATTCGGTGATGAGCACGTGCTCGAACTCCTCCGGCTCTATTCCACCGAAGGCGGCTGCCTTTTTCCGCAACGGGAGAAGATAGCCGGGTATGGGATCAGCCTTCTGGAGTCGGCGCCCGGAGAAATCATAGTGCCATCCAAAGGAGGTTACACGTCTTTTACCGGTATAACCGTGGAACTCGAAATCGCGGAAGGGCAGTTCGCGCACGCGCGATAGGAGAACCTCCTCGTCAGCATGGCCGATCAACTCCTGCCGGTAACGGAAACCTTCTGGAAGGTACTTTATTGTCTCCTGAGCTTTGCCCGAGCCCTCAAAGAGGTCTGACTGTGATGTCATGATTAAGCGTATATAGTAGCTCTTTCAGTGAAGCAATGGCCCTTAAACTAAAATATCCTGTTTGATGTAAGTAGGCGGCGACCGCCGGGGAGACACCCTAAAGATCAGGACCAGGCAATGAGGCTGGAAGCGTGGAGCCGTAGAGGCCCAAGCGACGCCACATCAGGACGCCTAAGACCGCAGTCCAAATCCATAGAGCCGGATTGCGGACCAGGACCCAAACCTGGGCCACAGGCGAGAAGCCTGTCTCGGCAATGATGACAGCGCCGATGAGGACGCCGATCCCGATGGCAACGCCGATCCAGCCCAGCAAGCGCGGATAGAACGTGCCTCGCCCGCGCACCATCGCGGTGCCGGCCAGGATGGCCGCCGATCCCATCGTGAGACCGAGCATAGCGTTTAACCCCTCCTCAACCCAACGGACCGCCCTCGCCGCGGTGAAGCTGGCCGACCCGACCGTGCCGCCCTCGGCGACCCAGGCATCCACCGCTCGCTTGAGCGCGATCCCATCGACCGCCTGAAGGACGACTGCGGTGGGGATGCTGGCTAGTGCTAAACCCACCGCCAGAAGCGCTAGCAGCCGGCCCTTCTCCTGGAGCCGGAACATGGACAGGGCGACACCGGCAAGGCCGACCAGGCCCGCTACCATACACGCAAGCTGTGCGAGGTGAATCGCGATCCAGTTGTGAGACATGGCGTACTGTCGGAATGTCGCGGGATGGTCGTTCGCTACGCTTGGAGGATGTAACAGCGTAACCGCCACGTAAAGAAGCGGGCCAATGACTGCGGCGACCGCCGCTAGGGAGAGCTCATGAGAGAGGAAGGTCTTCCGAGAGAGGGTACGCCCCGAAGGCATAATTAATCGTTTCATGGTGCCTCGCCCTTACCGAAGAATTAACCTGCATGGTCTCTCATGCTAACAATTCGAAGTGCCATACTGATTTAACCGGGTCGAGCATCCGCTGCCAGCGGACGTGGAACCTCGCATGAACGGAACCATCTATCGCCCAGATGTCTTCCTCTTCTTGGATTTGGGCTAAGTCTCCCCGGGTACAACGTCATACTTCAGAAGAACGATCCCGCTTTTTTCGTAGATGCGCGACTCAGTAAGCGACAAGCGGCGGCGGATAGCCGGGCTTGGCAGAAACGGACGACCGCTGCCCAGCACCACAGGAATAACCGCCGGCTCAACCGTATCCACGCAGCCGAGTTCGAGCAAACTGCGGAAGAGTTCTCCTCCTCCGAACAACCAGATGTCTTTACCCTGTTGCGCGCGAAGATGGTCTACCGTCTCCTTGGCCTGCCCCGAAACAATAGTGACGCCAGGGTGATCCGCCGGGTGCAGCGAGCGCGAGAAGACGAAGGTCTTCATTCCCGGAGGGAGTTCTGCTCCCGCTACCCCGAAGGTGCGACGCCCCATCAAAAGGGTATCGAACTGGTCGTAAAGCGCCTCGAAATCAATGTCCGGGTCGGCGACGATCCAGTCGTACTCATCATTATGTCCGGCGATGTAGCCATCTAGGCTGCACGCCACCTGATAACGGATCTTGCGCATGGTTATCTCACCGCGAATAGAACATCACACACTCTCTGAGTGAGTGAGCCCATGGAGCCTAACACCAGACTTTAACTGGATGGCACGCGACGTCACTAAAGACAAGTTGAGGATAATATCAACTCTATTTGCACACTATTCAATAACTACCAGATTTCTTAGAAGTAACAGAAGCCCTCTTTACCGATTATCTGAAGGCGTTTCAGTACTACTCATCATTGATGATGTAGTCGAACGTGTAGAGGTGTTTGCCCTCTACAATATCTATCTTCATCTTGCCGCTAATGCCCTTCAACTCGTTCGTACCGGAGTCTGGGACCACAGACACTACCAACTCCTGTTCACCTCGCATCATAGTTCCTGAGTGCTGAAGGACGAAACTCCCTGTACGCCCGTGCAGTTTACCCTTGACACGCTCTATCGCCACGTAACCGGCAGACCCTTTGGTCTCAGTCATGGCACCCAGCATCTCGACTGTGCTTATAGCCTCAAGGTCGCCCTGAAACTGCTTGCTGATGGATACACGACTAAGTGTCGCGCCCTCCGCAGTGTCGTAGGGAGGCTGCGGGCTGGCCTGAACATCGAATGTGCCTCTTGCCTGTATACTCATAATTCCATCCTTATCTAAGTGAAGTCTGCGTTAATGAAGCTCATTTCTGCTTTGCTCAGGCAGAGTTAACAGTCATCCGCTCAATCAACTTTGCTCCCTGATTGCGAGGGCTGTTAATCGATGTGCTGACGGGGTAACCAACCATCTCTTCAACCGGGTAAGGCCGCAGTAAATCTTCGACCATCTCCAGCTTGCGTACGTCGTGGTCGAGCCACAAAGAGTAATCATCCGGGTGCAGGATAACCGGCATGCGGTCATGTACGGGCCTCAAGACTTCGTTTGCCTCAGTCGTCAGGATGGTGCAGGAGTTGATGACCTGATCCTCTTCTCCTTTCCACTGCTCCCACAGACCTGCGAAGCCGAAGGGCGATTCATCCCTCATCTGGAAGAAGAAGGGCTGCTTTCTCCCATCCGTGCGCTGCCACTCGTAAAAGCCGTCGGCGGGGATAATGCAGCGCCTGTGTTTGAACGCTTGGCGGAAGGCTGGCTTCTCCCTGACCGTCTCACTACGGGCGTTGATAAGGCGCGCGCCCATCGAAGTGTCCTTAGCCCAGGAAGGTATCAGTCCCCACTTATAGAAAGCCATCTCACGCCCGTCTTCAGTGCCACTCACGCCAAGTATTTCCTGTGTAGGGGCGATGTTGTAACGCGGCTCCAACTCGGGAACCTCCTCTACACCGAACCATTTGGCGACCCTCTTCGGGTCGGTGCGTTGCGCGAATCTCCCACACATAGCGTTCTGCCTCCGGAATCTCAATGTTGTTGATTTATGAACCCATTCTAAAGAAATTTCTTGCCTGAAACAATGTTTCTCTGACAAGATACGGCTAGATAGCAGCTAACCGAGGCAAAACAGGTTATGAGTGAGGAGCAAGCAAAGCTTCATGTCACCTCCGTCTCAAAGCTCCAAATGGGAGAAGGCACTACTGTGCCGATATACCTGTGCCGCGTTTCGGCGGGCTTTCCGTCCCCCGCCGGCGATTACGTGGAAAGCAACATTGATCTCAACGACTGGCTCATCAGGAATAAGCTGGCCACTTACATCGTTCGCGTCGAGGGAGATTCAATGCTCGGTGAGATTCACCCTGACGACAGGCTCATTGTTGATCGTTCACTTGAGCCGCGGCACAAGGATGTGGTGATCGCCTGTATTGACGGGGAGATGCTGGTCAAGCGCCTTGTAATAGAAGAAGGACGCCACTTTCTGATGGCAGAGAACCCTCAGTACCCGTCGATAGAACTTAACGGCGACAGGGAGTTAATTATTTGGGGCGTGGCGACGCACAGCATTCACAGGTTGCGGTAATGAAAGAGATATTCGGGCTCATTGATGCTGATGCCTTCTACGTCTCGTGTGAGCGTGCATTCCAGCCTGCATTAGAAGGCAAACCTGTCGTGGTGCTCTCGAACAACGACGGGAACATCGTCGCCCGCAGCCGCGAAAGCAAGACTCTGGGAATAACGATGGGCATGCCTTTCTTCAAGGCACAACCAATCATAGAGAGAAACAACGTCACATGGTTCTCTTCGAATTACACACTCTACGGGGATGTCTCACGCAGAGTTTTCGACACCATAGAACAATTCGTGCCCTCCCTTGAACATTATTCGATAGATGAAGCCTTTGTTCATTTTGATAAGGGTCATCAAGAGGAAGACGCTCACGAGATCAAACTGACAGTTCGTAAGTGGACAGGCATTCCCGTCTCTATCGGTATTGGCCCTACAAAAGTATTAGCGAAGATCGCAAGCCACATTGCGAAGAAACACCCGGAGCACGGTGGAGTTGTCGATCTTTCAGGAGTTGACGCGGATGACTATCTCAAAGATTTCGACGTAGCAGACTTATGGGGCATAGGCCATCAGTACGCGAAGTTTCTCAAGTCCGGCGATGAAGGAAACAATGAACAGCCGGATCTCTGGGAAGCTTCCGGACTGGAGCCCATACTCCATAAGCAGAAGATTGAGACGGCGCTTGAACTAAAACGCTGTTCCGACTCTTGGGTGAGAAAACACTTAACCATCAAGGGGGTGCGGCTCGTCTGGGAGTTGCGCGGCATCTCCTGTCTGCCCCTGGAAGTGTTTGAGAAGCCGCGCAAAGGCCTGTGCTGCTCGCGCTCGTTCGGAAGGCATGTAATCTCCATGGAGGATCTATGCGAAGCAGTAGCCATGCACTGCGCCCGCGGCGGGGAGAAACTGCGAAGGCAGCGACTTGCCGCGTCGCATCTGACTGTTTTCATCTCTACTTCGCGCTTCAGACAGAACCCTAACGAGATCTATTCGGCGGCCGCGAGCTGGCAGCTCCCTTACCCGACCAGCTACACGCCGGCGATAACCGTGGCTGCACGGGAACTCCTTGAGCGCGTCTATAAGCCGGGCTTCGTTTACCATAAAGCGGGCGTGTTCCTGACCGACATCGTGGCAGACGCCGAGAGACAACAGAACATGCTTGTCGGAATTGATAACTGTCGTCAGATGAGACTCATGGAAGCCGTTGACCGGATAAACAGGAGGTATGGGCGTCATACTGTACACCCGCTTGCCTTGAGCGCCGAACGGGATTGGGAGATGAGGAGGGGGAACCTGTCACCTCGCTACACGACGAGGCTTGACGAAGTTTTGAGGGTCAAAGCCTGCTAATCGCTACCACGCGCATAAGTCGACTTTATTTCTTGGAAACAAGTGTTCCATATTGAGGGTTTAGATAATGTTATTACTTATCGTGTAATCGAAATTCTTCGCCCCTTTTATGATTGCAAGTCTTAAAAACTCTGTTTCTTCCAAATGTCCGCAGATTCAATCATTGCCTTGAGCACCTCTTTTGACTCTGCGCTTCCATCAGTTGCGTCCTGATAAAAGTACCAATAAAAGAAACCGCCTACATAATTAGGTTTGGTGCCAATCATTCTACCGATGGCATCCTTTATCTGCTGATGCAAGTTCTGGTAATAAGCGCGGACGTACTTGGGCTGCTCGGGGCGGCAGCAAGCAGCAACTCGCCTCTTATCATCATTCTCTTCAGGCTTCCCATCATCTCCTAATAAACAATAGCACTGCGGCGCGACTTCGCCGAAGCCGACTTTCGGTATATTTCCATCAACCGTAAAGTTATGGCTTAATTTTGCAAAGACCCGTGCCCACAAATCAGCATCGGTCACAGCCTGTGTGCAATCGTCTTTGTAAAAACTGAATAGAACGTAATCGAATTTCAGATGATTTTCTTGCGGCTTAAGATATTTGTCTGCCCAGGTGAACATTTCGTAATCGTGCAGACATTCACCCTGACATTTTTCCAAACCTTTATTAAGGCAGTTATGACCAGTGTAATTGCCTTTCTCATCTTTGGTTGAATCAATATTATCGTCGTTGAAATAAAGATTGAGGGCGAAGCGTGGAGTTTTACCTTTTGTTTTATAGACCTGACTAATAACGTCATAAACGAGTTTGATTCGCCGTCCGACAGAAATTCGCATCTGTTCTAATTCGGTAGCCGATTTCTTCTCCTGATGATCTTTTTTCCACCCCACCCAATCGCCGTTTACTTCATTGCCAGCTTCCCAGATGTCAACGTACTCGCTCAATTTGTCGGCATATTTCTGCGCTCGCTCGCGCATTTTCGTATCGTCATATTTATGAAAGCTCGATGAGTCAACCAACAAGCCTAAAATATAAGCGTACGTCGGGACGGCCTCACGACCACGAATCTTCTCTAATTTTTTCGCGTATTTATCGGCGCTTTCGCCAGGTTGGAAGACAACTCTGAGAGTTGGGATACATTTATCTTTGATTTGCTGGAGTGCAGGAAGAAGTCGGTCAAGGTCATCTACCGATTCTGCTGTTAGGCCGAAGAGTGGAGACAAATCTTTTCCGCAGGGTGTTTGCGCTCTAAGAGATTGTGTGCAGCCTAATAAAACAAAAAGCAAAAATATCTGTGGATAATTTTTCACCTTAAATTTATTGATTGACATACTGGAACTCCCCTTCATTCTAACGATTCAGCTCTTCCAAACGCGCTGGCAGTCGTTGCCCTCATCTGCTCATCAATAACTCTTAGCAACCTTCAAAGGAGAGCACCGATAATAGTCAGTCTCGTGGCACACAGCTAGAAGAATACGTGCGATCACTGACAGGATATAGTCTTATGAATAGAAACGCTAGGGTCTGATAATCTTATGTAACACCTCTTGACATATGATGATCATTTGTTACATAAGAAAGTTCGAATCCACACGCTCTTTCTTTATCGGACGCAGTGTTTCAGATATTGATAATCGACTAGATGAGCTTGATTCATATCAAACAGTTAGTGCGAGTGCTCTCACTGCGCCAGTTAAGAAAGCTTAACCTGTGGCTGCATGAATTGATCAGAAGAGCTGAGGAAGTTGAGAGCTCAACACGATCTTTGTCTCTAAAGCAGACCGTTGCAGAGCAAACTCTTGATAATAAGACTTATCGTCGCGAGGGTGTTCGTTGTGGTAAAAAGGGCTGTAAGTGTATGGATGGAGACCTACACGGCCCTTACTGGTACGCCTATTGGTCGGAAGACGGAAAGACAAGATCGAAATACATAGGCAAGAGGCTTCCCCACCGGCGCAAAGCTGACCGATCTTAACGACCATTTTATATGTAAGATATATTCACATGCACTACCTAAGATTTATCTTCAGCCTCGCCTACACAGCGAGATAATCTATGGTAATAGAATATTCTCGTATCGTGGATTACATTCTTATGGTATATTCGCGCCCATGGTTATACTTCGCGTCCGCGACGTCGCGGAACAACAAGGGATAACGACCGCGTATCAGTTACAGAAATTGGCGCGACTCCATCCCGGTCATGCAGCCAAACTCTGGAAGGGTCAGCTTGAAATGATCGGCCTGAAGACGATAAATACATTGTGCGAGGCTTTGAATTGTGAGCCGGGGGAACTATTCTCAAGAGTCTCCGACGGAAAACGCTCTGTCCCTAGAAAGCGGCAAGGCTGAAAATCATGCAAGAACAGGCTCTAAACGAAACTGCTTTGCGTCCGACGGAATTTTCCTTGGACACATATGGCGACCAAGTATTTAGCGGGTACACTTTGGATGAAGAATGGAACGGCTGGGCGTGTCCATATTTCACCTATGATCAAGCTTTACTCCTCGTCGAGGCGCATCGCTCGCACGGATGGCGGGCTCATTACGAAGAGGAGAATGATGCGTTCGTCTTTTCCTTCGAGCATGATGGCCTAGACACACCCGATACTTTTCCTTCCGTCACAATCAGCGGGCGAAAGTTTTATCCTGTGGGCGCTTTCGGATGGATTTGGGAAGAAAGCGTTCGATCAAAGGGATGATTACTGAGTCGAGTTCGTTCACTTTTAGAGCGTAGGAGATGTCGATGAAACCAGCTTCGGTCGTCGATTTATTCTGTGGCATCGGGGGTCTCACACACGGCTTCGTTACAGAGAACTTCAACGTCGTCGCAGGCATAGATGATGACGAGACTTGTAAGTACGCCTACGAGAAGAACAACGGCGCCGCCTTCATCAAGAAAGACATCGAACGAGTCACTGCTGATGAGATCATAGATCTGTATCCGAAAGGTGATACGAAAATTTTGGTCGGTTGTGCTCCTTGCCAACCGTTTTCTCGTTATACGATTCGTGAAGATGAGGACGAAAAATGGAAGTTACTCCGCTCCTTCGCGAAGCTCATCAAGGGCGTGCAGCCGGAGATCGTATCTATGGAGAACGTCCCCGAGCTGGAGGAACATCACGTCTACGACGAGTTCGAAGAAGTGCTGAAGGACGAGAAGTACCATGTCACCGCTTACACCGTCTACTGCCCGGATTACGGCATCCCTCAGACGCGCGAGCGTCTCGTATTGTTCGCCTCTAAGTATGCTAAAATCAGCATAGTCAAACCGACTCACACTCCCGAACGATACAGAACCGTTCGAGATGCTATAGAACATCTCGAACCGATCGAAGCTGGTCAGACGTGCGTCAAAGATCCTCTTCATAAGGCTAGAAGGTTGTCCGAACTTAATCTGAAGCGGATCCGGAGCACACCGGCTGGAGGAGGTTGGAAGGATTGGGATGAGGAACTACGACTCGCTTGTCATAAAGCCGATACGGGCAAAACCTACGGCAGCGTGTACGGCAGAATGAGATGGGACGAGCCAGCTCCCACGATGACGACGCACTGCGGGGGACTCGGTAACGGCAGATTCGGACACCCTGATCAGGATAGAGCGATTTCTTTGAGAGAAGCGGCTCTATTCCAAACCTTCCCCAAGAAATACGAACTCATTGAGCCAGGTGCCCGAATCGCCAACAAAACTCTTTCCAGACACATTGGCAACGCGGTGCCAGTTCGGCTCGGAGTGATCATCGCCAGAAGTATCAAAAAACATCTGGAAGCCAATAATGCCCGATAAGCATAAATACACGATGACGTTGAGCCTCAATGTACTCAACCATCTCGGAATCAATTTGTATAGTAATGTTCCTGCGGTTCTATCAGAAGCCGTCGCCAACGCATGGGATGCCGAAGCGAAGCAAGTGAAGATAGACATCGATCAAAATAACGGTGTCATAGAAATAACTGATGATGGCTTAGGAATGACCGTAGAGGATATCAATGACAAGTACTTGAATATCGGTTATCGGAAAAGAGAAATAGAGGGCGCATATACTCCTAACATGAAGCGCCATGTTATGGGGAGGAAAGGGATAGGAAAACTATCTCTGTTTTCTATAGCTAATAAAGTCGAGGTTCATAGTGTCAAGGATGGCGAGAAGAATGGTCTCATTATGTCCAACGAAGAGATAAGAAAACAGATCATAGAGAATAACGGTACGTACCATCCTGAAGATGTAAACTCGAAATTGATTACGATTAGCAAGGGGACGAAAATCATTCTCTCAGATTTGAAAAAGAGAACCCATTTAGCTGAGCCTTCTCTCAGAAAAAGAGTGGCGAGGCGCTTCAGTATCATCGGTAGGGAGTACAAGTTCCAAGTCCGCATCAACGGTACGGCTGTTTCGGCAGAAGATAGAGACTTCTTCAAGAGCATACAGTTTTTATGGACGATAGGGAAAAATGGGCAGAGATACGTCAAGCAATGTAAAAATCAGAAAAGGCATCTTCATTTCAACGGAGTCGTTGACAAAGCAAAGAAGTATGAAATATCTGGCTGGGTCGGAGCTGTAGCAAAGCATAATCAGCTAGATGAGGGAAACAATAAGATAGTTCTGATGGCATGGGGGAAGCTGATCCAGGAAGATATCTTGGAAGAGTACAAAGAAGGGGGTTTGTACTCTAAGTATCTGATCGGAGAGATCAGGGCGGATTTTCTCGACTTCGACAAAGCTGACGACATCACGACGAGCAATAGACAGACGGTGATCGAAGATGATCCGAGATACGATGCTTTGAGGAAGCATATTTATCCTTTATTGAAGGAGATTCAGAATGTTTGGACACAATGGAGAAAGGAATTAGCCACAGAGAAAGCTTTGGAGAACCCTATTATAAAAAAGTGGTACAGTAAATTGAAGGCATCTAGCAGAAAACATGCACAAATCTTGTTCGACAAAATCGAATCCCTTCCTATGGATAAGGAAGAGGACAGGAAGGAATTGTACAAGTACGGGATTCTCGCTTTTGAAAGACTCAAAGTAAAAGCGACTTTAGAAGATTTGAATACACTGTCTTCGCTCGACGGGCTCAAGTTCGCCTCCGTCTTCAACGACATAGATGATATCGAGGCCGTTCTTTATTTCGATATCGCTTCCGAGCGAGTGAAAGTTATAGAAGCTTTTGCAGGTATAGTGGATAAAAATACCCAAGAAAGAGTGATCCAAAAGTATATCTTCGATCATTTGTGGCTGTTACATCCATCTTGGGAAAGAGCTACGGAAAATGCCCGTATCGAGGAATCCGTCGCTCGCGAATTCAAAAAGGTCAGGCTCAGTAAGGAAGAAAGAACGGGACGTCTTGATATCAGATATAAAACTGCTGCCGGCAAGCACATAATCATAGAACTCAAGAAAGTGGATCGTAAGGTCAAAACATTACAACTCGTGGAACAGGTCAAGAAGTATAAAGATGCTTTGGAAAAATGCTTGAAGAGGTTTGGGGAAACCAGACCGATCATCGAAGTGATTTGTCTTCTTGGTCATCCGCTAGATGATGATGCGAATTTCATCAGAGCGCAACTTGATTCAGTTCATGCAAGAGTCATACTGTATGATCAACTGATCCAGGAATCATTGGATGGCTACGGTAAGTATCTCGAACAACACAAGGCGATCGCCGGACTGAAAGAAATAATAGATAGTTTATAGGTTACTGAAGTTACTCATTCCCTTTCTATAGAATAATTTCATTCAAAATCCTATCGCATGGCAGATCACCTGACCCCTGAGCAACGCTTTCGCGCAATGTCGCGTGTAAAACTGAAAGACGGCAGCCTCGAGATGATCGTGCGTTCGGAGCTACACAGGCGAGGGTACAGATTCAGAAAGCACGTCAAGACGTTGCCGGGTAGTCCGGACGCCGTCTTCCCCAAGGAAAAAATAGCCATATTCATCGACGGCGATTTTTGGCACGGATACCGCCTCCCAGCATGGGAGCATAAGCTCAAAGATTTCTGGAAGAATAAAATTAGGGAGAATCGGCAGCGCGATCAAAAAAACTTCCGGAAGCTCAGAAGGTCTGGTTGGCGGGTTTTGAGGATTTGGCAGCATGAAATTAAAAGTGATCCTGAAGCCTGCGTCGACAGGATAGCGGCGGCCGTCGACCAAGCGCGGCGATCGAATCACTTTACTCAGCGACCGTCTGAATGAAGAGTTTTATGAACGGCCTGGGCCGCTGATTTATATGTAACAAGCCCGAACTTGGAGAATTCACGGCTTACACAATTCGCGGCAAATCAAATATTTCACCAGACATTTTGACGGAAGTGTAGATTTTCCATCTACCTCAAGGACTATCTCCGCTCCAAGAGTATAATCACAACATATTTTCGCCTTACCGATTGAGAGCTCCCTTGCTCCGAAAACTATTTCTTGATTTCTTCTTCGGAAGAAGAAGCCTATATCGCGTACCTGCGGTATTTCCTGTTCGCTATTTATTATCTCTGTCGACGGCTTGATGCCGACTTCGACCTCAGGAGCGATTCCACCATTATATTCACTAAAGTCACTGACCAAACTCGATAAGTGATTATGCGCAATAGTCGCATCAGGCGCGGGGCGCTCTGATATTCCCGTCCATGTCACACCCCGTACGATTACCAGAGCGATTCCATTCTCTTTAGCGAATGTATAAGCCCCCCTCTGATAACCTACAGTCGTAACAAATATGCCTTTATGTGCGCGAATATCATCAATTCTAGACTTGAATGCTAATAGGTCTTCGACTGACACCTTCCTGCTGTAATACTTACATTCGACGATAAATATCAACTTAACCCCCAGGATTCTACAAGAGAAAGACACGTCGATTTGATGTTCGTAACCCGAAACTCCTCGGATTTTAGAATCCCGTTCCACCGTTACGGGTGTTCCGAGTTCCAGGACGTCTAATTTCTGTCGTAGAAGTGTTTGAACTATTCGCTCGAATTCGTCGAACGGGGCTTTTTTCTTGGCCATAGTCCCCAAAGTAATCGTTATAATGAGCGGTAATGAATCATTTCCGCTATCTGAAGACCTAACCCTGCTCGCAGCAGACTCCGTCAATCGCAGTCTCTAGAAATATACCTACCATCCGAAATCTAAGAGATGCGCAGTCGCGACGTCAGCATTTGCGGGTGCATGGATGATTGGGTCGTCATCCTTGATTCTCCACGCACGAGCTTTCTCGTTTACTGGATGAGAAACTATCACCTCTTCCTTGACGATGAATCTGACTCCTTCGGGTAACTTGGCGTGTTCTCTCCAGAGTTCAATTAGCGACATTACGGTATTGGTAGCGAACTGTATGACAGCAGCGTTGCCGCCAGTAGAACGTGGTATCGTCCATAATAGGATGATTTGGTCACTTCCAGCTCCCTCGAAATGCTGCCAGTTTACCATTGCGACGACATCTGACCCTTCCCGTATGCGTTCATCCGATAGCGTTCGGATTACAGATCCCAAGGATCCGGTCGGTGTAGTATTCAAGAATAATGGGAACTTGATTTCAGACCACTCGAGTGGTGCGAATGGATCAGACGCCTCCAACTCGCAGTCAACGACCACGACCGCATCACTCCAACGTAAGTGTTCAAGGATGTTAGGGATTGAGTCATTCTGCACGACGCAAGCTATACCATAACCTTGATAATTCCATAGGCGTTTACCGATACTATCTACAGTAACCCTCGTTTCGTGAATCAAAATGGCTGTGTCGCCGGGTGGGATCTTGAGCGGGGCTTCGAGTCCGACGCTACGTGTGCTTGTCCCCAAAGACGGGATTAGCCTTACATAACACCCGCCAGATTTTTGAGCAGCAAGGTGATCAAAGGCCCGACATAGTTTCTTCGCGGTAAGGTCTCGTCTGATCGCAATTCGGGTTCGTGGTGTGATTCTTAATTCCGTTGTTCCTTCACTACGGGAGAAGTACTCTGATACGAGTTCAGGTTTCGTTTCGATCACTTTAATAAACCATGCTTCCCAAGGCGGAACGTATGGGAGTTCTGGGAATATCTCTGCAATGATGTTTTCTATATTGTCGCCGTATGTAATACCAGTGTAGAGGCCATCGGTGAATCGATTTTCGGATTTCTTCAACCACACTCCGAACATCGGTGCGGCACGATTAATCAGTGCTCTTCTGCGATCTGCGTCACGTGCGAGTTCCTCAAGGACCGTACGCCAACGTCTATTCGGGCTGTGTGTCTGAACGGCCGCTACGATTTGAGTATCATCCTCCGTCTGAGGGACCGGAATATTCATCGCGAACCTAGTAATGTCGAGAAGTGCGAACTGCTGGACGAGTACCAACTCCTGTTCGGATAATCCTTCTAATTCCGATGGTGCTATGATCTTCTCAACTTTCCTCGCGAGGTCGAAGCCGCACAAGTAAACCTCTGGCATCTGTACCAGTTCTCGGCGGAAGTCGTTTAATTTCACTGAAGATGAGACAGTAGAATATTCTATGTACGTCGCAAATCCTTCCTGCACTTCATCGGTTTCCGCGGCGATACTGGAAGCGAGCACTCCTAACTCCTGATCGTGTTCGCTCGCACTTCTCATCTCTTGAATGATGCCTCTAAGTAAAATTCCGATCGTCGTTCGTTGAACTAGCCATTGATGAGCTTGCTCATGCCGCTCTATAGATACGATGTCGTGTGTCTCAGCGGCATACGGGTATACTTGAGGCGGCTCGACATAATCGTAGTATCCGAGCAGATGCGCGAGATAAGGCTGTTTGCTATTAGAATGTCGCATTCGCATCAAATAATTTATAGCATATCACCATATAAAGTATTTACTCTTCTCTTTGAACACCTCGGATTGGAAAATATCCTTCACTACTTTGTACCTGAAGATATAACCGCATTTACATTTCGCGGTTCTCGCGTCGATGTCAGAGATATGGATCATTTGTTTGCAAGAGCATCTGTACCAACTTGATTGGGTGAAACGACTTTCGCTAATCGGTGAAAAACAGCCTTGGCAAAATCCTTTGACTAAAGACCTCGTAACTTCTCCACAATCGCCACAGGGAATCTCCAAGCCTGAGAAAAAGCATTCTTCACATTGCCCTTTACCGATATATTCGGCAGTTCTACCACACGAGACACACTTTCTCTGACGAAGAAAACACTTGACACATATATCTTGCGGTATACCCTTTCGATAGTAATCGAAGGCATAATGGATCACTTCTTTACAGTACGAACATCGTGATTTACCCCAAAGATAGTTGATTATTCCCTTCCAACTCGCCACCGGATTCGACATCGAATACGAACTATCATTCAATAACTGAAGCGTTATCCCTACGACCGTACTTCTACCAGATCTGGGAGTGAGCCCAGATACCACCGACCACATCGGAGCTGTAGTTACCAAGGCAATGCCATACCCTTCAGCCACCTTGAGGGCTCCTGGCTGAAAGCCGATCGTCGAGACCAGCACCCCCTTGTGCGCACCGACGTCGTCAATCCGCTGTGCAAGCTCAAGGACATCGGAAATCTCGACTTTGTTCTTATAATGTTTACACTCGATCAGAATCAGTATCGAAAGGCCCGCGACTTGTAACTCTATCGACACGTCGATTTCGTGGTTATGGCCAGTCTTTTTGCTCACATACAGTTTTTTAGGGTGAACGATGCCGATATTTTGGTCTATCAGAACCTCGTATGTAGCTTTGACGAAGTCTTCGTATTGAGTAGCCGCTAAGAGCCTCTCATACGTATTCTCCGCTGCTTTATCTTTCATCGCATTTCTCTCAAGGTATATTCTGATCGTTATGACTATTCACTCTACATGGGCGAAACGAATCAGCTCTTCAGTTTCTATAGAGAGTCTGTATGGTCTCGAATCAGTATGACTTGATAATAAAAATATCGTTATAGTCGAAACCAGGCCTTCACTATCATTTTAGTCTAATGAGCCGCAACCGTCTGCATTACATCGGGAGGGCATTCTTGTGAAATGCAAGATCTGACGAATATGACCGCGAGCTCTATAAACCCCTTCGACGAATGTGCACGTCAGGCAGGCTTCGGCGGCCTTTTCGACGAAACACTGATTCCATCACCATTCGATCGCCTTTACCGGCATCACCGCTCTGATTTCGAGTCCCACCTGAAGTCTATAGAACGAATCCAGCCGCCGGATATGGGGTTGAGAATAGAGGTCGAATTCGCCAACTCAGCCCAATTCAACGCCTTCACGCTCGCGTACGGCGACCAGTATTTCGTGGGCGTTCCATTCGGAACCGTGCTCATACTGAACGACATCTTCCTGCGATTCATGGCGAGCCGGGACGTGCTGTCGAACGTGGGTGATCCCGCGTCTCAACCGGAATCTCCTCTCCTGGAGTGTATTCCCATAGACGCCGGATACTTGCCGATCACTTACGACAATCCGCTCGGGTTGACCGTCGGCCCGACTGACCCCGTACGTGAGGCTTATGCCGGCTACCTGATCCGCATAGCGTTCGATTTTCTATTCGCACATGAATACCAACATATCGAGGGGGGACATCTGGACTGGCTTCTCAATGGGGATAAAAGTACGTTGAATGAATTTTGGGCCAACGAATTGGGCACGAGTGAAGCGTTAGACCAGCAAGTTCTCGAGATCGACGCAGATGCGGCGGCTGTCCGGTGGTCATTGAAGATTAACTTGGACCGGAGCAACGATCGTTGGCGAATACCTCCGGCCATCTGTGATTTGATGGCTGTCCCGGAAAACCGTCTGAAGGCTTGGCTTTTCGCCGTCGGTACGCTATTCCGTTTGATGGACGAAACGGGGCGAGGCGCTCACCACTTTACCCGCATGTCGCACCCTCCAGCCCTGATGCGACTGTATTTTTGCTTTCCGGCGGCGTCCTACATCGTCGGCAACCTACCTTTGACGCACACACTATTGGATCTGCTTCCAGTCGCGATTACAGAAGTTGATGCGGCCTTTCGTTCGATCGCTCGCTCAGCACGCGGCAAATCAAGCGTCGATGAAGCTTTATCACCAGAGTATCCCGCCCATATAAACAAGCTCATCAATCACTGGCCAGCGGTACGCAAAGACCTAGCTACCATCGCCGCGAAATGGGGCGGATCCAATGCTCCCGACGAATATTTCGAGTCCATCCCGGAAATACGGACGTAAAGCACACGATCTCATCCGGAAAAACTGTCGACGTATCATACACTTTGCCAAATCCAACCTTCGGCTCCGACGACCTCTTCTATCCTCGGAAGATCGTTCTCCTTGAACTCGGCCCATCGTTTCTGAATCTGCCTATTCAACTGCTCGTCGTCTGCATCTTCATAGTCTTTGGCCACGAGAAATGATTTGGTGTAAATCGAGTTGTGTTTCTGATTCAACGATCTTGAGGAGGCTTTGAAAGGCTGATGGGCCAGCGCCATATCAAGTAGCTTTTGCCGAATGTGCTCGGGGCCGGGGCCGATCCATAAGTACAACTTCAAGTAGTCGGCCGTGTTGACGAACTCGAAGAGCAGGATACGCCCGGACCGGGTCCACCCCGTCCCCGAATTCAGTGTGTGGACATCCCACGCTCGAGGTACGAAGCGAACGTAACTCTTAGAGCAGTGATCCAGCAGGAGGCTAGGCGTTTCACGGACGATCCCTTCCAGCAGCTCGCGGATCTCGGTCTGCTTGTCGAGGCGGTACTCGTAAATGAGGTCCAGCGCGCGCTGATGTTTTCTATATATCCGCCGGCACAGATCGGCGATTTCCGATTCGCTCACGATATGCCTCCTGAGCATCTGTGTGTAATGGACCATCAGAGTCTTCACGTCGGCGCCGAGGGTCGACGATCGGGTTTCCACTATTCTCTCGACGATCTCACAGACGGTGGTGTAACTCGTCGGCAGGTACGAGCCGTGAGAAGGAATGTCACCTTCCGGAGTCAGAAAGACTCCTAGAATCTTCAATCCTGGGTAGTGTTGCCTGACGACGCGGAAGTAACGATCGAGTTGATTCGAGTGTTCCCCACTATCGATCTTGTTCTCAATGATCACCGCCAAGTCGTGGGCCTCGTCCAGCATCAGCACGTCTATGTTCTGCCACTCTCGTTGCACCGCGAGGCCGTTGAGATCCCAGACGTCGAGGTCGATGGGCGTGATCAGCAGTGGCTGATCGCCGGCTGAAATCAAGACCCTCTGCAACAGCCGCCGCGCGAATTCATCGCCCAACCCATGATTCTGTCTGGGGTCGAGGAGGAACGCCAAAAAATCGGAGTGGCGCAATTCGTGTCTGACGGCACCGATGGCTTCGAAGACGTTGAACTGGCCTAGCAACGTCTCCAGCCGTTCGAGCTCCGGGTTGTCGACGACTAGAGACTCCAGAGCCGCGCGGCCGACGTGCTTCTCGGAAACTTCGGGTATAGGTTTACTCATACTACCGTCGATCAAGTCCGTCACACTCTTACTATCATCTTCGTCGTAATCAGTGCTTGAAGATGGCGTTCGAGCTGAGCCGGTAGGTGGCCGCCCTTGATCCGAACCCCCAATTCCATGTTTCTTTCCATGGCTGCAGTACTGAGGTTGGCGCTCGTTATGAAGGCGGTGCTGCCATCTGCGACGGCACATTTGGCGTGAACCGCGCCGCCCAAGCCCCCTGTGTCCCTATCCTTCGCATCAGCACTCCATATATAGACGCGCGCGCCAGGAATAGCTTCCTTCATCTTTTTCACGGAGTCGACTGATACACGACCTCCATGTCTATCGGAAGATTCCAGTAAAAATGAAATCCCGACTCTCCTCTCATCAGCCCTGTTCAATGCCTGTAGGACGCTAACCACCTCGTACGCGACGAAGCTCACGAGAAACAAATGTTGATGGGCAGAGTCGATCAGTTCTCGCAAGACCTGCTCAGTGTGTCTGACCGGAACTAAGTTGGTAGAGGGCCCCGTCCATACCAGATCTACGGTTTCTCTCTGCCTGACCGCTTCCGCAGTCTTCGCAGCCGTCCGCAAGGCTGCAGCTATCTGGCCTGATGTCACCTGCGGGGCGCTCTTCCACTCATTCGATATGCGGGCGATCGACGCGGGGCTGACGGGTGAGCCGAGACCGGCCGAAATCCGTCCTAACTCATTGGGCGAGGAGATAGTTTCGATCATGCCCGCGATTAGTTCGATTCGATCATGGTGCAGTTCTAGGGCTAGATCGCCGATCATTTTCCATAAATCATTCATGCCTATCTGCCGCTACTCGAAGAACGCTGCCTCCTGACAATCGAAAGTCTTCACGAGAAGAGTGCGATCCAAATACCGATTACCTCGTTCGCAAGAGGTTTCCGCAACGAACCCGCAAGCATGGCAAGACGCGGCGTGTAAGGATCTGTCCTTCCCGGGATCATGCTCCGAGCAGAGCGGGTCGGATGAACAAACACTCGCTCTCACCAGAGCCTGCTTGATGAGCCTACCCAAAGTCTCGGCCTTGCCGAGTTCCACGAGCCCGCCCAGAGTGCCGTCCGAATCCGCCGCGGCCGTATAGAGCAGTACGCCTGCCATCGGTGCCGCGGAATCCCTACTGGCATATACCCGCTCGCGGATGCTGGCCGCGTTGTAGCCGCATTCCAGAGCTAACTCACGAATGAGTAGATGGGCGAAGGTATGCAACATTGCGTACCGAACGCCGGGGAAGCCGTCTTCAGGATTCAATCCACGAGCATTCCGCCATCCTCTATGACCAGCCTTCAGCATACGACCACGCTCCCCGACGGCGCCTTTCCCCTCCCACTTTCGGACAGCCTCTTCATCAAAGCGTATGAAAATTCCCTCTCCATGAACTTCGCTCGCGGGCACCCATTCGGGGCTGCCTTTGCATAAGTCCGCCATCGGTGGTCGCTCGTCGGGGTCGGTCGTCTCCTCCGGAGCTTCCACCCGGGTGTATCCGATCAGGGCATTCACTTCACGAAGTCGCTCCAGTAACAGAACGCTATCCAGCGTATCATCGTACGCGGGCGGGACATCGGTCTTGCGACTTAGGAAATGCGGCCAGTCCGTAGGCGGCGTAGGAGCCGTCAGCACCTCCCATTCGGGGGTCTTGATGTCAGCCTCCGACACTATTGAGCTAGACAGTTTACCCTCGCGTTTATCTAGGATCGCCTGCCACACCTGTTCAGGTTCGTACTGATCCAACCCCGGCAAATTCCCTCGCCGCTTCAGCGTCTTAATCACCCCTTTGAGTTCTTCCACGGACTCGACATCCCCGAAGTCCTCCCAGCCGTCGAGAATTAACTGTGTCAGTTGATCTTTTTCCAAAGGTATCGCTAGAACCGACAAGGTGATCGGAAACCAACTGTTGGTAGCGCCGAGCAAGACCGCGCGAGGGCGCTCGTCGCAATCAGCGTCGAAACTGTTAAGGTGGGGGTGACGCCCTCTACATGCAGGAAGATTATCCTTGGCCTCCCTGCCGAAGGCGTGTACGAGAGAACGTGAGGTAGTACATGTATCGCACTTCACCCATAGGTTCTCGGTCTGAAGGGACGCGCCGCTTTCGAAGAATCGTAAAGTACCTCTGCATCCAGAGGCACCGCTATGTACGAACCAGTGCCAGGGGAAATCATCCAGATGACCGTTTCTACATGCCAACAAAAAACGCGCCGGCACGGCATCCGAGTTGCGCCCTTTTTCGCAATTTGTGTGGATGAGGCGTGTCTGTTCCGGTCGATAAGGGTTCTCTTTGATCTCGAAAAGTCCTGAGTCGTATTCCGCCAGCAGGCCGCAGCGCACACAGCGTAGCCAGCGAGGGAATGGGCGGACGGGCACCCCTATCCGGGCTTCGGCCGAGAAGGGATTCGGCTTTTCCTCTCTGAGGAAAGGTGGAATACGCAGACGGACTACCTGTGGTCCGAGTACGCGTCGCACCGCCGCGAGCAGTCTGGCTTCATCGACCGGCGGGCACTGATTCGGGTTCCACTCATCCAAGCCCATGGTGATCACGGACAGGTTCGGTAGATCGACTAGGGCGCCGGGCCCATACGTCCACAGCAATTGACTCGGTCTTACCTCGCCCACCGGAATTCCACTCATACCTCGCTCCTCTTCTCTTCTTCACTTTCGGTCCATACTCGCCAGTCCGGGGCTTCACCCAACATCCCTTTATCCATCACTAAGCGCACGCCCGGCTCTACTTCACGTAGGGACATCGGAACGGTGAACTCATCCCAGGCGCGAACTCCCGGCCTCTTGAGCAAAGCCACGACGTCACCTTGCCTATATTCGGTTTCGTAACCGAGAACTCTGCCAGGTTTGCTCGCCTCCTTGTTCCACCTGTCACACCTATCGGCTATCATGGTTTCAGAGCTCTGCTTGACGGCACTCCGGTCGGTCACCTTCCAGGCGCGGTCGGATATCATCGACTGGACGGTTTCGGCTTCTCGCCGGGACGTGTCATGCATCTCGGCGGCCCCTCGATTAGGATTCAGATCGTCATGCTCGAGCCTGAGCATGCTCACCATCGCGCCGGTCAAACCTCTGTCCATCGCCCTCGGTGCAAACGGTGTGACGGACTGGGCTTCGACGTGTTTATAGAATGTTGCGTGATAGTGCTCGAAGGTCTCGTAGTGAGATAGGTCCCGAGGCCGCGACCAAGTCAAGACCGTACACACGAACCCTGGGAATGACCGACCGACACGGCTCGTCGCCTGAATATATTCAGCCGTGTTCTTGGGCTGACCGTTGACGACCATCAGCGCGGTTCGGTTCACGTCTACACCCACCGAAAGCATGTTGGTGGCCAGCATGATGTCGATCGCGCGGGTCTCGTCCCTTTCCCAATGAGACTTGAATTTAACCTCCAACTGGTCGAGTTTTGCGGGAATGTCCCTACTTGAGACTCGGGACGTTAGCTCATCCACGATCTTGATATTGCGTTGCGCCAGGCCCGGTCGGGCGACTTTACTCATCTGAACACGGTATGTACGCGTATTGACGTCGTCTTCCGATAGCCGACGCATGCCACCCAACTCCCTCTTGGAATTGAAGTAGCCGACCAAGGTCATATAGGGATCTGCCGCTTGTCCGAAGCAATCGAATAAGGACTGGGCAGCCGTCAGCAGGGCAGCGTACACCCGGATCAACACTGCCGGGCGGGAACTGCCCAGCGCGCAAATACCCATGTACCGCCGTCCCGGTTTTCCTGCAATCGGCCGCTGCACGGAGAAGAAGTTGTCCTCAACGTCTAAACCGTGCGGCGGGAATACTGAAACTTGGCGCAGAAAGACGCTATGCACCTGCTCTGTGGCCTTACGCACCGTCGCTGTCGACGCGATCACCTTCGGTCGTGTCTTCTTTCCCTCTATCTCCCATGTGGAGAGTTCATCCACGGCCGTCTCGTACAGACCGACCATAGTGCCGAGTGGTCCGCTGATGAGGTGGAATTCGTCTTGTATGATCAAGTCGGGAGGTCTGATCGGAGCGATCTTGCGAGCCTGAGTGCTCGGCAGAGCACCTCTCTTCGGATGATTGCCTTTACAGTCTGCTTCCGGCCAGAGGAGCCCGTGGCGTGGACACTCACGCGTAACCTTACCGAACAGGGTACGCACTTGGCCTCGCCAAGCCATCATCGCGAATTTGTCGCACGTCGCTATCAACATGCTCGGCGGGCGATGGTAAATCTCTTCGTCCACCACGAGAACTGGCAAGCCGAGGTCCTTAGATCGGGTGCGGCTGAAGTCACAACGACTCAACTTGTCGCCACAGTAGATCTGGGTTCGACCGACATCCTTGCGAACGGTGATTTCACGCCCGGGCAAGATCTCGGAGCCACACCAAGGGCAGGTAGTAAATTGTGCAGGTGTAGACCCGCCGCCCCGCTTCCCCTCCCGCTCCGCTTCGATTGCATCATGACTCTCATCCGTAGTATTAGGGGTTACGCGCAGTCCAACCCAGAGCCCGATCGTGAAAGGTTCGTCACCCCAGGTTGCTGAGTCGCCTCGACGTAATACCTCCATCGCGCAGATCAAGGCAGTCGCACGGTGGAATTGTTGGATAGTCAACAAACGCAAGGTGTATCGCATGATCACAGCCAAGCCGCGGCCAGCGTCGTAACCGCCCAAGCTACCTTGCAAGCGCCTAATCCCCATTGTGAAAGCGGCTACGCCGAGATATGCTTCGGTCTTGCCACCGCCGGTCGGAAACCAGAGCAGATCAGCATAAGATTGCAACTGTTCGGTTCGGTCATGATGAGTAGGATCGGCCAATGCAGGAATGGATAGCAGAATGAACGCTAGCTGAAAGGGCCGCCACGAACGGTTCTTGCGAACATTCAAATCTGAAAGATTGATTTCCTCTCCGCGTCTTCGCATCAGGGCGTATATGCTTCTAACGCGCTGGAGCGCCATGGCCCGATTGGCGAATCGGAAAGCTTCGAGCGCGTGATCGTCCGAGGCCAGCACCGCCACTCCTTCCCGCAGCCGCTTGAGAATCAACTCACAGCGTTGCATCGCCTCGGTTGCCACTTGATCGTAGCCTTTCACTTCCGAACCGATTCGGAGCTTCTGTTCAGCTATCCAGTGGGAGTAATCATCGGTCAGAATCGTCAGTCCGGTAACCAACTCGTTACGCTCTAGGTCCGCGAGGCGCTCCATGTCGAGATAACCGTCGCCCGTCATACGCCGCATCGCAGGCCGATCACCTTCCTCAAGTCCTGGTGTCTCTGTCACAGGCACTTCGTATCGTGGCAACACGCGGCTACTGACTTCGACTGCTTGCTGGACATCCTCCTCACTCACCACGGCGCGCACGGAAACGCCGTGGCCGACGGCGAATTCCACACGATCCCGGTAGATCATTTCTAGGGCTTCACGCTCGACATCGTCACCGTAGTCGTCGAGCACCGGGCGACGCCGGAAAATGGCTTTGCCTTGAGGGTGCCGAACTATCAGTTCCGGCTGGAACACCCATGCCGCATCCTGATTCTGCTCTGGCTGTGCTTGAGTGTTAATGAGGAACAAAGTTACCAATCTGTCACCGGTGGGGAGTTTCGATCTCACCGTTCCCTGAATGAGTACCTCAGGAGATTCATCATCCAACGACATCGGCTCAATCGCGCCCTCTTTCAGCGATAAGACTTTTTTACCGCCAGAGGGGATCCGCTTCCAAGCCCGCAACGGATTGCCAGTCGTCTCATTGAAATGTGTTTCACTTTCCCCACGTTCATAGCGGCCCCACCGCGCCTCGACTTCGACCGTCTCCGACTCGCCGTCCACGCAGAAGGTAATTCCGAAAGAAGAAGGCACGAGAGATTGATTGGTGGAAGGATCAATCTCACGAGGTCCTTCTTCAGGATCTACCTTCCCGGAAGTGCTTCTTAGTTCCTCGACTTGGTCGGCCCCGATGCGCTCACCTTGTGGGGCGAATTTGCCGACCAAATAGCGGTCACGCACACTCATCTCCACGATCTCTTCGTAGGGACCGTTCGCCGGACCTAAGATGTCGTCCGTCACGGCGAGTTGCAACAGTTCGCGGAGGTATGCCTGCTCCAATGGGTTATCACCACGAAGAGTCGGCATGTGGTCGAATTCGATACCAGCAATCGACTTCAGGGCGTCGGTAAAGACCGACCAATCAAGGCGAGAGATGGTAGCGGCACTGGATAGTTTTATCTTAATAGTAGATGGGTCAGCCAAGGGGGCGATCGGGATCACGCTGTCGAAGTAGAATGTCGTCTCATCCAAACTTGACCGTGAGCGGAAATTCTTGGCGAATGCCACTGGTCGCCTATCTTCGCCGTCAACGATCAGGAACCCATCACCTTCGCTTATCGCCTGATATTTAGAGGTATCTCCGGGCACAGAAACCGTATAGTCTCGGAGCTGCACGGAGTCACCTAACTTCACTAACCAAGCGTTAGGTATTTGCGGTTTCGCCGGCTTGGGAGTCTTATCGGTAGTTTTCTTTTCTTTCTTATCTGCCACTTTTGCCTTCCTGTCGATTACTGTTTCGTCCGTCGGCGCGTTTTACCTCCGGAGATAGTGGATGTGGTGAACAAAGCTGGCTGGCCTTTTGAATTGGTTTCGGTCTTTGAATCGTGACTGGAACGTCGGCCTCTAGAAGTAACTTTTCGAGTCTTCGAATCATGAAGCCCGAGCGCTACCTCAGCTTCGAATCTCACTAGATTTAGCTCGGCTAACCGCCGTAGCACTTCCTTTCGTGCAGACTCACTTATAGTAAAACGTACTTGATCGTTCTCAGGCAAATAAGGCACTTCATGGAAACCGTGGCCGAGAGCCAGGTCGTTCCAACCATAAGCTGTTGCGACCGTTTCATCAATTTGAGTGTGAAGATTACGTAACTCCTGAATAAGTGAATCCTTATCGGAAGGGTTGCTAATTCGATTAAAAAGCCGAGTAAGCCCAATATTGAAGGAGTCCATCAAAGTCCGCCTCACCTGTCCAAGACGAATTCCAAGGGCTGTCAACTCGCTACGCGTTACCTCATCACTATCTGGGGCAGGGAAAGTCAAAAATATATCCGTCTGTATGTACCGAGGATATGCTGATGCACCAAGGGATGAGCCTTGCTTATAAAACCACGAACCATGTATTTCTGAAGAGAGCAGCGCAAAATCGTAGTCGTCGTCAATAGCGAAAACATTCAATGTTTGATCAATGACTTGAGCGGCAGATATGAAAGCAAACGTATGATGTTTGCTGTTCAAAGCGCGCACTAACACGCGCTTGAAGAACCTGTCTGATGCATTCCAATTCTCTGGATGATTCCAAAAAGATCGCCCCCTACCAATGGCGTGATAGAGAGCAGGCCGCTTATCAGCGAATTGCCACCACCTCTGAGGAAGTGGTTTGCGCAATGCGTATTTATTATCTTTATTTTTTCGCTGGCGTTCCGGTTTTACCCGTTCTTCGACAAGTTTGAGAATCTCAGGGAAATCATCAGCTACTCTCCCTGGAAAATCACTTGGTACTTGCCCCTCGCGCAGCCAGACTTCTCTCTCCTTTTCGGACGCGGTCGACCAATTGCCTTCCCTATCGCGGGAAAGCGGCCAATCCCAGAAATTTACGATCCAACGCGAAGCCTTTTGATTTGGACTAGTGTTCAAGTCATCCCCATTAAGATATGGGAACAGCACCTCCGCATTCGTTTGACTTAGGTCGAGGTAAAAGTGTGCCTCTTCTTCACTCAATAAAAATCCAAGGCCAAGAATATAAGAACCAATGAAAGATTTGCCGGCGTTCGCCTTAAGGGGATTGGGACTCCACTCTTCTTGGTCGGATAGGAAGACAGAAATAAATCGTACTTTTAGGCCAGATAATGTGCACTCACCGTGCCAGTCTCCCTTTATTAAGTGTATGCGGCTCGTGACGACTGCAGCCTTTCCTGGCCAAGGTTCATTCGGATAAGCGGCGAAAATTACCGATCCCGTGCGAATCATCTTCTCAAGGCCGACTTGCCTGGTGTCGCCCTCAGCGATCGTATTGACTGCCAATAAACCGAAACATGCGTTCTGACGTAGAATCTGATGAACTCGCAGGAAAAAATACGCGACTAGGTCGGCAGAGCCACGTGTTCCGTCTGCCAGCCAACGCACTAGGTACTCGCGATAAGCACTACCTACGACACTGGTGATTCGCTTTCCCCCCAGAAATGGAGGGTTGCCCATGATAGCGTCGAATCCACCGTCCTCCCGAGTGAACACCTCGGGGAATTCAAGAGGCCAGTGAAAGGGCTTGCGAAGTGTCTTATCTGGCGGCAGATCAGTGCCAAGTGCTTCTTTGGCTCTTCTAGCAATTGTCTTGCCTGCTTCCTCATTTCCATCAAGAAAGCTATCAGCTTCGATAGCCAAGGATTGAAGAGCGATCCCCTCGGCATCGAAGTCCTTACCTGACTTGAGGGCTTCGCCAACGAGAGCATCGGCCACTCGCTCTGGCCCTTCGAGCATTCGGCATGCTTCAGCATTCAGCATAGCCATCGCGCGGACGTCTTGAATGTCACGGATCGGAATCTCGCGCAACCGTTTTCGCAACTTAACAGCCTCGCCGACGGCTCGCTCTATGTTTTGCCCAAAGAGACTGCGAGGGCCGGAAGAAGTACTAGGGGACATGTTCAATTCGATTAACTGGTCTAGCTGGTGAATGCCGAGCATGCTATCGCCGTGCCGCAGGTTGTGATTGAGAAAGCCGAAAGGTCGTCCCTTGGCCAAAGTTACGAGCCAGATTGAGAGCTTCGCCAATTCCACCGCCAGCGGGTTCATGTCCACTCCATAGAGGCACCGTTCAGCGACTAGACGGCGGGCGATCAAGAGGCGCTCGTCTGTGTCTTTCGGGAGTGACTCGAAGCCTTGCGCATCGTCTAGCACTAAACCATCGACCGTAATCACCTTACCGATCTTCTCCTCCTGCTCCCAGGCCTTCAGTAGGTAATCAGCCACTTGGCGACAGACTTGAACTAGGAAAGCACCAGAGCCCATTGCCGGATCGCAGACCTTTAGTTCGAGTAGTTCAGCAGGATTTTTGAGCTGCCATTCTTCGCGCGGGCTACCATCTGCTGGGCCGGCATAAACTACTGGCTCAAGCGTCTCGGCTACGATCGCTTCGGTCAGTGATTTCGGAGTGTAGTGAGTGCCGGTCTCGCGACGGTTCGTGCCAAGAGTGACAGCAAATGCCTTTTCCCGGTAGACGAGCGGATCACCCCAACTGTCGGTTCTCAGCAGATGTGCGAACGGACGGATGCGTGTAGCCAGCGTTGCATCGCTGCCACATGCTTGCAGCACTTTGCCATAGACAACATCGTCCACAGATTTACTTAGGGCGTTACGAAGTGCCGGCTCGGAGCGACCGGTTTTCTCCACGAGCAAGTCGAGAAGTATCCGCTCGCCGTCCAATCGGGCAGACTCGAGTTCACTCAGTGTGACATTCGGATTCTTAAACCGTTGTGAGCCGACCAATCCCAGGGTGGTCTGTGGCAGGCGAGTTACGGTATGTTCCAGCAGTCCCTCGTAGACATGTCCGATCTGCTCGACATCAAGCGCGCGGTAAGACAAGAGGAGGGCACCGCTCCGCTGCTCCAACACCTGTAGCGCGCGGAGGAGCATCAAGACGGTACGGTTGTCGATGGGTAACGGTACTGCCGGCACTTCGTTCCAAGTCGTGCCTTTGGCCCGCCCTTCGAGAAAAGGATAGCGATCAGGGTCGAAAAGAGAGCCACCCAAGGCAGGCATGCGCAGGATTTCGTGTTCGATACCATAATAGACGGCGCGGAAAACCGCCAGCAGGCGTGACCATGAGTCGTGCCGCCTTTCCAACACCTCCAGCCCTACGCGATCCGCCTCCTCATGTAACTGGGCACGTAGAGTAGAGACTGCGTAGCACTGGTCATAGACGGATTCGCCTAGTAGCAACAATCCTCTTTCTTCGGCACAGAGCAAGAACACTAGCCGCATCATGACCGTAAGGCCCGCCTCGTAGAGTTCCTCCGGCTGAACGTCTCGCAGCAACTCTCGGTTGCGATCAATGTCTGCGCGATCCAGCGCTTGTACCAACACTTCGACGGCGCGGCGCACCTGCTCGCCGAGGGTGTCCGTGACCTCTTCCTGGTGTTTGAAGGATTCCTCTAGTAGTGATTCTAGATTTTCGTCTTCGGGACCGAAGAACCGACGTACCCCGAGAAGGGATTGAAAGGCTTGTAGGGTTATCGGCTCATGACGCCACAACCTGGCATACCATGAGGTATAACCGGCCGTGGCTCCGACCGAGGCGTTCACGAGCATCCAGCGCTCGCCGTCAGTCACTAGCCCAAGCCGAACTCCGGTAGCCCGACACAGAAGCGTCATGCGCTCCGCCGGCGAAGCGGGCCAACCATCACCTGTGCGTGACGATTCGAGATCAGTGCCGGGCGGATAGACGGAGATCAGCAATCGAGCTTTATCGCCTGCCATCACTGCCAGATCTGGCTTGGTGATGACGCCCGTCTCAAACTCCTTGTAAAGAAGAGATTCGGGCATCAAGGGCTGAGACTTGAGGACATCGTTGTCGAACTCCAGGACTTCTTCTAAAACCAAACGGATCCACTCGCGGTGGATTTCGTTCAGTTGTGGATCGGCCTCGTCGACGGCATCGCGCCACTCGTCATAGGCGCGGCGCAGCCGCTGCCGCTTGTTAGATTCGAGAATGTCGAGCCCTTGGGGGAATGATTCTTCCAGGACCGATACCGCGAGAAATGGGCCGGAAACCTCTATCAGGGAAAGCCACTCTGCGTGTTGGGATACAGTCATGAGGCTACCGCTTTTCTACCAAAGATTCAGGTAACAGAAAGATGACTGCTACCGGGAAGGTGCGGTCGATGAGTCCGTCATAGCGATTTTCGATGACGGCGCGTTCGCGTTCACGCTCATCCGGGATGCGGGCCAGTCTGGTACGCAAGGCCTCGACGTCGCGGCGGAGTTGGTTGCGCTGATCTTCCGGCCAAAACTCCATCTGCGAAGGTTCAGGCTCTTCCAGTGCTTTATGGATGGCTCGTTCGAGTTCCTCCAAGATGCCGGTAACGTCGGCGACCTCACTGTCCCTGCGTCTCTGTAGGGTATTTTCGACGAATTTCAGGCGATCACGGGACCGGGCTTCGGTGGCATTACGGATTTGATCTTCATGGCGGTGGAAACGATCCGCTAGAGACTCGAAAATACCGACTTTCGGTTCGACTGGCTTGGAGCCACCGACAAGCGCCTCCAAGCGTCCGACCTGCGAAATCCGAGTGAAGCCTGAATGCTTGAGTTCTCCCCCGGCCAAGGTGAGTTCCTCGTGCAAGCGATGATGATTTCCACCGGTAATGACGAGTCGCGACCAAACTGCGACTATGGGCACGTCCACTTCAGTGTCGGATACCCCACGGACGGAAACACGGTTAAGCTTTTTCAAGTCGCTCAAAGCCCAGATCTCGGCCCTGAGCAACCGTAGGCACATCTGCACGAGGCGATGGTTCAAGTGCGCCAATACCACGTCGTCGCGACCCTTCGCCACATCATGGTCGAAGGTGACTGGGCGCCGCTCTCCAGTGTGCGGATGTTCCAGCCCGACGACGCTTCGTCCCCAAGAGCCTGGTAGCATCGGCACTTCGTACACCGTCACCGCTGGGGCAGCTCTCAACGAAGTAGATTTCAGCGGAGGCAAGCCGGCGAGTTCGAGCCCGACCTGTACCGTGCGAGCGATATGTTCGGGAGAGAGGTGAAAATCTTCGCGCGCTTCGAGCAGCCTCTCGTGAAGCCGGGCGACCCTTTCCTTGAGCTTCCGCTCGGCCACGACGAACCTGCGCGCCCGCGCAGCTCTCTCTTCGACCGCTCGCGTATCTAGCCGGGTGCGCTTGCCCATCATGGCTTCTTCGATCTGTTCGGCGATCACGGGGCCGACACTGCCGAGATCCTCTCGAATCGTCTCTATCTTCATCACCGCGCGCATCAGATACTCGTGGTCGCCATCCACGTGACCGACGTTCACATCGCCCTCAGCTCGCGCGACTTGGAACCCCTTGCCTACGGGATGCCAAATCAATACCTCCTTCTGCCTCTGCCCGTGCCGGTCGATACGACCGTTGCGCTGTTCCATCACGTTCGGGTTCCACGGAATCTCTACGTGGATCAGGTAGTTGCAGTGGTTCTGCAAGTCGATGCCTTCGGACGCGGCATCCGTCGCCAAAAGGATGCGGACGGGCGAAACATTGGGATATGCTTGAAAGGCGGCCTTCACTGTCTCCCGGTCATCACGGTCGAGATCACCGTGCATGACCATCAGCCTCTCGCCGCCGTAACCGTTGCTCGTGAGAATCTCGTGCAGCCAGGTATGTGTCGCACGATATTCCGTGAATAGAATGACGCGACGATCGTTCCACCGCCCGTCGGTTTTCAGATATGTCGCTAACCAAGCGAGGATCGCTTCCGCCTTGGCATCAGGCCTATTCCTGGCCGATTCCGCCCAACGGCCCAGTCGGTCCATCATGTCGCGTTGTGCAGCCGTCAACGGCACTGACAGCGAGCTCGCCTCCGCCGTCGCCTCTTCGAGTGCGGCCTCCACTCGCCCGTCGTCGGCATACTCCTCTTCCGTACGCAGAATTGCCTTGCGCAGGATGCGATCTTCCATTGAGCGGGGATCCCTACGTCCGCGTCGCTCCAAGCTTTCGCGGTGTTTGGCGAGAGTAGTGGCGAAAGCTCTAGGTGAGGAGAAGAGCCGTTTTTTCAAGAGCTTGTGGACGAACTCTGTGCCGTATTCGAACTTAGACCCCCTGATGCTCGCGGCCCGACTTTCCGTATACTCTCGCAGTAGGCGGTGTATCTCACGCTCGTCGGACGAGTATTCGACTTCGAGCGGCATCAATCTCCGTTTCGGATAGATGGGATTGCCGTCGGAATCCACCAGATCCGTTTTCAATCGACGGACCATGATTCGTTGCAACTGTCGCGCATCCGGCATGACGTTTCGAGCGAAGCGCTGGTCGTCCAGCAATTCGAGCAGCGATGTGAAGGATTCCTGATAGCCGTTGTGCGGCGTCGCGCTCAAGAAAAGTCGATGCTCGAAATGTGGGGCGATGCTACGGATGAGCCGCGTCCTCTGGCTTTCGAGTGCATACCGACTGGCCGTAGCGGGCGCTATGTTGTGCGCCTCGTCTACGACTAAGATATCGAACTTGCGTGGATATGTGATGTGCGGTGGTAGCACATCCTTCAGCAAGCGAAGCGGCTCACCGCTCTTCATCCAATCCATTGAGGCGATCAGGCGTGGGAACGAAGTCCACGGGTTGGAGTGGATGCCTCGTTCGCGGCGGAGTGTTCTGACATACTCGCTGTCGACGATACGGAATTCGAGACCGAACTTCTCCTGCATCTCGTTTTGCCATTTCACCAGCAGAGAAGCTGGACAGACTATGAGAACCGTGCGCGCTCGATGTCGGATCAAGAGTTCCTGTATGACGAGCCCTGCCTCTATCGTCTTCCCTAGGCCGACGTCGTCGGCGATCAACAGATTGACTCGGGCCATGTCTATGGCGCGCACGAGCGGATCTAGCTGATAATCTTCGATCGAAACGCCACTACGGAAAGGAGACTGTAGGAACGAGCGGTCTGCGTTGGTAGCGGCTCCCCAACGTATCGCGTCTAGGAAGGCTTCCAGTCTTTCAGCGTGGTCATATCCCGTAACTTCGGGCAAGCCCGCTTTCTCAAGAACTCGGGCGCCGGGTTCGAGTTCCCAGACTACGCCTAATTCTTCACCGAGCGCGTCCTCATCGACGGACGATAGTTTCAACAAATGCTGTGAACTTCCATTGCCCTCTTCGGAAAAGACGCCTCCCTGGACGTCACTAACGACCCATTGTCTTCGGCGTATTTCAACTAGTTGGCCGGGCTCGGGAAGAGCGGTCTGATAGCCAGTCAATTTCGATTGAGTCCGATTTTGCATCAGCCGTCCTTACTCTGAAGGTGCAATAGCCCTCGAGAGCATTCGATCCGTATGAGAAAGCTTCTTTAGATCGAAAGAAAGTGCCGGGGTGAGATGAAGTATCGCGTGGCGGTCAGGTCGCCGTTGACAGGGAAACAGCCCGCGCTACAAACCCCTCTGAATCGTTTTCATCGTACGTCGAAAATCTGACGGTAGTCTTCGCCTTCAATCTCGACTGTCCTACACATCTCGTAGAGTCTACTACGTAAGCGTCGTCCGATGCGATCCTCCAATGTTTCTTCCGCCGGCGACTGCCGCTCGTCACGGTAGTTGGTTGTAAAGATCGTCAGCTTCCGCTCATTATAACGTGTGCCGATGATTTGCATCATCGTATCGCGCACCCATTCCGTCGGCTTGGAGGTGCCTAACTCATCAAGCAGTAATACTTCTGCCCCATAGATCGGCTCAAGTACCTTCAGTTCCGAAGTCTGTGAGACAGGGTTATAAGATTCTTGGATCTTCCTCAGTAGCGCACCGAATTCGTAGAACAAACACGGAACGCCGTTGGCGATCAGGCCGCGCAGGATGGCCGCGGAGAGATGGGTTTTCCCTACCCCGCACGGCCCCATCAGGAGAAGTCCCTGATCAATCGCCGGGTACTCACGCACGAGCCGGTAGGCGAAGTTGAAGGCTCGGAGTTGAGAGCCGTAATTACTTGCCGGATGATAGTTTGATAGCGAGCACTCGCTGTAGCGGCGTGGGATACGTGCCGCCTCAAGCAATTTCGATTGTACGACTCGCGTGCGGCAACGACAACGACGTGCGCCCTTCCCTGCTACGACTTCCATCCCAGTCCCGAAGCAGAAAGGGCAGACCATAGGCTCTGCTGTCGTTGACGAGACACGCGATTCAGAATTGTAATCTTCCGTGTCAGGAATGACGACTAACCGTTGAGCATTGGAATTAGTTGACATGAGATAAATCCTCCTCTCACTTCCCTTCCTTGCTAGTACGTTCAGAGAGCAAGGAATTCGCTTTCTCCCGTACGTGACCTGCATCCTCCGGCAACAGGAATCCTCCTGCCTCGGTGCTCATCTCGGATAGTGTGAGATCAATCGACTGCCCTTTGGTTTCCAGCATCGCAACGCAGACGCCGGCCATGTCTGTGATCTCATCCGGTGAGAGTCGGTGTGGCTCTGGCGGCGTGTAGTAGCTACGACCTACCTCTGCGTGCGCGCTGGAGTTACGTGCAGCTTCGCTGATCACTCCGTACTTCCGCAGCACGTTGTAGGCCTCATGCTGTGCCACACGTGCGGCTTTCGGCAGCCCACGATTCTCCAGCCACTCACGCGTGCGCTCGTGCTCGCGTGCCGCAGCTTGCCTGGCGGCCGTGTGCATCGCTGGCTCAAGCTCTGCCTTCAGCCGGGCAACGACATCATCGAGTAAGATCACATCCGGAGTCCGTAACGATGCCGTTCCAGGCTTGGTGTACGAGCTTGAATTAGTCGGAGGAGGTGCGGTGGGGTCGGAAGATGTTTTATCTGCCTGTTTGTTATCCGCGCCGTTTTTTGGCGCGCCGGGATTTATATCTGAGTCTGAAACTTCTCTAACAGCGAAGCTGTCATTAAAGGCTGGTTCATTCGCTGAACCATGAACCCTTCCAGATGAAGCAGGAGGAAAGGCCAAAATTTTTTTATTGCCCTGAGCCTGTCTAACGCCGATGGAAGAGACCGCCCGGTTGAGGAATATCCTCAGTCCTACGCCGTTCTTGCCTGAGAAATAACCGATGATTCCCTGCTCGTGCATCCACTGGATAGCTTTGCTGGCCGTTGCACTTGCCACTCCTACAAGATCACATAGCACAGCCCAGGCCTTCAGTAGCTTTTCATCTCTTAGCTCCGCCTCGATTCGAAGCACGCCCTCTCGCTCCCAGAATCTCTCGGGCGCATTCACCAGGCGAAGATAAATCTTGCTCATTAGTGGCGTGACCTGGTCGGCTTCTGAAGAGGTCACAACCGCCATGACTTCACGATCTATCTGGTGGAAGTTCTTTCGATACTCGTTGGGCCCGAGCTGTGTCTTGCGAACAAAGCGCGGTGTCGAGAGTGCCTGTAGTGTCATACCTGACTCCTAAAATTTTCTCGACAGCGGGTTGCCGGTCACATATAATTCGTTCGGGTAAACACACTACTACCGGCTCGCCAAACTGCGAGTTCTTAATTGACCCGTAGCACTCAGGTCGCCAAACTAGAGGTGCTGCGGGTCAAGGTGTTTCGAGGGCACTAAACTACGGCCCTCTATCCTTCAGCGTAAGATACCTACATCACTTTTAATCTCTTGAGAAGCCTGAAATAATTTTTTCAGGGCGAAGAATTTTCTTCACCGTGAAGAGATTTTTTCAGGCTGAAAAGAAAATTTCAGGATGAAAAGTTTTCTTCATGGTGAATCATGTATTTCAGGGTGAAAAGAAAATTTCACCCTGAAATATTTCTCAGGGAAAACTGCTGGAGAACATGATCGCGACTGATTGAATCACCAGATACATGACTGGTTCAATTGTTATTGAGGCGGGTGATCTTCTTCAGTTACAGGCGGGGCAGGGCAATGACTTTATTAAATTAGTTAAGAAAAATCCGCACTTTTACTCATAGAAGGATTCTCCCAAACGCTCACATAATTTGGATCGCTGGATCTACCTGATAGAAACAGGCCTTAAAAGAAAGCTTATAAGGGAGGGTGAAATATTTTTTTCACCCTGAAATAAAAATTTCACCCTGAAGGGAATATTTCAGGGTAAACGGTGCTCACGCCTTAACCCCATGTGAAACATAACTAAATATATTTGTTGACATTGTGAGGCTTTATGCTCTAAGTAGGGTTCGCCACTTCTTAATGTTTTTATTTGAAGTCGGAGTTCTTATGTCAAAGTCAAAGACAGTTTCGACAACAGAAGCGATCCAATTGGTGGGCGTAAGCCGCGCCACATTCTGGCGTTTGGTGAAGCGCTACAACATCACGACCTTCCAAGACGTGCTGGATCGGCGTGTAAAACTGATCAGACGTGAAGACGTCCAAAGGCTTCTCTCCTTCGCGCGCAGCGTCAGAAATGGCGAGGAGACTTCGACGCCGGAGGCTTACGAGCGACGTGCCTCTTAACTTCGATCGGGCCTCTAAAGGGCTTGGGTTCTTTAATTGACGGGAGATTTCATGAAGACTATCGCCGTCGCCAACCAGAAAGGCGGCGTCGGGAAGACGACGACTGCGGTCAACCTGGCCGCCGCGCTCGTTCACAGCGGGCGCAAGTGTCTGTTGCTCGACCTGGACGCACAGGCTACCGCATCACGCTATCTTCTGGGCTCCTACGGCGAGGATGGGCGCGTGATGTACGACGTGCTGATGAAGCGCGTCAAGCTGCGCGACTGCATCAAGGAGACCTCGTTCGGTCTGTCGGTGGTGCCCAGCAATCTTGGCCTTGCCTCTCTGGACGTGGACCTGCTGAGCGAGTTCAACCGCGAGCACCGCCTTGAGATGGCGATACAGGAGATGGGGGAGAACGCGTTTGAATATATCATCGTCGACTGCCCACCAAACCTTGGATTTGTCACCATCAATGCGTTTGCCGCAGCGCAGGTCGTGTTGATTCCGATTGAGTGCAAACCTGAGGCCTGGGAGGCCGTACCGCGCCTCATGCAGACTTTAAGAAAGATCGTCAAAGAGTTTCAGAAACCCTTACGCATCTACGCGCTGCCGACATTTCTGGAGCGCACGAACCTGGCTAAAGACATCTACGATGAGATCAAGGAGCATTTCGAATCCTTCGCGCTGAGCCCGATACATAAGAATGTGAAGTTGGCCGAGGCCTTCGCCGCCCGGCAGCCGATCATCCAGTATGACCCGGCCGCCTCGGGCGCAATGGATTACCTGAGGGTGGCCAAGGAGTTGATGAATGGCGAAGAGACGCAAGTACGGAGACGCGTGGAAGGACGTTCAGATAGACGCTGAACAGAACGACGCCGTCTTCGACCGCTTTTTTAAGCGGACTCAACACGAACCCGAATCTCCGCCCTTGCGCGGTGAGGCAGCGCCTCCACCACCTCCTGCGGGGAAGGCCACTGAATCGCCAGCGCCGCGGCGCCAGGCAACGCCTTCAGCTCGCTCTGCCAAATCAACACAACCCAAAACCCAGCTTCACTCTATTACACCCACATTACCGCATATTACGGCGGACACGGACGTTTCCGCGCGCGTTGATAAGATCAAACGTCTGTACCGCCTGAGCAAAGGCGAGGCTGCCGTTCTGAAGTACCTGCTCGAAAGGGCAAGGGAAAATGGTGCCGCCGAGTGCTACGCCAAGATCCCATCAATTGCAGACGCCTGCGAAATGACCCATCGAGGGTGCCAGTTTGCGCTCAGAAATCTTGAAGCCCGCTCCTTCATTATCAGGCTTAAAGATTACGACCCTACCGACAGGCTTGGCATTAAGTTCCAGATCAATCTACCGGCCGTATAACCCTTTATCCCACTGTAAATCCGACAATCATCTTGATTATCAGCCATTTAACCTTTCTATCTCTAAAATTTCACCCTGAAATATTCCCTTCAGGGTGAAAAACTTTTTTCAGGGTGAAATTTTATTTTCACCCTTATCTTTTATGTACAATTTACGCATTCCAAAACTCCCGCGCCTTCTGCCAGACTCTCCTCATGTCGATCATTCCGCTCTGGCCAGGGATAGCATTAGTGAGCCTGTTAGCAGCATGGCTCGCCTGGCGCCTGATTAAGCGCGGCCGCAAAAACTATTCATCAGACCGACCTCAGTGGTGGATGGGCTAAATCCGCAGCTTCTTCACCTCCTGTTTCTGCCGCTCTTTCCGTTTCTCAATTTGATAAAGGACAGCTCCCAACTCGTCCAGCACCGGCATCACCGCGTCCATATCAGTTTCAGTCAGATCTTCCGGCTCAATTTCCCGCAAAGCACGTCCGATCCTGCGTAATTCTTCGAAAAAGAGGTGAGTAGAGTCCAAAGGGTCTGCTTCCAAAAGCACATCGGCCTTCTCTACGGCCACCATTTCAGTCTCAACAGTTGAGGGCTCACTCAACTCGCCCAGCGCCTCTTTGACTCGCTCGCGAAGTCTTGCCCCTGAGCCCTGGGCCCGCAGGTGCGCCTCCAATAGCTTACGGCGGTGAGAGCGTGCCTCGGATTCAGTCAGTCCCATCCGCTTGCCAGTCAACCGTGCGAGCTGATGAGCTTCAAAGAGATTGATCTCACCGCGCTCCAAGGGCTCACGTACATCCCTGGGAAATTCCAAAATCGGCAGGTACTGCCCCACAAAACTCCTCACTGAAATGGATGTTTCACGCCCCAGGAGCATTCGTAGATTGGTATCCACTTTCAGTAGCTGATCGCGCGTGAACTTCGAAGGCCGCCCCCTCTTAGTATCGGTCGCAGGCCGCGCGTAGAGATTACGGACCGACTGAAGCATACTTATTAAGTTCCTGTGTGAACGAGGGATGATGTCGGGAAGGGAAACGGCCAACTGCTCTAACACTCCTCGCACAGCAGAAGCGGAGGCCAGAGGATCAGGACGGCGAGAGCGACGATGAGTCGAGCGCATAGGGAAGCAGTTCCTGACAGATAGAGATCAGAAGAGCCAAAATCCGTGAAACATCAGCGCGTCATGATTATGTACCATAGGATGGATGATAATAGCTATATCTTCAATATAAGGTTACACAATTGGATGAGAAGTGTAACCTTATGGTAGAATCCCTGAATGGACACTGAAGCTCCACAAACCGCTCTCGTGCCTGAGAGAGGGGACTACCTGCCTGCCCTGAGGAGCGCAATCCAGCTCTGGGCCGATAGCTCTACTGCTGCCGATTCCGACCGCCATGACGACCTGGTCCGCGACAAGCAGTCAGCCGTCGAAGACTTTTTTGAGTTTACAGGTAAGCATCCGGCGGATGTCGCCCCTTCTGACGCACACGCCTGGCGTGAAGCCCTGGAAGCCAAGAAACTGAAGCCGAATACCGTCTACTCCAGAGTCTCGCGGCTCTCCTCTTTCTACCGCTGGATGATGAAAGACCCGGTGCTCGGCCAGTACGTGGGGATCAATCCGGCGCTGCTCGCCAGACCCAAATGCCCGAGGCCCTATCAGACCGGCTCGACCAAGTCTCTGACGGATGAGGAGATGAACCGGCTGCTCGCCTGCGTCAAGTCGAAGGCAGACGGCGGCTCCGTGGTGGCCAAGCGAGACTACGCACTGCTCCTGCTCTACTTTCTCACAGGCCTGCGCCGGCGTGAGTTGATTTCGTTGAGAGGCAATGATGTGGAGCTAAAAGGGAAGGGGCTTATTCTTAAATACCGCCGTAAGGGTGGTAAATACGGCGCGCGAGAAGTTCTCGACACAGAGGCGGTCGTCGCGCTCGTCGAATACCTGAAGGCTTCTGACCGGATGAACGTGTTGCAGTCCAACAGGGCGCTGTGGACAAGGCACGACCGGGCTGGACGAGCAGGTGCGCCGCTCTCCTCTCACTCGTTTGTGAAAAATCTGAAGGCTTATGCTGATGAGGCCGGAATCAAACACATCCACCTGCATCAGACCAGGCACACATTCGCGCGCATCTATGCTGAAGATTCGGGCAGCATGATCGAGACGCAGGACGCGCTTGATCACGAGCACTTGGGCACTACACGTGCTTACGTTCAAACCATCGCCGTGAAAAAGGATAAATTCAGCGGCAGTATCAGAAGCAGGTTGGAGGCGCTTCGATAGAACTGCGACGAACGCGCCATCATAAAGCTATTATGGGTAATAATAAGGCGGCGGTCTTTTTATGACATCGACGGGATCATTTAACAAGGCCCTTAGGCCACGTGACCGCGCGGAGAAGTTCTGCGAGGAGTACGGACTGAAGCTCCCTATCATGCTGGCGTCGATGGCCGGGGCCTGCCCACCGAGCCTCTCCATCGCGGTGGCGAACGCTGGTGGCATGGGCGCGATGGGCGCGCTCATGACAAAACCTGAAGGCATTCGCGAGTGGGTAAGAGAGTTCCGCGAAGCAAGCCAAGGCCCGTTCCAACTCAACACCTGGATTCCCGACCCACCGCCACGTCGCGACCCTCAGGCGGAGATGCGAGTGCGCTCATTCCTCGCATCGTGGGGGCCCGAGGTGCCGATTGATGCGGGCGACGCCGTGCCGCCCGATTTTACGGAGCAGTGCGAGACGTTTCTCGAACTCATGCCGCCGGTCGTCTCCTCCATCATGGGTCTCTTGCCGGAGGAGTTCGTCAGGCGAATGAAGGAGAATGGCATACGCTGGTTTGCGACTGCCACGACGCTCGACGAGGCGCTGGAAGCCGAGCGTGCCGGCGCTGACGCCATCATCGCGCAGGGGAGCGAGGCGGGAGGACACCGCGGCTCGTTCGACGCCTCGGCGGCCGAACGCCAATCAGTAGGGCTCTTCGCTCTGCTGCCCCGTCTGGCTGATCATCTCGAAGTGCCTGTCATTGCCGCCGGCGGCATCGGCGACGGCCGTGGCGTAGCGGCCGCGCTTCTCTTGGGCGCAAGCGCCGCGATGCTTGGCACGGCCTTCCTACGTTGTCCCGAGGCCATGACCCACCCGGCGTGGGCGGGCGCACTGGAAGACCTGGAGCCTCAGGAAACGACCTTGACGCGCGCCTTTACCGGCCGTCTCGGAAGGGCGATTGCCACGGACTTCGTCAAAGCCGCGGCCGAGCGTAAAGCGCCGCCCCCAGCCCCGTACCCTGTGCAGCGTGGACTCACGGCATCGATGAAGCAGGCGGGAGCGGAGGCAGGCGACTATCACAGGATGCAGGTGTGGGCAGGCCAGTCGGCAGCGATGGCTAAGACCGTGCCCGCGGGCGATATGGTCCGAGAGATTTGGGAGCTGGCTAAGACTCTAATTTAGGGTTCTGTTGCAAAGATTATTTTGAAGCGAAATCAGGCTTGAACCTAAACCTATAAGGGGGTTCCCTCTGAAAACTTTTAGGTAACCGTGCATCATCGATGCCCTTAATCCCAAGCTATACATAAAGCCAGCGAAACATTATCGGAACGCTGAGGCCCGCTGGCGAAACTATCTGTTCACGTACGGATACGGGAATTGACGACTAAAGGCCCGGACAGGCTATAGCCTATCTTTTCCGTTTAATTCTCCTATGAGCTGATAACTTCTGCGTAAGAGAGTTTGCTGTCTTCCATACGTGCGGCGGACGTGTAAGGGTGGCGGACATTCTTCTCAAGGCTGAGGATGTGTAGGACGTCGTGCCCATCCGCCTTCAGGTAATCGGCGATGAGCGCACGGTGACACCTCCACCACAAAAGATCCGCGCACAATTAGATGACCTTTTATCGAGGAGTAATCCCCGCGTCTGCTTCGGCGCGTTTCGACATCTCGGCGACCGAATCGAAGTCAGGAGAATGATATGGGCAGAGTCAACCGACGAGAATTCATCAAACAAGCCGCGTCCTGCGGCGCGGCTTTGGCGTGGGGCTCAATGGGGGCACACGCCTCTACCGTTCGCTGGCGCGAACGGCGCGATCTCTACCCGGAGGGTGTCGCTTCGGGCGACCCGGACTCCGGCAGCGTGATTCTGTGGACCCGCAGGCCCTTCGGTAAAGGCGAGCGCCAGATACTGACGGTCGAAGTCGCCGAAGACGAGGGGTTCCGCCGGGTCGTCGCGCGGGCGCGCGTTCCGATTTCGCAAGCGTCTGACTGGACCGCCCGGGTCCTGGTCGGCGGGCTCAAGCCTGCGCGCACTTACTGGTATCGATTCACCGACACCGACGGAAATGGCAGCCGAATCGGCCGCACGATCACAGCGCCATTGTCAAACGATCCCCGCCCGGTGAACTTCGCATTCGTGAGCTGTCAGGATGTCAACGAGGGCAAGCTCAACGCCTATCGCCGGATGATCTTCGAAGACGAACGCGCGCGGCTGGAGGATCAGCTTGGCTTCGTGCTGCACCTTGGCGACTTCATCTACGAGGTGGTCGAGTATCCCGACGAGGTGAAGACACGCTACGATCGCACAATCTATGAGGTTGCGCGCATCCCAGACGGCCAAAAGGTCGGCAACTTCCACATACCGCTGACCGTCGATGGCTACCGGGCCATCTACAAAGGCTATCTCGCCGATCCCGACCTCCAGGATGCCCGCGCGCGCTGGCCGTTCGTCGCGATCTGGGACAACCACGAATTCTCGTGGCAAGGCTGGCAGAGCATCCAGAAGGCCGGCAAGGCGCGGCCCGGCCAGAGCATCAAGGTCGCCGCCAACCAGGCGTGGTGGGAATATCTGCCATCGCGTTGCAAGAAGGTCAGCGGACCCTCGCTCGAAAGCTTCGATCCGCCCGCGGTGACGAATGTCGCAATCGAAAAGTGGGATGAGAACGGCCTTGGCGACGAGCCAAACAACCTGGCCGCGATCAACAGCCTAATCGGCTACCGCTCTTATCGCTACGGCAAACATCTTGACCTCATCATCACCGATCAGCACAGCTATCGCAGCGCCGACCCGTTCAGCGACCCGGCGGCCGGAGCTTTCGGGCCGGAGTTCACGGGCATGTTTCCGGAGGACGTGGCGCAGGTTCTCGACGGCGGCCGTGCGTTCAACGGCGGGAATCCGCCGGCGGAAGTCAGCTTCAATGGCGCGCATGTTCCCAATTCGCAGCGCAACGCACCACCGCAGACGATCCTCGGCGCCGTGCAGAAAGCCTGGTTCAAAGACCAGCTTCGTAATTCAACCGCGACGTGGAAAATCTGGGGCAATTCACAAGGCGCACTCGACTCGCGCGCCGACCCGCAAAATCTGCCGCCGGGCCTGACCAAGGAAACGTGGCCGAAGACCACCTATGCCACGCTCCCCATCAGCGATTACGGCACGGCCTACAGAGAGCGCGCCGAGATCTATGACCTCGTGCGCGACGCAAAGATCACCGGCTTCGCGATCGTTTCCGGCGACCGCCACAGCTTCTGGGCGGGCTACGCCACCTCGGAACTGCCGCCAGGCAAGTTCGATCCCGTAGGCTTGAGCTTCGTCGGCGCCTCGCTATCAAGCGCAGGAACCATGGAAGCCGAGGAGCACGGTTTTCCCAAGACCGATCCGCTGCGCCCGCTGTTCCTCGCCGATCGGCCGGACGGCGCGAAGCCCGACTGGACGCACAACATGCTGTTGAAGCACGGCGTCCGCTCGTGCCTTGAATATGCCAAGAGCTTCGATCTGCAGCGCGCGCGTTCCCTGTCGAACCCCAACCTTGCCCCGCACCTCGAGTTCGTCGATCTTGGCGGCCATGGCTATGCGAAGGTTCGGCTGACGGGCAATGAAATGCGGACGGAGTTCGTGTGCATTCCGCGGCCCATTGCACGGAGCGAAAGACCGGACGGTGGCCCAATCA
>DASWQH010000003.1:0-67606 GCA_036403815.1 Pyrinomonadaceae bacterium | reverse complement strand
GATGCCTCGCCTTGTAAAGCCGAAGGGGTCTCGTTTGAACTCGGGCCAGGTGAGTTGGGCGTCGTGGGCGATTTCGCGCAACTCTTCCAGTAATCGACCGATGATGGAGCGCTCTTCGATGATCGTTAGGTGATACTCGTTTTCACGAGGCGAAGAAGAGACCGAGTCTGAATCTTCATAGGTATATTCAAAACTGCCGTTGGAGGATTCGGAAGACGCAGGGGTGGCATCAACGGTCGCCATCGTCTGCTGTAGAACGACATTGCTCTGCACCGCATCGGGGCTGGGAGTTGAAGCCGGTATCGTTGCTGTTTCTTCCGCCGGTGCAACCGCCTGGGCTGCGGGCTTGTTCAAAGGCGTGCCATCTACGGGGCAAAAACTGAATTTATCCGCAAATTCTTCCTGGCACACACTGCATTGTTTCATTTCTTCTACCTCTCACTGGAGACGCTTGGTGATGAATTAGGAATTAGCTCGATTAGGTTTGAAGGCCATCGGAAACGTTTCATTTCAGGCGGCCTCGGTTTCCATAATTCTGATTGTCATAAGGGTTGGCTCAGGAGAAAGCAACCCTTCCGGTACATTCAGGCTCAAACCTCATTATACTACTCTTTGTTAAACTGTGAAGCGACCACGCCACACGCTAACCCTGCCGGTTGCAGACATTTTGATGCACTGAAAGGCCAAACGGTTGACGCGACTTATAAGCCGCATCTAAACTGTTTTGTCGCTCCCCACACAAGATTCTTCAGCGCGAAGCCCTTGGGAAGCGCCGAAGGTCTGGGGCAGGAAAGCTCTAAGTCTCTTCCATTCAGTCAATTGAATTAAATCATGATCTTTCACTGGAATCCTTTTCGCACACGCCCTGCCGCCATGCTGGCCGTCGCGCTCGCTCTAAACTTCTGCCTTAACAGTACGATTGGCTTTGCGCAGAGCGTGCCTGAGCCGCGCCGCGAGCAGTTATTGAACGGCCTAAACATTCTTCTATGGGAGCGTCCCGGCAACCCCGACGTGCTTCTTAAGCTGCGCATACACAGCGGCGCGGCCTTTGACCTGGCGGGCAAGGCGGGCACCATGGCTATCTTAGGCGACGCGCTCTTCGCAGACCCAACCACACGCGAGTACATCAAAGGAGAGCTGGGCGGCAAGATAGAGGTGACGACCGACTACGACGCCATCAACATCACTCTGGCCGCACGCTCGCAAGACTATGAGCGGCTGGTAGAGCTGTTGCGCACGGCGATTATCAACCTCTCGCTCAACGCCGACAGGGTTAAGGAGCTGCGCGACGCGCGCTCTAAGCTGGTGCGGGAATCGAGCGCGAACCCGTCCCTCATAGCAGACCGTGCCATCTCTGCGCGTCTCTTCGGTGATTACCCTTATGGGCGCACGCACGAAGGCACGACCGAGACGCTCCAGCGCATAGAACGCGTGGATGTGCAGTATGCGCGGGAACGCTTTTTGAATCCGAACAACTCCACGCTGGTCATAGTGGGCGGCGTTGATCGCGCACGAGCTATGCGAGCGCTCCGGCAGCTTCTGGGTCTGTGGCGTAAGAGTGAAGGGATTGTGCCCTCGACTTTCCGGCAGCCGGAAGCGCCTGACACGCGCACCCTGATAATAGATTTGCCTGGGACGGAGTCTGCGGAAGTGAGAGTCGCCATGCGTGGGCTGGCGCGCTCTGACCGCGACTACGCGGCGGCAAGCACGCTGGCTCTAATAGCGCGCGACCGCTGGCAGACATTGATGCCGGAGCTAAAACAGAGCGCCTTCTTTGTACGCCATGAAGCGCATGTCCTTCCGGGTATATTCGTCATGGGCGCGAGCGTGCGCGCAACCGATGCAGGCCGCGCGCTTCAGACGGCGCAAAAGGTGCTGAAGGATTTGGCAACTACTCCACCGACCGCCGCAGAGCTTGAGCGTGCGCGTAGCGAAGCGGTCGCCACCTTTAACCGGCAGATGGAGAAGCCTGAGACGATTGCAGAACTCTGGCTCGACTCTGAAACTTTTAAGCTCCCGTCCATAGGGGATCGCGCAAGAGCTTTTAGCTCCGTCACGCCCGGAGACATACAGCGTGTTACCGGAAGACTTTCAACCACTGTGACTATCAGCGGTACATCGAAGCAGGTAACTGATCCGATGTTCACGACCGTCGTGGTCGGTAGCGTATCGCTGCTCAAAGCAGACCTTGAGCGCATCGGAAAGGTTCAAGTTCTGGGCGAGAGGGATGCTCTTCCTTTGCTGCCGGTGAAAGTGCCTGATTCTTTGAAAACGCCGAAGAAAAACCCGTAAGCTTTTCACAAAGGAATCGCAACCCGCCTGCAACCACCGCACCCTGGAAATCCGTTAAATCTCGTGCCGGATAAGATACACCAGACAACTGACGATCACGCTACGCGGGTGCGCGACATGTTTGCGCACATTGCCGGTCGTTATGATCTTTTGAATCATCTCTTATCCGGAAACACGGACAAGCGCTGGCGCAGGCTTGTTGCGAAGAGATTGCAAACGGCTTTAAGCTCCCCGGACGCGCGCGCTCTGGATGTCGCATGTGGCACAGGCGATCTCTCGCTCGCTCTGGTTGCCGCGACCGGCGCGCGCGTCACTGGATTGGATTTCTGCCGCCCGATGCTTGACCTTGCGGCGCGCAAAGCTGTGGACGGAGCGGCAAAGCGTTGCGTCTTCATAGAAGGTGACGCGCTCAGGCTTCCCTTTAAGGACGTAACATTCGACGCCGTGAGCATAGCCTTCGGGCTGCGCAATCTGTCGAGTGTCGAAGGAGGCTTACGGGAGCTTCTACGTGTTTTAAGACCGGGAGGGCGCGCCTGCATTCTGGAATTTTCCAGGCCGGTCGTCCCCGGTTTCAGCAAGCTTTTCCAGTTCTATTTCACACACGTGCTGCCGCGCATCGGCGGTGTGATTAGCGGCTCATCAAGTGCTTATGAATATCTACCGGCTTCCGTTTCGCGCTTTCCAGACCAGAAGCAACTGGCGTTGATGATGCGTGAGGCCGGGTTTGAAGAGGTCGAATACCAGAACTTAACCGGCGGGATTGCGGCGCTGCACACTGGCATGCGCCCACGCCGCTAATGGTATTGCTCTTCTGGTTGCAGCGCAGGGCGTGTCTCTTTCATCTTTCGGATGAAGCGCCTTGCAACCACGAGAAACGTAGCCTGAACGATTTCTGTCGCGTTTGCGGAGCGCGTGTACGGTTGTCGGGGCCGTTACGCGTTAACTCTTCTACGGGGCAGGAATCGTTCGGGCTACGTTTTTTTACACTCAACTGCGGCACGTGCTATAGTCCGTCTCGTTCCAATCACTAACTCTATCGCGTGCTGAGCTGTAATCTTCTTTGAGCCAGACTCCTCTTCGACGGAAGCTTAGAATCAACCCCGCACTTCTCTTTCTGCTAACAGTAGCTTCCCTGCTCATCTTCTCCAATCTGGGAGCATTCAGGGATTTCGTGCGCGCGGAAAGCTATTTCGCCCTTGGCTCTAGATTGATGGTGCAGGAAGGCGACTGGCTCATCCCGCACGCGCCGGATGAACCAGTGCTCAACAAGCCGCCGCTTCAATACTGGCTAACCGGCATTGCTTATAAATTGTTCGGCGCAAGCTATACGACCGCGCGCCTGCCCTCGGCTATGGCCGCGCTCGCCGTGCTCCTTGTGGTTTATCTTCTGGGCGCAAAGCTCTATGACAGGAGCGCTGGCCTGATTGCCGTCGGCTGCCTGACGACCAGCTATATCTTCTACACTTTCTCGCGCACAGGGATGAGCGACATGCTGCTGACCCTGTGCGTATCTGTGGCGCTCGCCTGCTTTATTCTGGTCTTAACAGGAAAGAGCGCTTCGTATGAGCGGTGGCTGGCGCTCTGTGGTTATCTCTTCGTAGCGCTTGGCGTGCTGACTAAAGGGCCTGTCGCGGTCGTGCTCGTCGCCGGGACTCTGGTTTGCGAGCTTCTCTTCTCCAGGGATTTGTCGGTGCTAAAGAGACTCAGAATCTTTCAAGGCGCGCTGATTATTCTGGGAGTCGCCGCGCCGTATTTCCTCATGCTCTACCTGAGAAATGGCGTTGAGCCGCTTCGCTCTTTTTTCATAGGAGAGAATCTGCAAAGATTCACGGGCGAAATCTATGCTTACGCCACAGTGCCGTTCTGGAATCTGCCTTTAGCCTTCCTGAGCGATTTTGCTCCGTGGTCGCTGCTGCTCTTTCCGGCTCTCTATGCGGACTGGCGTGCGCGTGGGTTAGAGCCTGAAGCGCGACGCTCAAGAAGACTAATCCTCTTCTGGCTCTTCTTTCCGCTCATCTTCTTCTTCTTTTCGCACTTCAAGCTCGATTATTACCTTCTGCCCTCGATGCCAGCCGCCGCACTCGTCGTCGGAGGCTTCGTCGCTCGCGCCCACACGCTTTCACGTCCATTGCGCGCTTACATTTATGCCTTCGCGATTCTCTTTACGCTTGTCCTGATCGCCGCCACGGTCGTTTCCACCAGACTCGCCGCACAGTTTCTGCTCAATACCAGCTTTGAATGGCTGCTGGTCGCATCAACTGCGGGCGCGTTTATTTTCGCGCTCTACTCCCTTTATAAAGGCTGGCCGCGTCGTGCCGTCTGGTCTCTGATCTTCTCTATCTGGCTTGTGCTTCTGCTGCATGAATGGGCGCTCGCGCCAGCGCTCTCTCGTTATCAGCCCATCGAAAGATTCAGTGCGAGCATTCCTGCGACCGCAACGCGCGTTTACACCTCTTACGCCGCGAGCGATTGGGCTAATACCCTGACCTTTCATCTTCCTACGGGCACAAAGGTAACGCGCCTTGTTACCGACAGAGACGGCGCGATGCTTCAAGAGGTCTTAAAGAATGAGCCGAACGTGTTCGTGCTTCTCAAGGAGGAAGAATACGAGCGCCTGCGTGCAAGCGGCATCTCTTTGCGAGTGGTGGCCGAAGGCGAAACGCTCGGCCACGGTGGGCTGACAATCAACATGCTTCGCCGCCCCGTACCGGAGCGCTTGCGAATCGTACAAAGCAGCAATCAGGCAAGTGAGCGTTAGTAGCAACGCCTGCGCTGCTTACCGCTCTTCACTTCAATTTGTTATTATCCTTGGGAACTTTTAATTTCAAAACAGGCACGCTAGCTTTTCGGGTCTCACTGGATGAAATACAAGCTGCTGGGCGCATTGCGTCGCATAGCCATTCTGCTGCTGGTCGTCTGGACGGTCGTCTCGCTGGTCACTGTTCTGATTGACCTGGTGCCGGGCGACCCGGCGGTAGCAATCCTGGGCGAGCAGGCCACGCCCGAACAGATAACGCAGTTTCGAGAGAAGCACGGGCTGGATCGCCCGCCCTTCTTCTTCTCCTTCCCGCGTGATGCCGCAGGCACAAGACATTTTGAGTGGCACGGCGTCAACAACCGCTACACGGAATACTGGTGGCGGCTGCTGCATGGCGATATGGGTCGCTCGTTCCGCACGGACGAGCCTGTCATCAAGGTCATCTTCGGGCGCTATCCGGCGACTATTGAGCTGGCGCTCGTCGCGCTCATCATCGCGGTGGCAATTGCGATTCCGCTCGGCGTGCTGGCCGGACGACATCGCGGCACGTGGATAGACAGTTTCTCATCCGTGCTGGCGCTCGTTGGCATCAGTCTTCCCGGCTTCGTCATAGGGCCTATGCTCGTCTACATCTTCGCCGTGAAGCTCGGCTGGCTGAGCGCGTCAGGCCGCTTCTATCCGGAAGACATTATCTTGCCAGCGGTCACACTCGGCGCGGCTCTCTCGGCCATCCTGACGCGCATGGTGCGCTCAAGCGTCATTGAAGAATTAGGCGAAGACTACGTTCGCACCGCTCGCGCCAAAGGCTTGAGCGAAAACAAAGTCGTTTACAAGCATGTGCTGAAGAACGGCCTGATTCCGGTCGTCACTATATTAGGCTTGCAGCTTGGCGTGCTGCTGGCCGGAGCAATTATCACGGAGAAGATTTTCGGCTGGCCTGGCATAGGTCTGCTACTGGTCGAGGATGGCATCAACAAGCGCGACTATCGTTTGATCCAAGGCTGCGTGCTTGTCATCAGCGTCACCTACATCCTCGCCAACACGCTTACAGACATGGTCTATCGCTGGCTCGACCCTAGAATAAGAGTCTCTTAAAGAGCTATCAGCTATCAGCATTCAGCGGACAGCTTTATTGCTCTTGCTGATAGCTGATAGCTGATGGCTGACAGCTTCTTTATGAACCGTCTGGCAATATTTGGATTGGTCGTCGTGGTCGTGATGGTGCTGGTGGCTATCTTCGCGCCGTGGATTGCGACGCATGATGTAGGGGCAACCGACCTGTCGAATATTTACAGGGAGCCTTCCGTCGCGCACTGGTTCGGGACGGATGCGACCGGGAGGGACGTGTTCTCGCGTGTGGTCTTCGGAGCGCGCATCTCTTTGCAGGTAGGCATCGTCGTCGTCGTCGTTTCTTCCGTGGTCGGAACAATCATAGGCGCGCTCGCGGGCTACTATGGCGGGTGGGTTGATCGTTTCGTTTCGGGCTACATCTTTAACGTCTTTCTGGCCTTTCCGGGCTTGCTGCTGGCAATCGCGCTCGTGGCTTTTCTAGGCTCTGGATTGAACAAGCTCATACTGGCGCTCTGCATCATCGGCTGGGTGGGCTATGCGCGCCTTATTCGCGGGCAGGTCTTGAAGGTGCGCGAGTATGATTTCGTGCAGGCGGCGCGGGCGCTAGGCGCAAGCGATCTGCGTATCCTCTTCGTTCACATTCTGCCAAACGCGGTGCAGCCGCTTATAGTGCAGGCGAGTCTGGGAATGGCGGGCGCAGTTCTTTCCGAAGCCTCGCTCTCTTTTCTAGGTCTGGGCGTGCCGCCGCCCGCGCCCTCATGGGGCGTGATGATTGACGAAGCGCGCGGCTTCAACACGCTGATGTCTGCGCCGCATGTGCTCATCTTTCCCGGCGTTGCGATTGCGCTCACCGTCCTCGCCTTCAACTTCATAGGCGACGGGCTGCGCGAATACTTAGACCCGCGCCAGCGCAAGCGTTGAGCCGGGATGAGAGCTACGTCCAATATTAAGTCCGAAGTCAGGAGACCAGAGTCTGGAGTCAAAAGAAAGAGGTTCTTGTTTTTGACTCCAGACTCTAGACTCCTGACTCTCTAGACTCTTTAGTTCATGCGCATCTCTTACACTTCGCGTTATTACGCAGACATAGGCGAAGGCCATGTCTTTCCGATTCGCAAGTTCGAGTTGGTGCGCGACCTGTTGCTTGCCGAAGGGACGCTGCAACCGTCAGACATAGTCGAGCCTGAGCCTGCCACGCTTGAAGATGTGCTGCTGGTTCATACTGAAGATTACCTGATGCGACTTCGCACAGGCTCTCTGACGGCGCGCGAGCTTAGAAGACTTGGGCTTCCCTGGTCTAAGGCGCTGGTGCGCAGGTCGTTTCTGGCGACGGGTGGGACGCTCTCTGCCGCACGCCACGCTCTGGAAGAGGGCGTCGGCGCAAATCTGGCGGGCGGCACGCATCACGCCTTTCCGGACAGGGGCGAAGGCTTCTGCGTGCTCAACGACGTAGCGATTACCATACGCGTGCTACAGCGCGACCGTAAGATAGTACGCGCGTGCATCGTTGATTGTGACGTGCATCAGGGAAACGGAACGGCTGCGATTTTCCTAGACGACCCGAGAGTCTTCACCTTCTCCATGCACGGCGCAAAGAACTACCCGCTTTTCAAGGAACGCTCCACGCTTGATGTAGAGTTGCCGGATGGGACTGAAGACGAAGCTTATTTGCAGAAGCTTGAAGAAAATCTTCCTCATGTGCTGGCACATGAGCCTGACATAGTATTTTATCTTGGGGGCGCTGACCCGTTCGTGGGCGACCGCCTGGGGCGACTCTCTTTATCAATGCAGGGGCTGCGTGTACGTGATGAGCTTGTGCTGACCCGTTGCAGAGACCGCAATATTCCTGTCGTCACTGTCATGTCCGGCGGGTACGCCGCAAACATCAACGACACTGTGGAGATTCACGCCAACACCATACGCGCGGCGCGCAGAGTCTTCCATTCGGCGGCTGTTACCGCAGGTGATTCAAGCCCTGGATGACTGGAACCAATGACGCCTCGCCGGAATTTGCAACGGGGACAACGGTCAATAGCCTTGTCACCCCCTGGCTACTTATGAAAGGAGCACACGCGATGTTTCTGAAAATCTCCGCTGCTATCGCAGCCATCGGCCTTCTGATTAGCTTCTTTATCTTTGTCATCACGCGCGCACTCGTAGACTTGATGACCTATGAGACTTTCGACAAGTTCCGGTACTTCTTCAGAGCCGCTTATTATGTGGCAGACATCCTGAACTATTTTCCGCTGATTATCTTCTTCATAGCCTTCTTCATCAGCCAGAAGGGGACGAAGGCTGAACGGCAGCCCGATGCGCCGACTTTGCATTACTGAAAGAGCACGAGGCCGTTTGCCCTTTACTTCTCGACCACTCCTAAAACGGAACGCCCCGCCGATTTGAGCGCGCTATTGATTTTGGCCGAGTCGTAGGCGGTCGTCGAATTACCGGCACCGTTGAAGTCAAAGGTCGGTGCGGTAAAGCCGGTTGTGGCTGTAGGACTGGGATCGAAACTTGCAACTATGATTGAGCCAGCGATTACCCCGTTACCGCCGCCGCTGCGTGATATCTTTCCCGCTCCGAGCACGAGTATGATGCCGTCGAAATCCGTATTTCCGCTGGTCTCCAACTCGCCTGTCACAATCAATAGACCATTGCCCCGATAGCCCGAGCCGAGCGACACAGGGTCGCCGCCGTAGTTGTCTATAAAAGTGAACTGGGGGATGGAAGCTGTCCCCATATCGCTCGTGGCAGGCTGAGTCGTGAAATAGCGATCCAAGGATTGCGCCTGCAACATAGAATCATAAAGGAAGGCGCGCGCCGCATCGGCAGACGCCAGAAAATAAGGGGTGTTGGCAGAAGTGAGTGTGCCCGCCGAGCAAGGATTAACCTGACTGTCTGGAGCGCAGACCGCCGGGGCAGATGAGCCACTTGTGCCATTCATGCCATTTATGACCGACTGTGCCGTCGTCACATTAGCGGCTGAAACGGCAACCGCCGGTAACACCGGCTCCGGCGGCGTCGCTAAGTCGTTTCCCGAATAGCCCGCTGCATTGGAGCTGCCCAGATCAAAGGTCATGCTCGAGCCACCGGCAACCGTGATCGTTGCGGGCGGATCAATGTCAAAAGCTGATCTCCTAACTACCATCTCCAATTGTTTTCGCGCGCCCCTAGGCCCGTAGCCCGTCACCGTCACAAGCAGACGATTCGGCTCGGTGCCAATCACGGTGCCGTCCGGGTCTGTCACTACCACACTGTAAGCAATCCCGCTCAGCGTGGTGTAGCCGGAGGTCGGATAGACAATCACGCGATCCGTATAGGTCGTGTCGTAAGAGAGCCAGCGGGAGAGCCTGTTGACTGTTGAGGTATCGCCCGTCTTGTTCGACCCTGTGAGCGTCACGGCAGCGCGAAAGTCTATCTTGTTAAGATTGCTCACGCCGCCCGAAGGATTCGTCGCAAAGAGCGGGTTGGGCGCAACATTGCCTCGCAGCACGTTGAGCGTCGCCTGTACTCCGGCTTCCGCGCCGTAATAAGCCTGGACTTCCGCCGTCGAATCGAAGGAGGCTTGTGCAGACATGGAGGTTGAGACCACCAGCGCGCCGCCCGCAACCAGCAGCAGCATAGATACGAGCAGCATGGTGACGAGCGCCGCGCCGCGCTCATCTCGACGTTCAACGTAAAGCGGATTCATATTGATTGTGCGCCTCATGATTTACCCCGTAAGCCTTCTTCTTTCGTGAATCAGTAGAACATTGTCTTTGAATTTCGCAGCGTGGCGTCCGAGACAAGCTGCACGCGCGAAGCCGGTTGATAGCCGCCCTGCCCTGATGTACCCACGGCGGGCAACTGTACGCAGACCGAGATAACAACATAACCGGCAGATGTCGGGCTGGCGGCCACTTCGTTGGCGACTGTGGTGGAGCCGACAGTGACGTTCGTTGGCGAAATGCTTGTGATGTTGCAGTTCGTAGGGTCTGCCGTATAGCTTACCTTTTCCCTAAAGTAGCGTATCGTCATGCTGTCAACACGGTTGGCGAGGATGCTGGTGGCGGCGGCCCAACTGGCTGGCGCAGGTTGTAGATTCTGCCGGACGATAAAGATGCCGTTGGCATCGTTGACGAGCATATATTTCACATCCTCGCCGTCATCGGCGGTATCGCCGGGGCTTTCTGTCGCAGCATTAAGGTTAGTGCGAATTCTTATGGATGTTGCCGTCGAATCGCCTGTGACCAGCCCGTTGACACTCAACCCCATCCCGGCGTTAGCGATGTCGCGCGTCATGGACTGTATGGCACGCTGCGTATCGGCCAGCGCTTCAGACCTTCGATTCTCGCGCGAGCGCAAGTTGAAGGACTGCGCTATTAGCGAGCTGGCAATCACCATCACTGTCAGTGTAATGCCCATCGCTAGCATCAACTCGATGAGCGAAAAGCCTGTTTCGTCGGAAGAGACACGTCTTCTCATAAATCCTCTTCGGTGTGTGGTAATACCCGCTTATTTCATGTACGGCCCGGGGGTTATAGCGGAGCGCAGCGTGACGACCGTGACCGGAGACGCGCCCCATATAGGGGTTTTATCCTGCGGCGTTACGGTAATGGTGATTTTCTTGGCTGCATCACACCCCGTGCAGGCAGCCAACAACTCTACGGTTCTCGTAACCGTGTAGCTCTTTCCTCCGTTCGAGACGGTGCTGGTCGCGGTTGTCGAAGTGCTACCGGAGGGTATGGTCAACAGGGCGTCTGTGAGCGAGACATTGCGCACCTGCTCCAACTGCTGTTTGGCAACGGCGATGGAGAGCGCGCGTTCCCCCGCGCCGGAGTTATAGTTGTTGGCGTAAAGGAAAAGCGCCGTCGCGGCCAGGCCGACAATCATCATGAGGGTGAAAGCGATGGTTACTTCCAGAAGCGTGAACCCGCGCTCACTATTATGATTGCTTCGCACGGCAATCCGAAGTCCATCCTGCATTAGCTCCTCTTTCATTTACACACTCTCTCCGTTCTACTTGCTTTCAATTATTCTTCTCGCCGCTCTATTAATTCATTGATTTAATATTGGCGCTGGTGCTAACGGTCGTCACGGGCGCAAGATTTGTGTTTGCCGCCGGGCCGGTGACCGTGCTATCAAGCGTCACATCGCCGCCCCCCGTCATGGTCAAATTGGTCGTCATCCCGTAAGTGTTGCTCATCGTAAGGGTGCTCCCGGTAATGTTTGTAGAAGAGCTGCGTCCTCTATAGTCATAGCTGATGGTCGCCGGGAAAGTGATGTTAGTAGTGTTAAAAGTAACGCCTGTTGGCAGTGTGACGGCTCGCACTTCGCTTCCGGTAACAGAGCCGTCGTAATTTGTATCGAGCGTGACGGTATAGCTGGACGCGCTATTGATGGTAATGGCCGTCACCGAGGTACGACGACGAACGGCCTCGACGCGCCCTTTTTCCAGGTAAGAGGAGAACTCGCGTATTGAGCCGGAGAGAGCCATGTGGGTCTGCGCTCTCTTAATGCCTATCACGCCGAACGTCGTGACGATGCCGATGATGGCTAGGGCGACCACAATCTGAAGTAAAGAGAACCCTGCTTCGCCACCGCTTGCTCGGCTCATATTTGCCTGGCCGTTCTTTGGTCTGTTCTTCATGCTTGCAACTCCAACTCAAAAGAAATCGGCTGACAATACGGGATGAAGCCTCACGCACCGTCCGCACAGCTACAGGCAATCGCAATAGTCATGCCACTATTCTTTTCACATAATTATCCTGAAATATGCCCTTCACAGTTTGCTTCCCTCTAATATTGCGTTACCTTCAGTAACAGGTAATGGAACTCTATTTCACATCAGTCAACCGATTTTTACAGGCGCACTGGATGGCCGTTGAACTGCCAATCTTTCAGACTTACGGCAAGCCGGGTTTCGGCGCACACTGATTTCCGCGACCGACTTGAACTATAATCAAACGGAAACTCGACTGGAGGGATTCCCATAGATCAGGGAAGGAGCGCGTCGTGTAGCTGTAAGATATTATGTGGGGCTGGATCAAAAGAATCTTCCTGGGGATGCTCATCGGCCTTGTGGTCGCGCTTCTCTATGTGTTCATCTCCTATACCTATACCATCTCAAAGCTGCGCGACCGGAATCCAGCTTCGACTTCCCTGATTGACTATCGTATACAGGAAGCGCAGGCGCGCGGCGAGCAGCCCAAACGTATGCAGACGTGGGTTGAGCTGGAAAGGATTTCGCCTCATCTACAACGAGCCGTGCTGGCGGGCGAAGATACTAACTTTGCTACGCATCACGGCTTTGATTACGAAGCGATTCAGCGCGCCTGGGACGATGCTCAACGTGAAGCGGAAAAGGAGTCTAAGCAGGAGGGGGACGACCCTTCTATCTGGGACTGGAATCTTCCGAACTTCAAGCGCGGCGCTTCGACCATCACGCAACAGCTCGCCAAAAATCTTTACCTTTCAAGCGAGCGCTCTTTCCTGAGAAAGGGGCGTGAGGCCGTCATCACCTTCTTTCTGGAGCGCGAGCTTTCCAAGCGCCGTATACTGGAAATCTACCTGAACGTCATAGAATGGGGCGACGGCATCTACGGCGCTGAGGCCGCATCGCAATACTACTTCAAAAAGCCTGCGGCTGAGCTTACTCAGCGCGAAGCGGCCTTCCTCTCGGCGATGATTCCCAGCCCGCTCAACATCTTCAACCCGCAGAAGAACCTGAAGCGCGTTCAGCGCCGCCAGAAGGTCATCCTTCGCGGAATGCCTTACGTAAAGATGCCGCAGGGCACCGGATAGCTTCCCTTAATCGTAGCGTGTAGATTCAACTGGACGGCGCGCGCACAGCAACGACCCCACGACAGCCGAAAGAATCGTGAGCGTGCCGAGCGCACGAATAGCTCCGGCAATCTCTACTGTATACCTGAGCAGGCTCAAGCGATCCAGCATCCAGTTCCAGTCGTGTACGGAATCGTCGCCGCCCAAGAGTGGAAGCTCCATAGAGATGGCGTCGCCCGCGTAGACGGAAACGTTCAGCAGGCTCTCTCCCACCAGAAAGAGAACCAGCGTGCACGAATAATATTTCTTCTGAAAGTAGAAGTAGCAGGCGAAGACGGCGGGCAGGATGACCTGAAAGAGCGAGCCTCCAGCGATAGTCATAAACTGACCAAACGGAATAAAGAGAATGTGCCCGGCCTCGTGAATCACCAGATTGAAGTTGTCAACGAATCTCCAATCCGCCGGATGAAAAACAGCCCACAGAAAGTAGCCTGCTGCCAGCAGTGCGATGGCTGTCTTAAAGGGATCGCGCATCAGAGATAAAGAAATAGGTGCCGGGTGACAGGTATCAGGTGCCGGGGAAAAGAAAATCAATTTCTTTCTTTTCCCCGGCACCTGGCACCTGATACCCGCCACCTGCCTTCACTTTTGCCTTTCTAGTATGACACAGGGTTGAGTTCTCTGGACGAGACGGAATTTCCGGCGTTTGAGCCGTTTGCTCCCCCGCCCATAAATCGGCGTCCCAGAAAATTCATGCCGTCCTGTCTGGAGATGCTACCTTGACGAATAAGGTCGTTGATGGAAGCTTCAAAGGTGAGCATGCCCTGCGCCCGCTTCGTCTGCATCGAGGAAGCTATCTGAAAAGTCTTCCCTTCACGAATCAGGTTTGCGACCGCTGGGAGATTTACAAGAATCTCCGTCACCGGCACGCGCCCCTCTCCGTCCGCACGCGGCAGCAGGGCTTGCGCCACGACGCCGCGCAGGCTCTCCGAAAGCATGGTGCGAATCTGCGCCTGCTGACTATCCGGGAAGACATCTATGATGCGGTCAACGGTTTTCGTGGCGCTGTTGGTATGCAGCGTGGCAAAGACCAGATGGCCTGTCTCGGCTGCCGTGATAGCTAAGGAGATGGTCTCAAGGTCGCGCATCTCACCGACCAGGATGATGTCCGGGTCTTCTCTTAAGGCGGCTCTCAGGGCGCTGGTGAAAGATTCAGTGTGATTACCAACTTCGCGCTGGTTAATCAAAGACTGATGATTGTTGTGGACAAACTCTATGGGGTCTTCGATGGTGATGATGTGCGCCCGTTGATTCATATTTATCTCATGAATCAAGGCGGCGAGCGTCGTTGATTTACCTGAGCCAGTCGGGCCTGTGACGAGTATGAGTCCCTCGGAGACATCTATCAGGTCAAGGAGCTGTTCGGGCAGCCCCAGTTCTTCGACTGTCAGAATCTCTTCGGAGATGTGACGAAAGACAGCGCCAATGCCGTTCCTCTGCATGAAGATGTTGACGCGGAAACGGCCTACGCCTTCGAGCGAGTAGCTGAAATCTAAATCTCTGGTTTCAATAAACTGCTCCTTCTGGTTGTCGGTCAGAATCTCGAAGATCAAGCCATGACAGATTTCGAGCGAGATGTGACGGTGATTGAGCTTCACCATCTCGCCGTGTATGCGCAGATACGGAGAGGAGCCGCTTGTCAGGTGAAGGTCGGATGCGTTTTTCTGCTTCGCGAATGTCAGGAGTTCATCTAATTTTGCCATTTCATTATCCGTGTATTATCAAGATAAAAGGCCGCCTATGAACAGAGCTTGCAGGACATTTGCCCCTTCGAGTACTTACTGTTCACCGGCGGCCTTTCACAAATCCCAGTCTTCATATGTTCTAAACGCTTGCGCAGAGAGGGAAGTCTACAGACAAACGTTGTGCGGATTGCTCTTTTTCGCTCCTACTTTGCGCGTCACACGATGAACTCGCGTGCCAGCTCAAGCTCGGCCTTACGCATCTCGAACCGCCCGCGACCCAGATTGCCGTCGGGCTTCATAGCCAGCACGACGAAATATTCGCGACTGAAGAGACGAATAATAACAACCGCCTTTTCGAGCACTACAACCAACTCGCGCAGGTCTCCGAGTCCCGTATCTCCGCCCGTACGCTGTGCATTGCGCACGAGCGAAGTGAACTCTGCGGCAGCAATATCCAGGTTGGTATCGCGCGCTTCATCGGTCAGAACCTTTTCCACGGCGATGCCGTCCGTGCCCATGATGAACGCGCCTATACTTCCATCAGCGCGCTCTATGATTGACTTCAGGGGTTCTCTAAACATTGACGGCGATTCCTCCTTCCAAGGGTTACGGGCGTTGGCCTGACGCAGCGCTGGGACGCGCCTGCGCCGGTGCGGTCGGAACGTTTGCGGGCTGCGGCGCGTTGGTCTGCGGCTGAACGCCGGGCTGTTGTTGCTGCAATTGCGTCGGCGTTGGCGTGTTGCTCGGCGGATTACCAAGCGGTACGGGCTGCGGAATCGTAGCCGTACGCGTGCCGGTGCTGACGGTGCCACTCATACGGTTACCCGCATAGTCAGGACGATAGATGCGCGGAGTAATGAAGAACAGAATTTCATTGGTCTGCCGCGTCGTCTGTTTGCGCTTGAACAGGTTGCCCAGCACGGGGATGCTGCCCAGTCCCGGAGTACGATTCTGTATCTCCGATTCGTTATCGGCAAGCACACCGCCGATAACGGTCGTGCCGCCGTCTGGTACGAGCACTTCAGTCTGCATACGCTGGGTATCAATGCCCGGAGTGCCGTTGACGGCAATAGCCTGGTTGATACTATTGTTCTCAGCCGTCACGCGAAGCACGACCGTGCCTGCATCAGAAATCTGCGGCGTGACAGAAAGACGAAGCGGAATAGAGACGAAGGTGGTTGTAAAAACCAGTGCCCCGCCAGTTCCACCGCCGCCGGACTGCGGCGTAACGACCGGAATCTGTTGTCCACTTTCAATCTGAGCAGGACGATTGTTAAGAGCGGTGACACGCGGCGTGGCAACTATTTTTGCCTGCCCCCTGGTCTCTGCGGCGGTGATGGCAGCAGAAATCTGCGCCGTGCCGAAGATGCCCGTCGTCAAGCCTATGACTGTGTTGGGCAGATTTGCGCCGAGGGTTGCGCCACCCGTCGCAGGCTGCGGCGTGCCGCCGACCCCGCCTGGAATGCCGCCCGGTTGAAGACCTCCGCTGGTTGCACCCGGTAAGGTCTTGAATGAGCCTACGCCACCTGTGCTTGCATTGATAGCCACGGCGGCAAGCTGCACGCCCAGGTCGCGGCTGAAGTTTCGGTTGGCGATAACGATGCGCGTCTCTATTTCGACCTGCGGCTCAGGCTGGTCTAGCAGCGTCACGAGCTGGCGAATGGCGTCAATATTCTCTTTCACATCGGTGATGATGAGCGTATTGCTGCGCCCGTCAACTTCGACTGCGCCGCGCCTTGAAAGACGACGCGAGATGATAGGCATGATGCCCTGGTCGCCGCCTCCGCCGGTTGCGTCGCCGCCTGCACCGCCGGAAAAGCTCTCATTCGTAGAACCGCCCGAAAATCCGCCGGTAGAGCCTGCGGCCTGTGCAAGCGTGCCGGAAGCGCGCGCGTAGTTAAGGCGTATAAACTCCGTGACGAGCGGAGCGTTGTTCAACTGCGCCTCTCTAATTCTTTCCTGTACGGAGGCTTCGGAGGCCAGAACCTCGCTCGTTGCGACGCGCAGGATATTTCCTTCGACATCAATGCCAAGCCGGTTAGCGCGCAGGATGGCGTCGAGCGCGAAATTCCAGGGCACGTCCGTCACGTTGACCGTCACGGGCACAGCGGCGACAGAACTATCAATGACGAAGTTCACGCCGTACTGTTCCGTGATGTAGTTGAGTATGTCGCGTATGTCGGCGTTGACGACATTCAAATTAATAGGCTCGCCGACAAAGCCTGACTGGCCGTACTGCTGCCCCTGATTGGTTTGCGGGCCGGAAGGAGCGGCGGGCGAGACCCTGACCTGCGGAGCCGGTGTGGGCGCAGGACGAAGGATAACAGGGGTGGGAGTCGGCGCTGGCGGCGGCTCTTCTGTAAGCACCGCGCTCTTGCTTGCCGCGTTCAAAGTACCAGTGGAAGCGGCTGCCCCCACGTTGGTCTTCTCTGCTGCCTGCGGCCCCATAACTTGCGCGGGCTGTCCAGCCGTCTTGCTCTCAGGCATCAGCTCAAGCATGAGGCTGTTGCTGGCAAGCTGTGAGCGATCACGCGCAGGCTCTCGCAGGAGCACGCGCACAACGGGCACGGGCGTCTCTCCAAGCCGCAGCACGCGCTCGACGCGCACACCTGCTACCAGCGGAGAGTTCACGTTGTAAATCTGCTCAAGCCTGGATGTATCAACGCCCGGCAGCCTCACCAGCACGGTGCGCGTGTCGGGTTTAGAGATAGAATATGCCATCGGCGCAGTGCCCTCTATAGTGATGAGCGTATTTGCGCCATTGATGGTCGCGTTCAAGCGAGTCGCCATGGGAACAACGTTCGGGCGAATCGCCAACGCGGATACGGAAAGCGAGCTGATCAACATGAGGACGAGCGCGCCTCTTTTGATGCTCGCAGGGATTCTAAAGAAATCAGACATGTTTTCCCTCCTTAGGGAATCGCCGTCGCTTTCCGCCACGCGCTGCGCCCGTCTGACTCTTCCTTTCTGGAAGGCCAGCATAAAGCACGCGCCGCACAACGCGGAATAGTCACGGCATCGGTTGTCAATGAAGGCACGCTGGCTCACTTCCAATTATCCGGAGTTCTGTTAACCGGTTGGGTGAGTGCGCTGGTGAAAGGTCTCGCCGGGTAGCGACCGAGGCTCAGGCTTCCGCGAGTCGCGTGCGAGACCGTGGAACGTTATTGCTTTTCTGGAGAGACGGCGGCGTTATTTGCAGGAGCGCCCTTTTCATCTGCGCCACGGGTGGCGGCCATCGAATCCGAGACCGCACTGGCTTGCCGTAAGGGTTTGGTCTCCACGCTCATCTGGCTCTTGCCGTCCGTGTAACGAGTCTCCTGACGAAAGACCAGACGATTCTCTTCGATGGCGACGAGTTGGCCGTCATAGAACTGCTCTCCGGGATAGATGACATAAGAGAGCTTGATGGGCGTCGCCTCGACCATAGCCGCGTAGCCGCGCGGCGTGCGAAATATTCCGATGACCTGCATCTCGCTGAGAAGTAGTGCCGTCGTCGGCTTCGGCGCAGGTTTCTGCGAGCGCATGGCCTCAAGCTTCTGCGCCTTATAACTGTCTATACGCGCCTGTATGGAAGGCGGCGTCACGGGCGTGGCCTGGACTTTGACACTCTTGGTTTTGACCACGGGCTTGAATGGAACAAAGGGGTCGCGCGCTCCCTTACCCGGCTTTGCCTCTTGCGCAGAGACGCAGAAGATTGCGCCGCTGATAATGACCGCAGACAAAAGCGCTAGGCCGCGCGTGATATGTCGTAGATTTCTGTTGTGGTGCTTCATAGTATCTTCTCAGTTTAATGGCCGCTTTAATCGGAAGCGGCACGGTGATGATGGAGTTCTAAGCTATTTAGCCGGAGCTGGCGGTGCGGCTGGCGCATTACCGGCAGCCGGAGGTTGAGCCGGAGCGGGCGCGCTTTGCTGAAGTTTTTCGGCAGAGACGTAGTAAGCCGTCATAATAAACTGGGCATTAACCGTCTTGAAGTTATTTATCTCGGCTTCGCTGACGCGGTTGATCTTAAAGTCCGTGATGGAGACAATGCGCTGGTAGCGCGCCATCTGATCGAAGAAGGAACGCAGGTTCTGGAACGTGCTGGTAAGCTCGACCTGCACGGGTTTGCCGCTATAAAAATCCTGCTGAATATCTTCTTTAGGTGAGAAGCGGCGCAAAGAGAGCTGGCTGCCCCGCGCGCGATCCTGCACGCCCTGAAGGACGCTCGTCAATTCGCGCTGCTCTGGCAGCAGAGCTTTCAGCTCGTCGTATTCCTGCTGCTTGTTCTGGTACGCAACCTTGAATTCGTTGAGCCGCTGCGAAGCGATGCGTGCGCCTTCATTCTGGCGAAGCAGTGCTTCGACCTTGTCATTAATCTCTTTGGTTTCGGCTCGCGTACCGCTGGTGATGAAGTACCAGAAGCCTGCGTAGACCGCCACGGCGACCACACCCATGATGGTCAGTCGCAAGTACCAGGGTTGTTCTTTAAGATAGCCTAAATTCATCTCATTACCCTTCCCGCTCTATCATTCCTTCGGTGGCGGGCTGTTAATGACTACCGCGCATCCCCCGGGCGGAGAGCGAGCGCGCGTCGTCGGTTAGATTATTTCTGAGCGACCTGATTGGCGGGAGCGCCCGTGGTAGCAGCAGGCTGCGCGTTGCCGGATTGAGAGTAGTTGCACTTAATCGTAAAGCTTACTACCTCCGGCTTAGGAGCAGCCGGGTCAAGCGGAGCGCCGTTAGTGTCGTTGGCGGCAATCTGAACCAGCTTACGCTCGGTCGAGATGTCCAGGTTGGAAAACTGTCCTTGCGAAAATTCAAGGCTCTGGCCGAAGCGTGTCACAGAAGCTTCGTTCGGCGAATCACCCTTGATGATGAGGTCGCTGCCTTTCTGCTCAACGCTTTCAAGATACAGCCCCTGAATGCTATCAACTCGCTCTTTAATTTCGCGCAGCACGTTACCCGGCCCTTGCTGAGAAGCGCGAAGCTTCTGGATAGCGTCTATGCGAGCCTGTATGTCTTTCGTCTTCTTCTCAAGCTCAGCCTGTTCTTTGTTGATAGCAGCCATCTGTGTGGCAATGCGCTGCTGCTCCTCAAAATCCTTCTGAGCTTTATCATAAGATGCGTGGGCGCTGACGTAATCGTAGCCCGTCCCGGCCACCAGCAGCGCCATGACAACGAGCGCCATCATCAGCGTCTGCGTGGCCGGATTGGAGACCTTTTGCTCTACTACCGTCATGCTGTGGGCGCGGTCTGTCACCGAATCCAGAAGGTTAACTTTAATCATTGAGCGTCCACTCCTCTCAAAGCAAGCCCGATGGCGACGGCCATTTCGGGGACAATATCACGCAGATAATCCGGGTCGAACTGTCTAGCATCAACCTTTATCTGGCGGAGGGGGTCTAAGACTTCTACAGGAATCTCGAAACGCTTCGCCAGATAATCAATGAGACCCGGCAATTTCGAGCCGCCGCCCGAAACCAGAATCTTCTGCACCGCAGCGTCGCCCTCTTCAGCCGTCGCGCGATAAAAATCCATCGTCTTGGAAATCTCAAGCGCGAGAATGTCCGAGACGGTTTCCAGGATAGGTTGAATCTCGCGCTCCTCCGTCCCTTCGGGAACCGGCATGCCGCGCTTGACGGCTTCTGCCTGCTCGAAGGGCAAGCCCAGTTCCTTCTGCAACAACCCAGTGTACTGGTTACCGCCGACCGAAACATCGCGTGTGAAGACGGATTTCGTGCCGTTCAGGATGTTGATGTTCATCGTCGCCGCCCCTATGTTGAGAAGGGCTACGACCTCGCCGGGCGCGGGCTGGTAGTTAATCTCGTAGCAGTTCTGAAGAGCGAAGGCGTCAACGTCAATGATGGCTGGCTGTTTGCCCGCAAGCTGTATGGCCTGCTTGACGTTGGCTATCTTGTCGCGCTTGCAGGCGGCCATCAGAATTTGAAGAGCGTCGTGTGTGCGGCCAGTAATCTGATAATCCAGACTCACGTCAGCGATGTCGAAGGGAATGTGCTCTTCTGCGTGCCAGTCAATGGACTCTTCCAACTCTTCTTCGCTCATCTGCGGCACGACGATATTCTTGACGATCACGGAGTGGCCTGAGACTCCTGCAACTACGCGGTCGGTCTTAATCTGGTGCTCACGAAAGATGTTCGAGACGACGTTGGAGACGTTGTTGAGTTCCATAATCTGGCCGTCAACAATCGTATCATTGGGCAGGTTCTCGTAGCCGAGGCTGACGAGTTCGACCGTGCCGCGTCTGTTCTGCAACTCGACGGCCTTGACCGAGCTTGAGCCGATGTCTAATCCGACCAGATTCTTCTTAGCTCGTTTGAACATGATCTATTGGTTCCTCGCGACCTTGAGGGAAGATCGCATGCGATGTATGCGCCGTAGACGGATGCGAGCCTTACGTGCCCTGTGGAGTCGAATGCGCATGGGTTTAAATTTCAGTGTAGGAGTTGCGGGTTTCAATGTAGCCACAGCGAAGCGCCCTTTCTCTGTTTCCCGATTCGAGCCGGAGGCCAACCGAAGGCCAGTCTGCTACGGAGAAAGATGGAAATGCTCTTTCGGAAAAAGGCTTTGAGCCGGAGCGCCTCTGTTTCTGTTTCAACACGAAAAGAAAAGCAGGAAGTCAAACGCTCTGGAATATGGGTCGCGCCCGGAAATTCTGGAGATTCCCGAAAGTGCGATTCCCGAGGCGTTTGACCGTCTCACTTCGGCAACCCGGCCAAGTCAGCCACAAGACAAGAGCCACACACTCTTTTCCTGATCCGACTTCCGTAGGCTTTGCGACCCCCGCTCACACGAGGTGTGCCTTTATCGGTTGACTTTCAAAGAAGGCCGAGCCGCGTATCTTTGCGCCAAAGGAGCGAATCATCAGTGGCTCGTGCCCTGCGAGATGGAATCAAAAGCAAAGCTTGCCTTTGACCTGGGACGGGCGGATGTCTCCACCGTCAGAGAGGAGATTACAACACAATCACAACGATGTCAACCAGTATTTTTGTTGTTTTAACTCGCTTATAAACAAGAAGATAGAAGCTCAACTTGGCTAGGTGTTCAACCATTTGAGCCGATTTTCTGGAACTCTGCGTAGTCTGTTCCAGAGTTTTACTGTGTGAGAATTTCGTAGATTTCAAGCACGGGGCGGCTTTCGGCAAAGCCCGGCGACTGCTTTCGATGGGCTGCGAGGAAGGTTTCCGAGGTAGTCCATGTGTCGAACGCTTCGCGTGAAGTCCAGCGAGTCATGACGATATAAGTGCGGCCTTCTGAGGGGCGCAAGACCTGTAGGTCAATGAAGCCTGTCGTCTTGTCAACGGCGCGGTCGCGTTCGACAAAGGTCTGCTCAAAATCCTGCTCGCGCCCCTCTGCGACGGTAATGCGATTCATGACGACGATCATCGTTTTCTCTCCGCTCGTCCTCTTACACTTCGCGGTTATCAACGGTCGCTGACGGTCTTGAGGTCTTCGCCATCGTCCACGTCAGTTGGAGCGTCAGGATTCTCTTTCACCTTGACGGTCCTGGCGGGGATGCCGACCTTGATGTGGTAAGGCTCCACATCCTTGGTGGCAACTGCACCTGTAGCGACCATAGAGTGCGCGCCGACCTGTGTACCGGCAAGGACGGTTGCGTGGTAGGTGATGCGCGCTCCGTCGCCGATGCGGGTCGTGCGGTTATAGACGGTGTGTATGTCGTTGATGTCGTGCGTGTGCGAATAGATGTTGGCGTAATCCGAGATGGAGACGTTGTTGCCTATCTCTATTCCGCCACGGTCGTCCAGAAGCACGTGACGATGCACGACGACGTTGTCGCCGAAGGAGAGATTGTAGCCGTAAGACCATTCTACAAAATGCCAGCATTTGAAGTTTTCGCCGACGCTGCGAAAGATGAGCGGCGCGAGCATACGTCGAAAGCGATGGCCGAGGAAAGCGTTTTGTCCAAGCGGCGAGCGGTCGTACATCTGCCAGAGCCAGATAAAAGGCTTGCGCTCCTGATAAGCCTTGCCATCAATGTCCGTATAATATTCCGGCTCGGTCGTGATGTTTCGCGGGTCGAAGTTGTGAATCACAGCCCGTGCGGTTGGTGAAAGATTTGAAAGACTGGGAGCGCGACCGATGCCTTCGCCGAACTTTCCTGCGCCGTAATAAATCTCGTAGAGCGTATCCCGCACGACATCATTAGGATTTTGCTGTCCATCGGTCAGGGCGCGATAGAGCGAATCTAAGAACTCGTCGAAGTCGGCTTCGGCCTGTGGCTGTGGGCGCAGTTCGCGGTAAAACATAAACAGTTTAGACCTCGATCCATTGAAGTAAAGTACAAGTTTTTTTCCGCCGGTTTTATCCTGTAGACAGCAGTCAAAGTATCACAGACGTTAAAGCCCAGCAATCCAAAACGGGACGCTCAAATCTGCCTGGAATCGCCCTTCACAGCATCCCTTTCACGCTTTCTTGCTTCGCGCCAGCCGATGCAGTTAGGATGATGTTGTAATGATTTCCATTCGCAAGTTGTTCGCGCTCACGATTGTGCTCGTCGCCATCGCAGTCGCCTGGCTCTGGTGGAATCGCCCGCAGAAGGTGGACATGGCGGGTTATGTTCCAGCCGACGTACTGGTCTATCTGGAAGCTAATAGCCTGCCCGAAATTATTCAGGGTCTAAGCGAGACAGACGCCTGGAAAGCCTTAGCGCCGCCCGCCGGAATCAGGTCTGATCTAGGCGAGGTCGGATGGCTGAGCCGTCTATCCGCGTGGACTGGGATAGGCACGGCAGAGGCCGTCACACTTTCAAGAGCACAGGTAGCCATAGCGGTTTTAAGCCTTGAGGCTGCCGACGCTGGCGAGACATTAAAGATTAAGCCTCGCTATGGCGTCGTAGCCGAGACACATACGAGCGAGTGGCGCACGCGCGCGGCGGTTGAAACGCGCATAGGTGATTTCGCGCGCCGTGCCTACAAGACGCCTTCGGTCGAGCGAAAAAAGATTGACGATGTGGAGTTTGTTACGTGGAAAGCTCCTGTGGGCGACCGACAGATTATTGCAGCCGTCATGGGCAGCGTCGCCGTCATCGGCACGGATGAAAATACAGTGCGCGCAATCTTAGCGGTCAAGCGCGGCGAGCGCCCTAGCCTCTTGGGCAGTCCATCTCTGGAAGAGATGCGCAGGCGCGTGGATGCTCAAAAGTCTCTGGCCTTCGGCTACGTTTCGCCACAGGGCGCGGCGCAGCTTCTTGAGCTGGGCACTGCTGCTTATGCCGGTCAAATCTCAAACAACCCTCAAATTCAAGGCGCAATCGCTTCGAGGATACCGCAACTGGCAAACAAGCTGATGGGCGGGGCTGGGTGGAGCGCACGCTTTGTTAACGGCGCGGTGGAGGATCGTTACTATCTAGCGCTTCAGAATGGCGTGGCGGAGCGTCTGAAAGGCCCGCTCTCGCCGACTGCCGAGTCAGGTGTGAAAGCGAGCAAGCTTCTGCCGCAGGAAACCTACAGGCTCACTCGTTACAATTACCGCGATCCGGCGGAGGCGTGGCGTGGACTCAATGCGGCTATCTCTTCACAGTTGGATGCGCTCGGCGCAGTCTCTGTAGGCATTCTGCTCAAAGCGGCTCTACAGCCTTACGGAATCGAAGAGCCGGACACTTTTCTAGCTTCAATCGGTACAGAGATTGTGACGGTCGGGCTGGATAATGCAGGCTCAAGCACAGTGACTATCGTGGAGATGAAAGACGAAAAGGCTCTGCGTGCTTTTGTCTCGAAGCGTCTCGGCTCGAAGCCGCGAACAGAACGCATAGGCGATGCGGAAATAATTGTCTCGCGGGATGCAGAGCGAGGCGCGGCGAGTTTCGTCGCAGGCTATCTCTTGATGGGTTCGGAGGCAAACGTGCGTCGTTGTCTGGAAGCACGCTCTCAGGGGCAGACGCTCGACGCAAGCGCTTCCTTCCGGCAATCTCTACAGAGAGCTTCGAGCAATCCCGCACCCGCTGGCGTCACTACCTTCACGGACGACGATGCCTCGGCTCTTAGTGTCATTACGGCCGTCGCCTCGCAACCCGCGGCGCGCACACGCCCTTTCAATCAGGAAGAGACCGAACGTGCTCTCAAACAATTGCCCTACACCGTAAGCCAGACTAATTTAGTAGAAGGCGGGTTCGAGAAAAAGACGCTCTCGGCCTTCGGGCAATTCGGCACACTCGTCTCGCAGTTTTCTCCCGGCACGGGTCAGTAAGTAGGGGCAGGGCTTGTCCCTGCCCTTATCGTGTGACGAGCACGATAATCAACCAGCGCATGAATTCGAGATTGAATGAATGCTGTTATTGATTATCGCTCTAACGAGCGATATGGGCAGGGACTAGCCCTGCCCCTACTTTATGTCAACTGAAGCTCGCGCTCTCTGAGATACTTGATGCGGTCGCGGAGTTCGGCGGCGCGCTCGAACTCGAAGCGGCGGGCGGCTTCGCGCATCTCGTGTTCGAGCCGATTGATGGTGGCATCAATGTTCTCGCGCGTGTACTCGTCGTACTCATCAAGATTGATAGGCACTTTGAAGTAGTCCGCTTCATAGGCCGTCACGAGTGTTGCTTCTATGGGCTTGATGATGGTCTGCGGCGTGATGCCGTGTTCGAGGTTGTAGGCTTCCTGAATCGCGCGGCGGCGCTCGGTCTCTTCAATGGCGCGGCGCATCGAATCTGTAATCTTGTCGGCGTAAAGAATCGCTTTACCATTAGCATTGCGTGCCGCGCGCCCCATGGTCTGAATCAGGGAGCGTTCAGAGCGCAGGAAGCCTTCCTTGTCTGCGTCAAGGATTGCTACGAGCGAAACTTCGGGCAGGTCAAGTCCTTCGCGCAGTAGGTTGATGCCGACGAGGACATCGAACTCGCCGCGACGAAGATCGCGCAGGATTTTGATTCGCTCAAGAGTTTCGATGTCGGAGTGTAGATAGCGCACGCGCACGCCGACTTCCGCGAAATACTCCGTGAGGTCTTCGGACATCTTCTTCGTAAGCGTTGTGACCAGCACGCGCTCGTTCTTTTCGGTGCGGACACGACATTCTTCCAGTAGGTCGTCAATCTGTCCTTTGACGGGTCTCACTTCGACTTCGGGGTCCATCAACCCGGTCGGGCGAATAATCTGCTCTACGACTTCGCCGCCCGCTTTCGTCAACTCGTAAGGCCCCGGTGTGGCAGAGACGTAGATGGTCTGGCCTATGCGATGCTCAAACTCTTCAAAGTTGAGCGGGCGATTGTCCATCGCCGAAGGGAGGCGGAAGCCATACTCTACGAGGGTGCGTTTTCTGGACTGGTCGCCTTTGAACATGCCGCCGATCTGCGGGACGGTCTGGTGCGATTCGTCTATGACCATGATGGTGTCGCGCGGCAAGTAGTCGAGCAGCGTCGGCGGTGGCTGTCCCGGAGCTTTGCCCGTCAGGTGACGAGAATAATTTTCAATGCCGCGACAAAAACCCATCTCCTTAATCATCTCTAGGTCGTACATGGTGCGCTGGTGAAGGCGCTGGCCTTCGACAAGCTTGCCTTCGCCTATAAGCTTAGGCTCCCACCATTCAAGCTCTTCACGAATCGTTTTGAGCGCTCGTTTGATGGTCGGCTTCGACATCACGTAATGAGATTTGGGATAGATTGGAAGCCGCGAAGTGTGTTTGTGCAAAACTTCGCCGAGGAGCGGATCAATGGTCGAGATGGAATCAACCTCGTCGCCCCACAATTCGACACGATACGCCTGATCCTGATAGCTGGGATAAATCTCCACGACATCGCCGCGCACGCGAAACGTTCCGCGCTCGAACTCTATGTCGGAGCGCTCGTATTGCAGCTCGACCAGCTTTTGCAGGAGCGCTTCGCGCGCGAGCTTTGCGCCCGGCTCAAGGAAAAGAAGCATCCCATAGTAAGCGTCAGGGTCGCCTAGGCCGTAGATGCAGGAGACGCTCGCCACCACGATTACATCACGACGCTCGAAGAGCGCGCGCGTAGCGGACATGCGCAGCCGGTCAATCTCCTCGTTAATCGTCGCCTCTTTTTCGATGTAGGTGTCGGAAGCTGGGACATAAGCCTCCGGCTGGTAATAATCGTAGTAGGAGACGAAATACTCGACCGAGTTTTCAGGGAAGAAGGACTTGAACTCCTGATAGAGCTGCGCCGCGAGCGTCTTGTTGTGCGCCATCACGAGCGTGGGGCGCTGCACGGTCTGTATGACACTGGCGATGGAGAAGGTCTTACCGCTTCCCGTTATGCCCAGAAGCACCTGATCTTTCGCGCCCTCATTAAGTCCGCGCACGAGCGCGTCGATGGCCTGCTGCTGGTCGCCCTGCGGCGTGAAATCCGAACGAAGTTGAAAAGGCATCTGTAAACCAAAATCTTTCTTCGGGAGAAAAATATTAGTTTATGAGAAGTGAGTCAAAAAGCAAAGTCACGTCAAATTCTGGTAGTGGGTCAGTTTGAAAGCTGATTTGAAAAGTTCATATCTAGCGGCTACTCCGTAGGAAGGCTATTAGGCCAATAATAGCGCCAATTAAACCAGTGAGAGCACCTATAATCGGCGCTATGAGTCTTACTAGCCTTTCTCTATTAGCAAGCTTTTCTTCGCGTATGAGTTTTCTAACTCGCACCTGACCGCTTTGTGTAAGTATAGACCACCCATCTTTTGTGATTTTATACCACCAATCTGGATGCTCATCTTCTCGTATATCTATCCCTAAGCGGTCTGCTTCACGAAGGAGTTTTTGAGTTACAATATTGTCTAATCTTCTTTGGAGGACAATCTGCTTGGAAGAGAGTTCTGCAAGGTCATCTACAGTCATAGGCCAGTCAAGGAGAACTTTATCAGCCCGCCTTTTGAGTAAGACAATTTCGCGCTTTATCCTCCGCTGGACTTTCCACATTCGCCATCGTTGTAGCATGTTTCATCCTGACACTTAATCTAACAAGTTTACAATATCCTCTATACTCCACAGCTTCTTTGATACGCCGGCTTCTATAGCTGGCGAGCATCTTAGAGTTTGGTAGTGTCCTAATTTGAAGGGCTAGGGTTTCGGGCGTTTTAGGTACATATAAACATCATTTGCAGCCCAGGCCCCGAAAGTATCCTTGTCGTGCGGAGCTTTTTCAGCCCCGCCATCCACAACCGCCACCAATTCCCAACCCTCTTCGCCAAGGCCATTAAGCTCATTCTCGTCGGGGTATCCGCGTACGACTTTGTATTCCCACTTCTGCATAACGTCTCCTTAAATAATATTTTCTGTACTAATAAAAATCCTTGGCACAAATTCTATCTAACTTTGATGGCACCAGTGGAAGGAGCGAGTTGCAAGGTAGCGCTGATTGTTTCCATTTTATCGGCTTCAATGCGAACACGTTTTCTGGTGTAAGCTTTGAATCCGTCGCTCTCAATTGTTAGCTGGTAATCACCGCTCGGCAGCTTAAGCTGAAAAGCCCCTTCGTCGTTGGACTGCGCCTCGAATAGATACTGCTTGTTCTTAACAGTGATCTTCGCGCCAGCGACGCGTGCTTCATTCGAGTCCAAGACAAGACCCTTTAATTCTCCCTGCGCGAGGGGCGTAGGCGAATGGGTCTGAGCAGATGAAGGTGCTTGCCATAAAACGATGGCAAGGAGCAGGCTGAGACTTGCGAACACAACAGGCTTCATATAGTTCACCTTTCTGAAAAGAGAATTATACGAAGCAACGCGCGATGCTCGCAATGAGCACCGCGCGTCGGTTGAAGTTGAAACGGATGATGTACGGCTTCAGGCTGCGGAGGTTGATTCCGATGCCTGGCTGCTTATCTGGTAAATAGCCTCCATCACCGCCGAGCGAACTTCGGGCGGTAGAGACCCGCGTACGGCCAGACGGCGGAAGGCCGGAAGGATTTCCTGCTGGCCGCTTAAGGCCAGAAGCTTGACCACAGCAAGCCGCACCTCGTTATTCGGGTGCTCTTCGATGGCGCGCATAAGGGGCTGGACTTCGCCCGCTTTCGACATCAGGAATAGAAGCGAAAATGCGTCGTAGGTCTTCTCGCGGCTTTCGCCCATCAGGTGGCCTATGGCTTCGTTGGCAAGACCGGAAGTGGCGAGCGCGGCACCTATCTGGCGACGACGCTCCGGCGGAGCTTCGCGTAAAGCGCGTGTGAAGGTCGCGGCGCGATCCGTGTTTATCTGGTAGAGCGTGCGCGCCGCAGCGTTTTTCACTTCGACGGACGGGTCATCGAAGGCAGCCGTGATTTGCCTGAACGAATCATCGCCGCCCACGCGTGCCAGATCGGAAACGGCCTGCGCGCGCTCGATTTCGTCCTCGCTGCTCAGGCGTTTCAGCACAGAGCTTGGAACGCCCAGAAACTCATCCCCTATGGGCGCGATGCCTTTGTCCTGCACAGACGGGGCTATGTCTTTGACGGAAACATCAGCCTCCTGCGCGCCTGTGCTTGACGAAGCGGGTTCAATCCCTGTGACTGTTTCTGCCGCCTCAAACTCAGGCTCGACCATGACGGTCTCAGGCTCGTCATCGCCCAAGATGAAAGTTTCCCTCTCCTCTTGAACCGGCTCAGGCATTGGCGTTGCGCGGATAGGTTGCGCGTGTCGAACAATCTCAGGTTCTCTCAAGTCAATCTCGACCCAACCGGCGGAACTTACATCGTTGCGCTCTATCAAAGGCTCTGCGTAATCAACCTCCTCGACGGGTTCTACAACTTCTATGCTGGTGGACTCTAAATCCATCATGATGGATTCAATGTCCCTGACAGGCTCGACCCCCTTTTCAGGCTGGGAGTTTGCAGCTTCTTCTAATTCGCGCCGGGCGGCGGCTTCCAACTCAACGCGTCTTTCTTCTTCAGCGCGTCGCTCGGCTTCTAGCTCAATGCGCCTGCGCTCTTCCTCTTCTTCAATGCGTCGCATTGCCTCGGTCTGCGCACGCTCTTCTTCGGCAAGGCGTAAAGCTTCCGCTTGACGCTGCCGCTCCTCAGCGACCAGACGTGCAGCTTCTTCCGCACTTCTACGCTCTTCTTCGGCGCGCCGATGTTCCTCTTCTTCCGCACGCCGCCGCTCGTCCGCTTCAGCGCGTATACGCTCTTCTTCCGCGCGTCGCCTTTCGTCCTGAGCGCGCAGACGCGCTATCTCCTCTTCGGCCAGACGACGTGCCTCTTGCTCGGCGTGCTGGCGCGCAGACTCTTCAGCGTGACGGCGTATCTCTTCCTGCTCGACACGCAGGCGTGCGACCTCTTCTTCAACGCGGCGGCGCTCAGCTTCCGCAGCCCGTTCCGCTTGTAAGCGAGCCGCTTCATGTTCGGCGCGGATTCGCGCCTCCTCTGCGGCGCGTCTCTCAGCCTCTGCCACAAGACGCTTTGCTTCTTCCGCCTGACGTTTCAGTTCTTCGGACTGTTTGAGAGCGGCGGCGATTTCCGATTCGCGGCGCTGCGATTCCGCTTCAACCCTTTGAAGCGCAGACGCAACCTCTGCTTCGGCCTTGGTACGCGCAGCCTGCGCCTCTTCCATCAACTGCTGCGCGGCTTCGATTTCGGCACGCAGCTTTACTTCATCTTCGGCGCGGCCACGCGCTTCCGCATCGGCCACCTTCGCCATCTCTTCTGCACGCCGCCTCGCTGCCTCGGCCTGCTTCATAGCCCCTTCAATCTCAGCATCACGGCGAGTGGCTTCAGCTTCCGCAACTCTCTTCAACTCGGCTTCGAGTTGTTTTCGCTCAGCCTCAACGCGCTTTCGCTCCTCTTCGACGAGCCGCGCAGATTCTTCAGCCTGCCGATGCGCTTCCTCTTCTACTGCCTTCCGCTTTGCTTCGGCCTCTTCAGCAACACGCTTAGACTCTTCCTCGGCTTTCTGGCGCGCTGCCGCTTCCTCGACACTCTTCTTTTCCGCCTCTTCAGCACGTTTGACCGCAGCCGCGACTTCAGCGGCCACACGCGCAGCCGCTTCATCTGCCTTCTTTCTGGCCGCAGCCTCTGCCTTGGTCTTCTTTCGCGCCGCCTCCGCTTCAGCGCGTACACGCTTCTCTTCCTCTGCGTGCTTGCGGCGAGCGGCTTCAGCTTCCGCCTCAGCCCGGTGCCGGGTTTCGTCTTCGGCACGCTTTCGCGCAGACTCCTGCTCGGATTTAAGGCGCGCCATCATCTCTTCGGCGCGCTTGCGTGCGGCGGCTTCCTCGTCCGCGCGTCGTCTAGCGGTCTCTGCCTCTGCGCGCAGATGCGCCTCTTCTTTGGCACGCTTGCGCGTGGCATCCTCTTCGGCTCGTCGCCTGTCATCCTCTTCCGCACGCTGGCGTGCCTCTTCGGCAGCATGTTGGCGCGCTTCTTCCTCAGCACGCTTGCGAGATTCCTTTGCCTCCGTGCGCAGACGAGCCAGCTCTTCTTCCGACTTCTTACGCCCGGCGATTTCCACTTCGAGACGTTTCTGTAGCTCTTCAGTTTCAGCGGCCAGTCTAGCCGCGCCTGCCAGTTGTGCAGCTTCGTCTGCCCGTGCGGCTTCAGCAGCCTCTTGTGCTGCCGCTTCCTCAGCCTGTCGCTTAGCTTCAGCCTGTCGCATGGCCTCTTCCTCAGCCTTGCGTTTGGCTTCCTCCTCGGCTTGAAGTGTTGCTTCAGCCTCGGCGCGCTCGCGTTCCTCTTCATCAACGCGCCAGCGTGCTTCAGCTTCGGCGCGCAATCTTTCCTGCTGCTCTGTGCGTTTGCGTTGAGCTTCCGCTTCGGCTGCTCGCTTTGATTCGGCCTCCGCCTGTTGCCGCTCCGCTTCGACGCGCTCGCGTTCCTCTTCGACGAGCCGTGCAGATTCTTCAGCCTGCCGACGTGCTTCCTCTTCTTCTACTGCCTTCCGCTTTGCTTCGGCCTCTGCGGCAGCGCGCTTTTGTTCTTCTTCAGCCTGCTTAGCAAGCGCCGCCGCTTCAGCCGCGCGCCTCTGCTCCTCTTCTTCAGCGCTCCGGCGTCCTGCTTCCTCTTCCTGCTCTTCAGCTACCGGCGCGGCTTCCGCTACGGGCTGGCTGACTTCATCTAAAGCCTTCTCAACGGGCGTAGCTTTCTCTTCGACCTCTACAGCTTGCTGCTGAAGGATAGCAATCAACTCGTTCTTATTCGCCACGAGCGCGTCACGTAGTTCGGGCGTGACAGCGCCTTTCGGCGCGTCAATTTTGAGACGGTCATCGCCTGTAAGTGCGAGTACCACACCTCGATCATGCAGTTCTGTGAGCAAAGCGCTCGCCGTCATATTTCGAATACCTCTCGATCGTCGTCGTCTTTATCTTTCTTATCAGCATTCGTGGCGGTTGCGTCGGGTGTTTCAGTCGCCGGGGTCTGTGCAACATCTATAGTCGCGCTTGCCTCTATAGCGCGGCGTATTAGCGAGTGAGGAACTTTGCGATTCTTCTCGCGCTCAAGCAGAGCGTTGAGCGGCCCTATGGCCGACGGGTCGCGTAGCTCTGCCAGAGCATTGACGGAGGCGCGCCTGACCTCTGCGTCGTCGTCTTCAAGCGCGGCGACCAAATGCGGCGTGGCCGTATGATCCTGCGTCAGACCGAGCGCACGCGCTGCCGATATGCGTTCGGCTGGCGCATCCGCAGTGCGCAATCTTTGTGTAGCTTCATCGAAGAAGCCATGCTGTGTGAAGGCTTGGCGCGCACGCTGTTGTCGTTCAGGATTACGGCTGGCGAGCGCCGCCAGAATCTCCGTCGAAACTATCTGGCGCGTTTCAGGATTCATAGAGCCGATGACGGCTTTGTCGTAATCCTTTCCTTCGAGCAGGTTCTTGACCTCAGCCCCTATGTGCTCCATGCCGATTGTCGGAGCGACCGGCTCAATCCCTTTGACATCTTCTGCCTTAGCAGGCTCTTTGGCCGGAGTGGTTTTAGCGGGCGGCTCCTTTGTGACAGCGGCGGCTGTGGCCGCGCCCGCCGCTGCACCGGCAATCGCCGCACCCGTGCGCGACGCCGGTTTCGCTTTAATCGGCTCCTGCTTTTTGTCCTGAAGCTGCTCGGTCTCGCGCGCTTCGCTACGATCGGCGCGGGAACGCGAGGCTAGCAGTAGACCTATGGCTATAAGCACCAGCAGGCCAATCAGCAGCGGCAGCCAGTTTTCCTGCACAACAGCGGCAAAGCCCGTGTTGCTGGTTGTTGCAGGTGCCGGAGCAGTGGTCTCCGTGGATGTCGTCACAGGTGGAGCTGTCACGGGCGACTGCGTATCAGTCCGCGCAATTTGTTCCGGCGTCGGCGATGTAGAAGCCAGAGGCGTATTAGTATTCGTCTGTGCCGTCCCCTCTCCGACAGACGGGCTGGCAGATGGAGTTGCAGTTGTTGTTGCAGACGTTCCCGGAGAAGGCGTCGCCGCCGGTTGAGTGTCGTCCGGCAAAGGAATATTCAGGGGCGCGCCGCCGCCTCTGTCGCCTCCGCCGCCGCTGTAACCACCCCTTGAGCCTCCACGCGAGCGTCCGCGGCGCGTGCCACCGCCGCCGGTGGATGCGGTAGCTGTTCCGCCGCCGCCACTGGTTGAGCCTCCCGTGCTGCCCCCTGTGGTCGAAGTCCCACCACCGGACGTGTTGCCCTGGCCGCCTGTGTTGCCTGTACTGCTTGTATTACCCGTACCGCCGCCGGTCGTAGTTGGTCGTCCAGTGTTCCTGTTCGTATTCGGACTAAAGACAACTCCGGGCGGCGCTGTGAAGATAACATCCAGCCGGTTGAACTTCTGCTCGACGCGTGCGCGCATTCCGGGCTGTATGCGGAAGGAGATGACTACGTCATTCCCCTTCTTCTCTATAAGCACGTCCTGATAGCCCGCGCCGCGTAAAGAATTCTGCAAGCTCTGCGCGTCGCGCGTGATTAGCTCGGCCTCCGGGATGACGACGTAATAACGGTCGCCGTTCCAGTAGGCCGCATAGTCGTTCAAGGGGACATCCGACGTGATGGTCACGCGCGAGCCGTCCCTTGTATCAACATTGCGCACAGAGGCTATGCTCTTACGGTTTTGTTGTGGGTTTGTGCCTGAAGCAGTGTTCTGCTGAGGCTGCGAGCGCCCGCGCCTGCCCTGTGCTCCCGCCTCTACGAGCATGAGAGAGACGAAAACGGCAAATGCGAGCCATGCGGCAAGAGCGCGCCATCTATAATTTGTTGGGAGTGAGCGGGGCATGTTTGGTGTCACCGGGTCAGTTAGGCTGAAAAGACGTTGAATCCGTTCAGCATTATGCAACCAAAAGGCTCTCTTGTCATCACCCATTTAACAATCAAACCGGCTCTATCGGAACGGCTGCGTAATCTTCCGGCTGATGTATCGCCTGATCGATTTTATAGACGACCTCCATCAACGCCATCCGCACCGATTCAGGGATTCCGTCACCGACCGCCAGCTCTCGCAAATTCTGCAAATCTGCGGACTGCCCGAACATTCCAAGAATCTTGATGGCAACCAACCGCGCCTCTTCGTCCCTGTGCTCTTTGATGGCTTCAAGAAGGGGCATAGTCTCGCCCGCTTTTGCCAGAAGCGATAGCAGCGTGAAAGCTTCGTAGGCCTGTCGGCGGTCTACGCTCGCCAACCTGTCCACAGCCTGCTTAGCCATACCTGCGTGTATGCAGGCGAGCGCGACACCGGTGAGCGTCTCTGCATTGGCGCTTTCAATCAGGCGAACATAAGCATCCGCGCGGTTGAAGTTCAGGCGAGAGAGCGCACGAGCGGCGGCTGCGCGCACTTCTCTGGACTCGTCCGCGAAAGCCATCAGAATCGGAGCAAAGACCGACTCGTGGTCAATAGCGCTGAGGCTGTTGACGGCTGCGGCACGCACGCTCGGCTCTGGGTCCTGGCCTGCGAGCGCCCTCAAAGCATCCACGGAGCGCTGTACCTGATATTGCGAGAGCGAAGTGGCGGCTGCCGTGCGAGCTTCTACATCTGCGCTGGCGAGCCGTTCGAGAGCTTCTGCGAGCGATTCGTCTTCGAGCCATTCGGGCAAAGCTTCAAAATCGGTCGCAGGCTCAAGAGCCGTAATCTCTCCCGTAAACCCTTCATCGCCGGAGTTGAGCAGGAATCCGCCCGACGGGTGAACGTCCATGAAATCCAGACTCTCCACCGAACAGGCGCTCAGAGCACGGCTGATTAGATTGGCGGGCATGTCCGGGTAACGACGCGCCATGTCCAGAAGCGCGCCGATGGCCGAAGGCAGCTTGAGCGAGCCGATGCTGGTGACGGCATGTGAGCGCACTATCTGTTCCGTGTCGTAAAGAGCTTCCAGTAGAAACGGCAATGATGAAGCGGATTGAATCTCGCCAAGGATTTGAGCGGCGGAAGCACGCTCGTAGGCATCCGGCGCAAGCAGCAGCGCGGCGCTCTGCCTTGCAACGTATCCGTAATCCTCCAGAGCTTCACGCGCGCGACGACGCCCGTCTTCATCAACGTCCGGCGCATCCAGAGCTTTCAGCAGCGAAGTCTCCATCGCCCGGCGGTCGTCGGGCGCACGCGACGCAAGCACGTCAATCCTGTGCGGCTGTCCGAACAGAAGTTTTCCTATCTCTTGATCCACGCGATACGCGCCGAAGAGTGACGATTCGACGAGCACGTTCTGGCGTGTCTCCATAGTCGCCTCGCCTACAACCTGCGGCGCGGTGGGCTGTGTCTTAACCAGCGATTCGGTCTTGTCGGTCGTGCGGCGTCCACTCGGGGAAACTTTTCTGCGATCACGCTTGCGGCGCTCGCCCGTGCGCTCCGTCTCTTCAGCCATCAGGTTAACGGGCGCAGCCTGCTTTGCCTTCTCCGTATTCTCTTCAACATTCTCCCAGCCGCTCTGTGAGCGACGACGCAGGACAAGCACGAGTCCCAGGCCGACGACCAACAAAACGCCCAGCCCTATGTAAGAGAAGATGTACGAAGACCAGCCTTCATCTTCATCTGTCGCGGGAGCTGCGGGTGCCGTCGGAGCGGACGAGGTCGAATTGTTTGCGGCTGGCGGTGCCGTTGTGCTCGCAGGACTGTTCGTCTGCGATGAGGCTATGGCGGGAGCACCCGTCGCAACCGGCGGAACATATGTCTCCGGCAGGCTGGATGAAGGAGCGCCCGCATCGGATCGGGCAGCGCCCTGTGTTGCACCGTTGCGCGCACCCGTTGCCGGAAGACGCGGATTGGCCGAAGAGGCTTCACCCTGTGAGCTTAATTGAGCCTGCGATTGTCCATTCGCAGCGTCAACGTCGCCATCGATAATCAAGTCAACGCCGTTGGCGCGTGGCCGCACCGTCACGTTTGCGCCGGGCTTCGTCGGCACTTCGATGCCCAGAGAATTGCCCAGCTTGCGCACAGACACTCCGTTCGGCCCACCGCTCACCTGACTGCCGCCCGAACCCGGCAGCACAATATTGAATTTGCCGCTGGGGTCTTGCCACGTCTGCGTGCCGCTGACAGGCCCGTCCGTGTTGATGGAGATGACCTGTCCTCTGGCAGTTCGACGGGAGCTGATGCCCGTGACGTTCGGCGCGTCCTTTTTCTGTGCTCGAAGGTTCAGTAAAGGCAGGAAAGCTGCAATCGCAAATATACAACTGACCGCAGCGATACGCATCGCCTTCTTCATCTTGTTGCTGGAATTTCGCATGGCATTATTCTCGACCGCGTTCGAGGGAAGCAGGATTTTTTTCATAGCTTCGTTAGTGGAAGCGGGACTGAAAGGTTTTTAAGTCCCGCGTTTTTTCAGGAGACGGGACAGGTATGCGTGCCGACACTTCGGAATCAGAGTCACGACGCATGACGCCCCGCGTTTGGAATCAAATAAAAGAGTTCATCGAAGATGTGACTCGTCAGGGAGCAAGTTTCAGCGCGCGAGTAGGTGGGTCGGTGGAGCAAGAAGGGGTTTTGTTATTGCTCGTCGCTGAACTTGTAACCGATGCCCCAGACAGTCAAGACCATTTGCGGAATTTCCGGGTTCTCTTCAATCTTGGCACGGAGCCGGTTGATGTGTGAATCAATCGTCCGGTCGTAGCCTTCATAAGAGTAGTCCCAGATTTTTTCAAGCAGGTACTTTCGTGGAAACACTCTCCCTGGGTTCGATGCAAAGAGCCGCAGGAGATCAAATTCCTTTGGCGTGAGTTCTACCTGCCGGTCGCCCACGACGACTTCGCGCTTTGACGGATCAATGCGAAGACGCCCGCGCACAATCGGCGCTTCATCGCCTCCTCCATCGACGCTTACGCTGGTGCGCACGCGCCGCAGAACAGACTTGACGCGAGCCTCCAGCTCGCGCAGAGAGAAAGGCTTGGTGATGTAATCATCCGCGCCCATTTCAAGACCTAACACCTTGTCAACCACGTCGTCCTTTGCCGTCAGCATCAGGATTGGAATATAGGGAGCCTTCTCCCTCAGCTCACGGCAAACCGCCAGACCGTCCATCTTCGGCAGCATCAAGTCCAGCACGACCGCATCGGGATGATCGTGCAAAGCCGTCTGCACGCCTGCCACACCATCTTCAGCCGTCTTCACCATGTAACCTGCGCGAGTAAAATATTCGCTGATGGCGCTTGAGATGTTCTCGTCATCTTCGACTACGAGCAGCGAAGTTTTACGCTCGCCAGGTTGTGCCGGTTCGTTTTCTTCTCTGCTTCTAGCTTTATCGACGGAAGTTGGCATCGGTGGTTTTTAAGGCGAAGGACGAATGGCGTGTCCATTCAAAAGGTGCGCCTTGTGGCGGGGGCGCAACCCGTTCAAATGAGAATATAACAGGGGGACGTGCCGAAACTCAAGCATTAAGTTACATATATATCGCTTCGGGTTCAGTACACTACATTACACTGAAGCTTCAGGGTGCCAGCCCCGAAGCCGTCCGGCACAGGCTCCGCAGACACCTGATGCGGGTCGTTTAAGCCGACCGCAGTAGAAGGATAAACCACTGATTCTCAGCAACTTCCCTGCTTTACTGCCCCGTAGGCTTGGCCGGTGAAGCCCTGTCTACCGCCTGCTGTAGACGGCGCTCATAGTTGCCTATCAGGTCGCGCACGTCTGCGCTCACGCCCGCCTGCTTCCGAGCCTGCTCAAAGACCTCAAGCCCGCGCTTGTCGCCCAGAGAGATGATCGCCTCGGCAGATGTCCTCAGCATTTGGTTGCGCGCCGTGACCGCCTGACGGAAGGTGTCCGAGATAAGGGTGAAGGCTCGCGGCTCGTCGCGCCCCACAGCCGCAAGAAGCGTAATGGCCGCGTTACGCACGTTAATTGGATTGCCTGTCGCAGCGTAGCGGAAGCCCAATTCCAGAGCGCGCGGGTCGCCGAGCGCAGCCAGTCCGTTCAGGGCAGAGACCTTGATGGTATCGCGCCACGAAGGCATCTCGCTCAGTTTAAGGAGCGCGTCGTAAGCCGCAGGACTCTTTGCCTGTCCGAGCGCCTTTGCCGCTTCTCGAATCGTGGCGTAGCTCTCATCGCTCAGATGTTCTAGATAGACGCTGGCGAGCGTAGGGTCTTTGCTCGCCCCAAGCGAAGCGATGGCGCGTGCGCGCACGCGTGCGTCCCTGTCCTTCGCCGCCGCCAGCAAAGCAGTGCGCGCCGTATCTACAGCAACACCCGTGAGCGCAGCCGCAGCCTCAACACGCATTCCCCAGACCCTATCGCTCGCGAGCGCCGTCGAGACGGCCTGCGCTATCTGCTGCTTTTCGCTTTCCACGGTCGCCGTAGCCTTTAACTTTTCCGAAAGCTGTCCGAGCGCCCACATGCGTCCCATCACGTCTTCGTCACGCGTGAGCTGGTAGACAAGCTCGTCGGTCGGCTTGTCGAAGCGCAGCTCTTTGATGATCGTGTTGCCATAATCGAAGTTGACCAGGCGAGGTTCTGAATCGACTGGGAAAGTGAAAGACTGCTCCTCTTTCGGCTCTATCCAGACGCGCGTTACTTTGAAGACCTTTGTATCCGTGCCCGTGCCAATCTCTATATCAACCGGCGTGCGAAAGAGTCCCGCCTGCGGATAATCATAAGCGGGGTCTGGCTTCTGCTCCTGTCTCACCGTGAGCGTCAGAGTCTTTGCAGCCGCGTCGTAATTCTTCGTCACGCGAAAGACCGGATGCCCCATCTTGTAGACCCACTCTTCAAAGAACCAGTCCATGGGCATCCCCGTGGTCTCTTCGATGGCGATTCGTAGCTGCTCTGTCTCTACTGGCTGGTGCGCGTACTTCGTCAGGTAGTGATTGATGGAGCGCCACCAGTTGCCTTCGCCCAGCGTCATACGAAGCATGTGCAGCACGGCTCCGCCGCGCGGGTAGGCGTAAGTATCAAAGACCGCATCAGGATTCTGATAATTGCTCGTCACAATCGGACGGCGCAGACCGTTTCGCCACGCTGCGTAGTAAGCGTCCTGGTTGCCCTTCACATCAAGATAAAGAAAATCGTCGTGTCCCAAGCGATGCTCGTCCCACATCGCCTGAAAATAGGTGGCGAAGCTTTCGTTGAGCCAGATATCCGACCACGAGCGGCACGTCACGTAGTCGCCGAACCACTGGTGCGCTAATTCGTGCGATTGCAAACCGTCGCTGTCATTGTCCAGCTCAAAGCGCGCGTCGTGAATCATGTTATCGGTCTGTGTGGTAGCAGAGATGTTCTCCATGCCGCCGCCGAAATCACGCGTCATAGTCTGCGCGTACTTCGCATAAGGATATTTGACGCCCGTCTTCTCGGAGAAAAACCTTACCATGTCGGCCATGCGCGCGACCGTCACACGTCCTTCCTTAACCTCGTTCGGGTAGACGTAAGAGATGACGGGCACGTCCTGATACTTCTGCTCGATGGGCGTGTATTCGCCGACGACGATTGATGTCAGGTAGCTTGCGTGCGGCTGCTCCATCTTCCAGTGGAACGTGCGCGTGTTGTCCTTATTGTCTATGGTCTCTATGAGACGCCCGTTGGAGATGACCATCAGGGGCTTGTCAACCGTGGCGATCATCTCTGTGGTGGCGAAGTCGTTCGGATGATCGAAGCAAGGGAACCAGAAGTGATTGTATTCAGACTCGCCCTGCGACCAGATTTGACGCGGGCGATTGGGGTCGTCCGCCCTGGGCTTGATGAAGGACAGCCCTTGGTTGGAGCTAACCAGCGCTGAGCCTTCGGACACGCCGTTGGTGTGATAATCAATCACGACCGTGATGACATTCGCAGGCTGGTAAGCACGGTCGAGTATGACGTGCAGCTTCTCGTTCTTCGTATCCGTTTCAAACTTGAGCGGCGCGCCGCCTGCGAGTTTCACGGAATTGAAAGTCATGTTGGCCGCGTCGAACTCCACGCGGCGTAGATTCGCGGACAGTGGCGCGAAGCTAATCGTCGCCGTGCCTATGGCCTGCTCCTGCTCCCAGTTGAACCGCAGGTTGAGCGTGATGTTGAGCGTGTCGTAATCACGACTCGGAATATATTGTCTGGGTGGAAGCTGCCGCTTCTGCGTCTGCTGCCCGCGAAGAGGACGCGCCGGAAGATTAGACGGCGTGCAGAGCGTCAAAGCAAGCGCGAGACATAAAGCTTTAAGGTAAAGTGAAATCCTGTATGAACTAGGTCGCATCACATTCTCCGAGTTAATAATAAAACCTACAGCCCTGTCGGCTAGACCTGAGAGAGACCGAAAATATATTGTGCTCATCAGATGAGCAATGTGTCCAAAAGAGGAGTTGTCTTTACATGAGCTGTGCGCGTATTGTGGCACAGAAGTTCCCGCCAGAAAAGGAGAGAATTAGATGACCCCCGAAGAAAGAGGAAGACTGATTGAGCAGTACGCGGATGGGTTCGCGGAGGTACAAAAAAGTCTGGAAGGATTTCCGGAAAATCATTTGACCGCTCATCCGATCGAAGGCAAATGGAGCGCCTGCGAGATAGTGCAGCACCTTGCAGACAGCGAGATGACAAGCGCCATTCGGATTCGGAAACTGCTCGCACAGGAGAGACCTGCAATTGAAAGCTACGATCAGGAAGCTTTCGCCGCACAGCTTAAATATAACGAGCGTGATATTGAACCGGCGCTCGACGCTCTGCGCGGCGCGCGCTCAAGCACGACGCAGCTCCTGCGCTTGATGACCGAAGAGGAGTGGAAACGCGAGGGCGCTCATCCGGAGCACGCAAGATACACGGCGGAAGACTGGCTCAGGATTTACGCCGCGCACGCGCACAATCACGCCGCACAGATTCGCCGCCTCCGCGAAGCGATAAAGTAAGCAGTAAGCAGTGAGCAGCAAGCAGTCGTTACGCTTCTCCTGCTTACTGCTCACTGCTTACTGCTTACTATCTTTTCCTTCTTGACAAATAACTTGAGCGACATCACAATCTCGGCTCACTCTCAAGCAGGCTTAAGTTAAACCATCGGAATCGAGCTAATCATCATCATGACAGCCACCGCTCCTGTTCTCGAAACATCTTTCAGCGATCTTCAGCTAGTCAAACGCGGTAAAGTGCGCGACGTGTACAGCGTTGACGACGAGCATTTCTTAATCGTGGCGACGGATCGCATCTCTGCTTTCGACTGCGTGCTGCCGACGCCTATACAGAGCAAGGGCGAAGTCCTGACGCAGCTTTCGCGCTTCTGGTTCGACCGGTTAAGCAACATCACGCCGCATCATCTGGTCACAGCCCGGATTGAAGAGATGCCTGAGAGCGTGCGCCGCCACAGCGAAATTTTGCGCGGGCGCTCCATGTTCGCGCGGCGCACGGAAGTCTTTCCGGTCGAATGCGTCGTGCGCGGCTACCTTGTAGGCTCTGGCTGGAAAGATTACCTGCGCACCGGCGAAGTCTGCGGCCACAAGCTTCCAACGGGCTTACGCGAGTCAGATCAATTGAGCGAGCCGATTTTCACGCCTGCGACCAAAGCCGAAGAAGGTCACGACGAGAACATCTCGGAAGCGCAGATGCGCGACCTTATAGGCGATGAAGCGACAAACATTTTACGCGATGTGTCGCTTCGTCTCTACAAGGAGGCGAGCGATTACGCACGCACGCGCGGCATCATCATCGCCGACACCAAGTTTGAGTTCGGGCGCGACGCTTCCGGGCAGATAATTCTGATTGACGAAGCCCTGACGCCCGACTCGTCTCGCTTCTGGCCTGCGAACGAATACGAGCCGGGACGCTCGCAACCATCTTTCGACAAGCAGTACGTGCGCGATTATCTTGAATCCCTGGACTGGGACAAGCGTCCGCCCGCTCCGCCCCTGCCACCGGAAGTAGCAGAGGCGACTACGGCACGCTATCTGGAAGCCTATCGCCTGCTAACGGGAAAGAGTCTGTAGAAGAAATGCAGAAGGCAGAATGATGAATGATGAATTAAAGACTATTCAATTTGAATCTTCTCTTCATTCCGCATTCTGCACTCTGCATTCATCGTTGCTCTGATGACAGTCTTTGACTTGATAGTGCTCGCGCTCTGCGGCGCTTCCCTTGTGGCGGGCGCTTTGCGGGGGCTGGTGCGGGCGCTTCTAACGGGTGTGGCGCTCATCGCCGGGCTGGTCATCGCCGCACGAGGTTACGGTGCGGCGGGCGAAGTCTTACGTGTACTGGGACTGGTCACATCGAATGAAGCGGCGCACGCCGCAGGGTTTCTTGCCCTCACGGGTTTAATCTTCGGTCTGGGGTTTGTAGCCGGTCATCTCTTAAATCGTCGTCTGAGGCGTACGCGGCTCGCGTGGTTTGATCGCGCGCTCGGCGCAGGCTTTGGGCTACTGCGAGGCTTCTTTGTATCAAGCGCGCTCTATCTGGCATTGACGGCTTTTCCCGTGCGCCTCAGCTCCGTAGAAGAAGCACGCACCGCGCCCCTGCTCGCTGAGGGAGCAAAACTTCTGACGGCTTTTACCTCACAAGACGTGCGCTCAAGCTTTCTCAAGCAGTACTACGATTAGATTGTCTTTCAATGAATGATTTCAGATGGAGTGAATAATGCAGATGCGTGCTCGCCTTGAAGCTCTGATTGACGAAATGCTGGACGGACAGATTATGCTGGACGAAGCCCTCTCGGAGTTTGAAAAACTCTACATACAGAAGGCTCTCACACGCCAGAAAGAGCATCTCTCGCGCACCGCTTCTGTTTTAGGCATACACCGCAACACGCTCTCCAAGCGCGTCGCCACCTACCGCACGCAGGAACGGGCTAGCCGCCCCGCCAAACGCAAAATCACGCGCTAACCCGAGATTCCCGCAGACCTCTTCAAATCCTCACTAAAAAGCCCCCTTTCACAGGTTTTTGTCCTGTTTTCGTTCACTAAGGGCAGATTTCTGCCTGCGCAAACCGCTTTCTTCCCTGCGCAAAGTGATTTTCACGTTGCGCAAGTCAGTTTTCACCTTGCGCAAACCGATTTTCACACTGCGCAGAGCGTCTTTCGCAGTGCGCAAGACAACTTTGACTATGCGCAAGGAGGCTTACACCCTGCGCAAGTCGTCTTTCATGGTGCTAAAGCCATCTTTTACACTGCGCAAAGCGAATTTCACGCTGAGAATGGCGATTTTCATTCCGTGGATGGCAATTTTTCACCTGTATATGGAGTCTGAATAGGTCAGAAAGCTAGTAAAGCCCTGAGTGTACAGAGAAGTAGTCTAAATCCGGTCTTTGCCCTGCCATGACGTTGACAATAAGCGTTGCGGTGTTATAATTCTAGCACTCGCCTGGAAAGAGTGCTAAGTTTTCTTAAATCTCAAGCGAGAGCAATCTATAAATTAGTTCGTTGAACCCGAAAGGAGATGTGAAAAGCAGTATGGCTACTAACATTAAACCCTTGCATGATCGTGTAATCGTTCGCCGGATTGAAGAGGGCGAGCAGGTGCGCGGCGGCATCATTATCCCGGATACGGCCAAAGAAAAGCCGCAGGAGGGCGAGGTCATCGCCGTCGGCGAGGGCAAGTACAGGGATGACGGCACGCGTCAAACTCTGGATGTGAAGGCGGGCGACCGCGTTCTCTTCGGCAAGTACAGCGGCTCCGAGATCAAGCTTGACGGTGAAGAGCTGTTGATTATGCGCGAGGACGAGATTCTGGGAATCATCGAGCGCGCAGGCGCAGCATCAGGCAGCAAGAAGAGCGGCAAATAAGCTTTCCAGCTTTACAGGCCGCCTTTTTAGTTTTAAGCATCTGAAAAATTTCTGTTAGGAGAAGAGATACGAAATGGCAAAGCAAGTGATTCATGGTGAAGAGTCGCGCGCGGCAATCCTGCGCGGCGTCAACCAGCTCGCCGATGCGGTCAAGATCACGCTCGGCCCCAAGGGGCGCAACGTCGTCATCGATAAAAAGTTTGGCTCGCCCACAATTACCAAGGACGGCGTGACGGTCGCCAAAGAGATAGAGCTGAAAGATTCTTTGGAGAATATGGGTGCGCAGATGGTGCGCGAAGTGGCAAGCAAGACATCAGACGTTGCAGGCGACGGTACGACAACGGCTACGGTGCTGGCGCAGGCAATCTTCCGCGAAGGCGTGAAGACGGTTGCGGCAGGAGCAAATCCGATGGCTCTCAAGCGCGGCATTGAGAAAGCAGTCGAGAAGGCAGTCGAAGAGATTCATCGACTGTCGAAGCCCGTCAAGGGCGACATGATTGCGCAGGTCGGCACCGTGTCGGCCAACGGCGATACGACCATCGGCAATATCATAGCAGAGGCTATGAACAAGGTTGGCAAGGACGGTGTTATCACGGTCGAAGAGTCGAAGACGATGGAGACCTCTCTGGAAGTGGTAGAGGGTATGCAGTTTGACCGTGGCTATCTCTCGCCTTACTTCGTCACAGACCCCGAGCGCATGGAAGCGGTTCTGGACAATCCCCTGATTCTCATCAACGAGAAGAAGATCAGCTCCATGAAAGACCTGCTGCCCCTGCTTGAGCAGGTAGCGAAGATGGGCAAGCCTATGCTCATCATCGCAGAGGACGTTGAGGGTGAAGCGTTGGCGACCCTCGTCGTCAACAAACTGCGCGGCACGCTGAATGTCGCAGCCGTTAAGGCTCCCGGCTTCGGAGATCGCCGCAAAGCGATGCTCGAAGACATAGCCATCCTGACGGGCGGCAAGGTCATCTCGGAAGACCTCGGCATCAAGCTTGAGAACGTCAAGCTTGAAGACCTGGGACGCGCCAAGAAGGTAACGATTGACAAGGACAACACGACGATTGTCGAAGGCGCTGGCAAAAGCTCTGACATAGAAGGCCGCGTCAAGACTCTTCGCGCGCAGATCGAAGAGACCTCTTCGGACTACGACCGCGAGAAGTTGCAGGAGCGTCTTGCTAAACTCGTCGGCGGCGTTGCCGTCATCAAAGTCGGCGCAGCCACAGAGACCGAGATGAAGGAGAAGAAGGCTCGCGTAGAAGATGCCATGCACGCCACGCGCGCAGCAGTCGAAGAAGGCATCGTTCCCGGCGGCGGCGTGACCCTGGTGCGCGCAGCCAAAGCGCTGGAGAAGTTCCAGATTAACAAAGAAGGCGAAGGCGACCCGGACGAGCAGATCGGCGTTACCATCGTCAAGCGTGCTTTGGAAGAGCCGCTTCGCCAGATTGTGCAGAACGCTGGCAAAGAGGGTGCTGTTATAGTAGAGCACGTACGCGAACAGAAGAACGAGAACTTCGGATACAACGCGCAAACGGAAACGCTTGAAGACCTGGTCAAAGCCGGTGTCATTGACCCGGCCAAGGTCACGCGCTCTGCCTTGCAGAACGCTGCTTCAATCGCGGGCTTGATGCTCACGACCGAAGCGATGGTCTCGGAGCTTCCGGAGGATGATAAGGCACCGGCCATGCCCGGCGGTGGCGGCGGTATGGGCGGAGGCATGGGCTTCTAAACAAGCTCTGCCGGAAAGTCCGAAACGGCTTCACTTCCAAGGAAGTGAAGCCGTTTCTCTTTTTCGGTTAGTGCTAAGTTTCAAATTCCAAGTCCGGGTAAGACCCAAATTCCAAGTCTCATGTCCCAAGTCAAAAACTCTTTCTTTTGACTTGGGACATGAGACTTGGAATTTGGAACTTCATGAGAATCGCGCTTCGATGGTCGTTCCCTTTCGCTTACCATATTGTTCTGTTAACTGCGGGTAAGGTTCCATCTCGGCTTCCGCGTCTTCAAGCTGTAATAGTCTCTCGGCCTCTTCGATACTGTTCTCTTCCCCTTCAATCTCGGCGAAGAAACCGAAAGGTAGCTCGTCAATGACCACTACTGCACCGGCCAGTCGCCAGGTCTCGCGTCGCTTCTCGTATACGAGCGCAGGCTTGTAGCCGAGCGCGTCCAGAATAGCAGCAATAGCTTCTGCATCGTCCACGTGCGTCTCCTCTTCGCGCTGATGCTTGATGGCCGAAGCGGACTCGGAGCGTTCCTTGTAAGTCAAAATAGTTGTGCCATCAACGCGGCGAACACGCAGGACAGCGCGCTTCGGGTCTAATTGGCCGCCCGTGTAAATCGTGTTCTCTTCAAACTCGCTTGCTTCGTGCTCCGCGCCTGTTTCGAGCAGGCGGGCAAGAAGGCGCTCGCGCTCCTCACTCTTCAGCCTGTATTTCTTTTCAATCTCAGTGCTCATGATTAGCCATCAGCAGTCAGCTATCAGCATTCAGCTTATCGTCTTTTGCTGACGGCTGAATGCTGATAGCTGACAGCTTCTTTCATGTTTGTCGTACCCATCGGATTACTTCGGGGATAGAGGCGCGTTTGCCGTACATCAGCATGCCTATGCGGTAGACGCGTGCGGCGAGCCAGATTAAGAGTATGACTGTGGCAATGCCTATGCCTATCGAGAGCGCAATCTCCCAGAAGGGAGGCTGTTGTGTGACAATGCGCACCATCATAGTAATCGGCGACCAGAATGGAACCATAGAGACCCAGAAGGCAAAAGAGGAATTGGGGCTGCGCATGACGGCGAAGGATAAATAGAAGCCAATCATGAGTAGAAAGATTACCGGCAGCGCCACCTGCCCGCCTTCCTGCGTGGTCGTTACCATCGCGCCGACGAGCGCGTAAATCGTAGCGTAAATAAAGTAGCCCAGAAGAAAGAAGATGATGAAGTAGATGACGAGCGAAGGGGGAATCTGTGGAAGCTCCACCGGAATCCCCTGTGACGCGAGCATCCCTACACCGTAAAGCGCAAAGAGCGCGAAGACGATTGCCCAGATGCCGTATTGCGTCAGCGCAACGAGCGATACGCCTATGAGTTTTCCCATCATCAGCGTGAAAGAGCGTACTGAAGAAAAGAGCACTTCGGCTATGCGCGTCTCCTTCTCTTCCACGACCGCGCCCAGTATGACCTGTCCGTAGGTGATGAGCATAAGGTAAATCAGGAAGCCCACGATAAGAACGAGTATAAAGCCCGCGCCCGAATCGCGCTGCGTGCCCGTCTCTGTGATGCGCCGAGGATCCATCTTCACAGGCTTGCTTATATCTGCGAAAACTTTCTGAGGAACGTTTGCCTCTGCGATAATCTGGTCGCGTATAGCTTTAGCAACACGGCTGCGTATCTGATCCATAGTGACCACATCGCCCGTGTTGCGGCCATGATAGCTTATCTGGCCGCTCGTCAAGACATCGCGTGGAATGATTAGATAACCATCCAACTGATTTTTAAGCACACGCTGGTTTAGTTCCGCCGTGACGGTCTCAATGCTTCGTCCATCGAGATTGACAGGCTCGATGGCATAGCTCCCGCTCATGCTGCGGCTGGCGCGACGCATGCGATCCTGCGGGCTGGCGTTGATGTTCTTGACGGCTTTGCTCTCTGGGGCTTCACCTTCGTCGCCGATGCCGCTTTCATCCGTCAGAGCGGCCTGCACGCGGTCGTACATCTTGCCTGTCTGGTCTATGACGGCGATGCGCGTCGGCTCGCCCGCCTTGATTCCGAAGACGAGCGCGGGCACGACCGAGAAGAAGACCAGCATGAGCGGCCCCAGGATTGTCCAGACAACGAACATGCGCGAGCGCACGCGCTGTATGTATTCACGCTTGATGATCGCTAGAAGCTTGTCCATCAGTTTCGTCCACCTTGGTGATAAAAATGTCGTGCAGGCTCGGCTCGATCAGCTCAAATTTAGTAATCTGTGCGCCCCCTGCAACCAGGCGTCTCAACAACTCCTGCGCATCCGCGCCTTCCGCCAGCAGCGCTTCCATTTCATCGCTGCGCTGTATGACTTTGGCAACCAGTGCTGAATCCTGAAGCGCATTGGTATCGCCGCCTTCGATGCGCAGGGCGACGGCGTTTCGACCGAAGCTTCTTTTAAGCTCACGCAAAGAGCCGTCCAATACTTTCCGCGAGCGGTTGATCAAGCAGATGTCGTCGCAAAGTCTTTCGGCCTGCGCCATCATGTGAGTCGAAAAGATGATGGTCTTGCCAGCAGCTTTCAACTCCAGCACTATCTCTTCCAAGAGGTCTACATTCTTGGGGTCTAGACCGGAGAAGGGTTCGTCCAGAATCAAAAGGTCTGGGTCGTGCATGACAGTGGCTATGAACTGCACCTTCTGCTGCATCCCCTTTGAAAGCTCGTCCGCTTTTCGATTCTTCCAATCGGAGAGCTTTACGCGCGCCAGCCAGCGGTCAATTATCTCTTCACCTTTACGCCCCTTCACGCCCTTCAAAGCGCCGAAGAAGCGAAGCTGTTCGCCTATACGCATCTTCTTGTAAAGGCCGCGCTCCTCCGGCAGGTAGCCTATGCGGTTCTGCAACTCGGAGTTCATGGTTTGACCGAACAACTCGACCGTGCCTTCGTCCGGCGCGGTGATGTTGACCATCATGCGAATGGTCGTCGTCTTGCCCGCGCCGTTCGGGCCGAGCAGGCCGAAGATTCTTCCGCTGCGTACGGAAAGACTCAACTCGCTGACGGCTGTGAACTCGTCAAAGCGCTTTGTCACGCGGTCGAGCTTCAGTGTGGGCGTATCGTTCGTCATCTTTGGTTCGTATTCTGTAGAAGTTGCTGACTGAGTGTAATGAAGCTTGATTGTCACCGCCGCAGACGCAGAGGACGCGGAGGACGCGGAGGCGTCTAGGTCAGTACCGCCTGCGGTAGCGGGCGGGTGACGCCCTTGCTACCACCCGCCCGCTACCGCAGGCGGTACTGACCTCCGCCGCGCCTCTCTGAAGTGATGAATTATTTCCTGCTTAATCATGTCCGTTCTAATACGCGATACCGTAAACGAAAGTTTACAGCATTTCCTCACAGGCGAGGAGGTGATATTATCTGGCACGGTCTCCCCGGCCTTTTTCCTTCTTTACTCGAACACTGTCATGAAGAAAACTTATACGCGGCAGCTTCTACTAATCTGCTTATCTGCGCTTTTGCTGCAAATGTCCGGCCTCAACGCTGCGGCACAGCAACAGAGCCAGACTCAAGCTCCGCCGGAGCAGCAGGAGAAGACGGACGATGTCGTGCGCATCACGACCGAGCTTGTGCAGACGGATGTCTCGGTCTTCGATAAGCAGGGACGCTTCGTGGACGGATTGAAGAAGGAGGATTTCGAGCTGCGCGTGGACGGCAAACCCGTCGCGGTAAACTTCTTCGAGCGCGTCGCTGCGGGAACTGTTAATGAAGAGGCTCAACTGGCCGCTGCGCGCGGCGGCGCTCAGGCGAAGTTGAAGGATGCTGTTGAGGCAAAGCCGCTGGATCGCGGGCGCGTGGTCTCCTTCTACATAGATGATTTGCACATGGCTTTCGATAACTTGAAGAGAGTCAAAGACACCGTCACAAAGTATATAGAGAAAGAGATGGGGCAGAATGATCTGGTCGCCATCACGTCTGCGAGCGGCCAGGTTGGGTTTCTGCAACAGTTCACAGATAACAAGGATGTGCTGCGCGCCGCGCTCGCTCGCATAACCTATAGGAGCTTTGAGGTGCGCGATTTTCAGCGGCCTCCGATGTCGGCTTATCAGGCTTTGCTCTTAGAGCGCGGCGACAGGGATGTCAGCAGTTATTTCGTGGAAGAGACGATACGCCAGAATCCGGGCATCACGACCGAGATGGCTCAATCAATCGTCAGCGACCGCGCAAGAAATGCCCTGAATCAGATGGCGCGCACCTCCGGCATCACTCTTTCAACTCTGGAGAGCCTTGTGCGCTCATCCGCTCAGCTTCCAGGGCGCAAGCTTATCTTTTTTATCTCGGACGGTTTCTTTCTGGATTCCAGTCGCAGCGACACACTGGATAGAATGCGAACCATCATAGATGCCTCAGCCCGTTCCGGCGTAGTCGTCTATTCTATGGATTCCAAAGGTCTCGTGACGAGTATGCCGGACGCAAGCTCGGACGTTCCCTTTGATCCGTCGGGGCGCTTGTCGCGCGCGACAGGCGGCGAAAATTCCGCCACACAGGATGTGATGAACGCCATCGCTGTTGACACGGGCGGGCGCATGGTTCGCAATACGAACGTGCTTGATCCGGGACTGACAAAAGCTCTCAAGGAGACTTCGCTTTACTACTTGCTCGCGTGGCGTCCTGACGCAGCAGATGCGGGGCGCTCTAAAAAGTTTCGCCGCATCGAAGTGGGGGTGAAGAATCGCCCGGAGCTGAGCGTGCGCGTTCAACGCGGCTATTTCGACGCTAAGCCAGAGCAGAAACAGAAAGAGAAGGAGAAGAACGCCAAAGATACGACGCCCGCCGATCCTTTGCGTAAAGCAATCGGAGCGCAGTTTCCGCAAAGAGGATTGCCGACGCAACTCGCCCTCAGCTACATGGACATTCCGACCAGCGGCTCGCTCCTGGTGGCTACTATTAAGATTGAAGGCAGCACATTAAAGCTGGAACAGGCGGGCGGCAAGGCGGCGGGTATCATTGATCTTGCGGGCGTAGTTATTGATGCTCAGGGTAAACAACTGGATGGTTTCAAAGAGCGCCTGACTGTGATCCCGAATGCTGTCACCACAAGCCAGAAGGTTCCGGACATCAGATACAATTACCGTGCGTCGCTCAAACCGGGTCTTTATCAGGTGCGCGTGGCGGCGCGTGATGATGCGAGCGGACAGGTCGGCAGCGCTACGCAGTGGATTTTGATACCTGACCTGTCAAAGCAGAAGCTTTCGATGAGCAGCCTGATTGTCGGCGAGCGAAAGCCGGGCGAGGCGCAGGAGAAGAAAACGGAGACGGTTGTCGAAGGCGTTCCACTGAGCGTAGACCACAGGTTCGAGCGTTCGTCGCATTTGCGCTTTCTAGTCTACATCTACAACGCTGCGCGCGGCGCGAGCGCGACGGCTCAACCCGACGTTGCGCTTCAGATACAGATTTTCCGCGACGACCAGCCCGTCGTTACCACGCCGTTGCGCAAGCTGGAGAATGAAGCACAGGACTTTGCAAGGCTGGCTTACGCTGCTGAGATTCCGCTGCAAACGATGAGCGCAGGCCAGTACATCTTGCAGGTCACAGCCATAGACCGCATCGCCAAAACCAGCGCCTCGCAGCGCGTACGCTTCGAGGTTCAATGAAGCAATTCACCGCCGCAGACGCAGAGAACGCGGAGGACGCGCAGAGAGGATTGAATCAACTCTCTGCGTCTGCGGCGGTGAAAGTTCTTATTCGTACTCATCCTGACAAATAAAGTGCGTTGCGAAATACGCTTTCCTTTCACCTTGAAGCGAGAGACATATGCGAACACAGAATAAACCCACCACGATTCTTTGCGCTGCCATTCTAGTCTTTTACGCCTTCACTCAGGCTGCGCTCGGCCAGCAAAGCTCCGGTCAAACGCAGGAAGACGGCGAGGTCTTGAGAATTGACACGGAGCTTGTGCAGACGGGCGTTACCGTTCTGGACAAGAAGGGTCGCTTCGTTGAAGGGCTGAAGAAGGAAGACTTCGAGCTGCTCGTGGATGGCAAGCCCGTGCCCGTCTCATTTTTTGAAAACATTCTGGCGGGAAGCCAGCGAGAACAACTTGCACGCGCAGGTAAAGCCTTGCAGCCGGTTGCGCCCGGTGTCACGAGTTCCGCGCCCTCACTGCGTCGGCGCACCGTCATCTTCTTCATAGACGATCTTCATCTCTCTCTTGACAGCACAGGCCGCACGCGCCAGATGCTTCTGAACTTCATAGATAAAGAGATGGGGCAGAACGATCTGGTCGCCATTGCCTCTGCGAGCGGGCAGATTGGTTTTCTGCAACAGTTCACAGACAACAAGGATGTGCTGCGCGCGGCTGTTAAGCGTCTGGCTAATGTTCCATACTCTGTGAAAGACACTGCGCGTGGCAGCGCAGTGATGACTGAATACATGGCGCTGGTCATAGAGCGGCGTGACGATCCGGGCGTCTTCAAGTTTTTCGTCGCAGACTGTCTGGCGTTTGCACCCAGCGGCGGAACGAAAGCCACTGCTTACCCCCGCCAGTCATGCGAGCAGGAGGTTAGAAGTCGCGCACGGCTCCTTCTACTGCAATCGAGTCAGGTTGTCTCAAAAACATATTATTCTCTAAAAACGCTCCTACGCTCCGCCGAAAGAATGCCGGGCAGCAAGCTTGCCTTCTTAGTCTCAGACGGTTTTTTAGCCGATGCAGGCCCGCGCGGCTCTACCGGCTACGACCAGTTAGGCCCTATCACGGATCAGGCGCGCCGCGCTGGAGTGGTGATTTATTCGATTGACGCGCGCGGTCTGGTTTCAAACCAGCTAGACGCGACTAACAACGTCGCTTATGACCCGGACGGCCTGATGGCAAACTCCGCCTCTCGCGAAGTCGCAGCGACGCAGGATGCTTTGAATGCGCTCGCTGTGGATACGGGCGGTCGCGCTCTACGCAATCAGAATTACTTTGACCCATTCATCAACAATGCTCTGGAAGAGACCTCTCGCTATTATCTTCTGGCCTGGCGACCGGAAGCTGAAGAACAGAAGAACGAGAAGTTCAAGAAGATAGAAGTGCGCGTGAGCGGGCATCCAGACCTGACCGTACGCTCTGCGCGAGGCTTCTTCAAGAACAGGCCGGTTGCCCCTACCGGCAACGAGTCTGCCTTGAAAGAAGAAAAGGTAGCAGCCAATCAGGAGAAGAAGCCGGACGCAGATTTACGTCAGGCTCTCACGGATTTTTATCCCAGACAATCGCTTCCGCTGCAACTCTCTCTCTTTTATCTGGACACGCCCGCGAGCGGTACTGTCCTGACAAGCTCAGTTCAGGCACCTACGGAACTTCTGACCTACACCGAGCAGGGCAGAGGGCCTGCGCTGCTGACTCTCGCCGGGGTCATCCTCAACGATCAGGGCAAACCCGCCGGGAGCTTCAAGACCGAGCTAAAAGTTAATGCCCCGGCCACGTATAAAACGGCGCAGGCTCCATCAGAGGTCATCTACAACTATCGCGCTCCGTTAAAGCCCGGCATCTATCAAGTGCGCGTCGCGGCGCGTGATGCCCTCAGCGGAATCCTCGGAAGCAGTATGCAGTGGATAGTGATTCCAGACCTTTCGACGCGACAACTCTCTCTGAGCAGCCTGATACTTGGGCTGGAGAACGTCACCGGCAAGAGCGTGGACACGGGTCAAATCCGGTGGAGTGTTGACAAGAAATTCGCGCATGGCTCGCACCTGCGCTTCATGACCTTCATCTACAACGCGACGCGGGCGAACGGAGCGCTGCCAGACCTCTCCGCGCAGGTGCAGGTTTACAAAGACGGGAAGGCCATGATCACCACGCCCTTCCAGAAAGTAACAGCAGACGCCGGGACTGACCCCGCCCGCGTCCCCTTCACCGCAGACATCAACCTAGGCTCACTGCAACCCGGTCGCTACATCCTACTAGTCACCGTCGAAGACCGCGCAACGAACAAGACCGCCTCGCAGCAAACCGCCTTCGACGTTCAATAATCGCCGTCAACATAGCGGCGCTCAGTCTGTAATAAAACACCCGCGCCCCAACGGGCGTCTTTACAGGTGTAAAATAGTACGTCTAATATGCGTTAGACGCCATCGTGATATCAGAGCTATGATATTGATTGGATAGAAACCATGAATCTTAACCTTGACGAAGTGAAGCAAAGACTTGAAGCCGCAAACATCAAAATTACAGATGAAAGTCGGCTTGCTAATGATACTGGAACAAAACTTAGTACTGATTGCGGTGCTATCGTTAATGTTTTTGATACAGGTACATGTAACGTACAGGGAAAGCACCCAGATCGCGTTAAGGCGGCTCTTGGTGCTCAACCATTAGGTGCAGCCGCTCCTGCTGCTCATGCAGATAACCATACCAAAGTTTTTGTTGTCTATGGTCATGACACAACTGCTCGCGGACATCTGGAGGCTATGCTGCGCCGTTGGGGCTTAGAACCCTTGATACTTGACCAGCTACCATCAGAAGGCCAAACGGTAATTGAGAAGCTGGAAAGTTATACTGCTGAAGTCGGCTTCGGAGTTGTTTTGGCTACCCCCGATGATGAAGGCTACAGAGTAGGGCATCAAGATGAAAAGGCGTATCGTGCTCGCCAAAATGTCGTTTTAGAGCTTGGGATGCTTCTCTCCTTGTTGGGTCGTAAAAAAGTAGCAATCCTGCTAAAGCAACAGGAAAACATGGAGAGACCCTCTGATATTCAGGGGCTAATATACATTCCCTTCAAAGATGATTTGCAAAAGGAAGTAAGTGTACTGTTGGCGAAAGAGATGAATAGTCAGGGCTATAAAATTGACATAGCCGACCTGTGAGGTAAGAATTCTTCTGCAAAAGCGGCGTCTAACAATTCATTCAGCCGAAGCGTGAGTTAGCCGGTCTTTCATCTTCAGCTTGGTCATACTGGCATTGTCTGCGCGCCCGGTCAATTCGAGCGTTGGGCTGCTTCGCTTTCGTTTCTTGTGGTAAGATGATGTCAAGGTGAGGACGATGACTTTCACAGTTGAGTATGAGCTAGAAGATGATGGCCGATGGTGTGCAGAGGTCTTAGAATTGCCGGGCGTGCTTGCCTATGGGCAGACCTCAGAAGAAGCAATTGCTAAGGCTCAGGCTCTTGCGTTGCGCGTGCTCGCAGACCGACTTGAGCATGGAGAAGGCGCTCACGAATTCGTGAACATCTCGTTTGCTGCGGCATGAGTCAATGGTCATCCATCAAAGCTAAGCGCGTGCTCGCGGCGCTTCTACGCATTGGGTGGAGTATCAAGCGAGAATCAAGCTCTCACAAAATCCTTTCACGTTCCGGCTGGCCTGATGTGGTGTTTGCCTTCCACGATAAAGAAGAAGTTGGCCCGAAGATGCTTGCTCGTATGGCAAAGAACACTGGCCTGAAGCCGGAAGATTTATGAGAGAGTAGTTTAATTGAGAGGGCAGCACAGCAACTCATTCAACAGGAGCGCGAATAGGCGGGCTTTCATCCGCGAGGCTTGGATGATTGATACATTGAATGCGCGCCGGGTTAGAATTCGGGCTAGGGCGCGCACATGCTTAGTGCGCGCCCCGACCCTTCGATAAGGTTTAAGCCTGCCGTCGAGCAGTTGCCGGGCAGCAACCAAATTTAACCACACTTTGAATGGCTACTCGGAAAGACTTGCGGCTGCGGTTTTGATGGGTTCCTCGAATTCACCTACTTTATTAGAGAGGCGAAGTCCACCGTAAAAATTCCCAATGCAGAATTGCCCGTCACTGCGAAATGATCGCCCGAAGTAATTCCCTCAATATCCGCGCTATGTTCCCAAAGCAGCCGTGACCGTCCGGCCTTGGTACTGGCGTCGATTATGTCGTCGAATTGTTTTTCAACCTCGCTCCGATCCGCGGCTTTGGATTTCTTAATCAACGTTAGAACGTTACCAACCGTTATGGCTGTCCCGGCGCTAAGTAACTCAAGTCCCACGCCGAACGCGATCTTAAGGCTTTTATTGAGAATCTTGTCCCACTTCCCGTCCTTTTCGATGTCGTAGATCTTGACCGTAACTCGATCCAGGGACTTAAATTTCAGACCCGCAAAAAGCGCCTCACGTCGCGACACGTCGACCTTTGTCGTGTCGATTTTAGGCAACGTAGGATGCCGAACGGGGTTCTTTTTCGGATCCTTCTGGTTTGCTTTTTCGCATTCCCAATAATCCTTGTTGCCAGCGCCGGGTATAACCTCCATCACGTCGACCAATTTGTCGTCCGGATCCATATAACGAAGGGTCACGGAAAGCCTAAATGCGGCGAAGTCATCTTTAAGATCCGCCGGAAAGGTGAAATCGGTTACGGTAAGTGTAATATTTGCCATGGGCTATTGCTCCTCTTTTAGCTTCTGATTTGTTGATGGGGCAGACAGGTATTTCTTGGCTTCAACACCAGGAAGGATTCCTTTTACCCTCTGCCCACATCAGGTGCGGCAATCCTTTACGCTGCCGTCTATCAGTAATGACTACAACCGACAAACGTTTCGCCATTAATTACTAACGCGCCAAATGTGTTGAGAAACTATCAATTTTGAAGACAGATCGGTTAGACATTATCTTAAATCACGTTGCTGGTTGTTCGGCCAGGGATGACATTAAAAGGGCGCGACACTCAAACCATCTCAGCGGGAGATGTAAACACGTCCGTCGTTTTCATACGTTACCTTGCCGTTTTTTTTACGAAGATTGGACAGATGCTCCTGTTTCCCGGGTAACAAAAGTTGCCTGCGCTACGCGTTACAATGGGAACGCCGCCCAACAAATCATTCAACGCGAACTCCGCGATAGCATTTCTTTCATCGTTGATTTATTCTTCCCGCGTTGAATGCTAATCGCTCGGCGCGGGCTAATTCCGGCGTTAGGCCGCAAACGAGCATTGATTCCTCAAAGCTTAATGTTAAGGAGCAGAGTTGCAATGGTTCGGACGAGAAATCATCAGCTTAGATGTACTTCAAGAATGAAAGCTGTCTGCTGACGGTAAAACACTCACACAAACTCAAAGGGTTTGGCGATCAAATTCAACACGCACGGCTAATAGGGGGAATTCACCTGAAGAAGCTATAGTCGGAGTTCTCAATCCATCATCGGGTAATAGTGAAATAAAGAGGGTCTTTAATCGTATTTCTTAGTCTACTGATGAAGTGGGATAACAAGTCATTCGACCGATGACTAGACTCCATACATGACAAAGTCACGGGCGACTATTCGCAACTCCGCTTCGGGCAGTGCGAACCGGATGACGGCGGCGGGCATCATCTGGATATGCGCGGCGCAGTTCTTTGTCGCTCAGGTAATTGCTCAATCCAGGTGGACGACCCCCTTCAGCTTAGCGACAAACTACATCAGCGATTTGGGCAACACGACGTGTGGGCTGTACCCAGCCGTCACAGGCTCGTACGTATGCTCGCCGTGGCACACGTTGATGAACATCTCGTTCGTGCTCCAGGGCGTAATCATCTTGATCGGCGCGGTGCTCGCTCGACCAGCGCTCGCGGGGCTGCGATGGAGGGCGGTCATATTCCTATTACTCGTCGTAACCGCGCTTGGCATGGTCGGCGTGGGACTGTTCCCGGAGGACGTGAACAACAGGGCGCATGTGATCAGCGCCGGTACGCAGTTCATAACCGGGAATGCTGCGATGATTGTGTTTGGCATTGCTGCAAACCGGGTGGAGCGTTGGCGCGCATTCGCAGTAGTCTCGATTGTTCTCGGCATTACCGGATTGCTGGCAACAGCGCTTTTCCCGCGGGGGTACGGTCTAGGTATGGGCGTGGGTGGTATGGAGCGCGTAGCAGCGTACACGCTGCCGGTATGGCTAATTACAGCCGGGGTGCTCATTGTCAGAAAGCACCTTACCTCAACGCCGCCCGACAACTCATTCAACCCGACGCCTAGATAATTTTCTTTTCATGTTCTTTCCTCGCATTCATGTTGTATGCTGCTCGCTCGCGGGGTGGGTTAATTCCGGCGTTATGCTGCTTCTGATACCGGCAGCGAAAGTTTATTACGAAGAATGATTTTGTCTGAAAGGCGGTTCGTGCAATGAGCAGGCTTCTTTTTCTGAGGTTGATTCTGCTGAGCATCCCTTCGATGGTTAAAGCTCAGGAGGCCGGGGTAGATAAAGAAAGCGCTGCTATCAGGAAGGTGGTGGAGACTTATCTTTTTAGTGAGGAGCCGGAAGAGCGTAAGCGCACACTTTACCCTCAAGCCAGAGTCCTCTCTGTTGACCTGAGTGGAACTAAAGTGGTTGATACCGCTATATCTAAACCAGCGAAAAAGCCTTCAGGAAAAGTCATAATCGATAGCCGACAGAAAATCCTCAGCATTGACATGGCGGAGGGCGGGGCTACAGTGAAAATTGAGACCGATCTCTCATCCGATCTAATGCAGGTTCCGAAACACATACACTACCTCTCACTACTGAAAATCAGCGGCGAGTGGAAGATTGTCAGCATCCTGATGCCTCCAGTCAAAACCGCAGGAGCAGCCAAATAAGGAGCCACCATGTCCAGTCCACTTATTATTCGTTCTGTAGCCCCAACGGATTTTGCCCGGTGGGAGCCGCTATGGGAAGGCTACAATAGTTTCTACGAGCGCACCCTTGCGCCTGAGATTACATTGATGACCTGGTCGCGTTTCTTTGATGCTTATGAGCCGGTTCATGCATTGGTGGCTGAGCTTGATGGACAGCTTCTCGGTCTGGTTCACTATATTTTTCACCGTAGCACTTCAATGATTAGCCCCGTCTGCTATTTGCAGGATTTGTTCACGGCTGAATCCGCACGGGGCAAAGGAATCGGACGAGCGCTGATTGAGTCTGTCTATGAGCGTGCAAAATCGGCAGGATCACCGAGGGTCTACTGGCAAACGCACGAGACCAATTTGACAGCGATGAAGCTTTACGACAAGGTTGCAGAGCGCTCAGGCTTCGTCGTATATCGCAAGCAAATTTAATTTTTACAAATCAAATGCTCCGATGGTTTTACTGCTGATGTAATCGTAGGAGAGTCTAAGATACACGGCCTTGGAGTCTTCGCTGGGCGGGTGAATATAATCAGGAACAGCTAGAGCACAGCAGCACGGAACTGGTTACGACGCTCGGCTATCTGGCTACCTCGCGCTTCTGGTTCGAGTCCTTCCAGAACTGGCAGAGTGAGTTTTTATCCGTTGGCGCGATGATTATAATTTCTATCTTTTTACGCCATCATGGCTCACCAGAATTCAAGCTAGTTGATGCCCCGCATAGCGAGACGGGAAGGATTGATCCTCGGCTTCGCTATAATTCTATTTGACGCGCCGAGATGACCGGCTCGAATGAGCGCAGCTCTTCGAGAACTTCTTCACTGAGCGGGGCGTCTGTTTCGATGATCGCCATCGCTTCGCCTCCGCGCTCACTTCTTCCCAGATGAAAACGACTGATGTTGACGCCTCGCTCGCCCAGAGTTGTGCCGACGCGGCCTATGACGCCGGGCACATCGCGGTTGCGCATCACCACCATGTGGCCGCTCGGAATCGCTTCAATATGAAAGCCGTTGATTTCCGTGATGCGCCCGTCGCCACTCTGTTGGAAGAGCGCGCCCGAAAGTTTTTGTTCGCCCACGGTGGTGACGACGCGAGTCGTGAGGGCTGGCAGGAATTCGCTACCGGCTCCGGCGCGGCGATACGAAGCCGTGACGTTGATTCCGCGCTCGTCCGCTATGAGAAAGGCGTTGACGACGTTGACGCGCGCGCTCATATCGCGCAGCAGTCCGGCCAGGAAAGAGCGCGTCACGGGCGCGGCATCCATCTCCGCGACTTCGCCGGAATATTCTATATGAACCTCTCGCACAGCCGCTTCATCCAGAAGCTGCGCGGAAAATCTGCCCAGACTCTCTGCCAGTTTTATATAAGGCTGAAGCTGTCGAAGCGCTTCCGTGCCGAGCGAGGGCACGTTAACCGCGCCTCTGAGCGCGCCGGTCAAAAGAAAATCTCTCATCTGCTCCGCTACGGTGAAGGCCACGCCTTCCTGCGCTTCCGTCGTCGAAGCTCCGAGGTGCGGCGTCGCAATCACTTCTTCGCGCACGATGAGTGGATGGTCTGCGGGCGGCGGCTCTTCCTCGAACACGTCTAAGGCAGCGCCTGCGACCTTTCCTTCTTTAATCGCTTCCAGCAGAGCGCGCTCGTCAACCAGCCCGCCCCGCGCGCAGTTGATGATGCGAACACCCTGCTTCATCCGCGCGAACGCGTCGCGCCCTATGAGACCGCGCGTGTCGCTTGTGAGCGGCGTGTGTATGGTTAGAAAGTCTGCGCGGGAAAAAACATCTTCAAGGGTAACAGTCTCAATTTCAAGATCGTGTGCCTGCTCCGGCTGAATGAATGGATCGTAGGCGACTATGGTCATACCCAGGCTGCGCGCACGACTCGCCACGACTCGCCCTATGCGACCGAGGCCGACGATGCCCAGAGTTTTCCCTTGAAGCTCTACGCCTATGAAGCGCTTGCGCTCCCAGCGACCGGCCTTGAGGCTCGCGGCGGCTTGCGGGACGCGCCGCGCCAGTGCCATCAGAAGCGCCAGCGTGTGCTCAGCCGTCGTCATAGTGTTGCCGTCGGGCGCGTTCATCACCACCAGCCCGCGCGCCGTGGCCGCCGCAACATCTATATTGTCCACGCCGACTCCGGCACGACCCACCACACGAAGGCGCGGAGCTGCGTCCATCAACTCAGCCGTCACCTTCGTCTCGCTGCGTACGACAAGTCCCTCGCAATCGCGCACAGCCTCGCGCAGCTCTTCCGAAGCAAGGCCGGTTCTTTTTTCGACCGCAAAGCCCGCAGCCCTGAGCGGCTCAAGGCCGGTTGCGGAAACATCGTCGGAAACAAATATTTTAATCTGGCTCATGTATGAAGAATGCGGAAAATCAATTTCGTTTAAGAATTGTATATACTAACAGGCCGCGCATGGCACAGTCGAGCGGGCAAAAACAGATGTAGCGAGCGACGCTCCGGTAATGGTAAACTCTCGCGCCGTGTACGCTTCCAGCCTTTTTAATGCGCCGCAGATTTTAGACAACTCTCAGGAGAGCAGAGATGGAAATTTTCGTTTATCGCCCCGGAGCCGCGAAGATAGAAGAAGGCTTCACCGTCGCAGAACTGACGGAACTTCTGAAGGACAAATCGCTCAACATCTGGGTTGATATGGAGAATCCAACCCTGGAAGAGGACAAGATTCTCGCGGATGTCTTTGGCCTTCACCCGCTTATAGTGGAAGATTGCCGCGCGGATCGTCATCATCCGAAAATCGAAGAGTTTCCTGACTATCTATACTTCATCGTGCATGGCGTGCGCGCAGACACTTCAGCCGAGCGCTTCAATACCATTGAGCTTGACGGAGTGCTGGGGGCTAACTATGTAATCACATATCACCACGACGTGTTTCGCAGCATCAACATCGTGAAGCAGCGCATACGCAACAGTCCACTCACCTGCCAGCGCGGCCCCACATTCCTCCTGCACCAGATTCTAGACCAGATAGTTGACTACTACTCGCCTGTGCTGGACGACTTCGACGAACGCATCTCTAATCTTGAAGATAATATCTTCAGCCTCAAGACGCCGGACAACTCCATCCTGGAAGAGATTATGGGCTTGAAGAGAAGCGTGCTTCGATTGCGGCGCATCTCATCGAAACAGCTTGATATTCTTTATCGCATGAGCCACGGCCAGTACGTGCTGATTGACGAGCAGGCGCTTCCCTTCTACCGCGATGTTTACGACCACCTGGTGCGCGTCACAGACCTTGCGGAAAACTACCGCGACCTCATCGGCGGCGCGCTCGACGCCTATCTCTCAGTCATCTCAAACCGCATGAACGAGATTATGAAGGTCTTGACCATCTTCTCCGCCATCATGCTGCCGCTGACCTTTATTGCAGGACTTTACGGCATGAATTTTGACAACCTGCCCGAACTGCACTGGGAGTATAGCTACTTCGCTGTGTTAGCGATCATGGTGGTAGTGGCCTTCGGCATGCTGATTTTCTTCTGGCGTCGCGGCTGGATAGGGACTCAAAAGTTAAAGGGTAGAACTGAGGAAACACAAGAAAAGCCGTAAATCGTGAATAGAGAAAACGGATTTCTTCTATTTGACGTGGATTCGACATAAGTAGCGACTGTGTTACTTCTTCAGCCCCGTAGGGGCGGAATATTTATAGCCCACGGCGTGAGCCGTGGGGATGATGCGGTAATTAAAATTAGAAGCCCCTGAAAGGGGCGAAAGAAATCTCTGCTTGATAATCTTTCGCCCCTTTCAGGGGCTTCTAACTGTTGCTTGCTCAATTCCCACGGCTCACGCCGTGGGCTACATTCTGTCGCCCCTACGGGGCTGAAGCTGAAGCTACGGTCGGCTGCTTATATCGAACACACGTTAATCACGATTTACGGTTGACGCGCCTTTCGCCTTTTCTACATCGGCCCGGTTTCGTCTCCAGGCCCTGCACCATCTCGCGGGGCATCAAACTGGCCGTCCGGAGATGGAGCGGAAGAGCTTTCCGTAGCTTCACTGCCGCCGCTCGTCTCGCTTCCGGAAGTATGGTCGTTTTTCTCCAGGTCGCTCACTGTCTCTTTGCTTGTTGCGTCTTGCTCAGCATCCTCTTTTGTCGGAGTAACGCTGTCGGCTCTGCTCTTTTCTTCATGCATGACTTGTGTCTCCCTTGTATAGGAATTCCGTATAAGGCGTTAATATAGATTGAAATTGTATTCAATCTGAATGTACTGCGACACGTCTCGCCCATCCCTCACAGCCGGTATGAACTTTATACTGCGAGCTGCCATGATTGCCCCTTTCGTCAAGCCATGCGGCAGCTTACGTGTCACTTTAATGTTCACTACTTCACCCGTTTTCGAGAAGACGGCACGTAAAACCACAGTTCCCGTAACCCGGTACTTTCGCGCGCTCTCGGTATACACAGGTTCGGGTCTGGTAAGAATGCGCGCTTTCTGTGTAACTTCGCGTGTGTTGTAGACTCGATTGGGGTCGCTATCATTCGCAGGGGCGGGCTGTATCTTATCTCCCGTAACATTACCTGCACCGCCGCTGCTCTGGCCTAGACCGGGGCCGATTCCAACGCCTGCGCTGCTATTAGTGGCAGAGGGTAATGTTGATTTGGAACGAGTATCGGGAGGAAGCGCCGTCACGGAAGAAGCCGGTCTTGTGGAGGTGAATGATTTTAAGAAGCGCTCCGTCTCCGTTGCATTTCTGGGAGCATTCAAAACCATCAGAATATAAATTCTTTCACCGGATACATAGAAATTTGTGACGCCCGTCGTTGTGTCAAGCGTTATAGAGTATTCACGCCCCGGAAGCGTCGTACCAGTCAACTCGCCTGCGTAAGCCATATGCGCGTCGATGTTAGGCTCCTGCGGAAGCATATCCCTGCGCGGCTTGAGTAGCGACTCCCAGACAAGATCTGCACAGGCATCAAGATACTCGTCCGTTTCAATCGGCAGAGCATTTGAATAGTTCGTGTTCTTAAACGACCACACGGCATAACCGGCATCGCCATCCACCGCAGTGTAGATTTGACCGTCAACTCTCAAATCCCCGTAAACATTTTTCTGCGTTTTCTTAGAGGGGTTTCCAGGCATCTGGACTGTGAATTGTTCGCCTGAAGGAGAAACTTTTACCCAAGCCTTACCTCCCTGCGCCATGATTACTTTAGAGGCGGCGCAAAGTAGAAGGCAGAGGCACAAGCTGGCAGTGAGATGTTTCATCATAAGCCCCTCATGAGGGGGAGGATTTTAAGACTATGAAATGATTTGCCCGATTAGATCATAATCGTGCGCTTCTGTTATCTGCACGTTGACGAATTGGCCGGGCGCAGGCTCAAAACCTTCCGGCGCATCGTTAATCAGCACCACACCGTCTATGTCCGTTGCCTGCGTCTCCATGCGCCCCTGCCATATCAGATCAGACTCTTTGGAAGCGCCTTCAAAGAGCACACGCACCGTTCGGCCTACCTTCCCTTTGTTGATGCGTCTGGAGATGCGTGCCTGCTCCTTCATTAAACGATCGCGGCGGCGCTTTGCAATCCTGGGGTCAACTTTATTCGGCAACTCGAACGCAGGCGTGCCTTCTTCATCCGAATAGGTGAAGACGCCAACACGGTCGAACTCCACGTTGCGTATGAAACTTAAAAGCTCCTCGAAATCTTCTTCCGTTTCGCCTGGAAAGCCTGTGATGAAGGTCGTGCGAACAGCTATGCCGGGCACGCGCTCGCGCACCCTGCGTATGAGTCTTTCAAGGCTTTCGCGCGTTCCGCCGCGCCGCATCAATTTGAGCACGTTTGCTGAAGCGTGCTGCAAAGGCATGTCCAGATACTTGACAGCCTTCTCTTCGGTCGCCAGTACATCAAGGAAGCCGTCCGAGATGTGCGTCGGATAGGTGTACATCACACGCACCCATTCGATGCTGTCCAGTTGCGCCAGCTCGCGCAAGAGCTGAGCGAGCGCATCATGCTGTCCAAGGTCTTCCCCGTAGCGCGAGGAATCCTGCGCCACCAGCACTATCTCTTTCACGCCCTGCGCAGCCAACGATTGCGCTTCGCTGAGGATTGAGCCGAAGCGGCGGCTGCGAAAATGGCCGCGCATCTGCGGAATAAAACAGAAAGCGCACGGACGGTCGCACCCTTCTGCAATCTTTATGTAAGCCATGTAGCCGGGTGTGGCTAACACGCGCGGGCTGGATTCATCGTAGAGATACGTCGCCGTCTGATTGCCGATTGGAAGAATGGGAAGCGAGCGCGTGTTGACCTGCACGTCACAGACGTTCGTAATCTCCTTTATCTGATTCGTGCCTATAAAAGCATCAACTTCAGGAAGCTCTGCGCGCAGGTCATCGCGGTAACGCTCGACCAGACAACCGGCGACGACAAGGCGCGTGCATTTCCCATCCGCCTTCAGCCGCGCCGCCTCAAGAATGGCATCAACCGATTCCTGCTTGGCCGAATCAATAAACCCGCAGGTATTGACCACAATCGTGTCCGCTTCGCTTGCGTCCGTCGTAATCTCATAGCCACTTTGCTGCAACTCGCCCATCATCACCTCACTGTCCACGAGGTTCTTAGGGCAACCTAAACTGATAAATCCAACCTTCTTCATAAATGCAAAAGTCAGAATGCCGCAATGATGAATTAAAGACCAGGGCAGTCTTCTTCATTCATCATTGCGGCATTCTGCGTTCATCCTTTTCTAAACGTGTCAGGCACTGTTCGATTTCTACCACTTCCGTGGCTGAGAGGGCTTGAGAGCCGTAGCGAACGCGGTTGTAGGCGCGTGTGATGCGCAGCACATCGGCGGTTCCAATCGCGGAGGCAAACTCAAGCGGCGTCTCGCTTTTCTCTCGTCGCAGCCCGCGCTCTGCCAGAACCTTTATCATACGCTCATAAAACTTTACCACAGAGGCGCGCTCTTCTTCTCTCTGCCAGATTTTGAGAGCACGCCAGAAGCCGAAGCGGCGGATTCTGTAGATAACTAAAATAAGAAAGGCCATTAAGAGGGCGGCGAATATTATCAGCAGCCAACTTCTACCGCCTTTCGAGCCGCCTAGACCGATTGTGTTCTGGATTGCGCGTGCCCATTCCTTCAAGCTCGCCTTCGCGCCATCCATCATCTCCCCGAACACTTCCCGAATGGTGAGCATTTGATTGCGTAGCGTCGTGGCGAGCGAGCGCTGTTCCTGGCGGTCGTAGCCTATGACGTACTGGTTCCAGTAAAGCTCCATCGCCTCCGCATACTTGCCCAGCCGCGAAACAAGTCCTGTGCTCTGCCGAACGGGTCTTCCATCCGACGGCGTCGGGTCAAACGTTACCCACGCGCCCGTCTCCGGGAAATAGACTTCAACCCACGAGTGTGCATCCTTCTGCGTGACGGTATAAACATCCGCCGCGTCGTTGTATTCCCCGCGCTGGAAACCGTTGACGACGCGTGCGGCGACGCCCTGCGTGCGCAGCATGACGGCCATCGCGGTCGAGAAATATTCGCAATGCCCCTCGCGCACGTTGAAGAGAAAGTCTGCGAGCGGGTCTGCGCCCTTGGCCTTCATATCCAGGCTGTAGCCGAAATCTCTTTGAAGATGCTGCTCTATGACGCGGGCTGCGTCGTAGCGATTACGTACCCCTGCACTCACTATCCACTCGCGCGCAAGCCTTGCGATGCGAGGGTCTAGCATTTCGGGTAGTTGCAGGTAACGCGAAAAAGAGGATGAGTAGGGACTTGAATCCCTTCGCAAAGCATTCGCATCCGGCTCGGTCATGTCGGAGATTACTTTGTACGTGATGCGGTCAAACGGATGCTGCCGCGTGGTAATCGCGCCTTCACGGTCTACACGCACATAAGGCAGCGTACCCTGTACAGCGATAGCACGCGGGGCAGCGAACAACACGGGCGGGTCAACCGGCTCAAGAAAAAATGTTTGAGTCGTAAGACGATGAAGACTATCGGCTGTGTCTAAACGATATAAATTTCGCTCCGCAATCGCATCTATGGGCTTGCCTTCTCCACCACGCGAACGCTCCCAGACGCGCCCGTCAAAACTATCCAGAGCGACCCCGCGCCAGCGTAAATTAGAATCGGGCGACCCGTTTTCAACCCTCACGCGCATCACCAGAGCGTTGCTTTGTTGAAGCCTGCCTATATCGCCCAGCTCAACCCTGTTCGAGAAACCGGAAACCCTCGTGCTTCCACCACCGGCGCGAGCGAATGCGCTTCCGCCGAAACGCGGCGCGATGAAAAATAGCGGCAGCGCGACCGTAAAGATCAGAATGAGCAGCACCAGTGAGACGAGCGGCAGACGACGCGCTTCGCCGAGCGTGTGATGCGCGCTTCGCTTGGTCAAGCGCCTGAAGAGCGTCGCGTCCGGCGCAACCAGCAGGCGCGTTTCAGACACCTTCACATTGCGCTGCGCCTTCTTAATCTCGAATGCCACGACGGTCGAGAATGCCGCGAGCATGTAAAGCCCAAGCGTGCCCAGAAAGAGCGGGCTGACGCTCAGACCTGCTGCCAGCAAGACTTCAAAAAACGAGATGAGATAGAGGAAAACCCAGTCGCGGTCTGCCTTCTTCTGTAGCAGCTTGATAGTCGAAAGAAAAAGTATCAGGTGCGCCAGCGCCGCAACGCCAACCCTCTCCTGCCCGTCCGTGTTGAGCTTCCAATCAAGATAAAAGAGCGGCAGCGACAGAAGCACTATGACTAATCCAACTCGCTCCGGCACCTGCCAGCGCGAGTCTTCCAGCTTCCAAGCCCAAACGAGCACCACCCCGAATGCCAGAGCCAGAGCAAGGCTCAGCCCGCCGGACACGGCTAAAGCAAGCGCGCCCGTCGCCAGCATCGCGTATGAAGAAGCTCGAAAGTAGGTGTTAAAGGACATTAATAGTTTACAGCCTGATTTCCGCTCGGTTAGATGCTGATTATCGCCTGAAGTAGTCCTAAGACCCAAGTCCCAAATTCCAAGTCCTATGTCCCAAGTTAGAACTCTTGCTTTTGACTTGGGACATGGGACTTGGAATTTGGGACTCTTTAAGTTGAAAAGCCCGCCACGGCTTTTCAACCGAGCGGGCTTTTCATTTAAAATTTAATCCGGCGGCTTCCTACTCTCCCACGCCGCTTCCAGCGCAGTACCATCGGCTCTAAGAGGCTTAACTTCCGTGTTCGGGATGGGAACGGGTGTGACCCTCTCGACAAAACCACCGGAAAACTTGTCAACTCCCTGCAAGAGAGCTTTGAAAATCGAATAGTGACGGCTTGTGTGTCTTAAGGCAAGCCTAATGTACTCTTCTGTTGCTCTTGAGTAAATTTTAGGTCAAGCCAATGGACATATTAGTAATGGTAAACTGAGCGCCTTTCAACGCTTACATATCCATCCTATCAACGTGGTGGTCTACCACGAGTCTCATAGGCAGAACTAATCTCTGGTCTGGCTTCACGCTTAGATGCATTCAGCGTTTATCCATGCTCGACTTAGCTACCGAGCGCTACCGCTGGCGCGATAACTCGTACACTAGAGGTCGATCCAACCCGGTCCTCTCGTACTAAGGTCAGATTCCATCAATTCTGCTACGCCCACACCAGATAGGGACCGAACTGTCTCGCGACGTTCTAAACCCAGCTCACGTACCGCTTTAATTGGCGAACAGCCAAACCCTTGGGACCTTCTTCAGCCCCAGGATGCGATGAGCCGACATCGAGGTGCCAAACCCTGCCGTCGATGTGAACTCTTGGGCAGGATCAGCCTGTTATCCCCGGCGTACCTTTTATCCGTTGAGCGACGGCCCTTCCATA
>DASWQH010000002.1:0-61953 GCA_036403815.1 Pyrinomonadaceae bacterium | reverse complement strand
TGATCGGGCGATCATCACGATGCAGTATTTCGGGTTCTTGCGGAGAGACCCTGACACTGGAGGGTTTGACTTCTGGTGGGGGAGAGTGGCTACAGTGGGGTCAGGGCAGTATCATGATTACCGGTTGTTGGTGAATGACTTCTTGAGGTCGGATGAATACAACTTCCGGTTTGCCTTCCTTTCTGCACCGTAATGGATGAGGGAAAGGAAGTGACTGGCTCTGTGCGAAAAGCCCCGGACTTCGGGCAGATTCACAGGGCTATGCTCTTTATTAATCAAAAAGCTGGCCCTGTGCGCTTTTTGAGCCGGTGTAAGCTTGCCTTCGCATAGAGCTTACGCTTAAAATGGCGGGGTTTAGCTGGTGAGTGGAATTGCAGAGCAGTTGGCTAAAAACTTTATAGCTCCCTTAATCTCTCATCTTTATCCGGTCTCTTATTTCGGAGGTTTTCTCAGTGAGGCAATCTTTTAGGCTGCTGAGTGTGATTGTCGCCGCAATCACGCTCTTTTTCAGTGCATATACCTTGACGCAGGCGCAGTCGGCTGCTGACCCCTTTATCACGCAGGTCACTACCTCTGCGCGCGAGTCATTCGCCGGAGACATAAGCGGCAACGGTCGCTTCATAGTGGTCGAGTCAACGGGCGACATCTCTACCGAAAAGACCGCGACGCGCAACAATGCCGACGGCAACCGCGAAATCTTTCTCTTCGATTATGTGCAGCGTCGTATCTTTCAGATTACGGATACGAAGATAGCTACGAACGCTACAGGCTGCCCGACTGCCAGCCCTACGCCGACGCCGACTCCCAGCGCCAGCCCGACGCCGACGCCCTCCGCGACGCCCATTCCGAATTGCAGCATACAGGTGGATGTCAGCAATAACAGACCCCGTATCAGCAACAATGGCCGGTGGATTGTTTTCAGCTCGAACGCGACAACGCCGGGCAGCTTTGACGGCAACGCCAATCTCGCAGCCCTTCAGGCCGATGGCAATCAGGAAGTATGGCTTTACTTTATTCCGGCAGTCCCCAATGACGATTTGTCGAGCGGCTCGGACGTGCCCTTTGTTGATTTGACACTCGGCACCTTCTCGCAGGTAACGAATACGCCCGCGAGCCGAACGCCGACCGCAGGCACAACTACGCTTGCACCCTTCGTCGCAGACGATAACCGCGACGCGACGGTCAATGATAATGCAAGCCTCGTCGCTTTTACTTCAACGCGAAACCTGGCGGGCGCAACCAACAACGATGCGAACCCTGAGATTTTTATTTTCAACAGGACTTCAGGGCTTTACGCACAGGTGACGAATACGACGGGCAGTCTAACCTTTACAGAGAACCCGTCGCTTTCGGGCGATGGCTCGGTGCTGGCCTTTATCTCGAACGCGAATATCCCTGATACCGGCAGCAGCACGGGGAACAATGCGGATGTCAATGCAGAAATCTATCTGGCAACGATTAGTCCCGCCACGACGACCGTCACCGCCATGAGACAGGTGACGCGTACGGCTGCGGCCACCAACGGGTCTAGCGTCAACATTCTCAGCCCCGGTCGCCGCCTGAGTCGCAGCGGAAATCTTCTTACCTTTGAATCGACGGCAGACCTTGCAGGCAACGGCGCGCTACAGGCTGCGCTTGCCATCTATATCTACAACGTCACGGCGAATTCGTTCACGCAGGTCGGGCCGCGAACGGCAGTCAACACTATTCCAGACCTGCTGCGCTTTCCTACCTTCACCGGCGATAACACGACGCTCATCTTCACCTCCGCGCTTAATCTAAAAGCGGACGGGACGATTGCGACGACCGCCACAGATGGCTTGAATCCACCGCAGCCGAATGCGGGCGATTCGCGCCCACAACTCTTTTCCGTGCCCGTCGGCGCAGTTACTAACGTGACGAGGCTGACGAATAATCCTGTAGGCTTCGGTACTAGTCTGATAGGGCCGCCAGCACTTCAGGGTTATGCCAGCAACACGCGGCAGAGACTCGCTTTCAGCCTTTCGCGCACAGAGATTGGCGGCGGCAATACAGATAATTCCACAGAAGCCTTCTATCTGCTGACGCCATCTTCTCCAGCCACGAGCGACACGACAGGCACGATCACCTTCTCCACCGGCGCTACCGGGCGTCCGGTAGGTAGCCCCAGCCCTACGCCTACGCCTCCGGCTGTCGGCGGCCTTGCCCCCGGGATGATCGGGCTAGCGGAATCTACAACTACGACTCTCGCGCCGTCGTTCAAGAGTGCCGTCGGCGCTTCCGCGAGCATGCGCCGACCGCCTTTGCCGGTTGAGCTTAACGGCGTCTCGCTTTCCATAAACGGCGCGGCGGCTGGTCTCTATAGCGTCTTCACCAATACTATAGTTTTTGTAGTGCCTCCGGGGCTTGCGCCGACAACGGGGACGACTACCTACCCGGTGGTAATTAACAATAACGGCAACCTGATACGGACAACGATTACAATTCAGGCAGCACAGCCAGACATTTTTAGCAACATCCTTGGACCGGGCGGGCGTGCCAGCGTTTTCAACATAACGAATCCGTTAATAATTGGAACACCGGAACCGTTTACTGTGACATCGCCCAACCAACTCGGGCAGACGGTGCCGACCGTGCTGCGAATCATACTTACGGGTGTGCGCAACGTTACCACTAGCCAGGTTACGGTGCGCATTGGTACGACCGACCTCACGGGCGCTGCGATTCTCTTCGTCGGCCCGACTGATACGCCGGGCTTAGATCAGATTGATGTGCAGTTGCCTGCGTCGCTAGCCGGAGCAGGCGATGTGCCGGTCATCGTCTCTGTTACTATTAACGGAGTAACGTACACCAGTCGTCCGGCTGACACAGCGTCGCGCATTCAGATTAATTAGCCTGAGCGCGAGTTTGAATTGAGGCCGAGCGGAAGGGAAGCGGCTATTCGCGTGCAGAGAGCGCGAATGCTGTTATCCCTTCCGCTTTTGCTTGATACATGCGTATAGGTCTTGATGGTATTCCGCTTGCCAACTTAAAAACAGGCATAGGCCATTATACTTTTGAGCTGGCTCGCTCCCTGGCGCTCATTGCTCCACAGGACGACTTCGAGCTTATCTCGCCCTTCCCCTTCTTAACCGAGCTTTCACAACAAACACTGCCTGAGAATTTACGCCTTGAAAGGGCGCGAGCCAGCTTGCTGGGCAAACGCTGGTGGGCTGTCGGCCTGCCCTTACACGTCAAGCGCGCGGCCTACGCTCTTTTTCACGGCACGAACTACGACATACCGCTCTGGAATAGGTGCCCTGCGGTCGTGACGATTCATGACCTCTCCGTGCTCATACATCCGCACATGCACGAGCGCAGGATTGTGCGCCGCGCCCGTCGTCGTCTTCCCATTATGGCGCGTGCCGCGACCATGATTATTACAGCTACAGAGCACGGTAAGCGCGAGGTATGCGAGCATCTGGGGGTTGAGCCGGACAGAGTAGCCGTGACGCCTTATGCGCCGCGCCGCAACTTCCGCCCAGTCCCGCCAGCGCAGGCCGCAGAGGTGCGTAAGCGGCTGAAGGTGGAGGATGAATTTCTGCTCTTTGTGGGGACAATCGAGCCGCGCAAGAACTTGCTCACGCTCGTACGCGCCTATGAAGAAATCCTGCGCGCAAGCCCTTTCCGCCCTCAGCTTGTGATTGCCGGGCGAGAAGGCTGGCTAATGGACGACCTGTTCGCTTACATCAAAGGGGCTGGGCTTCAAGACCGCTTGCGCTTTACGGGCTACATCTCCGACGAAGACCTCTCCGCGCTCTATTCCTCATGCAGGGCTTTCATCTATCCCTCTTTATACGAGGGCTTCGGTTTGCCGCCGCTGGAGGCTATGGCCTGCGGTGCTCCCGTCATCACCAGCCGCATCCACAGCATCTCGGAAGTTGTAGGCCGAGCCGCACATCTGGTCGAGCCGACAGACGCCAGAGCTATGGCTCAAAGCATAATCAGATTATTAGGGGACGATGCCGAAAGAGAGAAGCTTCGGACGGCGGCGAGAGAGCGCGCCGCAGAGTTTACCTGGGAGAAGACCGCAGAGCAGACGCTGGAAATCTACCGGCAGGCGCTTAAGAAATGGCACAGCGCCAAAGCCCCATAGGAGCTTGCGGAACAGGCTCATACAGACTGCAATATTCCAAAAAGCAAGAAGGCCGGAAGGTGTTCAATAACCTTCCGGCCTCTTTTGTTCTTAACTTCGACTGTCAGGCTCTGCTACTACTACTGCGCGTCTGCGAGGGAGCCGAATCTGAGCTTGTATTCGTCTGAATTGATGAAGCCGCCGACCATGAAGCGATAGTCATGGTTGGTCTCAATCATCTTGTTCTGCCAGAATTGGAAGCCATTAGCTTCAGGCTCTCTTCTAAGGTAGCCGTAATACTGCATAGAAATAAAGCCACGGTCGTAGAACTTGGCGGCTACTTCCGGCGTCTCTATGAAGGCTTTCAAAGCTGCTGCCTTATCGGTCTGAGCCGTCTGTATGAGCGCGGCCTTGCTCGCAGGCGTCACACCAGCCCTGGAGCAAAGGGCGTTGATAAAAGCGTCAGCCGAAGTAAACGAGGCGTAGATGGCCTGAAACTCCGCTTTATTGGTGAAGTCCTTGACGTAAGTATTCTTGGCTGCAACCTGCTCCGGAACGGTCTTGGGGCCGTTCAGACGACGAACGTCGTCCATAAATTCCGGGAAATGCGCCAGCCTGCCCAGGACTGCATCATAAAGGCGATAGACGAAATACCCGCGCTCCTGAAACTCGTCCGACATGAAGAAACGCGAAGAGACGAAGGTGCGGTCGCAATCCGGGTTGTTAGTCTGGCTCGAACAGCTATTCAGGATGTTGAGCCAGAAGGCGAATCCATTCGGCTCCGGCATGCGGCCAAGGAAATCTATGTAGTGCTGCTGTACGAAAAAGTCGCTGTCTTTAATCGTGATGACCACGTTGGTTCCGGGACGCAGGCGCAGGGGCTTGACCTTGATGTCGCCGTAGTACAGCTCGGACGGGAGATTAGGGTCGTCCGTGACAATTCTGAGCGTCGGCGCGGTCTGGGTTTGCCCCAGCACAGCACCGGCAGCGAGAGTAATTATCAGCAGAGCAATTGCAAATTTCATGTTTAAGGCTCCTAGTCAAACCTTGAATGAGGCTGAATTTTCTAAAGAGGAAAATTGACTCATGTCATCACGGCGGGGCGCTTTACCTGCTCCGAAAAGCAAGCAAATTCAGTCTAATGTACCTCTCACCTGTTTGTCAACAGAGCTTATTCAAACAGTTTTCCTCTCCCGCCCGCTCAGGTTTAAGACCCGATTCCCGGCAGGTCTCTCTTGATTATATCTGCCTGCCCGAAAAGGAACTTAAACCTTCTGGTTATGTAGTTTCTTTGAAGCTCCATGCTCAATTTCCACGCGCCCGCGTCAATTAAAAAGTGAGCCATAGTCAGCCCGAAGGTAGCTCCGACGAGGAAATCAACCGAGCGCACAAACACGGCGCTATTTTTGATCGTTTCCAGGTCTTTCAGCCACCCGAGGCGGGAAAACGCAAAACCGATGATGATAACCAGCGCAATCGGCTTGAACGCGTTTCCGAGTCGAAATATCTTTGAATCCCTCTCGCCTGAGTTGAGCGAGATTGTCGTCATAAAGACCAGATATTGAAAGCCATGCGCCATAGCGTAGCTCAGGAACGCCACGTTCAAATCGGTCGAGATGAAGACGGGGAAAAAGAAGAAGACCGAGGTGAAGAAGAACAGGGTTTTCCAGACAGTCGTATCCGAAAAATATTTGACGTAGACAAAAATAGTAAAAATCAGGACTCCGATATAACCTGTGCCCCCGACGAGGTAAAGATAGTTGAAAACTCCGTGCAGGTATGTGGGGGCGACCGCCATGCCCAGTATCTTGAACGTCCCGAAAATCCCGCACAGCGTCCCCAGGTCAATCGCCAGCTTCTCCGCCTTGCGAAGCGAGCGGCCTGTCTGCGCTATGGAAGCGAAGGCATAGACGCCTATATTCTGGCGGCCATAGTGAAAAGCCTGCCATCCCCAGTAGACGAGCAATAGATAAGCCTGAACGGCGAGGCTTAAAAAGGCGAAGACGACTCCAGACAAAATCGTGACGAGGATGGGGAGATATATGTATCTGCCTTTGTGTTTTTGTATGACCTGCGCAAAGCCTCTGTCCATATAGAAAAAGATAGTGGCAGGGACATGCGCGGTTCCCAGAAATAAAAAGACAAACTTGATTGTTTCCAGACTCGAAGGGATTTCAGTACGAGACAGCGACAGAAATAGAGCTATCGGCAGCCAGGTCGCCAGTAACAATGAGATTAAGAAGAACTGCTTGCCATGCTCTCGCCTTGAAGCAAGCGAGGCGTTGCTTCCGGCGACCATGTCGTAAGCTAAGTGAGAATCTTTCATTCGATCACTATCATGCAGATGAGCCGACGATTAGAAGTTGACTCTAATATCCAGGGAGGCGCGCATCTTACTACACCTAATAAGCGAGTCTCAAGCTTGACCACCATTGAGGTCGTGGCTCAATTCGGAGTTGAGTGTAGAGAAGATTGGTCTTCACCACAGAGACACAGAGAACACTGAGGACGCACGGAGGCTTGAATTCTCTGTGCATCCTCTCGTGTCCTCTGTGTCTCTGTGGTGAAAATCAACTTTCATTAAACTCAACTGCAAACGGCGTTGTTGCATAAATTGATAATGTTCGGAATTCAGCGATTTAACCGAACGAAGTTCAGCTTCTAAGAGCCGAATTTTTGCCCGAAATTTGGGGCTCAAACCGAACAAAATATATTTATGCAACAACGCCGTTTGGAGTTATAATCGTTTTAGTAAGATTAATAAAAATCAAATTGTAATTATGAAAAAGCAAGCCGATTATTTCTCGCTGATAGAACTTGCAGTAAAAAACAAGTTCAAGCTTACATGTCCCTGGGACGGCACTTACCAGAAAGCATCGAAGATTTGGAACAGGAGACTGCAAACCGGTCCGGCAATGATCGCTTTTTGCAGCGAAGCCAAACACGTGCAGGTTTGCGTGAATTGGTGCAGGACGAATTCCTTTCCGTTCAGGGTGCGCTCGGGAGGACATCACCATGAAGGCATGAGCTGCGACTATGGCGTGCTGATCATTGACCTTTCTTTAATGTCTACTATCACCTATGAAGGCGACGCCCTTGCCTGGATACCACCCGGAAAGCAATTGCAATATGTCTATGCCGAGTTGGCTAAACGCGGGAAGATCATTCCCGGCGGAGGATGCGAAACCGTTTGTGTAGGAGGACTGACATTAGGCGGCGGCTGGGGAATGTCAGCAAGGATTTATGGTCTTACGTGCGACAGCCTCCAAAAAGCTGAGATCGTACTGGCAGACGGCACCTTGCAAACAGTCGATGAAGGAAATTTGCCCAAACTGTTTTGGGCGCTCAAAGGCGGTGGAGTGGGTAGTTTCGGGATCGTTACAAATTTTTTGTTCAAATTATCCCCGGCGCCTCAGTATGTTTCGTTCACCCTCATCTGGAAAAGCCCGGGTGCGATCCCGAAGATATTGGAAGCATGGCTCAAAGAGCTTTCGGGGGCAGGCGCCCCGGATAAGATCACTACGGTTTGCAGATTGTTTCATAACTCGTTCGGGGGAACTATGCTGGAAATGGACGGGCGTATTTATGGAACCTTGCAGGAAGCAAAACAATATACGAGTCAGTTTACGAGCCTGTTCAAACCGGACGATGAAACCTATACGGAGAAAAAAAATGTTTCCGCCTCAGCAAAGACTGAAGGTGAAGCGGCATCGGCACCATTGGCGCCTTCCCACTTTGCGGAGAGCAAGCACCCCGTGATCCCTAAACGGCCTGCCGACACCTGCGTAACCGGGCCCCTGCCCCATAAAATATCCTCTGCCTTCGCAAAAAATAGCGCCATCGTTAAATTAGGACAGGAATGCCTCGACTTCATGGTAAACGAACGAGGGTTTGCCCGCGTCAACACCTATGTCAGCTTTCACAGCTTTGGAGGAGCGATCGGAAGGTATCGTCCTGATGAGACGGCTTTTCCATGGCGCGACAGAAAACTCTTGCTGCAATTCCAGGCCTGGTGGTCAAATCCCAACGACAAAAACACCGATCAGTATATTCAATGGATCGAAGACTTCAGAACTACACTTGCATCAAAGGGTTTGACGGATGGGGGCTTTTTCAATTTTCAGGATGCATCCGTCCGGGATAACAAGTATGATCTCCTGAAATATTACCTCGGCAATAATCTTGATACGTTGATCCGGTATAAGAATGAGTATGACCCCAATGACCTGTTTAATTTCCCGATGAGCATCCCGCATAAACGTGAACATTGATTCTATGCAGGTTTATCTAGGATAAAGACAGAAGATCGGAAATAAGATTTGAGATTTCAAATCCAAAAGGCGTTGTTGCATAAATTGATAATGTTCGGAATTCAGCGATTTAACCGAACGAAGTTCAGCTTCTAAGAGCCGAATTTTTGCCCGAAATTTGGGGCTCAAACCGAACAAAATATATTTATGCAACAAAGCCACTGCAAACTAAACCGCTATGCCCGCAACTTAAAGGCGATAAAGCCTATTGAGATAAGCGCGAGGGCGCTTATCAATAGGCCGTAATACAAACTGGCTGGCCTGAATTCAAATCGCACAACATGACTGTCCTGCGGCACCTCTACGCCTCTCAGCACGAAGTCGGTTTCATAAAGATGAGTTGCCGCGCCGTCAATCGTCGCCTTCCAACCGGGATAATAGACATCCGACAGCACCAGAAAAGAAGACGACGGAGAAGTGGTACGAACTTCTATATGACTGCCTGAATAGCTTACTACCTCTGCCGCACCTTCTAACCATTCGCCACTTGGCTTGAAAGCCAGAGGCTCTTCGACAAGGGCTACACGCGCCGGATCGAAAGCTCTACCGTCGGGCAATCTAGATGATTTTATGATGCGGAGCGCGTCGTCCGCTTTGACGCTCACAACTTCGGGCACTAACCATGCTCTCGGCATCGCTCGCAGGTTCTCATAGACGCTCTCGTCACCTATGTCCTCTACGTGTCGCCACCTTGTGATGTCTGATATAGAGTCTGGAACAGCGCCGACCGGAAAGGATTGCCCGCTACGCTCGTCTATCAAGCTGACCCTTTTGATTGCGATGGTGCCGGATGAGCCTACCCATTGAAATTCTATGCTCCTGATATTATCCATCTCTTTCAAAGGCAGCACGGTCAGGTACTCGTGCCCCTCGCAGGGCGTGCCGCTTCTGTCAACCGGAAAGCTTTTGAAAATCGCTGCCCGCCTGTGCTTTACCTGCGGGAGCACGTCATGACAATCATGCGCCCATTCGGAGGTGTCCGCCCCGGCGCGCATGCTGATGGTCTGCGCTTGGCCGTTCGCATCCCTGATTGAAATTCGCAAGACCTCTGCATCATCCGCCACTCCTGTAGAGCATGCGAGCAAGCTGACGATGCCAATCTTCGTCGCCCCGTGGGGCAGTGGAACATCAATCTTTGCCGTCAGAGGATTCGGGCTATTACATCCTGTGCCGAGCGAAATCCCTGTGTCTTCCTTGAACCAGTTGACGCTGTACAAGTCCTCCCAGAGCTTTAGGCGCGGCGTGAAAACGTAACGTATAGCCATCAGGTTAAGGCTTTGGTCGCCCGCCTTTTGCCATGACGCGTCCAGGTTGCCGATGGGAAGCATGGGGAGGCATTGGCTGACCCGGCTCAATATCAAAGGGCCGTAGATGGTTGCGCTTGGCACATCCCAGAGCCTGGAGATATTTGGGGGCATCGCATAGAGCGGCGCGCCAGCGCCTTCAACCGGAATCATGCGTTGATTTGTAGCCCGGAGCGCATCCCCGTAACGGATAGCCTGCGGCGGAGGCATAGAGACCTCTACGGGAGTAACGTTATCCCGCACATAGAACCAGCCGAAGCTGGACAACTCCAGCACCAGAGCCATTACGAATAGTGTGATTCTTAAACTCGAAGCCGGACGCCTGTGCCAGAAGACAAGAGCGGCCAACGAGATTAGAAATATTACTACAGGAACGCCCACTGCCCTGTTACGCCACGGCAGCAAGCTCAGCGGCGCTAGTCCCTGTTGAGCCGCATACTCGTTAAGGTGTGTGAAATTGAGAGCGATGAGACAAACAACCATCGCCGCTACGGATACTAAAATTATTTTCAGAATGAGACGGTGCGACACCTTTTGCTCTAAAACAGCCCTTACCCCGAAGCCTGACAAAATGCTGACGGCGAATGCCATCAGAAAAAAGTAGCGCGCCTGCACACGGAATAAACTAAGCACCGGAAGTCTGTAGGTAAGCTGAGCCAGAGGCGTCGCGTCGCCCAGTGCCAGCAAAAAAGCCAGCAGCCCCGCGCAAAGCCAGAAGATTGATAAGACCCTTTGACGTTGAGCTATGAGACCTGCGGCGGCCAACATCAACGGGAGCAGACCCGTGTAGCCCGTGAGTTCTATTAAATTCCATTTTCCAAAATAGAGGGGCAGGCCATATTCGCTTAAGCCGCCGTAGAGCGCAGGGAAAATCATCATCAGGATTTGTCCCGGCGGAAGGGAAAACGTGATGAACGCCTCGTAGCTGAGCGTTGAGCGCGAGCTGAGGCGCGCAAGCTCAAGCGTCGGAAGTATCTGAAAGGCAGCGAGACCCAACCCCAGCACCAGCATGAGCGCGTATAAAAGATAGAAACGTGTGCGCCCAGCGGGTGCCGTCCATCCGAGCACAAGCGCGTAAAGCATTGCGAGCATCAAGCTGTAAACGAATATCTGTGAATGTCCTGCCAGATTGTTACATGCAACGGCGCAGCAACCGATAGCGAACCACACGCCGCTGGGCTTGCGGCGCAGCATCTCAAGCGACCAGATGATTAAGGGAAGCCATGCCGTAGAATGAATGATGGAGGCGTGGTCTATTTGCGCGACCATGAAGCCGGACAGGCCGTAGACGATGCCGCTCGTTGCGCTCGCAACCCTCGACTCGGTTAACGTATAGACATAGCCATAGGTGAACGAGCTTGCAAGCACATAGGCCGAGATGATGAAAAGATTCCAGCCGCCGGGTAGCTGCGAGAAGAGTAGTGCGGGCGGATACCAGGCCATTACCTGCGGGTCGGCCATCATAGGGAAGCCGGACAAAAGCAACGTATCCCACAAGACCTTTTTCGCGTAGAAATAGGGCTGATGAAAAATGATCGAGTCTGTCAGGCCGAGGCGAAAGCCGAAAAGGAGCGCCCGCGAAAAAAAAAGTATGAAGAAAAGGGAATAAAACAGCAGCGTAAAAAGGCAGTGGCGCAATGACCCTTTTAGTTTTGGAAAGGCTGCCAAGTTGCTCCTAGTGGTCTACAGCTTCGATGCCGTTATCTGTGTACGCACGCGCAGAGAGAGTTAAAAAACCGTATGGCAGAGGCACATGGAAAACATTCGTTTCTACAGACACGCTCTCGCTATCTCTCTGGCCGGATATTCTCTGTGTTATTCTGTTATGGAAACCGGCACTGAATTATTGTTGCGCTTCCTGAATTTTACAAGTGCGTAGTCTTATACGTTTGTAATGGAGCGCAATTCATTCTGAGTGACATCAATCGTCAAACCCCTGTACTTTAGAATGCAAGTAAGGTAACTCTTGATGCCCAGCGAAACTTACCTCACACGTCGAGTACTGCCTTATTTACCACTCGTGTTGCCGGTCTTGTTCTATTTGGCAATCGCTCTCTTCTGGCAATCGAAGGGCATGTACGGGCTGTCGGGCGACGAGCCGCATTATTTGCTGGTTACGGACTCGCTCTACAGGGATCATGACCTGCGCGTCGAAAATAACTACTTGATGGAAACGCCTGTTAGCCGGGCGTGCAAAGTAAATCTCTACGACCCTGTAGATATGCAGCGCCACGTACGCAACGGCTATAGCATGCATTATGCGGGATTGCCCTTAATCTTAATCATCCCGTACAGTCTCGCCGGAGTCAGCGGCGCTAAAATCTTCATGGCGCTCGTCGCGGGCTTCTGGCCTTTCATACTCTACAAAGCCGCTTTTCAGATTATCCAATCAAAGCCCTGGTCGCTATTGATTGCCCTGACGCTTGCTCTGGGTCTGCCTTACCTGCCCGCGAGCAACCAGCTTTATATAGACCTCCTTGGAGGAATGATAATCCTCTATCTGGCGGAGAGAGTCATAGGAATTCTTCGTAGATATTACACGGAGTTTAATTCACCTGCGAGCAACCTGTGGCTTGGCCTGCTGATGGGTTTTCTGCCGTGGCTGCATATTAGACTGAGCGCTCCGGCCATCCTGTTGTTGCTCGGATACGTTTACGCTACGTTTATAAAGCCGCGACAGCCGCAGGTTGCAGGGGAGCGTCGCTGGCTACTGATGCCGGTTGCGATTGTCGCCTGCTCTGGTATCTTCTTGGCCGCTTATAACCAGATAGCTTTCGGCAGTGCTCTCTTCGGGCCATACTTCGGATACTTAAGCTTCGATGTCAGGAAAATCGCCCTCACCTTTGCGGGGCTGCACTGGGATATGTCGCATGGAATATTCATGCAGCAACCTTTGCTGCTTCTGGGGTTGGTCGGAATCGTGCCGCTCTTGAAAGACAGCCGGGAGTCCGCCATCCTGCTCGCGCTGTTGTCTCTGTCCGTTTTAGTGCCGAACTCTATGCAGTCCAATCCGTACTGGTACGGAGCATCATCTTTTGTAGGTCGCTATAACTGGGCTGTCGTGTCCCTTTGGGTATTCCCGCTGGCCTACGCTGTTAAGCTGCTCTTCAAGTACCGCAAATCATTTCTTCTGCCGCTTTGCATCTGCTCTCTTGTGCTGCAAGCGTGGATGGCGAGCAGGTGGTTATATAACGACGGCCTGCTAATTAACACAGGGTTTCCCGCCTGGGCTACCAGAAACTTTTACAGCGATAACCCCTGGCTCCTTTTGAGACTGCCATTCTTCAGGAACGTTTATGATTATGAGAATCTCTATTACTGCCTGAGCCATCCCTCGAACTATATTTGCCTGCTGCTTTCTGCCGTCCTGATTATAAGCGGGTGGCTGTTCATGCGCGGGGCAATGCGGTCGCTTGCAGGCATGTGGTCTCTGTTCCTGATAGCAGGTGGCTGCGCACTCACGCTCACAACTCCTGCGGCTCCTCCCTGGTATATAACGGCAGACATTCTGCCCTCGCAGGTCGGCACAAAGGGCTATGAAAGCAGGATAGCAAGAGAAGGCGAGAGCGGCGCGGGGTATCTGACCTTCGGCCCGTATATAGTGCTGCTCGAAGGACGGTATGAGGTGACGGTGGAATACGAGACCGGCGCGACCTCAACCGCACTGGCACCACAATTCGATATTGTTTATGACATCCAGTCGATAGTTGCGCCGAAGATGAATCTCCCGCCTTCGTCTACAAATGGCGGCAAGTTCAAGTATGAATTCACGGTGGATAAGGAAATATCCATGAAGAAGCAGCTTGAGTTTCGAGTCTGGTATGCAGGCTCCGGCACTCTCTTGATGAAGCGGCTGACACTCGCCTACCTGCGCCCTTAGAAGCTGTTTGGACATTCCTATGTTTGCGCCTTCGGCGCAAACGCTGAATGTTCCTGCGGCGCAAACCATTGAATTACCAAACAGCTTCTTAGCTACGAAAGGGATTTGCATCAGTTCTTGTTAACGTGAGGCGCGACTATTCTCTTAGCCCCTGAAAGGGGCGTGAGAATGTAGCCCACGGCGCGAGCCGTGGGGGAGCTGTAGCAAAAGATATTACTAAGCCCCGTAGGGGCGACAGAAATTAAACGGCGTGCCTGAATCCAATCCCGCCAAAAAAACTATGTCGCCCCTACCGAGGCTGAAGATACACTAGCGCGCTTGGCTTATGTCGCGCCACTAGTTTCTTATTAAAGCTATGAATGCCGCAGGGGTCTTCCGGTAATCTTAATGAACGAGGTGATGATGAGTATCAGCAGGGTAAGCTCAAGCAGTAAGGAACCCACACGGTAGAGCCTGCGCGCCAGTGGCCTGTAGTCCATCTCTATGATATGTCTTCCCTCGGAAAGCGGCAGCGCCATCCCGACGACATTGGCTCGCGCGGGTCTCACAGGCTTCCCGTCCACTGTAAGCCGCCACAACGGATCGTCTATTTGACGAATCAGCAGCCAACCGTCCAAGGGCGCATTAACTTCAAATGCGAAATCATTGTAACGCCACTCGCGCCATTGATAGGTGAAGCCACTGGCTGCGGCTTCTGATGTACCGGGTTGACCCGTGTTTGAAGGCGGCGTGAAGGGCTGACCGGAAAAATCTTCAACTCGCGGAAGCTTCTCGTTCGCATCGCTTTGAATCAGAAGCAACTGATTGTTGATGAATAGCGCGGGATTGTTCTTTAGCGCCTCGCTGATTTGTTCAAGACCCGGCGCGCTCGCAGCTCTCGTATAGAAATCTAACGCTTGCCCTTGAAGCTCATGCTGCTGAAACTCTGCCGGTAATTGGCGCAGCTCAAGTACGTAGCGATGATCCATGTAGATGTTTTCAGTCCAGAACAGATTTGCGACCGGCATATTCCTGTATAAATCCGACTTGAACCCGTAGCGCATGTCCGGCTTATCCCAGGGCTTTTGAAGCGCAGCCTTTACTTCTGGCGAAAGAGGACTGGAGGCAGGCCAGCGCGTTTCAGTAAAGCTTTTGTCGGCGCGGCTCGCTTCCCAGAAATATCTGGTCAAATCCGTCAGGGCAAGCGCACAGATGATTAGCACAAATAGCTGTAGATTCTTCTTCGTCGGAAAGAGCAGCATTTGAATGATGATGACGCTTGCGATGAGCGCCAGCAGGGCAAAGCGTACGTTGGCCTGCAAAGTATGATCGCCTGCGGGGAACAGGTGCGAGAAGCTCAGATAGCCTATGAACAGAAGCAGCATGAGAGCGGCTAGGCCGGAGACTACAAACAAAAACCTTCGCCTCAAGGCCGCGCCATAAGCCCTCTGTAGAAGCATGTCCATGCCACATCCCGCGAGCAGCACGACGAGCAGTTGCCAGTATTGAGTATAGAAGTAGAAGAGATGGCGCACGCGATCCATGAAGGGCACAGCCTTCCACGCGCTCAGCAGGAAAGGCGGTGCCAGACAAATGATGAGCACCAGGACAGCGCTCGCTATCAGCCAGCGCTCGCGCCGTCGCCAGGAATAAACGGGCAGGAGCAACAGCAGCGGCAACAGGAATGCGCCTATGTAACGCGCATTGTGTATCTCGTTCAGTATCTTGTAGGAGTGTAGCGGACGCTGAACGTCCGGGTTGAAAAGCTCTGTGGTGAACCTTCGCATCTCCTGCACGCGGTCGAAAGCCTCCGCAGTAGAATAAACGCCGCTGTTTGACGCAAACGCCCCTACATAATTGCCTGACTGCTCGATTGCAATCGAGCCGATGATGACGAACCACACAACCACCACGCAGGCTGACATAACGCAGACAACACCCGCCCAAAGTTTATGCCGCCTGATTACTTCGCGTGTACGCACAAAGAGTCGTCGCAACTGATTCGTGTGCGTCCAACAGTATGCTCCAAGCATGATTGTGATGAACCAAGAGTTATAAACCGTCCAGTAATTGAATGATGTCAACTGAATAAGAAGAGCGGCCAGAAGCCATAACAAACGGCGAGCGGTCGGCTTCTGAAGCACGGCGATGGCCGCAGCTAAAAAGAGAAACAGCGTGAAAGGCTCCTGAAAAAAGAACCACGCGGAATTCCATAGACCTATCCCGGAGAACGTATACACAACCAGCATGAGGAAAATGGTGGCGCGGTGGCGGAAGATAAGCGAGGCAAAAAGAGAGAACGACAAAAACGCCAGAAACGGAAAGATGATGTAGGTAATCGTCAGGAATTGAAAATATTCCGGGATGTGAAATTTCAGAAAACTAAGAAGGCGCACGACCTGCGCCCACAGGATAAAGACTATGTGATTCGAAGTCGGAGCCAGCGGCGAGAAGAAAGATTGATAGTACTGCGCATAGCCGTTATTCGAGACAGGATTCCACCACGCTATCTCGCCGCTCAATCGAATGGAATGCATGCTGGTCGCAAAGAACGGCGCGCCCTGATACATATCGTGATTGGGCACGTACTGCATGTTGAAATAGACCGGATAGTCGAAGATAAGCAGACGAAGCAGAGCCATCAATAGAGCTATCGCCACGCAGAAGGCCAGACGCGAAGCCAGTATTGACTTGATGGATAACCCGTATAAAAATCGCGTTCTCATCAATGCATAGCGTTTGAGAAAGCTAACCATTAAGGATTCAAGTTAGCATCAGCTCGACATAAACGTGTCCGCATGTTCTTGGCTCCGTAGGAGCCAGATGTTTATAGCTTATCGCATTCGGAAAATATGCAAGCTCCGTAGGAGCGAAATGTTCTGCGCCAATTCACATCTAGCTCCTACGGAGCTTAGCTTTGGTTTATTACGTCTCAGCTATAAACATCCGGCTCCTACGGAACTTTCTTTGAATGGCATCGACGAAGTTCGATTGCCCGGAATCTTCATCCATTACAAAGCTCTTCATAGGCTTACGGGCTTGGCCGCCACCGTGAAGTCTTCACCCTTTGCTTCCTGACTTTCCGCGCAGGATTCTACTGCCTCCATGAGCGATTTTTGCACCTGCTTGCGCCCGTAACGTGAAACGATATAATCTCTCCCGCGCCGCCCCATCTCTGTTAGCTCATCGGCCTTCGACAGCATCTCTTTGAGCGCAACGGCAAAGCTCTCGTAATCGTTAAAGAGCCTGCCCGCGTTGCTCTGCGTCACGTGGTCAAACAGCACTTCGCAGTCGCCGTTAGCCAGAACGGGCGTGCGCTGCCCCATCGCTTCCAGCGTGACGATGCTGAAGCTTTCGTTGCGTGAAGGCGTCACGAAAACGGTCGCTCCGGCCATCAGGCGGAACTTCTCCTCATGCTCTACGAAGCCGCGAAATTCTATATCATCGTGTTCGGGCAGCGACATGGTCTTCTCGCCTATCAGAATCAGACGAAGCTCCGAAGGAAACTCCTTTTTGAATCTGGAAAAATAATCGAATAGCTCCGGGCATCCTTTATTCGGATCAACGCGCCCGCAGTAGAGTAGATATGGAACGCTTTCCTGTGCAGGCTCGCGCAAATTTGTCTCTATGCTCATGGCCGTCACCTGTCCGGGCATGTCTCCCCAAAGCTCTAACCCCAAACGGCGCTCCGCTTCAGTCAGCCATATAAGTTTGCGTGCGCGGCGCACCATGTATTTATAAGCGGAAAGATAAGCGGGCTGCTCGTCATGCAGAGTAGGAACTATGAGACCGCGACCCACAGGAATCTCCAGGAGACCGAAGTATGTCGTCGGATAAAGATAGGTCACGAAAATGATGGCCTGATAATCCGGCCACCTCTCGCGCAGGAACTTCATGAGCGGTGCAGAGTGTGGCCCCTGACGGCGTATGTACTCTTCCTGAAGGGCTAAGCTCCAGGGCAGGCGCGCGCCCTCGGCCAGTCCTTCTCGCCCAAGCTTATACAGCTCAAAATCTTTCTGGAGTCGTGTGTTGAGATTAAACCAGTAGGACGTGCGCCCAAGTGTGACGCGAAAGCGGTGTATGTTTATGTTTGCGGCGTGCCGCTCGACGCCTTCGGGCAGGGCGTTAGCCCATGTGGGAATATCCAGCGCCGTCGTCGTCAACACATCCACACGGTACGCTTCGCTCAAGAGCGTGGCATATTGCAGGGCAAGGGATTCAGACCCGCCCGCTATGCTCTCGTGAGAGCGTTGAACGACGATGGCTACTCTCTTCATCTCAATCTATCCAGAGCTTCCAAAAAATCTGCTTCTATCTTCTCATTCGTAAAGTGTCGCTCGTAGCGTCTGAGACCCATCAAGCCCAGGGCTGACGAGAGCGATTCGTCGCTGATTAGAAAATTCGCGGATTCCGCCAGCAGATGCGGATTATGCTCATCCCAGACAAGCCCGGCCTTATCAACCGTCTGCGGGACGGCGGATGAGCCATAGGCCACTATGGGAAGTTTCATAGCCATCGCTTCCACGAGCGGCACGCAAAAACCCTCATGCTCACTCGCTATCATGAAAATATTCGAGAGCAGGTAGTAGGCTTTCAACTCCTGGTCTGTGACCTCTCCTGTAAAGACGACAGCATCTTTCACTTTGAGGCGCGCAGCCCTCTCGCGCAAGTGTACCGAATAGCTCGCCAGCCGCTTGTCTTCCTTGCCTACAATCAGCAGGCGGCTATCCTGATTATAGTAGCGATGATAGATAGCGAAAGCCTCTATGAGCGATGCGTGGCCTTTGTTCGGAGCGACGCGCCCGACCATCAGTATATTAGCCTTCGCATCGCGGTACGTGTTCAAAACGGAAAGGTCTGCGTCCAAGGAACTCAGTCTGTCAATGTGGTGAAAGGGAGGCAGCGCGAGGCTCTTCGATTCCTGAGCGCCGTACTCTATAAGCTCCAGCATATTATATTCGGAATCGGATAGATAAAGGTCGCAGTCAGTTTGCGCAATTGCATGGAGTTGTGCGCGCCCGCTGCGGCAGGCAATCTCGTAAGCCTCGCTCCACGGGGCGAAGAATTCCGGCGGCGTCACGTTGTGATACTTGACCACACGCCTAAATTTTTTCTTTCGCAGTAGCTGAAGCGCAGGCTCCCAGCCAATCGAGTAGTGATAAATCAGAATGTCTGTGGAAGCTCTGATGAAGGAGTTAATCTTTGAGACATGCCACACCTTCGGTTTTTGAACATCCGTCTCGGCGGCATAGATGCGCGCTTCATAGCCGGATCGCTCAAGCGCTTCGTACATGCCCAGGATGTCGTTGGTGATGGCGTCGCCCGGCGTCAGCAGCGGAGCCAGAAGAGCGATTCGGGGCGTGGGCATCGCTTATGCTTTGCTCCCAAGGATAGCGTAATCCATAGGGCCGTAGAAGTAGTCGTTAAAGCGAGCTATCAAGTCCCCTTCGCCTTCGACTACGGGCGTATCGGAAGGATGTAGCCGGAGGACTTTTATCTTGTAGAAGCCTCTGGATTCAAGCAGGAATTTCATCATGGGAATCGGTAAGGGGTTGCGATGCGTGGGGTCAACATAGAAATTGTGGCCGGTGACGGAGACGTTCTCAGGATTGGGAGTCTCGAAGATGACCAGTCCGTTCTGCGCTAGAGTACGCATAATCTCGTCCAGCAGCGATACCAGAGCCTCAAACTCCAAATGCTCTATGATGTGAAAGCCTGTGACGGCGTTCAGAGATGCGTCGGGCAGGCCGCGCAGATGGTTTAGAGCATCATCGTGCGTGACTTCAAGCCCACGCGCCGCGCACGCTTCGACCTGCACACTGTTCATATCAACACCACTTGCTTCGATGCCTTCCTGTCGCAGAACTTCCAGCCATTCGCCCCGCCCCGTCCCGATGTCCAGAATACCTGTAGTGATACCGCCTTCTCGTAAGATAGGCAGGTAAACTTGCAGCCGCCTCATAATCTCTTCCCGGCTGCCGCGAAAATGCTCCTCGAGCTCCGCATAGAAAGCGTCGGAAAGATGGCGCTCCTCTTCGGCTATCGCTTGCTGAGGTTGCTGCACGGAAGGCAGAGGCGAAAGCCCGCGAGCTTGCTCAAGCAGCCGTTGCGTTCGCTTCTCCTGCAACAGAAGCTCTGCGCGCGTCGCTTGCAGCCTTTGCGCCACATGCTCCGCATGCTGCGAAAAGTGTATTGACTGCGCCTGCATCTGCTCGACCACTCCATCCATCCTTGCCTGAAGCTGTTCGTCAATGCCCTGCAACCGCGCCTCAAGCTGTTCGCTCATGGCTTGCCTGCGCGCCTCCTCGATTTCGGCAAGCCGGTTAATATCTTCATTGAGTTTCTGGAACTGGTCGAAGACAGATGCGTTGACCTGGTCAATGTGTTCGCAGACTTGATTAATATGAGCCGCAATCTGCTCTTGTTGCACCTGAAACCGCTCTTGCTGGTCGCGAAGCCTTTCTTGTTGTTCCTGAAATCGTTCTTCTTGCCGAGCCTGAATCCGTTCTTGTTGCGCTTGCGAGTATCCATCGAATCGCCTCTGCTCACGAATGAGAAGAGGCAGCTTCACCACGCCAACCAACCATTCTACAAGGTAGCCCAGAAGGGGAAGCCTGTAGAGGCGTCTCAACAGAGCACGCCCCGGCAGCCCTTCGATTTTTACGTTTCTTTCCTTGCCCTCAGCCGAAGAGCGCAGGCTGTATAAAATGTCTATACGGTCGAAGCGTCCATTGCGAAGATGCTCTAAATAGAGCGCATAGCCCGTCCCCTCAGGCTCTCTCTTCAGTATCGCTCGATAGGCATGCTCGATGAACTCCGCGTCGTAATATCTCAACAACTCTTCAAGAGCGTATCGGTCTTGGCTGTGTTGATACTCCTCGCTTTGTGGAGCATTCGCGCTGTGTAGAGCATGCTCCGTTCGCAGGCTGAGTCGTGGGAGTTCATGCCCAATGTTTGTCTGTATGCCGTTGGAAGAAGCCGGAGGCGTGGCAGGCGGTACAGAAGCTTCGTCCAAAGACATCCCCTCTTCTGCTTTTCGCTTTGCCGCCGCCTCACGGATTGCGACCATCAACCCGGCGACATCAATTTCAGCATCCTTGATTTCGGACATCAGAGACATAAACCCTGTAGCGCAATATACGGCAACAAACGATTCCTATGAATCCGCCGCCAGCATTTTTAAGTAACTTCTACTTCCACTCTTACTGCCTGTGACCCGCTCATCTCGAACCATGTAATCCCTTCGCTGACGAGATCGAATGCCAAGATGTGCCTGCCTTTGGCTGGCGAGGGGACGGTGGTCTCAAGCTGTAGAATCTCCCCCGGTTGAATTGGCCGACCTTCGCCCTGCATAAGCCTGTGGCGAGAGTAGTCGAGGTTAACCAGTGTGCCATCGGGGGCAAGCAGATGAACGCCTAGCTGCACGGGGCCTTTAGGCGCTGAGATAGGAAGCCAGATGGTGCTGCCGCTATTGGTAACTTTAATCTGAGCCAGAAAGGGCGTCCCTTCGGCTACCTTGGTTGAAGCGAGGTTGACCTCCAGCTTCGCCTGCAATCCTAAGCGCTGTCGGCTATCAGCCGCAGCAAGCTCGCCTTTATATAAAAAGAAGACGCGCCGATCCCGTATGTAGGCGCGAGTTTGCTCCGCATATATAGCACCCGCCCCAGCCTGTTGCTGCGGCATGAGGCCAGCCGGAGTAGAATCCTGCGGACGCCTGTTGCCCACAAAGCGCAGAAGTCGCTTGAGCAACGAGCTATTTTCCTGCTTGCGCTCGTTGTCAATAGCCGGAGCAGGCTGCTCTACGGCGGCCAGGTAATTCTGAAAGTCCGCTAGGGGCAGAAGGAAAGACATCGAATTAAAGACGGCAAGCTTTATATCCGTGAAGCCTGACGCCTGCGCTGCGCTCCATATCTGCTCGACATTAATATCGTTCTCGACTACTCGATGCGTGCGCATCTCGTATTGAGACTGCGCGGATTTGGAGTGCTCAGGGCCAGGCTCCGAAAAGCCTGCGATGCCGCCTTGCTTCAGAACACGCGCCATCTCGCTGAGAATCTCATCCTGATTCGGGACGTGATGGAAAGAGTTCAAGCAACTGATGCGATCAACGCTCTCGTCCGGTAAATCAATCCTGTGGCCGTCAAAATGCAGGAAGACGGATTCAGCGTGATTGCCGAAGATGGGATGGCGATGAAATAGCTCCTGACCAATCTTGAGAGCCGTCGTCGATACGTCGAGCGCGATTACCTGATAGCCCAGTTGAGTCAAAAACCTAGATGTCCAGCAGGAGCCTGCTCCGAAATCCAGGACTGTCATTCCGGGCAAAGGGCGCAAGCCCTGTAGAAGCTGAGCGAAATGGATCAGCATCTCCGGCGTCTCGTCAATGCCGGTAAAGGGCAAGGCCAGATGATAGTCCCAGTTTTCGATGCGCCCAAAATATTCTTCGGCTGTGCGGCATAGCTCTTCAACGCCCAACTCGTTTATGAGCTGGCGAACGTCTATCTGTTGCTGGTCAATATTATTGTCACTCATAGAAGAAAATAGTGGCCGCCAGACACCACTGGAGCAAGGCAGCTTGAGCCGAAGCTCTCAGAAGCTGTTTGGCAACTCTTTACCGCCGCGCGAGCGGCGATTGAGAAGGTAGCCAGACGTACACGTCTGGAACCCGAACGAGTTTGAATGTACGCGCCCTGAAAGGAGCGCGTAGATTCTACGCGCTCCTTTCAGGGCGCGAATGATAGCTACCCGCTCACCAGAGGCAGAGGCGGACACGAGGCGGCCTCTGCCTCTGGCTACCATCTTGCTGCGCCTGCGGCGCACACCATTGATTTCTCAAACAACTTCTAAAGTATACTGACCTCAGTCGCAGTTAAATGAGAGGATGTTTCTAGGTCTACGATTAATCCGCGTATGCCGCCTTTCAAGAGTCGTCAGGACAAGTTATTAACCTGCGCTCTCGGATACCAGCGCTCCGGCACCGACCCTTTGGCCTTCAGTCTTAAGATCGGCCTGCACCATCTCTCTGACCAGATCATGAAATGTGTAGGTGTGCTGCCAGCCAAGCTCCTTAATGGCTTTGCTCGCGTCGCCGACCAGCAAATCTACTTCAGCCGGTCGCTGAAATTGCTCGTCAACCTTCACGTAATCTTGATAATCAAGACCCAGCTCGCTGAACGCCATCTCGCAGAACTCTCGCACGCTGTGCGTCTCGCCCGTGGCGATGACGTAATCATCCGGTGCGGGTTGTTGCAGCATCAGGTGCATCGCGCGCACGTAGTCCGCAGCATGTCCCCAGTCTCTGCGCGCCTCCAGATTGCCCAAACGAAGCTCCGAGGCCAATCCAAGCTTGATGCGAGCGGCGGTCGAAGTAATCTTGCGTGTGACGAACTCAAAACCGCGTCGCGGCCCTTCATGGTTGAAAAGTATACCGTTCACACAGAACATGCCATAGGCTTCACGATAGTTCATCGTCAGATGAAAGCCCGCCACTTTACTGATGCCGTAGGGCGAGCGCGGGTGAAAGGGAGTCGTCTCGCGTTGCGGCACTTCCCGCACGCGGCCAAACATCTCGGAGGAGCCTGCGAAGTAGAAACGGCAACGGGGGCGCAGCTCGCGCAGCGCGGCCAGCATGTAATGCGTGCCGTTGATATTCGTATTCATCGTCGAAAAGCCGTCAATGAAGCTCTCTGCGACGAAGCTCTGCGCCGCCAGGTGATAGCACTCTTCGAAATCATGACGGCTGACGACGTGAAAGATGCTGGCGTAGCTGTCAAGGTTCGAGGGATGCAGCACCACGCGGTCGAGCAGGTGCGCAATGCGTCCGAATCTACGCTCAGGGTTTTCCATGGCGACGCGGCGCACAAGTCCGTGAACCTCGTAGCCTAAACTGAGCAGGTGTTCGGCCAGATAGCTGCCGTCCTGTCCGGTGATGCCTGTAATTAAAGCCTTTTTACTCAAACAATCTATCCTCTCTAAATAAATTCGCTGCGCCGCGCAAAGCGTTTATGATAACGCCAGAGGCAGAGTAAAGAGATTAACCACTAAGCAGCACAAAACGACACGAAAGAAATCGTATAAGCACGCTTTCAGCTTCGTCAATCTGTTTAGTGCTGCTTCGTGTGGTGCGCGTGGTTAATCTCTTTATCTTTCTATCTACTAAGCCACGTTAACGTTTGTCCCGTCAACCGCTGCGCTGCCTGCGCCGAGTCGTCGCGCCGTGACCGTGGCGTCCAGATTGGCGACGCCTTCTATTCCGGTCACGCTCATCACCTGAAAGAAGAGAGCGCCGTCGAGCCAGTCGAAGCTGACGCCATCGGCGCTGTGAACTGCGACCGCGACGTTGAAGCTATCTATGCCCAGCCAGCAGTTGAAAGCAAAGCTCACTTCCACCATCTCGCCTGAGTACACTCGTCCAAGGCTTACCTCTTGCAGCTTTGTGTTTGTCCCGTATACATGAATGCCGTGCCGGTTCCGTATGAGAAAGCCGAAGACAGGCTCCTCCACGTCCCTTTTGAAGCGCACGCGCACGCGCATGTAAACAGCCTCTCCGGTCTCAACTAACTCTATGGGCTTGAGCGCAGCATCGAGCAGGTTGACACTTAAGATTTCAGCGCTCCCATCACCATGACGAAAAGTGTAATGAAGAGGAGCGCCCTCTTCATACTCATGTACGGAAGGCTCAGGCTCGCCGGTCGAGACTTGCGCCTGCGCTTCGTAAGCCTCTTCGCGCGCCATGATTATTCGCTGGTAGCGATTGAGCACGTCAGCGGGCTTGCCGTCGATGATGACCGCGCCTGCGCTCAGGAGGATGGCGCGCGAGCAGAGCGCACGCACGGCTCCAAGGTCGTGTGAGACGAAGAGAATGGTCGTGCCTCTCTCCTGCATCTCCTTGATGCGGCGCAGGCAACGATGCTGGAAGGTTGCGTCGCCAACGGCCAGCGCTTCGTCAACGAGCAGCAGTTGCGGGTCAACATTGACCGCGATGGCGAAAGCAAGTCGCACGTACATGCCGCTCGAATAGGTCTTCACGGGCTGGTACACGAACGCGCCTATCTCTGCGAAGCGCTCAATAGAGGGCAGCAGGCTTTCAGTCTGGCGGCGCGAAAAGCCATAGAGCGCCGCGCTCAGGTATATGTTTTCAATGCCTGTGAATTCCGTGTTGAAGCCCGCGCCCAGCTCAAGCAGAGCCGCAACGCGTCCCTCGTACCAGACATCGCCGTGTGTAGGCTCAAGCGTTCCGGCAATAATCTGAAGCAGGGTGGATTTACCGCAACCGTTCGGGCCTACAATCCCGGTCGTCGTGCCCGTTTCAAGCTCGAAGCTTACCTCATGAAGCGCCCAAAACTCGCGGTGCGACTTCCAACGCCCGCGCGTCAGCGTCTCTTTCAAGCGGTCGCCCGGACGGTCGTAGATGCGATACTGCTTGGAGACGTTCGAGACCCTGAGTGCCTTTGCCATTTGACGAATATAATAGCGAACGGGTCGCAGTCATGTCGAATCAAGGTAACAAAACAGTAGGGGCAGGGCTTGTCCCTGCCCGTCGCACGTAAGTGCGAATCAACGTTCACTTAATTCAATATTGAATGAATACGTTTGTTGATAATCGTGCTCGACGCACGATACGGGCAGAGGACTTGTCCCTGCCCCTACAATTTTGTGAGCTGCTCTAAACTGGACTTTATCCATTTACGCTGCATAGCACAGCGTATCCGTCAGGCGCTCTAGTAATGAGCGCGGGACTTTTATCATGTCGGCTTTCTTACCCGACATGGAAAAATAGGCATGGCTCCACAAGTAACGCCGCACCATCGCCATCGTGTCCGAGAAGGTGGCACTCTCTTTGGCGTACCACGCCGCGCGCCGCACCGAGAGTTTTTGCCTCTGGATGAGGTGCGCGGCCAGCAACGTCACCACCGAGTAGAGCGCAAAGATTGCGGGCGTAGTGCGCGCTATCGCTTTCTCCGACCACTGGCGTTGGGTCTCCACGCCGAGATGTGCTCTGGCTTCTTCAAAGGTCACTTCCACTGTCCACCTTCGGACGAACCATTCGAGCATCTGCTGTGGTTCGACCTCCAGGTTCGTACTCAGGAAAGCTTGCGCGTCGAACTCTGCTTCCGGGTCACGCACCAGTACCCAGCGAATGGGGACGGCGGGCATGCCAGCGTGATACCAGAGACACGTGCCGGTCGCGATCTCGACTTTGCGTGCTCTTGCACCATACCACCGCTCAAGCGTCACGGCCTGCCACACAGTCGCTCCCGAAGCCAGCACTTGTCTGAGAGTCGGCAGGCGCGCCCCTTTCTTGCGTGGTCGCCCATGCTGGCCTCTCTGTCTGGCCGGAGCAGGCTCATACAGTGCCGCATCCTGTCGCAAGCGGGTGATGAGACAGACCTCTTGACGCACCGCCTCAAGCAGTTCCAAAGCGGCAAAGCTGCTGTCAGCCACGACCACGATCTCCCGGTTGGGCAGCCAACGCTTGACCAACAGGAGCATCTGGCGAGCGCGCTCGGTCAACTTCTGAGGGGAGCGTCCACGCTCTTTGTAATACCGCGTGGAAGGAGACAGGCAAGTCAGGAAGGGCAGCGCCCAGACACGCCCGGCCCACGCCACATCGACCAGCAACATCAAGGACAACCAGCGCAACCCACTGGCTTTAACAAAATGAGAATGAGAGGATCGCACCGGGTCACGATAAATACCCTTGGCACGGATGCGCTCCCCACGCCGTCTCTCAATCGTATCGTCGAGACCCATGACCAAGACGCCCTCTGGCACAAAAGTATGAATCAGCAACGAGAGCAAAATCCGACTCGCGGCAAGACTCGACCACACGGCACGGTTCAAGACACGATGATAGTTCTGGAAGTGCTTCTCGTCACTCAATCCCATGACGCGCAAAGCGGAAGTCACAGTGCGTTTAGCTGGGGAGAGCAACGCGCCGACGATGAGCACTTGCGCGTGCGCCCAAACAGGCTTGGAAAAGAGCGGGGCGAAAGCTACAATCAGGCTTGTCAGTTCGGAAGGCATGGTCAGCATCAAAGACCTCTCTTGGCAGAGTGGTCTGAAGCTTACCGGCCTTCCGTTTTGTTTTCAAAGATCAGAAATGGATAAAGTCCAGTTTAGAAGCTGTTTGAAAAACATCTCTAAGACTTATTCTTATTTATAGACTGGGTACGGCGGTCGCTTCGGCTGTGCGGGCGGGCGCTTCTTTAACTCCGCGAGAGCAAGCTCGACGGCCTTTTCAAGCTGTGGGTCGCGGCCTGCGCGCCAGTCAGCGAGCGTTGCTTCTATGTCAACATCAGGAGCGACGCCGTGATTCTCAATATCCCAGATGCCCTTGACCGGGTTGTACCAGCCCCAATCGGGGACGTTGACGCGGCCTCCGTCAATCAAGTCCTGACCCGCCGCGCCGACGCCTAAGCCAGCAGTCCTTTTACCGACAATCAGCCCCAGCCCGGCCTGTCTCCACATCCAGGGCAGAGTGTCGCCGCCTGAGCCTGCCAGCTCGTTAGTCAACATCACCTTCGGCCCCGCGATCATGCCGACAGGCATTCTTACATCAGCGCCGTCGCGAAGCCGTGCTGATTGCAGCGGCGTCCTTCTTAACGTCTCTATAATGTAATCAGCCGCCACTCCGCCCTGATTGAAACGCTCGTCAAGGATTAGTCCCTGCTTATCAAGCTGTGCGTAAAACTCCCGGTTGAAGATTTCGTAGCCGCTGTTGAAAGTGTCAGGCAGGTAGATGTAAGCCAGCCTCCCGCCTGACAACTCTGCGACCCTGCGCCTGTTCTGTTCTATCCATTCATACTGGCGAATACTGTACTCGCTCGCAACAGGCATGACCTTCAGCGTGTACGCTCCCTTTCCGTCCGGCTGCGGCGCAACTTTAATCTCAACGGCCTTGCCCGCTTTGCCTGTAAAATATTTATAGAGATTTTGCGACGCGCTCAAGTCCGCGCCGTCTACTGCCAGAAGGTACTCGCCCTCTTTGACGTTTAAGCCGGGCTGACCGAGCGGCGATTGTAATCCATCAACCGCTGTGTTGCCGCGATAGATGCGTGTGAATTTGTAGCGGCCTCTGTCAATCTCAAAGTCCGCGCCGAGCAATCCTATCTTTTCATTCTCGCCAGCGGCAGACGGAGTATCGCCGCCGTTGATTCCTGCTATATGACTGACGGAGAGATGCGAGAACATCTCCATCGCCAGATCGTTCAAGCCCTCGCGCGTGACTACGCCTTGAAGATAGGCGCTGTAATGCGCTTTCAACTCGGCAAGGTTCTGCCCGTGTAGATTCGGGTCGTAGAAATATTCTCGCACCACTCGCCACGCCTCGTTGTAAATCTGTTTCCACTCGGCGCGCGGGTCAATCTGTATCTCTAAGTTCTTCAGAGGAAGAACACCATCGTCCGCTTTTGGCGGCGCATCGGTCGGCACAATCGCCCACACTCCGCGCCGTCTGAGCAGCAGGCGGCTGCCGTCGCCTGAGATGCGATAATTGCCCGCGCCTTCGGTAAACTTCTCAGGCTTCTCCGTGCCCGCCGAGTAGCGATACAGATTGCCGCCCTCGACTATGAATACCTGCCCGCTTTTGCCCGCCATCAAGCGGTCGGCGCTGCGACCCTCGAACGGCACACGCACAACTCGCTTGCCGATTCCATCAACATCAATCGTGAAAGCTTTTCCCTGATTCTCTTCCCTGTCTGTAACCACCAGTGGAGACATCTCGTTCTGTCTGAGCACAGCCGCATAAAGCCCCCTGGTCACCTGCTGGTTAAACGGCATCGCAGACATGCCGTACTTGACCGGCCCCGTGTTGGTGCTGCCTGTGAAGTACAGGTACTTTCCGTTCTGATCGAAGACAGGCGTGCGCGCATCCGTGTCCGTAGCAGAGACCTGATAGCTCTTTCCAGCCGCGAGCGAGTAGATGAAGACGGCGCGCTGGCGATTCGGTTGATATTTTGAATAGGCCAGCCAGTAGGAATCGGGCGACCATGAAGGTTGAAAGTATTTCGTGCCGTCAGAAAGGAGCGCAGTGTCGGCCTTACGCGCCGCCACAGCGCCCTTTTCAAGATCAACATACCAGAGCGCCAGATGTGCATCGGAGAAGGTTAGTTTTTTAGAATCCGGCGACCACGAAAGCTCGTTATAAAAAGAGGGCTGCTTCTCGATTGAGATGCGGCGCACGGTGCCCGCCGCGCCGCTTGCCGCGCGTATGTGCAGCTCGCTCTCGCCCGACTCGTCCGAAAAGTAAGCTATCCATTTTCCGTCCGGCGATGCAGTAGGGTAACGCTCGGCCACGCCCTGTGTCTTAGTCAGATTCGCGGCCTCGCCCGTCTTCGCGTTAACGTTTAAGATTTCTCCTCTGACGCCGAAGAGAATGCTCTGGCCGTCGAATGATAGTGCAGACCAGCTAATCCAGCGCAGCGCATCAATCGTGCGCGGCTTTGTTTCCGGGAAGTCTACTGTAAAGCGAACTTCGACGGTTCGCGTCGTGCTTGATTTCAAATCAAAGAGATGAAGCGCGCCGTCCTGCACAAAGACCACCGCGTCATCCGAGGCTGCGGCTGATTTGACATCATACTTTTCATAGCGCGTTAGTTGTTCTACCACACGCTTCGCCGTGTCGTAACTGAAGAGATTCGAGGTGCCCGCCCTGTCCGAAATGAAGTAGACCTTCTCTCCGACCCACATAGGCTGCGAGTCGCTTGAGTCCGCTACGCGTGGCAACTCTTCCGTTCGCCCTTCGGGTAAGTCTGTAATCAAAATTCTGGAGGTAGTGCCGCCATGATAGTTGCGCCACGTTTGAGCGCTCAAGCCCCAGAGCGGTGAATAAGCGATTCGTTTCCCGTCGGGCGAGAAGGAGCCTTCAATCGCAGAGGGTAGCGCAAGCGGAGTGGGAAAGCCGCCCTCCTTTGGAATCGTGTACAGGCGATAACCAAGGTAAGCTATGCGGTCGCGGAAGGAAGTGAAGAGGACGTTCTTACCGTCAGGCGTCCATCCGACGGGCACATCCGCATCCGGGTGAAAAGTCAGCCGTTGCGGCTCTCCGCCCGAAACCGGGACGGTATAAACATCCCAGCTCAAGGGGCCTCCCGCAGGATTATTTCTGGCGAAGGCTATGGAATTACCATCCGGCGAGAAGACCGGAATTCTTTCGAGTGCCGGATGATTGGTCAGCCTGCGCGCCTCTCCGCCTGCACGCTCAACTATCCAGATGTCGCCCGCATAAGAAAAGGCTATGTGCGTCCGACTAAGTGCCGGTGTCTGAATCGGCATAGGCCCTTTTGTTTGCGCCGCGCCCAAAGCAGAAGCTAGAACAAGCCAGACTAATAGCGTAAACGTGCGGTAGAACGTTCTCATGTTTCCGACTCCAAAACTTTTTCGCGCTTACAATTTTGACGGCTAATAAACCGGGAGAGATGAATTGCCATCCTCAACTAAAGATAGAACACCGCGAGCATACAGTTTGTGGCAACAAATTCCAAAAATCTGAAAATTAAAAGAACAGACTCAGTCCCGTCAGGGACGATTGATAATAGCCCAGTGCTGAAGCACTGGGCTATTATCAATCGTCCCTGACGGGACTTCTATAACGGCTTCTTAAACATAGGCTCTGGATTATCTGAAGCCGCTTATGACTGAACGGCTCCGGCAACGGCAACTGCCGCAGCGGGGGCTGGTATGGGATTCCAGATTTGATTCTCGCCAGACCACACCATCACAACGCTGCCGCCCTCGCGCGGCTCATTACTAATGACCCAGACGGTTCCATCCGGGCCAACGCCTATGGCCTGCGCAAAGTCCGTGCCGGGGGGCGACATTAAAGCTCCGCCTCCCTGCGGGTACAGCATCCAAACCTCTCCCTTATAATTGACCGTCCAGATGATTCCGTTCGGGCCTACGGCCACCTTGTCAGCCGCCGCCGGAGCAGGCAGCGCAATCCATGTCTGACTATTTGGATCCCAGCGCTTGAGCACGTTGCCGTCATCGTATGTGTCCGTGCTGACAATCCAGACCGCCCCGCTGTCCGGCGCGACGCTAATCTCCATAGCGAAATCCTCTCCCGGTGGTGAGGCCATGTAGCCGCCGCCCTGCTGGTATAGAAACCATACCTGTCCCTCTTCATTGACAGTCCATAGATTTCCATTCGGATCGACGGCGACCTTGGTAGCGGCAGCCGGAGCCGGTATGGGTATCCATTGATCTCCGGGCGGGAGTCCCTGTATGACAGCGCCGCCCTGGCGCGCCTCTGTGCTGATAACCCAGGCGGTGCCGTTAAGCGCCACAGCAATCTCGAAAGCAAAGTCCTGTCCCGCTGGAGACATCAGACTCCCGCCGCCCTGCGGGTATAAAGTCCACACCTCTCCAAGTGAATTCACAGTCCAGCTATAGGGTTGTCCGCTCATGAACATCTCCTTTTTAGATTTATAGACACCGGGTCAGAAGCTGTAGTGGAAGAACTGCTGAATGTTAATGATTAGATTCGACGCGGGCTAAATTGTAGCGCAAAGCTATCTTCAAACAAAATTTTTCTTGATAACCATCCAAGGCGTAACAATAAATTATCCGAAGAGCGGTCTACAGAGAGGTGAGCGAACCGACAATGAGTAATCTTCTGAAGCTCCGTAGGAGCTTAATGTTTATAGAATAAGAGCAGGAAAAAGTATCAAGCTCCGTAGGAGCGAGATGTTCTGCATCAATCACATCTCGCTCCTATGGAGCTATGAGCATTTGTCGTTAAATTACGCTCGCTTTTGCTCTCTAATCTTCTTGCTTCTCTTCCTGTTTCCAACGGGGCGGGATAAGGCGGCGACGACCATCAGAGCTTAAGGGAACGCCCGCCTCGTCCAGCTCAGTTCTGTCCCAGAGCTTGCAGGTCACTTGCTTGTGCGACTGATCCAGTCCTTCACAATAGTTCGTGTAAGTGCAGCGACGCACCTCGCGCCCGTGACCCGTTTTGACTTTGACGAACCAGTCGGGGTCTGCAAGAGCCTGTCGCGCCAGACCTATGATGTCGGCCTCGCCACGCTCCAAAATCGCTTCCGATTGCTCGAAGGTCGAGATGCCGCCTGCGGCGACGACAGGAGTTTGAAAGCCTGCTTCGTTGACCGCTTGCTTAATCTGTGCGACCAGCGGGACGTTGCGCCCGAACGGCCCCGCCGCATCGGAAATCACGGTCGGCATACATTCGTAGCCGCTCTGTCCAGTGTAAGGATAGACTGCGTGCCCGACCTTCGGCTGCTTCGCGTCCTCGAACTTTCCGCCCTTCGAGATGGAGAGAAAATCGAACCCCGCGCGTGCAAACTCCACGCCGAAAAAGCTCGCGTCCATGATGCGACTGCCGCCGCTGATGACTTCGTCCGCCAGGAAACGACAGCCGACCACGTAATCTGTCCCGACGCGTTCGCGCACCCTTCTATAAACTTCCAGTGGCAGGCGCACACGGTTTTCGCGTACACCGCCGTAACCATCTTCACGAGTGTTACGCGCAGAGAGGAAAGAGGCCATAGTGTAAGCGTGTGCATAGTGAAGCTCTACGCCATCGAAGCCTGCGACGCGCGCGCGCCTTGCCGCATCTGCAAATATGTCCGGAAGCACCCGTGGCAGCTCCAGTATGTGCGAAAGGTGCGTGTCCGTAACGCGCTCTCTATAACCGAACGAAAGCGCTTCAAGCTCGCGCTCGTCCAGTAGCCTGTCAATCATTTCTTCCGGCGCTTGTTTGAGAAAGCTGCGCACCATTTCTTCGCTCGCGTCCATCCAGCCTGCTTCTCCGGTTGCTTCAAGGAGCGCAGAACGATGACGCGGCTGCACCTCGAAGAAGCGTTCGAAGAATCGCTCCTTTTCGGGACGGCGCTTGACAGAGAGGAAATCTATGATCTGTATGAAGAGTCTTGTGTGTCCACGGCTCGCTTCGCGTACGGTTTCGACCAGGCGCTTCAATCCCGGAAGGAAACGGTCGTGGCCGATTCTGAGAAGCGGCCCCGATGGGATGTCGCGCACGCCGGTCGCTTCGACGATAATCGCGCCCGGCTGTCCTTCCGCGAATCTTCTGTACCAATCCAGATTCGCTTCCGTGACAAAGCCGTCTTCGGTTGCGCGCCAGGGCACCATCGCCGGAACCCACGTCCGGCTCTCAAGCACAATCTCACCGATGCGTATGGGCTGGAAAAGCAGAGAGCTTTCGGCCTCAACGCGTGTCGGCCAGCGCGTGTCGGGAATCTGGTAGCGTACGGGATTCGGAGGATGCCAGGTCATACAAATTCAATTCAGGAGCAAACAGTTTAGCAGCTTTGCTCCCGTGTGACGAAGACGCCGCAGAGACAGAAATTCTGCGCACGCTTGCAGGGGATATGCTACACGGGCAAGCTTGAAGTCTGTTAAGATGCGTTTACAGGGAATAAAGATCGGTCTGTTAAAGACACAAGCACCCGCTTTTGAAGTAAGAACCTTAAAGCTTCCTCGCCGGAAACAAAATCGCTTATGCGCGCCAGAGCCATTCTCGTCGGACTTCTTTTCACACTGGCATTCGTCTGCATGGCTGGCAACGCCTACTTTGTCTTCTTCACGTCCTACTTCTCAAGCTCTCCGGGCTGGTGGGGACAAATGAATAACGGGCACTATGTAGTGACGACCCTTGCCTCGAACGGGCCGAAGGACGTTCTACAAATAGGCGATGAGATTGTCGCCTTCAACGGCCAGAAGATTCAGAGCCAGGCCAACCCGCGCCGGTTCTTCCGGTTTGCAAACCTCGGCACCAACTACACCCTGACTGTACGGCGCGACGGGATAACGCGAGAGATGGCGTTGCATACCGTTCCGGTCTCGACGGAAGCCGCCGCGATGACCGTGATGCAGAGTCTCATTGTCCCGGCCATCTTTCTGTTCATAGGTCTCGGTGTCTTCCTGCTCAAGCCCTATGACAATCAGGCGCTGCTGCTGGCCGTAGGGTTCGCGGCGATTGGGATACCGACAGAGGCCATATTCATTGCTCCGCAATGGCTCAAGCTCTTTCTGGGAACGGGATTTGTGGCGAGTTCATTCGCAGCCGCGCTCCTGCTGCACCTGATGCTGGTATTTCCTGAGCCTTCACCACTCCTGCGCCGCTTCCCTCGCCTGGAATACTTGCTCTATATACCGCAACTGCTTTTTGTTCCGGCCAACGTGACCGTCGTACTCCAGATGGTGAGCGGGCAGGAAGACCTTGTAGCCTACTTACCCAAGCCCATAGAGGTCGCGGACAGCATTCTTTTTCTGATTTACATAATCGGCGCGGTCATATCTTTAGTCGTCAACTATCGTCACGCAGGCCCGTTGTCGCGGCGCAAGCTGCGCGTTGTGATGGCGGCCACAGTGATGGCCGCCATCCCCGTCATCGCACTACAGATAGTGGCGCTTTTATACAGCACGAAAATCATTAGCAGCGCTTTCTTCGGAGATGCGGTCGTATGGCTTGCATTAGCGTCCCTCATGGCGCTCCCGCCCATCCCCGTTGCCTTCGCTTACGCCATCATACGCCATCAGGTGATTCCGGTGAGCCTGATTATCAGGCGCAGCCTTCAGTATCTTCTAGCCAAGAACGCTTTGCGCATCCTGCTCGCTTTGCCCCTCATCGGACTTACGTTTTTAATCATTGCCAATCGTGAGCGCAATCTCTCAGATATACTGTTCCGCAATTCGTTCCACTTCTACGTGCTGCTGCTGGCGGCGCTGGCAATCGGCCTATTCTTCCGCAGGCATCTGACCGATTGGATTGACCGCAAGTTCTTTCGAGAAGCATATAGCCAGGAAAAAATCCTGCGCGAGTTGATTGACGACGTGAAGAAGCTGGATTCGATACCTGAGATGTCAAAGCGCGTCACGGAGCAAGTCAATCGCGCGCTCCATCCCGAAAAGGTCTATCTCTTCTATCGTGCGGAAGATGCACGCGTGCTCTCCTTAAGCTATTCATCCGGCGGCGCGAGTGAAGAGATAAAAATCCCGGAGGACTTTCAACTACTGCGCTTCATGGAATTGCATGGCGGCGCGCAGGAGTTTCCCTTTCCGCAGAAGAACACCCTGCCGTCAACTGAAAAGGAATGGCTCTCGCAACTGGGCACGCGGCTGATTGTGCCCTTGAGCAGCACTGACAGCCGCCTTGCTGGACTCTTTCTGCTCGGCTTGAAGAAATCCGAAGTGCCGTACACGGCGAGCGACCGCGAGCTGCTGGAAACCCTTGCGGATCAAATAGCCATCGTCTACGAGAACGTGCATCTGAAGGAGCGCGTACAGCATGAGCGAAAGATCAAACGCGAAGTGCTCGCGCGCTTTGACGAGCAGCAGATTAACCTTCTGAAAGAGTGCCCGCAGTGCGGGGCGTGCTTCGACAGCTCGGTTCAAACCTGCTCGCATGATGGCATTGAATTGACGCTCTCGCTCCCGGTCGAGCGCGAGATTGAGGGCAGGTACAGGCTCGACCGGCTCATAGGGCGCGGCGGAATGGGCGCTGTATACGAGGCGACCGACACGCGGCTTAATCGTCGCGTCGCCGTCAAAATCCTGACCGGCAGCATGTTCGGAAACTCTGAAGCCCTGCGTCGCTTCGAGCGTGAAGCGCAAGCCTCAGCCCGCCTGAATCATCCGAACATCGTCACGGTCTTCGATTACGGCGTGCTGCAAACCGAAGGCGCATATCTTGTGATGGAGGTGCTGCGTGGTGAAACGCTCGGCGCGAGCATCAAGCGAAAAGGCTGCGTCACCTGCGCGCTGGCGGCAGAGTTGTTCGATCAAGTTCTGGAAGCTATAAAGGCGGCTCATCAGGCTGGCGTTATCCACCGAGACCTCAAGCCCGAAAATGTATTCATCACGCACGCCGAGCAAAGCGAGCATACGTCAATCAAGGTGCTGGATTTCGGATTGGCGAAGTTCTCTACAAGCTCTACAGCCGAGCCGGACGGGACGACCACCCCCATGACCTCGCCGGGCACAGTCATGGGCACCTTCGGCTACATGTCGCCTGAGCAGTTAACGGGCGGCGAGGTGGACGAGCGCAGCGACATCTTCTCGGTCGGCGTCATGGTTGTAGAAGCGCTGACTGGCTGCCGTCCATTCGCAGGCAAGACCTACACAGAGCTTTTGACCAACGTCCTGCATGGCTCATTCCATCTCCCTGTTGATTCCACGGAAGCGCAGCGTCTGGACGAAGCCCTGCAAAAATGTCTGGCGAAGGAACGCGAGGCGCGTTTCAATTCGGCGGCGGAGACACAGAAAGCTCTCGTAAAGGCATTGCGCGACTGCCCCGCCATCACTCCCGCCAGCACGTCCGCGCCCGATGCGGATACTTTCATAATCAAGGGATAACCCATCACGGCTCGCACAGGCTTCCAATCACCTTCAAAGCTGTATGGAAATTCCAATGTTTGCGCCGCAGGCGCAGCCAGAAGGTAGCCAGACGTGTAACGTCTGGCTCAGTCCATTGAGCATCTCCCGCGTTGAAGTTTGACTCTGACCAGACGTAAAACGTCTGGCTACCTTCTCAGTGCCGCTCGCGCGGCTGAAATAGGAATTTTCAAACTGCTTCTTAAAACTCACTGCCCCGCAGGTGGACTTCCGACCTTCCGGTTGAATATAGTGTCTTTAACCGAGGAGGAAGAGAGTTTTGTGACTGATGAGCTTCTGAAATGGCGCGAGCAGTTTCCCATCTTAGATAAGACTGTTTACTTAATCTCGCACAGCCTCGGCGCGATGCCCCGCAGTGTTTACGAGCGTATGCACGATTACGCAGAGACGTGGGCGACGCGCGGCGTGCGCGCCTGGGCTGAAGGTTGGTGGGACATGCCCGTCACGGTCGGCGACGAGGTGGGGCGTATCATCGGTGCCAGTCCCGGCAACGTGGTCATGCACCAGAACGTCTCCATCTGCCAGTCGCTCATACTCTCATGCTTTGACCCTCAGCCCCGGCGCAACAAGATAGTCTATTCGGAGTTGAACTTCCCTTCCGTGATGTACGTCTACGAGGCGCACGCGCGCGATGGTCGGCTGCGTATAGAGATGGTGAAATCCGATGACGGCATCACTGTGCCGCTTGAGCGCTTAATTGAGGCTATAGACGAAGAGACGCTGCTGGTTCCCATCTCGCACGTACTTTTCAAGAGCGCGTATCTTCAGGACGTGCGCGCCATCATTGAGCGGGCGCACGAGGTCGGAGCGATGGTTGTGCTGGACGTGTACCAGAGCGCCGGGACGGTTCCCCTCAGCGTGGAGGAATTGAATGTTGATTTCGCCGTCGGAGGCTCCGTCAAGTGGCTCTGCGGCGGCCCCGGCGCAGGCTATCTTTACGTGCGTCCAGACCTGCAAGACAAACTGGAGCCGAAGACGACCGGCTGGATGGCGCACGAATCGCCCTTTGCTTTCGAGGGCGGAGCGATTCGCTACGCGCCCAACATCACGCGCTTTCTACACGGCTCGCCTTCTATCCCGGCGCTCTACGCAGCCCAGAGCGGCTACCGCATCATCAACGAAATCGGCGTCGAGCGCGTTCGCGCCAAGAGCATTCGACAGACCACGCGGCTCATCGAGCTGGCCGAAGAGGCGGGCTTTCGCGTCACCAGTCCGAAGAGTCCGCACAGGCGCGGCGGCACCATCACAGTTGCAGTAGAGCACGCCGCATCCGTCACCAAAGAATTAATCCGGCGAGAATTCATAGTAGATTACCGTCCCGGCGCAGGCGTTCGCATCTCGCCACACTTCTACACCAAGGACGAAGAACTAGACCTCGTCATACAAGAGATGCGCTCGATTGTAGACACACGCGCCTACGCCGAACATGAAACGGCAGGAGCAGCATTCTAAAAACAGGTGACGGGTATCGGGTGACGGGTGTCAGTAAAAACATTTCTTCACCGGCACCCGGCACCTGTCACCCGACACCCTGATTATGACTAAAAACTATGGGGACAACGCCCCGCTCTCTTATAACAAATACCTGCGCGTGGCCGACTTGATTGCGCTACAGGATTGTTTGTCCGAGCCTGTGCATCATGACGAGCTACTGTTCATCACGATTCACCAGGCGTATGAGCTTTGGTTCAAGCAGATTCTTCACGAGATTGATGCTGCCATCACGCAGATGAATGAAGATAGAGGGGCGGCTGCGGCGCGCTCTATCAAACGCATCACGGAAATCGAGAAGGTGCTCGTCAATCAGATTCACATTCTGGAAACGATGACGCCGATTAGCTTCCTGGGCTTTCGCGATGAGCTGAATCCCGCGAGCGGCTTTCAGTCCATGCAGTTTCGTGAAATAGAATTCTCTTCGGGATTGAAAGACAAAGGCATCCTGCAAAATTTCCGCGACGAAGAGTTTGCGTTCAAGCGACTACAGGCGCGCATGGTTGCTCCGTCCTTAAGCGATGCCTTCTTCGCTTATCTAAACGGTCGCGGGCTTGATGCTCCGGCAGATGACGCTTCCCTTTCGGATGAAGAAAGACGCCGCCTTTACGGCAAGCGTACGCGTGCGGTGCTGGAAATCATCACGCACTTCGAGACGCGTTACGAAGAGTTTCAATTGGCCGAGAGCCTCATAGAGCACGACGAGCTTTTCGCCCTCTGGCGTTCCCATCACGTCAAGATGGTCGAGCGCATGGTCGGCACTAAGCGTGGTACGGGCGGCTCCGAAGGCGTCGGGTATCTTCGCACCACGCTCGACAGCAAATTCTTTCCGGAGCTGTGGGAAGCGCGCACCTATCTGGACACAAAGCACGGTGCGGGCGGCTGTCCCTTTGCCAAATAAAGTTGAAGTCTTGCCTCTTTAGGAAGCAGAAGATGTTCAAGTTCTGGGAGTGGACAAAAGATACATGGACATTGGTCGTAGCTGTAATAGCGCTTGTGCAGCCTTGGGTAGTAGGAGCATACAAGAGACTTTTCAAAGCCGGGGCAGTAGATATTAATGAGACGGCTTTAATAGAGGTTGGGTATAGCCCCTTCGGCGCGACCATCGGATTGCAAGGAACGCTTCGCTCCCGCGACCGCGATTTATTCATCAAATTTATTAATTTGACTTTAGTCAAGCAAAGGGACAACTCAAAGTATCAATTCGACTGGGTTGTCTTTCGTACGGCAAAAACCATTATCGGGCAATCAGGTGAGGTTGCATTAGATGTGCCTTCCAGCTTTATGATTGCGACTGCTCAACCTCATCGTTACAACATTGTATTTTCTGACACGAAGCTCTTTCAAGAAATTCGGCCTACACTTGAGGGCATTCGCCAATCATGGCTCACTTATCTTCAGGGAATCGGTCAGTCCGATGAACTTGAGGAGTATCTGACTTCCGCTAATCCTGCTCTTAAACGGAAGTTATTAAAATCGCTAAAGCGTTCTTATGATAAGTTCTCTATTTTACCTGAACAGGTAAATTCACTGACCATCTTGGAAAAAGCATTTTACTGGGAGCCAGGTATATATCGCTTATCTATCCATGTAGGTACTACGCGGCCTGATCGTCATTACAGTAAATCATGGTCGTTTACCTTATTGGAGGCGGATGTTAATAATCTTCGTAATAACGTAATCACTATTATGGAAGAGACCTGTGGTATACAGCAAGTGGGACAATATATGTTTATATATACAGCTTATGCTTAAGCTTAAGTGATTGAATATGACGATAGAATTTTCCGAAAAGTTCAACATGTCGGACTACTTCCTCTATCACAATCTGGAAGAAGGGCGCGAGAACAAGACGTGTCTCTATTACCGGGACGAGACGCAGACGTACGCGGAGGTGGCGCGTATGTCGAATTGCGCCGGGCATGCATTGAGGGAGTTTGGCGCGCAGGTGGAAGACCGCGTGTTGATTGTGCTGCCGGATTGCCCGGAGTTTGTGTGGACTTGGTTCGGAGCAAACCGCATCGGCGGAATCATCACTATGGTCAATCCGCTGCTGCCTGTGTTGGATTACAAATACTATCTGGATTACACGCGGGCGCGCGTAGCCGTCATACACGAATCGCTCCTTGAGACGTTTGAAGAAGCAAGCAAGAGTGCAAAGTACCTGCGTAATGTGCTCGTGGTCGGAGAAGAGTACGGCTCCTTTGTCCCCTTCAAGCAGGCTGTGCTGGCGCAGCCTGATGAATTGACTCCAGCCGATACGCATCGCGACGACATAGCCATCTGGCTCTTCACTTCAGGCTCGACCGGACACCCCAAGGGCGCTGTGCATCTACAGCACGACCTTCCCTTCAACACGGAAGTCTTCGCAAGGCGCACCATAGGCGTTAACGAAAACGATTTGACTGTTTCTGTCCCGAAGCTTTTCTTCGGCTATGCCACGGGTACGAACCTGCTTTTCCCTTTCGCAGTGGGCGGCGCGACCGCACTTTTTTCGGAACGCTCGACGCCCGAAAAGATGTTTGAAATCATAGAGCGCTATCGCCCTACCGTTTTGACTACCGTGCCGACGATGATTAATTCTATGTTGAATATGGAAGGCGCGGAGGAGAGGGATTTGTCCTCTCTACGCTTCTGTTATTCGGCGGGCGAGGCGCTGCCCGTGGAGCTTTACACGCGCTGGATGGAACGCTTCGGTGTCGAAATCTATGACGGCATCGGCTCGGCAGAGATGTTTCATATCTACATCACGAACCGTCCGGGAGATGTAAAGCTTGGAAGCTTGGGGCGAGTAGTCGAAGGCTACGAAGCGAAGGTAGTTGACGCGGAAGGGCGCGAAGTTCCCACGGGCGAGATGGGTACGCTGCGCATCAAGGGAGACTCGGCGGCGCTCTGCTACTGGAACGCGCACGAGAAATCGAAAGAGACTTTCGCTGGCGACTGGTGTACGACGGGCGACCAGTTTCACGCAGACGAAGATGGCTACTACTGGTATCACGGTCGCACGGACGACATGCTCAAGGTCTCAGGCATCTATGTCGCGCCCGCCGAGATTGAAAACTGCCTGCTGCAACACGAAGCCGTACAGGAATGCGCCGTCATAGGACATGATGGAGGCGACGGCCTGGTCAAACCCAAAGCCTTCGTCGTATTACGCTCAAGCTTCCCGGCCAATGATGAGACGGCGCAGGCCATCAAAGACTTCGCCAAATCCCGCATGGCGCTCTACAAGTACCCACGCTGGATAGAATTTGCCCCCTCGCTCCCCAAGAACGACCGGGGCAAGATAGACCGGAAACAACTTAAAAGCGGGTGACAGGTGTCAGGTGCCGGGTATCAGTAAAATAAAACCGGCACCCGGCACCCGACACCCGATACCTGCTCATGCCTTTCTCCACACGCATCAAGGTGCGCTTCGGCGATGCAGACCCGGCGGGGCTGGTTTATTACCCCGTCATCTTTCACTATTTTCACATCGCACTGGAAGAGTTCTTTGCGGCGCGTTGCGGCATCAGTTACGACTGCTTGATAGTGAACGAGCGGCTGGGTTTTCCGACCGTCAAGTCCGAAGCTGAATTCTACGTGCCTCTGGTTTACGGCGACGAGGTGGATGTGGAGATTTTCGTCTCTAAGATTGGCCGCAGCTCCGCCGTCTTTGAATACAGAGCAAAGCGCGCAACGGACGGCACACTCTGCGCACGCGCAACGCAGGTTCAAGTCGCCATGAACATGGACACACGCCGCGCCATGCCTATTCCAGAGAAGTATCGTCAGGCTTTTGAAAGAGAAGATTAAAAGGCCGTATGAAAAGTCCCGTAGGGACGATTGAGAATAGCCCAGCCATTTATGGCTGGGAATAAGATGCAGCGAAAGTATTGAGTCCCGTAGGGACGACTGAAGAAAAGAGAATCGCTTCGTTTCAGTCGTCCCTACGGGACTCAATTATCTTTTCCCGCTCTTCTTTCCTGAAGCACTGGGCTATTATCAATCGTCCCTACGGGACTGAACACGTCTATCTGCCTTTGGCCTTCTTATTTCTGGCCGCCTCTTAATCTCTGTGCGAGGGTGCGTATGACGCTGGAGGCGATTGTGGGGTCGTTGTTGAGGGAGGCGCGGAAGGCGCTGCCGTCCAGGCGTAGGACGCGTACGCCGCCCGCTCCGGCGCGCAGTGTGGCCGAGCGGGGCGCAGGGTCAAGCACGGCCATCTCGCCTATGAAGCCTCCAGCTTTTTCCGTTGCCACCACACGCTCGCCTTCTCCGTCCCGTTTCAAGACCTTAACGTCGCCCGCGAGCAAGATGAAGACTTCGTTGCCCGGCTCGCCTTCAAGACAGAGAGCCTCTTCGGGGGCGTATTCATCTTCGCGGCAGGCGCGTGCCAGCTCGACCAGTCCTTCGGGCGCGATGGTCGAGAAGATTGGAGCAGACCTGAGCGAGATCATCTTTTCAATCGTAATCAACCCGGCGTGACTCTGGCTTTCCGATTCCCCCTGCTTTGTGCGTTCCATCAAATGCTGCGCCGTCTCGCGCACAAGCTCATGTTCGTCGCGGCTCATGCGCTCCAGCAAGTCTGCGTTGGCCGCCCCGCGCTCGCCCAGAGCGTAGAGCGCGACAGCACGCACGAACGGGTCAAGGCTCGCTGTGCGCGCAATGAGCACGTCGGTCAGGGTCGGCAGAGAGGCTTCCTGTATGGAGGTCTCTCTATAAGCGGCGGCAAGGCGCTCGGCTATAACGGGCGCAACCGATTTACCCAGAGAGTCAATCACACTCTGGCGCGCAGTATCATCGGTGCTTAAAAGTCCCGCACGCAGTTTCTGTTCATCTTCGTCTTCAAGCGTGAAGCTCAAGCCACGCATCAGGCGCTCAAGGGCGCGTGCTCGACGACGACGCAGTAGCTCCATCAGGAAATCGTGCGTCGGCGAAGGATAAAGCTCAAGCGCCTGCATTGACTTCGCGGCGCGCTCGATTGAGCTGATTTCTTCCGCGAGGCGCGCGGCAATGCCTTGCGCGCCGCCAAGAATTTCGTCCAGCACAGCAGCGTGCTCTTCGCTCGTCACGCGATACTCTGCGCGAAGCTGTGTGATAAGACGGTCGTCGGGCGCGCTCTCGGAAGCAAACACGCCTTCAAGGTAGCTCCTGAGCGCATGCTCGTAAGTTTCAAGCTGCAAGCGCTTCTCTGCGGAAATCTGCTTCGACGGGTCACTGAGCAAAGCCCGCTCTTCTTCGGCCAGCGCCTCCATCACCTTGTCGTGATCCGACTTCTTAATCTGCAACTGGTTGCGCAAGGATTCCAGAAGCTGAACCTCTTCGCGCGTCACAAAGCCGTTCGCCAGAGTTTCGCGCACGGCGTCCTTGTAGACTTCCAGCACCGCAGCAGAGCCTTTGGCGGTCTCGCGCGTGCGTATGGTGTGTATCAGGAAAGCTTCGTGCAAATCCTTCGGCGGCGTAATGTCCGTCCACTCCCAGCGCTTGATGATGTTCTTCGCCAAAGTCTCTTCGGCGAAGGTCTTCTGCCTGCGGCGAAGCCTTCGCGCCAGAAAGAGCGTGGAGGTCAGAACCACCGCGATGATAAAGAGCTGCGGCACAATCCACGGAGCCTTCCAGAGCGTCGGCGCACCCGCAAAGCTGTAGAAGGTCACGAACGCCAGAAAGCTTGCAATCGAAAACATCACATGGCGCACGCGCGCATCATCCGTCTCCGCATCACGACGCTTGAGCCAGCCGCCGACGAGCTTCTCCGCCCACGAAAGCAGAAAGTATGTGGCGAGCGCGCACACGGCCAGAGTCAGAATCGAGGCGGCGGCGCGCGGTATGACCGGCAGAAAGAAGAAGCCTGCGGTTTCCGCATCGTACCCCGGCATGAATGCCCAGTGAATCACCTGTGGCTGGTTGACCCAGCGGACGCCTTCGGGCGTGCCGAAGTAGTATGACCACGTGCCGGATTGCAGATAGTAGTAGAAGTAGAAGCCGAAGACTACGCCGGGAAAAGCGAAGTAGACGAATTTTTTCGGATTGGATGCAATCTCTTTCCAGTAGCCGTTCTCTTCGTTGATGTCCGGGCAGAGTTTTTTGCAGGCGGTGCATTTGGCGCACTGCGAGTTCGGGGTCTCTCTAAGCCCGTGCGGCTCCGTGTAAATCTTTTCGATGAAGGAGAGCGGGCAGATGTAGTTGCACCAGGTCTTGCCAGTGTAGAACGCGCCGAAGATGAGCGCGGCCATCGCAATCAGAACGAAGAAGGCCGCGATGGCGTGGCCGTCGCCATTCGTCGCTATCAGTCTAAGCCAGAGCGAGACGAAGAAGATTGTAAACGCGACGTAGTAATAGTTGGCTTCTATCCAGGGGGAAACCTTCTTCACGCCCGGACGACGAAGCCGCACGGGAATCTGCGCGAAGAAGGCCAGAGGACAGAGCCTGCGCCAGCGATGATAGCCGATTAAAACTATAAAGAGCGGCAACGCCGCCACGACCATTGTCCAGACGACGCGGCCTGCTATGGGCTGCATCACCTCAAGGTGTGCGAAAAGCGGAATCGACAGGAAGACTGCGAGCGCCACCCACTTGATAGGCTCGACCCACCACTCCACATTCGCCTCATCCCGCTGCCTTGAAGTCACAGGCAGGGATTTTGCGGTCGGTGTCGCGGGTGGTCTGGGTGCAGCTACGGCCATAAAAACAGTTTTCAGTTTTTAGTTTTCAGTTGCCGGGTGAGAGCGTAGAGCATTTTGCGAATTTCAGTAATGCTTTTGTCCAGTTCCAAGCTCTCTTCAGGCAATATGAAGCACAGATTCTCGGCAATGATTCGTTGAGTGTCCAGCTCTACCAACGAGCCGTTGGCAATCGAAATGAAGTGTAGAAATTCTCCGATATGCTGCCGCCCCTGGCCTTCAGCGATGCTTGCGTACATAATGCGATGCTCTTTTGCCAGACCATTAAGTCTCAATATGACTGCGATCCCATCGCCAACTCTCAGCAAAATACTGAAAACTGAAAACCGAAAACTGAAAACTCAGTTAACTTCTTCCAGCTCGCGTGTTGTGCGGCCAGATGTTGGCGAGCGGTGAATCTATGTTGATGTTGACCTTCATGTAATCGCGCATTACGCCCTTGAGGTTGCCGACCTGTTCCTCTTCGTTGCGGCGGAAGAATTCGCTGCGCTCTTCGTCCGGGGTCAATACGAAGAAGAGGCGCGGGATGTCGCGTGTCGTGCCGAAATCGCTTCCGGCTTTCGGGTCGCGCACGGCCTGATTCAGATAGTCTCCCTCGTCGAAGTTACGCACATGACATTGAATGCAGGTCATGCCGCGCTCCTCGAAGATGCGGCGGCGCGGGTCGCGCAAAGATGTTTCCTGCGCCATGAAGCGCTCTTTGAAGGGACGCGAAAACGAAGACGCATCAATGATGGAAGCGCTCGGCAGAGCATCGTGCTCGTCAGGGATAGCGACATTGGCATGATCGTCCGCGTCAATCAGCTTGTCCCAGCCTATTACGAAATCCGCGCTCTTAGGATTAAAGCGCGGCGCGGGCACAGGCACATACGCAGTCCCCTGCGGGTTCGCTTTAACACTTGTCGTGAAGCCGTCAATCGGCAGGTTGGCAAAGGCCAGCACTTTCTTCCCGTTTCTCTCTACGGGCACGACCTTCATCACGCCCAATGCCCAGCCGTTGCCGCGCAAATAATTCCCCTTCGCGTCGAGCATGTCGTCGCCGCCGAGGCGCGCGTTGTGCGGCAAGGCTGCGAAGTTGGCCTGCATCTTCGGGTCAGCCGGGTCGTTGTAGGTGACTACCTTCGTGATGAATTGCGCGAGCGCCTCGCCGTAAGTTGCCTTGTCCTTCGCCACCCAGGGTTTCAAATCCGCGCCGTCGAAGAAGGTTTCGTAGAAGAGACGCGCGAACGCCTCGTTGTTCTTCTGTCGATCCTCGTCTGGGCGGCCAGGGTCTTTGCCGCGAATGATACGCATGCGCGGCATCAGGTAAACAGGCTCAGCCGCCGACTCGTTGCGATAAACAAGGCGCAGCTCGAACGTCTTTTTGTTCATGCGCGGGCGCACCATGATAAGCCGCCAGTTCTCCGCATTAAACTGCTTGTTGAAGCGCGGGCTGTCCGGGTCAATCGCCTCGTTGCGATGCAGCAGTGCCAGATTCTTCAGAGCATCGCGGAAAAGCTGCGCGCCGTTGGTCGGAGCGATGCCGCTGTCCGGCTTAATCTGCTTTGACGCCTCTATCGCAGCGATGCGGTCGAACATGGCCGTGATAGGCCACTGCGCGTTCGATGCCAGCAATCGCTCCGGGTCTGTGATGGAGATAAGCGTCTCGACCGCGAGCGGCGCGGGCGGGACTGTCGGAAGTTGCACGGGCTGCGGCTCTATGGCGATGGAGAAATTTTTCAGCAACGTGCGGCGCGGCTGGTTCGTAGCGCGGTCAAACTCCATTATGCGCACTGTGAACGAGCCAACCTTGCCGTCTGATTTCTGCGGCGTCCAATCAACGGTCAGAGTCTTATCATTGTATTTTGCAGACGCGGGCTTTTGAATCAACTCAACGCGCACGTCGTCCGATTCTTCATCGATGACGGAGAGGCCGAAAAAGATGCGCTGGCCGACACCTACGCGCTTGAAGCGCACGGCATTTAATTCCGGCTCACGATTCAAAGGCTCAGCCGCAGGAAGCTTCACGGCGCTCAACGGCTTCAAGTTGTTGGAGGTCGCGGTCGTGCTTACAAAGCGCGGCACTATCATCGCGCTCGCAAAGGAGCAGAAGATGACGAGCGCAATGAGTTTCATACGCTGTGCGGCCAGGATGCGCCTACGTTGGAGGCTATTAACTTTTCTCATAAACATTGACTGCCTTCGATTAGGTGAAGGCGGAACGCATTCATAATGCTTGAAGACAGGGCGCGTGTTCCACCAGGCCGAAGAGATACCTGCGCTGCCGGGAGACAACAATCTCTTTAATTAACCATGCGTATATTCAAGTTTCCACAGCATGATTGTCAAGCGCGGTATTAATAAAGAAAAGAAGTCAGAGGCTATAGGTTAGTAGCTGCTGTTAATCAGGAAAGCTCTTTGAGAAGGTGCGACAACCAGTCTGCGCCAGCAGACAACAGAATAAAGCCCCGGACGAATGCCGTGAGGCGGAGTCTGGGGAAAGCAACAGAATAATTATCCGAGTCTGCGCGAGCAGACGACATAAGGTTTGTGCCGATTATGTCTGAATATCTGTCGCCCGCTAACGCGGGCTGAGAATCGTGGTATGGACTGTGACCCCAGTCTGACGACTGGGGCTTTATTCTTCCGTCTGCTCGCGCAGACTCGTCGAGGCGTCCAGCCATCCTCGCGCTCTACGTAATATGAATTAACTCTCTTCTACTAACCTCTGACCTCTTCTTTAGTTTCGCCGGTCTAGATTGTAATCGCGCAGGCGGCGGTAGAGCGTGGAGGGAGAGATGCCGAGGATTTCGGCAGTCTTGCCACGATGCCAGCCCGTCTGCTCAAGCGCGGCAAGGATTTGCTGGCGCTCGACCTCGCGCAAAGAGGCGGGCGTTTGCGCTGAGTCCGCGCCGGTGCTCGCAGAGCCTTCGCCGGTTGTCGGCTGGGTAGCGGCGGTCGTGACCATGACGGGGACAGAACGCGCAGAGCGACGCAGGACTTCCGGCGGCAATTCGTTTAAGGTGATGCGCCCTTCGTTTGACAGAAGCTGCGCGCGCTCAAGACAGTTACGCAACTGGCGCACGTTGCCAGGCCAATCATAATTGCGCAGAGCGTCGAGCGCTTCCTCTGTAAGCTGTGGCGGGTGCGCGCCGCCAAGCTGCTTGAGGATGTGTATGGCAAGCGGCTCTATATCTTCGGGGCGCTCGCGCAAAGGCGTGAGCGCAATCTGAAAACCGTTGACGCGATAGAGAAGGTCTGCGCGGAACACTCCGTCGCTTACGACCTGATCCAGATTGCGGTTCGTCGCGGCGACGATGCGTACGTTGACCTCTACCTTGCGCACGCCGCCAACGCGGTAGAAGGTGCGTGTTTCAATCGCGCGCAGCAGCTTTGACTGAAGCTGTATGGGAAGCTCCGTAATCTCGTCCAGAAAGAGCGTGCCGCCGTCGGCCAGTTCTATCAAACCCAGCTTTCGATTCTTCGCGCCCGAAAATGCGCCCGCTTCATAGCCGAAAAGCTCCGACTCAAGAAGCGATTCCTGGAAGGCAGCGCAATTGAGATCAACGAAGGAAGCACCGCTGCGTGTCGAGAGCCGATGAACCGCGTGGGCTATTAATTCCTTGCCCGTGCCGCTCTCGCCCGTGATGAGAACGGAGGCGTCCGAAGGCGCGACGCGATCAACAAGGCGCATGGCTTCGCGCATCTGCTCGGAGACCGAAACGATTTCGGGCATCGCTGATTGGCGCGCAAGCTGCTGCCTGAGTCTTTGATTGTCAACACGAAGACCACGCTTCTCGGCGGCTCTTTTGACAAGCGCGTCCAGCTCCGTGATGCGATAAGGCTTCGTCAGATAATCGTAAGCGCCGAGCTTCATAGCCTCTATGGCTGTCTCGACCGTGGCGTGGCCTGTGAGCATGATGACTTCGGGCGGGTTGGGGCGCTCGTGTATGCGGCGCAGGAGTTCCATGCCGTCCATGCGCGGCATGTTGATGTCGCACAGGAGAACATCTACGTTGCCCTCTTCAAGCCGACGCAGCGCGGCCTCGCCATCGGGCGCAACCTGCACGCGATGACCCATGCGTTGAAGCTCTTTCTGGATGACAAGACGTAGGTTGGCTTCGTCTTCTGCGACAAGGATTCGAGTAGGCTGAGCTTCGCTCAAGTTCTCTGTTCTCCGTCGTGAACTTTAGCGCCGGGGAGCGAAATCATGAATGTCGTACCGACCCCGACCGTGGACTGTACATCGAGCCGTCCACCGTGCTCCGTTACAATACCATAACAGACGGCCAATCCAAGCCCCGTGCCACGCCCTATTTCCTTCGTCGTGAAGAAGGGATCGAAGATTTTCGTCAGGTGCTCGCTGGCGATGCCAACGCCCGTGTCGCTCACTTCGATGATGACCTTGCCGTCTTCATTCCGCGCTGCCAGAGTCAGGCGGCCTCCGTCCGGCATGGCGTCAATCGCATTGGTTGCGAGCGCAATCACAGCCTGCTGCAACTGCCCCTCGTCGCCAAGCACGGGCGAGACATTTTCAGCCGCCTCGATGTTGATCTCGATTCCAAGCCCACGCTTCTGATGAGCGATGAGCCGCGCCGCACTGGCGATGAGGTCGGGGATGTTGACAGGCATGTGCTCGCCCGCGCGTGCGCGGCTGAAATCCAGCAGGCCGTTCGTGATAGTCTTGCAGCGAAAGGCTTCGCTGCGAATCAATCCAAGATATTCGCGCAGGTCTTCGACCTCGCTCGATTCATCGAACGCCCCTTCATGCACGCGCGACTCAAGAGCTTCGGCGCAAGCAGAGATGGTCGCCAGCGGGTTATTGATTTCATGTACGACGCCTGCGGCGAGGCGGCCAACTGCCGCAAGCTTTTCGGCGCGGGCGATGGCACGGTTGGCTTCGACGCGCGCCGTCACGTCTTCGCCCACGGTGATGACGTGCGTGATTTCATCACCTCCGCCGCGCATGGGAATCTTGCTCACGAGCCAGTGATGAGTTTCGCCGTCCCTGGTCTGCGTCTCCTGCTCTATGCGCTCTATGCGCCCGGTCTTGAAGGCTTGTTTGAACTCTCGCTCAAGCACTTCGCGGCGTTGTCTGGTCAGCACGTCGAAGATGTTGCGGCCAATGACCTGACTGCGCGGAATTCCCTGCCCGCCCAGCTCGCGGTTACGGTTCCACGCGACGATGCGAAAATCTTTATCAATCGCGTAGAGCGAGACAGGCAGGCTGTCAATAATCATCTCTGTGAAGCGGCGCTGCGCCTCGGCTTCGGCTGTGCGCCGTTCAACTTCCTGCGCCAGATTGACAGAAGAATCACGAGCTGCCTTGTAAAGAAGAGCGACGTGCGAGGCCAGAGCGGCCTGCTGTGCGGCGGCATCTATAAGCCTTACCTCAGTCTCGCCGCAATCCTCTCGCCGGTCGAAACAGACTATCAGCGCGCCTTGAGATTCCGCGTCGAAGCGAAGCGGCGCGGCATACTCGACCACATGCGAGCCGTCCCGCACAAAGAATCCATCCTTCTCTTCTATGAGAGCCGAGCGAGACGAAGCAGTGGATTCAAGCCACGCTTCAAGCCGCTCCGTGTGAATCAAGGAAGCGCCCTCGGCGCTGCCCTCACGGTCAAAGACGCAGACGGCAGAGCCGCGCTCTCCAAGCTTGAGCACGCAGGCGCAGAGCGTAGCGTTCGCGCCTTCATAGGTTGCGCCCGCCACGCGGCGCACGACCTGATCCGGCTCAAGCGCAGAGAGAAGCCCGCGTCCGAGGTCTGCAAGAAAGCTTAGCTCTCGATTGCTGCCCAGCAGATCGCGCTCGCGCTGTGCGGTTTCTAAGTGAGCGCTCACGCGCGTCAAAAGCTCAAGCGGCGTGGAAGGCTTGACGATGTAATCATCCGCTCCGGCGGCAAAGGCTTCGACCCTGCGATTTTCGTCATCCGATGCTGAAAGCATCACGACCGGCAACTGCTTGGTCTTCGCCTGAGCGCGCAGTAGACGACACAGTGCAAGCCCGTCCACGCCCGGCATCTCCACATCGAGTACCACCACATCGCACGCCTCCTTGTGCAGCACACGAAGCGCCGTAGGGGCGTCCGACGCTGTCAAAGCACGATGCCCCGCCGACTCGAAGATGCGACTCAAGCTCTTGCGCATGCTCGACTCGTCATCAACTATCAAAACGGTCGCGCCCGTCTCATTGGTTACGCTGTTCACAGCCATGCTTACAATCTCGGAAGACGTATCCCCGCAGAAGCCCAAGGATGGATCAAGCTCTATCCTAACATCTAAAACCTCAATCGCGGCGCAAACGACAGCTAAACGTGGCTCGCGCACCACAACTCTGCACTTAGGGGATTGAAAGCGAAGCGGAAAACTTTGTCAAGAAAGCAGAGGTTAGAGGTCAGAGGTTAGTAGAAGAGAGTTAATTCATATTACACAGAGCACGGTAATTGAGGGGTAACTCAACGAGTCTGCGCGAGCAGACGGTACAATTTAGCCCCAGTCGTCAGACTGGGGTTACAGTCCGCCCCTTGATCACGAAGCCCGCGTTAGCGGGCGACAGATATTCAGACATAATCGGCACAAACCTTATGTCGTCTGCTCGCGCAGACTCGGATAATTATTCTGTTGCTTTCCCCAGACTCTGCCTCACGGCATTCGTCTGGGGCTTTATTCTGTTGTCTGCTGGCGCAGACTGGTTGTCGCACCTTCTCAAACATCTTTCACTGCTTAACAGCAGTTACTAACCTCTAGCCTCTAACCTCTGACCTCTAGTTTATTGCCGTGGATGCAAGCTTGTCGGTGGGGATTTCGACGTGCTCTTCCACGATTTCGGGGGGTTGGGAGCGGTGCCGCTCTTTGTGTGTGGACTTAACACTGTACATGGCTTCGTCGGCGGCGATTAAAAGCTGATCCAGGGTTTCGCCGTTCGTGCCGAAGGTGGCCGCGCCGACAGAGATGCCGACGCGCGCGTAGTGGCCTGCGCGCACGTGCAGGGCGAATCGAGTGATGGTCTGTTCGATGCGCTCGCTCAATTCTTCCACCTGCTCCTGATTAATCTCCTGCACGATGGCTACGAATTCATCACCGGCGTAGCGCGCCAGAAAATCGTACTCGCGCAGTTGCCCCTGTAGCAGCCGCGCCACCTCGCGCAACATCTGGTCGCCGGTCTTGTGGCCGTAGGTGTCGTTGACCTGCTTGAAGTTGTCAAGGTCAAGCATGATGACCTGGAAGGGCTTGCTCGTGCGGTGTGCGCGCGAGACTTCCTGCTCGAAGCGTATGTACATGGAGCGCGCGTTCGGCAGCTCGGTCAAGGGGTCTGTGAGCGCGTGCGATTCGGCCTGAGCGTGCTGCACGGCATTAGCCAGCGCATCGGACGCGAGGCGCGTCACAGTGTCGAGCATACGCATGTGGTCGTCCGTGTAGTCCTGTAGATCAATCGAATAAACTGTGAGCGCGCCGAGCAGGCGTTCGTCTTTGACGAGCGGGAACGAGGCCATAGCGCGATACTGGCTGCCGGGAGCAAGCTCTACGCCTGTGAAATCGAGACTGGGATCAATGTGGTTGATGGGTCGAAGATTTGCCAGCGCGAAGCCGGTCACGCCTTCGCCCGGCGCTATGCAACGGTCGCGCAAAGATTCGCAGTTCTTCCCGGCGACGTGCGCCGCCACCGCATAGCCTTTCAGCTCGTCGTATAGATAAACGGCGCAGGTATCGAACGGCACAACATGGCCGACCTTGTTGACTAGAATCGAGAGCGTGTCTTCTATATCAAGGGATGAGCCGAAGGTGCGCGCAATCTCGTAGAGCGAATAGACCTCTCGGTGCGCGTTCTTAATCTGATCGTAAGCGAAGAGGGCTTCGTGCTCTTTAACGCGGAAGTCCGAGGCAAGCGTGCGCGGCTCGCACTCTTCATCCGTCAGGCCGTGTGAGTCCAAGCCCTGAGCTTTTATCTCATCATCAAACTTCTGTAGATTTTTGAGAAAGTGGTCGATGACCTGCGGGTCGAAATGCTTGCCCGCGCCGCGTAAAAGTAACTCGCTGGCCTCTTCTCTGGTCATGCCGCGACGATAGGGACGGTCTTCGCGCACAGAGTCGAAGCAATCAACTACTGCAAGGATGCGCGCCGTCATAGGAATCTCTTCGCCTTTGAGGCCGTCCGGGTAGCCCTTGCCGTCCCACTGTTCATGATGGTGTCGAACGATGGGCACGACCGGATAAGGAAAATCAACGCGCTTGAGAATCTCTGCGCCGACCGTCGTGTGAATCTTCATCTTCTCGAACTCGGCTGCGGAGAGACGACCCGGCTTGTTCAGTATGTGATCGGGCACGGCGAGCTTGCCTATGTCGTGCAGGAGCGCGCCAGCCTTCAATGCTTCTATCTCTTTATCTGAGAGGTTGAAGATTTTGCCCATCCCGGCGGCGTAGATTTGCACGCGGCGAACGTGGCAATGCGTCGTCTGATCTTTGGCGTCGATGGCGGTCGCCAAGGCTTCGACCGTAGCCAGATGCAGGCGGCTCATCTCTGTGGCTTCGCGCGTCTTCTCGTTGACGCGCTCGAAGTAGACCTTGTAGGTCGCGTAGCTGGCGGCAATCACAGGCACGCTTAAAAGCACATAGAGGAAGCCGAACTTAGTCAGCGCGCCGTAGATGAGAGCGGCGGCCAAGCCCGATGCAAAGAACGTCCAGGAAGTCCACAGATAACCGTCGCGCCAGAACTTCCAGATGGAGCGGTGGCTCTTCAAAGCCATCATGGTCGCTACCGAAAGACCGTTCAGGAAGTATTGCAGGAGCGTCATCACCAGCAGCGGCACGATTAGATAATCAAGGCGTGCGGGCATCGTGCGAAGCGGCATGTCCGTGATGTGCGCGTAGAATTGCAGAACGTAATAGAAGGCGCTGCCCGCGACGAAGACCGTTATAGCCATCATAGAAGGTGCGCCGATCCAGCTTGTAGCGCGTTTCGTTGTGCGACGTGCGCTGACGAAAGAGTCAACCGCTCCTACGACGAGTCCTGCCGGGACGCCTAAGAGAAGTACGCTTAAGAAGGTGAAGATGTCGCCCGCAGTGACGCTGGCGTTCGTGTTCGGGATGCGAATCGGATAAGAGCTTGTAATGATAACCAGGCAGAGGAGCGCTACGAACTCCATCCACTGAAGCGCCGAGAAGGAGAGACACTGGTAAAGCCCCCACGCGGCGATTGTGACGCCGCCCGTGACCATCACCGACCAGTAGACTTTGGCCGCGCGACTGTAATCACTCATATCTATGAGTTTCAATGTTCTCTCTCCAGCTCTACGGTTCGCCTCTGAAAGCCCCGGCAGGATGGGCGCACGTTTAAGGCGTGCGCCCGTAGCCTGCCATTTTCACTTCATGTAACTGCCTGCCGCTTGTTCTACTGCTTCCCCCTCGTTCTTCGGTGGATGCTTTTCAAGTGTAATCAGATTCTTATAATGCCTGCCGCCGTAAGTCCTGACCGGGAGCAACTCGTTCAGGACTTACGACAGGGTTTAGGGCAAGGCGAGCGTATCCGCCATCAGGCACTTTCTGCGGCACGCCCTTCAGGGGTGAGAGCTGTTTGAGAGAAAGCATTACAAGCGCACGAGCAATTTCGCTTTCTCTGTCAATCGAGCTTGTGCGGCTGCGGACTCCGTGCGGAGAGTCCGGGAAGCAAACCCGCGTGGGTCTCACTTCCACGCCGCGCCCTTTCAATTAACAAGAAGCGTGCCGCAGAGGATGATGTAAGACGACTTCAAGCTAAACTCTTGTCTGTTGTGCTTTTATAAGAAGGGCGGGGCTAAACTGATGCTGGATATGGCTTTGACTACGGTCTAAGTGACGCGTCAAATTGATAAGTCGGTCAAACTTAGGGCGGAAGATTGGCATCCATCTTCCTTCGCTCAGGCGCGAACGGCATACGATGACGAGCGTAGGGCTTAGGATGGTAATCCTAAGGCATACTCATGCGAGAGTAAGGCATACTCATGCGAGGGTAAGGCATAGCTACCAGACGCTAAGGCTTACGCTCGCGTGACTAAGCCTTACTCTCGCATGAGTATGCCTTACCCTCATTAGATTATGCCTTACTCTCGTGAGGTTAAGGCTTAGGCTTGCGTCAACACGGCATACTGTCAGAGGAGATTCACCGCCGCAGACGCAGAGAACGCGGAGATAGTGCAGAGAAGGTCAGTACCGCCTGCGTAAGCGGGCGGGTTTATATCGTCGCTACCAACCGCCCGCTTACGCAGGCGGTACTGGCTTGTGCGCTCCCTCTGCGTCCTCTGCGCCTCTGCGGTGAGCTTCAAATTCCCTCGCACTCGACCCAAATTAAACCCCTACCAGTTTACCCTTGCTGTTGACACAAACAGCATGACGGTGCAACCTCGAAGCTTTAATCAATCTTTACTCAGGCGGTGTGTGTTTGAGCGAAGCTTTAGGTGAAGGTGCGCCAATCCAACCGGCTTCGACCGGCTACGTCGATTTGCTCAGACGTAACCGAGACTTTCGCCGCCTCTGGCTGGGGCAGGTCGTCAGCCAGATGGGCGACTGGTTCGACACCATAGCGCTCTACACCATCGTGCTGAACCTCACAGGCTCAGGCCGCGCCGTCGGCCTGGTGCTCGTGGCGCGCTTTCTTCCGAGCGTGATTGTCGGCCCCGCAAGCGGCGTCCTCGCAGACCGCTTCAGCCGCCGCTCCCTCATGATTATGTCGGACATAGTGCGTGCCTTCGTAGTGCTGGGATTTCTGCTGATACGAAGCGCAGACCAGTTGTGGCTGGTCTACGTGCTCACGGTCATACAACTGGTCTTCTCCACTTTCTTCGAGCCTGCGCGCACGGCTGCCATTCCATCTATCGTTGCGCCGCGCGACCTCGTCGCCGCCAATGCCATCTCTTCCGCGACGTGGTCAACCATGCTGACGCTCGGCGCAGCCATCGGCGGCCTTATTACAGGCTGGGTCGGCACCAACGCCGCTTTCATACTCGACTCGCTGACCTATCTTCTCTCGGCAGCGCTCATCATGACCGTGCGTATTCCACGCCGTCCGCCGCAACCGAAAAAGAGGCTCACCTTGATGAGCGCTCTCGGACTCGCGCAAACCATCGAAGGCATGCGCTATGTCAAGAAGCGCCCGCGCGTCTTTGCCCTTCTGATGGTCAAGCCCGCGTGGGGTTTGGGCGGAGGCATACTCGCTCTACTGGCAGTCTTCGGCGAAAAGATTTTCCCTGTGGGACGCAGCACCGCGACCGGCATTGGCGTGCTCTATGCGGCGCGCGGCATAGGCACGGCCATAGGCCCCTTTGCCGCACGCAGATTTGGCGGCGAAACTCGCGCGCGAATGCAGACCGCCATCGGAATCTCCTTCATCATCGGCGGCATCTTCTACATAGCCTTCGGCAGCGCGACCAACTTCATCTTTGCCCTCATCGTGCTCGCAATCGCGCACACAGGCGGCAGCATCCTCTGGGTCTACTCCACCGTGCTCTTACAGCAAGCGGTCGAGGACAACTTTCGCGGGCGCGTCTTCGCAGCCGAGCTTGCACTGCTGACACTGACGATGGCGGCCTCCAACTATGTGACAGGCGAGCTGCTGGATCGCTACCAACTTTCACCCCGCGCCGTCACCATCGGCATCGGCGTCTTCTTTCTACTGCCCGGCCTCGCATGGTTCGTCACCATGCGTTGGTGGAATGAAGGAATGATAGCCCCTGAAAGGGGCTAAATGATAAAAGAGATGCTGTTGAGGCGTCCGCGTTAAGTGAGTTGTCAGGCGTGCCATTGGGTTCGACCTCTACTCCTTATCTATCGCAACGCTGTGCAGACGAATGCTTGCATCCTGCCCCGCACAGGCATGTCTCCACAACGAGCGGCAACCGCTGCGGCTACGGCTGCTACAATCCTCTGGACATCTGCCGGGTTACGTTCGTTAATAGCAACGATCACAGGATTCCCCTCAACCAATCCCTTCGCGGCCTCTAAAGCTGTGGGGCTGATAGATGGCAATGTCAATAGCGACAACTTTATACTTCTAAATCCCGCCGCCGTCAGAAGCGTGTGGATTGCTTCAGGGTCGTGTAGACAGAATGGAATTTCATAGAAGTTTGGCGGGTCATGCTCAAAGAATGTCGAGATGGTTGTGTGAGCAATGTAGGCCAGGTCGTTCTGTTCGATTGCATCCCACACGCTAAAGAGAAAAGCGCCGCCCGGCTTCAACACTCTATACACCTCACGCACAACTCTTTCCTTATCCGGGACGAACATCAACCCGAACTGGCACACAACCGCGTCAAATGACTCACCAGCGAAAGGTAACTCAGCAGCATCAGCCTGCTTCCACTGAACGGCTTCATCAGGTCTAAACTTTCGGGCTGCGTAGTCAATCATCGCTTCGTTCAGATCGGTCGCAATAAGTCTTACTCCAGGTGGGAGCCGGTCTCGCAATCGCCGCGTCACAATACCCGTACCACACGCCAACTCCAGTACGGATGCGCCCTCTGAGACATTCAATCGCTCAACCATATCGGAAGCGTAAGGCTCAAATAAGGCCGGGCCTAAGTAGCGATCATAGTTCTCAGGGATTGATCCAATAAAGGCCGTGTGTTGATATGACATCTCACAATTCTCTCCAGACCACTATGGAATATTTCCAAAGCATACATAATCGCTAACACCCGGATTAACCGGACGGCACCTAATAAAACAAGCAACTAAGTTGACGACGACATCCGTGCTATTTTCGCTCCGGTTGAATGAGTTGCTAGGCCGATTTTGGCCGCGACTGAGATGTTCTTCCAGCACCTCTGCTTTACAACTTCCCTCGCCTGCTTCTGCCTTTGACCAAACGAGTGATTCTCTCTTCTGGATCAGGGTTATACTCAAACAGCAGCGCTGGATGAACTTTGAGTTTATTGCAAAGTGTATTCAGAGTTTTCAACGAGACCATTTGAGCCGTTCCCTCCCATAGCTGATAACAGGAGGTCAGCCCAAGCCCCGTCAGCTTAGCCAATTGTGCTGCGTTCTCTACTCCTAGCTTTCTGGCTATCTCTTGAATCTGTAGTTTCAGTGCCATAGACATGGGACTATAGCACCGCTATGATGTTGATTTTAGATGCCTTACCAAGCTTGGTAAAAGTGGTATTGCATGGGAGCTAATAGTAAAACGGATTTATGGCCTTATTCAAGATTTATTCATTGATAAAAATTACTAAGGCTGGTAATATATTGGCGTCGCTATATCAGCCATTTTTGGTTAAATCTAAGCAGGCGTCCTTTGAAAGCATCTACTAGCACAATTGGTAATGAGTATGATCTAGTTACAGGCCATGAAGATTGGGCTGCTATCCTTGAACCTGCCTTGTGTCAGGATTCAGCCGCCGTTGAATGTCTTGCGCGGCTACTATTCATAATTAAGAAGACAATGGACAACGGGCCAGATGGATTAGAGCAAGCGAGCAGAGTGCTCTTGGCTGGTATTGAGTCGGCTTATCTTTACACAGATGCACACAGGGCCGCACTGAAACTGTATCTCCTATCACTGACAGGGCAACTAAAGCCGCAAGATGAACCGCTCCAACTAATCAATGAGGCAATCAAAAGAAGCGAGATTGAGGGCGAGCTTAGGAAAAGGAAACGCGCATCGAAAAAGAAACGTCGCTCCTCAGTTTGAAGCAACTGCGCGCAACGGCCTAACGCTTGAATCTAACGCGGCGCGATGAGCCGCCATCACAACATAGTCTCGCAGATGAAAGCAACGCTATTCGCGCTCGCGTTGAATGAGTTGTTAGGCGCGGCATGGCAATAAAGAAGTCCTCATCATTGAAGCCCTCTACGCAGCATTTCAGCGATAGCATTTACAATTTGCTCCAAAACATCCTTCTTCAACACTCCAACCTGCCTGACAATCAGACTCCGATTAGCTGTAAAGAGCTTGCTTGGACGCGCATAGCTCACCACATGCAGAGAGCCTGTAGCAAAACCATCATCATTAAGCTCAATGGCTTGAGGATCAGAATAAGGTTTGCTGGTAATCTGACAGAGTATCCAATCGCCTTTAGCGGCATCAGCCAAAACCACAGCCGGGCGCAACTTTGAGTGAGACAAATCAGAGAACGGAAAAGGCACAAGAATTACGGAACCTGCTGAAGGTGTGACCATGCCTCATCCTCCTCCGGGCGCTCCCAGTCCTTACCAAGAGCCTGCTCACTTAGCAAAGCCGTTTCAGATACCTCAGTTGCAGGTTCTTCTTCCAGGATTGTTACAAGCGCACGCCGGGCTTCGGGCAAACGGACAGCTTCCAATAGGTGAACTTTGCCGTTTTCATCTATGACTGCTTCAATAGTCTGAATCATAAAGTTTCCTCCAACTATATTCTCTTCATAACTCACACAAGGGGCAAGCGCCTGATGCCCGCTTTGTCTAACCGGGCGCGCACAACCTCGAAACCATTCAAGTCTCGCGCATGAAAGCCGCGCTATTCGCGCTCCGGTTGAATGAGTTGTTATGCCGCCCGTGATTGGAATTATGTATCCTCATTTTAGCTATCGCCCTTCAGTCTTTCCCATTCCGTTACATCAAAGACATCAGCGAGTGGACACCAAGTTTCGACTAACGGATCAAACACAAGAGTTTCATTATTAACGAGGTTTCTATTAAACAGGTCACGAATAGTATCAACGTCCAAAGGGCCATTCTCTCGACCGCCAGCCGTTATGATTTTATATTCAACGTCGGCGGGATTAGGTTCGTTTTCGTCAACTTGGAGAAGTTGTGCCATCTGAGTGCGAGCGGCATCTTTTCCTTCTGTTCGATATACGTTGATATAATTTTCCATATTTTTTTTGGCAAGCTCTAACTTTTCCTTTGGACTCATATTCGGTGTAGCTGGAGTAAGACGAGTTTGTTCCTCTTTAGTAGATGCTTCCATCCAAGAAGAAATGGATGTTAATTCGTGATCTCCTTTAACTTTTCTGCCAAGACGTTTTTCCATATTTTTCCGGTATCTACGAGTTAAGAACCATCCGACAATTGCTGCCGCTACTAACATTGGTATTGTCCCACCAATTCGCACCCCGAAAACTAATGGGATAATCACCGCGAATATGATTATGTAAACTGCCCCAATTAAAAGAGCTTCAGCTAAGCAGCCAAGTTCTCTAGGATAATCATCGGCCATTGCTCCCTCCTTACATCAAGCTTAGCGGCATAACGCTGGAATTGACCGGGCGCGGAAGAATCTGACCAAGCATCCAACTCTTGCGGATGAAAGCCGCGCTATTCGCGCTCCGGTTGAATGAGTTGTTAGGCTGCTTCATTTTGGCCTGTCCTTCTCTTCGGCTTTCCTACGACACATCCATAACCAGCCTTTCAAACGCAACTTCCATCGATTCGACACCCGCTTCCCCATCCAATAATTCCCCTGGATCACTAACCTTCGTCGGCCAAGCTTGGTTGAGTGTCCAACTCATCTTTCTTGCTCCCTCCTCATTCATCAGATGAACAGTTATCTGGTCAGCCTTGATCTTCTTCAGCTTGATCTCTTTGTACCAGTCCCAAAACCTGGCAGCGTTGAGCAAGTTGCCTTTGCGCAGGACCAGATTGCCAACTTTTCCCAAGCCCGGCCATTTGATCGGATAGAAGATGGGGGTGTTGCCATGCTGATATCCGATGCACTGAAGATGGCTATTTAAGATTTCTACTTCTTGGAAAGTGGCAGAGATGTCTTCATCAAACTGCACCGAAAAAAAGAGATTCGACGGGGCTAGGGGGTCTCTAGAATCTTCTGTCATGTTACCTCCAAATTGGAAATGATAGGAACAAAGTGATCGTTGACCCAATCAGAGAGCCGTGTCTCGAATTCTGGATAGAATAGCTCAACGACCAAGACTCCTTAAAGCAGCCCAACGCCCGGCATCACCCGCGCCCCTATTCAACGCGCATGAGAGGGACGCTGATGGGGCGTCGGGTGCATGCCGTTGTTAGGCCGCAACCGTCAAGTCTCACTCTTGAGCCTGTTACCTGTGCGGTGGCGCGGGTACGGGGCGCGAACTTAATCGCAAACTTTAAACCCTCACATTACGCTGACCCCTGCTTCATAATTTCGGACAATGTTAAGGGCTGGAAGGAGTCCGAGGCATTGCGGTGAAGGTATAAATAGTACCTAGCTTGCCCCCAGGACGCGTACGTTGAGGCCCTGAAAAGATAACTTCTCCATCTAATAAGACGCCATGAGGATCATCTAGCGGGAGCGGAACCCCGTCCTCAGAAATTATAAACATGAGGTGAGGCAACTGGGCACAGCCTTCATCTGACACCCACCCCACAATATCACCGGCTTGTACCTGTGTACCTATTACTTCCGGATTGATAATTAAATGAATATATTCAGTTTTCAGCCTGCCGTCAGCCCTGGTGACAACCAAGTCTGTCTGCGTGACTGGCCTGCCTTTGCCGACGCACTCATTTACTTGCCGGGGGACAACCTGGGCAATTCCGCTATGAATGGCTCTAACATTCTTACCCCTCCCCCACTGTGCGATGGTGCCAAAAACATTAGAAGCTTGGGGTTGAGCATAATAAAAGTCAACCGCTCTCCTAGCCTCGTCCCAGTTACCGCCGAATCGTCCACCCCAGTGCATATTATACGTCTGCGGCACCCAGTATTGCCCTTGATCCCAAGGCGCGAGTAACTTCTGTTTGACGAGCAGGTTGTCGAACATCTGCGAGCCGGTATTGCAGCTACTGTTTCCGAGTACAAAGATTGTTCCTGGCGGGGTGCTGACCGCTTCCGCGGCAGGTCCGAAAGAAATAATTATCGGGTCCGGCGTTTGCCCATCGTTGTAGCGGATTGTGATTGTGGCGCTCAGATCATTATTTATAGTGCCTCCGATGTGAGATGCCGGAGTTATCCTGTAATCTCGCTGGTTAGCAATTGGCTCCGGGGAATTAGGCGCACTATCAAACACCATCCCGTTTTGTGTCAGGTAGGCGCGACCGATATTTCTAGATCCCGCATACTGATAGAACATGATCTGCGCAGGTGTATTAGGAGGATAGGGCGGAAGAGACGAAGCGGTCTTTGCATTAAAAACAATTAGCCAGCCAGCCTCATTGTATAAGGTCTGAGGAGTACATTGGTTATCATTAACCGTAAGCGGAGAGCGGAAATTGAAGGAAAAGGTAATAGGGAAAGTAACTGGCATTGAACGGAAGACACCGCCAGCCTGGTTCGGATAGCCATGTGTAAGCAACTCACCGTCGACGAGATTGATATTAGAATGTTCAAACTGACTGTCCCACCAAGTAGACCAGCCATTTCCTACGGGCCCATCCGGCCTATTGAAGTCCTCCGACAAAATTGTTTGCGCTTTTGCGGTGGAGGTCAGAATACAAGCCGTAACAAGAATTACTTCGAGGAAATACTTTTTAAGTTTCAAAGCATTCTCCCTTCATTAACCTGCGACAGCCACTATATCTCATATACGGAATTATTAGTAAAATTCTGCGCCATTCATCGGTTGAACGAATATCCATGAAGGATATCGAGGGCGGCCTAACGCCCCAATTAACCGGGCGCGGCAAATAGCGCCCAACTTTGGAAGATAGAATCATCATGAAAAGCATTCAATCCGCGCTCCGGTTGAATGAGTTCCTATGCAAGTCAAGTCTCAAGTACGCACACCTCACCGCGCCCAGCTCGAAACTATCGAAGCAGAGTACGATCCATTTTCTTACTCGCACTGCTTGGCTGCTGAGAAAGAAGGTGTCCGGTGTAGTTCCACGCTCCTATTCGGGAGCTGTTCGTCCCACTTCATGATTCGGGTGAAGGCTCAAATGGTCACACTGTTAGACGGGTTCTTCTCTCTGCGTTGACCCAAACTCATTCTCGACC
>DASWQH010000001.1:0-3902 GCA_036403815.1 Pyrinomonadaceae bacterium | reverse complement strand
AAAGGAGCGCGTAGGAAGGTTTAGAGACGGAAAGCTTATGGTTTGCCAGGGAGGGAGAGTAAATCAAAGCGAGGGCTTCAGGGGAACTCTTTCTTTCATCATCCGGTCAGATGCGACTGCCGTTGCGCTCTGCCGTCCACGTAGACGTGGCGCAGGTGAATCAGTATGCCCGCAGTCGTATAGAAGAAGAGAACCGCAGCCAGTATGAAGGGGATAGCAAGTAACAGCGTGAACAACATCTCTTTCCTAACCGTAACCTTTCTTTTGTCAGCCCCTCAATTTTTTTAAGAAGAGACGGGTAGAGGAGGGGTTTCTCTACCCGTCATTTAACGGAGGCGATTCAAGGGCGTCGAATCGCTTTCTTTTTAAGCGGTGGGGCTGCTTTAACAGTTGGCAAGCCCTGTGCCGTTGGAAATTCGGCCTGTTTCTTCGATAATCACGCCGGGGTGTCTTATCTAGGTGACATAATGAGCCGTCAGTTGTCTACAGAAGTAGACAACTCTTTGCTCCGGGCTGGAAACTTGGGAGAATAAGGGCGGGCTTAACCGGCTATGGACTCGGATTACAGAGAACTCTACTTCGTCTTCGGGATGATGGCCTTTATCATCATCTTCGCCACCCTTGGCCTGGTGCTTTTCGTCAAATACCTGAACCGCGAGAGCAAAGACCCACGTCACACAGACCCTACAAAAAAAGTTCACAGAGGTTAGAGGTCAGAGATTAGTAATTGTCTTTCGACTTAACCTCTAGCCTCTGACCCCTAACGTGCAGCGCGATATAAGAATAGGTTAATGTTCTTGGCTCCGTAGGAGCCTGATGTTTATAGCTTAAAGTTTCCAAAAAGAACCTGGCTCCGTAGGAGCTATATGTTCTCAATTAATTAACATATAGCTCCTACGGAGCCAGGTTTATCTAGCATCCGGAGACTATAAACATCCGGCTCCTACGGAGCTTTCTGCTGTTACGTCGCGCCTCACGTTAACCTCTGACCTCTATTCTTCCGGGTTCTTGAAAAAAGGCGGGCAGGCGTACAATTTCTGCATGAAAGATGTGGAGGAAGTTTTTGCACGGCTGGGCGAGTCGGATTTTCGCAGCCGTATTCACTTAGAGAAGAAGGAGCGGGATTATCTTGCACGCAAAGGGATGGATGTGGTGCTCACTCACGCCGCCGACTTCATAGAAAAAAGACTCGCGCCCGCCCAACCCGCGAACGACGGCAAGCAGACGCCCTGGCGCAATCATCCGGTCTTCGTAGCACAACACGCGACCGCCACCTGTTGCCGAACTTGTCTTGAGAAGTGGCACGCGATTCCGAAAGGGCGCGCCTTGACCGATGAAGAAAAGCGCTATGCGGTGGAAGTCATACGAAGATGGCTCTCAGCAGAATCAAGGGAATCAGGATAAGCCGCGCGTCACTTCCCATGCGTAGTAGATTCCGAAAGCGATGCTCGCCAGGCCAGCGACAAGGCGCAGGGGATTATTGATGCGCGTGAAATAGTTTGCCGTGAAGACGAACGGCAGGCTGATGAGCGCGCTCATGATGAGCATCCCGCCGATAGAGCCTGCGCCGAAGATTAAAAGATAAGCAAGCCCCAGCGCGCTAGACCCGCCGTTGCCCACTATCTCCGTCAATACCAGGAGCGTCAGCACCGCAGAGCCAGCCAGCCCGTGAACCACTCCTATAAAAACCGGGCGCAGGCCGCGCAAGCCCCTGTGATGTACAGGAGCAGCGTGCCTGTCAGCATCATCAACGCGGTGTGCGTCCTCGCGGTCGTGAAAATGTAGGTGCGCGTGCGTGCGCCCGTCGTGCGTGTGCGTGTGAACGTGTACGCTGCGGCGGTCGCGCAGGAGCAGGTAGAGTATGCGAGCGCCCAGGATAGTAATCATGGCGGCGACGGCCAGCTCCAGCAATGCTGCGACGCGTTCAGGAATCGCTACGTGCAGGATGATGATGAGTAGACCGGCGGCGAAAAGCGCTGCCGTGTGTCCTATGCCCCACAAAACGCCGACCATCATAGAGCGCCAGACCGAGCGCTGCTCGCTCACGATGGTAGTGACGGCCACAAGATGATCCGCTTCCGTCGCGTGCTTCAGGCCGAGTAGAAACCCCAAGCCCAGCGCCATTGAGAGAGTGTCATACATATTTATGAGAGCAGTTTTGCAGCTACGATATGTCTTATGCGCTTGAATCTGTTCGTCATCTTACTGCATCTGTTAAGGGTTGCAAACCTTATCTAAGACGGCCAACGCTTTCCAAGCCTTGTACCGGAGCGGGAGTCGGATTACTTTAGTCAGCAATCCATTCGTGACTTCCTGAAATGCGTGCGATAAAAGTTAGAACAAGCTTGACCAGTGCGTTGGGGCAGTTCCGGTTTGATCGCTTTCAAAGTCTCAGGATGAAGGGAATGAAGAATGCGCGAAGAGGCAATTGCCGCATACCACCAGCTTCTGGCCGAAGATAAAGGTCTTAACAGAGAGCTTTTCGCGCATCTGAGGCGCGAGATGATGCTGCACGGTCTCTCTTACGGCGAGCGCCCGCTTGGCGTCTCGCTCCGCCCGCACTTTCTGACCGCAGAGCTGTACGACCGCCTGACCTGCTTCTCGGAGACGCTGGCAGGCGCTTTTGAAAAGATTGCAAGGGCGCTTGTAGAGAATCCCTCTTTGATGGAGTTGGTTGGTCTACGTGAAAGAGAGCGCCGCCTTGCATTGATTGATCCGGGCTTCCCTTACGCAGCCATCAACGCGCGTCTGGACGCCTTCATTCATGGCGACGAGATTAAGTTTGTCGAATACAACGCAGAGAATCCTTCGAGCCTGCCGGATCAAGCGGGGCTTAATCAGGTTCTCTTCAATGTCAAAGCTCTACGAACGTTTGCAGAACAGTACCGGCTCCGGCAACTAGACCCTGTGGAAGCATTGCGCAAGGCGCTCGTCGCAACCTACAGCGATTGGGGAGGCGTGGGCGCGCCCAACGTGGCTATACTCGATTGGGCTGACCTACCGACGGAGAACGAGTTCATACTGCTGCGCGATTACTTCGCAGAGCGCGGGCTGCCCACCATCATCACGACGCCGGACGAGTTGGAATATACGGGCGGGCATCTGCGTTGCGGCGAGTTTCGCATAGACCTGGTCTACAAGCGCGTGGTGATTCATGAGCTACTTGAGCACGCAGACGACAACCATCCGCTGCTGCGTGCCTATCTCAACCGGGATGTCTGCCTGGTCAATCCGTTTCGCTGCAAGCTCATGCATAAGAAGGCTGCCTTCGACCTGCTCACAGACGTAGCGTACGCGGATTGGTTCAGCGCATCGGAAAGAGAAGTCATAGCGGAGTCCGTGCCGTGGACGCGTCGCCTTATAGAGAGAAAGACTTCGCATCGCGGGCGCATGGTTGACCTGATAGAGCACGTTCGCAGGCACAGGGCTGCTTTCATACTCAAGCCGAATGATGATTACGGCGGGCGCGGAATCTTCTTCGGTGGAAGCTTGAGCGATAGCGAGTGGGAAGAGGCGCTTTCCGACGCGCTCAAAGACGGCGACTTTATTATTCAGGAAGCCCTTCAGATAAAGACGGAAGTCTTTCCCATCTTCGACGAAGAGCGATGGTCGCTTGAGCCTATGTTTGTAGACACGAATCCCTTCATCTTTCGCGGGCGCGTAGAGGGCGCTCTGGTACGCCTCTCGGATTCGCCCATCGTCAACGTCACTTCCGGCGGCGGCGAGACAGGCTTGTTTGTTATAGAGGGCGCGGCAGGCGACTAAGCTGGACTTTATCCATTTACGCTGCATAGCACAGCGTATCCGTCAGGCGCTCTAGTAATGAGCGCGGGACTTTTATCATGTCGGCTTTCTTACCCGACATGGAAAAATAGGCATGGCTCCACAAGTAACGCCGCACC